>CAZYPZ010000016.1:0-94538 GCA_964650005.1 uncultured bacterium | reverse complement strand
ACCATCTGTTACATTGAGAATGGCAGATTCTCCAATTCACGCTGAACCAATACATCAGGACGGCCGTACGCAGACGCCAACCTTCGGAAGCGATCTCCACACACGCGAACACTGCCACACCGCCCGACAACCCCGCCACCGCCGGCTGCTCCAGCGCACCGGAGAGGATTGTCTGCGGCGCTTCCCAATGAAGCCCATCACGCGTGCACCGGGCCATCAGCTGTTCCCGGTCGTGGGGCTCTCGGGACAGCCAGGCAGCCCACAGTGCGCCGTCCGAAGCGACGCTCAACGCCGGGGCGTCCGCCCAGCGGTTCGTATCGGTCAAATGCGCAAGTCCTTCCCAGTGCAACGCATCGGATCCGGATGTATCGGTCGCTTGGTTCATGTGTGGTCTCCCGTTAGTTGTGGCGAGCGGCCTGTGTCTGTCCATCGCTTCCGGTCAATGCCGCATGGTGACGGGCAAATACCGTTGCATCGCTCACTTCTCATCATGGTGCGCAGCAGCAGCATCGCCATACCCTGCTCAGAGCTGCCATCGGCGCCGGCGCCATTCATTTCCTGATCATGTCCATTCACTCATCCGGCGCTGCAGGGCGTCGATCAGTCGGTCATATCGGCTCAACAGCTCCCGGTATCCCGCGTTGTCGCGGTTTTCGGCCAGCCACAGACGGGCGAAGTCCGCGCGCAACAGGCGATAGGTGTCCACCAGTTGCTGCAGTTCACGTCGTACCTGCTCCCGGGGGATTTCCGGGTTCAACTCATGGGCACGCAGCACCAGTTTCTGCCCCATCGCCTGGTAGTTGCGCGCGGCGAACAGCAACTGCTCCAAGTTGTCTCGGTTGCTTCGGGCGGTTGTCAGCGCGGCGGACAGCAGCGCAGCGGCACGATTGGCCGGCGCCAGGATCTCCCGTCCCTTCCATAACGGATCGGCGATCTCGGTGATACGCGGATCGGTGAACGGATCGCCGAAGAACTCATAATAGTACCGCCCGAAGGTGCTGTTGCCGGCATAGGGCGGGATGGGCGTCTCGCCGGACTCGGTACGGATGACCATGGGCTGCGCGTTGATGTCGCCCGCCAGCTGGATAGCCCGGGCGATCGCATCGCCACGCATACCGAACAGTTGACGGCAGTAAGCTTGGTTGAAATAGTCGCGATCGACCGCACCGCCACACCAGGCGGACACGCCGTGATAGAGCAGCGGATACCAGGTCAGCCCCGCGAAATGGTAATGGCCCGCATCTCCCCAATCGCAGGTGACACTGCCACAGGCGCCATGCTGCAGTCCGCGGCTGACGGTGATGTCCGAAAAGTCCATACTGTGCCGCACGTGCGGCATGATATGGCCATGCGAATCGATCCACGCCTGCACCATGAAGTCGATCCCCAGCGCCTGAAGACGGGGATAGTCACGCTCCCACCCGCCATAAAACTCCGCGGTATAATAGCTGCCGATGGCGATATCTTTCGGCAACCGGTCGATGACCGAGCCGATACCCGCCAGCGACCCTGCGGCAGAGAGCTGGCACTGCGCGATCATCAGACGCGTACCGTATGGCCTGATCCACTCGCGCAGCTGCATCACGTACTGCAGGATCAACTCGGTCAGCTGTTCCTGATCGGTTCCCGTTTGCGCGAACAGGTGGTCATCGATCTCGGTGATGTCCACATTCAGGAAACGTCCCGGAAACGCTTCGACAATCTCGGTCACCAGTTCACGCATGAACTGGAGCGCCTCGGGTTTGCGGATGTCGACCGTGGCGCCTCCCGGCACCATGAACTGCTGGTAACCCGGTTTGCTGCCGATGATGCCGAAATGCCCCAGCACCTGCAGCATCGGGTGGATCTCGACCTGCAGCCCCGTACCGTACCGGAACAGCGCCTTGGCCTGCTCCGCGGTGATCGCTTCCGGTGCGCTGATCGTCGGGTGCGAGCGCCACTGGAACGTATCCTCGATGTACAGTTCCATCAGGTTCATCTTGACATCCGCGATCAGCCGGCACAGCCGGCGCAGCGTGTCGTCGGTGGGCATCTGACCGCGGCTGATATCGTAATGGATGCCTCGGTACCGCATCGCCGGCCAGTCGCGAATACTGATCCCGGGCAACACCGTTCGCCCGGCAGCGATCTGCGCCAGCGTTCGCGTGGCATATACCAGCCCTTCGTAACCGGTCGCTGCGGCATGCACGCCGTGGCTGTCGATATGCAGCACATACCCCTGATCGCCCAGTCCCTTCAGGTGGGCGTCGCGGATAGCGGACCGATGGCGTACCCGGCCGTTGCGACAAAGCTCCAGCACCAGGCAAGGCGACACAGGGGCGGATGACATCACGCGGAGCGAGACGCCGGAGGCGTTTCGCAGTCTGTCCCGCGTATCCGCGGCAAGCCGACGCTGAACGCCCTGCGTGCCGATGGCGTACACACCGTTGCAGTGTTTGAGGTCACAGGGTGTACCGGTTAACGTCAGTTGCCGGGGTTGCGGCATCAGCCACACATCCAGTTCGCGCAGTGTACGGGTCAGATTACCGGGATCGATCCTCACGGCCGGTCGCCTCCTTCTGGCAGTCCATCTGACGATACGTTCCATCGGCGGGTCATTCCTGCCCCCACCCACGCGCGGTTTCATCGGCCACGGCTCACAGATAACAGCTGGCAGCGTCCGGGTGAAGCGGGTATGCGGATCGGCCGCCCGTACACCATCAGTTCCACCGGATCTCCCGCTGTACCGTAGTCCGTGCGCCGTGCGAGCAACCGGTCACCCCAAAGCAGAGCAGACACCACCGGCGCAGGGCGCATGGGCACATCGAAGCAGACCGGAACGCCGTGATCCAGGAAGTCGCCATACTCCTGAGCCGCCGCCCATACCGGGTGAAGCAGGGACATCTCCTTGACCTGTTCATCCGGCATGCACCAGAGAAAGAAGCCGTCGATACCGCGCAACAGCATGTGCCACAGCAGCTCCTGATAAGCGGACTCACTCATCTGCTGAACGGATGGATTGGGCGGATCCGACGGGGCGGTGGTATGCCAGTGAACAAAACTGATCACGGGAACGCCGGCTGGAGTGTGCCGGCCGGCGTTGGACGCCACGCGCAACATGTTGGAGAACCAGCGGTAATCGCCCGGTTCATAATCGAACCAGTTCCAGATCCGTTCCCAGGTGTAGACCACCGGCATCGCGAAGGTGTATCCGGAGGCTTCGAACTCACTCGCCCAGTGGCGATAGCGCGCCCTCTGGTCGCTCAGCCCTGGCGCCGTCGGATCTTCGGTTTCGAAGTAGTCATACCAGTAGCGAAAGCCATCGTTGGGGTAGACCGCATAGTTGCCCACCAACACGTCCGGGAAGCGTCGGCGCAACGGCTCCGCGTAGACATCGTGCTGCAGGTCCGCCCGCAAGTCGCGAAGCGTCTTCTGGAACGCCAGAAAGTTGTCGATCTCCGGCATCCGTTCGCGGCACCGCCGGCAACGTTTGGAGGCCTCCCAGGCACCGTTCCACTCCATGGGGCCGTCTACCTCCCAGTCGGCGAACACGAAGCCGGGTTTAAGACCTTCACGCAGGTATGCATCGGCGAACCACTCGATCCGCTCCCGGATGGCCGGACGGCGGTAGTCGATGGCGAACGGACAGCCGATATGCGGCGGTCCGAACGAGGTGTCCCAGAAGGGCTGCCCCTCCGCATCGACATGCGCCGTTCGCGGGTCCCCGTCGAAAAACGCATACAGGCAGGACGTGGCATCGATGTTCACCAGCAATCTGCGCCGATGCTGTGCGCGCGCCACCACCAGCGCATCGGCCAGGCTCTGCTCCTTCTGGCTCCAGTCCCAGCGGCAGACCAGCCCAACGCCCCGTCGGTCCAGCTCGCGCACCAGCCAGTCGGCATCTGTCTGGCTCAACCGGCCCGGATCCATGGCCGGCCACAGGTAAAGCGGCAGCCTTCGACCTCGCCGGTACTTCAGCGGCGGGACCGTATCCAGCACTCGCTGGATATGCGCGGGCCATCGCGCCGGTACGCCATCGGCGCCCGCGACGCTTGCGGCCAGCAGACCGACAGGCAACAAGTCCATAACACCCCTCCCATAGCTGAAAAAAAGCTCCCCGCCATGGCTACGCCATAAGCGGGGACGATTCCTGCCGGAGGAAAGGTAGGGCACGGGCCTGCCAAGACGTCGCAGGCCCTTGCGTGTGGTCACACAGGTTTTACGTCGATGATGATGTAGCTGTTGCCTTTGATCTCGACCGTCACGTTAGCTGTCATGGACTTCTTCTTCTTGACGCGGTCACGAGCCTCCTGAGACAAGGCGTCCATCGTTTTTTTTGTTACCTCGGGAGTCGATATGGCTTTCTTGTTTTGGTGTGTGACCGACAAGATCTGCCTGGAGGCATCGTATTGAACCAGAACGTTTTTCCACTCAGAACGCTCTGTTTCTGATTTAGCACCGTCTTCCTTTACCGGCACCCGTTTGATCCGACCATATCCGCTGCTGGTTTTGCCGCCCACGCCCCAGTCTTCCAGAGCGCGTATCAACAGCTTCCAGGCCTGATCGGTCCATTCCCTGTTGGGGCCTTGGATCGCCACCAGGTACTTTCCCTTGGCGCTGACGTAGCGCACCGGGTTGGGATCATTGAAATCGCTCGGCCATCCGTTCTTGCCATCGGAGCTGTAGTATTCCGGGTGATGCGGCGTGAGCACATCCATTCCCAGGGGCTTTCCCTGAGCGCTTTCGGGCACGAACCAGGCATCGAAAAAGGTGATATATCCGGCCGCATCGGTGCTGCCGCTGAGCACATGCAAGAGTATGTTCAGATCCGGGGATTCCTTCAGATGGTGCTGCACATAGTGGCGGCACAACCCCTTGAGCGCGGAACCGGGTATGTACGGAACACCATACACGCGTTGAAGCGTGATATTGGTCTCCAGCACCCCCTCGTTGCCCATGCCGATCAGCATCCGGTCCGCGATCTCCACTTCACCGGTTTTCACGGCGCGCTGCAGCAGGCATTCGTGGGCCTGTACACAGTCCATCGAGGTCAGCATCTGCTTCCAGCGCTTGTAGGCCTCCCTGTACACGGTGGAAACCCCGGAGCCGACCATGGCCTCAAACAGAGTCTTGCGCGCTGAAATACTCGTTTCATCACTGCCCAAATGAGTGACGTACCGATCGAGCGCCAATCCGGCGTGACTGAGTTTATCGAACTGAAGCGCATTCAGCGCATCCCGTCGGGCGTTCATGACTGGTCTCCATCCGCGTCGGCAGCGCTCTTGACCTTGAGCACGGACACCGCCATCCGCTTGTAGTACACCCAGGCATCCAGCAGCTCGCGCGTGGCGCGCACGTAATCCTGCACGGGGAGTGTACGCGCCAGAGCATCCAGAGAGCTGTTTGACGCGGGAATACCTCGCATTTGCAATACGCCCATCGCGTGCTGTTGCAGATAGCGATAGGCTGTTGCTCGTGCATCGTGACCGGATACCTTATCCGCAATGAACGCCGCAGACTGGCACAATCCACACGTGCGGATCATTACCGGCAGTTTGTGACAGAGTCCGCCGTAGATTTGCTGAACCGCCTTGTCTTCCTGTCCGACACTGGCCACATCCGCCGCGGCGCGTTTCAGAAACTCCTGTTGACGGGTGAGCATGGCTATACCTCCACCAGCGCGAAGCGTACCAGTCCCCGGCCGACGGTTGCGTTGCCGCCTATCTGTACGATCTTGGGCGTCACCGTGTCGATCAGCCCATACAGAGAGGCCGGCTTCACGTCGCCCCGAACATCCGCCACCAGCGGTGCCCAGAACAGAGACTCCATGGGGATCGCCTCTTCATACCACAAGGCGCCCTTGGCGACCGTTTTGCTCTCATCGCTGATCGCAATCCGTGCGCTCACGTCGGTTCCGGTCTCCGCCAGGAAGGTGAACATATTGTCCGAAAGTACCAGAAACCGCTCGGTGAACAGTTTGCGCGCCGTGTCATCGTCGAACAGCCACTGCGCCAACGCCGCGGCCAGCTGATCCGCCCCCGACTTCTCGACCATGATGTCCAGGTCCTCGAGGTATGCCGTATTGCCGTTCTGTGTGAGCACGCAATTGGCTGTGCCGATGGCGGCCGTGTCGGCTGCGGGAGATACGGTATCCAGGCAAACCGCAGAGCCGGCGGCCTTCAGGTCGCGGTTCAGCCGGGCGATCACGGCCGGACAGGTACACCATGCGAACGTGCCGTAGAACGAACGCACCGGCAGGCACAACAACCGGGCATCGCTGAACAACAACATTCCGGCGCTTTCCGATGCACTGCTTGTCTCCGGGCCGAACGCCTCCAGGTGGAACGGCAGTCCCTCGCAGGCATCGCGAAACACTCCTTTCAGTCCCGACCCCGGCAGATACGGCCAGTTGGTGACTTTCTCACGGGCGACCGGCAGGTCGATCACATCCACCGACTGCCCGGTACCGGTATGAACGGGTGACAGCGCCTGAAAAAACAGCATACGGGTATCCATGCATTCGCTCCTTTACTCGGTATAGTCCCAAGCGCCCGGCAACGCCAAGCCATAACCGTCATGGCGATGGAAGGGCTCATCCGCTATCGGTTTCATCCAGAGGGCTTTCGCCTGCTCGGCAGTGAGCGGGCTGACCAGATCCAAAAAATAAACACTGCCTGCAGGCGCCAGCCAGCGCACCGGTCTGGGCTGCGCCGCGCGCAAGTCCCATCCGCTGACCGCACCGTGGCGGTTAACCGCAGCGGCCACCAACCGGGCGCCATGCAGCCCGTCCAGAGGCGCCTGACCTTCCACCCATCCCGGGCGGTACCCCTTTTTGAACACCGCCGGAGTGGCCAGGTACAACGCGACACGCGTCGCCCCGGTCAACGCATCGATCAACTGCTGGGGGGCATCGGGCCAAAGCCCTGTTTCGGGCTGCATGCGGCTGATCCGCCGTTCGCCTCCCAGTGTAATCCAACCCGGCAGTTCGGGCAGATCGGGAGCCTGCAGGCGGCATGTAAGCGCCACGGGTTCATGTCGATCGTCGAAACACAGCCCCACCGTGCTGAACAACTGCCCTTCGACGGCGGTGCCTTCCTTCCCGATGGCCACGTGCACCCGCTCTTCCACTGGCAACGCCTGGAGGGAGCGGCCTGCCAAGTCCGGCTGTTGCCCCATCGCCCATTCGATCCAGGCATCCAGTCGCCACCAACGCGGCGCATCGGCGGCCGGCTTCGTTCCCGGGCTATCTGTCACCAATAACGGGTTCAATCCGTCGGGCAGGTCGCAGCCTTCGGTGTCCCCCAGGTGGGACACCCTCAAGCGCGATATCCGCACAGGTTGTCCCTCATCGCCGGATTTAAACACCACTGCGTCCGCAGGTGCGGGCATGTACAGATGCCAGGCGCCATCGGTGTTTGCCGCCAGCAACGGACCGGCCACCCGGATTCGACGCACAAGCTCCGATGCCGATTCATCGGACCAGTCGACGCGCAGCGCGTTGCCCACTGCCGTCCTGAGCGCCCCGGCCAGCGTGGCCGGTAGCGGCCAATCCAGCGTGAAAGCGCGCGCGCCGGGCTGGGCGGCAAAGGGCCGGCCATCCCGAACCAACAGCGGGTCGCGCGGCTGTATGATCAGTTCTGTCATGACACTCCTCCTCAAACTCGCGCGTTCCGCAGTTCCAGTGCGATCAGCATCTCGTCCACCATTCGTGTCATGCTGTCCCACAGGTTACGTGTATCCAGCTGATCCACGATCTCATTGACCAGCCGGGGATCGATAGATCGGTCTCCGCCTGACTCCCGGCCATGCGCCAGAACCCGCCTCACCTCTTCCACCGCGACACGTGTATCCACGATGGGGTTCTGCGTCGTGTCACCGGGGACCAACTCGCGAGCCAGCTCGCGCAGTTTGTAGGGCGTACCGTGAGCGATCGCGTTGGCTGCGTACAGGTCAAACCACTTCGCCCATACGGTGTTCACGGGATCCATGTTCCACGAGTGCACCACGACGGGACCCGTTCCACCGGATCGCGTCTGTACGGTGACTGCCAGCTGGTTCTTGGCGCCGCTCTTCGCAGCACGTTCCGCCTTACGGGCACGATCGAGCTGGACCTGCAGGTGATCACTGTAGTGGCTGACCGACACGCCCACACTCAGAGTGGGCGTACTGCCGGTAAGCTCTGCCTTCCGGATGTGCTGAGCGAACGCCTTGCGCAACGCATCGGCGCACTGCACGCAGGTATCCGTTGGCAGCACCGCCAGTACATCGTCACCACCACAGTAGATCGGCAGACCGTGATGGTTCGCGACGATCTGTTCCGCTTCCGCGGCGAATTGCGTCAGCGCCGAAGACAGCCGCTGATTGGCGACCATGTCCTTCTGCTCGTTGATACAGGCGCCCATGCCATCGCCGTCAGCCAATACAATGGCGACATAGGGATACGGTCTAGTGGTCAATTTGAGCGACTGAGGCAGCCGGAAGAACGCCTCGATCTGTGGTGCCCAGGGATCTTCCTCGTCCTCCGGTTTAGGCTCGAAGAACCAGGCGACATCCCATGGGAACGCGCTGTATTGCGGTAACGAACACGGCATCGCGGAGGTGATCTGTTTTATCGATGCCTTGTACGTCTCGAGGTGCTCGGCGTTCAGCGAGCGAATGAACGGATCCGCGGCGATGCGCGCCATCGAGACAAAGTTGGCGCCCTCATCGCTGCCGCCGATCCAGCGTTTCAGCAACGACACACCGTCCAACTGCTCGTGTGGACGCAACCCTATCTTGCGGCAGGCGGTCTTGGTCGGGCCATCGGCTTTTTCATGGTAGATCAGTACGGCATCCCGACCGCCGTCCAAGGTACTCTTCGGATACGACCGGCTCTGCGGCTGGGTGAATTCGCGGGTCGCCTTGCGCGCTGCCAATAGCTGGTCAGCCCGCTTCCGGGCGGACGCATACTGCGCGTCGGTAGGGCATTCCACCCAAGCGGCGTAAAACTCCAGAAAGTGGCTGGTCTGGTCGTTCAACACGTGCATGTCAACCAGCCCATCCAATTCAAAGTCCCTCACCATCTTCTGGCGTTTCTGTTTGATGGCTTCATTCAGGTATTGCCGGAGGTGACGCATCAGCTTGGCTGGCTCGTCGGTTTTCACTAACGCCACCAGTTTGTTGGCCGCTTTCGGCAGCCCATCCATCTGCTCAAGCGATTCGGGATCCGGAAAGACCAGCTTGGCGTCTTGCTCCCGCAGCCAGATTGCCGCTGCCCGTGACAGCTCACACAGCAGGCGAGACCCGGCGGCCAGATCCCGCAACCGTCGACCGGCAGCAATGAACTCTTGCACCGGTCCCAGGGAGATCGCAATGAGGTATTGGCTCACAGCGGCACCTCCTTGGCTCTACATTGCTTCTTCACATATGCCATGAACGCCTCACGTGGTTGTAAACCTTCTAGCGGTTCAACGCGCTTGTTCTTATCCGGATCTTTCAAGTCGGCTTTATCAAGCTCATACCGTGACTGATTAAGGATCAAGCCATCCGGATGATCCCATGCATGAGGGGCATGCAATATTACTGCCATGGGAACAGCTTTTCCTGCGGACTGAATAAGCGGCTTCAGGATAATTGGTGAACCCATACGTGCTTTTCCGGCGCCATTCGGCTGCAACGTATCTGAAGGATCACCTGCGGTCTTCATATGGAACACGATGGGCAGCCCCAGATCCGCTCGGGGGAAATAGACGCCGGCTTTATGTACGGGTGCGTGAGATGGCGCATGCATTTTTGTGATCCGGCGGATGGAGTCAGGCTCGGGCCATCGGCTGCGGCCAGGCCTGGAGCCGTCGCCTTTATTCCTGGCAAACCCGGGTTTCTGCCGAAAATCATACATCCATCCATTCGCTTCTTCCCAGGCTTTGAGTACATCTTTCGGATCGCTTCCGGACAAGATCCGGGCGCCTTGCAAGATGGGTATCCGACACTCATCCGGCGTAGATACAGACACCACATGGTTACGAAAATCCGAGAGTTTGGGGGAGTACCCGTCGACACAGTACAGACTTCCGCAGCCTCGCCGTGTTCTTGCGCCCACACCACCAAACAGCAACCAAGCCCACAAGGCCGCCTGGATATCGCTTTTGACCTCTGCTTGGCCAAAAACCGTCAGCGTAAATGCCACCCCATCTCTACCTGTGGCTTCGGGCTGATCATTATCCTTCTTAAAGGCAAACAGGCCATAATTCAGCCTGTTGTACTTATCAAGAGAAGACAACTTCCAATCAGAACCGGTTTTCGTGACTTCCACAACAACATCAACGGCCGATGGCCTTGGTTTATCCGGCAGCGATGTTGATCCCCAAATGGCGGACTCGGCGTCATGTAGTGCCTTTGACGTCGGGTACTGCGCGCCCTTGCAGGCGCGCCACCAAAAGCGTAAATGGCCTCGGACGCTTCGAGCGGTCACCAGGCGGGTTGTGTCCACGGAACGTGTCTCACATCCACCGCCAAACATTGGCGTGACCACCTCAATCTGACAATGAAACAACGGTTCTCTCCGCGGTGGCTCCAGCTTCGCGGTCGGAAGATCAGGCACTTTGCGCATGTTTCCTCCTCTTAGCAAGCAAAAAATAAATAGTGAACAGCCGGTATATTGGCGCGCATCACCTCTTTCAGAAAGTCAGATGAATTTCACCTCGTTTTATGGCAAAATACATCTTCACGCCTTCGTCGAACAGTTTGCCTATTTCGTCTATATCCTTGTCGTTGATTTTGTGTTCATTAGTGAAACCATGGGCTACACCGTCACGCAAGTTCTTCAGCGTATCAAAAGTGGCGCAATAGGGCCCGCTGTAATGCTTAAGAACAGACTTGATCTGTCGATTACCTGCTTCGTCGTCCTTGATGCCATATTTATCACGCACACACGACATGATCGCTTCTTGCAATTCCAGCAGCGCCTTACTGTAGCTCTTCCGCTTCCAACTGTTTTGTGCGCGGTCAATCAAATGGTCCGAGCGATTACCCTTCGACACCTCCTGTATACGCTTCTGCATTTCAGGGAGCAGTGACTGATGGATTGGCGATGAAAGTGAGAGTTTGCTCAACTCACCAACGAGCTGGCGTGCCATCTCCGCAGATGCATTGGGATGCATGAGGTCATCCAGCACCGCGAATTTATGCAGCTTGCCACTGACAGGCCCGCTGATACCGAGTGCTGAAACCAGCGGAGTGATAACGCCTGTGTTCTTCATGGTGGCCAGTGACTCGGTCAAGTCGAACAGTTGGCGGCACCAGTCCAACTCCAGTACCGGCGCAAGGTTATCCTGTTTCAACTCGAGCGCGCCATAGTAAACACCCTCCAGCGAGATCTCACGCAACGTACGTAACAGACCCAGCATGAACGTGGCGAGTACCGGCTGGTGTCGCAGGCCATGGGTGATATCCATGAACACATGGGAGTCATTCGGGAGATTATCCAGCAACGCGTTCCAGAGTGCGCTCTGACTATGCGGTGTATCACAGGGGCCCACCAGACATGGGACCGGCTTCGGCGTCATTCCCGCATCTTGCAGGGCGGAGGCCCAGGCATCCAACAGAGACTGATCGACCAGCCCCTTCTCGACGCGGTGGGCTATCTCCAACGCCTGTTCCTGGATCTGCTCATTGTCGGGCACACACGAGTGCAACACATCCCAGTTGGACTGTTTGGTGCCCAACAGCAGCCACGTATCGACTGTACGTCCCTGGGACTTCAGATGGTGTAGCAACGCCACCCCGAACAGATCGGTCTCCACCACATCTTCATCGGCGAACCGGTACTGGGTTGTTATATACCGGCCAGGCGTCTTCTCGTTGGCTCTGTGCCCGGTGCCTATGAAACTTACCAAAACATACGGCATATGCGTTTACCTCATTTGATCCATCTCGGCATGGCTGACAAACCGGTGCAGTACGAGTTCGGTTTGCTCTGCACGGCAGATCACCCGATACTGGCGATTCACACGGAAGTGGTCCGATCGGCCATCGCCCACATGAGCCAGGCGGCTGTAGTCCAATCCGCCGCTGTCTTTCAGTTTCGCCGCATCTCCGCCGGATTCCTTCCACAACCCGGCGACTTTCGCCAGGGTTTTCTGCAGATCCACACGCAGGTTATGGTCCGTCTGTGCCCGGAAGTCCTGACGGAACCCGTCGGTGATGATCAGCCCCGGCCAATCCAGCAGCTCATCCTTCAGCACGGCATCACACGCTTCACGCCATAACAGCTTGCCCCAAGGGCTTGCCGAAACATAGGTCACCCCGTTGTCGGTCACGTCTTCAACCAACAGCTGCGGCAGGGATGGCAGTTGATCGGCGGGGATCATCGCATCAGACTCCGCAAGCATCCCCAACAGCGCCGCATGCGGTTGAACAACCTGGACCGCATCCATGTGAAGCGGCAACGAAGGCACCCGGATCAGTTCCGCGCTGCTTTCGAACAGATAGACCACTTCGTCGGCATAGAGCGGGGCGATGGCGTGCAGGAATCCCAGCACCCCCTTGAAGCCGCCGGTGGTGTTGAACACGATCCGATACCGCGCCTCCCGGTAACCGGGAAGTTCATCCTGGCACCGGGCGACCAGCTGGTCGATGCCCTGAAGAAAGCGCGCTCGGCTGGACGTATCCAATCCCTTAGGCCGCCAGATATCGGCACTGAGTCCATAGTTGCGCAAGGTCTGCTGCACAAGCTCTCCGGTCAACTGACACAGCCAGGTGTCCGTCACCACCAACCGGTGCTGATCGGATCGATCCTGTGGCCAGTTTCCGCCATACCACTGCAGTATCGAGTTCAGTTCGGGACTCAGTCGGCTCAAGTCTGCCGGCGGAGCGGTATCCAGTCTATTCCGGAGTTCATGAACCCGACGCTCGACCATCGATCGGACGGGTTCGGGTACAGCTTCTGATGTGCGGGCGTTCGCCACACGGTAGAGTTCAGCGCGTTCATGGGAGTCTGCACCGTTGGTCAGTAGAGCGGTGCCAACGGTGGACAGCATAAAGGTGGGCATGGATTCTCCTCACATACGACAGGCAATCTGTGGCATCTTCGGCACACACCGCACCGACGGCACAGAATAGACCTAGTATAGCACAACTTACAGGGTCATTTTCTGTACCGGCAATCATCCCAACCCAACATTCTCTGCGAATTTGCGCTCCAGGATGGGATGTCGCCCAGTGAGATACCTCGGAGTTATTCCCGCCACACAGCAATCACAGCGGCCACGACACGGTCGTTGTGGCTGATGCCTGCGATCAGTTCCCCATATTGCGGGTCGGCGTCGATGAGAAGCGTCGCCCATTCGGCCAACTCACAATCCGGACGGCGGGCGACCGCCTCCCGGAGTTCCTGCAATGTGTTGTGCACGGCAACGGGCAGGCCATCCAAATCATAGATGGGACCAACCCCGTAGAGTCCTGGTATTGTCTCCCCCGTTCTGCTGAAGAAGTCCCAATCCGGTACCATGCTCATATTGGATATATCCGGCAGAGGCCGGCTAGTGAACACCACCGGCCACTCTAAATACACGCGGTGCGTGCCGCCAAAAGACTCCCGCAGGGCTGACTCAGTAGTGAACCATCTGCCGTCAATCCGCTGACCGCGCAGACTGCCTCTACGCAGTCGACCAAGCACCCGGCCGTACGGCAAGCCGGTGCGTTCGATCACGTCACGCGTTGACAAGAGCGGTTCGGTTGCTGCGTCTTGCATGGTGTGCCTCCGGTGAAAAGTGATACACCATCCAGCATGCACCGTTTGCAGGGTCTTTTTCCGCACCAGTGGCGGCCGGCCGAACAAACATCCCCCGGCGGACATGTCCGTCGGGGGATACCAAGCAGGTTACAAACCGTTACTTCTGCTTCTTGAAGCAGAGGAACCAGTCCACGCAGCGGACATCCGGGTCCGAGCCTTCCATACGCTCTTTGGCGGCGCCACAGCTGCCGGGTGGCGGTACGATCACCTCATCGCCGGGAACCCAGTTCGCCGGAGTGGCCACCTTCTCGCGGTCGGACGTCTGCATGGCGATCAGCAGCCGCTTGATCTCATCCATGTTACGTCCGTTGGACATCGGGTAGTACAGGATGGCGCGGATCTTCGCGTTCGGATCGATGATGAACACCGCACGCACGGCCTGCGTGTTGCTCGCCGAAGGCTGCAGCATTCCGTACAGACGCGACACCTCCATGGTCAGGTCCGAAATGACGGGGAATGTGACCTCGATATCCTTCATCCCCTTGAATTCGACCTTCTCCTTAATGGTGCGCAGCCAGGCGATGTGGCTGAAGGTGCTGTCGATCGAGAGCCCCAGCAGTTCACAATTCAGTGCGCGGAACTCTTCCTGCATGGCCGCAAACGTCATGAATTCGGTGGTGCAGACGGGCGTGAAGTCGGCCGGATGGCTGAAAAACACCACCCATTTTCCCGCGAAGTCCTGAGGGAACCTCAATGTACCCTGTGTGGTTTCGGCCACAAAGGCCGGAGCGTCTTCGCCGATCAGCGGAATACGCGGGGTCTGAGCATCCATGGGCGTCTCCTTTCCGAACATCGGTCCGGGCATTTGGCCGGGACCGGAGCCAAGTTACACCCATTAGATACCCCAGTATGCGGCAACGATGTATCAGATTGGGGGAGGCAAAACGCTCCGTCAGTCGAATGTGTCCGGGCGGCAGCCCCACTCGCTGAGGATCGCCCGCTCCTGCTCCGGACCGGTGACTTTTCGGTACCGCGCACGAGGCGCGCCGCTCACCGTTTGCTGACACTCCGGCCAGGTGGCATGCCGCCGCAGCTCGCCGTTCACCAGACTGATGTACCAAGGCTTCTGCCCAGACGGAGCCGGTGATGAGGGATCCTGATTTGAACCGGCGTGCGAAGCGGCTGCCGATTGACGGGAGGGCAGAGAGGCCACGTCACCGGTGCGCAGTTCCGGAGTCTCTCCCCGTGCACACGCCACCGCCAGTTCATCACACCGCTCGTTCAACGGATGACCGGCGTGCCCGCGCACCAAGGTAAAGCGTGCGCCGCGTGTGGACGCCAGCGCATCCATCTGTTCCCACAGATCGCGATTGAGCACCGGTGAGCCGTCGGGACGGACCCAGCCGCGCCGCTTCCAACCGAAGATCCACTTGGTGATACCGTCACGAACGTAACTGCTGTCGGTCACCACTTCCGGTTGACTGCCGGGCGGCACACGCCGCAGCGCCTCGATCACAGCGGTCATCTCCATCCGGTTGTTGGTGGTCTGCGGTTCACCGCCGGCCAGTTCAAAGTACCGGTGTCCCATCTCCACAATGGCGGCCCATCCACCGGGACCCGGATTGCCGCTGCACGCTCCATCCGTGGTGATACGCACCCGCTGCTCTGTCATCCATCCAGTCCCAGGCGGGCGAAGGTCTCATCCACATAGCGCAGATGATGCTGCAGATCGAAGCACTGACGCACCTCTGCCTCACTCAACACCGCCATGACCTCGGGATCGTTCAGCAGCGCGCTGAGCATATCCTTGCTCTCCCATGCGGCGGCGGCGTTGCGCTGGGCTATCTTGTAGGCGTCCCGACGGGCCAGTCCCTTGCCGACCAGCGCCATCATCACGTGTTCGCTGAACACCAACCCGCCGAACTTCTCCAGATTCTGCTTCATGTTCTCCGGATACACGATCAGCCTGTCGAGGATGTCAATGAACTTCACCAGCATGAAGTCCATGGCCATCGAGCTGTCAGGCAGAATGATCCGCTCCACACTGGAGTTCGACAGGTCGCGTTCATGCCAGGTCGCAATGTTCTCCAGCGCCGGGATCAGGTTGGCGCGGACCACGCGCGCCAACCCGGTTACCGTCTCGCAGTTCCACGGATTGCGCTTATGGGGCATCGCCGATGACCCTGTCTGCCCGGGGGCGAAGTACTCCTGCGTCTCCAGGATTTCGGTACGCTGCAGATTCCGCAACTCCGTGGACCACCGCTCCAGCGAACCGGCCAGTATGGCCAACGCGGTCATGTACGTGGCGTGCACATCACGGTTGATGATCTGCGTGGAGGTGGGAGCGGGGGTAAGTCCCAGCTTTTCACACACGTACCTCTCCACCTCAGGGCTGATGTTTCCGTGTACTCCCACCGCTCCGGAGACCTTGCCCACCGCGACCATTTCGCGGGCGAACTCCAGCCGCTTGCGGTTACGTTGCATCTCATCGTACCAGCCGGCCAGCTTGAACCCGAACGTAATCGGTTCGGCGTGGATACCGTGGGTGCGGCCGATCATCGGGGTGTATCGGTGTTCGCGCGCCCGTCGGGCGATCACCTCGCCCAACGCGTCGCACCGTTTGAGCAGCAGATCCGCGCTGTCCCGCAGCAGCATCGAAAGCGCCGTGTCGACCACATCATACGAGGTGATCCCGAAGTGTACGTAGCGTCCTTCGGGGCCCACAAACTCTTCGACATTCCGCACGAACGCCACCACGTCGTGCCGTGTCTCTTTCTCCAGTTCGGCCACCCGCTCCAGATCGAAGCCTGCCTTCTCGCGGATGACGCGCGCCGCTTCCTTGGGGATGTACCCGTATTCGGCCAGCCCGTCACACACGGCCAGTTCCACATCGAGCCAAGCCTGGGTCTTGTGTTGGGCCGACCAGATCGCGGCCATCTCAGGGGTCTGATATCGATCGATCACGGGTATGCCTCCGGAGCGGAAATATCTGAAGGTGCAGTATCTATTGTATCGGTTCGATCCGGCATGCGGCAGATCGGGGCGGTCAATACATCTCTTCCACGATCACCAGCTTGCCGGCGGCGCGCAGCCGGTCGGCCAGCATCGGTACGATCGCGTGCCGGTGAAGTATCCCTTTCATCTGATAGGCGATGTCGCGTGTCGCGGGATTTACCGCCATACCCATCAGGATATGCACACGGTCGGCCGCATGCAGCATCTCGTATAATTCTGTCACGGAGCTTCGCTCATCGAACGCGTCCGGTGGAGCGTTCAGCACGTTGTACACCTGATTGAGCGTGATAGCGCCCTCGGTGACCAAATCCACGCCCGGGATCACGTAGGCCGGTGGCGAAACACTGCTGCGCACCGACGTATCGGGTTTGATCTTCACACCCAGTTCGTTGGCCACTATCTGAGCGGTGGTGCCGCCCGCCACCACTCGCAGACCGTCTTCGCTCATAAAGCGATCGACCCATTCCGCGTCCCGCGCCGGATCTGCGGGCGGGCCTGTGAAGAGGGTGACCGTCCGGCCCATCCGACAACTGGCCAGCACCACGCTGCAATCATCACCCAGTGTGCGCCCCCACAACTCCCGCGCGCGGCGCAACACCCGTTGGGGGGCGTTGCCGAACCGCGCCCCATTGGCCACGTTTTCACCGATGTATCGGCAGATCGATTGAATGCTCCAGCCGCGCGCCATCCCTTGGATACCCGAATCGATGCCCGCCATGGTGATGCCGTCCGAGACGATGATCAGCCCCTCTTCCGGTGCGATGTGGCAGCTGACCTCTTGGGCGGTGACACGGTTGATCTGCAGGGGACGCTGCGGCAGCTGTTGAGCATACCGGCGGGTGACCAACATGGGCGGCGGCATTTCGTAGCTCAGTACCGTGGTGATCCCCTCGTTCAGGATACGCGCCACAGTGAACACGCTGTACGGCAGGTCCAGGTCACGCGCCTGTTCCATCGTTTGCACCACCCGGGCAAACGCTTTACGCAGCGACATCCCGTTGCGCAGCAGCGCCAGAAGGCGAGCAGCGCACATATGTGCGGCAATCGACGCGGACGTGCCGTGACCTTTCCCGTCACACACGATCAATGTGGTCGCGTTGGCGCTGCGGTCACATTCCACCACATCGCCGCACGGGCCATTGGCGCGCTTGGACGCCTGTACGGCGTCGATCTCTACATGGACGTATCCCTTGACCATACGCCATCATCCAAAAGTTCGCCGTTCTCGCCGCTGGCCAACTCCATCAAACGGTCCAGCAGCGCCTCACCCTGTCCGGTGCTTTCGCCCAGGAACCGCGCGATCGTCTGCGCCATGCGCACCTGATGGTCCAGCAGTTCCTTAGCCTGCGCGATTGTCTGTTCACGCAGCCGATCGAGCTTTTCTTTGTTTTCCCGGTTGTTGGTGATGTCGACAAAGATACCCGCGTATTGCTCATCATCAGGCAGTGCATACAGGATCTGGTGACAGACCACCCCGTAGCGCTCATGGCGCGCAACCATGGTGATAATGTCTGTTTCGCCGGCGGTCAATCGCATGAAGGGCTCGGGATCCATGATTTCGGATACCGGATGCCCCAGCATCGCCTCCGAACAGCCGAAAAACCGTCGAAACGCCGGATTCATATGGATCACCCGCAGATGCTGATCCAGTATCAGAATGCCGTTGGGGCTGGTCTCGATGATCCGATCGGTGCGCTGCTCGGCCAGCCGCTTCATATGCGGGATGCACATTTCGGGTTCGGCCATACCCTTGATGACCGCAATCGCCTTGTCCCGACAGGACGCATATCCGCAGGCGCCGCAGTTCAACTGGTCTTCCAGATTGCCTTTCCCGCTGCGCTCCAGCACGCGCTGGATCTGCGCTTCGGTGATCACGCGCTCGGTAATCTGCCTCGGCTGGTACTCCGTGCGCACGGTCAGCGGATCGGAGGTATACTCGGCCTCCATGCCCGGATGGTGCTGGGCATAATCGATCACCTCACGCCGGCGCCGGTAAAGGCTTCCCGCAACCGATATCGCCGGTCCATTGATGCATCCCTGATCACAAAACAGCGGCTCGATGACCTGTGGCGGCGCATCGCCGGCTGCGTTCATCAGCGCCTCGCGGACTTCCTCAAAGCCAGATGCCGAGACCATGTCGGCGGCCAGCAGGTCGGAGTCGAGACTGGCCGTACGGATGCTTCCGCCAGTCAACGGGAACAGTCGGGCATCTCCTGCGGGCGACTCATCGAAGTGGTCCGGTTCACAGGTCGCGATGTCAATCTGTTCACGCTCCATCCACTCGTTCAACTCCTGGAACGTCAACACACAATCGACGATCCCCGCATATTGCGGCCGGTCGGCTTCGGCTTTCTTGGCCACACACGGTCCGATGAACACCACGGGCGTGTCCGCTCCCAGACGCTGCTTCAGGCGCCGAGCATGGGCCACCATCGGCGACGCCACCGGCACCATCTGCGGCAGCAGATCCCGTGCGTATATCTCCACATAGTTCACCACCGCGGGACAGGCCGTACAGATGTGCGACCGTTCGGGCTGACTGTTGCAGATACGTGCGGTCTCCTGGGCCACCAGCCACGCGCCTACCGCCGTCTCGGCGATGAACGTGAAACCCAGCCGGCGCAAGGCGCCGATGAACCGCGCATGCAACTCTCCTGGATATACCGCAGCAAAGGACGGAGCGACACTTACGGCTACCTGTCGGGACTCCGCCAGCAGGCGCATCGCGCGTTCGACATCGTTCCGGAACTGTTTGGCGCCTTGAGGACACTCACGGATACAAGTGCCACACGCGATACACCGCTCGGCCACCACGAACGCCTGCCCGTCCTCCATTTTGATCGCCTTGACCGGACAGACCCGCAGGCACCGGTAACAGTCGCGACAATGCGCTTTGTTGGTGTAAACAACCTGGGCATTTCGTATGGTCTGAGTCATGGCGAAGCGGTCCTCGTCGAAGCCCGACGGCATATCGTTAATATTTTAACAATATTCGGCTTCGAACACCAGCCTTGGACAGCACACGATCGTGCCGGTGGAATTGTCAAGCGGAGCAATAAGATAGGGCTTGGGAGCCACCGGAGGCCTGACGCTCCGGTCAGGCGTCCGGTGGTTTGACAGGTGTTTCAGTTCAAACGGTAACGCCCGGCTGTTCGCGCGGCCTCATAGACGGCGTCGAGATTGGCCAGGGGCGTGTTGGGCGCCAGGTTGTTGCCCTCGCGCAAAATGAAACGCTTTCCCTCCAGGATCCCGGAATGCAGGATGCGCGCCGCCTCCCGGAAGCATTCCTCCGGGCTGGAATGCCGGAGGAACGGTACAGATGGTCCGCCCCAGACCTCCACATCGGGGCCCAACTCGCGACGCAACCGTCCATGGTCTATCGGGAAACCGGTGTCGAAGCTGGTTACGTTCAACGTGTCCCGAACTTCCGGCAGCAAGCGCTGCACGTCCCCACACAAATGCACGAACGATGTGCATCCCGGTTCCGCCAGCGCCTCCTTCAGGCGTATATGGTAAGGCGCTATCACATCCCGATACATCGACAGACTGATCAGTTCGATGCTGTCGTCGGCAAGTCCGAAAGTGGAGGCCAGTTCCGGCTGTCCCAACCGTTTGCGATAGGCTCGGATGCGGGCGATCGAGGCTTCTGTCACGTAGTCCAACAGCTCAGCGGCATATTCGGGATCTTCCAGCAGATCGGTCATGAACTCGGTTGCGCCACGCAGATTGCAGCAGACGGTGACGGGGCCGTCGGTACCCATGGCTGTGGGAACCACCGCGCCGATCGGGCGGTCGGCATACCGCCATCCCTGTTCTTTGAGCTGGTTAAACACTTCGTAGTAATGCCAGTTCCGCTCCATCCACTCCCCTTCAAACGGGTCGGGCAGCCCCTTGTCGAAGAGCATACGCTTGTTGTCATCCGTGAGTATCGGTTCGGTGTCGGGCACCTGGCCGGGGCGGAACCGTACCGGACACCCATACCAGGCGGCTTCATAGGTGTTTTGAAAATCCACATACACGGTCCAGCTCTCGGGCAATCCCATCTGCACATCGTGACGGATATGATGCAGAGCCCAGTGAAAGTGTTCCAGTTGACGTTCGATCATCACCATGGGGTCCATCACGTATTGCTCAAACTCCACCTTCCGCGTGTTGACCTCGGGCATCCACATGGTGAATCGAGGGTTGTGGCTGTACAGCACCGGCGTGCGGATGGGATCGCGCGCGTGATAGCTGTCCCAAACCTGCTTGACCTCTTCGTTGTGTTCGGTGAAGTCGTGTGTCACTGTCATTCTCCTTATATGAGCGATCGACGGCTCATCTCAGCCGGACTCCATGCGCCGGTCCATACATGCACAGTGCGTATCGAACCGATGAAGGGTGTGTTTCCTCCCGGGTCACTGCCGATCACGACGGGGATCTCTCCTTCCGGCCAGGTGGCTGAGACGAAAGACAACGATCCGCACAGAGTGCCATCGACCCATACCGAAACCTGATCGCGTCCATCGAACTGCACCGCCACACCATGCCACCGATCATCGCCGGGCGCCACAGCGGAAGCCAACACCAGGTCGCTGACGCCATAAAACGTGAACATAACCGCCCCATGATGATCCAAACCGATGCGCCAGCCCCCGGCTCCCGGAGAACCCACGCTGAAGCATGTGGACCCGAAAGGGCGTTCCGGCTGCCCTGCGTGCCGGATCTGCAATGCAACAGCAAACGGACCGCTCCAACCGCCCAACACCCCGCCGGTGTCGCGCGCATTCACCCAGCCACCGGACAGCTTCAGCCCGTCGGCCGTGACACCTGCATCACCATGCAGTTTCCAGTCGGTCAGACCAGGCGCATCCAGTTGTCCGGTGAGGGGCAGATCCAACACCAGGCGCTGTCGAACAACGGCTCGTCTGGGATGTAGTTCATAGGTCGCCACGCCCGCGGCATGCAATCGCCGGATATGCACGGGAAGCCGGCGCTGGAACGCGTCCAGTCCCACACCACGCGCGTGCCGCCACCCCACATCCGCCAGCGCCAGCAGCCGCGGGTAGATCATCCGGTCTATGTCGGCATCGGTGCGGGCGATGTGTGTCCACATACAGGCTTGAACACCGAGAATGTGCTGTCGCTCGGACGATCCGATTTCGGCCGGCGCTGGATCGAACTGATACACTTTGGTCGTCGGGGTGACCCCGTATGGATAGTCGAAATAGCAGTGGGACGTGGGACAGAAGACCACATCGTGCCCCTTCTGGATCGCTTCCAGGCCGTATTTGACACTGCGCCATGACATGACGGCGGCGCGCGCAGGCAGTCCTCCTTCGGTGATCTCATCCCAACCGATCAGTCGTCTGCCCAGCCGGTGTACGATGCCTTCAACCTGCCTAGTGAACCAGGCCTGCTGCGCCACGCCATCAGCCAGCCCTTCCGAGCGCCGCAACGCCTGGCATCTCGGGCACCGTTCCCAGTTGTCCTTGGGTACTTCATCGCCGCCCACATGCAGGAACGGCGATGGGAATATGCGCGCGGCTTCACCCAGCACGTCCGCACACAGCCGCAGAGTTTCGGGATTACCCGGGCACATCACGTCATAATGAATGCCCGGCCCCAGCATATAAGGCTGGATACGGAACGGTCCGCCTGTGCAGGACAGTTCGGGGTACGCCTTCAACGCGCCCAATGCATGTCCGGGCATCTCCAGCTCGGGCACCAGCTGCACGCCCCGTGCGTGTGCGTATGCCACCAACTCGCGCAGTTGGGCCTGCGAGTAATACCCTCCCAAGTCCGGATACTCCGGCTCCCAATACGCTCCCACCTCGGTCAACAGCGGCCGCTTGCGGCTTTCAAATCGCCACCCCTGATCGTCCGTGAGATGGAGATGCAGGGTGTTCATTTTGTACCGGCTGAGTGTGTCGATCGTCCTGCGAAGGTAGGACAAGGACAGATACGTCCGTGAACAGTCCAGCATGAGTCCGCGCCAGCCGAATGCGGGCCAGTCTTCAATCTCGACGCAAGGAACACTCCAAGCGCGCTCGGAACGCGGATGGCATTCGAACCGCTCAGGGAGCAGCTGCACC
The DNA here is from genome assembly GCA_964650005.1 of uncultured bacterium. Lineage (GTDB taxonomy): Bacteria > Armatimonadota > HRBIN16 > HRBIN16 > HRBIN16 > CAZHSN01. The sequence goes on along the minus strand of CAZYPZ010000016.1, from coordinate 71,759 downwards.
AGCGTGCGAGCCGCCCATAACGCTCCGACCGGTGAGTTTGCCTCGATCCGGACTTCATCAGGAGTGACCCGCAGCCGGTATCCTTCTGCCCCCGTCGATATACCCGCCGTGCATCGGATAACACGGACTCCCCCCTCTTCCGGTGAGCCACCGATCCGCGGCCCCCGTAACGCCAGCACGTCGGCGATCTGACGCAACACGTCGGGCTCTTGTGCATACGCAGGATCGACAGTCAGCACAGAGCCAGGGCGCAAAAGCGCTGAACCCGTACGCCAGCGTATACGGCGGGGATAGGGTATCAGCGGAGCATTCATGGCCGGTGTTTTGAGGATCCCATGTCCTGCTCACGAAGACGCTGCAGATGCGCCAGCATGTTCCTGATATCACCGGCTCCCCGGATCGCGACATAAATGGTGACCAGTCCGTACCAGACCAGCGCCACGATGGTAAGCACCAGCCAGAAAGTGACGATCATCGCACGCCTCCTCGAGCCGCAGTCAATCCGTCTTTCTTCTTGGGGGTCAGCAGGCTTCCCACAACCATAGCCAGTCCGGCTGCTGCGTACGCCGCGAGCCCGCTGTAGTGTGGACCGATCTGCTTGGCGAATGCTTTGGTGGCCGGCAACTGTTCCATCACCAGGTAGCCCAGCGGGAACAGAGCACCCAACAGAATGGCGCCGCCGGCGCCCCAGGCGGTCGCACGTTTCCAGTAACAGCACGCAATCAGCAGCACCGATATGCTGGACAGGTAGATCGACCCGGTGACGCCGATATAGGTCCACAGGTCGCCTTTCAGCTCGTACCACAAGCCGAACACCAGCAGAAACACGCCGATACACGCCACGATGAACCGGTTGATCAACAGCCCCATGCTCTCAGACCAGGGTTTTCTGCGCCGGAAAGGGGCCAGAATGTCGTTATAGATCACGCTGCCCCATGTCAGCATGTAGCTCGAATCGGTGCTCATCTCGGCGGCCAGCATCGCGGCGACCACCAACCCGATCAACCCCGAAGGGACCAACGTGGCCAGGTATTTCGGCATCGCGTGCAGCGAATTGCCGACTTCACCGGGCGCCAACGTGGCCAGCGCGGCGATACCCCACAGGCCGGGGATCAGGAAGCGGCACACGAAGAACATCGATGTACCGCGATACACCTTCTGGCCGACTTCGGCGTCCTTGGCGGCCAGCACCCGGGCGATCATCGTCTGCCAAGTCAACACCGCGGACAGATTCAACACAAAGAAGAACAACACATAAGGCCAACCAAGATTCGGCGCCACCAGCGGGTTGAACCCTCCGGCACCGTACTTCGCCTGCACCGTGTTGACCAGCGTGGACCAGCCAACATCATGCAGCACCAGCCCGGTTACCGCCAGTAGTCCGACGCTCATCACGATGAACTGCATATAGTCGGTCACCAATACCGACAGCATACCGCCCAGTATCGTGTACAGCGCCACACCTGCCAGCAACAGGGTCATGGTGATGACCAACCGACGCTCATCCATACCGATGCTGTACACCAGATACTCGCCACCCACACGCAGAAATACACCCATGTTCAGCAGGCCGCCCAGCACGATCACCACACCGGCCAGCCAGCGGATACGAGGACCGAACTGACGTTCCAGCAGTTCCGGTATGGTGATCACCCCGGACTGTCGCAGCGGCTTGATACAGAATCCCGTCACTCCCACGAACAGCATCGCGATGGCGTACAGAACACCCGGCACCATACCGGAAAAGCCCTTCTCATACCCGGATTGCGCCGCATACATGCAGGTAATCACACCGAACTCCGTGGCCGCGAGAGACGCGATGCCCAGATAGACATTCATCTCACGGCCGGCCACCAGGAAATGTTCGACCTTACCCACATACCGCCGGACCCATAAGCCTGCGCTGATTGTCAGCAACAGGTACAGCCCGACGATGCCCGCATCGATCGCGCCAAAGTGAGACATCGAAACCATCAACCCCCTGACTCGGTGGAATGGAGTAGGGCGGACCATCGCCCTACTCCGCTGATGCTTTACTGCGCGGTTTGGGGAACCACGGGCAGCCCGACCGCTTTACGGACGCGGGCCATACCGCGGCACCACCAGGCGGCCTGTTCTCCGTTGCCCGGGTCCTGCATCACCATCTTGCCGTCGATCACGTTGAACGCTTCGGCATACAGATCGGCTTTGTTTTCATCCATCAGAAACCGAAGCCAGTGAGCGATCCGATCCCATTGACCGTATTGCAATGAGGCCTCCATGTCCCAGCCGACCCCTTTGCCAATCACCTGTTGAGCGACCCGCCCATCGGGTCCCCATTCATCGAATACAATCACGTGACCATTCCAGACGGTCTCCAGCCGCTTTCGGGCCGCATCCAGCGTATTGCGCAGGATGGTCGGATTGGCGCCTTTCCAGTCCGTCTGCCATGGCGACCAGTTGACCCAGCTGAGTCCATCGAAGATGACGCCGTCCCGGCCATTGGGCAACCGCATTTCGGCATACACCTGCTTGCCGTCCAGCTCCATCACCAGATTGTTATGGATGGCGCTCTCCAAACCCTGCATCCGAATGGTCCAAAGGCGTTGATGTTCGGCATCTCCGCGTCGCCCGGCTTCGGCCGCCATGGCGCGCAGGGCTTCCGCCATCCAGCAGTTGGTCAACAGATCGTGCGTATCCCAGTATCGCGTTTCGCGGGAGTGCTCCAGACAGACATTTCGGGCCAACCCGGGCCACATCGGCGAGGATTGAGGCGGCAGGTAGGGCCAGTCCGATGCGACGTCCATCATCCGAGCGACTTGCTTCCAGGTTCGATCCGCCCACTTGGGATCGACGCCTTGCTCGGCCACTTTGGCCCATGCCCAGATGACATGCAGATTACCGTCCAGCTGGTCCATCCGGCTGATCAGCGTGGTCCGTCCTTTTCGGCTGAGATGACGCAGCGATCCCGTATCCACCGCGAACGCCGTTATATGGCCCGGGTGGTCGAGCCACTGACCGGGATCATGAGCCGCCGCGCCCGCCAACGGATGACCGGTGGCGTGGGGATGACCAAACCAAACCGGCACGCCCGCTCCTTTCCACTGCAGCGTGATCCATATCGGTTTCCCGGCCGGAAGCCTGACCGGGCGAGGGAAAGCCACCCGCAACCATTTAGGTGACGGATTGCCGTTCACGACCGGAAGCGTCACCTGAGCGTACACCGGACCGTTTACCACGTCGGCCGTGAGTTGGACCTGCAACTCCCCATTCACGACCGCAGCGACCATCACTTCGATCGCCCGTACCGGTTTGGCGCCGGCCACAAACCGCTGTGCGCCCATATAGGGCGCATCCAGCCGATACAATGCGGTTTCCTGAAAGGTGTTCACAGCCAGATCGCTGTTTTCGACCGGAACCCGGTCAATCGGACGATCGAACACGTGCAGATTTCGATCCAGTTCGAAATCCCGGGCGGCGCGCAGGCACATATCGACCAGATCGCGGGATCGCTTCCATTCGCCTGTCTCGGCAAACAACGACACCAGACCACCAACCGTTCGCGGGAACATCCCGGCATAGGCGCCGGTCAAGGACTCTTGAAAGAAACCATTGGGCTCCACCCGATTCACCAGACTGTGATACGTCCGGCTATACAGCTGCTCCAATTGGGGGCTGGATAGCAGCTCCCGTACAACCTGTGGGCTGTCCGCCTGTGTTGCGCTCATGGCCAGCATCCCCGCAACGGCAGCACACCAGGTAATCGATCGCATTGCACACGTCACCTCCACGTCACGTTATCAGTACAGCCTGCTCAGGCTTCAGGCCCTATTGTAACGGTCCAAATCGGCCATAGTGTCCGGTATTCGCGCATATCAACGCCCGAAATGGGGCGTGTCTGTTCACACCACTAGATGCGCATCTGTCATGTGCATGAAGTGATTTCCCGGCCGTCAATCGCCGAATGTCACGAAGTCAGCGGCTGGCGGATGTCAGGCTGTATCGCCCGTGATGTCCGGTTTTGGCGCAGACAGGTTTGTGTAAGCGCTGGGCGGAACGCCGAACGCCTGATGAAACGCTGTGCTGAAATGCTGTCGCGACTTATAGCCCAGCATCTCCGCGGTTTGGATTACCGAACAGCGCTGGTCGCCCAACAACCGAACGGCGCGATGCATCACGACTTCACGGATATGTTCTCCGACACTTTGCCCGAGCACCTTACGGAACTGACGTTGCAGCGCCGAGACGCTGAGTCCCACATGCGCGGCCACCTCGGCGATCCGCAGGTCCGCGCGCGCTGTACATTCGATGAGGACCCGCGCCGCCTCGACCTCCGGGTTGTCCGCGGGAGCGGCAACCGTGGCTCCCGGACTGGCGATCCGCGCTGCACCGATGATCAACTCGGCGCACAGCATCGCAGCGCGGGCCTGCCAGCCAACCGCGCGCTCCGATGCCTCGGACACCATCTGGTGATACAAGCCGGCCAAGACACCGCAACCGGGCAACACAGGATGAGTGCGTGACATCAGCACCGAGGCCGCTTCCTGCGGTTCCAGCGCGGTGACACACGCGAACAACACACTCCAGGGGGAGCCGGTTCCGCGCATCCCGTGTTCCTGACCGGGACGGGTGATACACAGGTCCCCCGCGCGCACGGGATATACCGAGTGTTCAACCGTCAGGCAGCAGTTCCCGCAGGGCACAAGCGCCAGTTCGTACCACGGATGCGTGTGTGAGTCGATCTGTTCGTGGGTTTGAAAGCGGGTGTGCCCGAACAGGCATGGCCCAACCAGCTGAACACTGCCAAGAGCTCGAAACCGGATGTCCTCCATCAGTGGTTCTCCCGATAAGCGCCCGGGCTGATGGCGCTAGACGCTGAAGACCGTTCAGCCCAGTTCAAAACTGGTCACCCCATAGAGTCTCCCCATGTCGATCTGGGGGGTTCCGTTCCGGTAGATCCGGGCGGTTTCGAACACCGGTTCGGCGCCGCGCTCAGCGGCGATCCGTATCGCTTCTGGATGGCCGGTAGGCGTGTCCCAATACACGTCAGTTCCCACTTGGCTCAGCACCGTGTCCAGCAACCGGGCAGCGACATCGGGCGTGTCCGCCAGCAGCGGTCCGATCTTGCAGCCCTGCCGACAGGGGCGGCAGACGATCAGTCCACGCACATTCCCGTGAATCACGGATACATACGCCAGATGTCCCGGCGCCGTGCACCAGCAGTGTAAGAAAGCCCGTCTTTCCGCTGGAAAGCAATGTCGGTCATACTGCGCAACCGCTTCGAAAGGGACCTCTGTAACAGCCCGGATGTCGGCATGCATCCGACCGGCTGATCTCAGCCGTTGCCGCACCGTGCGCCACGCCTCTGCGAAGCCGAGTTTGCGGTACATCGGAAGGCGATCGATGACCGCGTCTGCGCCGGAGCATCGGTCACCCATGTACTGTATGGCGTGATGCGCCAGCATCACACCGGCCGGTCCGCCGCGATGATCGGGACGCACGATGTACAGCCCCACAAACGCGAAGGCGTCGTCGTAGTTGACAGCGGAGACAAATCCGACGGGGTCGCCGTCCTGCATCGCCCGAAAAAAGCCATTCGGATCGGCGGCATGAAAACAGAGCGCATCGTGGATGCCGGGATTCCACCCCTCTGCTGCGGCCCAGTCGATCGCAGTCTGCAGTGCGTTCTGGTCTATGGTCTCTATGTGGAGATCGTGGATATGCATGCAACACCTCTCCTGACGCGTGACACTCAGCCCTTAGTTCACAAGAAGCATGCACGCATCCTGCGTTGGCGTGTCCACCCGCTGTGAATATCGTGAATCTGGAGAGGGTCAGGAAACGAGTCGGGCAGGGCCAGCGGTACCGTCGACCCTGCCCGATATACGGAAGGGAAGTCTATTTACGAGCTTCGGCTTGCAGTTTGCGCGCCGCTTCGGGGTCGCCGATATGCAGCGTGTCATAGGCTTGCTGGCTGCTCTTGAAGGCCCCAATCCCCTCGATGCCGTGCCAGTCGCCCTGATGATGGATCGGCGTGTCCAGCCCGGTCTCTTCGCGTCGCTTGGCCAGCCAGCGGTTCATGCGTTCGGTCAGGGCTGCGACCATCTCGGGATAGCTCTCCGCGAGGTTGTTGTTCTCTTCCGGATCCGCCACCAGGTTGTACAGTTCCACCTCGGGCTTGAAGTGCATATCCGGTTCCAGCGCCCGGATCAGTTTCCATTCGGGCGTACGCCAGCCATGCTTGCGCATCCATGTGCACTCGGTGATGTAGAATTCGGTGTCGAAGTTCAACGCTTCACCGCGCACCAGCTGCATCAGGCTGCGTCCGTCGAAGCGGTCCGGCGCCTGCAGATCGGCCAGTTCCAGAATGGTGGGCACCAGGTCTTTGTGCTGACAGTACCCGGGGTGACGCATTCCCGCCGGTACCTTGCCGGGATAGCGGATGATCATCGGCACATGCAGCGTATTGTCATACATCCCATGGTGGTCGAACCAGCACTCATGCTCGTCAAGCGTTTCGCCATGGTCAGCGGTGATGATGATCAGCGTCTCATCCATCACGCCGCGGCTCTCCAACTGCTGGAACAGCACCTGGATGCACGCATCCATATACGCTATTTCGGCATCGTACTGCGCGTTGACATACTGAATATCGGTAATTCCCGGAGGCATCCACGCCGCGAAGTAGTCACAGAACGGCTTGAAGCTCATCACCGGATCCATGCTGTTGTTGCCGGGCGCGCACTCGTCACCATGATAGAACATCCGCTCATACGGCTGCGGAGCCAGATAGGGTGAATGCGGATCCATATGGCGCAGGAATAACAGGAACGGCTGGTCCTGATCCAGCAATCGGTTCAACTCGGGGACTGTCACCGCGTTGAGATTCTCGGCCTTCGGGCTGCGCCCCTGCGCCCAGGAACCCCAGGCCGGGTAGTCCAGATAGGTATCGAATCCGCGAGACGCGGGGTTACCGGTGAAGCCCACACAGGTGGATGTGTACCCGAAGTCGCGCAGGATCTCGGGAAGCGTACGCACTTCCGAACGCATGGCGCCTTTGTGCCTTAGTGCGACCACTTGCGTGCTGATCACATCCTGACCAGTGAGCATCAGCGCATAACCGGGCGTGGTGGGGATGTTTGGACAGTAATAGTGTTCAAACAGCGTTCCCTGCGTGGCGAACTTGTCGATATAGGGGGTGGTCAGCCGCTTGTACCCGTAACAACTCATGTGATCGGCCCGCAACGAGTCGATTCCGAAGATGATGATGTTGGGTTTCTTGTCTGCCATGATGGCCCTCTCTCCGTTGTGTTATCGCCTGGTCTGGAACGGCGACACGCGCAGTTCTTCCCGGACGCCGATATGCTGCACCAGATTCCTGGTGCGATACTAGCATTCACGGGCCAGTATTAGCAACCGTTTTCGCATTCCGGTCGATTCCCCTCGCCCATTATGCCGGCCTGTGCGTACTGTTCGCCGCCACCTCGCGGGTGACCTCCCAGCGCAGTGGTTCTCCGCTCAACCAGCGCCGCAGTTCGTCGGCCATATATCGGCCCATGCGCCGGCACTCCGCACCCATGGACCCGGCGATATGCGGAGTCAGCACTACATTGGGAAGGGTATACAGCGGTGAACCGCTCTCCGGCGGCTCCGGCCAAGTGACATCCAAGATCGCCTGCAAATCCGGACGGCGCTGCAGCACATCCACCAGTTCCGATTCGTTCACGACAGCGCCTCGAGAGGTGTTGATAAACGTCGCGTTTCGCTTCATTCGCTCCAGCAGCGTCCTGTTCACCAGTCCCTGCGTCTCGGCAAGCCACGGCGTGTGCACCGACACCACATCGGCTTCCGAAAACAGCGTTTCCAGATCGGTGCGTTGCGCATGCAAGCGGGTAAACAACTCATCCGGAGCAATCGGGTCCCATGCCATCACCGTCACATCGAAAGGCTGCAACAATTCGCAGACGCGTCGACCGATCGCGCCCAGAGACAACACGCCCACCGACGCGCCATACGCGCCGGTCACCTCGCGCTCCTGCGGCCAGCCCTGCAGGTCACGCACCGCTCGGGCGAACCACCAGAACCGCTTTAGCGAAAGCAGGATGGCTGCCAGTGAATACTCCGCAACGGGCTGCGCATTCGCCTCCCAACCGCTGACCACCCGGACACCCCGCGCCCAAGAGGCATCCGTGACGATACCCGACACCGCACCGGCGCCATACAGCACGAGACGCAACGCCGGGGCGCGTTTCAGAAAGGCCTCATCCAAGCGCGGACCACCCCATCCGGATAAGATGACCTCTACCTGCTGCAGGACTTCGGGCTCGTTTTGAACCGTCTGCGGCGTCATCACCGGTCCGACGATGTCCACCAGGCGCTCGATGTCAGCACGCTCCGTCGGGCCGTAGATCAGTCCGGCCGCATGCTCCGACAGAATATACGCCGCCTGTGGTCGTCTCATGGAGTCCTCCTCTGACGTATTACGCACTGGTTCGCAGCCAACGATGCAACACCACCGCTGCTTCTTGCAGTGTATCCAGTCGGTCATCATGCAGGAACTCCAGCAACGCCCATCGCGCATGCGTCGCGGGTGCACGTTTGGCCAGTTGCAGCAGCTCAGGCCACCAACACTCACCCTCCTGCAGCGGTCGTCTGTCGATACGACCTTCGGTAAGCCGCCACGTGAACACATGCAGATTGGCCAGCCACGGTTGTACACGCTCCAGGCTGTTGTGCATTTCGGCCACATCCAGTCCGATGGGCGGTTGCCAGTACAACCGGAACGCGGGATGATCGACTTGCTTGGCGAGGCGCACCGCGGAGTCGGCGGTATCACAAAGGGTATGCCCGTGGAACTCGGCAGCGACCATGATCCCTTCCCTGGCTGCTGCGTCGGCACATCGGCGCAGATCGTCGGCCACACAACACCGTTGGTCCTCGTTGGCTTCCAGCGATCCGAAAGCGCCGGCCCAAACACGGATGCAGGGCGCCCCCATGGCTTGGGCCGTCTGCAGTACCTGCGGGAACTGTCCGAGGTGTTCCGCAGACCCCGCGCGGTAGTAGCTGCCATAGCTGCTCACCGCCACGGCGTTCAGCCTGCATAGCGCCGCTGCACGCTCCGCCGCCGCCATATCACCTGGAGGCACATGAACATCACCGCCCCATTCGATGCCCTCCAATCCGGCATCGGCTGCGGCGCACACGATCGCTTCGATCGTTTCGCCCCGAAAACTGATCGAACAGACTCCACTGCGTATCGGCATCTGGGTTGGCGCCTTCTTCACGTTATCCTTAATGCGTTCATACTGCGTAAAATCACTCGGCTACCATGATTACGCGCGTATCGGGCAGCAGGCCGTACGGACCATCCCTACGCGCTTCGACCAACCATCCGCCGGTCGGCTCGGACGCATCGAAACGAAACCGGACACGCCCCGACCGGTCCGTCTTACCGGTGAGTCTGCCCAGCGTCACAGCGGCTCCTTCCACCGGCTTCCATCGCTCGGACACGGCGCGCATCCGGATGCGCGATACATACACATCGCCCCCGGAGGCCATCAACCGGATATCGGCGCCTCCATTCATGCCTCCCGTCAGCAGCGCCTGAGGCAGCTGAAACCGAGCGGTTTTCCAGACACCGCTGTTTCCGGTAAGGATGGATGCGCCGGGCCGGTATTCCGGCGTCAGTTTGGCGAATTCAAAGGGTACGGCCGCAGGGTCGCTGGAGTTGTATTGAACCGTCAACGTGCGGGATCCGCTATCCAGCCAGGTCACTTCCATCTCCAGCGTCCGCTCGCGCCCGCGCAACGCCGGATCGGTGATCCGGTAGTAGCCATACCACGCGCTGCTTTGCGTATCCGGCGCCAGCCGCTGGGCGCGACGCCCCGCTATCTGCACCTGATGAATACGTCCATCGACAACCGGCACCTGACGGATGCCTTCTGACCGACCGGCGGCAATATCCAATGTTCGCCACGATTGCGGCGCACCGCTGCCTGTCTGTTTCCAGACGCGTATCGTGACAGACTGCCTCTTCGAACAGCGCATCGGGGCCTCGATGCGCAGCGGTGAAAGCGGTTGGCCGGCGATCACCAATGCCCCCAGCGCAGCGGTCGTTCCGTCGTCGGGACAGCAGGCTTGAGAGCGGTCGAATGCGTTGAGAGCGCCCATGCCGGGCAGATCGACTGTCAGGCCGCCGACGGACCGATGGACCGCCAGCCGCTGACGCAGTCCGCCGTTGAAGGCCGGATACCACCAAGCCTCCAGAGGTGTTCGTCGGGGCAGCCATTGCCCCGAAACCTGCACAGTGAAGTTGGTCTTCTGCGCACGCAGATCCATCATCGGAATCACCAGAGCGGGGCTGCGCAGGCTGGGTGACTCATCCGGAGACACCACCAGCAACCGGGCCTCAACACCGGCAGGCACCCGTAAGCCATCCGACCCGTGGAACGCACCATACCAGTACAGGGTCTTCAGGGCGTTTGTGACAGGCGTAATGCGTACCATTTTCCGGGCCAGATCGGCGGCCACGCCGGTTTTCATACGGCGTATGTACATCCACTCCAATCGGCGGAAGCGTCGCGCCAACGCCTCGGGGCCGGATCCGTCCGCGGCGCAGGGGTCCACGGTCCCGAACTGCAAGGGGAACGTGTACTGGAACAGCTCCGGCATTCCCCAGGCCATCCAACTGTCTCCACCGGAATGGCCGAAGGACAGGTACCGATGCAGGAAGTCGCAAGCGCCCTCGTACCAGAGATAGCCTTGCTTGCCGGCCGCCGGATCGGGACCATCCAATGCACGCGCACACAGATCCAACATGCCCTGCACGCCGGTTCCATCATGCCGGTGCCCATGCGACGGATCACTGCAGGGTGCCGAAGGATACGCGCCCAACTGGTCCCATTGCGCTCCGGCAAAGCCGTAGTCCTTCACGTATTTTCGCGTCCACCAGATGATATGGTCTTGCCAATCCTTTACCTGCAAGCACATCTGCGGGAAGCGACCGTAATAATGCCACTCCACATAGCTGAGCGTGCCGTTCAGCCCGCGGGCCGCAGCCTGCTGGTAACGGGACCAGTCGGGTTGAAGCACATCGGCAGGGATCTGTTGAAGCCTGTTCTGAAATTGCGGTTCATCGGCATGAGGCACATGCGGATAGCTCTCCCACGCATAGATGGGATTGAGGTAAGGGGCCACACGTCCGCCGCGACGTCCCACCGTCTGAACCACGTCGCGCATCTGCTGTTCGGTCCCCAGCGCAGGATCCGGCCACCACATGGGATAGTCGTGGCCAAACAGTTCCTGACCGGCCAATCCGATACAGGGAGTTCGCAGCGCCAGTGCGCCGTCCCACATGAACCCGGAGATATCGGTCCAGTACATCTGCGGTTTCATGGTGGGCTGGGTCTCGCCCATGCTCCACAACAGCGCCCGCCAGTGCCATGAGCTCATCTCCCGGACCCAGCGCGGCGGACGGCCATGCCGCATCCAGCTCAGCGCCCATTGACGATACCAGCTCGCTCCATCCCGCCAGTCGCCGCGGTGCACACCCACGCGCGCCGAGATCACCGCCTGTTCTCCAGGACGTATACGCATGTGCCGACCCACCGCCAATGTCAGCCGGTCTGTCGATCGGGCCGTCAGAAAGCCGCCAACCAGATGCGGCTCCTCTCCAGAGACATACAACCCGCCATGCCGTGGGGTATACAGGTCCATCCACATCATGCTGGCGCTGCCGGGGTAGATCAGCGTGGGGGGCGCCAGATGGGGTCCGTAGTGCAAGCCATCGACCATGCCGCCGGCAGGCCGTTTCAGGTTACTCAGCGGGTCCGGTATGCGCTGGCCATACCGGTTAGGGCGCACCAGAATGTTGTCTTGCGGCCGCCCGCCGATCTGCACACCGCTCAGGCATGGCAACTCGGGGTTGATGATGTCGTCCGAGCCGGTATTCCGGATGCTCATGCTCCATCGAAGCTGTCCTTCGGGATGGACCGGGGACACCGTCAGATGGGTGGCCACCCCATCACCGGCGTATGATATCGAGACCGCCGCTCCATGCCGTACCGCACGCATCGGTCGCACCGGTTCCTCTACGGCTTGCCCATCGCGATGCCTGTAGAGGCGGAACGGAACGGCGGGTATACCGGAATAACAGGAGACCCCCGTGTCACAGCGCACGATACCGGTCAACCGGCCCGAGGCGTCGAACCGTACTTCGGTCAAGCCGCTCCGTATCGCCAGCGGACTGGACCAGGCCACTCCAGCACAGCACAGCCCAATTAACACAGCCCAGAAGCGAATCATTCAGGCACCCTCTACAGGACGGCTTGTCAGCAGTCCGATACCGCGACCCGAGTCGCCAACGGCACAATAGAACAGAAACCAGCACTTACGAGACGGATCATATACCAGTGAGGTTTTATGCGCGAACTGGCGGTCCAAACCGCCGGGATGTCCCCCGGCCCGATACAGCGGTTCCGGCAGCGCCGTCCAATGCAGCAGGTCAACGGAAAATGCGGCCATGATGTGCGCGCCGTTTCGGCCCACGCCAAAGTACCACATCATCCAATGGTCGCCGTCCCGATACACCTTTGGGTCGCTGCAGAATACGGCATCGTAGCCGTCGGGTCGCAACCGCAGAACCGGATTTCCATCATACCGTTTCCAGCGATGCAGATCAGACGAAAACGCCACACCGGTCTGCTCCAGCCCGCCTTCGGCGGCGTTGTAGAAGTCATAGAAACGCCGTCTGTATTCAACCAGCCAAGGCTGGTAGATGCAGTCCTTCTCCCAAGTGCCGCAGTCCGGATCGAATACAGAGAGCGTCGGGGCTTCTTGCGCGCGACGCCAGATCAGCCCATCGTCACTGTTGGCCAGCCCCTGATAACCGGGGCGCAGCTCATACCCGCCCTGGCGCGGATAGGCGCCATACAGGCTCCAGTAACGTCCCTGCCGCCGCCGGAGCGTGCGGGGGCCGGCGATGTCGTAACGCGTGTAGAGATACGCCCCCAGTACGCATCCGCCGTGGTCGAACGCGCCTTCCGGTCCATAGTCCATGGCCAGTCTCGGCTGAGTCCAATGCACCAGATCGTCACTTTGGGCAATGAAGGAACGATAGCCGCGACCATCGAAGCCGATGAAGCTCATACACCAGGCGCGGTTGCCCGGCAGCTGGAACACCGTCGGGCAGTCCGTCATCTGAAGATCCGGCGCCTCGGGCACGCCCGGATTTGGCGCAATCACATGCGTGGGGAAATAGTGCCAGCCTCGAAATCGCTCAGCCCAGCGTTGGCATTTGGCCAGATCGGGTCCTCTCCGTTGTTCACTGCCCATGGGTATCCTCCTGCAACACGCTCACCGGACTGCAGGCTGGGCTTTCCGCATCATCGGTGGTCAGCGCCGATATCCGATAATACCAGGCGCCTTTACGTGCCCGTCCGTAGAAGTCCGGAGCCAGATCGCGGAATTCCGTGACCGATGCGGGAACAACCGTGAGATGTGTATGAGGACCGGCATCCATATTCGGACGGTTCGACCGATAGATGCGATAGCCGACGGCGCCCGGTACGGGTTCCCAACGCAGCAGTCCCCCGCCTTTGACCGCCACCCGCGGGGTGGGCAGTTTCAGAGGCGGAGCGCACGACTCCACCGTTAGGCCTTGCCATCCCGCGCAGGGCCAGTACGCGCGATGGATCCCATCCGATGCGGCGATCCGGTATGCGAGCGTTCCTTCCTGAAGCGCGTGCGCGGGTATGACCGCCGTAAACACCGCACGCGCGCGATGGGTCAATGGCGAGCGACCGGTCTGACCGTTCAGCGATCGCCACTCCACCCAACCTGTCAGCAGCGAAGCGTCCCGATTGTCCAGCAGTCGCGCCGTTATCTCTACAGGTCTGCCGGCCGCCGCGGTCTCCGGTTGTGACACCATCACAATCCGCGGCGCCATCCGGTCTTCCGATCCGGCCTGGCACCGCACAGCCCAGGAGGGCTCGCTGAGCTGTCCTGAGGCGGACACGCTCCTCAGACGATAGACGGCATCGCCGCAGAACCGATCGTGATACTGGGTCATGTCGGGCGGCAGGGGCTGGGGTGTGATCTGCCGTCCATTTCGGTAGACCAACACCCCTCTCGCATCCGGCTCGCGGTTGATCCACCGGACCAGCGCACCATCGCGAACTCCAACCGCATCGAGCGCGTCTGGAGGTTGAACCGCCAGAGACTGACGGAGCAACGCATCGCGCCCCATCACATGGAGCTGGATGTAACGGTTCTGAATGCTGACCACGTTTCCCAATGAAGAGATGTCGTTGACCCGCTCCACGAAATGCTTCACCCACAAATCGGCTACAGACGGCATGTCGGCCCATGTCGTCTTGGCAAATGTCTTGTTGAGCCGGATATGCATTTGTGCAGCCGCAAGCCGATGGCGCAGAGCCAGCAAACGTTCCCGGTTCCGCGCTCCGGGGACTCCACGCATCACCGTATCCACCAGTTCCAAGGCTTTCGCCGCACGGTCGCGCTCAAGGTCTGATGAAGCGATCGGCGCCGTAAAGACCAGCACCAATGCATGTCGTCCCTTCACCCCGGTGAGCGGTCCGCTGACGGTGACCCAGGACTGCCACCCTCCGGTGCCGCCGACATGGCATTCGCCGATCTTCGGTCCATTCGGGCTGTCCAAGTGAATGGAGATCAAACCGCCCCGGGTATCCGAGGCGACACGCGCTGTGAATTGCGTCCATTCATCATTCATCTCTATGGACGGCAACCGGATCCAAGAACCGTGCCGGATAAAGCCGACGCATTCGCCCCCTTCCGATGACGCGGCATTTTGTACATCATGCGCCTGTTCATGCATCGAGGTCTCCCATACCGGGCCGTTGGGCAACAATCGCAGTCTGGATATGTTCAGTAAATAGCCGGCAGTGTCACTCATGGCCTCCACGCTGAATGGCGGCGTGGCCTGGCACTCGGAGAACAACGACGCCACCGGTTCGTTGCCATCCAACAGCTCGGCCAACGGCTCGGAATTCACCCCGTACCAGCCACGGACATACTCACGATACACATCACGCGCGGAACGGTACCGGTCAGCGGGATACCACGGCGCCCGAGACATATACAGAAAACGCGGGTCGACGGCATCCGCCAACCGCCAGGTCAGACAAAGAAAACCCGTGGTGTTGGGCGATCTCTCACGCCACGTCCGCACTGTGTCATCCAGTGGAAGCTTGTACGGGTAGTAATACACCGAGCTGTCAAAGTCCCGTTCCAGCCAGGGAAACGCCCAATACGCCCGGTTGCCGAACAGACTCCCCGGCTGCGCAGCCGCAGAGTAAGGGGCGATTGGCGCGGAAATCACATCATCCGGAAGCGACGCCACCACAGCGGGGTTCAATCCCCAGCCGGACACGGCGATCTGCATCGCCGGGGCCTGCTCTTTGATGATGCTGTAGAAGCCGTCAAACACGCGCCGCCAGCGTTGCAGCCCTTCAGGGCCTTGGCCGATCATTTCCGATTGGAAGCAGAGCAGATAGTCCAGCCCGGGATAGTCACGGACCACCTGCATGGCACGTGCTTCGATGATCTCCGGGTGGTCCGCAGCCACACCGTATTCGGGCATGATCAGGTCGATATCCAAACCCAAGGCGACCCGGACGCCGCGCGCGTGCGCATGGCCGATGACGCGCCGAAACAGACTGACGCCCTTATCGAATACCTGTTGATTGGTGAGGGACTCGTTGTGCAGCGCCGCTGCCGACCCCCAGTCGTAATCAGCGAACAACCGATCCGCACCAAACCGATACTGAGCGATATCCCACCCTGGGCCAGCCCATTTGTGCCCGCTGCGCGCCGTGGCAAACCAGACCCGCGATGTGACGCCGTTCCATGTGATGTTATGGAACATCTCGTTATGGCCCAACTCGCCATTGTAGTTGTGGACCACCAACACGTTCAACCGCATTCGAGCCATGCGGTCGATCACCGCCCGCCAGTCTTCCCACGAGTAACTCGTGGCCGACTGCGGGAAATTGGTCCAGGGGAGGAACCCGCGCGCATCCACCTGTGGGACATGGCGCTCATCGAGAGTCGGGACACCCCATCGGCTCGGTCGGTCGGGCAGAATGTCACCTGTCAGTGAGAAGGCGACTCCATAGTGGTCCTGCAGGAGCCCGTAGACTCCGTACAGGCATCCGACTGGAGTGTTCGCCCCGATAACCAAACCGCCGGGCCGCAGGGTGCGCAGCACGTACCCTTGTATCCCCAGTCCGGTGTCGATGGCCAATCGACCGGCTTGCACCGCTTCCGAAACCCGATCGCAGCTGGCCGGGGTGCCCAGGAGGAATGTGAACCGGCCCCCCTTTGTCGTCTCGGTGACAACCGGCACGCGACGCCCGGTTCTCAACCAAAGGTAACGCTGAAGCTCGTTGGCTGCGTACCGTTCGATAGGGTGCGCACGCGCCCCGCACACAATGCTGTCCGCAGATGTGATTGATGCCATCAAGAAAAACGCCTCCGCATGCCAACGCCGTCTGACACGATGGGAAAAAGTCTCGCGCCCTGTCCCCTGCGTTTTCAGGGGACGGTACGCCAGGCATGCGGACGATTCCTGCCGATGCGAACCGAGCGCGGCGGTTACCGCGCTCCGTTCCAGCACGCGACACGGATACGGGGGCGAGCCTTGGGCGGGTCATCTTGGGATGACCAAGGATCAGACCAGTACACCGTACGCTGCTCGCCGGGCAAAAGGTCAAAGTAGTTGTCGCTGAAATCCAGATCGCAATCCGCTTCGAGCGTTACCACGCGCGCGTAGTGATCGGTTCGCACCTGGACACGACCGGAGCGATGGTCGCCGTCAACGGTCACGGTCAATGTAGCCGCCGGAAGACGCATTTGGCGCGGCATGGCCGCATACAACAGGGCGCGGTCAGTGGAAGCGTCGCTTGTCCACTCGGCGATCAGCACCGTCTGATCGTTCAGCAGGCCTTCAAGCTCGGCGCGCGCGATCTCACCGACAGGCATGGACCGGTTGGCCGGTGAGGTCGCCGTCCACTCGCGGCTCCAGAGTGCGCCTCCCTGCCATGACTGCACCCATGCGCGCACGCTGCCAGTATGGTCCCGAAGCGCGTCGCTGCAGAGCCAGATGCGGTATGTTTCGTCTGACTCTTCGATCGAGACGATCACCGGCCTGCACCGGCTTTTCATGGCGAACCAGCCCGCCTTGGGAAATCCGTAATAGTCGACGATGCTCCAACCGCTGGCAGGCCAGCAGTCGTTGTACATCCATAACAGCAGTCCGTCACAGTACCCCTTGTGACGACGCACCGCCTCCATTTGCAGCCGGATCCATTCATACGGCACATACTCCATGTGCTGCACGCGTTCTTCGGTTGACGTTGGGGCGCCAAACAGTTGGTCGGCTGTCCGTTCCAGCAGATGGAAATGGGTCCACTTCGGATCGGTCATACCGTTATAAGGATTGTCCTTGGTGTGGTAATCCCACATGACTCCTGCCGGATCGGCGATGTCTTCATCGGACAGGAATTTGCGCAGCGACCTCATGGGGGGTGATCCCGGCAAGGCGTACTCGCTGATAAACCGGCCCAATGTGTGCTCGATACGCTGGCGGTAATCATCGATGCCATCGATCAGCCATTGCGGATGGTACCAGGCGGAGATGTGGCAGTCACCGATGGTGGGCGTATTGTTGGGTCGGCCTCCGAATGGGCTGGTTGGCATAAACGGTCGCGTGGGATCCATTGATCGGATGATCGGTCCGGTTATCTCCCGCGCGATTGTCACGCCGGAACCCGCCGGGTCATCCTCATCACTGTTCATGGCCAATTCGTTGTCACCCGACCAGAGCACCAGGCTGGGATGGTTGCGTAAGCGGCGCACCACCACCGGAAACTCCACCCGCAATGCCTCCAGGAACTCCGGGTCGTCTTCCGGATACTGGGCGCAAGCCAGCGCCATATCCTGGGTGATCAGAATGCCGTACCGGTTACAGGCCTGCCAGAACGCCTCAGGCTCGTACAGTCCACCCCCCCAGCTGCGCATGCAGTTCATGTGTCCATCACGCACCAGCCGGACCAACCGGTCATAACGTTCGGGCGTGATCCTCCCCGGGAAGGGGTCACAAGGCACCCAGTTCCCGCCTTTGCAGAAGATCCGCACGTCGTTCACCCAGATCGCGAAGCCCCTCCCGGGCTGGTCGTTCCGGTCGTCAGGGGTACGCTCCCGGATCTGCCGGGTCAACCGTTCTTCGAGGCTGCCCGGCGCATCTTCGCACTGCTCGAGCCGCACCGTGCGGATACCGCACGGCTGCGCATGGCTGTGCAGCAGGCAGCCGTCGTCGGCAAACAGTCGCATCTCCATGACATACATGGGTTTGTCGCCGTATCCGGCCGGCCACCAGAGCCGCGGCTGCGGCACTGCACATTCGATTTCTGCCGATCCGGGCTGTACAGATCGGGCGTCATTCCAGATGACCGCTCCATCGGGATCGATCAGTCGCCATTCCGCCCGCAACGGCCCATCGGAGCGCGCTTCCACCGAGTAGGTATTCAGCAACAACGCTCCTTCAGGGCCGATGCGGCAGGTCTGGATGAACTGATCTGTCACCCGGGCCCGATCCCACAGGTTCAACCAGACCGGCTGCCAAATGCCATAACTGACAAACCGATGTACCCAATCCCAGGCAAATGTGCACTGCATGCGCCGTGTGTACACACGGTCGGTGGAAAAGCAGGAGAAGTACCTGTTGAACTCTTTACCGATCGTCGCTTCGCCCACCGGGGTAAAGGACACCAGCAGGTGATTGACGCCATCGCGCAGTCGCCCGCTGACATCGAACGTGTGTGGGATGTGCATGTTGGCGCACTGACCGAGCACTTCACCGTTCAACCGAACCTCGGCATACGTGTCCAACCCTTCAAACACCAGTTCCGCCCAGTTCTGATCGCGGGTACCATCCCATGTGAATTCACGACTGTATTCCCATCGCCAGGTTTCCACCCATTGACAGCGTTCGGCATTGTCACGCCAAAAGGGGTCTGGCAGCAATTCGTTACGTATCAGATCGTCGTGTACATGGCCGGGTACCGAAGCGCTGAGTTCCAGGCGATCACGGCCATCGGGGCTTGTCCCCAGCAGACGCCAGGAGCCGGAGAGTGAATAGTGAGCATGTGTCATGGGTTTATTGAATCACATTATGCGCGTGATCATCAGGTGGAACCGTCTCCGGCCCCCATATGCCCTAGCGCAGCGTCCAAATGGTCCTACGCGTTGCCGCGCTGCGGGATATGGCGGTTCTGCGTCATATACGGCGCCCGCCCCCGAGCCGTGGCAGGCTACCGTGTTGTGTCTGCTTGGTATACTGAAAGTAGTGCCCGGTCGTTCAATGGCAGGACTACGGCCTTTGGAGCCGTGTATGGTGGTTCGAATCCATCCCGGGCAGCCACATCGACATATCCACACTTGGCATCTCCAGATTCCACCAACACGGCCTCAGGGAGGATTACATGGAAGATCGCGTTCTGCGGATCCAGCTGGGCCGGACCAATGCGGAAGCCGGCTTGTCCGTCTCCAGCCTTGGTGACGGAAAGAACGAGCCGGTAACGCTGGCAGGTCGAAACGCACGCCGGACGTTGCCGGGTTCCGCGTTTATCTATGTACAAGTCACCGAACCGATGCCTGCGCTGATGGATGCCTGGGTGGTCGTGGACTACTTGGACCAACAGGGCCCGCTCTGGCTGGAGTACGATGCACGAGAGGGAGAGCCCTACAGGCAAGCGGGTCGCTTGGAGCAACAGAACACCTTGCAATGGAAGCGAGCCGCTTTTCGCCTGAGAGAACCGGGCTTTACGAAACGGCAAAACGGCGAAGCGGATTTCCGAATCGGTGCAGGCGGTAATGGATCTCTGGTCGTGTCCGGGATCAGCCTTCATACAACAGCGCCTCCGGAATGGGACAACACCCGGGATCCATTGTGGCAGATGCAGCAACGATCGCCTGTCAGGCCGTCAGACGGGATGACGGTGATCCAGCAGTGGCAGGTGCATGAACCGGTTCCCGCGGGTCAGCTGCGGGACTCAGCATATTCAGTCGCCAGACACCTGGGCATCACCAGCCTTCAGAGTTATGTGGGATGGGCGCAAATCGAGCCGGAGCCGGGGCGGATCGACTTCTCGATGTACGACCCCGTGGTGGACCAGATCCGCAAACACGGTCTGAAATGGCTGCCGTTTCTGATTACCGCGCCGTTTGTCGCGACGCCGGATTGGTGGCGCAAGCAGCAGGGAGTGGACGCGGTCTGCCTGGAACATGGACTCAGCACGCCAATCCAATCGATCTGGAATCCCGCCCTGCGTGCTGGTGTGACACGATTTCTGCAGCTCTTTCGGGATCACTACCCAGCCGAAATCATCGAGGCGTTGAACTTGGGCATCTCCGGCAACTGGGGCGAGTCGATCATGGTGGCCGGAGGCGGATTTCACATGCAGGGGCAGCATTCGCACTCCGGGTGGTGGTGTGGCGATCCGCACGCAAAGGCCCATTTTCGGCAATGGTTGCGAACGCGTTATGGTTCCATCGACCGGCTCAACCGTGCCTGGTCAACCCGATACAACGGATGGGATGCAGTGCGCCCATTTCTGCCGGCAGCGGCTTCAAACAGCCGGGCCATGGCCGATCAGGCGCTCTGGTATACCCGTTCGATGACCGATTATGTAGAGCACTGGGTACGGACTGCCCGCCAACTCTATCCCACGTTACCCATCTACCTGTGTACCGGAGGCGATGGGGCGATCGAACTGGGCGCGGACTTCGGCGCCCAAGCGCGGATGTGTGCAAAATACCAGGCAGGCATTCGGATCACCAACCAGGGCGACGACGCGCAGATGAACTTCGCTATCACCCGGATGGTCTCGTCCTCTTGCCGGCTGTATGGCGGATACTACACCACCGAACCC
This sequence comes from uncultured bacterium, assembly GCA_964650005.1. Taxonomy (GTDB): domain Bacteria; phylum Armatimonadota; class HRBIN16; order HRBIN16; family HRBIN16; genus CAZHSN01. The sequence continues at coordinate 50,811 of CAZYPZ010000016.1, read as the reverse complement.
GGCGGGGATAACACACCGGAGGGCATACCAGGCCGCATATTCGACGCGACGACGGGTGGATCTGCAGGCGGCTACTTCAAGTACCTCATGCAGCCGCCCGATCAACCCGGCCCCAACGGGATCGTGTTCATGGACAACATCCAATACTTCCGGCGCTTCCACCCGAAACTGGCTGTGGCGGCCCTGATGCCCAACACCAGCCTTGCACTGGACGGTTCGGTGATCGGATCTTTCCTGAGCCGCACAGCCGATTTGCGAGACGCCTTGGATTTCGAGTTCATCGATGAGAACATGATCGACGATGGGCTGCTGCAGAAGTTCCGCGCGGTGGTCATCACGGCAGGAGGCACGCTGGAGCGATCGCGGCTGACACGGTTGCAGCAATGGGTACATCAAGGCGGACTGTTGTTAATTGCGCGGGAATGTGCCCCGTTACGCGATGTGGAGAGCGGTTCGGTCTGGCCGCGTCCCGATACCCGCCAGCTGGGAGGTTATATTCGTTGGCCGTCACCCATCCGGCACATCCGAGTGGACGTCGGTGATCGGGACAACGACGCATTGGGATCGGGCTGGCACGGACCCGAACGTGATCCGCAGCGCCTGCCCGGAGATGCGACGTATCGCTGGACATCTCAGCGCGCCGAGTTGACGCTGCCCATGCCAAACACAGCCCGTCCTGTCATTCGCGTCATCTCGACCGTACCGCGCACGGCCGCTGGAAACGTGCGCGTGCTGGTGAACGGACGCCTGGCGGGCAAGCTGCCGGTGGGAGAGCGCACCGCCACCGAACTAACCGTATCGCGGATGCCTTCTGAAAGCGCACTGGCCCACATTACATTCGAATCACCCGTCTTCACTCCCGGAGCCAACGATCCTCGATCGTTGGGGATCCAGGTCTGGAGCGTACAGATCGCCGCCTCCTCAGACGCGCTTCGGTCCGAGCCTCAGGAACGGACAGCGCCCGTGGTTGACGCCGCTCGCGCCGTCAGGTCGCTCGCTCGCCGCACCGGGCGGGGATGGGTGTTGATCTGGCCAGGCACCTGGCGCGAAGCGCGTGTCGTGTTCGCGCATGCTCTCACGGCCTCCGGGCTGCCTTGGGGGCGCATCGATTACAGCGAGGACGGACGCTTCGACGGAGTGATCAGCTCACGGCTTGACGGACGGGTCATGCGGCTCAACAACACCAGCAAGCCGGTAATCCTGCCGGATGGCCGAACGATACCTCCCTGGACCATCGATGAACGGTAGCATTCACCTTGCCGTCGATTTCATTCGGCGTTACACTCCGTGAGGATAGACCGGGCGTCCTGACGACGCCTTGATTCAGGATCAGCCGATGAAGTTTCGGGTAGTGGCTTGCGGCGTATTCGAGCCGTATCTGCGCCAGCTGGCGGACCAGTCCACACACACCATCGATATCCGATGCCTGGATGCGGGCCTGCATGCGCGTCCCAATGATCTGCGGTTACTGCTGCAGTCGGAAATCGACAGCGTCTCGGCAGGTGACGGATACGATGCGGTGCTGTTACTGTATGGGCTGTGCGGGCGCGGCGCTGCCGGACTGATTGCCCGTGACCTGCCGATCGTTATCCCCCGGGTGCATGATTGTATCTCTCTGTTTCTGGGGTCCGCCGATGCCTACCTGAAGCAGTTTCGCCAGAACCCGGGGACCATCTACCATACGCTGGGATGGGTGGAAAAACAGATCAACCCGCGCGACCGCGAGGCGGGGGAACTGTACCGCAATTTCGAGCAGATTGGCTACGACGAGCATCCCGACTTCGCCGCGTTGGAGGCCCAATACGGCGCGGATAACGCCCGGCAGATACTGGCGTTTCATGATCGATGGAAGCAACACTACACGCGCGCCGCGTACATCGATCTGGGCTTTGCGGGTGAACAACCCGTTGCGGAGTTCACACAGCGCATGGCGGACGTGTATGGCTGGCGGTTTGACCGGCTGCAAGGAGATGCGTCGCTGATGCTGGAGTTACTCTCCGGCCAATGGGACTCGGACCGGCTGTTCGTGCTGCCTCCGCACAGCCGTTGTGTGACCACGGGCGACGAACGGATCTTCACATCCGCCGTGATCGATTCCGATGAGTCCGAAACAGCACTGTCACGCGAAGAAGTGGTGGTCGAAGCCACTGGCGGGTCAGCGATCAGCGCCGGAATCGGCTTGGGCATTGACGCAGGCGGCACCTTTACCGATGCGGTTATCTACGACCTCGGTGAACGCAAGGTGCTGGCCAAGGCCAAGTCGCTGACGACCTATCACGATCTGGTGGAAGGCATCTGCGGCGCATTGGACAGGCTGCCCGCCGACCTGCTGCGCAAAGTCGATGTCACCTCCTTGTCCACCACGCTGGCCACCAATTCGGTGGTGGAAGGACGGGGCCATCGGGTGGGATTGATCGTCCTGTCACCCTGGGTCTGGTCGTCCGATCAGATCAGTCACGAGCCCATGGCGCACGTGCCCGGGTCGGTCACGATTTCCGGAGACATTCTGACCCCATTGGATGAAGACGCGGCATTGGATAAGGCTTGGTGGATGATCGAAGAGCATCAGTGTTCCGCAATCGTGGTGGCTGGATATGCGACCGTCCGCAACCCGGTTCAGGCCAACCGGGTGCGCGAGATCATTCTGCAACACTGGGACATTCCCGTGATCTGCAGTCATGAAGTCAGCCGGCGTCTCAACGCCATACACGGAGCCCAGACCGCGATCGCGAATGCCCGTCTGCTGCCGGTTATTCATGATCTCATCCAGTCCGTTCACCAGGCGTTGGCGGACCATGAGGTGCCGGGACGTCTCATGGTGGTGAAGGGTGACGGATCCCCGGTGGACGAGCAGATCGCCCGCACCCGTCCTGTGGAGACCATTCTTTCCGGACCGGCCGCCAGCGCCATCGGCGCCCGCGTATTGACCGGATTGCGCGATGCGCTGGTGATCGATGTGGGCGGCACCACCACCGACTGCGCGCTGCTTGTCGACGGTCAGGTGGCCGTCCGTCCGGAAGGCGCCCGAATCGGCGACTGGGTGATGGGCGTCGATGCGGTGGATATCTCCACCGTGGGACTGGGCGGAGACTCCCGTTTCGATTTCACAAGCGACCGCAAGATCCGGGTGGGGCCGTCGCGTAACATACCGATGTGCTGTCTGGCCGAAAAATCACCGGCGGTTCAGGCGTTTCTGGACCGCTTCGAACCGGAACGTTATGCGCGTTGGTATGACGCCACGCCACTGGACGTGCTGGTGTTAACACGCGCCCCGCAGCATGCAGTCACTCCGCGGGAACAGGCGTTACTGGATGTGCTCAAGGATGGCCCCGTGCCTTCGCTGCAAGCCGCCGAACGGCTTGGGTTGGCGTCGACACTCCAGCTGCCTCTGAATCGGCTGGAGCAATGGGGTCTGCTGAAGCGCGGAGGACTGACTCCTACCGACCTGATGCACATCGACGGCCGCTTCCGCAAGTGGAGCGTGCCAGCCGCCGAGCGCGCACTGGAGATATTTGCCGCCATGCTGGGCTACCGGCCCGATGCGGCGCTTGAAATGATGCTGAGTGCGCTCACACGTCGCGTGTTCACCGAACTAATCCGACGCGAAGTCATCAGTCAACGCCCCAAGCTCTATGATCTGCCGGAAGACTGGGACCTGTTGCTGGACAAAGCCTATCGGGATGACGGTGCGGGGATAGAGGTCAACATCCGGCTCAGGCGTCCGGTGATTGCCATCGGTGCGCCTGCCGAGTCGCTGGTCACTCCCGTGAAAGACCTGCTGGACTGCACCGTTATCGCGCCCGAACACGCCGACGTGGCGAACGCGGTGGGGGCGATCGCGAGTGAAATCACCGTTCGGGAAGAGGTCAGCATCAAGCCCGGTGACAGCAGCAGTTATGTGCTGTACTCCACCGACGAGCGGATCGAGTTCGACCAGTTGGAGCGGGCGACATCGGTTGCCGTAGAGATTGGCCGCAGTCGGGCGCGGCAACGCGCCATCGAGGCGGGCGCGCATGCGCCTCAGGTCACCGTGACCCGCCGGGACAGACTGGGATCAGCCAGTCATGCCGGAGTGATCTTCCTCGAGCGACGGATCACCGCAGTGGCCAGCGGCGCGGCGTTTATGCCTGCAGGCGCAACGGGGACCTGATCCCATCTCGTGATCGCCTGCAGAGCTTGAAGGTTCAGAAACCGCTCAACAGGTTCCGCAGGTCGGTGCCCCGGTCGCCGCTGATCACGAAGGTGGGAAAGTAATTGCGCAGCTTATACTTGTCGATAACCTGCTGCAACTCCAGGTTCGCGCTGGCGATCGATTCTTCGATGGTATTGGACGCATTCGAGCGCACATTCATCAGCGTCTGAAGGGCGCTGCCCGGGTCGTCGCCCGCCTGCTGCATCGCCATATGGATCTGGGTCAGATAGGCCACTGTGCTGGACATCATCCGGCGGTAGTTGGCATGCAGTGTGGCGCATGCAGCCGGCGGCTGCAGCTGCTCGAACGCGTTGGCCAGATTGGCCCAGGTGGCCGCATAGGCCTGTGCGCCCATGCGCAACGATTCACTGCGTTCCCGCATTTTATCTTCGTCCAGCGTGGTCTTCAGCGCCATGGCCTGAACGAACATCAGCAACGCCGCGGTGGTATCACCCTGCATCTGCTGGCGCTTGAGTTCGATTTCACGAAGCCGCTTGAGATAGTCGATGATGTCCGCCGGCAACGGCTCTTCCTGCTTTTCCGGGGCGGGAGTCTGGGCCTGCATGAGAGGTGCAGGAGGCGGTGCGGCGGCCGGAGCCTGAAGCAACCCCGGATTCGGAGCGGTGGCCTCTTGACCTGTCACAGGCCGTGAGTACGACAACCAGGCCCATGTCACCGCGCCAAGCAGGATAACGGCCCCGGCCAGCACGAACGCCCAGCGGTGTTTCGCCCACGCGGGAGCCACATCGACGGCGCTCCGTGACAGATGATGGCCGCATGAGACGCAGTAAGACGCCCCCAGTGCAACGGGTTTTCCACACTTCGGGCACGTCTCGACAGGCCGTTCGCTGTTCACGGGATCACCTCCGGATGAATAGGCGATTACACTATCAACAGACGCAGGCCGGCCGTTCGGCGTTCCCGAAGGCCGGCCTGTTTCCTGATGTCAGCGAGCTGTTGACGGACCGCCCGGTCCGCCCATCTGCGGTCCCCGTCGTCCGCCACGCGGCGGGCCGATGCGGATCACACCGTATTGCCGGCGCTCCTCCGGGGTCATATTGCGCATCATCTCGCGCCAATCGCGGCCCATCTGTCGCAACGTATCCGGGCCCAGGCCTGCCACGGTTTCCAACACACCCCTCAGCGCCTGTTGACGGTCCGTCTCGCCCATGGTCGAGTAGTTACGGAGCCAATCCTGAAGGATGGTCTTCGAAGCCTGTGGGCCGGGATGTCCTTGCGGGGTCTCCTTGGGCATCGGTTCGTCTCCGCCGGATTGCGGGGCGGCGCCATCCGCCCGAGCGCTGCGCGTCGCCTCCCGAGCATACAGCACATACACCGGGGTGGGATCGAACGCCACTTTCCGGTCCGCCATATTATCGAAGTAGCCGGGTTCGACCGGTACATCACGCGCCAGATAGGTCATCTTCGCGCCCTTGGTGTCGGTAAGCACCAGCCCGGCGCTCTCCACCTGATCCAGCGCCCGCAGCCAAGCGGCCAGTTTCTCCGCTGTTGGGCGTTCTCCCGGGCGCAGGTAGACTTTACGCCACCGCAGTTCCGGGAAGGCTGTGGTCAACATCTCGCCGGCGCGGTCTATGTCCGGCGCGGTGAACTGCGACGCATCCCACCCATCCATGGGCCTTTCCACCATGACTGTCGCGCCGGCATGCGCGGCCAGCGTGGAAAGCACGGCTCCCAGCGTATGATTTTCAGACTGCTGCGCGTTGTGCGCTTCTGTACTGGGCTGAGCGGGCTGCCCGGCAGGTTCCTGCTGGGCAACCGCGCGAGTCACTCCCCACACCATGAGGCACGGTGCAAGAAGAAGCATCCAACTACGTGCGTTCATGCGACCTTCCTGTTCAGCGGTTGATGATGCCCTGCAGTCGCTCGCCCATCTGGCGGGCCTGGTTCATGAACGCGTTGCGCTCATCCGGCGTCATACGCATCCACATGCCAATGCCATCGCGAACGATCTGCTGGACCATGCCGGGATCCGACAGGATACCCTGCATCATGCCATACAGCGCCCGCTGGCGCTCGTTCGGGCTCATCTGGGCGTAGGTCTCGAACCATTTCTGGCTCAAGTCCAGCGCCACTTCGGCGGACGGCCCCTGGCCCTCTTCCGGCGCCTGTGCAGGCATGAGAGGAGGCTTCGGATAGAACACCACATACACGGGCTGTGGCTGGAACGGGACCTTCTTCTTGTCCATGTCTTTGAAGTATCCCTTGTCTGCAGGCACATTGCGCACGGCGTACGTCATACGCTCGCCACGCTCATCGGTCAGGATGATACCGGCTGCCTCCATGTTGTACGCGGCCCGGACCCATTCCACTAGCTGCCGTGGTTCGGGGTTGCCCGCTTCGACGCGCAGGTAGACCTTCTTCCAGCGCAAGCCATCCACCTGGGCAGTGACGGCGTCCAGCGCATCGGCAATTGTTTTTGCCTCCTGAGGCGGGCGCACAGCCGCCTTGAGCGCCGGATCGATGACGACCCGCTGCTCCATATGTTCCGCCACATACTCGAGCGCCTGACGCGCATCCACTGTGGGTTGCGCGGCTTCCTGAGCATATGAAGCGAGACCTGAGAGACACAGCATCCCGAGAGAGACCAGTACCAGACGTCGCATCAGACTCCTCCGTGTTAGTAGTCCCGGGGCGAACGAACGCGCCGGGCCATGTTGGCTCGGTATACTATTTAGACGCCGGTTCGCGCCGTTGGTTTCCAGACTGCTGACGGGCAGGCGTCGAGTACAGATTGACAACTCCGGCGGAATAGGCAGGCAGCGTGATGTGCGCCACACCATTCTCCAGACGTACCGGCCGGCTCACCGCTCGCACGGTGTCGGGTTGTTGCAGGGTGTTACGCGCGGTCAAACTCCCCGGGGCAACAAGCCGCGCGGCAGCGCGCACGGCCTTAAACCGGCCCTCCACGTGCAGCTGCAGTTCAACGGGATGATCGGCCGGATTCACAACCCGCACCACCACACGCCGAGGCCCCATCACCGCGCTGACATTCAGCGGCCCGGGATCACCGGAACAGCCCACCGCGTTGGGCTGCAGGCTGTTACGCCATAAGCGCATCACCACATAGTTGGGCGCCGGAAACCAGCCCGTCTGGTCAAAGTTGATCAACGCATTATCCCAGTCGACCGCCGATGTGTGACGCAGCCAGAGCGCGGGCGAGGCCATACCGATGATATCCGCGCATCGCTCGAACGCGTTCAACAGGCCGCCTGCGTACAAGCCGGTCCGCCAATCAGTGGATTGGGCGTTCCACTCAGACACGAAAACCTTGGCCTGCGGATTGGCGGACGCTTGGATAAGCCTGCGCACCTCCCCGAAAAACCGCTCGTAGTTGCGCGGCCCTTCGGCGAACAGGTCGGGATTCTCGTAATGATGGATGCTCAGATAGTCAAAACGGGGCGCACAGCCGGCAATGATCCGCGCATTCCATCCGCGACTGGTATCGTTATCGTCATATCCGGCGCTTCCACAGGCAATCAGTTTGATGGTGGGATCGACCTTGCGCAGAGCCGCCGCGAACTCGTTGAAAATCGCCACATATTCGTCGGCGCCTACAGGCCAGGCTTCATTATCGATCTCCCAATAACGGACATTATAAGGCTGTGGATGCCCGTTGCGCGCACGCACCTTGCCCCATTTGGAGGTGGCCGGTCCATTGCAGTACTCGAGCCAGTCGCACGCATCCTGAATGTATTCCTGGCGTGAACGGGGCGGATCGTGTCTTCCGGAATTCACCACGATCACCGGTTCCGCGTTCACTTTTCGGCAGAATGCGATAAACTCGTCCGTGCCGAACGCGTTCGGATCCACATCATCCCACATGCGCGCCGGATAGCGCTTCCGGGTCTTTTGGGGGCCTATGCCATCTTTCCATCGGTACTGCTCGGCAAAAAAACCTCCCGGCCAGCGAACCAGCGTAGGCTTCAGGTCCATTACCGCCTTGAGCAGATCCGGGCGAAGGCCTCCGGCGTTTTTCCATGAAACAGGCATCAGGCGGATCTGATCCACCGCGACGCGCCCCTTTCCGATCAATCCGATTTGCAGTGTCGCGCGGGTCGTATCCGCTGATGGGTTGAGCCGTATAGGGTATTCGCGCCATCGGGAGCCTTTGGGCTGAAGGCGTGTTTCCGCCAGCACGCGCGTTTCATCAGACAGACGGATCACCACACCCTCGGGCGCCTCGCCACGTAGCCAGACGGACCCCTCCCACGGATCCCCGTTGCGCACGGCAAGATTGGCCTGCTGTACGCCCGTCTCGCCGTGTGTTCCTTCCAGTTCCACACACAGTCGGCTGTTGAGAGGATTCCGGTCGGAGATATGCATCTGTCCATCGCCATACGCCGTCCATCGCACCAGCGAACCGGTTTGCTCCGGTCGCGGCACTCCCTTGTACAGGGTCTGCCCCGACAAAGAGGTCACCTGAAAATTGCGGAACTCATTTGCGGTCAACCAGGAACCGATGCCGACGGCGCCGTTCAGATGCGGTGACTCCGTATCGGTGTAGTCCGCCAACTGGACGCCGTCCAGCCAGACGCGAAATCGGGGGCCTTCACAACGGATGCGCACGTGATACCAGCGGTTTGTCTCGAGCCGCCCTTCCCCCAGGTTGCTCACCGGTCGCCATCGGCCCTGCCCAGCATTGCCCCGCTCGATCCAGTGATACCGGTTACCCGCCGCCCCTAGGTTCAACCAGTAAAAATCATCCGGTCCGGCGCACCGGAACAGGATCAACGCACCTTCCAGGCCGCCGACACGTCGCACATCCAGTGTCAGTTCATAGTCCTTCCATGATGGGTCGCCGAAGACATAGCGGACATTTCCGCCCGTATCACTCTGGCGCAACACCCCGCGTTCCACCGACCACACGCCGCCGCTGACGGTGTCCTCGAAACTGCGGTCCAGCACCGGTTCCCCCCAAAGCCCTCCATGTACCGACTGGTAAATGTGCTCGAGGAAATGACCATAAATGAACGGATCGATCCGATGCAGCGGCTTATCGGTATCGATGCGTAACGAGACAGTCGGCGCCTGTTGAGCGAGACAGACAGGGCCGAACGCCAACAGGCTCGTCAGCATGAGCAGGTAACGCATAAAACAGGGCCTCCACGAATTGTCAACACAGAGTCAGTATAAGTTGCATCGCGATAAGTTGCATCGCGGATTTATCGCAGTCCTATCACGTCTATACACACCGCTTGGGCGGGCAGATAGATTTGCATGGCTTTCAGGTCTCTCGGGCTATTATCCATTACGCTTCATACCCCGGTTGCACGCTTTATATTACGAATCAGCGGCACATGCTTCACACCCCGTAACGCGGCCGCCAGTCCCCCTGCCACATGTGCGTCCGCCCCAGCTGATCGGTGAAACGGATGTGCACGTCGCGGCCTTCTGCATCCGCAAACGCCTCGGGAAGCATCCACGCATCCAGAAAGTAGCTTCGGCCGTCACGCAGATGAACAGCCCACTCGGGGGAGCGTTTGCCGTTCTTTTCGACCCATACCGTGAGTGTGGCGGGCAAGTGATCCTGTGCGGGCCAGGCACACCACAGCTCCAGCCAGGGGCGCCTGTTGACTGTACGCAGTTTGCCAAATACCAGCGGTTTCTGTTCGTACCGATGACCATCCACGCGGTTCTGATCGACCATGGGCAGATCGAACCAGCACCAGCGGTACGGTCCTTCGTGAATTGGATCGAGCGCGCTGTACCGATGGGCTGCCTTCACTAGGTACTCGATCACCCCGTGAGCGTTATACGTCCACGTCCGCGTATAGTCCGCTCCGGGAGGGCCGGGCGGTGTGTTGAAATCGGACGACCACATGACCACATCATCGGCGGTGAACAAATACATGCCCACCAGCATATCGATCAGCCATCCCGGCAACGGACGATCGTTCTGCTCGATCCCCTGCAGTCCTTCGTTGGTGATGCGCGTCCAGGCGCCCACCCGCATGTTTTTAAGCCACGGACGCCGCATGGTGCTGTCGGCCGGATAGGTCCCCGCCAATCGGTGATACATCAGATACATGCGGATCGCCTGCCGGTAGATGCCCTGCAGACACAGCTCGGCCTCTCCCGGTTCCAAGCGCAACGTGTGCCCGTAACAGCGCGTGGATGTGCGGTCGCTGAATACAGGCTGACCATTTTGCAGCATCAGACGCCCATCGGCATGGCGCTGGTAGAAAGGCTCAAGCCCCCAGATCGCTTGCAGGTATCCGTCCATGGAGACCACACCCGACAGACGCCGCAGGACCTGCAACGTCGGATCGTCCTCCCCCAGAAAATCCTGCTGAGTCAGATACTCCGGAAGCCCTTTGCCCTGTGGTCTGGTGGAAAAGTGAACCGCACCGACCATAAACGTCCATTGGCCGTACGTGATCGGACAGACCGTAACGCCATAGCGACGCGCCTCTGCAGCAAATCCTTCATACAGCCACCCGAAGCACCGGCGCTGGTGTTCCCAGCCTTCGCTGCACTCGATATCGATGCAGGGATATCGGAAGCCTCGCCCCAGCATATCGGTCGTCACGCGTTCGCCTTCCCAGGCGCGCGCCCCCAGCGCCAGGAACGCCTCCCGATGGTCGGACATCCGGTGCTCCTGTCCGAACAACCGCAACGCAGATATGCGGTTGTCAGCGGGGTTGGCCGCTTCCAGCTCATCCGCCAGCCGCACCGCATACCCCCACCAGAACGGATCGGTCAACAGGCACCATTTACGGTCACGGTGCAGTTGGCGTGCATCGGTCGCGGCCGTACCCAGCCGATAGTTCGGCATCGGGTCGATACTGGTTACACCGCGCGTGAAGTGCTGGTTCCATTCCCAATTGTCGTACCACGGACCGCTGAGATGGATCCGGCTGTCACGCAATTTAAACTCCGGAAAACGCCGGAACAGCGCAACGCCCTGTGCGGTCTGCTCGGTAAATGGATAGTCGATACCATAGGGCAAGGGAGCTTTCCTCGGTTGGAACACCAATCTGGGAGCGCGCTGGGTGACCCAAGGAACACCGCGATAATCAACAGGCATACACGAACCTCTCGGATCTCAGCGCGGAACCATCGTCGCCCACGCTGCATCGATACCACTATCCAGACGCGCGGCATCGCTCCAATGTTTCGGATGCTCCGACTACAATGTGCGGGGCAGCCACGAGGCTGCAACGGTGCATCACATGAGTCGGCCATCGGCAGCGCCATGGCCCATCCGGGGCTTACGCAGCGCACTGCGATTGGCATCTCTCGCAAGGGCCATTCAAACAGGTCGATACCGGCTCATGGGCACCGGCGGATGCCTCGTGATTTGATACCGAACGGACTCCTGCCACCACGGTGGTATCCCCTATCAGGACGCTCAGTTCACGATCGTATTGTCGTTATACCGGTGCACACCAAGATACGTTATTTTTATGAGGATCTCAGGAAGTATCCGATCTCTCTGTGTGACTGGCTCGATACTTACGGCGCAGGCGATGAGCACTCCAGACCACCAGCCACCCAATGCCGGCGCCCAGCAACGCGCCACCGATGACATCGGACGGGTAATGTAGTCCGAGATAGACACGCGTGAACGAAACGATTGCAGCCAAGCCGAACCAGAACGGCCAGCCGCGCGGACAGGCGGCCGTCATCAACACCGCCACACCGAACGTATTGGTCGCATGCGAACTGGGAAACGAAAAGCTCCCTCTGCAACCGTCGATCATTCGGACCGCATCCAGCGCAGCACAAGGGCGTACGCGAGCGATCGCGTCTTTCAGTAACTGGGCGCTGATTTGATCCGTCAGCAAGACCACCAAAGGCAGCAGCGCCAGCCAAAAGCGCGTCTGCGGCCTGCGCCAAGCCAGCCATACAACAGCTGGCAATAGAAACGGCAACGTGGCCCATTGGTTGGTCAGAAACAACATGAGCCAGTCCATGAACGGATTGACCAACGCGCGGTTCCCGGCGCGAAACAGCATGATGTCCAGATTAGCCAGCCAGTCGAGCATACGTACATTATGCCTGTTTCGGAATAGGCGGCTCGTATCGCTTGTTTTGCATGCACGACAGTTCGTGTTATAATATCGCCCGACTGCGGTCAACCGTTTTGACGGGCGCGGATGCCTGTCGTACGCCCTTGTCTGCCGTCCAATCCGGTCAAAGCCGGATCCAGATGTCAGGTCTGCCGACGGTCTGCCAGACCACACACGATCGCCGATGATCGTTGTCGCGCATGGTCGGCCTGATATCCGGATGCAGATATAGGGGCCTGGTCAAAGGCGACCTGGGGAGCAGCGCTTCCCGGGTCGTTTTTTTATGTTATCTATGACGGAAAACAGGTCTTTCCGTCAGGCCGGGAATGCCCCGCGCCGCCATGCGCACCGAAGATGCTGCACACAGGCGCCCGACGAGGACTCGATCCGGTTCTCCTGACCAACACAACTCACAGACGAGAGAGGAACATCGATGTCTCAGGAAAATCTGAACCCGTTCGAGATCGCACAGGCACAGCTGGACGAAGCAGCCGAGATCTTGGGTCTCGACGCAGCCACCCATGCGCTGCTGCGCAATCCCCTGCGTGAAATGCACGTCTCCATCCCCGTGAAGATGGATGACGGCAGCACCAAAGTGTTTCAGGGCTTCCGCGTCCAGTACAACGACGCCTGTGGCCCAACCAAAGGAGGCATCCGCTTCCACCCACAGGAGACGGTCGACACCGTGCGTGCACTGTCAGCCTGGATGACATGGAAGACCGCCGTGGTCAGCCTGCCTTACGGTGGCGGCAAGGGCGGAGTGATCTGCAACCCGAAAGAGATGAGCGCTGGCGAACTGGAGCGGCTCGCACGCGGATATGTGCGCGCCATCGGCCGGTTCATCGGTCCTGAGAAGGACATTCCCGCTCCGGACGTTTACACCACTCCGCAGATCATGGCCTGGATGATGGACGAATACAGCAAGATGGTCGGCTATAACGTGCCCGGTCTGATCACCGGCAAGCCCCTCCTGCTGGGTGGTTCGCAGGGTCGTGGCGACGCGACGGCACGCGGCGCCGTGTACACCGTACGGGAAGCCGCCCGTCACCTGGGCATCGACCTCAAGGGCGCATCCATCGCCGTACAGGGATATGGCAACGCCGGCCAATACATGGCCCAACTCGCCACCGAACTGCTGGGCATGAAGGTGGTCGCGATCACCGACAGCCGCGGAGGCATCTATTGCGCCGATGGCATCGACTGGGAAGCCGCACTGGATCACAAGAACGCCACCGGCTCCGTTGTCGGACTGCCCGGCACCAAGCCGATCTCGAATACCGACATCCTCGAGCTGGACGTGACCGTGCTGTGCCCTGCCGCCCTGGAGAACGTGATCACAGCGGACAACGCCGCCAAGGTGAAGGCCAAGATCATCGCCGAAGCCGCGAACGGCCCGACCACCCCTGCGGCGGACGCCATTCTGTTCAAGAACGGCGTGTTCGTCATTCCCGACTTCCTGTGCAATGCCGGTGGAGTGACCGTGAGTTACTTCGAATGGGTGCAGAACATCAACGGGTACTACTGGGACCTCGAGACCGTGCACCAGCGCCTGGACGCCAAGATGACCGAGGCGTTCTGGAAGGTGGTATCGATGAAGCAGGAGAAACATGTGCATATGCGCTCCGCTGCCTATCTGGTGGCGGTACAGCGCGTGGCGGAGGCCTGCAAGCTGCGCGGTTGGGTGTAAACCCGTATCGGTGCGCCGCGGGGGCTTCTCCGCGGCGCGCTGCACATGGCAGCCAATCACCGCACATATAAGGAGTGATCGCTTCATGCACCCAGTGATACACCGGCAGCAGTTGTCTCCCAATGTCACACGGCTCGATGTGTCCGCCCCGCGGATCGCCCAGATACGCAAACCAGGGCAATTTGTCATGGTGATGCGTGACCTGAACAGCGAGCGCGTTCCATTAACCATAGCCGATGCCAATCCGGAAGAGGGCACCATCACGCTGGTCATTCAGGCGGTGGGCGCCAGCAGCCGCGCGTTGACCGAACTGCAGGTGGGAGATCAGATCGAGGCCATAGCAGGTCCGCTGGGACATGCGACCGAGCTGATCTCCAGCGGGCGCGCCGTCTGCGTCGGCGGGGGCGTGGGTACCGCGGTGGTGCACCCCATCGCACAGGGCCTGCACGCAGCAGGCGTCCATGTGACCAGCATCATCGGCGGACGCTCGAAGGAATGGGTGATCTTCGAGAACGAGCTGGCGTCACTGGGAGATGTGCTGGTCTGCACCGATGATGGCAGCTACGGCCGTCATGGGTTCGTGACCGATGCATTGAAGGATGTGCTGGATGCCGGCGGCATCGATGCGGTCTACGCCGTGGGACCGGTGCCCATGATGCAGGCCGTGTGTGACATGACCCGCCCGTATGGCGTGCACACCATCGTCTCGCTGAATCCGGTAATGATCGATGGAACGGGGATGTGCGGCGGATGCCGAGTCACTGTGGGCGGAGAGATCAAATTCGCCTGCGTGGACGGGCCGGAATTCGACGGGCATCTGGTCGACTTTGCGGAACTGCGCGACCGCCTGACCACCTATCGGTCCTATGAACAGGGCGATCACGCATGCCGCCTGGACGCGGTTTTGGGAGACCGAGCATGAACGACAAGGCGATGAGCGCCAAAGAGCGCATGGCGATCGAGCGCGGCCGGATGCCCGAACAGGATCCCTCCATCCGCGCCGCCAATTTCCATGAGGTCAACCTGGGTTTCGATGAGCAGATGGCCCAACTGGAGGCCATGCGCTGTCTTCAGTGTAAAAACGCGAAATGCGTTGAAGGCTGTCCCGTCGCAGTGGATATCCCCAAGTTCATTGGACTGGTGGCGCAGGGAGATTTCGCCGGAGCCGCCACGGCGTTGCTGACCGACAATGCGTTGCCGGCGGTTACCGGACGGGTCTGCCCGCAAGAGACGCAATGCGAGGTCGTCTGTGTTCGGGGGCTCAAATCCAAACCGGTGGCCATCGGCTACCTGGAGCGTTTCGTTGCCGATTGGGCGCGTGAGCACAACTTCACGATTGCGTCACGCCCCGCCGACGAATCCGCGCTGGGACGCGTGGCGATCGTCGGCTCGGGTCCGGCCGGATTGACCGCCGCCGGGGAGCTGCGCCAGCTGGGGTATGACGTCACCATCTACGAAGCGTTCCATAAGCCGGGCGGCGTGCTGGTGTACGGCATTCCGGAGTTCAGGCTGCCGAAGGCGATCGTACAACAGGAGGTCGATCGTCTGCTGGATGCCGGCGTGAAGCTTGAGTGCAACACGATTATCGGCAAGACCTGGACGCTGATGGAATTGCGCGAGATGTACGACGCGGTGTTCATCGCCAACGGCGCGGGGCTGCCGGTATTCATGAACGTGCCCGGAGAGAATTACAAAGGGGTGTACTCCGCCAACGAGTACCTTACCCGGGTCAACCTGATGTCCGCTTGGGCCTTTCCGCAGGCGCCGACTCCGGTGTTGCATGGCAAGCAGGTCGCAGTGGTGGGCGGCGGCAATGTCGCCATGGATGCGGTGCGCACCGCCCGGCGACTGGGCGCCGACCCCGCGACGATCGTGTACCGACGCACCAAGGTGGAGATGCCGGCGCGTGTCGAAGAGGTACACCATGCCGAGGAAGAGGGCATCGTCTTCGAGATGCTGTGCGCCCCGGTGCGTGTACTGGGTAACGAACAGGGCTGGGTAACCGGGCTGGAGTGCATCCGGATGGAGCTGGGAGAGCCGGACGAGTCGGGCAGACGTCGTCCGGTGCCGCAACCGGGTTCGGAGTTCGTCATCCCGTGTGATGTGGTGGTGGTGGCCATCGGGACCCGCGCCAATCCACTGCTGACCGCCAGCGCCCCGGACCTGAAGGTCAACCGTTGGGGCAATATCGAGACCGATGAAAACGGCATGACCAGCATCCCCGGCGTGTTTGCCGGCGGAGACATCGTGCGGGGAGCCGCAACGGTCATTCTCGCTATGGGAGACGGCAAGCGCGCCGCGCATGCGATCCACGAATGGATACAGCAGCAGCGCGCCTGATCGTCTGATTTCCCTCAATGGCGAGGGAACCCGGGGGCCGCTCACGCCGCCCCCGGTTTGTTCTTCCCCTCGGCTTGCCGTGTGCCCGTTACCGGAAGTAGACTGACGGTGTGAACGGCGATACCGCCGGGGGGGATCCAAATGACTGAACGACTATGGGCCCCATGGAGGCTGGCGTACGTGACGCAGGCAAAACGGGCCACGGGTTGCATTTTCTGTGACAAGCCCGCGGAACAGAATGACCGGGAGCATTTCATTCTCAAACGCGGCGATCACTGTTTCATCATTCTGAACGCCTTTCCCTACAGTAACGGGCACCTGATGGTGGCGCCCTATCGGCACACCGCCGATCTGAACGAACTCACCGACCCGGAACTGCTGGAAATCCAGCATATGGTGCGCTGCTGTGTCAACCTGTTGAAACGCGCTTTCAACCCTGACGGCTTCAACTTGGGAGTCAACATAGGGTTGACGGCGGGTGCAGGTATCAAGGATCACATTCACTGGCACATCGTACCGCGCTGGAACGGTGACACCAACTTCATGCCCGTACTGGCCGATGTTAGGGTGATCCCCCAAAGTCTCGACGACACCTGGCAGTGCCTGCACGCCATTCTGCAGTCCGATGCCGATGAACTCTCTGGCTGAGGCATTCGAGCGCTTCCGGACCACACCCAAAGGCGCTGCGCTGGAGGCGTTTCGCCCCGACGTGGAGCGTTGCCAACGATGCCCGTTACACGCCACGCGACGCCAGGCGGTGTTTGGCGAGGGGAATCCGGAGTCTCCACTGGTGCTGGTGGGAGAAGGCCCCGGCGAACAGGAAGACCTCACCGGACGGCCGTTTGTGGGACGCTCCGGGCAGCTGTTGGATACCGTGCTGCTGAAATGCGGCCTGGACCGTCGGTACGTGTATATCTGCAACACGGTAAAGTGCCGCGCTCACGATCGCGTGGATGGCCGCGCTGTCAATCGCGCGCCGTCTCCGGCGGAGATCGCCGCCTGCCGCCCCTGGCTGGAAAGGCAGCTGCAGACCATACAGCCGTTGGTGATCGTATGTATCGGTGCGCCGTCGGCCCGCACGCTGATCGATCCCGCGTTCAGTATCACCCGTCAACGTGGAGAGTGGTTCACCCATTTGCCCTACGCGCCGGCGGTCACGGCCACATTCCATCCCGCGTACGTTCTGCGGCAGGAGGGAACAAGCCTGGCCAACTTGGGTCGTCTAATGATCGAAGATATCATGGCCGCCCGGCGGCGTGCTGCGCAGCTGCGCGCTGACCGGCAGGCCCGAATGGACGGGGGAGACGTGCACCATGGATGACATGCCACAGCGTACAGAACATCTGACGGCCTCCGAGGAGCAGCGCACGGTAGCGATCACCCAGCGTACCGCCATGGGCGCTGCCGGAGCGGCGGTAACCCTGAGCGCCATACCCGGACGGGTGGAATGCTGCGCCGCGGGCGGACATGAACACCTGCTGATCACGCTGTCCGCCGCCGCAGATGCGGGCGCCTCCAAACGACTGCCCATCAATGTCTGCCTCGCGATCGACCGCAGCGGCAGCATGGAGGGCGCGCCGCTGGAGGCCGCCCGGCAAGCCTGTATGCACGTGGTGGACAACCTGCAGGATACCGATGTGCTGTCCATCGTGGCGTTTGCCGACACCGTAGACGTGATCATGCCGCCCAGGCGGGTGGTCAATCCGGCGCTGATCCGTGAGCACTTGCGTCGGCTCACCACCGGCAACACCACCAACCTGTATGACGGCATGCTGTCTGGAGGAAACCAGCTCAAGACGATGCAGGATGCCGGGATGCTGAGCCGGCTGATCGTGTTGACCGACGGAGACCCGACGGCCGGTATTCGGGATTACGCCAGCATTGTGCAATTGGCCGGTCAGCTGAAAGACTCCGGAGTGTCGATTACGATGCTCGGTTTCGGACCCGATTTCAACGAAGAACTGCTGGCGGGGATCGCCCGTCGCGCCACCGGTACCTACCACTTTATCAGCGATCCCGCGCAGATCACAGCGGTATTTGCCGCCGAGTTGGAAGGCATGAAGCGCGTGGCCGCGATGCAGCCGATGCTGCACCTGCGATGGCCGGCAAATGTGCGGCTCGTGCGCGTATATGGACAACCGGAGACGGTGTACGAACGCAGCCTGAGCCTGGCTCTCGATGATCTGCAGGCAGGGGCGGCACAGACGCGATTGCTGGAGATCGAGTTGCGAGATCGGCCTCCGGGACGCTACCGGCTGATGCATGTGGATGCGGAGTACCGGAATGGAGACGCCACGGTTCGTCTCAGCGCAGATGCGACCGCATCGTTCAGCATGGATCCGGCCCGTTACAGCCGGCCTGTGGATCCGGTAGTGCAACGCGAAATCGATCTGCAGCTTGCCGCCCGTGATCTGGAACGCACGGTGATGGCGCTTCGCACCGGTCAGATGTCCGCGGCCGATGCAGCCGCAGAGATGAAGCGCACTCAGCAGTTTCTTGCCGACGTGGGGCAAGCAGGCACAGCGGCGGAGTTGACCCGTGCTATGGGCCACCTGGGAGATCCGGGCGCGCAGGTCGAAAAGACCCTGCTGGGCGCCGCGCTGACACTGGAGAGCGGAAGGAGGCAGACCGATGAAATACGGTAGTCCGGAAGGAACGCTGTATGACGAATTGAACGTCAGCCCCGACCTGCCCGACGGGCCGTTGCGCGAAATCTACAAGACCGCCGTCATGGAACACATCTTTGACCGTGAAAAGGTGAACAGACTGCGCGATATCTGGAAGGTATTGGGCGATCCCGAAGCTCGCGCAGCCTATAATGCCGAACACGGTCTGCCGGCGCCTCAGCCGGACGCGACCGACACTCCGCTGGAAACCGCAGACGGTATGTCGATCTCCATGAGGACCCAAGCCATCGGCGGAGCCGCCGTTGCGGAGCGGACACGCGCGTTGGCGGCGCAGGCCTGTCCGGCCTGCGGTTTCCGAGGCTCCGCACCGGACGGATATTGCGAAGAGTGCGGGTATCTGCTGGCGGACGGCGCGCCGGGAGAGATGACCCCTCCGGATACCTCAGGGCTGCCTGTGCTGAACACGCCTTTCGGCGCGAGTATGCTGCGGATGGGCGAAAACATCATCGGGCGGATCGGTGCGGATGTGTGCCTGCCGGACCCGACGGTTTCGAAGCGTCACGCACGCCTGACGGTTCAACCGGACGGCATGACTCTGGAGGATCTGGGAAGTGTCAACGGTACGCGCATCAATGGCCGTTCTCTGGCGCCGGGCGAAGTGGCGCCCGTGCAATCCGGTGACGTAATCCGGCTGGGCAAAACGGAGGTAACGGTCACCTCTTCCGGGCAGGCCGGCGCCGCTGACGCACCGTCAACCATCTCACCGATATTCCGACTGGTCAGCGAATCGGGCGACGCACAATTCGCATTGATGCCGGGGCACTGGTCGGTGGGCAGAAAGCCGGAACGGGACATTGTCATCCCGGATCCGTATGTCTCGTCAGCCCATGCACACATCGAGGTGCGGTCCGATCAGGTACTCGTCACCGATCTGGGCAGCACCAATGGCACGCTGATCGACGGCGTCACGCTGGAGGCAGGTGTCGCCTGCCCGCTGTCGCTCGGCTCCACCATACAGTTCGGGGCCAGCCGGTTCGTGTTGACCGCCGCAGACGCCTCACAGGGGGATCAGAGCCAGTGACGGATTGGGAACAGAGTCCGCACTCTTCAGAAGACATCGACATCACGGCGCCAATGGAGCGCGTGCCGATGGAGCAGCCGGCGGTCACGGTGCCCTCACTTTATGCCTTGGTCAATCACGCGGCACGCAGTGTGCTGGGATGCGTGCGCGAACACAACGAGGACAAGTACGAGTGTCGGATGGCCAGCCGGGCGGTCGACGTCGCATTACGCGGACACCTGTTTGTGGTCTGTGACGGCATGGGTGGTCACTCCGCCGGACAGATCGCCGCTGAAGTCGCCACGGTGCGATTTACGGACGCGCTGTTCACCTCTACCGCCACCGAACCGGTAGGCGCGTTGCGTGACGCAGGCCGTGCCGCCGCTCAGGCGGTGTTCACGCGTCGCGGACAGGGCGATATGGGCACCACCCTGACGGCGGCGCTGCTCACGCCCGACGGCGCTTGGGTGGCGCACATAGGCGACAGCCGCTGCCTGCTGGTGAGAGGCGACACGATCCAGCAGCTGACCGAAGATCATTCGCTGGTGGCCGAGCAGGTCCGTCGGGGCCTGTTGACGCCCGAGCAGGCGGCCCGTTCACCCATCCGAAACATGATCACACGATGCCTGGGCGCCGAGCCGGATCCAGCGTATGACATTCATTTCCAGCCGTTGGAGCCGGGCGATCGGCTGCTGCTTTGTTCCGATGGACTCAGCGGACTGGTGGATCCCGAACGGCTGCTGGATCTGGCGACACGACCCGACCTCGGGGACGCCGTTCGTCAGATGGTGGAGTCGGCGCTGCAGGCCGGGGGACATGACAACTGTACGGTCATTCTGGTGGAGTTCATCGACCGACTGAGTTGGGACCAAGCGTTGGCGTTGGGTTTGGGGCGCGATTAGGCGCCTTCCACCCTCCGCATCACCTCCGCGATGCCCTCCAACGCTTTGCGCTCTTCGCCATCCAGTTGGTCCATCAGTCGCCCGTCCCCCCGCGATATCCGGAAACAGCGGTATGGTTTGCCGCCCTGCTCGGCTCCGTTATGGAAGCACCACCCGGCAGCGCCGGAACGGAGCGCCGCACGCAGATCATCCACAAACAGCGTCGCAGGCGGGTTATAGGATGTATAGCCGCGTCGAAACGGCTCCTGCAGGTGAACCGGGCAGTAGCGTCCGCCCGAACGCATCCACAACCGATACCTGCGCACTTCGCGCAGCGTGGCCTGGGCGCTGTTGGGCGTGCGCTCCAGATGCGGGCAGATCATATCAAGCCGCCCCACATCACCGATCGCCTGCATCAGCTCCCGCTCGATGCCGAAACCGCTCGAGGCGGTGCACAACCGCCCCGGATCGATCTGTTTGATCGCCCGGATCAGCTCCCCCACCTCAGGCCAGGGCACATGGCGAGCGTCGCGAATATCCCGTTCATTCCCTACGTCGATATACACGTTGCGCCAAGGCTTCAGGGCTTCCGCGAGTGTGCGTATGACTTTGAGATGCGCAGGCTGTTCGGCTGGAAACGGCGGCTTGCCGCGAGACACCGTGACGTCCACCACCATCCCGCGCCGGTCGCACAGGTCCACCAGTTGCCTCAGGCGTCTCATGTAAGGCTGGCGGATGGCGCCTTCCGGGTCGACGGCGGACACGTTTTCACCGGCGAACTCCCAGGTCGCCCAGACGCGGATCCAGCGCATGCCGGCATTCCATAAATCGTCCAGGTCACGTTCCCAGAGTCGAGGGCTGTCAGCGCTCAACGCGCCATAATAACTCATGCCCGCCAGAAACTGTGGAACTCCGTCGAGTTCGAACTGCAGTCCGGATGGGCTGATCGCCAAGGTTGTCCGTTTGGTCACACTGTACCTCCTGCCGCCGCGGGTTGTCCGACGGCCTGTCCGTACGCCTGCGGCGCCTCTTTGCGCGAACACCGCGGAGCGTGCTTACAGGTACAGACGCCGGTCAGCGTAAAGGGATCAACAGCCGGGCGCCGGGCCGCATCGGTGCGGAGTATCGGCGCACCCCGCGGGGCGACACCGCGCGCACGCTGATCGCCTGACGATCCACATGGATGAACAGGTTGCTGTCGGCGTAGCGGATGTTATGCGCTTCGATGAATGGCTGAGTGGCCGGCAGTCGGGGTTCGATCAGCAGTCCTTCACGCGTCGGTTGAACACCAAGCAGCCCATAGAGGACCCAACCCGGCACCAGACCGCTCTCCGGGAACGGTACGTCCACGCCCACCGAACCATCCATCACCTGTTGCGGTTGCTCGCCCCGATACAGAGGGCCACCGCCGCACAGATGATCCGGCAGACGCCAGCGGTCCAGAATCTCCATCCAGCGCTTCCAGGCGTTGTCGGGCCCGCGGGTGCGGGTTCGCGCCAGCAGGTCGAAAAAGCTGGTAAACAGTATCGCACCGCCATCCTGACATTGCTGCTCCCAAGGTTTTCCGAGCCAGGCCATATGCCACCATGGCTCTCCGGGCACGTCGTCCACTTTACGGTTGGTGGCCGGATCCCACCGCGGATTGTGAATGGTGGTGGCGCGGGGTGCAAAGATCCACCGCGTATAGATGTCGGCCTTGCCGCTATGCGTGATGCCCGTGTCCAGCCAGCGCCAGATACGCTTCACCTGCGCCTCGCTGGCGAGCCCATAGGCGATGGCCTCCAGGTTCAAATAGGTCGCCCCATAGTCGTGACGCTTGCCATCGATGTCGATGCACTGGATGAACCGGCCTTCGGTATCGTCCCAGAACGCCGCCGTATAGGCATCTCGGATGCGGGGCAACATCCGGGTATACTCGTCCGGTGCTCGACCGCCCTCTACGCCCAGACCGCGCAGTTCGGCCTCGAGCTCGGCCATCGCGGCAACGGACGCGTACCACACGATGTTGGCATAGGCGTCCAGATGGCCGTATGGGGTGATGTCCCAGTAGTTGTTTCCGATGCCCCGATGCCGTCCGTTGACGTCTTTACTGGCCGTGATGATCAGCCCGTCCGCTCCGCGCAGCGTGGTGAGCTGATACTCCATCGCGTTCCGCAGGCGCACAGCCTGCGAGCGCAGAAACTCCCGGTCGCCCGTCCATAGATAGTGATGCCGTACGGCCAGAATGAACCGCGCGTTGGTGTCGAAATGCCGGGTGTCATAGACCTCCGGATCGGGGAACGGCCAGCCGGCCAACGCCCCCCATGTATGAATATAGCCGTCATCCGCCTGCACCAGGCGGGCGATGTTGTCGCGCAACGCGTCGCGTCCATTGCCGGGACACCATTCCCGACCGATGCAGTTCCACTCCTGCCACACCGCCGCCCCCCACAAGGCGCCGAAGCTGAATAACCGCTCGTACAAAAACGTATTGGTGTCTCGGGTCACGGCCGCGTCGGCGAACCGGAACCGGGGCCAGTCTGCCGGCAGGATATCCTGACGCGGCAGCACGCGCAGACGCAGCACATACTCCACGCTGCCCGGGCTGCGCGCTCCCGCGGTGATCAGCATGTCGGTGCTGCGTCCCTTCAGGCGCCAGTTCATCGACACCGAAGGCGCCTCGAACCGCAGATCGGCCGAACCGGTCCCATCGGCCTCGATCCAATGCTGTCCAGTGATGGAGTGGTTGTATTCGTTCTGCGTGTCATACCAGCGCTTCAACTGATGAACCGGCATATACCGGAAGTCATCGCTGAAAAAACGGCTGAAGGGCACCGCCGCTGACGAGGTGTCATAGCCGCTGTTGTTCCAGGGCACCGACATGACCCATCGATGCCCGCCGGGCGCCGGCTTCATATATCCGGTGCGAAACGCCACGCGAAACACCAACGCCTTCTCGTCGAGCTGGATGTCCACATCGGCGCGGGCGCGCGTTTGGAGCAGGCGGAGCGTGAGATCGAACGAGCGTTGCGCCGGCTGATCGTCCAGCCAACAGGCGCCTCCGGGAGGTTCCGGCACCTCCGGCCCCCAAACGGCAATCCGACCGTCGACATCGGCTAACTCGAGCGCCAGCTGAGGGGGCGCGTTGGCCGGCACGTCCAGCCCGACGGTGCTGTTATCCGGGACGTTGGCGAACCGCTGTTCCGTCAGCACCCGTCCGGTGCGTCCCCTCTCCCGCAGACGCAAGGTGAGGTCGGAGTCGGTGGTGTGATGCGTGGCCACCCGGATCTCCACCCGTTGAAGCCGCAGGCCGGCCGGCGCTTCGAACTCCTGCACCATGCGCTGACCGGGCGCGACATCCCAGGGTATGCGGCGCCCATCGGTCATCTTGAGTGTGACCGGTTGATCGACGCGCACATCGCTGACAGCCACCCCGTCCCGGTCCTGGCGGTACCGGGTGGACGTGTCGACCGACAACGCCGTGGGGGCCAGCGACTCCAGCGGGATCGCACGCCAGCGGCCAAACCCGGCCGGATCGACCGCCAGAGAGGTGACGCGGAAGCCGTCTCCCTTCACCTGGATCCAGTCGTTGCTGAGCATAAAGGCGTTCGGCGCTGCAGCGTTCAGTTGTGTTGCAAACAGCATCCCAAGCGCCAGCACCCAACGGACCTGTCGTTTCATACCGTTCGAATCCCTCCCACTCCCGTTCGCGCAACGCCCACCGGCCGATGCGCTTACCCGTTTCGTTCCGGAACACCCCGCCTCCTGCAGAGGGGGGCTGCTTCAGGACGGTACAGGCAGTATTCATATCTAGCTGACACCCCACCGCACACCGTTCTCGCCACCCCAGCGGAATCGGCGCCGGTTACAGCGTGCTTTCCTGCACTCCGGGTGAGACGCTCTTCGCGACTGCCAGGAAGATGCCGATCAGCACAAACGCCGCGCCCAGCAGGCTGAACAGGCTGAGCCGTTCGTTCAGCAGCCAGATGCCCAGCAGACTGCCCACGACCGGCTGAATGTACAGGAACATCGACATGCGGTTCAGCGGCATACGCTCCATCAGCACGTACCAGACGCCATAGCAGAACGCGCTGTTCACCGCGCCCAGTGTAATCGCGCACGCCCAGGCCGGGGCGGTGGGTATGGGCGAACCGGCATTGTGCCAGGCCCACCATGCGGGCACGGCCAGCACCACCGACGCACCCAACGCCTGAAGCAGCATCACCCCGATGCCGGTATAGCGGCGGGTGAAGTTGCGCGCCAGCACCGACCCGGTGCATTCGACCAGCGCGCTCAGGAATACCAGCAACGTGCCCAACGCCGTGCCGGAGGCGTTCCAGTGCGGCAGCCAGCCCTTGTTGATGAGGAAATAGTTGCCCAGCATGGCGCAGCCCACGCCTGTCCAGCCCAGTCGGGAGATCGGTTCCCGGTGAAACAGCGCCGCCATGGCGATGATCATCGCGGACTCGCTGGAGGTGATCAACACGGCGTCGACGACAGGCGCCGCAAAGGACAGTCCGGTGTACTGCAGCAGGTGCACGGCGCCCAGCGTCACCGCCCCCACCAGCAGCATCGCCAGCCGGTCGCGCAACGGCATCCGCGGCCCTGATTCCTTGCGCCGCAGAAACAGCGGCAGCAGCAACAGCGCCAAGGACCAGCGGAACCAGGCCAGGGTGACCGGCGGGAAGCCTCCCTCCAGCGCCACTCGGGCCATGGGAAACGCGCCTGCCCACAGCACGTTGATCAGAATGAGCAGGAGAATTGCCGGATGCCGAAACACACGCACGCCGGGCGCACGCCTCCAGAAGAAAAGCGGGGAGGGCTTGGTGCCGAAGGGGGGAGTCGAACCCCCATGCCTTTCGGCGCACGATTTTGAGTCGTGTGCGTCTACCATTCCGCCACTTCGGCCCGCCGCATTACCATTATAAACTCAGTCCTGTACCAATGCAATGAACAAGGCATCACCGGCAGGAGATCGGCGCCCGGATCGCCAACATTCCGGTGAGCATTCAGCCATCAGGGAGGCGCGCATCTACCGTGAACAGGATCAACTGGGGGATCATCAGCACCGGCCGGATCGCCGGCGTGTTTGCCAAAGGCCTGGCCGAGAGCCGTACGGGCAGACTGCTGGCGGTGGGCAGCCGCAGCCAGGCAAGCGCCGACCAGTTCGGCGACACCTATGGTGCGGAACGACGGTACGGTTCTTATGAAGCCTTATTGCAGGATCCGGACGTTCAGGCGGTCTACATCGCCACGCCGCATCCTCAACACGCCGAGTGGGCCATCCGGGCGGCGCGCGCCGGCAAGCACATACTATGTGAAAAACCGATGACCATCAACCATGCGGAGGCCATGGCGGTCGCCTGGGAGGCCCGACAGGCCGGGGTGCTGCTGATGGAGGCGTTCATGTACCGCTGCCATCCGCAAACCGCGCGCCTGGTCGAACTGATTCGCGACGGGGCGGTAGGAAAAGTGCGCATGATCGAGGCGCACTTCGGCTTCCGCGCCGGCGAAGATCCGAACAGCCGGCTGTTCGCGCCCGAACTGGGAGGCGGCGGCATTCTGGACGTTGGCTGCTACGCGGTCAGCATGGCCCGGCTCGCAGCCGGTGCGGCGCTGGGACGGCCGTTCGCCAACCCGATCCAGGTGGAGGCGCTGGGCGAATTGGGCGCAACGGGCGTGGACTACTGGTCCGCAGCGCTGTTGCGGTTTCCGGACGGGATCATTGCCCAAGTCAGCACGGCGGTCGCCTGCCATTTGGGCGGCGGCGCCCGGATCGTGGGGGATAACGGAGTATTGACGGTTCCGTCGCCATGGTTCTGCGACGGCCAGATCATCTGGAGCCGTCCGGGACAGCCGGACGAGGTGATCCAGGTCACCTCCGACCGCGGATCGTATGCGCTGGAAGCCGACATCCTGGCGGAGTCCATTGAGTCCGGTGTGATCCCGTCGCCGGCCATGGGCCCGGACGACATGCTGGGGAACATGCAGACGCTGGATGCCTGGCGTTCCCGCATCGGTCTGCTGTATCCATCGGAACGGCCAGGCGCTCCGTTGCGGCCCGTCAGCGGCTTGGCTGTGTCGCGCCGTCCCACTGCACCGATACCGGCCGCGCCGGTTGCCGGGTTACCGGTCCCCGCATCTCGGCTGGTCATGGGCGCGATGACGCCCCACGTACCGGGGGCGGAAGCGCATATGGGCGCGATCTTCGACGCGTTTTATGAACTGGGCGGCAATACGTTCGACACGGCGTGGATCTACGGGCAGTCGGATGCGTTACTGGGTCGATGGGTGGCGTCGAGAGGCGTGCGCGACTCGGTGTGTATCCTGGCCAAAGGCGCTCATACGCCGCAATGCGACCCGGTCAATCTGGAGAGCCAGTTGCGCGAGTCGGTCGAGCGGATGGGCACGCATGCCGATCTGTACATGATGCACCGTGACAACCCGGAAATCCCCGTTGGGGAGTTCATCGACGTGATGAACCGGCTTGCGGACGAAGGGTTAATGCGCGCCTTCGGCGTCTCCAACTGGACCATCGCCCGTATCGACGAGGCAAATGCCTGGGCCGATGCACACGGCGTGCGCCGCATCGCGGCCATCAGCAACAACCTCAGTCTGGCCCGAATGGTGGATCCCGTCTGGGCCGGGTGCGTGGGTATGAACGATCCCGAATCCTTGAAGTGGCTGCAGACAGCAGGTATTCCGCTGTTCTCCTGGTCCAGTCAGGCGCGCGGATTCTTTGCAAGGGCGGACGAAGACCGGCAAGATGACGCCGAGCTGGTACGCTGCTGGTACGCGCCGGATAACTTCGAGCGGCTGAAGCGGGCCCGGTCGTTGGCTGCCGAACTGGGCGTCTCGCCCACAGCGGTCGCCGCAGCCTGGCTGCTCTGTCAGCCGTTCCAGACACATGCACTGATCGGGCCTGCCAATCTGCACGAGTTGGACGACACAGTCAGTGCGTTGTCGCTGCGGTTATCTCCGGATCAGCTGCAGTGGCTCAATCTGCAGTCCTGACACGGGACGAATACGCTCGAGAGGTTCGCATGAAACGCACGGTCCCATCCGTCTCCATATCCTCGCCCACCCCGTTCGTCGCCGCACCCTATGGCCACGCGGTCATTCCCGTATTGTTGGCCAACCGTGCAGATAAACCGGTGAATATAGACCCGCAAGCGGACACCCCCAACACCGACATCGTCGTCGTGTGGCCGAAGCAGCTGGCTCCACGCAGCTGGGAGGTGGTGATGGCGCTGGTACGGCTGCACGATAACATGACTCAGGCGCAGATCACCCTGCGCGCCGGCGGATCGGACGCGGTCATCACCGTAGTGCGTGCACTGGACCTGAGCCAGACTGTATGGCGCAGACGGTTCGCATCGCAGCTCTCGGCCTCGGACGCACATCCCGCTGCTGCGGATATCGACGACAGCAGCTGGGATCCGGTTCGCACCGGCGCCATCTGGGAGAGGCAAGAGGATGCCTGGTGCCGTGTAACGTGCACCATACCGAGCGCCTGGCGGAACTATCCCGTGCGCGTGGTGATGGGCGCCATAGACGACAACGACGAAACGTTTTTCAACGGGGTGGCGATCGGGCAGACCACCGGCTGGGATCAGTGGCGCGATTACCGGATCCCGCCGGACCTGGTCCGATGGGATCAGCGCAACGTGCTAACGGTGCGCGTTCAGAACGTCAACGCCGGCGGCGGATTGTCGCGGGAGCCGTTTCTCATCGCCTGCGGGGACAGCGTATCGACCGCCGCGCCGGCAACGGCGTCGGCTGAGCGGCGCCCGGCTGCCGGCCCGGTGGGGCCGGCATTGCCGTTCCGGCCGATGCGCGTCGTCGACGGGGTCCTGCGATATCCGGACGGGCGCGAAGTCGCGTTATGGGGCGCCAACACCTATCCGATGAGCTGGCACCAGTACCGCAACATGAAGCGCCTGGGGGTGGACTTCCACAAGATCATCGATACGGATCTGGATCACATGCAGCGCATGGGCGTAGAGATCGTTCGCATTCATGTGTTCGACCGGGAGATCACACAGCGCGACGGATCGATCGTGGACAATCAGCATCTGGAGCTGCTCGACTATGTATCGGCTGGCTGTGCACGGCGGGGCATCTATCTGTATCTGACCCCCATCGCCTGGTGGCCGTCTCCGCAGCAGAGACCGGATGCGTTTTCCGGGCAGTTCAGTAAGCCGGGTTGTATGTTCGTTCCCGAGGCCCGGCAGGCCGCCGCGCGTTATCTGACCCAATTCCTCACACGCCGGAACCGGTACACCGGAAGACCCTACTGGCAGGAACCGCACCTGTGCCTGCTGGAGGTGATGAACGAACCCACGTACTTTGTATATGGCGACCTGACGGATACGGTATATGACTTTCGCGTTCAAGGGGATACCGAAGCCAACGTGAACCGGGATCTGCAGGTGCTGCGCGACGAGTGGAACGACTGGCTGCAGCGGCACACCCTTTCCGGCTCACAGGCACACTTCAGCCTGTTCCGATATGAGCAGATGCGCCGGTATATCCGGGAGATGGTCGGTGCGATCCGCGCCACCGGGGCGACCCAGCCGGTGGCCATCAGCTATTTCGGTGTAAATGGTCCCGACATCACTCAAGCCATCGCCGACTCGGAGTGTGACGCGATCACCATCAGCGCGTATCCGGCGGGCTGGAGTCGTGTCAACGATGGCGAAAATCTATTGCGGTTTGCCGAATCGCTGCAACTTCCGCACGTGCTGGCTCACAAGGCGCGGCTCGCATACGAGTTCGATAACTGCGCATCGAACACCGGCGGATACATGTACCCGGCGTTGGCTGCGCACTTCCGGTCGGCCGGTGTGCAGGTTGCCTGTCAGTTCCAGTACGACTCCATCGCTACCGCCCGCTGGAACTTGGACTGGGATAACCACTGGCTGAACCTGTACTACACGCCGGTGAAGGCCGCCGCGTTCACCGCTGGAGGGGCAGCCTTCCGGGCGATCCCCCGTGATATCCAGTATCCGGCCCCTAAAGACGAGTTGAAAGTCGGGCCGATGGCAGCCAGCTTCACGCGGAACAACAGCCTGACGGTCATCGGGGAGGCTGTCTACCATGCACGCTCGCTGGACGACTGGCGCCCGATCTCGCTGCCCGCTCATCCGCGCCTGGTCACGGGTACCGGAACATCCCCCTGGGTCGAGTGTCACGGCGGCGGTGTGTACCGCTTGGAGCGCATCCGACCGGATGCTTACCGGTTCCAGCTGAACCCATACGCCGATCTGATCGGTAACAGCCTGAGAGGCCGGCCGGAACATGAGGTTGCCCGATTGCGCTGGCGCCCGACACCGGTGCGCTTCCCATGGCTTCGGGGCCGTTGGGAACTGCGCCCGCAGGGGTCCGAACGGAAACCCATCCGGCTGACACCGACCAGCTGGCTGTGCGAGCCGGGGGCTTACACGCTGACTCGGAGCTGATCCGCTCACTGCGGTTGCTGCAGTTCCGCACCCAGCCGAGTCACCAGGCGCCAGACCGCATCGTGTGCCGGTACACCCGGAAAGCCGCAGTCGAGATGCCAGCGCCTGAGCGTGCTGCACGCCCGGCTGCACTCGGTGCTCGAGCAGCAACCGGACGCGAGACATTGAAGAGCGCTCAGGCCATCTGCAGAGAGTCCCGGCACACCGGCCTCGAGCAGCGCCGCCGCTTCATGGGTATACCAGCTGTCAGAACCGGGCATCCAGCAACGACCTATCGAAAGAACGATGCTGCCGTGATCGGACATCGGCCGGGATCTCGGCGATCCGGAGCTGTGCGGCCACGACGAACGCCTCCGGGTTCCATTCCGGGTGGTCCACCACCCAACGGGTGGCTGCAGGGATGTAAAACTGCTGTCCACCCCCCGTCGCATACGGCCCGAACAGAGGATCCTGCGTCATATCCGCGCAGACTCCCTCGATCAACGTCACGCCCGGCAGCACGCGTCCCAGCACACAGGCGACGGCTTTGTTGCTGTCCGGCAGCGCCAGCTTCTGTCGCGCGGAATCCGGTGGCTCCACCCGGGCCGAGACCGGCGCAAACCAACGGCCTGGGGTCGCATCAGGGCCGTAATAGCGGACAACCCACATCGCCTGCGTGCTGCGCAGTACGCGCACCCGATCTGCCCCGAAACTCGACAGCAGCGCTTCCACTCCGCTGCGGTCTCTTCCGGTGGCGTGCATGACGGCCTCGATCACCGCATCGCTGTCTCGCGCTCCGTCCGCCAGCACCTGCGGAGCGTTCAGAGATGTGGAGGGTATCTGTGTGGTCCGGGTGACATACGTAAACCCATGCGCGCTGCTGCGTTCCCAGTCACCTGTGGAACGCAGCAGACTGAACGCTCCCCAGGCCGTCAACGACGCGGATGCGCGTCCGTCGGCCCCGACGGTTGCAACCGTCCGGTCTGACTGCCAACGGCCGTTCTGCAGGGACCACAGTTCAAACGTCCAACCCGGCAATGCCGGCTCGGGCAATTGGAAGACGGCGGTCAGGTTGCTGCGCAGACTGACCTCTGCCGGCTGCCCGTTGAACCCTTGTACCCACATCGCCCCGGCGTGGAAAGCGCCCAACGCCTCGGCCTGCTGCCGGGTCAGGTCGGTGGCGCTCAACACCACACGTCCCGCGGCATTTTCGGGGCCAGTCACGGTGACGGTCGGTGTGGATGCCAACGTAACCGTCTCTCGGGTTACGGATCCACAACCGGCCAGTATCCCGACCAGACCGAGTACGGTGACTGCGGACAATATCCATGTACGCACGGTCTTCGCGCCCTCCGTTGTTCGCATAGCAACCGAATTCACCAGCCGCCCACACGGCTCCTGCTGCCGGAAGGAGGCTCCACGCTGTCGCCGTCTGCGGCGTAACGGCTGTATACTCCTATTGACTCCACCCGATACCAAACCCGCCGGAGGACCCATGCCGGAACTGCACGACATGACGGCGCATGACTTGCGCGCCTTGCTGGACAGCCGGGCCATCAGCAGCCGTGAGCTGACCCAGAGCTATCTGGACCGTATCGCCGCCTTGGAACCGTCTCTGCACGCGTTCATCACCGTCACCGCGGAGGAAGCGCTTCGCATGGCGGAAGCAGCGGATCAGTCCATCGCCGCGGGACGGGTCCAACCATGGACCGGCATCCCCATCGCTCTGAAGGACAACCTGTGCACGCGCGGAGTGCGCACCACTTGCGGTTCACGCATTCTGGAATGGTTTATACCGCCGTATGACGCGCACGTGATCGAACAGTTGCGCGCCCAGCACGCGGTGTTTCTGGGCAAACTGAACATGGATGAGTTCGCCATGGGGTCGTCCACGGAGAATTCGGCGATGGGCGTCACCCGAAATCCTTGGGACACCAGCCGCGTGCCCGGAGGCAGCAGCGGCGGTTCTGCGGCCGCTGTCGCCGCGGGGCTCTGCGCCGCGGCGTTAGGCTCGGACACCGGCGGCTCCATCCGTCAGCCGGCGTCATACTGCGGCGTGGTGGGCATGAAACCCACGTACGGGCGCGTCAGCCGATATGGGCTTGTCGCTTATGCATCGTCGCTGGATCAGATAGGACCTGTCGCCCGCTCAGTTCAAGACTGCGCAACGCTGTTGCGCGCCATCTGCGGCAAGGACCGACGCGACAGCACCAGTGTGGATCTCTCGTCGGATGATCTGGACTCCCTTCGATCCGGCGCGTTGACCGGACGACGGATCGGTTTACCCAAGGAGTATTTTGGCGCCGGCATCTCGGATGCGGTACGCACCAGCGTGATGGACGCCGCCAAACTGATGGAGGCACAGGGCGCCACGCTGGTGGATGTCAGCCTGCCTTGTACCGACTACGGACTGGCTTGCTACTACGTATTGGCGCCTTCCGAAGCCAGCAGCAACCTGGCGCGATATGACGGTGTGAAGTACGGCTGCAGGGCGGATCATTCCGGCGGCCATACCGATTTGACCGAGCAGACGCGCGCCGAGGGGTTCGGTGATGAGGTCAAGCAACGGATCATGATCGGCACCTATGCGCTGTCTGCAGGGTATTATGACGCATTCTATTTGAAAGCCCAGAAAGTACGCACGCTGATCCGCCGGGAGTTCGATCAGGCCTTCGAACAGGTCGATATGCTGGTCACTCCTACGGCGCCCACCACGGCGTTTCCGATCGGTCAGAATGCCGACGATCCGCTGGCGATGAAGCTGAACGACATCTGCACCATTCCGGTGAACATCGCCGGGTTGCCGGCGATATCCGTGCCCTGCGGACTGGCTGACGGTCTTCCCGTCGGCGTACAGCTGATCGGTCGCCCTTGGGAAGAACGCGCACTCTGTGAGTATGCGCTGGCTTATGAAGCCGCTCGGGGTGCGTTCCCCCGTCCGGCCTTGTAGGCGGTTCGTCATGCCGCTTTCGCTGTGGCAGCGTTACCTGTACTGGCGATCACGCCGGTTGAGGCACGCGCGGCCGCGGCGCCTCTGGAAACGCGTCCAGGAGCGGTTCTCGGCGCTTCGTTATGTCTATCGGTCGCTGTCTCCCGAGTGGCGCAGCTGTCTGCAGGAGATGCCCGATCACCTCGAGAATGCGCGAAACGGCCTGTATGATCACCTGCTCTCGATGGACCGGCTGCTGCGGGCGCTGCCACCGGACCGGATGCTGTGGCGGTTGTGGTGCACCGTGATGGCCGGCTGGCACGGGTGGCGTCGAGAACATGCGCTGGAGGCAGCCTATCGGGATACGTTGGCGCGTTTCAACGAAGACGCCGCTCAGCGCCAACGGATGCTGAACCAGGTGTACGACACCGAGCGCACCGTGGAGGCCTGGATACTGGAGCTGGAGCACCTGGCGGATCGTCTGCAACGGATGCGCGGCCCCGTCGGTCAGAATATGGATCCGGTGGACCGGCTGCGCGAAGCGCTTCAGGGCCTGCAGGATGAGATGGCTTCATTCCAAAGCGGGGTAAAAGAGACACAGGAGCTTTTCGGCCAGTAGGCTTAGCGGTCCTATCGGCGGGCATAATGGAAGTGTGCGGGGTCGCCCGCCCGGGAGTGTACATGCTGCGACGGAACCTCTTCGAAATCGCCATACTGCTGCTGACCGCGACAGGAGGCTGGGCATATCCATTGCCCATACCCACCACGTTGGCGCCACAGAGCGAAGCGCTCGTACGCCATCCGCTGGAGTACACCGGCTTCCCATTCGTGGAACGCGACGCCGACTGGAAAGAGGTGGCGCTGACAGACGCGAACACCGGCTCGTTCGGGCGCATGTGGGACCCGATCGCCGCACCGGGGCAGCCATTCGGCGTGTCCGGCATCCCCATCACCGTCACGGAGCAGTTATCCCAGACATTCGAGACGGATAAACCGTTCGACGGGGTGGCGCCTTACCTAGCCACCATGACGAGTACAGACAGCGGTTGCGCCTGGTCGCTGGAGCGCCGCGATCCCCTGGGATATCGGGAAGTCGCCAAGGGAACCTGGCCGCGCGTCACCGACAATGCATTTGCCCGTGCCATGACCGGACCGCAACGAGCCGGCAGTTATCGGCTGACACTGAAACTGCCCACTGGTACACGCATTCTCTGGTGGGCGCGCAGCGGTGATCCGCTGCCGAAAGGGGGCGCCGCTATCGGTGGCATACCTCTGCCCGGTATGGACTTCGTGTGCGAGCTGCTTCAGAAGAACCGGTGGAACGCGCTGGTCAGTCCTGTGGAACAGATGAATGCCGTATTGCTGGGGCCTACCGAGGTGCGCATGATGGCCAACCTGGGGTTGTACGCCCCGGGCACCATCGGCAACTGGAACAATGCAGCGTTTCCCTACCTGCCAACCTGGTTTCTGGACCAAATCGACTCGGGATTACAGCGGGATCAACACGGCAAGTTGATTACGGGCGGCTTGTTCGGTAAGATGGTCGCCGCGCCCGGACTAGAACATCCGGCGATCGTGTCCGGCACGTCCCGTTTCATTCGCGACAGTGTCCGCGCCTTGAGAGACGAGCCCAACATCCCCTATTGGATCATGGGGGGCGAGAGCCTGTACCACACCTATTCGGACCCGAGCCGATGGACCGACTACAGTCCGCTCTCGCTGGATCACTTCCGGGCTTGGCTGAAGGTACGTTACTCCACGTTGGCGGCATTGAACAAGGCCTGGAACAGCAAGTGGGAGACGTGGGCAGCGGTCGATGCGCCCCGAGCGCCTTCCCTGGATCAATCCTGGCGCGACTGGCTGGATTTCCGTTTTGACGCGATGGCCGAACGGTTTGCGTGGCATTATCAAGCGTTCCGCACCGCCGATGACACCTCGAGACCCGCGTTGACATGCAATCATGGCGACATCTTCTCCGGCATCAAATACGCGGCGATGGGATGGAATCCCGAGCTGTATGATGCGGTGTCTGACGGCGCCGAAACCGGCCAGATCATGTACGAAGATGACAGCGGCTTCTTCAACCGGGAGTACATCGAAACGCTGTTACCCTTTGGGAAAG
The DNA here is from genome assembly GCA_964650005.1 of uncultured bacterium. GTDB lineage: Bacteria > Armatimonadota > HRBIN16 > HRBIN16 > HRBIN16 > CAZHSN01. The sequence goes on along the minus strand of CAZYPZ010000016.1, from coordinate 15,521 downwards.
TCTACTGCCCCAACCGCCTGGCATACTACCATGCGGTGGATGGCGCGCGCGGAGGCGGCAAGAGCTACACACCGGCCGCAGCCCGACGGTATGTATACGAAACACTGGGCGCCGGCGCCTGGCATCTGGGCATCGTCCAGTGGTCCGGCTCGCTTCCCGATGGAGAGTGGGGCATCCGAGGCACCGATGCGGAGCCGGAAATCCGGCGGCTGCTGACGGAGATGCGACTGCTGGCGCCCTACACCGCCGGCATGCAGCCGGTACGACCTGCTGTGGCTGTGTACCGCTCGCACGCCACTTGGGCCATGCTGGGGTACCGCCCGGCATGGCGGGCGCTGCACGTCGAGAGCATCCGCAGCCATCTGCCCAAGGTCTACCTGTCCGACAGGCTGATCCTGCGCGGCGAGGCTGAACAGTATTCGGTTGTGCTGGATTACGATAACCCGTTGAAAGACCCCGAAGTGGATGCCGAATTGAACCGGTATCTGGAATCGGGTGGCACGCTGGTTCGCGTCACCGAAGGGGACGCCCCGATCCGCGAGACGCCGCAGGGAAAGGGCGTGTTGATTACAGCCGGCACCTCCCAACTGCAGCCGCTGCTGATTCAGTTGGTTCAGCGCGTCGGTTTCGCCCGTATCGGCGCGTCGGGCGATGCCCGGTTGCAGACCACTCAACTGGTGGCGCCTGCAGGCGGTACGCAACAGGCCGACCAACTGCTGGAAGGTCATATCCTGGCTCAGGTTGTCCGCACTCAGTATGACGGGCTCACCGCGGTGGAGATCCCGGTTCCCACGTTCGCGAAGTCGCCCGAGGTGGGCTTCACCCTGAGAGTACGCCGCTCAGACAATAACGAAACACTGGCCGAACGGCATGTCGGTCCGGGGGCGGCCGACTGCGCCTGGCACCGCCTGAACCTGCCACAGCCGCTGCCTGCCGACAGCCTGATTGTTGTGGAGATGATCGCCGACCCGGGAACGGGACCGTTGACGTTGGCCTGGTGGACGATACAGCCGGCCAACTTGCCGGGCCAACCGGCCTTATTGGACGGAGTACCGGTGGACGGCGTACGTCAAGTGAGGCTGCGGTATGACCGGCCCGTGGAGCCGTCGCAGGCCATACAATCCTATCTGCTGAGCGACGGCCTGAACCTTGGGCTGGTGCTGATCAACCACAGCAGTACCGAACTGACCGCGCGCGTCGATCTGCGCCCCATGGTGAGGCGCTACCAGCTGCACGCCGTGCGGTACCGGGGGTCGGCGCCGCTGGAACCGGGCGCGTGGAAAGGCTCCGGACTGGAAGGGTCTATTGCGTTGGCCCCCAACGGTGCGGTGTTTGTCTATCTGGAGGCCGTTACCGAACGGGCGCAGGCCGAGATGCGGATGCAGGCTATCAACAGCGCCATGGGTATCTGGCGCTCCCGTCAGGCCGATACGCCGGCATCCAACCAGTATGAAACGATGGCCCGTGAGGCGTACCGCACATCGCGCTGGGAAAAAGTGGCTGCGGCAGGCGTGCGGATGAACGGACATATGGGCATGTCCTGTGTGGTGAGGCGCGTATTGGGCATGCTGTTCATTCAAGTGCGCCTGCTCGACAACTCCGGTGAGCCGATCGACGGCGCCCAAGTACGGGTGGATGGCGTGCCGACGCCCGCCTGGAGCGTCACGCTCAAGAACAGCAACAAAGGGCAGTACACGCTACTGGTACCGGAGTCGGCGTTGCCGCAGCAGTACGATCCGGAGAAGCGGCAATACCGTCCCTACCAGGGTTTTCTGCGGCTTTACGTGCATGCGCGAAAGGGTCCGCTCACCAGTGGCGTTGTCACAGATACCCAGGTCATTACGGCAGTCAAATAGCCCCGGCTCTGACAGGTGGTCCGTCGGGACCGGGGTCAGGAGGACCCGATGACAGCACTCGGTGGAACGCGCAGCGGACAAGCAGGCAGCCCTCATGTGGTTGCGTATCCGCATCTGCCCGATATCGGTGACAAGACGCTGGTGGCCTGGGTGAAACCGATGTCGTTGAATCAGCGTGGCGGTGGGGTGCTCACCCTGGAACAGGCCGATATGTTCGACTCGATCGTGTTTGGAGAACGCCGTGAAGGGGTCTGGATGGCCGGAAGCGACATGTTCCGTCGGACACAGACCGATCAGTCCGCCGTACCGGTCGAGACCAGCACATCCAGTTTCATCCAGGTGGCCGTAACCTATCAGGGCGACACAGTCACTGTGTACCGGAACGGGCGCCGCATCAGCGAGTACCAGATGCTGAACCCGCCAGCCCGCTTTGGCAGCGGCAGCTGTGTATTGGTCGGGCTGCGTCACAAGGCCATGTCAGGTATTCCAAGCGCCCACTTCGCCGGTGTGGTAGATGAAGTTCGCCTGTATGACCGCGCGCTCACCGCGGTGGAGGTGGCCCAGTTGCGGCCCGGATCCACATCCGGCCCCAGACCGCTGGCTCGCTGGACCTTCGAGGGGGGAAGCTGCTGTGATCTGGAAGGCACGTTTCCGGACGGCGAGTTGCACGGCGGAGCAGTCATTCGCAACGATCAACTGTATTTGGACGGTGTCGGCGCCTACATGAGCACCCCTGCGGGACGCCGCTGGAAGTCCCACTTCCATTACCGCCCATCGACGGGCAACTTCGCGGACCCGATCCCCTTCTTCTGGAACGGCGAATACCATGTTTTTTACCTGCAGGGCGATGCCGGACGGGTACCCTGGCGTCATATCGTGTCGCGCGATCTGCTGCACTGGCGCGAGCTGCCCGTCGCGTTGCAGTCCGACGGGCGACCGGACGGCCCGGATGGCGGGCACATGTTCACCGGGTGCGTCGTGGAACATCGGCGTACGTTCCACATCTTTTACACCGGGCACAATCCCAACAATCCGCAGGCGTTGGAGGTGATCCGACACGCCACCAGCTGGGACCTGATCCGTTGGCGAAAGGACCCGACCTTCGAGTTGGGCCCCGATGGACTCTACTACGCCAATAAACGCGTCCGAAACTGGAGAGATCCCTATGTGTTCTGGAACGCGGCCGAGCGCGCCTGGATGATGCTGGTGATCGCCACGGACGCCAAGTCGCCCGGCTCTCCCGATGACACAGGGCGTGCCGTACAGGGATTGCTTGTCTCCCATGACCTGAAGCACTGGACCGCCCTGCCTCCGGTGGAGGGCGGATTGGGCGAAGAGTGCCCGGACCTGTTCCAGATCGATGGAACCTGGTACCTGATCGGCGGCGGCCGATATGTCTCCGGACCTTCACCAACCGGACCGTTCCGGCTACCGGCACACTCGGTGATCGACTATCCCGGCGTGTATGCAGGCAAGCGCATGTTCGACGGACGGCGGCACATCTGGGTCGGCTGGGCTTGGGATGGTCCCGGGCAGACCGATGAAGCCGTGAAAGGGATGGGAGTGTTGTCATGGGGAGGGTTCATGTGCCTGCCGCGCGAATTGACGGCCGGGCCTGATGGAGAGCTGCACTGCCGGCCCGCACGCGAGGCAATCGCCCGAAACCGGGATATTCTCTCCAAGCCGGCGGACGCCGCTCCGGATCGCCTGCGACTGACCGGGGACGGCATGCTGGAGTGTACCGCCATGACGCCGCCAGGCGGTGAACTGACGCTGTATATCCGCGAACAAACCGATGGCCGCAGTTACCGTTTGATTGTGCGTCCCGCGGCAGGACAGGTCGTACTGGCCACCCCTCAGTCGGAATGGGTACGCGAGCATTGCCGCATCGATGGCGCCCAACCGGTGCGCCTGCGCGTGTTCATTGACGGGTCAATGCTCGAGTGCTTCGTGAACGACAGTTACGCCATCACGCGGCGCGTATACGATCTGGATGGCGGCATGGCGCGTCTGGATGGCGCGATACCGGGAAGCATACAGCAATTCCGGTTCAAAGGACAGCTGTAAGTCCTCGAGATACCGGGCTATTCCAGCCAGGCGACCGCCTGCTGCGTTGCCGCATCGGCGATCAGCTGCAGGTGTGCGCCTGCGCTGCACTGCGGGATATCGATCACCTGCAGCACGTCGGTGAACGCCTCGGCCTCCGGCACCAGCGACAGCAGCGCGTTGGGCGCGCGCGTGAAAAACGCTTCCGCATAGTCGCTGTCCGGCGAGTCGGGATAGACCGCCAGAAACACGATGCCGGACTCCACCAGATCCAGGAAAAAGTGGGTGCCATAGGATACTTCGGGCACATGACCCGCCTCTTCGCGCGCCAACTCGACCAATACACACGCGTTATCGATATCGGCGTAGCCCACGTTGACCCCCAGATCGATGTTGCTGCTGCCCCACCGGCCCGGACCCATCATCACGATCTGTCCGGCCACCACATCGGGGTGTTCGTTCACACGTCCCACCACGCGCCCCAGTGAGCGTTTCCGGTCGATATCCAGTTGCGCATATCGGCGTGGGTCGATATACAGCAACCACCGGACGTCCTGCACCTCTCCGCCGCACATCATGCGGTTTGTCCGGAACAGCACATGGTCGGATGGGATCCGTTGTACCGCAGCCGGCGCCGAAGCGCCCGGGATATGCAGGGAGCGGCACTGCAGCAGATTGATCCGGATACGGCCCCGTGAATCAGTGAATGCGGTGAACTCCGTGTCGACCGGACGCCCGTAGGCCGCCTCGAGGGTCACCAGCATCGCATCGATAATGGCCGTGAACTGCGTGTTGCGGATCAGGTTGTTGAAGGTAATCACCATGCGGGAGGGCGGAGCCTGAATGTGATTCGTCACGGGATCCATCACATCGCCATTCTCCAGCGTAGACACCAACAGATGCAGATAGGGCTGGTCGGGCGCGGACAACGCCTCTGCCGCCGGCACCGCACAGAGCCGGTTCTCCGGCAGATGCAGCACATCCACGAGTTTCTGAGAATACCGGGCGATGCGGGCGCCCACCTCCGGACGCAGCTGAGGATTGCTGAGCGCCACCATACGGGGATAGTCGGCCCCTACGCGGTCGACCGCCCGGGTGCCCAACCCGTAGACCAGCCGAACCACCCCGCGATGCGGATCGATGCGCGTACTCCAGGCATACAGGTTGCGCGAAAACGCCACCCCCGCCAGCGTCGGGAAGAACAGATCTCCGTGGATGGCGCCGGATACGCGCTGGACCAGGATCGCCATCTGCTCATCGCTATCCCCCAAACCGCGCTTTCGCCGGTAGCTCAACGCATCGGGATTCAGCGCACTGGCGTACACGAGTTTCACGGCATTCATGAACTGCTGAAGCCGACTCTCGGGATCGCCCTGATTGACACAGAACTCGCTGCGGTACTTACCCGCGAACGCGTTTCCGAACCCATCCTCCAACAGACTGCTGCTGCGGACGATGATGGGCGCCTGACCGTAGTACTCCAGCATGTTCCGGAACTGTTCCACCACCGGCTCCTGGAACCGTCCCTCCAGGAAGCGCGCTTCCACCTCGCTGAACTCGTCACGTGTGATATGGGAATCGCGTGTCAGCTGCAGCCGCAAGCGGAACAGGTTATTGGTTACCAGGAACGTGAAAAACACGTCCGAGCCAATGTAGAACGAGTCGTGTTCCACCATCACGCTGTCGAAAGACACGCCTTGCACCGTGCCGGCCTGTTTCAAAATCGCGCGCGCGAGCAACATTCCGGCCGACTTGCCGCCAATCCGTCCGCTGCCGATCACCCGGTCCCGAACCAGCAGCAGATCGGGCAGCCTCAGATATCGGGAAGCCATACGGCTGAGCTGTCCTTGCGACCCCAGCAGCAGCCGCGCCATCTCTTCGCGCAGCGCCAGCACTTCATGAGTGGGTTCAGATCCCGGTTGATCTTCCGCCTCCAGTTTTTCCGCCTGCACATAGACCGCTTCCCAAGGGGCCAGTTCGCCGCTTGGCCGCCTCAGCGGACTCCGTCGGGACGTGGCGGCCACCGTGGCAGCGTCGGCGCTCTGGTTCAGCGGCATCCAGTCCTCACCCTGCACCGCGTGCGGCAGAAACATACTGGTGCTGTATCGGTCCCACACTTTCAGAGGATGCACGTACATCTGTCCGTCTGCGTGGTAGACGTCCAACAATAACTGGGTGGTATCCCGAATACGGGCAATCGCGGAATCGGCATGACGTCCGCGCGAGAGCGCAAAGTAGGTGACCGTGTCCATCTCATACAGGTACGGACAGGTGACCTGGAAGAAGTTGGCCAGCAGTTCGTCCGTAGCCCACTCGGCCACCAGCGCGGAGATATTGTCGAGGACGTAGAACACGCCCGGTCCGCGTTCCTCGATGATACGGTGTACGTCGCGGCTGAACGGGTCAAACCCCACTTGAGGATCCAGCACGATCGTTTCGACTTGCGGCGAGGGCTCGATCACCGGTTCGTGCGGCGCGAATCGCAGATACACCACATGGCGGCCATCGGCCACGGCCCGGTCCACCAACGGCCTGGTGAAGCGGATGTAATCCTGCAGATTGTTGACCTGCCAGACCACATTGTCGCCCAGCCGCAACCCCTGCACCAGGTTGTCCAGCGCGGGTATGCCGCTCGGTACCACCGGTTTTGCCGTCATTCGGCTGCCAAACCCGTTGCGTGAAGGTGTTCGCCCAACTGCTGATCGACGTTCCCTATGTGGCGTACCAGCCAGTCACCCAATAGACGCTGTGTTTCCATCACCAGTGACAGCGTTTCGCCCTGAGAAGCCAGTTTCTGTTCCAAGGCGCTGACAGTGCGAATGAAATCGGCATGCTCCCGTTTGTGGCTGGCCGATCCCGGATATCCGCTGCGCCCCATCAGCACCTCCTCGGCTCCGAAATGTGACACCACATAACTCTTCAGAAAGGCCATCGTGCGTTGGATCTCGTGTTTCCCCTCGCCACGCGCCATGGCTTCCAGCAGGGCATTGACACGCTGGATCAGTTCGCGATGTTGGCGATCAATCACAGGCACATGAATAGCCAGACTGTCAGACCACTGGATGGGCATGCGTCACCTCCGATTTCTATCCGTCGACCATAGTGTACCGATCCCGATACGGCACGTGTACACAGTCTTCCTGCAGGTCTGCCTGCAGCGGATGGGGAATGATAACAGCAATTGCTGAGCGGGAGTCAAACCCGCTGGACTTCATCGTTTGAGCGGCATCGACTGCCGCTCGAGGAGGGATCCCGATGCAGATAAAAGACCCGCTTGCCGTTGAGTCCTGCCTGGGCCAACCGGTAGATATCGCGCCTTGGGCGTTCCTCTGGCGTGCGGACGTGCGCGTTCAAAAGCAACCGGAGGCGTACTTCATACCGAGACGGCTGGAACGGATAGACAATATCTACCGCACCGCACGCGAAGTCCTGCCTCCCAACCAGCTGAAGAGCATCCATTACGACATGCCCGATATCCTGACGCCTCTGCCGGCGAAACCCAAAGGCAGGCTCACGGCCGGCCTGCTTTGGATCGGCGGATTGAACAACTATTCAGTCATCGTAACCTGGCCGGCCAATCGCCCAGTTCCCCCGGTGGAGGCGGTCGAGGTGCGCTCCTATCCCACCTCGTTCGGCTGGTTCGGCTGGACAGTCGACCGCATCATGGGGCCTCCTGAAGTATCCGAGGACGGACACGTCTGGACGTATCGCAGCGATCCGTCGGATCTGATGGACTCATCGTATAACGCCCGCGTGCCGGCAGCAACGGAGATGATTGCGATCTTCACCAGCAAATCGGAACCACTCACAGTGCCGAAGATCGCCATTACCGGTCCCGATCTGGGCCACTGGCGCCGGTATGATCTTCGGATCGACTGGCTTTCCGATGCGCCTGCCGGCAACCGCAGGATCACCGGTCATACTGCGGTAATCGGTCCGGTACAACGATTGGGCAAACAGTCTCAGACGGTGATCATCGGACAACAGGCAGTGCAGTTGGAGCACGGCGGGATGCGCGCCATCGCAGTCTCGGTCGCCGGCGCCTCGCAAGACCGGCCGGGACATGACAGTCGGATTACCATCTGGCAAGGGCAGAATGGCGTGACGGTACGGCTAGCGGATGTGTTGAAAGGTCCCGTATACGTCCCCACACACCACCTGCTGGTAAGGCTCGCCAAGGAGACCCGGACGGCAGAAGCATGTGTCAATCAAATTCAAGCATCTGGCAAGTCCAGCCTGCGCCTCCGGACACGGCAGCATCGTGAGGCCTCATCCTGGGATGAACTGATGCGTGAGGTCCGTTTGTGGACCTGCCCGCCAGACACACCGGTTCCGCCCTTTCCGGATACGCCTTCACCTGCGATGCGTGTCGAAGTATCGGACCGTCGATGGTCTGACGCCTGGCGAACGGCCGTTCATCAGTTGCGCGGTCGGCATATGTGGGGCGGTTTGGCCTTTGAAGTCGCCCGCGTGACACGCGCCATGGAGATGATCGGTCTGCGCGCGGAGGCGGAAGCGGTCTACAAACACTTTCTCAAAGAGCCGGGCGCGAAACCCGACGGCGACTACCGCGATGGTAACGGCGCACTCGAAAGGGCTACATCGATGCGTCACGACATGGGTTACAGTCACGACGGCACGCACGCATCCACCGGACGCCTGCTGCTGTCGATGGCCGAACGGTACTTCCTGAGCGGTGACACAGACTGGTTCATCAAACATCTACCCCGCCTCGAACGGGCCGCAGACTGGATCATTCGACAACGCAAAACCTACATGAACTATATTCCAAACCGATCGCGGCTGTTTGTCGCCGGATTGATGCCCCCCTGCATGTTGGGAGACTACGCGCTGCCGGCATGTGACTGGCGGTGGTACTACGTGGATAATGCACTGGCGTTGCAGGGACTGCAGCGATTTGCAGACGTACTGTCAGATCTGGGCATGTCAATTGGAAACAAGTACCAACATGAGGCAGAAGCGTTCCGGCGGGATCTTCGCAGTGTGGTACACCGGGAGGCCGTTCTGGCGCCTGTCCGCCGAGGTGACGATGGGGCGTACCACCTGTATCTGCCGCGGATGGCGTACGCCCGGGGCCTGACCGGACCGGAACTGGGAGCGCCGCAGTTCCCGGATACCGACAAGTTCATGGGGGCGTTGCCTTTGGGTGAACCCTTCGGAGCGATACCGGCCACCGACCGTCGGCTGACAGACACGCTCGACCTGATGGAGGAGATGGGCGTCAGTGAGCAACTCGTGGCCGATGCGGCCCCCCGTCGGGCAGCGCGCGGTCTCAGCGCCGAGGACACCTGGTTCTGGACGCCGTTTGTGATTCTGCCCAAAGCCTCACACAACGCCAACCTGTTCCTGCTTCAGGACGACGTGCCAAACTTCCTGCGGTTCTTTTTCAACGCCTATGCCACGATGACCGGCAGCGACGGCCGACTGTGGGAGCACTGGCATTTGGGGGGATATGCGCCCTGTGACGCTCCTGACAATGGGACCGCGGGCTGGTTCTGTGAAAACATGCGTAACATGCTGGTCATGGAGGAAGACAACACACTGTGGCTGGCCCGCGCCACACCCCGCTCCTGGCTGGAGTCGGGCAGAACGATAGCCGTAGCCAATGCGCCATCATACTTCGGAACAGTCGCCTATACGATCACGTCTCACGTAAACAACGGTTACGTACGTGCTGAAATCGATGTACCTTACCGGAAACAGCCCAAGCGGATACTGCTGCGTCTTCGACATCCGGAATCGGCCCCCATGCGTTCCGTGACCGTCAACGGCCGCCCCTGGAAGCGCTTTGACCCCCAGCGGGAGATCGTGACAATCGCCAATCCGACGGGACGACTGGTCATTGAGGTGCATTACGGACAGTCAGGCGGACAGAAACACTGAGGTCGCTTACAGCCGGGCGGCCTCGGCATCCAGTATCTCCCAGACTCGACGGATGTAGTACCGGTAGGCCGCGAGCGGTGTTCCGTTCGGTATCCGGTGATCCAGCGCCAGAACGCATCCGCCGGTGCGCACCATCGGGGGAAGCTTGTATTCGAGTTCGGCGTCGATTTCTGCCGTGCTGCGTCGCAACACATGCTTGTCGATCCCTCCCAGGAACGCCAGCCGGGCGCCGTATTGACGGCGCACCGCCACGATATCCATGCCGGCCGCAGGCTCCATCGGATACATCACGTTCACGCCGCACTCCAGAAACGGTTCTATCACCGGGTTCATGTTTCCGTCAGAATCCTGACTGAACAGCCGGGCGCCGCGATCTTGAAGCATGTCCCAGACGCGACGATAGTAGGGTTTCAGGAACTCCCGGATCTGTGAAGGACCGGCCAGCGGGCCGCTTTTACCCGCCAGGTCTTCGTGAACGGTCAGTTCATCCACCTGTACCGATGCCGAAACCCGCTCGAGCACCCGAAATGCGGTGTCTGCCAATGTCTCCAGCATGTCATGTATGAGTTCGGGCTGTTCGTGGTAAGCCACACACAGCGCCTCTTCACCCATCAGCTGCCGCGGCTCGTCAAATCCGCCCGGAATCCCCACCACTGTGGCACACCCATCCGACAGCCGCTCCTGCGTCGTACGTTCCCAGTCACCGGCCAAGCGGGCTTCAGAAAACAGGTAATGAGGTTTGAGCCGCAGCCAGTCATCCATGGTCTTGACCGGATAATCGAGCGGCAGCGGCAAGGTGGCATACCCTTTACATAACTTCAGCGTGCGTCCCATTGAGTCCCGGATCAACTGGTGGCGTTCGGTCTCCTCCAGCAGCTGGGCAGGCGCGCCTCCGATCCACCCGGTCTGCACGGGTATGGATGCACGCATGGGCGCCCGGTACCGGAACGCCGACAGGTCCAGTTCCGCTGAGGTGGCTTCCTGCTCGGCCCACTCCTCTTTCAACCCGATCAGCGGGCCGAAGATCTCAGTGAACAGCGGGCGCCGATTGGCTTGGAATGTCATGGCATCCAAGTACTCCTGGCGTTTCACCACCGGTTGGATCTTTATGGCCAACGATTCGTGGGTTGCGTGACGGGGAAGGGACATGCGGATACTGCTCCTGCGGATTTGGACGTGGCGGCGTTAATGTAAAGGATTCACTTTGTATGGCGCTGTTTCCTTCAAGTTGATGCACCTTCACAGGCATGTATAATGGGGTAAAGGTGAAAGATGCGCACAACCGGAGGTGAGCGATGCTGACATGGGGATATTTGGAGCGTCTCAGGCCTGATCAGGTCTGCGAAATCCGTGCGGCCAACCCGGTTGCCTACATCCCCTGGGGAGCAATCGAATGGCACGGTGTGCATAATCCTCTGGGTGTTGACGGTTTGAAAGCGCATGGCCTCTGCGCTGCCCTGGCCCAAGAGACCGGAGGCGTGGTGTTGCCGCCTGTCTTCATGGGTACTGGCACCATGAAACCGGTTTACCGCTTCCCTCTCTGCCTTGAGTTTCAGCCTTCCACCGTCGCAGCAGCCTGTCGCGATATACTGGGCGAACTCGGCGATGAAGGGTTCCGGGTGATCGTGCTGCTCACCGGTCATTACGGCGCTGCACATATGCAGGTATTGCGTGATACCTGCGATGCGTTCGCACGCGACCATTCCGATATGCGCGTCTTGTGCATCGCCGACTGGGAACCCGACCCGGACCGACTGCCGGCAAATCATGCGGCGCGTGGTGAAACATCATACACCATGTACTTCGACCCGGGCCTTTCAGACGTGAGCCAACTGCCGGATGACCGCGATACTGACCCGCATCAGGATGGGATCATTGGAGACGATGCGCGACTGGCCTCACGGGCGTACGGCGAAGAGCTGACCCGTCTGTTCGTGGAGCGAACCGCACCCACGGTGCGTCGTCTGTTGAACGAGCTGATCAACCGCTCATAAGATGCCGATCTCCGGGTCATCGAAAAAGCTGTCGTTGGGGATCGAGGGCATCGAGACCTCCAGCACCAGCGCCGGTCCGCGAAGGCCGGTAAACCGGTGGCGCGTACCCACGGGCATCACCAGCACGTCTCCTGCCTTCATTTCGCGCGAGGTGTCGCCCACCCACATCGTCACAGCGCCCTTCACAATGTAGAAGGTTTCATGCTTCACCCGGTGATAATGCATCGGGCAGGTCTGTCCTTCGAACACGAACAGGAACTTGCCGCAGTAACCCGCCTCCGCCTCATTGGCAATCCAGAACTCCGTTTCACCGATCTCATGAAAACGACCGAGTCCAAAATGAATGGGATATGGGGTTACATCCGGCAGTACAATTCCCCATTCGTTGCATTGTGCCTGTATTTGGGCTAGGATTCGGGTCCGCTCCGGGTCCTGCAACAGTACGTCATCCAGTCTGGCCATGGCGCCGCCTCCGTTCGTATTTGACGTGGTCACAGTGTTAAAATACAGTATCTGACTGCCTAAATGGATGGTTTCGGTGTGATTCGATGCACATATTGACGTTTGATATCGGTACCACCGCATTGAAGACCGCCTTGATCGATGCTCAAGGGCGGATCCGAGCGCTGCATACCGAAGAGTATACTCCCGATTCTCCCCGACCTGACTGGGCACAGATGCCCGTGGAACGGTACTGGCAGGCGGCTGTTTCCGGCTGTCAATCGGTACAGAGGCAGTGTCCCGGTGAAGTCGCCGCCATCGGCTTCAGTTCTCAGGGACAGAGCTTCGTGCTGCTGGATGCAGCCGACCAACCGTTGTATCCCGCGATGATCTGGGTGGACAATCGGGCCCGCGAGCTGTTGGATGTGTGGCGCGATTGGTTGGGCGGCAACGCGGTATACCATCGGGCGACCGGATATCCGGATGTTCTGCCCGGCCTGACGCTGTTCATGCTGGCCTGGCTGCATCGGTATTGCCCCGAGACGCATACAGCCCGCCGCCTTCTCTGTTTGCCCGATTATCTGATCTACCGAATGACCGGCGAAGCGGTTACTGACCAGGTGACCGCACAAGCTTCGGGGATGTATGATGTCACTCTTCACGACTGGCGCAGAGATTGGGTAGCGCATGCCGGGTACGATGCCTCTATCTTGCCTCGGGTCGTTCCGTCGGGGACAGTCGCGGGGGGGCTAAGCCATCGGGCAGCCCAGGAACTGGGCCTGACGGCGGGCATTCCGGTCTGCACCGGAACCAACGATCAGTTGAGCGGCGCGTTGGGGGCTGCCAATACCGCCCCGGGGATCACCACCGAGACCACCGGCACCGCATTGGCGGTTGTCACCACCACAGAAACCATGAAGATCGATGCGCGCCTTTTGTCCGGGTTGCATCCCATCGAACCGTATGGATATGCATTGCCGTTCACGCCAACATCAGCGGTGGTGCTCAAGTGGCTGCGCGATCTGGTGTGGCCGGAGGCGCCCTATGAGCGGCTGATGGAAGAGGCCGCCACCGTGCCGCCGGGCGCTGGAGGCCTGACTGTGTTGCCTCACTTCGCCGGCACCGCAACACCCGACTTTCTGACCGACGCCCGCGGAGCGATTCTGGGCCTGACGTTGGGACATACCCGCGCTCATCTGATTCGAGCGGTGATTGAGTCCTGTGCGTTCATGCTGCAGGAGTGTCTGCAGGCCGTCGAGGACCTGGGTGTCACGCTGGGTCCTGTTCGTTCTCTGGGCGGTGCAGCTCGCAGCGACTTGTGGTTGCAGATTAAGGCCGACCTGTTGAACGTGCCGGTAGAACGGCCCGCATGCTCAGACGCCGCATCGTTGGGCGCGGCCATACTGGCTGCCCCCTGCACCGGGCTGTTCAAGAGCGCTCAGGAAGCCGCCTCGGCATGGTATCATCCGGCAGGCAGGTTTGAACCGCGCGCCGCCCAGCATGCCATCTATCGGGCCTTATACGAGCGCTATCTTCAGGTCCGTCAGGATCTGTACCAGTCAACCCAGGCCGGTTTTCGTTCTACCTTGGAGACAATCACGGAAGGAGATCCCATATGAAAACACTGGGTGTGGGGGTCATCGGCTTCGGCTTTATCGGCAAGGTACATACCTATTGCCATCTGAACATACCCCTGTTCTACGACCCGGCGCCGGTGCGCACCCGGCTGGTGGGTGTGGCGACGAGCCGTACTGAGACCGCTCAGAAAGCGGTGGAACAGGCAGGTTTCCAATTTGGCACCACTGACTGGCGGGAACTGTGTCAATGTGATGACATCGACATCATCCACATCTGCACACCCAACGACCAACACTGCGAACAGCTGCTGACCTCCATGGAAGCCGGTAAGCACATCTACTGTGACAAACCGTTGGTCGTGCACCCCCATGAGATCACAGCCGTGGAGAACGCGCTTTCCGGCTGGAAAGGGAAAGGTCAGGTGACTCTACAAAACCGTTTCTCGCCGCCGGCCCTGCGCGCTAAACAGCTGATCGAGCAGGGATTTGTGGGCGATGTCACCAGCCTGAAGGCGGACTATCTGCATAGCGGCAGCGTGGATCCGCACCGGAAAATGGGATGGAAGCAGCTGAAGTCGGCCGGAGGCGGTGTCCTGCAGGACCTGGGATCGCATCTGCTGGACCTGGTGGACTGGCTGACGGGTCCGGTTGTGGAGTGCCTTACGGTGAACCGCGTGTTGTATCCCACCCGTCCCGGTCCGGATGGCGCACCGACTCCTGTAGAGGCGGAGGACCAATCGGTCATGCTGGTACGCCTGGCGGATGGAGGTCTGGGCACCCTTGAGGTCACCAAAATTGCCACCGGAGCCGAAGACGAACTGCGCATCGAGATCTGCGGAACGCGCGGCGCCGTGCGGTTCAACAGCATGGACCCGAACTATCTGGAAGCATACAGCTTGGACGCCCCGGAGCGGCCGCTGGGCGGAACCCGGGGATGGAACCGTATCGCCACCGTTCAACGGTATGAGCCGCCGGCCGGCTTTCCAGGGCCCAAGTTCTCATTCGGCTGGACAAGAATGCACATGCATTGCCTGTACACCTTCCTGGATGCCATCGCACAGGACAGACAACCCGACCCGGATATCCGGCGCGGATTACACCTGCAACGCATGCTGGCCGCAGCTGCCGAGTCAGCACAAAACGGAGCCTGGGTCCGCATGCCTGATCCCCACGCGACAGAGGAGTGAAACCATATGCCCACGCGATTCCGTGACCAATCCTGGCCAGACCTGAAACAATACATCGAACGAAACGCATTGCTGATCTTACCGATAGGCACCACTGAAGAGCATGGCCCGCATCTGCCGGTAGACACCGACGCACGCATAGCGGAGGCATGGGGCGTTGCCCTGGCGGATGAACTGGAGCCCGAGATACCGGTCCTGCTGATGGACACGATCCGTTATGGCTACTCGATGCAGATCATGAAGCAGTGGCCAGGTACGCTGATCATACGCAGTCGTGTATTCATGGATATGGTGTTCGATCTGGTCCGCTCCGCATTGGATATGGGTTTCAAAAAACTGGTGATGCTGGACTGCCATGGACACCACTCCGGTCCGCTGAACACGGTCTCCCGCGAGATCTGCGACGCGTGTGGCATCGCTCCGGCGATCATCAGTCCGGCGACCATGTCCCGGGATGCGTTCAACGCCATCCGCAAGTCCGCACAGGGAGGCGCGATCCATGCGGGCGAGTGGGAG
>CAZYPZ010000015.1:0-97238 GCA_964650005.1 uncultured bacterium | reverse complement strand
GATGTAGTCTACTTGAGACGATGGAGAATCTCCAAATTCGACAGGCTCAACACAAACGGACCGGGGTCACCCATCCGAAAGGTATCCTGTGATTCAGACAACGTAACTTCGGTCTTGTTTTGCATCCTTTGAAGTTGCACTGGCGAGGTTGGTCTCCCTACCCTCCCTGGGCGCCAAAGCTGCCGTCTATGATCAGGTAATCAAACAGCGTCACTTGGCCGTCTCCGTCCAGGTCAGCCATCGTGTGTGCTTGACCGAACGCCCCGTCCAGCACCAGATAATCAAACAGCGTCACTTGGTTGTCGCCATCCGCATCCCCGTTGATGAAGCTGAGCGCTACATTCTGCACATCATTGGTCACATCCAAAGGCAACCGGATTCCCAAAAAGTGCGGCATCTTGAACAGTATCTGCCATTGCCCTTCCGGTACCCAATGCAGTTCGAACGCCCCCGTACTATCCTGCTGTACCATCATAGGGCTGCTCATACCGGTATTCGGATCGAACACGGTCACGGTTGTCGGGTACTCACGCCGGTCGCCCAGGAACTGGTTCATGGTGATATTCCCGAAAATACTGTGAGTGGGACCATTGGGCCGTGTATACGCATGCAGACACACACTGGCATTGGGAAAGTCAAAAACAGTATCGCGCCAGGATGTGCCATTGCTGCTGTAAAAGGTTTCACCGGGATTGGCGCGCGCGGCCGATGAATAACCGGAGAGCGGTTCTTCGATGGGAATGGGATAACTGGTGCCTGGAGTCGTCAATTGAACAACCACGGCGAACCGCTGCCCTGGAGTGATGGCAGGCTGGTTCGGCAAGGCAATGGTGTGGTAACCGGGCCACACAAGGCTGCCGCTCGTTTCGGCAACCTTGGTTCCGATAGGCGATGAGGCCCCCGGGCTCAATGTATGTACTTGAACTGTATATGTGGTGTTGGTGCCGACGGTATAGAAACCGACTGCAGCGATCAGCTCATTGTAGTTTGTCATAAAGCACGCGCCCATCCAAGCTGAGGTCTTTCCGTTGAACCCGATAGAGTCCACCATACCCAGCGGATCATATGCATACCGCCTGATATAGTTTGTAACCGGCCTTGGCTTTGGGTAGGCGCTGAGCATCCGGCCAATGGTCGGATCGTAGTAGGAGACCCAGCCATACCCCTGCTGTCCCCAGCCCGTGCCCCAGCTGTTCTTGATCAGGAACGCCCCATCACCCACAGGCTGTTGCCGGAAGCGGCTTCGGGGATACAAATCATCCCATCCGATGATTGCCACATAGTGGTTCATGGCGCTATAGGGCGTGTACAGCGATCCCCACGTGGCGTTGTAGTAGTTCTGATCCCACGTCACCGTCGTACCTACGGGGCCATATTGCATCACCAGATTCTTGATAAATGCGTTGTCCTGGTTGTTCAGCCTGTCCGCCGGCCAGATGATCTGCTGGACATGCTTGCGTACCGGAATACCGGCCGGCGAATAACGTCCCGTGTCATCAAAGGGATCATCCTGTTCGTTGCTCGGCCCATCCCATTGAACCAGCAGAGCGGCGGCCATGTTGATGTTGCCGCCGTTGTTGATCTTGTCCCAGTCATAGAGGGATCGATTTCGCAACGTCTTCTCCGCGAAATCGCACAGCTCATCGGGAGCCAGCGCCCCCTCCAGCGATGCATAGGTACCAAATACCCAGCAGTTCTCGGTCTGCAGCTGATTGCGCACCGGCGTACATCGACCCAGTGTTCTCAGGTCATACGATGCGGGCAACGGGTCGGACATCACCGAGACCGGACGTCCGACCATCGAGACAGGCACCGGTATAATGGGACTGATCGGGTTCATGCGCCACTTGACGAAGTCGGGAGACAACGGCGCTCGCTCGGCGACCTGCCCGAGGGCCGTTGCGATACACATCAGCAGACAGAACAGCGTCATACCGGCTTGTTTCATGGATTCCTCCCAGTCAAACGCAACCGATGGCTATCAGACTGTAAAAATAAAAAACCGTTGCGCCTGTGCAACGCGCATACTCACGGCCAGTGTACCATCATCCACATACCCTGTAACCTGGGCTATTCACCAGCAGCGCCTACACTTGAGTCCACGATCAGATAATCGAACAGCGTCACCAGTCCATCTCCATCCAGATCCCCCGGATTGCCCGCCGCGCCAAACCTCCGATCCAGCAGCAGGTAGTCGAACAGAGTTACCTGATTGTCACCGTCAGCATCGCCGTTCAGAAAGGTTATCTGCAGGTCGTTCACGTCGCCATCGATCTGCACAGGCCGTCGCACACCCAGGAAGTTGGGCGTCCGGAAGATCATATCCCATGTCCCCGTCGGCGCCCATGGCAGATCGAAATCGCCACGGGCATCCTGTTGAAGCGGCATCACGTGCTCTACCAAGCCGGTCGATGGGTTACGAAACAACACGGTGCTATGCAGTTCTCTCCGGTCACCTATATAGCGGTCCATTGTCAAATGGCCACGCACCCACGCGGTAGGAAAGGCAGGTACCGAATAGGCGCGCACACACATGCTCGCGTTGGGGAACACCTCTACGCAATCTATCCAGCCGGTCTCATCAGAGCGGATAAACGTCTCTCCCGGATTGGCGATGGCGCGTGAACTGAACCCGGGGATGCGCAGCTCAACCGGCAACGGATATTCCGAATACGGAGACGGAGACGTCACATCCACCACCACCGAAAACCGCTGCCCTTTGGCCAGTCTGACGGGATCCGACAGAGCAACCGTTCGAAAACCGGGCCACGATGTGACGCCCTTCACGGTGAGTTTCCACGTGCCGACCGGTGTACCAACAGGCGGATCGACATACACATGCACCTGATACTCGGTCCCGGCTGTGGACGCATAGAACGCCGCGGCGCTCAGCCATTCATCTGCTTCCGCAGTGAACACGGCCGCCATTGACATGGACGGCTCGGTAAGCAGTCCAGCCCAAGCGGTCACACCCAATGGATCATACAGGTACTGCCGGGCGTAGTTGTTGATCTCTTCCGGTTTAGGAAAGCAGCAGTTCATGATGCCGACTGTCTTGTCAAAATACGACACCCAGAAATAGCCTTTGTCGCCCCATCGATCCGACCAGCTGTTCTTGATCAGGAACGCCCCGTCTCCGGCTGGTGGCAGGTTGAAACGTTCGCGAGGGAACGCATCATCCCATCCCACAATAGCAACATAATGGTTGGCGTTCTGATACGGAACATTCATCGAGCAGTAACGCCGATTGTAATAACTCATGTCCATGGTGACGGCGGTGCCGACGGGACCGTACTGCATCACCAGGCGCTTCAGGTAATCCACATCACCGGGAGCGCTCCGGTCTGCAGGCCAAAGCACCTCCTGCACATGTTTACGCACCGGAACACCCGCAGGTGAATAGAGACTGACATCGTCATACGGATCATCCGCTTCGGCGGAAGGAGCACTCCATCCGGTGAGCAGGGCGGTGGCCATTATCGGGTTGCCTCCGCCGTTCATTGGGTCCAAATCATACATTGACCGGTTACGAAGCGTCTTTTCCGCAAAATCCCATGTTTCGGCCGGCAACAGTGACCCTTCGAGCGCCGCGTACGTTCCGAATATCCAGCAGGTACCGGCGTACATCTGGTCACGTACAGGCGTACAGCGCCCCTGTTCGCGCAGGTCGAACTTGGACGGCAGAGGCGCCGCACCGACCTGGACAGGCCGTCCGGATACAGAAAAAGGAACGGGCACAAGCGGTGTGTCCGGGCTTTTAAGCCAACGCTGAAACCCCGGCGTCAACGGGGCCAGCCGGACAGTCTGCGACCATCCAGGCATAGCCAAAAACAACAGACCGCTCAGCAATATGCGAAACACCCTAGTTACCTCCGCTCGGTATTCACCGAGTCATCACATAGCAGATCGTCGACCAGCCATACGCCTTCGTACACCACCCGGGCGGGACCCCGTAACAGCACGGAGTTATCCTGACGGAAATGCACCTGCAGGGTGCCCCCAAGACTGCTCACCTGATACCAGTCCGCCTGGTCACCGTGCAGTCTGGCCACAGCCGCCACCGCACAGGCGCCTGTTCCACATCCCAACGTCTCCCCCGCGCCCCGTTCCCAGATCCGGATGACATAATGACCCTTTGCTTCTCGCTTGCAAAACAGCACACTGGTACGCTGAGGAAACAGTTGATGCGTTTCCAGATAAGCGCCCATTCGCGCGGTGGCTGCATGGTCCGGCAAATCGGTCACCGTCACCACCGTATGCGTCGAACCGGTGTTCACAGCCGAGATGGCTACTCGCCCCCAAGGAGTCTCCACCGGTATATCGACGGCGGGATCTGTTTGCGAAATCACCGGCACCCGTGCCGGTGTCCACACAGGCTGGGCCATTGTGACCGTAACCATGTCCTCATCCACCCACGCGTGATGACGGCCATCCAGCGTGTCAATATCAAACTCCATGCCCGATGCCAGTTTGTTGTCAGCAATCCAGCGGGCGACGCAACGCAAGCCATTGCCACACATGTCCTCTGTGCCATCCGGGTTGAACATATGCATGGTCAGCGGGCCGAACGGGGGATGTGTAACGACCAGAAGTCCATCCGATCCAATTCCAAACCGTCGGACGCACATCCGCTGAGCCAGAGACTCCAGTGAACCGGTAACCATATGAGCGGCCACAATCACGAAGTCGTTACCTGTGGCCTGTGCTTTCGTGAACTTCACAGCCGTTCACTCGTCGGAAGTGGGCATGAAACCGCATCGAGCCAGCAGATCCCGGTCGACCGAACTCGACTCGCGCCATCCCAGAAGACGCTCCACATAACGGCCCAATATGTCGGTCTCGACATTGACGCGATCATCCATGCGCTTGAGATGCCAAGTGGTCATCATGCGTGTGTGGGGGATGATGCCGACTGAAAACCAGTCCGAACCGGTATCAATGACAGTCAGGCTGATCCCATTCACCGCGACCGATCCTTTGGGCACAATCAACCGCATCCAGGAGGGCTCCACCCGAATGCGCCACTCATGCGCATTGCCGCGAAGGACAATACCGCACAGGGTTCCCACGGTGTCGACATGTCCTTGAACGATGTGCCCCCCAAGCGGTTCTCCCAGGCGGACGGCGTCCTCGAGATTGACGAACTCACCCGGCTTGAGTTGTGCCAGCGTCGTGCGGCTGAATGTCTCGGGCATGGCGTCAAATCGAACAAAGCCATCACCAATCGTGGTCGCAGTCAGACAGACTCCGTCCACGGCTATGCTGTCGCCTGGTTGAACCCGCTCGAGCATCTGGTCCATGTAGACTTCGATTACACCGCCTGTTGATGATACGGACACCGACTTAACCGGTGCGACTTCACGAATGATTCCGGTAAACACTATGATCCCTCCTGTCGCCACACGAGCAACCCCTGTGCCATCATGTCAACACCACACGACTGCCAGGTAACCTGCTCCAGCCATGGAGCATCTTCTAAGTTTGCCGCCCCGAGACCTGCTACAGCGGGCCGTGCGCCAGAGCCGCCGATCACCCGAGGTGCGATAAACACCACCATTTCGTGCGCCAACCGGGCATCCAGCAACGCCCCGATCAGCTCGCCGCCGCCCTCCACCAGGATTGAAGTGATACCTCGCTCTCCCAAGCGCTGCAGCATCGACGCCAGGTCTACCCGTCCATCCGGCCGGCGCCGCGCCAGGCAGACATCCACACCCAATGCTTCCAAGGCGCATGCGCGCTGAGCGGAGGCGCTGTCCGTAGTGCAGACAATCGTCGGCGCCAGACGGGTATCCCAGATACGCAATCCTTCCGGAAGGCTCAAGCGGCTATCCAGTACGATCCGTGTCCTCCGCAGGTCTGACGGGATCCGTTCGCCCCGCGCGGTCAATTCGGGGTCGTCCGCTTCAACAGTGTTGCGCCCGACCATAACCGCGTCATGCCTGGCGCGCAGTTCATGCACTGTCTGCCGCGCGGCGTCTCCGGTGATCCATTGACTCTGTCCGGTGCGTGTCGCAATACGACCGTCCAACGATACCGCCAGCTTCACGGTCAACCAAGGGGTACCTGTGGTGTGATAATGAATAAACGCCCGATTTAGATGCCTGGCGGCCTGCTCTTCCACACCGCAGATCACATCGATGCCGGCATCGCGCAGCCGCGCCAACCCTTGCCCCCGCACGCGTGGATCGGGATCCTCCATAGCCACCACCACTCGGCTTATACCTGCTTCTATCAACGCATCGGCACAAGGCGGAGTGCGCCCCCAGTGGCTGCACGGTTCCAGAGTGACAATTGCTGTCGCCCCTTTGGCACGGTCACCTGCACTGCGCAACGCTTCAACCTCGGCATGAGGCATTCCCGCCCGGTGATGATAGCCCTCACCCACCACCGTCCCTTCACGCTCGAGCACGCACCCAACCATCGGGTTCGGTGCGGTAAACCCTTGTGCGGCCAGTGTCAACGCCCGCTGCATCAGTAGGGCATAGTCACTCATCATCAGTGCTCCGATGGTGCAGGATACGCTCGTCAAACAGTCGACGGCGCTCGGCTTCATATCGGCGCAGTGTCTCCCTGGCGTCCAATAACGCTACCAGCACCAGCCCTGCAACCAGTGTGATCATCAGTGACAACAATACCAGCGCACGAAAGGCCCATTGAGAAGGGAACAGCGGATCGGGACTGGGCCAGAGCCAATGCCGATAGTCCCAGGACGCCACCAATAACACCATCAACAACGCCCCGACTGCCCGATACAGAACATGGCGCGCGCTGCAAAGCCCCCTGCGGCACTGCCGGCGCTGAAGCCAAACACCAAACATGGCGACCAGCAGAACGATCGGCCACCACAGGATCATCGGCTTGCCTACGTTCTGTCAGCCGCGGCCACCGCTGCGCGCATTTCGGCAATCGCTGCAGAAGGACTGTGCGGATGACCAAATACAGCGCTGCCGGCCACAAACAACGTGGCGCCTGCCGCGGCGACTGGTGCGATTGTGCGCGCACTGATCCCGCCGTCGACTTCGATAATCGCCGGACTGTCGTATGCATCCAAACGGCGGCGCATATCGCGTATCTTATCCAGCATCTGCGGTATGAATTTCTGACCGCCGAATCCGGGGTTCACCGTCATGATCAGCACCAGATCGATGTCCGGGATCACATGATCCAACACCGTAAGCGGCGTAGCCGGATTGAGCGCCACCCCGGCGCGCGCTCCACACTCCCGGATATTGGCCAGCACACGCTGCAGGTGTACACACGCTTCCGCATGTACCGTGAGAATATCGGCGCCAGCCTCCACGAACTGCTCCACGTATCGACCCGGGTCCTGGATCATCAGATGGACATCAAAGGCGAGGGAACAATGTGGTCGCAAGGCCCGCACCATCTCAGCGCCGAACGTGATGTTCGGTACAAACAGTCCATCCATCACGTCAAAATGCAGGTACTCGGCGCCCGCCTCTTCGGCGATCCGCGCACCTTCGCGCATATGGCCAAAGTCCGCCGACAGAAGCGATGGGGCGAACATGATGTCCTGAGTCATATCTAACGCGTCTCCTCTTTCCGCAGCACGTCATCCACGTAGAACTTCAACTTGGCCTTGCCGATCACAGTACAACGCACGATGGCCTTGTCCCCCGGAAGATGCTGCTCTTCATACACGGTACGCAATCCTTGAGAATCTTCCACATCCACCCGAGCCAGCACCGGATCGACACCATCGCCCGGAACGGTATAGGTGATTTCCAAATCGCGTTCCTGTGCAAGCGGTTCAGGCTCGGACGGTGGCGGCATCAACCGCCGTCCCTGTCCCAGAATGACGCGCACCTTACTTCCGCGTGGCACCACTTCCTCCCGATCGGGCGATTGAGTGATCACCACCGCCTCCGTCAGGTCCAACGCCGACGGATTGCTTACATCAGGGACGAGACCGGCTTCCACCAATAACCGTTCAGCATCGGACTTTGAAAGGCCACGCAAGACCGGTACCTTGACGTTTCGGCTGCCCTGACTGATCCACACCCTTACATCCTGACCTTCACGGACACGGGTATTTGCATCAGGCTCCGTCTTGTAGATCGTTCCAGGACTATAAGCGTCGTTGTAGTCTTTGGCCTGAACAACCAGCCGCAGCCCGACCTTATCCAATTGTTGCGCCGCGTCGCTTTCGGTCATCCCACGCACTTCCGGTACGACCACTTCAGCCGGCTGTCTTGTAAACCACCAAACAATACCTAGAAACCCCAGAATGCCCATCGCTATCAATGTAGCCAGGATTTTCAGCGCCAGTTTCAAATAGTCTCGGCCTTCGGTTCTTGGTTCCCACACACTATCGTCCTGCTCTTTACCGATCTTTTTCTTGCGATGATCCTGGGTGTCCGCAGAGACGACCGTGGTTTTGACGGCATCCCGCTCCAGTGGAGACCAGGACAGTGGCCTGCCAAAACGTAACGCGTCGCGCACCTCGATCAAATCCGCGATGATCTCCGCGGCAGACCTATAGCGCATCTGAGGATCTCGCGCCATGGCTTTCATCACGATGCCCTCGACAGCGCGCGGAACCCCGGGATTGACAAGCCGCGGAGACGGAGGGGTGATGGACTCCGCATGCTTTCTCGTGATGGCGGCCGGGCTGTCGCCGAGATAGGGTTGGCCGCCTGTCAGCATTTCATACAGGATCACACCCAGGGCATAGATGTCTGACTCTGGCGAAATGGTTCCCGTATCGGTTACCTCGGGAGCCAGATACGGAGCAGCCGCCGCATACCACCGGCGTCGTGATGCCTCTGTTGCCACAATCACGGGGAACAGTCCGTAATGCATCACGGAAACGGTCCCATCCGGTGCGGTAAGCACATTCTCAGGCCGTAAGTCGCCATGGCACACGCCCGCGTTATGCAGCGCTTGTAATGCCTCACATATCCCCAGAGCGGACTCTACCGCCACAGACAGCGTGAACGGTGCAACCTTAGCGATGCGCTGCCGTAAATCCATGCCTCTGTGGATCGTCGAGACCGAATAGACCGCGCCATTGTCTCGCACTACATCGAGCACACCGCAAAGGCGGCTGTGCCGTATGTCTTTCAACGCGTTCAGAGCCTGTTCCAGAGCCTGACCTTCATCGTTGCCCACAAGAGACTCATGTGCGGCATGTACACCAACGAAACCTGCCTGTATACGGTCCCGCGCTTTGAAAACCGTATGCAGTACACCTTCTGATACGGTTTCCAGTATCTCGTACCGGCCTGCAATCCGGCGGTTGATCATCTGGGTCCTCCACGCTGCTGCAGCGCCCGAACCAGGCGCAGAGCCTGTATCGTTATGCCTGCCACCAACAATATGATATACGCCTGAGACAGATAGCCGATAAACAGCGTATCGCCCCACAGCTGTTTCAGTCCATATACAACCGCCGCAGCGAGTATCCACACCCCGGTGACAATCGGCATCATACGATCTGCATTCATACAGACCGTCCCGGTTTGGCGTGCATGTCCCGCAACACGCTATGGATCAGTGCTTCATCCACCGCTATTGGTAATTGTGCCTGACCGGCATCCGCCAGGAGCACCATACGAATGTGTTTTCCTGTATTCTTCTTGTCATTTCTGGCAATGCAAACGGTGTCTTCTGGCTTAGCCCATTCCGGCCATTGCACAGGCAACCCGAGATGACGGTGCAGCAGTTCCATGCGTTCTTCACAGTGTGGAGGCGTAACCCCCAACCGCATGCCTATTCGCACTGCGGCCAGCATGCCCACAGCGACCGCCTCTCCGTGTAACAGGCGCCTATAACCCCCCAGTGTCTCCAGTGCGTGGCCTAACGTATGGCCGAAGTTGAGGATGGCCCGGATCCCGCTCTCTCGTTCATCCTGTGAGACAATGGAAGCTTTGTGGGATATACAGCGCGCCACCAGATCGGTCAATCTATCCGGATGATCCCAAGATAGTGTTTGATCATCACACAACTCCAGTATTCCCGGATCCATGATCCATCCATATTTGACCACCTCCGCCAGACCAGCGAGCAGTTGCCTTCTGGACATTGTACTCAGCATGCTGATATCTGCTGCAACAGCCCGCGGTTGCCAGAACGCCCCCACGAGATTTTTACCTGCACTAATGTTGATGCCGGTTTTTCCCCCAACGGCAGCGTCCACCTGCCCCAACAGAGTCGTCGACACATGCATCACGTCGACTCCACGCATATAGACCGCTGCACAGAAACCGGCCACGTCGGTGACCACACCTCCGCCGACCCCGATCACCAGACTGCGGCGGTCCATTCCGGCATCAGCCATGGCCTCGGTGACAACTCGCACTTGCCGCCATGATTTGGCCCGCTCTCCCGCAGGCAGCGTGATCTTTACCGATTCCATTTCCATGTCTCGCATCTTGCTGGCCAGAATCGCCGCATAACGATCAGGCCATCCGCGCTGTGTTATCACAGAGTATTTTGTGTATCCGCCCAGATGTGGCAGCAATTCTGTCAAAGCGTCGGGGCCTACATAAACCGGATACAAACCGTCTTTTACGGGTACATCAATCCGTTTCATTGTTCTGTGTGTCCTGCCTGTCTCTCCACCCATCGATAACAGCTTGTGTGGTCTGTGCGATAGTGAGATGATCCGTATCGATAATGTAATGTGCGCGTTCATAGACGGGTGAACGTTGCTCCAGCATGCTTTCGATAGTCGCCAAGGCAGGCGAACTACCTAACAGCGGGCGATTTTGAGATCCCGTTACACGTCGCTCCAAAGTCTTTGGTTTGGCACGCAGGTACACCACGTAAGTTTGGCTCAGCAACTGATCCATCATGCCGTCTATCATGGGTATACCTCCACCTGTTGATATGACATGGGGTGTACCCGCCAGCAGGGTTGTCATGGTGTCACGCTCCATATTTCTGAAAGCGACTTCACCATCTGTTGCAAAGATATCCGATATTGTGCGTCCACTAACTGCTTCTATGAGCTGGTCGGTATCAACAAATGGCATCTGCAACACCTCAGCCACCCTTTTGCCTATCGTACTTTTTCCCGACCCCATGTACCCGATCAGCACCAGATGCCGCACGCGCTCCGCACCTCCCGGTAATGAAAACCGCGGAGGCTCTCACGTCCTCCGCGGCTATTGATGGCCTATGAGTTGTTCCGTCAGGGGGTTACGCCGCTGCCTGCCGCTCCCGTCTGCTCGTCGATGATACGCACCGTCAGAAAGATCAGCAACTCGCTGTCGTTGGTATCGTTATCGGTCGAGCGGAACAGCTGACCGATCAGCGGGAGATCCGCAAGCAACGGGAACTTGCCTACGCTTCGCGTATCCGAACGGCGTACAAATCCTCCCAATACCACGGTCTCGCCGTTGCGGATCCTGCGGGTCGTGAAGATCGATTGGGAGATGAGGTCCGGAACCTGCTCTCCGTTCGGACCACGTCGCAGTTCACCGATGTCAGACAGTTGCAACGGAATGGCCAGCGTAATGCTGCCGTCTCCATTGATGCGGGGAGATACCGTCAATCCGGTATTGACATCGAGCGTTTGAAGCTCTGTGGTGGTGATGTTCGGCCCGCTGTTTCCGGACTGCACGGTGCTCGTCCAGTAGGGGATCTGACGCTGCACCTGAATGGTCGCGGGAACGTTGTTCATTGTTGTAATGATGGGGGCCTGAACGACTCGACCACGGCTGTTGTTTAACAGCGTGCGAAGCTCGGTCACCAGGTTGCCGGTGGAGTATCGGATGAAGATCGGATTATCCGACACGGCGAAGCTGCCCGGCGTGTTACCCGCGGCTGTGTTGATCTGCTGGACCAACCAGTCGATGCCGAACTTTTTCTGTTCGGAAATCGATACGGTGACGAATTCGGCCTTGACCTCCACCTGACGGGGAGCCACATCGATCATGCGGATAATCTTGCGCAATCTCTCGATGCCTTCATCGGTGCCACGGACGATCAGAGAGTTGTCCACGTCGATGGCGAATATCGCGTTGATTCCTGTGGTGTCAAACAGGCCGCCGCCCATACCACCCATGCCACCGCCGAGGCCGCCCATGCCGCCTCCCATGCCACCCATCATGCCGCCGCCGGTCATGCCGCCGCCCATACCGCCCATGCCGCCCATCATGCCGCCGCCGGTCATGCCGCCCATACCGCCCATCATGCCGCCGCCGGTCATGCCGCCGCCCATACCGCCCATCATGCCACCGCCGGTCATACCACCGCCCATGCCGCCGCCCAGACGTCCCATCTGAGCGAGGCCGGTGTCAGGGATGGCCGCAATACCGGCGCCGTCATTCGCGCTGGGAAGACCTGACACACGAGGCTGAGGCACGGCGACGAGAGGTTCCGGCTTCGAGATGGCCCGACTGCGTGGACCAGACTTCTGCGCGTTCACCAACTGGCTCATCAACGAAGCCCCTTCACGGGCGGCCCAGTCTTGCCCGATAATGCTGGGGTCGGTGCGCAGTGTCTTCAGCATTTCGCTCGGTGTCACGTACTGAAGGCGCATCTTCTCTTCGCGATAAACGGGTGTCGGGGCTTGTACAATCGGAGTCTCATCGATCACCGGCTGCTGAGCGACTACGGGTTCGGAGCCTTTAGGGCCAACCATGAACACTCCGTCTTCGCCGCGCCGGACCACCGCGCCGGCCGATCGGGCGATGTACTCCAAGGCCTTGTCCAGAGGCTTATCGGTCAGGCTGACTGTGACCGGTGCATAAGGCTTCTCGCTGGGTTCAAACAGAATGTTGACTCCAGCCTGCTGCATCAACAGATTCACTGCTGTGCGAAGGTCGGCGTCAACCAGACGCAGTGACACCAATGGTTGCGCTGATTGACCGGGCTGAGCCGCCTGAACGGATGAAGTCAGTACAAATGCCGCTGTACCGATACCGATCAGTACTGCCAGCCGAGCGAGCCGGTCCTTAACAGCCATCACGTTTATGCCCTCCTGGGTGTAGATCACCTATTGCGATATCTTCTTTTATGAGTGCTGGCCGGTGCGTATTACGCACCGGCCCGATTTTTTGCCCGTTAGAAGCGGCCGCCGAAGCTGCCACCGCCGCCAAAGCTGCCGGAACTGCCGCCGAAGCTGCTACCGCCACTGCTTCCGAAGCGGCTGCCCGAACTGCCGGAACTGCCAAAGCGATTGCCACTGCTGCCGAAACCGCCGGAGTTACTGCCGAAACCGCCGGAGTTGCTTCCAAATCCGCCGGAATTGCTTCCAAAGCCGCCACTGTTGCCGAATCCGCCACCCATTGAACCAACGTTGCTGATCCAGCCGGCCTGTCCGAGGTTGATTGCACGGCCGCCGAGCATCATGGCAACCGCAGCGCTATCGAGATGACGCAACGTCAGTTTCTCTTCCCGAATCGTTGGCCGTGTCTCTTCCGGTGTCGTGGTTGTTTCTGGTTTTGTCTCAGTCTGCTCTACCCGGCGAGTAATCACGTAAATACCGCTCTCTATCCGGTAGGTCAGGTTGGCTGACTTCAAAATGTTGCGCAACGCTACATCGAAGGTCACGTCGGGCAACGAGATCGTCAGCAGATCCGAGTCCAAGTCCGAGTCACGGAACGAGTACTTCAGATCCGGGCGGTGCTTGAACAGCGCCTCCAGAGCATCGGATACCCGTGCGCTTTTCAGACTCAGACTGATAGTCTGATCATCGCGTCCAGTGTCGCCCGCTTGGGCCAGTACGCTTCCCAAGGGAAGCAGCACCAGCGCAGAAAGAAGCGCTATGACTGTGATGCGTTTCATTGTTACGTTCCTCCCTCAGCGGGCTTTCGCCCCCGATTACCCGAAACTATTGACCTGTTCGGTAAGCGACCGGTTTCATTATTACATAAAGCGGACCGACGCACATCCGCCGTTCAGTCGAAGACATCTCCCCCGCGCGGAGCTGCTCCGCCACGGCTTCCTCCACCAGCGCCCCCACCCGGAGGCATCATCATCGGGGCGCCTCCCGGCATACCGGGCATGCCCATCATACCCGGCATGGTGGCGCCAGTACCTGTACGACCTCCCATGGTTCCTGTGGAGCGAATACCCTCCAGCTTAAGCACCTGTTCGATACGAGGACCGGATATCGAGGTCAGGATAACCTTGTCCGAATCGATTCGGGACACCCGGTAGTACCGGTTTACCTCGTCGCCCGGCTTGACGATGCGGGTGCCGCTATCGGTCTGAAGAATAGCCACCACCGGATTACTGAGCATGATCCCGGCAACCCGCCCGGAGATAGGGGGAGCCGGCTGCTCGACCTGAGCAGAAGGTCCCCCCTCCGTGCTGGCCGGCAGCTGGGAACGGGTGGGTTGAATACGCAACCGCCAGCTGTTCATCTTCTCGAGTGCATACCAGGCCGGAACCTTGTCAGCCGGCGCCAGCTCCCAAGGGAGCAACCGGAACGGATCCTGACGGGAAGTGACTTTGCCTACCATCCGTGGAGGCTCGGCAGTCGCTGGTGTTGCGGTAGCGCCGCTGGAAGTGGACGCCCCCCCTCCAAAAGTCATCGGTGAACCACCAATACCGGGCATGGTGAAACCACCACCACCTGCCCCCGGCATCGTCGATCCGCCGGGAGATGGGGGCATCGGCATGGTCATCCCTCCTCCCGGGCCGGGCATCGTCATTCCGCCTGCCGGTCCCGGCATGGTAGTCCCCTGCGCCTCCGCCGGGGTCTGTGGGCGAAACACCAGAAACATGGTGGCCCCTGAAGCCAGCACAAGCGCCGCAGCGACTCCCGTCAGCAGTATGTTTCTTCGATTGGTATCGATCTGTATCATCTGTGCCACCTTCTTCGGGTTATCGCCGCTGCATCGGGGCGGCTCTTGGCGGGCGCGAACCGCTGCCTCCGCCAGCCCCACCAGTCGGGCCGGGACCGGTTATCATAGCCCCTCCAGGACCGGGCATGCTGAATGAACCACCTGGACCCGGCATCGTGCTGGAACCGCCCATGCCGGGGGACGGGGCCATCGCACCGGTGCCGCCGCGCGAGGAGGCTCCTACACTAAACGATACGTTTCCGCCCGGAGTGTCATCCATGGCTCGCGGTATCAGCAACATACGGGCTGTATACGAGGCGTTGATCTGCGGACTGATACCGCTGAGACTCAGTCCGTCGACAATCACAAGGCGAGGGGCCTGATTCCATCGCCGTATATGATCCAAAATCTGCTTGAAAGAGCCGCGTACCTGCTGTTGCCCGAAATCGACCTGCCACTCCGGCCAAGGCAACGCGTTCGGGTCGGTCCCCGGGGCAGGGAAGCTGAACGAATGCGACACTGACGTAATCTGATTGCGACTGGTCTGGCTGTTCAGGAACTGCTCGAGTACGCGTTGAGTACGCTCCGGCTCTCTCCAAAAAGCGGGAAGTGCTTTGATCCGGTCGGTCAGGTCCAGATCCGGCATCAAAGTGGCCATGGCCATGGCCCAATCCTGACGCTGTTTCTGCTGGTCCTCCTTGGCGGCTTCCAGCTCCGCTTCAACGCGCCCACGCTCAGCGGCCCGGCTACTGTACTTCGTGATCTCACTGTCCAATATGGCTATACGGGCCTGTGTCGGACGAATAACCATGAAGAATATGGCCACGCCGATATTCAGGGCCACCATTAGCCCGATGAGACCTACGTTCAGCACCGATATTTTAGTGAGCATACGGCTGTTCCTTCCCTAGCTTGAACCGTTATCTGGTCACATCGTACCCTGCGTCAGCGCCCTGGTGGAGCAGGCATGGTCATGCCGCCAGCGCCGGGCATGGTTGGCATGGTCGTTCCGCCACCGCCGCTAGGCGGCATAGGCATCGTCATACCGCCGCCAGCCCCCGGCATTGTCATGCCACCGCCGGATGCACCACTGGGGGGCATCGGCATCATCATGCCGCCCATTCCCCCCATTCCGGGCATGCCGCCACCCATTCCGCCACGGCCACTGGTTGAAGAGCCGCTGCCCATGACAGTAGTCGGGGCCGCAGGAACCGGCGTCGCCAGAGCCAGTGTGACGGGGAACCGGTAACCGCTGCGGTTGGCAGCCTGCCCTGCAGAGGCCCCACCTGTTGCCGTTGAAGCGGACATCCCGGTCGAAGGCCCCAACAGGCCTGGCATTGTGGTTCCTGCCATGCCGCCACCCAAGGTGGGCATGGTGCTCATTCCGGGCATCGTGGTTGGGGCGGAACCGGCTTGTCCCGTGGCGGACACAGAGGCTCCGCCGAACTGAGCGCCCTCAGGTCGCAGAGGGGTGAACTGCCCCAACTGAACGGCTGTCACAAGCGGCTTTCCGCTCCGGTCGGTAGCGTTGAGCATCGTCTGCAGATAGAGCGCAATATCATCCAATGTACGGGTTACAGCGGTGATGGAACAGCTGGACCCGGAAGCGGAGAGCGCTTCGTAGCGGACGGTGTCCATGGTGTTACGCGCCACATCTTCATACAGATCCACGTAAACGGTGTTGTGTCGGCGAATATCGGCGATCCGGTCATTGCGGGCCTTAACCGGTTCTGTATCGGCCACAATGGCGTTCTTTTCTGCCTCCAGCTCATCCACCTTCTTAGCCAAGGCCATCTGGCGATCGCGCTCGGATATCTTTTCTGTTTCTGTGCTGCGCAGCTGAAGGGCCATTCCGCCCAGCACGACGGCGATCACCGCCCAAGCGATGAGTGAAAGCAGCACCAGGTTGCGCTTTTTCGCGGGATCGTGAATGGATGCCGGGAGCAGATTAATCCGTATCATGGCGCCTCTTCTCGATACACATCAGTCGGTCATGTCGCGCGCACCCAAGCCAAATGCCACCGTCATCATGGGGGACATTTCGCTGATGTACTGCGCATCGACACCGCTGATTGAATGGTTCTTCTCGAAGGTGTCTGAAATCGTAGTCGGTATATGTAGTTCCTGCTCGATGAGCCGGTCCAGTTGAGGAAGTCGCGCTCCGCCTCCGCACAACACGATGCGGTCAATCGCAGCGCCATTCGAACGGCCCCTGTAAAAATCGATCGAGCGGCGGATTTCCGCCATGAACTCGCCCAGTGTGGGAGCCATCGCGTCGAACAAGATCGCTGCGTCATCATCATCAGAAGCAGCGGCAGGCGCCAAGGAGGCGCCGGAGCTGTCCGGTGCCGCAGGAGGCTGATCGGATGTATCGGAGGTGCTGCCAAAATCCACCATACCGGGTTCATTGATCGGCGTGCTGGGCAGCCCCAAGTCCTCGGCGAAGGGATTGGAGACACCCAAACCGGAGTCGGACGGGCCGCTGTCGCCAAAACTGGACAGATCTACGCTGGCGCCTGACCCGGTCTGGAAACCGAAATCGATCATACCATCCCCAAACCCGGCGTTGAAACTGCTGGTCGGGGCGGTCTCACTGGGAACACGGTCCAGAAGAACTCTGCCGTGTTCCAGCTTCAACTTTTCTGCACTCTCGAAGCGCTCGGCCGGCGTGTCCCCTTGAACGCGACCGGGCAACGCATCGACAATCGCCTGCGTCAGTTGGTTCCCCGCCACGGGCACCACACGCGGCAGCCGTAGCTCTCCATGGGAAAAAACGCCCATATCGGTCTGCGACGCACCGATGTTCAGCACGACAACCGTCTTCGTCTTCAGCTCCGGTTCGCTCAGCAAAACGGCGCGTCCCGCGGCCAGCGTCTCTGCATCAATCGCAACAGGCTGCAGTTTAGCCACCTGAAGCGCCTTCACAAATGCATCCACCACATCCTTGGGAACGGCAGCCAGTAACACTTCCATGTTCGCATCGTCCGAAGCGCCCGGCGGCGGAGCCAGCACTCCGTAATCGGTGATCGCTTCGGTATTTGCAGCGAACGGGATTTGGCGCTCGATCTCCCATTTCATGGACTTATCGAGCTCGGAGGCGTTCATCTTGGGAACTTCAATCACGCGAATGACCAGACCGCTCTGGCTGGATATGGAGCAGATCGCCTGACGGGTTTGAATACGCGCACGGGTGAGCACGTCCTTCAACAACGCGCCCAATCCCTCGGGGTCCAGAATGAAGCCCGTTTCATCGACTATATCTCGTGATACCGGGGCAACGCCGAAGGCCACTACTTTGGGACCCGTCTTGGTCGGCCGTACTTCGGCAACCTTGACCGCTTTGGTTCCCAGGTTGATCCCTACGACCGCTCCTGTCGTTCTTTTGTCGCGTGCCATGGGCTGCTCACACCTCCGACATTACCACCGCATTGTAACAGTTGCGGGGTACCCTGTCAACGAAATGATACATGCTGAATAAGGCCCGCCGGCACATGCCCTGACTGCGCACGCACCGCTTGTTAATATTATGCGCACACATTGGGCCAACAGTCCAGCACATGTCGCTTCATACCGCCGGCTTATCCTTCGTTTTGCAAAGGACAGCCGCTTCCAGCTGGCAGTCACCCCCATGCAGCCGGGAGTTCCAAACATCGTACGGCGCTCGCGGTTCCGCGCAATACTCCTCCAGCAAGGCACGGATCCACGCTTCATCACTGGGCGGGATCAGCTCGGCCGGACACGGCAGCCACCAGACCGCCCCAAACAGTCGACAGATCAGCGGACGATCCGCATACACCATGCAGTGGCCGGATGCAACGTCACGAAACGCACACACCGGCATCGTGATGCCCGGACTGAGCTCCACTTGTCGAATCTGTTCTCTCAACCGCTCGCGGTCCGCTGCCGGCAGAGACAACCAGGCTTGCCGGATTCGCCGATACTCCTCTTCACACATGGGCGTCGACGCGGCACAGCGAAGACCGCACCTGTCGCAACCGTCGCACCGATCCAGTGGCAACCGCTCGGCAACGGTCCGGTACCAGACATCCAGTCGTTCGGTCATCATGTGTTCACAGGTATGGTCCATGCAGCCTCTAGCACCGGTATGACCGGAGCGCCCGACCGCAGAAACTGATCGTGGAATCGTTTCAGAGACCAGTGATGCTCCGTCCGCATCCGGTCGCGTAAAGCCCGCAGCATCAGTTTCCCCAGCGTATAGTTTCCGTATAACGGATCCACCACCCCGCGGAGCGCCTCCACTCGGGCATTCTCTGTCTCCTGGTGGGCAACACTGGCAAACAGCCGCGTTGCACTCTCTATGCTCATATCGCCGGCGTGCATCTCGATAGCCGCCTTCATCCGGCAAGCCCGCAGCAGCGCCTCGTGCGCCATGGCGACTCGATAACGGGGATCGTCCGCTCCGTACCCCGCCTCCACCATCATCTCTTCAGCGTAGTGCGCCCAGCCTTCGATGTTGGCGTAAGACTCACACAACTTTTGGATCAGCGATCCGTTGCGCCGAATGGCATCGAACTGCACATAGTGACCGGGATAAGCCTCGTGAACGCTGATCATGGCGAGGTTGTAGATGTTGAACATCCGCATATGCGCTTCGACCGCCTCCTCGGAGGCATCCAGCGGGGGCAAGGTTACCGAGTAAAACGCTTCGTGCGCGGCTGTCTCGAAGGGCCCGGGGGGATCCATCGTGGCGAACGCGAGATCCCGCATGAACTCGGGAGTTTCGATCACGTCACAATGCAGGTCTTCCGGCAATGTCATCAGATCGGCGTCTCGGATGAAATCCAGCAAACCTGTGAGCATACCACTCGTCGTAACGATCAGTTCATCGGCCGATGGGTGTTGGCGCACCATCTCTGCAAGGATCTGTTCGGCCGGAGCTGTCGGGTCGATCTGATAGAGGGCCTCATCCATGATGCGCTGAAGCCGATCCAATTCCGCATCGGCTTGTTGACGCAACTCATCGATCGACGCCGTCACCGCCTCTGTGGCGTTCAAAGCCCGCCCCAGGAGATCCTCTCCCAGCCTCCACCCTTCTTCGGGCAGCGTGGGAAGAATGGTCTCCAAGCGACGAGCATACGTTTCGTAGGCATCCACGGCCTTTTCCAGCGCAGCGTCCAAACGTGCATCGGGCTGGCTTTCCAGATCCAACGCCTTGGGCAGTGTCTCTTTCAAAAAGCGGATGGAACCGGCCATCTGGCTCAACGCGATCTGCGCAGCAGGACGGCTCATCTGACGGCACTCCGACCAGGCCGCATCCAAAGCCACCGGCTGGTCGGTCAAACGGGAACGCACCGCCAGTCGCCTGACCGCCATGGGGGCAAATGAACGCGCGATCAGCAGGTACAGCCCATACACCAACGTTTCCGGCACCACCCCCGGATTGCGCTTCCAGGGCTGCCATTCATCCAGTTCAAACAGTCGCCCCTCGAGCCATCGCTGAAGCGTCAGCGTCTCCAGCACATCACCGGGGGTTTCAGCTGCGGGCAAAGAACCCGCAGCGCGCAAGAGCGCGCGCCCCATCCGCGATTCGGCCGCTATGCTCGCTTCGGCCACATCCACTACCTGCCGGTCGTAGTCGTGTAACCCCATCCATGTGGCGGTCTCGGGATGAAATGCGGCGTACCACTCCAGTGCGCCATGTGCAACACGGTCCAGTGCCGGGTTCATGCCTGTGCGCCTTTGCTGTCAGCACTGAGGCGTTCTTCCATCCAGGCGTAGAAGCGCGGACTCCACACACCCTCATGGGACATGTGCATGGGCGCAGGTTTGCGTCCCATCACGACCAGCAGGTGCGACTCCAACGCGCACTGGTCCAGCCTTCTGTCCACTCGCAGCAGATGCCTCAAGCTGCTGTCCGGTACGTCCTTGCGGCGTTCTTCTGGCGCTGCACACAAGTCGGTCAATCGGTACACGTCTTCACGGTCCAGACCTAAATCCGGCCATTGTTCCTCGATCATCCGGGCGATAGCGCCATCCTGATCCGAGTACACCGGCACGTATTTCTCCAGCGTATCCACGGCATCGGCAAGGAAGACGCCTATCGCCACCCCCAGATTCCAGACTCGACCGGCCGCCACAATGGCTGCATCGTCCGATGCTCCGGGTCCCACCCGATGCCGGACATACATATATTGAACGGCCGGATCGTTACGGCGGCTGTCGTCGACGATCAGCCCTGCCTCGCGAAACGCATCCAGTTCGTGTTCATGTGCCTGCTTGGCCAGCATGAAGCCATCCAGGTTCATTCGCTCCATCACGTTGGTATCAACCAGGTAACCTCTACCGCCGCCAATAATCCGTCCGGTTCGTTGCTCCACTACCGCACGCACATCCGGATCGTCCCGGAGTCCGCCCAGATACAGGCCGCGAACCACATCCGCCGGGTTCACAGACATGTAACGCAGTGTACTGACCGTCAGCAAAGGTTCACCGGAGTCCGAGACGAGATCGGCCGGCTCCCCTTGGATCACCTGACGGGCGAACTCTTGCACTCCGTCTATCAGTGTCTGCCGAGCGCGCGCGATCTCTTTCGGATCGCGCCGCAACGCTCGCGCGATGTGGTCGATGGATGTGTTGGGGTATTTGCGCCCATGAAAGCACCCGTGCCCTTCATGTGAATGCCCCTCGATGGCTTGCATCAACAACAGCTCTTCCACATCCCAACTGCATCGCAACTGTTCGGCCGCATCCATTTCCGCAAAGTCCCTCCGGACGATATCCGGGGGAGCGACAAGATCGCGCATATGACACCTCCACCATCCTGATGATCACCTTCTGTGTACCACATATGTGATCAGCTATTGGTCAAATACCAGGCATCACGTCATTCATCCGGGAAATCACGCATGTGGATACAATAACAACAGCAGCGCTCGGGAGGGGTTGGCATGAACACGGTGATCCGTTTCGGCACAGACGGCTGGCGAGGTGTAATCGATGATGACTTCACTGAAGCCAATGTACGCGTGGCGGCATGTGCATTGGCCCTATGGCTGCGCAGTAAAGGCGTCGCGGACCGCGGTGTAGTCGTCGGATATGACAGGCGACTCAAATCACCCCAATTTGCCGCCGAAACCGCCGGAGTGCTGCAGGTTCTGGATATACCGGTGATACTGTCAGACAGTTGCTGCGGCTCCCCGGCCGTCAGCCAAGCAGTCCACTCACGTCAGGCAGCGGCTGGCGTGATGATCACAGCAAGCCATAACCCATGGCGGTTCAACGGTTTCAAGATCAAAGCATCTTACGGCGGATCAGCGGGTCCCGAGATTACATCCGCAGTGGAGCGAAAGCTGAACGAGGCTGTCTCGCTGGCGGCCACCCTGCCGCATCAGTTGCCTCAGGCGCCCGTTCAGGACATCAACAGTCTTTACCTGGATGGGGTCAGAAAACTCGCCGATATTCAAGCCATACAAAACCAGCAGGGCTCGGTCGTATACGACGCCATGCATGGATCAGGAGCGGGATATCTTCCCAAGTTGCTGGATGGCGGCAGACTGAGAGTCGTGCCGATTAGAGACACCGCAGACCATACATTCGGTGGACTGAACCCCGAGCCGATCGAGTCCAATCTGGATCCGTTGCGCCAATGTCTACTGGGCACCGCCGACACCCTGGGAGGGATCGCGGTAGACGGCGACGCAGACCGCATCGGAGCGATGGATGCACACGGCCAATTTGTTGACAGCCACTCCCTGTTCGCGATCCTGCTGATGCACCTGGTGGAGCGACGCGGATTGCGCGGACGGGTCGTCAAGACAGTGTCAACCACGCGGATGATAGACCATCTGTGTTCCCACTATGGCCTGCCGCTCACCGTGACGCCGATCGGTTTCAAGTGGATCTGCGACAATATGCGTCAGGGTGACGTACTGATCGGCGGCGAAGAGAGCGGTGGTATCGGGGTCGCCGGGTACATTCCCGAGCGCGACGGTGTGGCCATGGGACTGCTGCTGTTGGAGGCGCTGGCCATGTCGGGCCGCAGTATGGAACAACTGCTGCAGGATGTATGGAGCATTACCGGAGAACGACGTTATGCGCGGATCGACGTGCATCTGCCACGGGAGGCAATGCCAGCGGCACATGAACTGATCGCCTCCACACAGGCGCAATCGATCGCTGGTGAACATGTGGCCCGCATCGATCGGCTGGATGGAGTGAAATTCGAACTGCCGTCTGAGTCCTGGCTTTTGCTGCGGGCCTCCGGTACAGAACCCGTAGTACGCATCTACGCGGAAGGACCGAACCAAGAGCGCGTGCAGGAGCTGCTCGAAGCTGGACGGGCTCTGTTTTCAGCCGGTTGAACGGATGACCGGCACTGAATCACGTGACGGTTCATCCGGTTACGAGACGTCCCATCCGCACTACCTCGAAATCCTTCCCGGTGATCCGACGCAGTGTGCCCAACGTTTCGTCGTTCCACCGTGGATGCGGCGCGCCGGATACGAACCAGTTACCGCCGTTATCCGCCAGGATCATCCCATACCGCTTCAGGGCGAAAAGGATCACCTGCGCATCCAAAGGGAAAGTGCTGATGTTCACATCCGCTTTCAGACGCACACGCATACCCATGGGGGGCAACTGTGGGTCGCTGAGCCGGCTGGCGAAGTGACGGGCGGGATGCGTATAGGCCCGTCGTGTGCGCGTACAGGTAAAGCGAAGCGCATGCCGCACCTCGCCGCGCTGCACCTCATCATACCGGACCAATCCGGGAAGGATCGGCAGCCCTGCGGCGTCTGCTGATGTCCAACCCGGAGGACGGTAGGAGTTACGTCTGAGCGGAAAGACCGCACCGGAGTCGGCACTCCACCAGGCGCCTCTCTCATGCGGAAACGCCCGAAAGAGCTCGTAAAGTACTTCGTGATCCCGATCCAGCACCAACACATGCCGATCCCCGTTACTGTTCGGGCCGCCTTCAACGGGTGCATCCGGTGGCGCCGGATACGGGCCTGGGTCGCTTTCGGCCTCATACAGAAACCGTACGGGCCGTCGCAACTGCGAGCCGCCTACGACAACATACGGGATACCGTTCGGCGCTCCGTTCCAGAAAGAGCCGAAGTCCGGGTGCAATGATTCATTCAGACCAATACTGGCGATCAGAACCGATGAGCGCCGATCCACAGGCATCCGGCTGATGTCTTGGTTCCACGGATTATCGGGTGGAAACAGCCGGTATCCCCTCAGATCGGCATTCAGTCCCAGATCCGGCCGACCGCTTTCGGATTTTGGTCCATCTGCATGACACTGCATGTCGATCTCCAGCGTCGTAATGTCCTGAGTGTACACTCCCATGTAGGCCGAGGGTATACTGCAAGTGGCACCTGCGCCCTGAATCGATGCGTCACGGTTGCCACGCTGGGGGAGCCATTGTGCTGAGACTCCTGAAACAGGGAGAACCCCTTGAACCTGATCCGGATAATGCCGGCGAAGGAAAGCGGATACAGCTGGTCAGTCTTCACTCTGTCTGGTCGCCGCTTCCAAACCGGGGCGGCGATTGTTGATTTCAGGGCGCGAAGTCAAACGACAGACAGGAGGAAGAGGACCATGACACACGTACGCAGAGCGTTCACCCTGATCGAGCTGCTAGTCGTCGTCGCGATTATCGCGATACTTGCGGCGATCCTGTTTCCCGCATTCGCCAGCGCCCGGGACAAGGCGCGATCGACCGTGTGCATCAGCAACGGCCGACAAATCGGCATGGCGGTCAGCATGTTCGCTCAGGACCATGACGAACAGATGCCCATTTTCAACATGTACAACAGCAACCCAGGCCCCGGCGAGCCAGGACACAAAGGGGTAGAGGTTCAGCTGATGCCCTACGCACGCAGCGCCGCGATTTTCCGATGCCCGGATGACCGCGGAAGCCCCTATCAGCGGCGTGATGTGCCTTCGGCGTCCACGTACCATCAGGCGTATGGATCGAGCTACCGGTTCACCCATTGTTGTTTCAGCGTGATCTGTGGCGTCAGCACTCAGAACAATCTGGATGCCTGCGCCTACTACGGCTTGACCCAGAGCCAGATTGTGACCATGACCCAGTTCGTCAACCCGTCGGAAACGCGGATCATGCGAGACGAGATGTTTCCCTTCTTCAGCCGCACCGTTCCGGGCTATGAGCGGTAC
This sequence comes from uncultured bacterium, assembly GCA_964650005.1. GTDB lineage: Bacteria > Armatimonadota > HRBIN16 > HRBIN16 > HRBIN16 > CAZHSN01. Next base: position 72,339 of record CAZYPZ010000015.1, on the reverse strand, counting down.
GGATATGACAACGATCCACCGGATGACTACTTTGCCCAATGGCACCGCTTGGGAGGCACCGTAATCTTTGCAGACGGCCACGCCCGCTTTGTGGTCCAGTCGGGCGCATTTGACGCCCAACTGGTCTCACCGGATGGGATGACCAGTGCGGAAGGATACTGGATCTGTGACTGAGTGCGACTCTAAGAAAACCATCGCCTGGCTGCTATTGGATGGCGCCTTTCCCGACGAAGACACACTGCGTCACTTGCACCGCATTGCTGACCGCGTCGTCGCCGCCGACGGCGCGGCGGCGGGCCTGCTCCGGATAGGACTCACACCGGATCTGGTTGTCGGCGATATGGACTCGTTACCATCAGAGCTGATACATAAACTAGCCCCTGAGCAGTTGAAACAATGTGTCGGTCAGAACGACTCGGATATCGACAAAGCGCTCAGCGCACTGTTTGCGGCGGGAACTCCCCCCGACCTGTTGTATGTAACCGGAGCGTTAGGTGGACGGGTAGACCACATGCTGGCCAACCTTGCTGCACTCACCCGGTACGCGCAACGGACGCAGATTGTGGTTCTGGACCCTACATGCCGTATCTGGTTTGTCACCGGCAGGCTTGAACTGGACTGCGAACCCAACGATGTGATTTCGCTGTTAGCCGCTCCCAATGTCGCCACCGTATCGATCTCGTCGGTACAGTGGCCGTTGGATCACGCTCAGCTGGAGCCGGGCACGCTGGGCATCAGCAATCGCGCCCTCAGCCACCATGTCGTTCTCACAACGCATTCCGGCATGGTTCTCTGCATCCATCAACGTCCTGTCACCGGAGGATGCCTATGATCAGCCTGTCGGTGCTCGATTATGTGGTGGTGGCGTTGTTTGTGTTGCTGGTGATCTGCGTCGGCTACATGGGCCGCGGTCCGTCGATCAGAGATGCACAGGGATATCTGTTGGCGGGACGGCGGGTGACATTGCCCGCGTTTGTGGCGACTCTGGTCGCCACTTGGTATGGCGGCATCTTGGGCGTCGGTGAATACGCCCACCAATACGGGATCTCCACTTGGTTCACCCTGGGGCTGCCCTATTATTTATATGCGCTGGTGTTTGCGTTCTTTCTGGCGCATCGCGTGCGTAACAGCGGCGCAGTGAGCATACCGATGGCATTGGATCGGCGATTTGGCCGCCCTGCCGCTCTGGTGGGCGCCGTCCTTGTGTTCTTAATGGCCAACCCGGCGCCGTATGTGTTAATGCAGGGAGAACTGCTGCAGATCGTGATGCAAATCCCCCTGTTGCCGGCCATGGTCGCAGGCGTCATACTGAGCGTCATTTATCTCTACCGCGGCGGGCTATCGGCCGATGTGCGCGTCAACGTGGTACAGTTTGCGGCGATGTTCATCGGTTTCGGGGCGCTTATGCCGTTTCTGTTCAAGCAACACGGCCTCAGCTGGCTCCCAGCACATCTGCCACCCCATGCACTTACCTGGCATGGCTGCAACGATATCGCATACATCGCCGCCTGGTACTTTATCGCCGCTCAAACGCTCGTGGATCCGGGGTTTCATCAGCGTTGCGCGTCAGCCCAGTCAGCCCGGGTCGCCCGGCGCGGCATCCTTTGGAGCCTCGTCTGTTGGGCAGTGTTCGACTTCATGACCATTACCGCCGGGTTATACAGCCGTGCACTGTTGGGACCGCTCGAACGTCCAACTCTTGCGTATCCTCTGCTTGGCGAACGCCTGCTGCCTGCGGGTCTTTTAGGGTTGTTCGTGGTGGGGATGCTGGCCACGGTGATGAGCTCGGTGGTGAGTTACAGCTTTTTGGCCGCATCGACGTTCGGACATGACATCACGGCACGCCTGCGGGAACCGGAAGACAGCCGCGGCGCCATCGACCGAACCCGGCTGGGATTGACAGTGGTAACGATTCTGGCGTGTATTCTGGCTTACTCGGTGCGTTCGGTGGTGCAATTGTGGTATCTGCTAGGATCGGCGTTTATACCGGGCTTGTTGCCTGCTTTATGGACGGCCTATTTCACGGACCTGAAGATACCGGGGTGGATGACCGCATGCGTCATGCTGGCCGCCACGCTGCTTTCGGGCGTGTGGATCGCCTCAGGCGTCATTTCCGGCGGACTTTCTGAGCCAACGTATCCGTGGAATGTACCGCCAATCTACCCGGGGTTATTGGTGGGTTGCGCCTGCATGACCTGGCTCTATTGGCGCGGGCGCAGCAGACGGCCAGAACGGTGATATAATACGGTTTGGTTTTGTTCGACCCACAGGGTCGGAAAGCCTTCCTGCTCCACGCCGTGCGCATGGGGCCATTCAGACCACAGGGAGGAGACTCGTTGAGTTTCTACGAAACAATGTACATTGTTCATCCGGACACATCCGATGAACGACTCGCAGCGATTATCGAGCGGTACAAGGGCATCGTGACCGCCAGCGGTGGAACGGTAGTCCATGCTGCCGAATGGGATCGCCGACGATTGGCCTATCCGATCCGCAAGCAGCGCGGCGGTATTTTCGTGCTGATGTACTTCCACGGGGACGCCAAGGCGGTTGCCGAGCTGGAGCGCGTGTTCCATCTGTCCGACGAAATCCTGCGCTCAATGACAATCAAGCACGACAAACCGCAACTGGTGACGCTGCCTTCCGAACGTATGATCGATGCCGGTCCGGCGGAAGCGTCTGCCGCTACGCCGCCCACGGTTACCGCGTTGGAAAGCGCTCTGGCGGAGGCCCAATCGACCGAAGAGCTGTCCGCGGATGACGCCCAGGCAGTCGCTGAGTCCCAGGACGCCGAGCCAACCGCCGAATCATAAAACCATCCTGATCAATCAAGGGGGATATTCAGGGCATGTACAACCGGATCATGTTGATTGGCCGGCTATGCGCCGACCCCGAGTACCGCCAGACTCCGCAGGGCGTATCACTCGCCCGCATGCGGCTGGCAGTCAACCGTGGCCGCAAGAACCAGGCCGGAGAGGACGTTACAGACTTCTTCGATGTCACCGCATGGCGCCAATCGGCGGAGTTTGCCGTTAACTTCCTGCGGAAAGGCCGCCTGGTAATGGTCGAGGGACGGATGGAGTCCCGCGCCTGGACATCACAAACCAATGAAAAACGCATCAGCTGGGACGTGCAGGTGGACCGCATCTTGGGTCTGGACCGGCCGCGCGAAGGGGATACCCCGGTGCCGGGAGCGCCCATGTCTCGTCCTGAACCGGTTGCCATGCCGCATCAGCCTGATGACATGCCGATGCCCACCGAGATGGTTGACTTCGGTTCTGAGTATGACCCCTTCGCCAATGACTTGGCGCCTAACGAGTGACAACGGATACAGCATCTGGAGGATAGATGAGACCCAACAACGGTAAACCCCGGTACAAGCGTCGCCGGAAGGTCTGCGCGTTCTGTGTGGACAAAGTGGCGTACATCGACTTCAAAGAGGTCGGACGGCTGCGGCGGTATATCACCGAGCGCGGTAAGATCATGACCCGACGCAGCACGGGCAACTGCGCCCGCCACCAGCGTCAGGTCGCGGTGGCTATCAAGCGCGCCCGTCAGATGGCGTTGCTGTACTTCGTCAGCCGCTGACAGTCCATTAGATCAACCATCGCCGGCGTGTCCAAAGGATGCGCCGGCTTTGTCTTGCATATATCCGATCATGCATTCATCTCCGAAACAGGCCGGCAAGTCCTACGTGGCCGGAGAACATAGGTAGACTAATAATAGCCAACACACATGGGTAAAGGAAGTTGATGCCCTTCTGCATCGCGCGCATTCGCGAAGATATCCGAACGGTGTTCGAAAAGGACCCGGCCGCCCGCTCCGTCTGGGAGGTACTCACCTACCCGGGATTGCACGCCATCTGGATGTACCGGTTCGCGCACTGCTTGTGGAACCGACGCCTGCTCACACTCGCCCGGTTCATCTCACAATTTGCCAGATGGGCGACAGGAGTGGAGATCCACCCCGGAGCGCGTATTGGGCGCCGTTTCTTCATCGATCACGGGATGGGTGTGGTGATTGGTGAGACAGCGGAGATCGGCGATGATGTGCTGATGTATCACGGCGTCACCCTGGGCGGCACCACGTTAACCCAAGGAAAGCGACATCCCACAATTGGAAACAACGTATTGATTGGCATGGGCGCAAAAGTTGTAGGCGCGATCACGGTGGGAGACGGCTGCCGGATCGGTGCAAACGCCGTTGTGAACAAGGATGTCCCGCCGAACTGCACGGTCGTCGGCATCCCGGGACGAATTGTGGTGCGTGATGGCGCCAAGGTACCCATGCCGCCGGTTATGGACAACCAGACCAACCAGATCAACCCCGAAGACGCCATTATTCAGGATCTGAACCGCCAGTTGAGCCAGTTGCGCACGGAGATCAGCGCTCTGATGCTCGCCATCGAGCGGCAGCAGGAACAGATTGCCGAACTCAAACAACACAATACCGCCACATCCGGCTGATAGACGGAGTTCATCGATGCGCCCATTTACCCTGTATAACACAGCGACCCGCAACGTCGAGACGTTCCAACCGCGCCGCCCGGGAGAAGTAACCATCTATGCGTGCGGGCTCACGGTTCAGGGGCCGCCTCATATCGGCCACATTCGCGGAGCGATTGTGTTCGACGTCATCCGAAGATGGTTGACTCATTTGGGCTACTCCGTACGGATGATCCAGAACTTTACCGATGTGGACGACAAGATCATCCGCAAGGCAAATGAAGAGGGTGTCAGCCCGGCAGAGATAGCGCAACGATATGCCCAACTGTATCTGAGCGTGTTGGACCGTCTGCACATCACACCGGTTCAATATTGCCGCGTAACGGAAGAGATCGATACCATCATCGAAATGGTTGCCAAACTGGTGGAACGGGGTCATGCCTACGTGGTGGACGGGGATGTGTATTTCGATGTCTCCTCATTTCCGGCGTACGGCAAGCTGTCCGGGCGCAGTGTGGATGAGGTGCGCGCAGGGTACCGCATCGAAGTGGATGAGCGTAAGGCGGATCCCGCCGACTTCGCCCTGTGGAAATCGGCCAAGCCGGGAGAACCTTCATGGCCCAGTCCATGGGGTGAGGGACGGCCAGGTTGGCATATCGAGTGCTCGGCAATGAGTCTGAAGTACCTGGGCGCCGGGTTCGATATTCATGCAGGCGGCAGCGACCTGGTGTTCCCGCACCACGAGAATGAGATCGCGCAGAGTGAAGCGGCTTCCGGTCAGCCGTTCGCAACATACTGGATGCACTGGGGAGCCGTACGCCTCGGCAAAGAGAAAATGTCCAAATCGCTGGGTAACTTCTTTACGGCGGAAGAGATCCTCAGCGAGTTCGATGCGGACATCCTGCGGTTGTTCCTGCTGTCAACCGCATACCGCAGCCCGGTGGAGTTCAGTCGCGAACGCATGGCGGAGTCGCGCACCGCATGGGGACGTGTCAAACACGCGATCGCGGAAGCGTTCCGGTTGCTGGGAGATACGACAGCTGATGCCGAGCCCGATACCGACTTTACAGAACGCTTCGCGCAGGCCATGTGCAACGACTTCAACACCCCGGGCGCTCTAGCGGTTCTCTTCGACCTGGTTTCGGAATGCAACCGGTTGAGAGCGGCAGGGGATATGGAAGGCCTTCGTACGGCTGTGTCGACACTGCTGCATTTGGGCGGACTGCTTGGTTTCCATGATATGCGGCCTGCGGAAACACAGGCAGATGATCAAACCGTCAAACAGTTGGTACAACTTGCAATCCGATGGCGTCAATCCGCCCGAGAGCGCAAAGACTGGGCCACAAGCGATGCCATACGGGATGACCTGAAAGCCATCGGGATCATTCTGGAAGATACACCGGATGGCACACTGTGGCGCATGGATGACCTGCGCTGACAATTCGCCGAGGCAAAAAGCGTACACACATTGGGAAATAAACGAAACATGCGAAGCACCACACTGATCTGGGGCGCCGGCTTGGTGGTCACCGCTTTGGTTGCAGGGATCACGCTGTCACCCACCGATACTCGGATCGCCGACGGGGTTCATGTGGCCGGCGTTCACGTGGGTGGCATGACACCGGAACAGGCCGAAGAAGCCATCAAAGCGCGGGCAACCGCATTCGAAGAGAGCACAGTGACCTTGCGCGTTCATTACCCCGGAAACGGCGCATCGCATACCCATACGTGGACACGAAAACAGCTGGGAGTTCATATCAATATCGGTGGCACGCTGGCCAGAGCACGCGCCGTCGGGGCTGGCCAGAGCGTCGTACTCCGTGAGGCGCTCTCCGTACTGCAGCCATTGGAGCATATCGACGTCGGGCTCGACCGCCGCATCGATCCGACAGCGATATCCACCGTCGTCAAGGCGTTGCAGCAACGGCATGAACGACCGGCTGTAAATGCCCGTGTGCAGACACATGCCGGCGGCTTTACGGTCACTCAGGAGCAAAACGGATATCGACTGCCGGAAGACACGGCACAGCTGCTCAATCAATTGGCCCGTGGCGGTGCGGCCGATGCAGATATCCAGATGGAGGTATTGCGTCCGGCAGTCACCGCGGCCAGCCTGAAACAGGCGAACACTGTTTTGGCGACCGCAGTCACCAAGTTCTCAGAGCGTCAGGTGGATCGTACATATAACGTGCGTTTCGGCGCGCGGATGATCGACGGGGTGGTGATAGCACCCGGTGAGGTGTTTTCCATGAACTCCATCACCGGACCGCGCAGCAGCGCCCGCGGCTTCCGTAAAGCGCCCATCTTTGTCAAAGGAGAATTGGTCGACGGCGATGGAGGCGGTATCTGTCAGGTATCCACCACCATCTATAACGCGGCATTGAAAAGCGGTCTGCCGATCGTCAGGCGTGCCCACCACAGCAGCCCGGTTCCGTATGTTCCAGCCGGTCTGGATGCGACGGTGGCCTTTGGTTCTCTGGACTTTCAGTTTCGCAATGACACGTCGGCACCGATTGTGGTGGTAGCGCAGACTCCCCCCGGCCGTCTGATCATTACACTGTACGGCAGCGCCTCGGCCCGGCGGGAGGTGCGTATTGTACAGACGGATCTGAGCTACCAGCCTCACGGCGAAGTACGGGTCAATGATCCGACGCTTCCCAAAGGGGTAACGAAGGTCGATGACAAAGGCAGCCGTGGTGCGCGAGTGACCACATGGCGTCACTTCCTGCAGAACGGCGAGGTCGTTCGTCGGGAACTCGTGTCGCGCGACGTCTACCGACCAAGGCCGAGGAAAGTGCTGGTTGGCACCGGACCTGTTCAACCACCTCAGGCCGTTCCTTCCGCGAACACGCAGCAGACCGCACGCACTCCGGATCAGAGGAATTCCGCCAACTGAAAGCCTCAGAGCCCCTCTCCCCGCCTGATCTGGTTGTCGGTACAGTCCGCATCCATCCGCCAGTGATCCTGGCGCCTATGGCTTCGGTTACAGACACCGTTTTTCGGCGCATATGTCGCCGGTATGGCGCCGGGCTGGTCTGTACGGAGTTGATCAGCTCGATGGCGTTGCACTATGGCAGCGATCGCACCCGCTCCATGTTGCGCTGGGCCGATGACGAACGTCCGGTATCGGTTCAGTTGTTTGGCAGTGATCCACAAGCCATGGGCGAAGCGGCGGCTGCCGTCGACGCCTTGCATCCAGATTTGATAGACATAAACATGGGTTGTTGGGTACCCAAAGTCTGCAGAACCGGTTCCGGGGCAGCGTTATTGCGCGACCCCGATTTGGCGGTGGCCGTCACCCGCGCAGTGTTAAACGCTACACAGTGTCCCGTCACTGTCAAAATGCGTTTGGGTTGGGACCATCAGACACGTAACGGACTGGATCTGGCGCTTCGACTACAGGATGAAGGGATCGCAGCCGTCTGTCTGCATGCTCGGACGGCCCGACAAGGGTTTGATGGAGCGGCCGACTGGGACGAACTGGAACGGTACGTGCGGGCCCTGTCGATTCCAGTCATTGGCAACGGTGATATCCGCTCCGGACCGGATGCCGAACGGATGTTTCGCCAGACCGGATGCGCCGCGGTGATGGTCGGTCGGGCTGCCCAATCCAATCCGTGGATCTTCGAACAGATTAACGCCTGGCTCTATGAAAGGCGAACAGCATCAGCGCCCGGAGTCGACGCGTGCTGTGCGATGGCCGCGGAACATCTGCTCGCTATGGCCAATGAATATGGCGAATGGAGCGCCTGCCGTCAGATGCGCGCACATTTGCCGGGCTACATCCACGGAGTGCCCGATGCCGCCCGGTGGCGACACGCACTGAGTCGTATTGAGTCGATCCATGAAGCAATGCACGTCCTAAAATCAATATGTAACCACTCCACCGACAGGGAGCCATGATGAAGCACATCGTCAGCATCAGCCTCGGGTCGTCCGCACGGGACAAGACCGCCGAAATGGACATCCTCGGAGAGAGGGTGCGTATAGAACGCCGTGGTACAGACGGCGACAAGCGGCGCTTCCGGGAGTTGTTGGGCGAACTGGACGGCAAGGTGGATGCGATCGGCTTGGGCGGATGTGACCGATATCTATGGATCCACGGAAAACGGTACACGTTTCGGGATATCAACCGTTTGGTATCGCACGTGCGCAGCACCCCCCTGCTGGACGGGAGCGGTATGAAGGATACGCTGGAGCGCCTGGCTGTGGAGCGGCTGGATAATCCCGAGGACATCGACTGGGCCAACAGCCGGGTACTGCTGGTTTCCGGCTTGGACCGCTTTGGGATGGCTGAGGCGGTCTCCGCCCGCTGCCCTCAGGTGGTCTTCGGTGATGCAATCTTCGCGCTGGGTTGGCCTATGCCGCTGCGCTCCCTGTCATCGCTCAACACGGCCGCATCATTGCTGCTGCCCGTCGTTACCCGCCTGCCATTTGATTGGCTCTACCCGGTGGGCGACAAGCAGGAATCGAACAAACCGATGTATGCGCGCTACTTCCGTGAAGCTGACGTAATCGCCGGAGACTGGCACTTTATTCGGCGCTACGCCCCGCCATCCTTGCTGGGGAAAACCGTACTCACCAATACGATCCGTAACGCGGATGTGATGTTCCTGAAGGAACGGCAGGCAGCCAGATTGTATACCACCACCCCCGAGTTCCATGGCGAAACCTTCGCCACAAACGTACTGGAAGCGCTGGTGGTAGCGCTGAGTGGCTGCACGCAACTCACTCAGGCTCAATACACCGAATGGTTGATGCGGCTCGGATGGCAGGTGGGGCGGATCGATCTGACCCGCATCTGATGTTGCGCACTACGCCCTCCCGTGGTACGCTGTTTGTAGCACTTGCCAGGGGGGAGTAGCAGGGCGGCACGGTTTGACCGCCCCGGACAGGTCAACAGACCCGAACACATCGTTCTGGCCTGCCCGACCGGTTGTGTACCGGGTGTAAGACCTTTGGCTGCGCAACACAAGGCGCGGCCGGCTTGGTCGACCCGTCCCTGGAGGTTTTTTCGTTGTCTGTACACCGTAGTGCGCTCTTCGCCATAGCCGGTGCGGTGATCGTCACACTGCCCGGGATGGCGCTCAGGCTTCCCGGTATCGAGGCAGGGCCGCCTCTCACCGCTCTGCTCACCGGATTTGCGATCATGGGGGCGGCATTCCTGTTGACTTGGGCATGCGATGCCGCTCAAGCCGACATATCCCAAGCTCTGGCGCTGGCAGTGGTCGCGCTGATCGCCGTACTGCCGGAATATGCCGTGGACATGTATTTCACCTGGATGGCCGGGCGCTATGACAGTCCGGAATATGCGCACTATGCCATAGCCAACATGACCGGCGCCAATCGGCTGTTGATCGGCGTTGCCTGGGGCGTCATTGCCGTCATCTTTTGGGTGAAGACGCGGCGGGCAGTGCCGTTGGAAGAGGACCGCAGACTCGAGCTGTTCTTTTTGGCTGCGGCCACCGTGTACGCCTTCCTGATACCCATAAAGGGAACACTCACGTGGATAGACGGGCTTGTGTTCCTGGGCATCTATGTCTGGTACATTGCGTTGGCCAGCAAACGCCCTGTGGGAGAGGCCGAAGCCGATGGCCCCGCCTCGCTGCTTTTGGCCATGCCCAAACGCCGCCGCATACTAAGTACGGTCGGTTTGTTCGTATTCGCAGGAACGGTCATCGCGCTCTGCGCCGAACCCTTCAGCGAAGGCCTCGTGCACACGGGCAAGTTGTTCCACATCGATGAGTTTTTGCTTGTCCAGTGGTTGGCGCCGCTTGCGTCTGAATCGCCCGAGTTCATCATAGCGGCGCTGTTTGCAATGCGGGGTCATGCAGGATTGGCTCTGGGCAGCCTGCTCTCCAGCAAGCTGAACCAATGGACATTATTGGTCGGGATGATCCCCGGTGTGTATGGCGTCGCGCGCGGTTCGCTTGATCATCCAATCCCCATGAACGCATTTCAGATGCATGAGATCCTGCTGACAGCCGCCCAGTCGCTGTTGGCCGTGGTGATCATGGCGCGCTTGCGATTGAGTATCGGTAACGCCGCGTTGCTGTTTGTACTCTTCATCGGCCAATTTGTCGCTCCCGAGATCATCCGGCGCCTGCCGGGCGGCCATCTGGGCATCATGTCGCCCGATATGATCCACCCGCTGTTCACCATGCTGTACTTCGCCTGCGCCTTCGCGTTGATCTGTGACTATCCCAAGCGCGTGACAGACCTGCTTCAGGGGCGCAAAGCGGGGCGATTTGTCAGCACGGATTAGGTGGTGAACGCCCCTGTCAGCGGGCAGTGGCCTTTAGTAGGGCACATACAGCGGGTTCAACCAGACCCCAGTTGTACTCGCCCTCCACGGCAGCACGCCCGGCTGCACCACATTCCAGACGTCGGGTGCGGTCGGTCATCTGTTGCAGCATGTCGCTCCAGGCGGTGACATCGCCAGGAGGCGCCAATAATCCCGCTCCGGTCGCACGCATTATACGACTCAGCGGCGGAAGATCGCTGCACACCACAGGCAAACCCAGCGCCATCATTTCGAACAGCTTATTGGGCACCGTGGTGCGCGTAATTCGGTTATCGAGATGTGGCACCGCTCCGATTTGGCACGTGTTCGCGGCCTCCAACATCTGCCGATAAGGCAACTGCCCTACGATGGAAGTCACCTTCGACCGGTCGCGCAACAATGACTGGGACTGTTTTCCTTCGCCGATCACCAAGCTGCGCCATCCCGCATACGCACAAGCCTGCATGAGCACACGGACGCCCCGTATGGGATGCAGTTCACCGGGAAAGACGACCGATCGGGGTGCACGCATTTGATCCATCAACGGTATTGGAAAATCATCCAACATGGGTACATTCGGGACCACGTGAGTCGGGGCGCCGGCACCGCGGGCAACCAGCCGGTTACGGGACTCTTCACAGACGCAGGTAATCGCCTCAGCATGCGTCAACGCAAGACGTTCCAGCCATCCCATCAAAACGGGCGACTTTCGCCAGTTCCCTTTGATGAACCCAGATAGGCCTTCAGTCTGTCGCCAAACGGCGAAGCAACCCGGGTAGTCATCCGCAATATCCAGCAGCATCGGAACACCGGATTCCTTCAACATCCGCACGCAGATCGGCGCCAGTACCGCCTCACGCACAATGGCCAGGTTGAAGCGTCGTTGACGTGTGGCCGTACGCAGGGCACGCGCCCAGCCGGGCGACCAAGGTGTCGGCGACGCGGAGACACACCGCGCGTGTACCCGATCCAGGTCATGCAGTCCTCTCTCCCAAGCGATACGGCTGCATATCACTTCGATGTCCCAGCCAATTTGCCGACAGGCGTGTGCAAACCGCCGTAGACGCACTTGCGGCCAGGCCCCATGAAAAACGATGAGTACGGCGGGGGTCACCCCACCCGGCTGCGCTCCGGTACCGCTTCGATCTGCTCGATCGGACTGATGTCCCATAACTGGCCAGGCTTGTTGAGAATGAAACGCCACCAGCCGGCTAACGCTGCGCCCAACATCAGCACAAAGGAGCTCAACACTCCCATTCCGGGAAGCAATCGGCCTAATCCGGGCAAGACGATTCCCAACATACCGATGCCCAGAATAGCCAGCACGGTATACGCCGATATGATCAACCATGCCACTCCTGACGCCAACGCGCTGACTATGAACACGATCAACAGGCAGGGCAGCAACAGACGGCCCAAACGATGTGACAGGAACTGAAACCACAACCGGTTACGCCGGGGCAAACGCACCCATCGCCAGCGGCTCCACAACTGCCAGTTCCCATGCGATGTGCGTGTCTTACGGGCAAACTCCACCGCATAGGAATGAGGCGCCCGGTCCCAAGCCACGGCATGCGGGCACTGTACCACGCGCCAGTCACGACAAACCGACTGCAAGGCCAAATACTCGTCCTCGTTGATGGTATCCCTGGGAATAGGCGCCCAGACCGAACTGCGGACCGCCGTGATCGGGCCACAACATCCCGATGCGGACAGCCAGCCGCTCTCCCAACCCAGCAATGCGGTCTCGAGCCGCCAATACAGCCCGGTGCCCCAAGGGAGGCCCGGGGCGCGAACCAACTTCAACACACCACTGGCTACACCGGCGCGTTCGGCGAACAGGCACTCGACCAAGTGCCTGATGGCATCCTTTTCGAACAACGGACGGGCGTCAGTGAGCACAAGCACCTCTCCCTGCGACAGCGCCACTCCCTCGTTCAGCGCAGACGCTTTGCCCTGTCTGTTGCGCAGTTCCAATACCGTCACATTTTCAAATTCCGCAGCCACATCCGCGGTTTCGTCCGTACATCCATCGCATACGACAACGACTTCAAGTTTTTCCTGCGGATAGTTTTGATCCAATATGTTCTGCAGACGTCGGGCGATGTTATGCGCTTCATTATGGGCGGCGATAATCACACTTACGCTGGGCAGCGTGTGCAGCCGGTAGCGTGGCCCATGGCGTCGATGAAACAGGGCGCACATCACCGCTGCCAATATCGGATACCCGACCAACACCCAGGCAATCAGGCAGGCGGATGTTACAGCGATGATATAGATCCAATGATCAGGCATAGCGCTGTGTTCCTCATATCAGCAACAGAAGACCTGTCGTGTTCCGGAAAACGCGACAGGTCTCACAATGACGGATCTATGTGGCAGATCAGTTATCCTGTCGGTTGTCCAAGTCTTCCTTGCGGATGACGGTGCGTCCGCTGATGTCCTCTGACGCCTGACCATCTGCTTCCCGCTCGGCGACCTGAGCACGCACTTCCCGCCGCATGGATGTCCGTCGCACCACCTTGCCGCGACCGCTGGAACCCGATCCCAAGGACAGCGACTGCTCGCCCTCCGGCCGGTAGTATCGGTAGTAATGGCTGTTGAAGTGGTAAGACTCCACCGAGTCCGGGTTCGCACCGTTCAGCACCACGCCCAACTGAAGCACATGTGAACGCTCGAGCATCTGCCGGATATTTCGTTCGTTGCCCCGCGGCGGCTGATTGGCGCGCACGACAACCAGCACGGCATCCACATATGTGGCGAATACGGAGGCATCGGCGAACACCGCAGCACTGGGGGTATCCACGATCACCACATCGGTGAGCGATTCCAGCTGGCGGATGATCTCTCCCATATACTCAGATCGCAACAGCAACCAGGCATTTCGGGGGATCGGGCCGCCCGGCAGTAACGCCAACCCGGCGACATCTGTGGGCTGAAGTGCGTCGCTCAGGTCGGCTTCGCGCTGAAGCACGCTGCTCAGACCGATATCGTTACCCACGTTGAACACTTTGTGAAGTTTCGGGTGACGCATGTCACCGTCAACCAAGATGACCCGGCGTCCGCCCTGCGCCAGCGTAATCGCCAAATTGGTCATGGTCGTAGTGCCGCCCTGTCCCGGACGGGCCGTCGCGCCCATAATGGACTTGATGCTCGGGTTTTCACGCAGCGTCTGCATGATATCCTCGCCCACAAACCGGTACGCTTCGGCGTATGGTGAAGATGGCGCCAGATGGGTGATCTTCGACAGGTCGGTCGGGCCGCCTCCCTCCAGACGGGGGATCACACCGGTCACAGGCAGGCCAAGCAACCGCTCCACATCGTTGGACGTACGCACCGCGGTATCAAGCGCATCCACGCCCACCGCAAAGCCGATACCCAGCAACAGGCTGAGGAACAGCGCGCCAACGAGCGCCAACTGAGGACTGGGGCCGGACTTAATGGGGCCCTCTACGCGGGCGGGTCCCAGGGTGAAGATGAACTCACGGTCAGTCGCGTTCAAGTTCAGCACCGCGGCCTGATAGCGTGTCAGAATATCCGTATAGTTCTGTGAGGCGCGTGTGTAGTCTTCCTGCGCCACGGCGATCTCTGTATCCACCCCCTGATAGCTGGCCAGCTTCGACTCCAACGCGGCGATCTGGGAAGCCAAAGAACTAATCTGGCTTTTAAGCTCCGAACGTCTGGCCTCCAGCTGCTTCACTTCGCTGCGGAGCGCATAAAAGCTCTGATCGGTCAGCTTCGGAAGGTCCTTCTGGGACTCCGCCAGTTTCTGTTTGACCTGCTCGATCGATCGAAGGGTCTCCATCACCGTCGGATGCCCATCGGCATACCGTCCACGCTGCGAAGCCAGCGTGGTCTCCAATTCCGCCAACTGTTTCTCCAAGGTAGTGGTGGCGATTGTCTTGCCGGCTTCATCGGGCATGGTGGGGCTGCTCGCAGCCAACTGACGCTTCTTGACCGCCAAACTCGCTTCGACACCCGCCAAGCTGGCCTGAGCGGCCTCATACTGCTGCTTCACGGGTCCCAGCACGTTGTAGCTGAATCCGACGGCCTGGGTGAAATCGACAACCCCCTTGGCCTGCCGCAGCTGCTTCATCCGCGCGCTGGCCTGTTCCAGATTGCGTCGAGCTTCCTTGACCTGCGCCTCAAAGAAGGCTACCTGCTGCCGTAACGGCTGCTTCGAGGTGGCCTCATAAAACTGTTTGAACGCCACGGTCAGCGCATCCACCAGGTACAGCGCCTCTTCCTTACTGGGACGCTGAGCGGAAAACTGGATCAGATCGGTGACCACATTCTGCATACCGCTGGAACCACCGCCGCCCGATTTGGGCGTCACACGCACCGATACCGGTGTGGCTTCGAGAGCCGAGCCGCGCAACATGCGGTCCAACATCTCTTTGGTCAGGCCCAGTGAGTCCATAATGTTGCGGTTCTTCGGCTCAGGCGACTCATCACCGTACACATCGCCGAACGTGAGCTTCATCATCCCCTCGGCGACCGCCGGGTTGCTGGCCATCTGCACCAACGTACCCAGTCGTTCCAACCGCTCGTCGCGCATGTTCATCGAGAACGGCAGTCCCTTGGCAACATCACCGGGCGGCTTGAGGATACTTTCCGAAGGCCGAATACTGCGGTAGGCCATGTAATACGACCCCGACATGCGCAAACCGACAAACACCAAAGACACAACAACTGCCATGGTAGCGGCAACCAGCCAAGCCCGCCGGCGTACGATGGTATACAGGCTCTTGAGGTCTAGACCCGATTCCTGCGGTTCCTCAACGACTCCGTTTGCCATTCATATCCTCTCTCCACAGCCGCGGCAGACCGCCCTCAGCCGAAAATGCCGCCGCCTTTTTGCACCAAGGCGACATGTACATTTAACCCGACAGTCGAAGCTGCTGCAACCGTTATCTGTCGCTTGACTCCGCCAGTCGAGCTCGTGCATATGCCACCGCTTCCTGCAGGGCGCGTTCCGCCAGTTCAGAAGCTTGCGTCAGCTCTCCCTTGTCAGCCACAAGCACCCGCACCAAAGCGCTGGTGGTCGGTCTGCGCTGCAACCGGGCGCGCATCAACCATGCGGTATGGCGGTACGCATTCGGTTCGGCCGTTTCGGTGTTGATGAATGCGAACCCGGCAACCGCCCGAACACCGCGCCGTACGATCACTGCCAGAGTGCCCTCACCATCCGGTTTCAGGCGGACGGGACGTGTGGCGTCAACTATCCAACCGGAGCCTGGCAGGCAAGTGGTCGGCGCGTGCAGTGTCTGCTTCTGGCGTCCCCCAATGATGGTCAGAGCGACCTTGCGTCCGGTTTCGCCGACATACAGGGCATTCCAGGCGCAGTCGGCATGCAGCTTGTCAGTGTCCTCCGGGTCCAGCCCGTCCTTTGCCACCATTGGCAACTCCAGCAGTGTCTCCGGTGGATCGATGCGCACCGGTGCGCCCGCTCCTGATTTGAGCCAGATCGCTGACTCGATCAGCGCCGCACTAAAAACCAGCAAAACAACCAGCAAGACCCACGAGCCGGGTGTGCGCATGGATGGAAGCGACCGACGTTTCATGACAGCTCCTTGCCTCTTTGAATGGCCTCTCTGGATCGCGCGGTTCATGCCCAGCAGTGCTGCACCGCTCAACAGCACCACCCCGTAGCCACCAGCATCATGCACGCTACGACCGGCCGCGTCGCCCCAGAGATGACCGGCCACCACGATACAGCATATCCGAAGCACATTCGCCGCTATGGCCAGAGGGGCTCCGGCCACCGCCAGCGCCACACGCGCCGGCAAAGGAGCAGACGTTGCGCTGATGGCGGCCATGACAGCCAACAGCACCGTGGGCATCAGGGTACGCATTCCGCTGCAGGGAAGCGACACTTCGACTGCATAGCGCGAAGTGCTGAGCGACACGCCCATTTGCTCGATCGTAAGGCCTAAATGGGACAACAGTCTGGCCGCCCAGGCAGCGGAGTAGTGCTGCATCGGCACCGCCAACGCATCCACCAGCATGTCAGGCCATGGAATTGCGGCCATGATGAACAACAGACTCAACCCAGATCGCTGGAGCCCGGCCCACCCGTAACAGGATGCCACACTCATAGCCAACACCAGGGGCATGCATACACCTTGGATCAACCAGATCTGCATCCAAACCGCTGCGGCCTGTATCAGGCTGACGGTACACAGGGCGATGAGCGCCCGGATCGACACACGATTTCTTGGCTCCAAATAGTTGAGACGGTTCACCAGATACACGAGCGCTGCAGGAAACACGACCAGTCCATACGCGAATTCCGGTGATGCTGACCAACGCGACCACAACCCCCAGACAATGCGCCTCTGAGCGGCCAGAACCAACGCCACCATCCACACGGGCCATTGTAAACGATTCCACAAACGGTTCATAATGGGACATTCCTCGACTGACAGGAGAGTGACCGATGACGCGCCACAATGACACCATTCACTCGGTCGGACTGCTTGTCCTGCGGCTGGCCCTGAGCGCCATCATGATGGCGCATGGATCGCAGAAAGCGTTCGGCTGGTTCGACGGCAGAGGACTCTCTGCAACCATCGAAGGCTTTCAGGCCAACCTGGGCATTCCCCCGCTGCTGACGTCGGCTGCGGTAGCGGCCGAGTTGGGTGGCGGACTGTGCCTGGCGCTGGGTATCTTCCCGCGCCTGTCCGCCCTGGCCATCCTGGCTGTCATGCTGGTTGCCATGTTTCATGTTCACTGGAAAGGCGGTTTTTTCCTTCCCAATGGCATTGAGTTCACACTGGCATTAGGCAGCGCCGCGCTGTGCCTTGCGTTAACCGGCCCGGGCCGGATCGCTATCTGGCCGGACATGGAACGAGATATATGGAAATGGGTATCTCAAAGACGCACGAGAGGCGCACAATCAACCTGACCAGTCGTTGTACCGGCCTGTGTATTCCCATACAATAAGAAGCATAGTCAGGAGCTGTAGATGAATCGCAAGAAAACAAAACAACAGGCCGGAACCTCCACCCCAACCCTGCAGAACCGCCGAGCCCGACACGATTACGAGATCCTCGAGGAATTCGAGGCAGGGCTGGTGCTGGTTGGCACGGAGGTAAAGTCCATTCGAGCAGGCAAGGCCAATATTTCGGATGCCCACTGCCGTATAGAAAACGGCGAGGTGTGGGTCGTCAACATGCATGTGCAGCCCTATGAGCAGGGAAACCGGTATAACGTCGATCCCGTGCGCAAACGCAAGTTGCTGCTCAAACGCGCTCAGATCGAGCGGCTACGTTCCCAAGTGGAGACCAAAGGGCTGACGATCATCCCGCTGAAGTGTTACTTTCACCGCGGATACGCCCGGTTGCTCATCGCGTTGGCGCGTGGTAAGCGCGAATGGGACCGCCGGGAAACGATCACCAAACGGGATCAGGAGATGCAGGCCGCACGCGATCTCGCGGAAAGAGGGTGACAGATGACTGAGCGCACACACATCGGCAAGTACCGAATCAACCGACAGATCGGTAAAGGCGGTATGGCGATTGTGTATGACGCCACGGATGAAACCATCGGCCGACGGACCGCGCTGAAGGTGTTGCACCTGCCCCATGGCATTTCGGATACCGAAGCGCAGGAGATGATCCAGCGCTTCCAACGCGAAGCCCGGTCGGCAGGGCGGCTATCCCACCCGAACATCGTCACGATCTATGAAGTCGGATGTGTTGATGGTGAACACTTCATCGCCATGGAGTACCTTGACTCCCGCACCGCAAAGTCCTATTTGGATGAACATGGACGGATGCCCCCTCAACTGTTGATCCGCGTGCTCCGCCAGCTGGCGGATGCATTGGACTACGCACACGCAGCGGGTGTCATCCATCGGGATGTCAAACCGGACAATATCGCCCTGATGGCCAATGATCATGTGAAATTGACCGATTTCGGAATTGCGCGGTTGGCTAATGACCTGGTCCGCACGCAGGCGGGGGTGATGATCGGTTCTCCCGCGTACATGTCCCCGGAGCAGATCACCTCGGAAGAAGTAGGCCCTCAAAGCGATATCTGGTCGCTGGCGGTCACGGCATGGGAGCTGCTCAGCGGACAGAAGCCCTTCAACGCACCCAAAGTCGCCATGGTGATCCACAATGTGGTGTATGAAGCGCCGGCTGTAACCAGGGGATTGTCGCCCGGCGCTCAGATCGCTTTGTTGAGGGCCTTGGACAAGGACCCCTCCAGACGCCATCCAACCGCGCGCGCCTTCGTCGAGGATCTCGCACTGCGGATCCACGCCTCCGATGACCCGGAGGGTGGTGGTCTGTTCAGCGGGCGTCCACAATCTCGCCCCATCCCGATCACGTCCCAGCCGGCCAAACAAAGCTCCAGTAAATCTTCGCCGTCTGTACACGCGCGCCTGTCACGACTGGTCACACGCCAGCCCATGGTGTGGGCGGGAGTGGCGATCGCAGTGCTCGCCTTGGCTTACGGTGTCTATTCCGGCATCAACAGAACGCGCACACCGGCAATGCCCACGATGCAGGTCGATCTCGAGGGTGTCACCGCGACCCCTGTCATCCACACGCTGGCCGATCTGGAAATCAGCAACTCATGGCAGAGCAAAGAGCCAAACCAGGTCATGCGGCGCGTACGCGGGCGCGCCAGTCAGGGATCCTTCTGGCTGAAAGTCGAATCATCCGGCGGCGACAAACCCCTTACGTTATCGATCACCCCAGAGGTTCGCGACTGGCGGCGCTATGGTGATACAGTATCATTGGATTTGTTGGTTCCCGAACAGTCCGGTCTGCAGGCCACAGCCGTATTGGCCATCATCGACAGCACCGGCAAACGCCATACCTTAGGCGAACCGGCCATTTTGCAGCCGGGAGCGTGGGTGACGCTGACCCGAAAAGGCGGCACTGCACTGCGTGATGTTCGCGAGCTGCAAATCACAGTAGAGCCTCGCACATCGGGACAGAACCGCTGGTTTGGGCTCGATTTTCTGCGAGCGTATCACCCATAACGGAGGCTTTCATGGCTGAGTTGTTCAAACTCCCCATGCTCGGGCAGACGATGGAAGAGGGAACCATCTCCGCTTGGGTCAAGAAAGAGGGAGACACCATAAAAGCCGGTGACGTGATCGTCGAGATCCTCACCGACAAAGCGACGATGGAAGTGGAATGCCCCTTCGCCGGCGTTGTCGCTAAAATCCTGCATCCGGAAAACGCCATCGTACCCGTCAACGAGCCCATCGCTGTCATCGCCGCATCGGCCGACGAAGATATTTCCAGCGTACTCGCCGGGTTGAACGCATCTGCACCGGCAGAACAGCCGGCGCCCGCGGCAGAGCCCGCTCCGGAACCGGTCGCTACGGCCACACCGGCTCCGCCCCCTGCGGCTCCTGCGCCGGCCGCACAGCCCAGCACCTCAGGATCAGTGGCCATAAGCCCGCGCGCCCGCCGTCTGGCCGCGCAGCGCGGACTGACAGACGCCGATCTGGCAGGTCAAGGCACAGGCCCCGGCGGACGGGTGATCGAGCGGGACGTGGAACGCGTCTACAACGAACTGCAGGGCCTGCGGCCCAAAGCCACCCCATTGGCGGGGCGCATGGCACAGGAAGCCGGTCTGGACTTGACGGAAGTCGCGGGTACCGGCGCCGGCGGTGTGGTCACCAGTCAGGATATCGCGAAAGCGGTCGCCCCCGCGCAAGCAGCCGCCCCGGCCGCCGCACCGGCGGCAGAAGTCTCCGCTCCCCTCGGCGGTCAGACAATTCCTTTTGCCGGCATGCGCAAACTCGTTGCCGACAATGTGGCCAAGGGTTGGAACCAGGGCGTACCCGTCACCGAGACGATGGAAGTGGATATGAACGCCTGTGTCGCCCTGCGCGAACAGATCCTGCCCGACGTGGAAAAGGCCTATGGCTACCGCGTCACCTACACGGACATGATCGTGAAGGCTGTGGCCATCGCATTGCGTGAGTTCCCGCTGCTGAACAGCACGCTGGCGGGTGACAAGATCATCCTGCATGACGACATCAATATCGGCATTGCGGTTGCGCTGGATGACACGTTGCTGGCGCCGGGGCTGCGTAATGTGGATCAGAAGTCACTGGGCCAAATCTGTCGCGAGACCCGCGAACTGGTCGCGCGAACCCGCGCAGGAAAGGCTTCACGGGACGAACTCACCTGCAGCACGTTTACCATCACCAACCTGGGCACCTATGATGTCAATATCTTCAACCCGGTGCTGGTGCCGGATCAGGTCGGCATTCTGGGTGTCTGCCGTATCGCCGATAAGGTCTGTGCACACGAAGGGCAGATCGTCATCCGCAAGAAGATGAACCTGTGCCTGACCTTCGACCATCGGGTACTTGATGGCGCTCCTGCAGCCCGCTTCCTTCAACGTGTCAAACAGTTGCTTGAAGCCCCAATGAGCATTCTGCTTTAGCGATGCGCCGGCCGAGCCGGCATAAGTGAACAGCACGCCCCCAGATCGACTTGGGGGCGTGCTGCTATTTTGGTATTCGAGTTTATTGCTATTTACGGTATGGAACCAGCGTGACCGCATCCAACCCGACCAGGAACCCGGTACTCGCGGCGTTCTTTCCCGTGATACGAATACTGAGCCGATTGGCGCCCGCCTTGAGTTGATGCGCCCCCAGGTCGACCGCTATCAGATCCCACCCTTCCTGCAGATACAGATCCACCGGCTTTCCGGCCGTTGTCCCATTCACTGAAGGTTGTACAATCGCATAATCGCCACCGCGCGTTAGGTGCAGGATCACTTGATGCTTGCCTGCTGTTGGCGCCGGGATCTCCCAACTGGCCACAGATCCCGCGGAGGCGCCTGTCCACCAGGCTTGCGCGCCGCCGCTGGCCTGATTGTACTCATCCATCTGTTGAACCTCTACAGCGCCGTCGCTTACATCCAAGACGCGCAACCTCTCCCCCTCGAGTACAATTGCCCGATCGGTATCCAACGACTCCTTCGGCAGATCGGTGGACGTCTGCGGGGCGTCGGGAGCGTCCGTAGAAGAACGCATGTCTCCTGCGACATCGTAAAACACCCGTTGCGCCAAGCTCACAGGTTGATACGAAAGCGTCGCGGAGGATCGTTGATACCAGCATGCCAACGCGGCGTAACGGGTAGGACGGTTATCCGCGAAGTATTTCTCGATGAACCCGTCAAACGATTTCATAAAGGGCACGTTGTCGGTGATGTGCCACCGGCTGACCGAGATATGCCCTACATTATCGCCGTCATTCCGGGTTTGGGCGTGATATGGCTTGTGGAACGGTGTTGGATCACCCCATGCATACCCGAAATAGTCTTCTGAACCCGTTCCGAAGATGGATGGAAAACGCTCGTCGTCCACATGCAGCTTTTCGTCCCCTTCTCCCCACCATCCACCTTTCGGGTTCCACACCTCCAGCATGACTCCCACAAAGCGCCCCTGTCCTTTAATCCGCAGTATCGGCCAGTCAATCGCCCTGTCCGGATGCTCGTGCGGCTTGACGCCCCGATGCCACCAGGCGTGGAACCGTCCGTAGGTCTCAGCCGAACGACTCAGTGACGCAACTTGAACGGTCACCTCGCCACGGAAGCTTGTTCCGCCCTCGTTCACCAGCTCGATGCGCGCACCATTGTTGAACGGCATGAACCAGTAAGCGTACATCACGCCTTCATGGACGCCTACCGGCAGCGTCCGATACGGGTTCCAGCCCGGTCCCGAACCGAAGAAGTCACCGACCGGACTCCACACCGACGGCTCACGGGCTCCGTCCCAGTAAATACGAAGAACCGTTGATCTCAAACTGATCTCCGAGCGACTCGATGCGTCGGGCTTCAGCCGGATCGCGGTAATCGCCCCGGCGCCATCCGGTGAAGCAAGCACCACAGAGGCACCCGGGGCTGCGTCGATCGCTCTGGTATAAGTCCGCTGGTCCGGCCGGGGAGGATGTGGATCGGTACCCAACCGGTCCCGAAGCCAGTCATCCACCCGCTGCAGTTCGTTTTGGTGGGCCTTCATCAACGCCGCAGAAAACGTCGGGACTTCGGTCGTGTTCGGATATCGTGTCCAAGTCACATGATAGTAGCTGCCCCAATTGTTGTCGGCAACGATTTTACATGACCGACGGAACGGGATCGGGACATAACAGTTGTGACCGCGAGCGGCCACATAACTCAGCGATGGCCAATTGAACGGTTCTGAGCGTCCATCAAAAAACTGTTTGAACGGCATTTCGACCTGAGGCGACGTTTCGCCGTCGAGATAGATGCTGACTTTACCGTCACCCGGATTGGCCGACCAGATACGCCAGATAACTCCGGGGCCATCCATCTCGGCCAGTACCTGTCGGTCGCTCTCCTGCCGGATGATGCCGTTGCTGTCGCCATTCGCATCCCATTGCAGATACCGATCGGACGTGGCGTCGTACCGGCTCGCCCGATCATAGCTGGACGCCTGCAGACACCGCTCACCCGACTGGGGCAACACGGCAAGAGCATCCAAGTCCAACAGACGGTGGATTATCTCGGCGTATGTGAGAGTTTGTCCGCCTGCACATGTCGGTGGAACGCAGGCCAAGAGCAATAGCAGATAGATCCATCCACTCCGCATCCGAGCGCCTCCTGACTCCGAGCGATACTAAATCCTATCGGAGGACGCCCATACGGGGTGCGCGTGTATTTACCGGGTATAAACGTGTTCCTGTGCAGATTCGCGTCTACACGCCTTGTAGGAACGACCGGCTTCGCCAGCCGCGCAAGTCAGCCGGACCGGCTCCAAATGCGGAGCGGATCGGCCAGCAGCTTGCCCTCCAAGGCGCTCGCCGGTATGTTGCGAAATGGCCGATGCGCCACCAGACCGGCGACAACCGCCGCCTCGGACAGCGCCTCATCGAGTGTGACGAGACGCACATGCGGCCATTGGGCGAGTGTGGACGGCAACGCGCGTGCGAACGGCTCGACCACCAGCAAGGGACGGTTCAGTTGAGCTGCCAGAGCCGATACGATGTGCACAGCAGGTGACTCGCGCAAATCATCTACATCGGCTTTATACGCCAGTCCGAGCAACGCAATCGGCGCGTCAGGCCGCTGCGCCGCCAGATGGACTATGTCACGCACGATATCGTTGGGCCGATCGTCATTGATCTCGCGAGCCATTCTGATGAGCCGCGCATCTTCCGGCGCGGCATACACCAAGAACCACGGATCGACGGCGATACAGTGACCGCCGACCCCGATACCCGGCTGCAGAATGTTGACCCGCGGATGATGGTTGGCCAGCTCGATCATTTCGTAAACATCGATATCCAACGTCTCCGTGATCCGTGTAAACTCGTTAGCCAGCGCGATGTTCACGTCCCGGTAGGTATTTTCCGCCAGCTTGCACATCTCCGCCGTTACGGCATCGGTCAACAGCAGCTCGCCCTCCACGAATTTGGCATACAGCTCCGCGGCTCGCTGAGTCGCCTCCGGTCGCGTGCCGCCGATCACCCGATCGTTATGCACGATCTCCTCGATGATCCGGCCCGGGATTACCCGTTCAGGGCAATGCGCCAGATAATAGTCGCTTCGATGATCGAGACCGGTCAGTTCCTGCAGCAGAGGGCCGACCAGGATATCGCACGTAGCCGGGGGGATCGTCGATTCGACCACAACCAGATCGCCCGGACGGAGTACTTGAGCGATCTGCCGTGTCGCCGACTCGACACAACTCAGGTCCGGCGAGTGGTCCTCGTTGATGGGTGTGGGCACCGCAATGATCCAGGCATCGGACGGCTGAGGCGTCAGAACGGCCCGGAGCTTGCCGGACTCCACCGCATCATGCACCAACGCACGCAATCCATGCTCTGTGATGTGGACCTCACCGGAATTGATGATCTCCACCACGTCCGGCCGCATCTCGAGTCCGCACACGGGGATGCCGACTCCGGCGATCACGGCAGCGGTGGGCAGTCCGATGTATCCGAGGCCAACGATAGTAACAGAACTGATTTCAGGCATGAACGGGTCTCCTGCGCAAGCTTGGTTATGCTTCAACAGCCTCAGTGTACAGCAGGGGAGCGCATGACGTCCCTTGCCGTGGCTTTTTTGTGGGGGCATAATCTATTGATCATGAGAAACCTGCAGTTCAACAATGATGGGCGGCACGACTGGACGCTGCTGTCGCTGGCTACGGTGCTGTTCGCATTCGGGTTTGCGGTCTACACCGGTATCTTCCAAAACTTCTTTCGGGACGCCCTCCACGGCACCCCGCTTCAACTGGGAGTGCTCGAATCGTTTCGTGAGCTGCCCGGTCTGTTGACCGCGTTGACCGCCGCGCTGCTGGTGGGATTGGCCGAACCTCGCCTGGCAGGCATCGCATTAGCCGCCACAGCCGCAGGGATATCCGCCACGGGCCATGTGCGTGGCGTGGGAGAGTTGATCCTCGTGAGCGCCGCCTGGTCCGTGGGGGCGCATCTGTGGTTCAGCCTGTCTCCCGCGATTGTGATGGCGCTCGCCCGGGGACGCGACGGAGGGCGGCACTTAGGCAGGATGAGCGCGTTCGGGTCCGGTGCTGTACTGGTGGCGCTCGCAACCAGCCGTCTGATCAAGCCCTATCTCAGTTATCAAGCCATGTTCCACATCTCGGCTGCCTTGATACTGGGGGCAGCCATCTGTGCGGCCATGATATCCGCACATGGCGCGGGTCAGAAACGCCAACCGCTGATCTTCCGAAGGGAATACGGCCGGTATTACCTGCTGACGTTTCTGGAAGGCTGCCGGCGTCAGGTATTCAGCACGTTCGCCTCGTTCGTGTTGATCCTGGTCTACGGCATGCGCGTCGAGTCGATGCTGATGCTGGCGCTCGCGAATGCCTTGGTCACCACCATCGCCGCACCGGTCACTGGCCGGCTGATCGACCGGCTGGGCGAACGCCGCGTACTGTTGGTGTACTATGTGGCGCTGATAGCGGTGTTTGCCGGTTACTCGTTATCCGGGGTGCGAGGCGTGCTGATCGCACTGTTCATGTTGGACAGCCTGCTGTTCACGTGCAGTAACGCCATCACCGTCTTCCTGAACCGCATCGCAAAGCCCGCAGACATGACGCCCAGCCTGGCGATGGGCACCACCATGAACCATGTGGCAGCCGTCGTCATCCCGGTCTCCGGGGCGTTCCTATGGGACTACTTCCGCGACTACCGGATCCCGTTCTGGATCGGAATGCTGGTGGCGCTGGCCAGCCTGGTGACGGTCATCCGTATGCAGCGTACACCCGCCACCGTTCCCCAAAACGCATAACGGGGACCTGCACAGAGAGCACCGCCACAGGTTCTTGAACCGGCGGCCAACCGGTCTGGCCAACTGTTCCGGAGAAAAACACAATCTCTGACAATGGCAAACGGCCATCCCCGATGTGAGTCACAGGGATGACCGTGTCAGCAGTGATCGGATCGTTTAGACCCGTGCGAACTGCTTCATGCAGGCCGGTGGTGACTTGTAGAGCCGATGGGCAGCGATACAGTCACAGCAGCGACCATGGTTGTCACACTCGGTATTGGTGCAGGGACACTGGGATCGGTTGCGTTCCCTCATGGGACAGACGTCACTGCACCCGCCGTGTTGGTTACTCATCAGTTGGAGCCTCCGGGCGGTATGATGTAATCAGAGATAGTATGACATCCGCGGTGCGCGCTGCACACGCACTGCATCGCTGCAAGGAGGCCATACCGTGAATTTTCTGGGCAGAATCCGTGCCAGCGTGACGGGCGTCAGCGAGTACCATCGGATCCTGTCTGTCAGTGGCTGGCAAAGCACGCTGATCGCGGTGTTACTGATCGCTGCGTTTCTGCCCATCTTTTTGGGCAGAGCCGGCGGCTACATGGCCCAGTTCACGGCCCAACAAACCCAATGGATCCAGCAGAATCTGCCCGACTTTCAAATCGTGGCCGGCAGGTTGTCTGTCAACGCACCGCAGCCCATCACCCACCAGTGGCGGTTGCCTGGCGGGCAAACATTGTTGCTGGTGGTCGACACGACCGGCGCTACAACCCAGGAAGGCCTGACGCAGTATCCGCGTTGGGTGCTGATGACCGCTGACTCGATTGTCACCAAAGACGAAAGCGGCACGCAAATACTCAAGTACGACGAGCGCTTCCCCAAAGACAAGAACAGCCTGCTCACATTCCTACAGAGCGGAGTTCCGGTACAGATCGCGCGGTTTGCGGCCAGCGCCGCCTGGCTGCTCATTGTGCCGGTGTGGATGGTGATCCTGCTCTTCATTGCGTTGATCGCGATAGCGGCCACCGCGAACACGCCGCGGCAAGTCAGCTTTACGGAAGGTTGGAATGTAGCCGTTTCGGCGGCGATCGTGCCAACCGTTCTGCTCTGGGTCATCTGGTTACTCAGCCGCCCCGTTGCGCATCCCTTATGGCTGCTTCCCTGGCTGATCGCGGTGGTGACCTGGACGGTGCTGGGCGCCCGGAAAGCCGTGCTGACCGAAACGCCATTCAGTGCAGGTGTTCATTGAACCTGACTGTGCCGTCAAACCCCAATAGAAATCAAGGCGGCGTGCTGTAATGCATTTCTGGCCTGCTCTTACCGATCCGACAGGCTCCTGGAGTCTCACCACACGGGTGCGTTATGACCGCCGCACCAAGCAGCTGATACCCCGATTGCGACGGGGTGAGGTCGCGGTCATTGATCACGCAGACCTCGATGGACTCGCAGCGCAGGGTTTGGTTGATGCGGGTGTATCGGCGGTCATCAACCTGGCGCCTTATGTGACCGGGCAATACCCGAATACAGGTCCCGGTGTGTTGCATGCCGCAGGTATTCGCATGTTTCGTTGTACCGACAACGCCATCGTCGATGCCGTCAGCACCTCTCCGCGCGTCACGTTGACTTCGGACCGTCTGTCTCTACGAGATCGTCCCGACGTGACATTCGCCCTGCAGCCGTATGACGCGGAGCAGATGCAGCAGGAGATCGAGTCCGCGCGCAACAACCTGCATGTCGCCTTGACACAGTTCGCCGAAAACACACTGGACTATCTGAAGAAGGAGACAGGCCCGATACTGGACCCCATGGCGTTGCCACAGCTGCGAACCCGATTCAAAAACCGCCATGCCGTCGTGGTCGTCCGTGGAGAACGTTTCGATCGGGATCTGGCCGCTATCGCTGCGTATATCCGTGAGCGCAAACCGGTCATCGTCGCGGTCGATGGGGCAGCCGACGCGCTGCTGGCGCAGGGGTTCCGACCGGACATGGTGGTGGGAGACATGGACAGCGTCAGCGACCGCGCGTTGCGTTGCGGAGCTGAACTGGTCGCTCATGAATATGTGGGAGCGAAACGTCATTCGCCGGCACTGGAGCGGTTGCAACAAGAACAGCTCCCCCATGTCGTCTGGAAAATGCCCGGAACAAGCGAAGACCTGGCGTTGCTGATCGCGTATGAGCGCGGAGCTGACCTGATTGTCGCGGTCGGATCGCATTTCGGGCTGATCGATTTTCTGCAGAAAGGGCGGGCGGGTATGTCCAGCACCTTCCTGACCCGTCTGAAGGTGGGGGACCGACTGGTGGACGCAAAGGGCGTCAGCCGGTTATACCCTTCCCGTCCTCTCAAGCGGGAATTCGGCTTGCTGATCGCCGCAGCGATCACACCGGTACTGGTGGCGTTTCTACTGACCCCGACGGGCCGCAACCTGTTGAGACTGATGGGGATGTGGTTCCGGCAGCGGTTCAATCTGTAGGCTGAAGGGAGCGCCGATGTATCCAAGTTTTCGATTTCATGTGATGAGCCTGACCGCTGTGTTCCTGGCGCTGTCGGTGGGATTGCTGATCGGCGGACTCTTTCTCAGCCGCACACCGAATGAAATCCAGGAGCGACTGATCCGAAGCATCAAACGGGATCTCGAAACAATCAACACGGAAAACGCCAAGAACCGCCAGCTTGTGGAACGGCTGCGCACCGTGTTGCGTGAAGTACAGCCCAGACTGGCCAACCCGAAAATGGCCACCCGACGTGTGGCGGTGATCCAAACAGGCGATGACGCAGACGCGCTGTCCGAGGTGCTGAGCCTGTTGCGCAGCAGCGGCGCAGACCCGGTGGTGATCATCAGTATTACCGACCGATGGCTGAAGCTGAAGGAATCCGATCGAGCCCGTATCTCTCAAAGCCTCAGAAAGCAGTTCCCCAAGTTACCTGCAGGGGCGGATGCGTTGATCAAGTCGCTGGCCAATGGCGTCTGCCTGGCCGAGTTTCAGCCCGCCCTGGATGTACTGCACCGTGACGGTTTGATCCGCATAGCCAATCAGACCAATACGCTCGCCAATTGCGTGATCATCGTGGGAGGCAGTTCGCGCAATGGAGGCGACCGCCCGATCGAGTTGGACAGACCGTTGCTGAAACAGTGGAAGTCCATTGGCCTGCCAGTAGCCGGGGTGGAACAGTCCACAGCGCTTGTATCGCATATCCCTGTGTACCGCGAAAACGGGATCGGGTGCATCGATGCCATCGACACCGCCATCGGCGCCATCTGTTTCACGTGGCTCTTCGATGCGCCACCGGCAGTGTACGGCATCGGCTCTATGGCCGATCGTCTGCTGCCCCCCCAGCTCGAGAGTAAGCCATGAGCCGCGTCTTCGCAGTGGTGCCGGCCCACAATGAGGCAGACCGGCTGGAGGCGACCATCTCGTCTTTACGCAGTATCCCGGATATCACACATATCGTCGTCGTCGCGGATGCCTGTACAGACGGCACTGCCGATGCTGCGAAGCGTATGGGGGTCATCGTGGCGGAGCGCGATGGAAAGGGTGATAAAGCCGCTGCGGTCGCCGAGGGAATACGGCGCATCGCCTCCTCGTGTGATCCTCAACCTGAGGATTTGCTGCTTCTGGCGGATGCCGATGTGGGTGGTACTGCATCTCAGCTGCACCTTCTGATCGATCCGGTGCGTTCCGGCCAGGTGGATGTCACGGTGGCTGTATTTCCACGCGCCGGGAAGCGGGCTGGTCACGGCGCAGTCGTCCGTCTAGCGCGCGCTTTATTGCTGTTGACAACAGGACGGGTATTCCGCGCCCCTCTCAGCGGTCAGCGCGTGATCCGCTGGAGCGTCATTACCCGTCTGCAACGTCTTGCTGCCGGATACGGGTTGGAAGCGGGAATGCTGCAGGATCTCTCCCATCGTCGACTGCAAATACGTGAAATCGATGTCCAGATGAGCCATCGCCACACCGGGCGCAGCTTGAGCGGCTACCTTCACCGAGCGCGCCAGGGATGGCACGCGCTGCTGGCTATCATCGGGTTGCGAGGAGTTCGCTTGTGGGAATAACGCTGGAATGGCTCTATTTGGCGCCGGCAATCCTGTTTGCGTTGATGTGGCTGACATGGCCGGCGATAGCCCATCGGCTCGGACTCATGACGATGAACTTCCGCGGCGAACGGGTGGTGTTGGGATATGGAGTGACGCTCTGGCTGCCTCTGAGTGTTCTCTATGCGTTGCTGGTTAATGCCTGCTGCGCTCGACTGGTCACCGCCTTCCTGGTGGTCATTCTGGGAATGGGCGCATTGGGAACCCTCGACGATTGGTTGGGCGACACATCCGCTCGCGGGTTGCGTGGCCACTTGCAGGCGTTACGCCAAGGACGCGTGACCACAGGATTGCTCAAACTTGTGGGAGGGCTGATGATCGCTGCGGTGGCGGCAGCCTCGCTGTCACGCGATCTCCCAGTGGCCGCCCTCTATACGATCCTTATCGCACTTTCCGCCAATGGCATGAATCTGATGGACCTGCGCCCTGGCCGGGCAATTTCGCTGTTTTTGGTGTTCGGACTATGCATTCTGGCGTTCACCGCCTGGAAGCACTCTTCTTTGGCATATATCTTGCTTCCCACATGGATAGCCGCTGCCTTTTGGCGTCGCCGTGACGCGAACGGGCAGGCTATGATGGGCGACTCCGGTTCCAACCCGCTGGGAGCGGTGTTGGGGGTCAGCATCGCAGCCATGGGGTCTGTCACATTGGCAGCACTCGTTACGGTGGTTCTGCTGGCCCTACACGTAGTTGCTGAGCGTGTGTCGATCAGTTCTGTAATCGAACGCACGCCCTGGCTGCAGCGGCTCGATCGATTGACCGGCGTGAGGTAGATTTTCTCACGCTGTGGAAACAGGTGGGTATCTTCTCCAAACATGCCGAGACGCAGCAATCCATTAGGTACCGACTCTTGCACTGAACAGTTGGCAGCGCTTTTCGACAGGGCGGAAGAGCCGGTGCTGGCGCAGCTCAACGGATTGACCGTATATGCGAACAACGCTGCCGTACAGTTATTAGGAGCCAACGACAGCGAATCGTTGCTCGGACAGCCCGTATCCTCCATCATACCGGCAATGCAGCCGGGCATCACGCTCTTCCACACGATGGCCGGCAAGACTGCGGCGGCATTTTTGATCGGCCCGTTCGGTGACGGCGTGTCCACGCCACAGGCATGGATCCTTCAGCCGGCATCCGCAATCGTAAGCGCTCCTTCCGAGTGTCAGCAGCTTCCCGAGTCTGTGGCAGATGCTGATCCGTACAATGCATACGAACACTGTCACATGCTGGAACAGTTGCCGGATGCGATCGCCCAAGTCAGTGCGGAAGGCATCTATCAATATGTCAACCAGGCGTTCAGCACACTCACCGGTCTGCCACGGCATCAGGTCATCGGCCAGCCGGTTTACAAGGTCGAGCAGATCGCCGGCGGCCTGCCGGGGTGGGATCTGGCCATCAAGCAGGCAATACGCACCGCAACAGCCGTTCATCGCGAACACTCCGTCTCATCCGACGAGGGCAACCGTGTATTCGACCTGCAAATCATACCGCGGCTGGACGCTTCCGGTCAGGTGATATACGCGCTGTGTGCGGCACAAGATGTTACGGACCTGCGCATCGCGCAAGGGGAATACCAAGCGGTGTTTCAGTCCATAGCCTCCGGCATTGCCGTGTACGAGGTTGTGTATGATGCAAACGGAGCGCCCTGTAACTTCCGTTACCTGTCCGTGAATCCGGCATTCGAACGGTTGACCGGACTCAGGGCTCACCAAACGGTGGGGCGGCTGATCACCGAGTTGATCCCGGTTCCGGACAACATCTGGATGAATGCCTACTGCGAAGTAGCCCGTACGGGCGTTGCCTGCACCTTTGCCGCTTACAGTCCGTCGTTGGCGCGCCACTTCGATGCCTGCGTGTTTCCTGTCCTGCCGGGACGTATCGCCTGCACATTCAACGACATCACATCTGGTGTTCAGGCTATCGAAGCGCTTGAACACGAAACGGAGCGGCTGTCGGTCACACTGGAGTGCCTTGTGGACGGCGTGGTCATTTGCAACCCTCAGGGAAAAGTGACCCATTTGAACCGTGCAGCGAGCGTCCTGTGCGAGTGCAGCGCCGATGAGGCCATCAACCATCGGCTGGCCGAGGTCGCCCGGTTGCTCGATCCCGATACACGCCGACCGGTGATCCCTCACCTGGACCTCACAAACGGGCAGGCCGGCTCACTGGGGGTCCGTCTGCTGCTGCAATCAAGACGGGGCAACGAACGGCTGGTTCGCGTCACGACAGCCAGCATTACCGGCCAGGACGGTCGGGCTTGGGGCACGGTAACCGCCATTCGCGACGTCACGCTGGAAGAGCGGCTGCAGTTCGATATGAATCAGGCGGCCCGCATGGAATCGATCAGTATGCTGGCGGGCGGGATTGCCCACGATTTCAACAACCTGCTGCTGGGCATCACCGGCAACCTGGGGCTGGCCCAACTGCAACTCACATCCGGACGCACTGACTCGGCGCTGTCTTATGTGCAGGCTGCGGAACAGGCAGCTGCCAGCGCCAGTGACCTAACCCGTCAACTGCTGACATTCGCCAAAGGCGGGCAGCCGGTAAAACAGATCTGTTCACTACGCGACAGTCTGGAACAGAGCATGCGACTGACCCTCACCGGCGTGTCACAAACAGGGGAGTTGCACGCAGACGAAATCTGGCCCATAGAAGCCGACGCAGGACAACTGGCGCAGGTGTGGAACAACCTGCTGATCAACGCCATTCAAGCCATGCCTGCCGGCGGAAAAATCACCGTAACGGCTGAAAACGTCACTATCAGCCCCCAAGACGCACTGCCTCTGCCCGCAGGCCCCTACGTTACCGTGCGTGTATGCGATACAGGCGTGGGGATGCCTGCAGATATCATCGATCGGATATTCGAGCCCTATTTCACGACCAAACAGAAAGGCAGCGGCCTCGGATTGGCCTCGGTCTACTCGATCGTCAAGGCGCACAGCGGACACATTGCGGTGGAGTCAGAATTGGGTAAAGGCACCACGTTTCATGTGTGGCTTCCCGCATCCCCTGCGCAGACGCTCGTGTCTCACACCCCTCAACGGTCAGCGGCATCCGCAAAAGGGCTGCGTATTCTGATCATGGACGACGAGGAGCTGTTGCGCCGCGTGCTTTCAGACATGCTGGATGCACTGGGGCATCACCCCACAGCAACCGAAGACGGAGACGCGGCTGTGCAGTTGTACCAGCAGCAACTGATGGAGGGCGCCCCATTCGACCTGGCGATTATGGACCTGACCGTGCGCGGCGGTATGGGGGGCGCCGACGCCGCGTTGGCGATACGTGACCTGAACCCCAAAGCGATCATCGCCGCCAGCAGCGGCTATGCGAATGACGCCATCATGTCAGACCCGCAACGATGGGGATTTAACGATATCCTGCCGAAGCCGTACCGACTCAGCGACCTAAAGGCGCTGCTCGCCCGTCTGTTTCCCACATGAGCTTGATGCCGCGTCTGTCACCTGGCGCGCATCATCCACGAAGCGCGCCATGGATTCAGACAGGTTTCGAAGTACCACACACCACTCGGCCAAGTGCCGACGACCGCTATCCGTCAACCGATAGGTATGCCGGGCCGGGCCGCGTCCGCTGACATCCCAGTTGGACTCCACATGCCCGTTGGCTTCCAGCTGCTGCAGTGTACGGTACAACGCCGACCTGTCGATCACCGCATCCGTCAGCGCATGCGTCTCCAGTTCGCGGGCCAGATCGTACCCATAGGCGGTTCCACGCCGCGCCAACAGGTACAACACCACCGGTTCAACAAACCGGTACAGGTTACCCATCGCACATGTGCAGGGCCTGTTAGCTCCATGGCGGTGGCATTGTCCTCTGGGCATTTGCTGGACCTCCTGACCGGTGGGGGGCGGTTTATCTCAGTTAATGATCACATACGTTGGCGCCGGTCTCCAAAGAGCCCCGCAGCCAAGCCTCGACGATCGCTCGCGGTTGGTCAGACGCAGCACCGGTTACAACGTCGATCCCCTGCTGTTGAAACAGTTGCAGCGCCCGCTGCCCCATTCCGCCTGCAATCACCATGTTCACATTCTGATTGCCCAACCAGCGCGGCAGCATCCCCGGCTCATGCGGCGGCGTCACCGTTGTTGTGTTTTGCACCGATTGGGTGGTATCGTCTACGTCAATCAGAGTGAATTGCTCACAGTGCCCGAAGTGCATACAGAGGCGTCCCTGAGCGGTAGGTATGGCTATGCGCATATCGTTCTCTCCTTTTCAGTCAGTGTGTCATTCTTTCTTGTGCGCGTCTTGGCTCACGATGTCGAGTAACTGTTGCCAGCAGGCGTGCAGTTGAATCGCCGCCGGTCCATTCGAGTACTCCACAACACTCAATCCGGCCAACTGCGCTTGAGTGAACACCGGATCATAAGGCAAGCGGCCGAGTATGTGTACCCCGCGGGTTTGCGCATAGGCAGCGATGCGCTCGGCCACCGTGGGCGCAATGTCTGCCCGATTGATGATCAGGCTGGCGGGTACGCCGAAGTGATCGATGAGCGTCCACAAACGTTCCAGGTCATGCTCGCCGGACACCGTGGCTTCAGTCACCGCCACAACATGATCCGCCCCTGTCACAGACGAAATCACCGGGCACCCGATACCAGGCGGGCCATCCACTAAAAGCCACTCGATCCCCGTCTCCAGCGCCCGGGTTCTAGCTAACCTGCGCACCTGAGCGACCAACTTGCCACTGTTTTCGCCCCCGACGCCCAGTCTGGCATGTACTATCGGCCCAAATCGGCATGTGGTCGACCAGATCTGTCCGGCCACCGGTTGATACATTCGGATGGCGCGGTCCGGACACACCCATTCACAGACACCGCAGCCTTCACAGGACAACCGATCGATGGACGGACGTGCTCGATCCACCTGTATGGCGTCAAATCGACAGGCATCGCGGCATACCAGACATCCGGAACAGCGCTCCGGCTCTATCTGCGCCTTGTAACCGGACATAAACGGCTCAGGCTGGCCAGCCGCCGGCCTCGCTACCAGATACAGATCCGAGGCGTCGACATCGGCATCGGCAAGTACTGCAGAGCCGGCGCAGGCCGCAAACGCCGCCGTCACACTGGTCTTTCCCGTTCCTCCCTTCCCGCTCAACACAACGATCTCATGCATTTTCGGATCCCTCGCGAATGACTTCCGTCAACCGATGCAGGCGTTCCAGCCAGACGGGATCACTGCTGGCATTCCATCCGCCTTGTGCACTGCACTCTGCCATAGTCCGATCATAGGGAAACTGCGCCCACACCGGCACCCCATGGTCCCGACAGTACCGTTCGACGCGATCATCCCCGGTATCACACCGGTTAATCACCACCCCGCATCGCACCCCGATCGACTGAACCAGATCCAACACGATCGACAGGTCATGCAGTCCAAATGAAGTGGGCTCGGTCACCAGAATAACCCGATCGGCCCCGGATAGCGCTGCGGCGACCGGACAGGATGCGCCAGGAGGCGCATCGATAATCGTGGTGACCCTGGTATCCAACTGCCGAAGCACAGCACGCACCACCGCCGGACTCATCGTCTCACCGACGTTCAGACGGCCCTCGACAAACCGTATGCCGGATGACACACCATACGTTACCACTCCCACAACCCGGTCTGTCTCGGTGATAGCCCCGTGAGGGCAAACGATACGGCATCCGCCACATCCGTGGCACAGCTCTGAAAAGACGAGCGTCTCTGTCAACAGGCAGGCAATCGCACCGTACCGGCAGAACCGACCGCAGAGGCCGCAACGGGTACACATCAGGTCATCGATCACCGGCGTCTTTACTGTCACGTCAACGCTGCCAGTCAGCATCGGCTTCAAGTACAAACGGCCGTTTGGCTCTTCCACGTCACAGTCGGCATACTGCACGATTTCCTGTATCGCCAAAGCACACGCCAGACCGGTTGCCAGCGTCGTTTTACCGGTGCCCCCCTTGCCACTGGCTATCACCCATCGCTCCGCCATAATCGATCGCCCTATGACTTGGGTGTCTTCTGACCGCGACGCTGCTTCAACCAGTCCAGCATCTGCTCCAGCCAATGGATGCGTTGATCCAAGTCAGCCGGTGCCTGCACTGTTCCCCTGCCGCACGGACCCAAGCCACTGCCCCGCCCGGCGCCAGAGCCGCGTCCCTGTCCGCCGCGTTGTCCACGTCCTGCGCCTCGTCCGGCGCCCGGCCCCTGTCCTAGCGGGCCTGTTCCATCACCGAATGGCATCTTGCCACCTCCTGTCGTCGCATCGATCTACCAATGTCCGTCCACGTTCGCGCCTGATGCCTGCGCCAATTCGCCGGCTACCAGTCGTTTGACCGCCTGCCCCACCTCGTCGCTGCTGTCCAGATACACAGCAATCGATGCCGCCTGCAGCACCCGGAACGCCTTGGGGCCGCAGTGAGGAGTTATGACCGCTTGAACGCCATGGCGCTCCAGCATCTGAGCAGCCTGAATACCAGCCCCTTGCGGCGAGTCCAGTGCTTGCAGATTCTCCAAGACGCTCCAGCGATCGGCATCACTGTCATACAGAACAAACCACGGTGCCCGGGCAAACCGGGTGGAGAGCTTGGCGGACGGCTCCCGCCCTTCAGCGGGTACAGCGATGATCACGACTCTGCCTCCTGAGATATATGTTATTTACATCTAGATACAGATATACCACATATGCGCGATGCCCACAACCCGTGAAACACCCAGTTCCGGTAAGCAGTCATAGCCAGTGGCGGCAATCCAGTCAGTCTTTTCGTTGCAGGAGGAACAGCATGAGCGGTCTTCAGGCCCATGAAACCATTCGGGTAGCCGATGACCGTTGGGGTTTCTGCGGGGCGACATCGGGCAATCGATTCATTCCGTTTGGCACGAGTTCGCTCAATCTGGACGGAACGGAAGAGAAGCTGCTGGGCGACTCGTTCGACGCACAACGGATAAGGTTGCTGTTAGACCGATCGGCCGCGCTTGGATTGAATCTCGTACGCGTGTTATTGCCCATAGGCGTATTGATGCGGGATCCCCAGGGACGACAGCGCGAACCGCAAATCAACCAACTCTTGCTGGATCGGCTCAACCACTTTCTGAATCTGTGCCGGCCGCTGAACATTCGAGCGATCGTTGCCTTCTCGTCCCACGGCGGAGCGTCCTTGGCTTGGTGGCAACGCGGCGACGGCTGCTTCGGCAAAAACCCGATGCGCAGTGACGCGGCGTCCTCTGCCTTGGCGGTACATACACGCATGGTTCGGGAGACCGTGTCCCGTTTCAGCACTCATCCCGCCATATTCGCCTGGAGCGTAGCCGCAGAGTGGCGCTTCCCGGATCCTGCCTGGGAAGCAGGAGTTCGTCGTGACGACCCGGTATTGCGGACCACCGCCGGACTCTGGAACTGGCAGCAGTTTGCTCACGCCCTGTATGGGCGGCAGATGGATCGGTTGAACCGCGCGTGGAAAACATCGTTCTCGCATCCGACGGAGATTACACTCCCGGATTTCACTTTTGATCACGCGAAAAAGCAGTACGCGACGCCGCAAACGATATTGTGTGACTATCAACTCTTCCGTGAATGGGCCAGCCAACGCTTTCTACGCGTACAGATTGACGCGATCCGACGTGTCTCGCCCAAACAGCTGGTCACGTGCGGCGTGCCGATGCGCCAATGGGATCTGGACGCCGGAGAAGCGCAGCTGTTTCCCGGATTGAGCATGCCGCTCATCGCCCCCCTGCTGGACTTTGTCACGGTTCACTTCAGGGCAGACCTGTTCGAACGCGCCTCACAATCCCCGGAGCAAGCCCAACATCATCTGGAGTCTTCATGCCGTTTTGCCCGGAGCGGAGACAGGAAGCCTGTTCTGATCGAGGTCCTCGAGGTGAACACTTCCGATGAACAGGCAAGCGCACGAGTTCTCGAGAGCCTGTTGAAGAGCACATCCGGACATGCCTCCGGCTGGCTGAGCGCCGACCTGCTCTCATCTGTTCCGCACGGACCGGGCGCACCGGTTGACCGAAGCAGTTGGCTGGGCGAAGGCTTGGTTCCCACCCTATGGGGACAGCGCGCATCCACGGTACGCACATACCTGGAACAGTACGCCACAAACCGGACGCCTCCGCGGCGAACCATCAAGCTGGAGGCATGCAAAGAGCTGACACCGGTGTCTCGGGGAACGATCTTGAGTGAACGCGAGGCCT
The DNA here is from genome assembly GCA_964650005.1 of uncultured bacterium. GTDB lineage: Bacteria > Armatimonadota > HRBIN16 > HRBIN16 > HRBIN16 > CAZHSN01. The sequence goes on along the minus strand of CAZYPZ010000015.1, from coordinate 34,099 downwards.
ACACGCGACGGCCACAACCCGTCGATTACCGGGTTGAACCCCACCCGGCCCTACAGGTTACACTGACAGATGAAGAGCGCATTTGATGGGAGGCACCCCGTGAGCGGAGACCGACGTTTTGACGGACCGGCAGACAACCTGACCCGGCCGGAAAGGCTGGAGCGGCTTCAGCCGGAGCAGACTGTTCGCCTGGTCATGGAGCGTGTTCAGCCCAAAAACGCCGCGGATGTCGGCGCCGGCACGGGGTTGTTCGCCGGATGGCTGTTGCGTCAAGGCATCCCGGTCAGCGCCTGTGATGTGAATCCCGCGATGGCTGAGGCGGCGCGCGAGCGGCTTCCCGAGATCAACATGTCGGTCGCTCCGGCCGAGGCGCTGCCATGGGCAGATGCATCGATCGATCTGTTGTTCTACAGCATGGTGCTGCATGAAGTCGACGATTTAGGCGCCGCATTGCGAGAGGCCCGTCGCGTGGCGCGCCGCGCTGTTGCCGTACTGGAATGGGAGCATAAAGAAGAAGAAATCGGTCCTCCGCTGGACCATCGGTTGAGTCTCGACACACTCCGTGCGGCGGCGCTGGATGCCGGATTCGTCGAGGTTGAACGGCTACCCCATCCTAATCACGTTTTAGCTCTGCTCTGGTGTGAGACAGCGGCATCCTCGCAGACCGCACCCGAGACCGAAACGGCAGGCGAGCCGCTGAAATGCCTGGTCGAGGGCATGCCGGTATTGCTGGGCAACGGGCGAGTTACACGTGTCAGTCCTGAACTGGCTGCTTCATTCAAAGAGGGTGATCGGCTGATCGCAGACCCGGACTCCGGCGCGTTACTGCACATTCCGGCGCAGGCGGTCGCCATGGCAGAGCAGGCCGTGGCGCAGGCTCACACAGCATTCGGCATCCTCAACACCTTGCCGGATACGGCGATTACCGCGTTCTATGAACGATTTGCCGAACGCCTGGAGGATGACTCTGTATGGGCTGAAATCTCCGAAGCAAATGCACAGGATGTCGCGTCTGCTCGCGCGCGCGGCCGATCCACCACGCGCCTGGAAGTCTCCGAAAAGATGCGTAAGGACATGGCCCAAGGGCTGCGTGCTTGGGCGGCCGCCCCATCCCGCCGCAACAGCATAGTGGAACGGTTGGAACACGACGGCTGGACGGTGGAACAGCTCATCGCCCCGCTCGGAGTGGTCGGTTTCGTGTTTGAAGGTCGGCCGAACGTGTTTGCCGACGCAACCGGTGTGCTGCGAAGCGGCAATACCTGTGTACTGCGTATCGGCCGCGACGCGCTGGGCACCGCACAAGCCATCATGAGTCAGGCGCTCGACCCGGCGCTGGCGGCAGCGGGGCTGCCACAGGGCGCCGTGACGCTGTTGAACACGCCATCTCATGCGGGCGGCTGGGCGCTGTTCTCCCATCCCTTGCTGGCGCTGGCGGTTGCCCGTGGTTCAGGTCAGGCGGTCGCCCAGTTGGGCGCAATTGCCCGCGCCGCGGGCATTCCGGTGAGCCTGCACGGTACAGGCGGCGCATGGATGGCAGCCGCCCCGGGTTGCCCTTCGGATCTGCTGAGCCGCGCGGTGTATCACTCACTCGACCGAAAAGTCTGCAATACGCTCAACACCTTATGCCTGCCACGCACCCACGCGACCGAACTGGTACAGGCCGCATTGGATGCGTTGACCCGCGCCGCGGAACGGCGTGACACCCACCCTCGACTGCATGTGGTTTCCGGAAGTGAGTCGTGCTTGCCCGAGGGATGGCTGGACCAAATGGTGGATATCCGACGGGCGGACGGTGTACATCAGGAGCCCAAAGCGGATATTATCGACCCGTCGATGCTGTCTCGAGAGTGGGAGTGGGAAGACTCTCCCGAAATCAGCCTGGTGTTGGTTAAAGATCTGAGCGAGGCGGCCGAACTGTGCAATCGGTACAGCCCGCACTTTGTGGTCAGCTGTGTGGGCGCATCATCCGAAGACGAAGACCGGTTTTTCCATGCGGTGGACGCCCCCTTCATGGGTAACGGCTTCACCCGCTGGGTCGACGGTCAGTATGCGCTGAACCGACCGGAACTGGGGCTGAGCAACTGGGAGCGCGGACGTTTGTTCGCACGAGGCGCGATCCTCAGCGGAGACGGCGTCTATACGATCCGAACGCGGGTCCGGCAGGCTGATCCCGATATCCACCGATGAGTGCAACGCGGCGAACTATCGGACAAACAGGCGTGCTTCGATAGCTCGGCAATACGCATGGTACAAAGGCAGATGGCATTCCTGCACTTCGGCGGTACAGGCGCCGGGAGCGCGGATCAGCACGTCGCAGAACGCGGCCATCTTTCCGCCGTCCGGACCCGTCAAGCCGATGGTCTTACATCCCAGCGCCCGCGCCACAATCACCGCCAGGCGCACGTTGCGCGCATTGCCCGACGTGCTGATGCCCATTACCACATCGCCGCAACGAGCCTGAGCCAGCAGCGTTTGGGCATACACCAGTCCCGGGTCCAGATCGTTCAGTACCGCGGTCGCCACCGCGGGATTGCCCGGCAACGCGGCGGCCGGTAAGCCCTGTTGCAATCCGCTGATCAGCGTTTCGGCCTCGTCGCTTCCGATGCGTCGCAACTCATCCGCGAGATCAGTGTCAAGAGGACGCATGCGTTCGAAACCCTTTTGCAGTTCCCCCGCAATGTGCATGGCGTCTGCCGCACTGCCGCCGTTGCCCATCAACCACAGCCGTCCGCCCGAGCAAAAAGCCTGCACCGTGAGATCCACCGCCTGCTCCAACGCAGGCATCGATCCGGCAAGCTGTGGATGCCGATCGCACAACTGCCGGTAAACCGTTGCAGCGGCGCCGGGATCATCTTTCCAAGTGATCATCGACCTACGGCCTCCATGGCGGTCACTACCGCCGCATAGTCTCCCAGCGCATCGCCCAGCGCCGCCGCCTCCACACGACAGGCGGCAACGGATGCGGGCAACGCCTCCTCTTCGATTACCACTTGCGCATGCGGCCAAATGAGATCGCGGGCTCGGGCAAACACGCTGCCGATCACGATCACCTCGGGATTGAGGGTATCGATCAACATCGCCAATCCACGCCCCAGATAGCGGCCACACTGTTCAAAGACAGCGGCGGCCGTCGTGTCACCGTTGCGCGCTCGATCCGCCAGATCGCGCGCCGAGAGGTTATCGGTAAGCTCAGGCTGCAGCATACGCGCCGCGCGGGCCAGTCCGCCGCCGCTGCAGAATCCCTCGAACGATCCCTGCTTCCCATACCCCTCGGGACCGGTATCCGCCAGGCGTATGTGCCCGACTTCGCCGGCCAGTCCACAGGCCCCCTCATAGAGAGCGCCGTTGAGCACCAGCCCGGCGCCCAGTCCTGTACCGAATGTCAGGAAAACCAGATGGCGCGCTCCCACTCCGGCGCCCCAGCGCCATTCCGCCAGCGCACAGGCGTTGGCGTCGTTCAACAACTTCCAGGGGCAGTCGTACCGGCTTCCCAGAAACTCGCCCACAGGCACATGATCCCACCCGGGAAGGTTGGGCGGACTGAGGAGCACTCCGGCGGATGCATCGAGCGGGCCACCGCAGCTGATGCCCACCGACGTCACATGCGCATCTTCCAAGCCGCATTGCGCCAACGCCTGATCGGCTTGAACGGTCAGTTCGGTGAGCGCCTCTTCCCATCCTCGCTCCGGACGCGTCGGCATTTCCAGACGCGCCAGCATGTCGGGTTTTCCACGGATCGGACGGGCCACCACCACCGCCGACTTCGTGCCACCGATATCGAATCCCAGATAGATATCAACCAATCCCGTCCCTCCAGACGTCTTCGCATCGCACCACCATTTCACGATACCACGTCAGCGAAACGGGCCTCGACGCCCAGAGTGCATGGTTCTCGCCGCTCTGGTCGCCGGCGCGCCAGCACATGGCCAAAAACACGGGCTTGTGCTCCGCCGGCAGCGTCACCACCGGAGTGAGCGTATCCGGAGCCGCGGCGACAACCCCGCAGAACACCTCACGCTGTGAGCTGCAGTCAACGATCCGGCAGTTCAGCGCGACTGACTCACGCAGCAGCGAGCTGACCGTTATCTCCAGTCCCCCCAAAGGGGACTCCCGGGCGATCAGGCACAGCGGGTTCTGCACCCGTCGGATGGCGTGGAAGGCGCGTTTTGGCGTGAAGTAGTAATCCACTACCGCGTCGGAGAATTGAGGCCAGCCATCCAACAAGTTCCACCACAGGATGCCCGTCCGGTGCGGCCGTCCCAACCGAAACATCTCGATCCAGAACTTGTACGCCTCTGCCTGTACGCATTGACTCGCATAGGCATAATCCGCCAAGTTGTCCGGAACGGCATCGAACAGCACCCGGATCTGCCGGCCCATCAATCCGACACGGTAGTCGTAGCAGTCTATCCCCGGCACCGGTGAGGTACTGTGCAGCGTCCACTCCGGGTTGTTTTCCGGAGGCCAGATATGCTCGGGTGTGATGAATCGCCGGATACTGGACTCATCAGGGCACCCGTGGTAGCCGATCTCTCCGGCAAAGTGGCACACCGACTGCGTGTAGAACGGCCCCATGTAATCGGCCCGATCCCATAGATGGTTTTCCGGCAACAGCATCTGGATGTCTCCCGCCAGTGCTTCGGGTGAAAACCAGGGTGAACTGGGCAGATAGGGAGCACGCGGCATCTCTTCCCGCAGCACCTCCGGCAACACGCGTCGCGTGAGCACATTGTCACCCGGGTTCAATCCCTCGTGAATCCAGTTGTAATCACACTCGTTATCCCCTGACCAGACCGCCAGGCAGGCATGGGACCGGAGCCGCCGCACCACATTGCGTGCTTCGATACGTAAACGCTCCTGAAAGTCCGCATCCTGAGGGTACAGCCCGCAGGCCATCGCGAAGTCCTGCCAGACCAGCAGACCGCGGCGATCACAGCCCGAGTAGAACGCATCCGATTCATACACGTTGCCTCCCCAACAACGCAGCATGTTGCAGCCGATGTGTTGCGCCATATCCAGCGCCTGATCCACCCGCTCGACATCTCGGCTGTGAAACGCGTCCAGGGGCACCCAGTTCGAGCCCATCACAAACAGTGGCTCACCGTTCACGATGAACTGGAACCGGCCCGATCCAGAGGCGTCGGTGACCGGTGTATGGTCCAGTTCAACGGTCCGCACGCCAAGGCTCAGCTCCACCCGATCGATCTCGAAGTCCTCGTCGATCCAGGTAACCGTAACATCGTACAGACACGGCTCACCGCGCCCGTTCGGCTGCCAGATCCGGGGATCGGTGATACGGAATGTATGACGTCCCTGATCGAACAGTAACGGGCACTCGGTATGGAAGGACGAGTCACCACAGGAACCACTTATACACACGCGGGTACGCGGGTGCCGCGGACCGGTGGTTTTCACCCAGAGATGTGCGCAGACATCGGCCCAGCTGCGATCGGGAGCGATCGCGCGCGTCTCTAGCCAGACATCCTCTATGCGTTCCGCACGTTGATCTACCAATCGAACCGGCCGCCACAGACCAGCAGACACGGCGCGCGGCATGATGTCCCAGCCATACATATGCGGCGCCTTCCGGATATACAGGCTCTCGCGATTGCTGGGCAAGGCGTTCAGCACCGGCGGATAGGTAAAGCGCTGCGCCTCGGCCACGGCCGAGTCGATACGCACCACCAGTTCGTTCTGCACCCGCAAATGCCGCTCCACCGGGAAGCGATGCGGTATCAGCATATTGTCGGTACGGCCGAGCAGCACGCCATTCAGGTAGATCGATGCGATACAGTCGATCCCATCGAACACCAGCCACCGGTCATGCACTCCGCCCACGGACGCCCGAAAGACGCAGTGGTAATACCAGGTGGCATGCTCCCAGTCACGCAACTTGGCGATATTCATACCGACAAAGGGCTCTTCCATCAAGCCGGCCCGCACCAGATCCAGTTCCACGTTACCCGGGACTGTAGCCGGCACGCTGGGCATCCCCGATTCGCTCAAGGATTCGCCATCCACCGCGTCCGGTGCTGACACACCTTGCATACACCAGTACAACGTCCACTGCTCCAGATACTGTTCCGTTTCATTCGGCCGTTTGATCATGATGCCATATCCTCATAGGTCAGCGCCTCGAACGCGGCGCGTATCCACTGGTATCTGTCTTCGGTCATGCCGAGACAGGAATAGTCCTCGATGTAGCCGATCAGTCCTCCACGATACCGTCCCAGCATCCGTTGCAGATAGCGGGCGTACTCATGGATTTCAGACTCGCTGCCGTTCAATGCCCGTGTTTGATGGTCCACAGAGCAGGCAAAACAGACCTTGCCCCCCAGTTCCTGAGCCAGCCATTCGACTCCCAGCGTATCCGGCTGCAGCAACTCCAGCACATCGGCGCCGATCTCCACCAAATCGGGCAATATGTCACGGACCTGTCCACATGTATGAAACCAGACACACTTGCCGGCGGCGTGCACAATCGCGAACTGTTCCGCATAACGGGGTTTGAACACGTTACGCCACATCTGAGGCGAGACAATCAAGCCCTGTTGGGTGCCCCAGTCATCACCGAACACCACACAGTCGATATCATACGCGACCGCCCGCTCGATGATTCGGTTCTCGAAAGAGAACACCGCATCCAACGCGCGTCGCGCCAGCTCCGGTGCGGCGTACAGGTCCTCCAGAAACGCCTCGAACCCGCGCAGAAAGGCAGCCTGGTTGAAGCCGGATATGCCCACCGCAAAGCGGCGAAACCTTTCCGGTTCCGACGCGATGAACGCGGGAAGATGGTCGAAACGCCCCGGCGCGTCCGGATCGGGCGGCGTCCAGTCGGCGTCGGGGTTCTCCAATGGCGGGCATTCGGGCTGGCCCATGGTCTCGTCCAACCGCTTCCAAAGGTAGCCCCATTCGGTCTGTTCCGGACACGCCGGATGCCACCCGGAGGGAGCGGCATATCCGGTGGTGGCCGTATCGGACCGGTCGAGGTCCCGATTGTGAAAGTGCACCGGCACCCGGTCCGGTCCATCTCGGCGGATCGCCCTCCAGACCCGTTCCCTGCGTGTCATCCGTGTGCTCCTCCGTGTGTATCAGTGTGCCGACGCCAGTGTGCTGGTGGTGCGGGCGATCACATCCGCCTGCAGCTCCGGTGACAGTGTGACAAAACGGGCGCAAAACCCCCCGACCCGCACCACGACATGCCGGTACCGATCCGGATCGCGTTGTGCGGCTTTTAACGTCTCCGGATCGATGACATTCACCTGCAGCTGTTGACCCCCCGAAGCGAAGTAGCCCTGAAGCAGCGAAATCACTCGAGCCGCACCGTGTGCACCGAAAAACACATCCGGTGACAGCTTCAAGTTCAGGCAGATCGCGCTCGTCCCGAGATGTTGCGGCAGTCGTGCGGCACTGTTGAGCGCAGCCGTAGGTCCATGGCGGTCTCTTCCTGCATGCGGCCCGCAACTGTCCGCCAATGGAGTCCGGCTATGGCGGCCGTCCGCGCTCGCGCCGGTACCTTCACCAAATGGCACCATACGCACGAACACGATCACTCCGCCGGAATACCGCCCCCCTCGCCAGGTGGAACGGCGGTTAAGCGCCTCCCAGTAGATCCTGACTGCACGCTGGGCGTATTCGTCGGTGGCCGATTCGTCGTTGCCATACGCATCGTCCCATCGCAGCACTCGCTGACGCAACGCCTCCTCACCGGCCCAATCGGCATCCAATATCGCCACCAGGCGTTCCAAGCTCATCTCGCCGGACTCGAACACCAGGCGCCGGATCGTGCGCAGTGAGTCAGCGGTGTTGGCGATCCCCTGGGTCAGGAACTGGCCGTGGTTATACAGCGCACCGCCCCGTTTGATATCCCGGGCCCGCTCGATACAGCAGGGCATCAGCAGCGATCGATACAGATGGGGCGCGGTCTCTGCATGAACCTGCTGCCACAGATTGGATTGCTCGGTGAACAGCTGAACGGCATGATCCACCTGACGTGCAAACGCCTGCCAGACATCCTCCAGGGAATGCATCGTGCTTACCGGCGGTGTGGCCACACCGATACGCCGTCCTGTAGTCACACTCACCCCTTCATGCAGCGCCAGTTCCAGGCACTTCAACAGGTTGATCTCACCGTCCTCCAATCCCATGTGGCTCATGCCCTGGATGTCCACCTGCGCACAGCCGTTCAGCGCGTAGTTCCGGGCATGTTCGAGCGGGATCCCCAGCGCACACAGTGCAGGCACCAGCACCTCGTCGTTATAGATCGCGGGCTGTCCCGCACCGCGCGAAATGACCTCCACGGTTCGTTCCCAAAGCCATTGTGGACTGCCCGCGTGAAACCGCACCGACAGATTGGGCGCTTCTCGGTTGACATGCGCCTGCACATCCAGCAGCAACGCAGTCAGTTCATTGGCTGCATCTGACCCGTCTGCCGACTGCCCGCCCAAACAGACATTCCAGCTGCGGCAGTCCACGAACCGGCGCCACAGCGCCAGCACTGTGGGCCACGCCGACTCACGCCGTTCATTCGGGGTGTCGCCTCCAAGCCGATACCATGGCCACAACAGTTGATCGATACGCCCCGGAGAATCGGTTTCATCCAGGACATGCAGAAACCAGAGCATCTGCACGGCGTCGGCAAAGTCACGCGCGGGCAAATGCGCCAGATGACGGCACCGTTGCGCCAATATCGACAACCGTCGCCCGGCGTCCGGGTCGGTGGCGTCTGCCGCCATCTGATCCGCCAGGTCGGCATGCCGGCCGATCCAGCCGCTCACCCCGACACACACCCGCTGCATCGCGCGCAGCCAGTCGATTGTCGCCGGATCGGTTTCGTTGTGTAGTCGCGCCGAAATCCGGCTAAACAGCCCGTCCAAGCCTTCGTGCAGCGCCAGATCATACGCCAGAACGGCATGGCCGCCCCAACCGCCGCCCCAACCCAAACCGAATTCATCCAGCGTGGCCCGTTCCTCATCGGTGAAGCGGCCAAGCCGGGCCTCTGCAAACACCGCCCGTGTTGATCGGGGCGTCCATTCCGCTATCTGTTCAGCGGCTTCCTGTTCACACGCCGTCGCGAGGAGCGCCTCGGGCAGCGTATCCGCCACGGTCAGTCCGTTGATACCAAGCTGTACAAGGGAACAGCTTCCCGGGGCGCCTGCCAGCAAGCAATCGGGGCGCACCCAGGGAGTACGTGCGTTGACATCCGCAGCCCATCCGGCACCCAGCTGCTCGTCATACCCTGCACCTGCCTCTCGGGCTTGTGCAGCGGCACGCCCGAACGCCAGGTATGCATCCCATCGATTGTCCGTCACGCGGAGCCTCCTATTTCCCGGCAGAATGGATCCCAAACAGGATGTTTAGGCTGCCGTTGCGGGTTCTCCTGCGTGTTTTTCAGTAAAAGAAGGTATACATGGGGATACCGGTCAGGCCGCGCAGGAAGCTCCAAAGCCCTCCAACCACGAACTCACCGACGATCAGCCCCACGAAGAACGGCAGCGCGGCGCGGTAGCCCTTCAGGCCCCAGATACGCACGGTGATCACCTTGATGGTCCAGGAGATCAAGATAGGCATCCAGATGTAATCCAAACCGAACGCCATACCGACCGCATATCCCGCCGGATGGAACGGAAAGCCGTAGATCGTGACGGACAGCCGGTACAACACCGCGGCGACAAATGCACCGATCCCAAGCCCGGTGATGTACATGGAGTCGACACCTGTATTGTTGTTGAGATAGGACTGCAATACGGCAAACGCCTCGGCCGAAAAACCACTGCCCGGAGCGCCTGGATGCACATGCGCGGGATGGATCCGCGCATATGACAGATGCAGCATCGCCCAAAATGCGCTCACCACTCCCACCACACCCGCTACGACCAGCGCGGTCACCATCCATTTCAGCTTCAAGCCGCTGTCCTTCGCGGCCTTCAGGCATTCGGCCTGTTGGGGCATCAGCAGCCCGCGGTGCATTCGGTTCTGGAACCACAGCAGCGCGAACACCGCGAGTGACTGAGGTCCCAGGATTTGCGTACCCAAAGCGCCGGCCAGCACCTGATACGGGCCAATCCAGCCGAACTCATGAGCCGGCACGCCCAGTTCCGCCCGGATGCGCGTACACGCACCAACGAACATGAGATAGAGCATTACGTATACAACCGCCAGCCAGGGCTTCATTCCCGCGGCGATCAGGAATCCCAATACCACCGCCAGGCAGATCCCAAGCGTCACCAGCACCCACCGGTAGGAGACACCGTCATCATCCTTCAACGCTCCGCATCCGACAGCGGAAAGAAACACCTGCTTCAGGTGATGCCGGCTGAACCACAACGCCATTACGAACAACGCGATGGCGGCGCCGAACGCCTGCTCTTTCAGGTAAGGAAACCATGGATCCCCGCCGGTGTACCCCATGGCCGAAGCGATCACCATCTGCGCCTTGCGCACAAAATAAAAGAACCAACAGGAAAATGCCATATTGGTGGGCATGAAGTAGCTGAGGCCGATTACCCAGGGATAGAACGAAATCGGCGTCCATCCCATGGCGTTCCATGGTCGATAAGGCGCAAATATCGGACCGATATCCTGAAGCTTAAGCGGTATGGGCGGAAATGCCGGAAACAGCTGCGCGATCCCGTTGTAGACATCCAGACCCGCGGCAATGGAGAAACCGATCCAAAACACCCGGCTGCGAAACAGACCGTTGGCGCCGCCTCCTTCTGTGATCAGCATCGGCACCTGCACCACGGGATAGGTCAGCCGTTCATGGTCCTGCCAATGACGCCGCAACAGCAGATTGATGCACAGCGTTCCCAACAACACAGCAATCAGGAACAAGGCCCACCAGCTCAGCGGGCGGATCCAAGGGCTGAAGTTTTCCCAACTGTACAGCGTGCTGTGACCGATACTGAACCGCTGCACCGCCGGAATATTGTCGGCAATTACCAGCCAGTCAGGCAACAGAGGCGCCACCTGAGTGGGCAATTTGTTGCCGGTGTTTCCGAAGAACGCCACATGGGGGATCGTGGGCACCAGCATCTGGAGATAGTCGTGCCCCACCAGGCTGGATCCGGTGGCCATCATCGCGTACAGCACCATCAGCTCGCGGCGGCAAAGCGCCCAACCCGGACGGAACCGACGCACCAGCGCATTCATTCCGATCAGCACCAAGATACAGAACACCACGTTATAGAACAGCGAGGCACACGTAGGAAACCCCGAATAGTCCTGCGCTTCCGTGCGGGCGATCCAGTAGCTGTTCAGCGGGATCAGGGCCACTCCCAGCGCCAACACCCATGGGCGGAAACGTTCGACAGGCACGGAACCGTCGTGCCTTACAGGTGAGTCATCCATACCTCGCATACCTCTATCCTATCTGATGGCTCCAACTGCCGATGCGGTAATTCGATGGTAACAGACATGAGGGTAGGAGTGTAAAAGGTTCTCACTGAAGCTTCAACGATGGAGCCGGCTCGTAATGGCCGCCCGGGTGTGAACCACCCAAAGCCGGGCAGTATGAACTACAGCCGTCAATCAAGTCTGCGCCTTCTGATGTTTTTGATATCGTTCCTGTCGGGTCGTGTATCTCCTCTCTTCTGGAGATTCATCGTTAACCTTCTCCAATGATCCCCGTGGTTGCGGTGTGGTGCAGCAGTTCTATCATGTGCCGCCGCATCGTGAGCTGTCTTGCGCCCACAGCGTCGGCACGCGCAATGCACACCGGGGCTAGGCGCCGTCTTCCGGGCGGGCGCCCGCATTGACGCCGAGCTATCCTGTTTCCGGAAGGCTCAGTTCCATCCCGCCGAGCCCCGGTGCAGCCATCAAGATCCTTATTTCAGGCGCCTGATTCTAGCGTTCAAGCCGGCTGGGCAGCGGTTGAGAGGACTGGTCAACGCGCCGTTCGGGCGGCCCTGTCATATCCGGAGGACCGCCACTCACCGCTTGCCCATCTCACGCACCAGGTCGAAGTAGTACATCACCAGGTCATCCTTGACGTTATGCGGGATGTGGTTTCCCACGGCCATGATGAAACCGGGGCAGTGTTTCGCTGCTCGCATGCAGCGTTCCACTTCGGCGCGCACCTGCTCACGCGTGCCGAATGTCATCGGCCGGCAATCGGCATTGCCCACAATCACATGCGTCTGGCCGTACTTTTCCGCGATGTACTCGAGGCTGGTCATGGGCTCGAAAATGAACCCGTCCGCCCCGGCCCAGGCGATATCGTCGATGAATTCCGTATAGTTGCCGTCCGAACAGAAGAGCACCTTGATGCCCTTCTCCTTGAGTGGACGCCAGAGCTCCCGATAGCGGGGGAAAATGTATTCCCGGTAGAACTCCGGCTTGAAGATCGCGCCTTCGGTCCAGACCATGTCATCGTGGCAGATGAAACACTCGATGCTGGTGTCGTGCCAGGCCATCACATTGGCCTGCGTGATCTTGAAGATGCCTTCCAGCGTATCTTGGCCGAAACGCTTCAGGTCCATGCCTGCGGCCTCGAGGAGCATGTCCCAACCGAACGCCTGAATGGCGCCGGAGACAATTGTTTTGTAGTAGCCACCGGGCAGCAGCATGTCACCCACACTACGTTGGTTTGCCTCCCAGACTTCCTGAAAGTGCGCCGCGCGCTCCGCCCGGTCGGGCAGGCCGTACTCCGCCACTGCATCGAAGGCCAGAACCTCTTCGCCGTCCTCAAAAGGGCATTGGACATCGCGGTTCATGTCCACTCCGCCTTCCATGTATTCGGCATGCCCCATGTTGGTCCAGCGGCCGGTCCACATCGGACCGTCGTACGTCAACCACATCAGGTCAAACTCCAACCACTCATAGAAACGGCGCATCACCGCCGCCTGCTGCTCGGCGTCACCTTCGATCAGCGGTTCTCCCAAGATGCGCGCCGCCAGAGAGGGATGGTCGAAATACTCGGTACGCCCTACACGCGGCGTTGGCTGCAGGTTGATAATCCGATGGCCGATCTCGTATGACATGATTCATTCAGTTCCTTTCGATGACGATGAGTTGATGCCCGTTTACACGGGGCACGGTGAAACGAATGCCTTCAGGTCTCTTTTCCACGCGTAAAGCAGCGCCTTCCGGTTGCGTGCAGACGCTGTCATACGCGTCAGGCAGCGCCAGCGTCACAGGCAGATCATACAACGGCAGCCGGTCATCGATGATATCGATCGCCTCGGCCCGTCTCTCCGGTATATAGTGAAACAGATGCAGCACGTAACGGTCGTGATCCGGCTGATACAGCAATGCACTTTCCACAGAACTTGGTCCCTCGATACGCACAAGCCAAGACTGTTCCTGCATCAGCCTGTCCAATGCACATAGCACCAGTTCGCGATAGACACGGTTTCCGTGCCGTTTATACATCGCGAAGATGGGGTATCCAATGACTGCTACCTGAGGGGACACAACAGCCGCTGAACGGCCGGCAGGCGCTTCGGGCGGCGTCTGCGCGTGGCTGCAGTAATGCCGCCAATTTCGGTTGAAATACGGCTTCCAAACCTCCGCCAGCGACTCACCGTCCGTCTGCTGCAACGCAAGACCCTGCTCGTACATGATATATTGCGTATCCGGAACCCTGCCTGCGAACGCCCCCTCAGGACGGATATACTCCTGCAGCCACTCAGATTTACCGGCAACAGCAACAGGCAGCCCACACAGCGCATATTCCCAACCGTCCGTCGCCAAACCGGACTCGCCCGTCAGCAACAGCTTTCCACCGCCGTACGTATATCGCTGCAGTGTCTGGGCCTGCTTATCATCCACACGGATCGCGTCAGGCAACACGACAATGGCGTAACGCTCCAGCGGCATGCTCCAATCGACGAAGTCAAATTGAATGTGCGCCTCTTTGAACATCCGCAGAACGCCGGTCGCGGACGGATCCATCGTATGCAAGGTACGAAAGCCGGGGTGGATCACAGCCACCTGCGTGACCGGGCGTGCACCTTCGCACCAGGACCGCAATGACTCCAGGTGGCCGAAGACAGAACCCACCAGATCGTAAGTCACCGGATCCAGCCGTCCGGATGGATGCAGCTGATCCCCCACACAGACCGCAGCGCCCTGCGAAACCGCCGTCAGACATTCATACTCCAGCGAGGCGGGATTCTTGAAACCGCCGAAGTCGGCCCATGACTTGTGGAACTTGCCGGTCATGGCCAGCACTTCAAATCCCAGATTTCGGTCATAACGTACAGTAACAGGAAAGTGTTCGTATCCCCAACCTCCACTGGGCAGCGACTCGATCTCCAAATGCGTATAGGCTTGGCGGCTGGGGCCAATCGCCGGGCCAATATGGTTGTTGAAATAGATGCGGGCCTCCGGCAGCAGGTTTCTGACGTGCGCTGCCATCTCATTGCGAAACCGATGCAACGACTGGTCAGCAAACGCCGTCCGCTGTGCTTCCTGCGACGGGTCAATTCCTTCCACCCGCATCCGATCCAGACAGTACTCACAGCAACAGGCGCTTTGCAGCAGAATATCAAACCAGAAGCCATCGATCTCCGGGGTGCGCTCAACGATACGCGTGACGATGTCGCGCATATACCCTTCGAAGGGACTGTTGAGGCAGATCCATGGCCAACCGAACGGCGGCGCTTCGAAAGCCCCCGGCCCCATCAGCCGGCCGGCTGCGTCGCGCTGACGCCAGTCCGGGTGCTGCCGGGCAGCGAAGACATCCCACACCAGACTGACATACGCCACCGCCCGAATGCCCTGCGCCTTGCAGGCACGCACCTGCAGTGGAAACAGATCACAGCAGAGGTTCGGATGCACCGCGGGATGATCGGAATAGAAATACAACATGCCGTGATGGCATTTGGTAAAGAGATTGATCGAGTCGACACCCGCCCACTTCAGTGTCGTGGCAAACGCATCCGCATCAAATGCGACGCCAACACCTTGGATCAGTTCACTGGTATGAAAATCCAGATGTATCTGTCGAAAGGGCAACATCACAGGACACCCCAGGTACATGATGGAAACACCCGTTGCTGTTTCAATAAAAAACACACTGTTTCCTGCCGTCCTGCGGGATTGAAACCAGTTTTTAGGGAACCCAAACCCCGTGTGACAGCTTCATAACAGTCGGTACATAATAAGAACGGTCGATGCATCTCGATGCGCACCGCCCCTGAACAGGAAGACCGAGAACTGCCAACAAGCTGAAGGTCCTGCCTGCCCTAAGCTTCCCAGGCGATGCGCAGTCATCTCGTCCATTGCGCATGGAGGTTCATCATGAAGCATTACACTGATCGATGGATGTCGCACAGCATGCGTGTGGCGTTCACAGTTGCCTTGATCCTCAGCTCATCCATCGCGTTATCGGGCATCATCGATGGATGGGGCGATCGTCGCGTCGCGCTGTATCATCAGATGTTCTACGCCAAGTCCGTGGCCGCCGGCGCCCATCACTCGCTGCTAGTGAACCGCGACGGCACCATTGTGGGCTGGGGTTTTAACAACTGGGGGCAATGTGACGCACCGGAGCCCAACCAGTCGTATACCGCCATATCTGCCAGTGATGACTATTCACTGGGACTCAAGCCGGATGGTTCCATCCTGGCTTGGGGATACATGCCATACGGTCAAGGGGCGATACCCGAACCCAATCGGAACTATATCGCATTAGCGGCCGGGCCTCAGTACGCCATGGCGCTGCGCCGGGATGGGTCAATCGTCGTATGGGGCAACGCGTCCAACGGTCTGACGTCTCCACCCATCGACCAATACCCGTACGCCGCGGTCGCCGCCGGCGGATGGCATGCAATGGCCTTAAGCCGGACGGGGATCGTTCAATGCTGGGGTGACAACAGCTTCGGACAATGCAATGTGCCTCTGATGAACGGACGCGCCACGGCCATCGCCGCTGGATCCACCCATAGTGTCGCGCTCCTTGAAGATGGCAGCGTTCAATGCTGGGGTGACAACAGCATGGGCCAGTGCAATGTACCGGCTCCAAACTCCGGCTTCAAGGCGGTGGCGGCCGGCAACCGATTTACCGTCGGGTTGAAAACAAACGGGACGATCGTCTGTTGGGGCGCCAACGACCAGGGGCAGACAAACGGTCCACCGTCCAACTGGCTGTTCACAGCGATTGCGGCCGGAGGCAACCACGCCTTGGCCGTCCACGAGAGCGGGTACGTGTGGTGCTGGGGAAGCAACACCCATGCAGAATCCGGGATTGGGACCACGAACTTGGGGATACAGCAGGTTGCCGCCCGATACTACGCGTTTGCGGCATTGAACCAGAAAGGCCAAGTAATCTGCTGGGGAGACAACACTTACGGTCAATGCACCCCTCCTGCTTCCAGCACGGCATTCCAAAAAGTGAGCATGGGCGGGTACCATGTCGCCGCTCTTCGGATAGACGGTTCGATCGTATGCTGGGGCGACAATTCATATGGGCAGTGCAACGTACCACAGCCCAACAGCGGTTTCATCGATGTAGCGGCCGGAGTCTGGCACACCGCAGCGGTCCGACAAGATGGCAGCATAGTGTGCTGGGGCAGTAATCTGCACAATGCCTGCACCCCGCCTGCTCCCAACACCGGGTTTATCTCGGTGGCATGCGGCGACGGGTTCACGGTGGGGTTGACCGGCAGTGGAGCAGCGGTGGCCTGGGGTGACAACAGCAGCGGCCAATGCAATGTACCCACGCCGAACGTCGGTTACTTCGCAGTAGCATGCGGCGACAACCATGTTGTCGCGCTGAGACAGGACGGCACCGTCGTCTGCTGGGGCAACAACTTGTTTGACAAATGCGTGCCGCCAACGCCGAATTCCGGATTCAAATCTGTCGCCGCAGGAGCCTATCTGTCAGCGGCCATTCGAAACGACGGCCGGCTCGAAGTGTGGGGTGCGAACAAGCAGGGATTTGACTGGTGCAACCCCAGTCCACCCAATACCGGCTACCAGCAGGTGGCGCTCGGCTTGTTCGCACTGCTGGGGCTGCGGAACCCAGTGTCCGATGTGTACGGACGTATCACCATCGATTCGCAGCCATTGACAGGGTTCGAAATCGCCTCGGTGCAGATATGGAGTCCAGATGTGCCGGACCATCCGGTTGAACGCTTCCTGGCGCCACTGACCGCTAACGGTGACTATACAATACAACCCTATAGCGCCCCACCCTACACGGTGCGATTCGGCGCGCCCCATACGCTGTGGGTACGTCATCCGGCGAATCAACAAATAAACAACATCGACGCGTTCCTGGTAAATGGGGACTCCGACGGCGACAACACGATTACACTCTTTGACTACCTGGTATTGGATGCCGCCTTTGGTTCGTCGTCTGGAATGGCGGATCTGGACGGCGACGGCCAGGTCACACTGTTCGATTACCTGATCATCGACCGCAACTTCGGTGCAGTGGGTGACTGACTCGATGCGGTACCTCAGCCTGCCGGCGAGGCTGAGGTACCATATCAATAACATCCACGTTCGATGCGAAACCGGCCGCCTTCATCGGCAGTCGGATCGGTATCGACTCTGCAAGAAGGGATCCCTCATGAATCTCAAAGTCGCAGGAGTGTGCTGTTGCATCATGGCAGTGACAACCGGATGCCAGGCCGAGCCCGTCGCCGATGTATTCGTCGAGAGTCCGCATATCCGGGTCGGCATCAACACCCGCTGGGGCGGCGCCATCACGCACGTATCCACCCCGAACGGCCCTAACCTCATCAACTCTGCAGACCTGGGACGGCAGATCCAACAGTCGTACTATTCCGGGCCATCGAACTATCAACGTCCCGGCAAACAAAAAAGTCCGGCTTGGGCATCGTTTCCCTGGAACCCCATACAAACCGGTGATGCGTATCACAACGGATCCAAAGTATTGGAGCACTGGATACGCAATGGCGAGCTGTATGTCAAGACAATCCCGATGCTGTGGCCGATGAACAACGACCCGGGCGAGTGCGTCATGGAGACCTGGATCAAACCGCTGCCCGGCGGAGCCAAGTTCCGTTACCGCGCCAGATTGACCAATCACCGCAGTGACACCACCCAGTATCCGGGCTCCAGTCAGGAGGTGCCCGCCGTTTACACCAACGGCCCCTGGCATCGGCTGACCGCCTATCTGGGCGATCAGCCGTTTACCGGTGGCGCCGTTTCAGAGGTCCGAAACGATCACCGCGAAGGCTGGCCTTGGGTCAACTATGTACCCACAGAGGGCTGGGCCGCGTTGCTGAACGATCAGGGGACCGGCATCGGCGTATGCGTGCCACACGCCATGGAGTTCCATGGAGGTTTCGCCGGAAAACGGGGCGAAGGCGGCGAAAAGTCAGGGAATACCGGTTATATGTCGCCTATCACCACGGAGATACTCGATCACAACATCGTTTACGAATACAGCTGTGTGTTCGTGCTGGGCGATGTCGATACCATCCGGGCCGAGGCGCGCCGGTATGCCCAAAAGGGCCTACCCGCCTGGGACTTCAGCAGTGCACGTCACGGCTGGTATTACGCGAATGGCCGAGACGCCGGTTGGCCGCTTCAAGACAGAGGCCTCACCGTGATAGCCAACAATCCCGGCAAACCGGTACGCGTGGTGGGACCGTTCACCTTCTGGCGTGCGGAGAACGCCGGCACGCTGCGGTTGCGTGTCTCCGCTTCCTCAGCAGGTGAGATAACGGTATATTGGCGCGGCGTCCCTCCGGCAGTCACCGCCACACGCCCCAGTGAGTGGCGCGCCTGGCAGAACACCTGGTGGGACAAATCCCGTTCTGTTGCTGTCCCATTTCCGGCAGGCTCCAGCCAGTGGATAACGGTGAAACTGGCCGGCCGGCCCGGATATACGGGCGGGTTGACCGGGCTGGCGCTGGACGTGCCCGACGGACTACGCATCCACGCCATCCGACTGGCCAAGTAGACCACATCTCCTCCGGGGTGCGCGCGGAGCGCTCCCCGGAGAACGTGCTACGTATCACGGCAATCGTTCCGGTTCAGCGTCAACGACGATGTGAACCGCAACACTGAGTCACGTACCTGTGGTACATTCCAACCGCCCCCTGACAGTCTGTCGGCATTGGATATCGCTGATAAGTGCCGACCGCGCAAAACCCACACATGAACTCGCCCCTCCCTACAATCTGCCAGTATTGGTTACCCTATCCTCAGCACAGGCCGCATGTCGTCACTTCATGGACTGGGCCTTGTGAGGCAGCGTAACCGCGCAAGTAGGACGTCATCCACAACGACAGGTGGATGTATATTAAGTCACCCGTCTAGATATCGATGAGCCGAATGACGCATCAAGCGCCAACCCGCCTGTTCAGGCGATCCATGCCAGCCCCGCAGACGGCAGCCGGGCAGACCGGCTCGAGGCGACCGCTCAGATCCGTGTATGGCGCCTGGGGCCTGATGCGATGACGGATTGCATCTCCCAAGCCATCTGTGTATACTGCAACCGCAACTAACACGAGTTAGCCAGCCATTTTGGCAGGAACCACACCCGAATGAACAGCCAGACAGAACTCACCATACGGTATCGGTCAGCAGAACCCGGTGTCATGCATCTGCATGCCAACGGATCATTCGTCGGTATAGGGGCCTGTTATTCCACAGGGGAGCGGGATGCCGTCTATCGCCAGGTCATACATGGTGATATAACGGCAGACCGGCTGACGTTGCACGGATCCGGCTGCACACCGGAGTTGCTCGCCCACAGCACCCGCCAACGGAGATCCGCATGCTTCACACCGAGGCGGATCATCCGGTCAGGCCATGTGTCCCTGGAGTCTACCACATCGGCCGGCGTACTGAGTCTGCGTTGGCGTTCAGGAGCCCGCCTTACCGACTGGTATGCAACAGTACGCACGCCCGATAGCCTGATCCTGAGCACAGATTATCCCGAGGCCCATACACACCGTGAACGGTTTCGGGACGCTCACGGGACCGGATGGTTGTGTACAGTCACCCGGTCCCATCCCGATCTGCCGCATATGGTTCAACGCATTTGGCTGTACGACAAAGCCCCTTGGGTAGCTGTGCAGGTCTCGTTGATCTGCGAGGGCTCAGCGGTGGCGTGTTGTGATGTCATGTCGCCGATCACCTGTGTGCGTCCCGACTCGGTCCATCTGTCCAGTGGTTCATCTACGCAAGCGCTTTGGGTGCCGTTTAAAAACGACACTTGGGATGAGCGGGCACAGCTGCGTGCCGTAGATACCGGCTCGACCAGTTATCAACTCGGGGCGTTACTGGGCTCGGGTACTTGCCCGGATGCATTGATCATCGGCGATGCAGACAATCGGACATGGAAAACAGGCATCACCACCGGCGGGCGAGACGGCAAACTCCATGTGGTGAGCGCCTATGGAGGCGCAGCCTCGCCGACGGGCACAGGAGACTACGCATCCCCACCCCGATTGACCGGCCAGTCTGTTGACTCACCCAGGATCTGGCTCGGCTGGTTCAACGATTGGCGTGAAGGGCTGGAGTCATATGGTGAACTGTCCGGCCGGGTATACTCCCCTATCCGTTGGCCGCACGCGGCCCCCGTCGGATGGAGCAGTTGGGGCGCTTACCACACCACAATGCGCTATCAGGACGCTGTGGCCGGTGCGGAGTACATGCAGACCGTGCTGCGTCCTGCCGGCTTTCACGCCGCAGACGGCGCCCAAAACATACACCTGGATGCCTGGTCCACGCTGGTGGAAGAACGCATCGGCGAGTTCCGCACTCGGATCACCCGCAACAACCAGACTCTGGGCGCCTACGCCTGCCCGTTAGCGTACTGGGGTGACGATATGGACGCCCGGGTCTGGGGCATCCCCGGCACGTATCGGTGGGGTGAGGTCGTTCAGCGACTGGATGACGGGCGTATACACCCCAAGCTGAATGGCGGATACTATCCGGTCGACCCGACACACCCGGCCATCCGGGAGTCTATCCAGCTCCAGTTTTCGCGCTTCCGGCAGTGGGGCGTACGGTTTGTGAAACTCGACTTCATGCTGGGAGGCTGTTGTGAAGGACCGCACTACCTGAAACACATCCGGACCGGCTTCGAGGCGTTTCTACATGGGCTGCAGATCATATTGGATGAGTCGGTTTATCCGGACGGCAGTACGATGTTTCTGCAGATGGAGATCGCTCCGCTTTTCCCGGCAGGATACACACACAGTCACCTGATCACATCGGATATCCACCATACAGGCGCATTTCTCAACCACTTCGTACTCTCCGCCGCGACCTGGCAATGGTGGCGCGCCGGTCGGATCAACCAATATAACGACGCGGGCATCTTCACGTTCGAGCAGAATGACGGCGTACCGCTTCATAGCGAAGCACTGGCGCGCAGTCGAGTTACAGCGATGATTGTGGCCGGTTCGCCGTTGATCGTGTGTATCGACCCGCGACGCACGGATCAGACAGCTGCGGCGCAGGCAGTGCTGACCAATGCGGCTGTTAACCGGTTGGGCAACCAAGCACGTCCGTTTCGGCCGACCCATCCGGGCGACGGAACCCGTCCATGCGATCTGTTCACTCGTTGCGATGCCGACTCATCGTGGGTTGCCGTATTCAACCTCACCAATAACGCAACCATTCGCCGGATCGATCTGCAGGCGATCGGTATAGATTGGCGCAGAGCCGCCCGAATCCGTGAAATCTGGTCACAGACGGACGTTCCTGTGGCGCGTGATCTGATCTGCCCACTGGAGCCGGACGGGTGCGCTCTTTACCAGATTCCCCGAAAACACCCACAGAAGAACCCTTGCATCTATTGACTTTCAGATCGATCAGGAATATGCTAACAGCAGTTAGTAACTCGTGTTAGCTATCGAGAGGACGGAACATGCCAAAACGTGTCACACGCAACGATGTTGCGAAGGCGGCAGGCGTATCACCCACCACGGTGTCGTTTGTGCTCAACGGTCGCACCGAGATGTCCATCTCCGAGGAGACAGCACAGCGGGTGCGTGAGACCGCCCAGGCGATGGGCTACGCGCCCAATCGCGCCGCAATGGCCTTGCGCACCGGGCGAGCCAACACCGTGGCGCTCTGGATGTCCGTGCTCTGCCCCACTTATTACTCACAAATAATCGATCAGACTCAGCGGCTGGCGTATAGCGCCGGATACGACATGATGATCACTGACACAGCGGTGGTGCGTGATCGGGATGAGCATCTGCGGCGTTTGTCTCAGTGGACAGTCGACGGCATCCTGGCATTCGACTCTGTAAAGTACGTGATGGAATACCAGAGGCGTTATGCGCCGATCAGCACCCCTATCGTCACCATGGGCGCGGATGTCGCACAGCATCTGGACCATGTGCGCATGAATCTGTATCCCGGAGCGGTCCAGGCGGCGGAGCACCTGGTGACCGCAGGTTGCCGCCGGATCGCGTTTGTGTGTGACCAATACGGCGTCGACCCGTTGGAGCCCAGATACCGCGCCTATCATGACACCCTCAAATCCGCAGGTCTGGAACCATGTGTCATCGTACTGACGGGCCGGACACGACAGGCTGCCTGGAGCGGTTTTCTGGAATGGCTGAATTCCCATGCCTGCCCGGATGGGTTGATGGCTTATAACGATGAGATTGCCATCGGCCTGCACCGGGCGCTGTGGGACCGCGGAATTCGCATGCCTGACGATGTCTGCCTGGTCGGGCATGACGGCATCGTGGATGTCGACTTTTTGGAGCCGCGGATCAGCACGGTTGTGCTTCCGACAGATGAGATGTGTCAACTGGCCTGGCAGATGCTTCACGAGCGCATAGAACAACCGGATCAGCCCGTCCGCGGCGTAGAGCTTATCACCCGACTGCGTACTTCCCAGTCATCCAACCGGAACTCAACCCCCTGACCCATTCATGCATCGGACGTCTCACACATCAAAGGAGGACACACCATGAGACGGCACTCACATCCGGGTTTCACACTGATCGAGCTGCTGGTAGTCATCGCGATCATAGCCATTCTTGCGGCGATCCTGTTCCCCGTATTCGCCCGAGCCCGCGAACAGGCCCGCAAAACCACGTGTCTTTCAAACTGCAAACAGATCGGCACGGCGATGATGATGTACGCACAGGACTATGATGAGCAGTACCCATTACCCATTTTGTGGTACGCGCCTGCAGGCGAAGTATCCGGATGGACACGCGAGTGGACGGGCTTTGGCTTCGATCTGCGTCCCTGGGAAGATGCAATCCATGCCTACGTCAAGGCCATGGCGGTCTTCGCCTGCCCGGCGCGCCCCAAAGACGGCACGGAAGACCGATACTGGCCGCCCAAGTGGAAACATGCGGTCGGTTATGCCATGTACCAAGATTCCGGCCGCAACAACTTCTCGATGTCGGCCTATGCCAGCCCTGCGGATGGCGTGCTGATCGTAGAGTCTACCGGCGGAACGATCAACATGGATGTGACCAATCTGCTATGGTACGGAGGGTACATCCCTGAATACGTATCCGCGAAGCATGGCGGCATGAGCAATTATATCTTCGCTGACGGCCATGCCAAGGCCCACAAACTGAAACAGACGATCGTACCCAAACTCAAATGGAACCCCAGCGAAGAGTATCCATTCATGGTGGACTACTGGGGCAACGTCTGGGTGAACAGCGAGAAAGAGGCGCAGGACTATATGCTGGGACAGCTGAACCCGGATTACCAGAACCTCTAGCGTCGAACCACTTCAGATATAAGCCACAGCGGCCGGAGCCAGCCCAAGGGAAGCTCCGGCCGCTGCGCATCTGGTGATCTGCCGGACTCAGCGAGGAGCGGGACCCGGCCGAGGGCCGCCCGGTCCGCCCATCATACCGGCAGGCATCTCGGTTTTCTTGTAGCCGGCCGGCAGGTTGAACAGGCTGTCGGCAGGGGCGCCCAGCTTGATGTTCGTGTAGTCCATACGAATTTGAGCCGGTTTTCCATCAGGCCCCTTCGCGTTGGTCACCATACGGATCGGAAACCCCAGCACATTGCTGACCCACAATGTCTGGGTGGCCTGTCCACCGGTAACCGTATACTTGTCGCACTGATGGCCGTTGACCTTTTCCGTGCCGACCTTCTTCATCTTGGCCTCTTTGGGCATCATTTTACGCCAATTCTCAGGCGCCACGTTCTGCCCTTCGGGGATGGGCTGTTCTATGTACGACTTCTGCTCAGGAGAGATCATCCAGATCTTTTTCAAGTCGCCTCGGACGATAATGATCTGCTTGCCCATCGGCGAGTTGATCTCTGTACGCTGCTTGTTGCCTTTGCGGGCCATCGTGCCCGTCATCTGCATGGGCCCCATCGATTGGGTCAGATCTGCGGTAAAGTCTTTGGCCTGCCCCATGCACACCGTGGCGGTGAACACCAGCGCGGCCAGCGCCATTGACAAGCGTTTCATTCGGTTCTCCTTTTGTCGGTCCTATCGCGGCGCGGCTGCGTCGTGATGGTCACACGGTATATTGTAGTCCAAACTGCGCACTCACTCCGATCAGGTTCGGTCGCGCAGCAGGCGTTGGCTGTGGGCGTCTAGCGCCGAGATGTCCGGTATATCGAAACGTCGGCCCTCCACATCGGTGATCATCAGGGCTCCGGGGTGCGGCTGCTTGATGCTTTCCGAATGTTTGACAACAAACCGCATCGGGCCGCGGTTGGTCTTTACGCGCCATTCCACGATCTCGATGCGTTCGCGCGGCGACAGCTCGCGGCACTCCAGGATCCGGGTGATCACCGGTGTCAAATACCGTTGGGTCAGTTCGGCCTCCAGCGCCTGACGAACCGGCTCGGGCAGGTCATCCAGCCGTTCGACCCAGCAGAGCTCCACGCGTCCGGCTTCGTCCAATATGGAGATCCAGCGGCGCGTTTCGCTCAACGGATACATCCGAACCGCCATAACCGGAAGCCACTCATCGCGTCCTTCGGGCCTCAGTCGTAACCGACCACGCACGAACTCCAGCTGATCACCGGGTTTCAACGGACGGCCCACAGCCGGATCGATGTCCGGGTCCAGCGGCTTCACATCGGCGCGTGCGGGACCATTGGGATTTCCCGGAGCCGCAGGCGGCGGACCCGCAGGCCCCCCTCCTGGTCCATGGCCATGATGCCTCATCGGATGCTCACCTCTGCACCGCGTGTACGCGGGACACTTCCTGGTACATAGTTACCAGGCGCTTGAACTCACCGTCATCGCGGTTCTGCAGCTCTTCATGCGTGCCCACTTCCATGATCTCACCCTGCTTGAGCACGATCAGCCTGTCGGCGTTTTTCAACGTCGAGAGGCGATGGGCTATCGCCACCGTCGTGCGTCCTCGGACCAATCGATCGATCGCTTCCTGTATCTTTTTCTCCGTTTCGACATCGACCGAAGAGGTCGCCTCGTCCAGGATCAGAATCCGCGGATCGTGAAGCACCGCGCGCGCAATCGCCAGCCGTTGTTTCTCTCCGGAGGACAGTCCCTGTCCCCCTTCACCGATCAGCGTCTCGTACCCGTCCGGCTTCTGCACGATGAACTCATGGGCGTTCGCGATGCGCGCCGCCCGGATCACATCGGCGCGCGTTGCGCCGGGTCGTGCATACGCAATGTTGTCGGCTATGGTGCCGCTGAACAGGAAGGTATCCTGAGGCACCAAACCTATCTGACGACGCAGATCCTCGGTCCGGTACTCTTCGATCGGCTTTCCGTCGATCAACACGCTGCCTTCCTGCGTGTGGTAAAACCGGCAAATCAGGTTGATCACCGTACTCTTGCCGGCGCCGCTGTGCCCCACCAGTCCGATCATCTCGCCGCCGTCGGTGCTAAAACTCACCGACTTCAGTACCGGTCGATGCGGCTCATACCCGAACGTGACGTTGCGGAACTCCACACGCCCCTCGATGCGCTCCACCGGCTCCAATCCGCGCGCCGTCTCTGTTTCGGGCTGGGTATCCAGCACTTCGAAAATCCGCTCGGCGGCAGTCATCGAACGCGTGAACCAGTTCATCAGCATCGACAGCGCCTGCAGTGGCCGGTAGAACATACCCACATACGTAATGAAGGCGATCAAGGTTCCCACGGTCATGCCTTCGAACAACACCATGCGTCCGCCCACATACCACACAGCCATCGTTCCCAGTGTCATCAGCAGCGAGATGCCCGAGAACACGAACGCCCATCCGCGCTCGGCTTGGACACCCGCCTCAGCCAGCGCCGCGCTGCGTGCGTCAAACCGATCGATCACGCGATCCTCCTGAGCGAACGCCTTGACAATCCGCAACCCGTTCAAGCTTTCGCTGAGTATCGCGTTCACCTGCCCCCATCGCCGAAACAGCCGGCGCATATACCGCCTCATGAACCGGAAGAACCGCTGAGCCGCGATCGCTACCAGCGGAGCGGGAAGCATCACCACCAGAGCCAGCTTCCAGTTCATTACGAACAGCATCACGCCAATACCCAGCAGCAACAGCACGTTGATCGCAAGGTCTTGAGAACCCCACACCAAGAACTGCTGCAGGTTGCCGGTATCCTGATTGACCCGGCTGATCACCGTGCCCATCTGTTGCTTATCGAAGTATCCCAGTGACAGAAACTGCAGATGCCGGAAGAGCTGTGTGCGAATGTCATGTGTCAAGCGATTGCCCAGCCACGCGCTGAGCCATCCGCTGACCGCCCCAAGCAGGTGTACAAGCACCTGCACCGCGATGAACACGCCCGTCAGGATCGCCAGCATATGCATGCGGTCATCCAGAGGCAACGGCTGGGTGGGCGCCAGCACGCGGTCCATCAGCGGCTTTTGCAGATAGGGCGGCGCCAGCCCCAGCGCGGTGCTGATGAACGCAAGCAGCGACAGGACTGCGGCGTGCGGCCATACGGGTTTCAAAAAGCTCAACAGCCGCAACAGCGTTCGTCCGCTGCCGCTGCACAGGCTGCATACCCGTGTACCCCGCTCCAGCGGCAGACCGCAGGTGGCGCAGCGTTCCTGGGGGTAGAGCGCCAACGGCACATCATCACCTGCCATCCAGCGGGTCAGCACCCCGGCGGCGCCGGCAAATTGCGGAACACACTTGCTGGTGTAACGGACGACTTCCAGACGCTCGCCGTCCTGTTGAACACTGAACAGGCCGCCCCCCACCAGGTTCTCGGCGCGTGCATCGCTCAGTTTGGCGAACTCCAGGTCAAGTCGCAGGCTTGGCCGCCCATCGGTATATTGGTACACACGAAGCCGACCGTCGGCCAGAACCAGTACTTCCCGCCCGAACCGGCCATCGGGCAGCAGATCGGCCTCCAGGCACAGCCGGACGTCTCCCGTTTCGGGGATATCCTCCGGAACGCTCACACCGGCTTCCATTGGACCGGCCGTTTGTTCACTCATTTATCCCATCCCATCCGACCGTTGATCGATATGGTGTACGTCATGTCACCCGTTAACATGGTCATTCCGCTCCAGATCAGTTCGGCGGTGAACTCCGCCACGATGATGCCCACCGCCACCATTCGCAGTTTTTCGTAGCCTTGAATTCCGGCGTACTTCTGCACATTCGTCTTGATGATCAGCGCCACCAGCAGCCCGAACCAGAAGTAGTCCAGTCCGAAGTTCAGCGCCAATGCATATCCGGCCGGATGCAGCGGAAAACCGGGCACGGTGAAGCGGATGGCGTCCAGCAACATCACCACGCAGAACCCCAGCACGATCATGGTGATCGCCACCGGATTCGTATCGGTGGGCTGATCGATCATCTGCCGCAGGTTGGCCGCCACGCCCACAGGCTCCCACAGGGTCATATGCCGGGCATGACCGCGCACATACCCGTGACCGAAGTTCACCAACTGCCCCGCCACCACCGCTGCAACGATGGCAACCAAGATTGTGACTGCGATTTGACGCGCCCTGACACCCGTCTGATCACCGATCTTGTAGGCTTCCAGCATGTGCGGCATGGGATGCGACCGATGCAGCCGGTTGGTGAAGTAAGCCAGAAAATACAGACGCGTCAATGCGCTGGAGGGTTGAAACAACGAACCGCCGAACGCCATGAAGAGTTGCTGAGGGCCCATAAATGCCATCTCGTGCGACGGCGGCCCCACCTGAGCGCGCAGCCGTGTCAGCGCCGTGCTGAACACAAGGAATACGCCGATGTAACCGAGCACAACCCACGGGGACAGTTTGACCCACAGTCCGATTGCAGCCAGTCCGCCCAGGCAGAACAGCAATCCCACGAAATGCGCCCGCGGACTGGCTTCATCCGGCTCGAACCGGGAACCCGCTTTGATATGCCCCCAAAGCTCGCGCAGGTAACCGCGCGAAGCCCAGACGGCACCGACAAACAACCCCAAGAACGCTCCCCAAGTCTGTTCCGAAAAATAGGGCGGCGAGGGCACCAGCCCGCCCCCACCGAACACCCCCTGCGGATAACCGTACCAGGCCATGATGACCTGCACGATCTTGCGGAAGAAGAAAAAGAAGATGCAGGAGAACAGCAGATCGCTGGGCATGAACAGCCCGATGCAGGCCATGTACGGAAACAGCCCGATTGGCGTCCAGCCAATTGCATTCCATGGCGGTGTGGGCATCCATTCGTTCAGGTTGGCCAGGAAACGCACCGGGATCCGAGGCAGTGCAGGGTACAGGAAGCTGAACCCGTTCAGCATATCGATGGCGAACATCACCGCGAAGCCGCCCCATAAAAACGGGCTTTTCCAGGCTGGCGCCCCCGGCTGGCTGAGCAGCATGGGCACTTGTATGATGGGAAATGACAACTTCTCGGAGCGGATCCAGTGTCGGCGCATCAGCCCGTTGATGCTGGCCATTGCGCCGCACACCAGCCCAAACAGCGCGGACCAGGCGAGGATCGGCTTGATCCAGATGCCGACCTCATGGAACACCATGGTGAACGGTAGTCCGCCGCTGTTGAAGTGACGCAACACCGCGCCATCCTTGATATAGAACCAATCGGGCAGGTGCGGCAACACATTGTCCTTGATCCATACGCTCTTCTCGGCGGCGAGTCCGATCACCACAATCGAGGTGTTGATCACCATCCATTCCGCACAGATCGCTGTACCGATCGACAGGCAGACGTAGATCATCGCCAGTTCGGCGGAACGCAGTGCGAAGTGTGGAAGCCTCCAGCGGACCAAGGCATTGATCGCCGCCACGGCGATCAGCATACAGATAGGCGGCGCCAGCAGTGAGAACATCACGTCGATCAGCACATCGGCTGCCCACCAGGCGCATAACGGCATCAGGGCGCCGCTGATAATTCCCACAAGCCACCACCGCACCGGTTTCCGTGGCATAGACAGTTCAGTAGTGTGGCTCATATGCGTCTATTCGCGCCAATTGGCGTCCGCACCTGCAAGCGCATCGGCCATCACCAAGGCTCTCGGGCCGCATCGAACAGCGCGAGGGCCTGTTCTGGGGCGACATCCGGTTTGATATGGTGGTCGGGGCCGCAGATGTAGCCTGTAGACTCCAGCGCGTTACGTGCGTTTCACACAGCAACCCGCGCCTCATCTGGAGATTGACCCGGTAAGCATCCACCAAATGACGGTCGGTTGGCTCCAATCGGATCGTGGCCAATTGGCGTTCTCGATGAGTCATTGTGATCTCCCGATTGTTGTTTTCATCAGCCGCGTGCGCCAAGCGGCATTGCGCCATGCGCGGGCGGCGCCAAACAAAAACGCCCCCCAACCATAAGGCATATAAATCCTCAGCGGCTGAGGGGCATCCGACGCTTGGGCCAGCGCCTGTGGAAGCGCAGGAGTCTCGATCTCGGCACTGCCCGCCTGCCAATCCTGCATACAGCTCCATACGGTGATATCGCCGGTGCAGATGCCCGGCCTCAAACCATTTGCCGCCAACTCCCGTCCGAGCGTGATTAACGCTTGTGTCGGGTTGGGGTGGCAGCGAGACTTGGCCAGCACGTCCGATGCGCCCTTCACCAACCGGATCTCTTCCGCCAGAAGCCCTAATGCCCGTACATCGGCTTGCGTTCGTTGCAAGCCCGCAGCCAAAGCGATGCGCAGGTCATCCCGCTCGGCCCGTACGGCGCGGTACACCTGCAGCAGCAGGTCCACGTCGCGGCAACCTGCCCCATCCAGACGGTACACCGGCCCGATCGGGAGTTCCCGCAAAGCGCCGACAATGATGCACGCATCTTTATCACCCGAACACAGCCAGGGTTTCACGGACAGATGCATGCCCGCCGGCAGTCGCTTGGCATCGCGTATTAACCGGCTCTGATACGCGCTCAGCGGCATGCCAGGCCATGGTATGGGATCGAGAGCAAAAAGCCATCCATACTCTGACCACTCATGACACCGCCTCAGCGTCTGCCGCAGACTTATACACCAGAGACTCACGACCGTGTCCGCTCCGGTATACAGTAAGAAGAAACAGGCGGCGTCATGC
Source organism: uncultured bacterium (assembly GCA_964650005.1). GTDB lineage: Bacteria > Armatimonadota > HRBIN16 > HRBIN16 > HRBIN16 > CAZHSN01. The sequence goes on along the minus strand of CAZYPZ010000015.1, from coordinate 3,770 downwards.
TGCCAAACACCTCGGATCGGATGGATAACCGATGGAACGGCTTTTCGACATCACCGGTGAACTCACGACTCCGGAAACACTGTACAGTAACTTCCAATGGCCTGCCGCTCCTGCAGATCGGCCCGCAGTGTGCATCAACATGGTGATGTCACTGGACGGAAAAATCACGATCGGCAATCCGGGCGACGCCGCGCAGGGATTGGGCAGCCCGATGGATCAGATCCTGATGCGGCGGATCCAGCAACAGGCGGAGTGTGTGATCATCGGCGCCTCCACATTACGGGCAGGGCATATCGCCTATCCGCCCTCTCTGGCGCGGGCGGTCGTGACCGCATCGGGGCAGTTGCCACTGCAGCACAGCTTCTTCACCTCCTCTCAGGCGCCGGTTTTTGTGTTCACGGGCAGCGAGGCGCCTGCCGACTTGGAACGGTCCGTGCCGGGCAATGCACATATCATCCGGCAACAGCACCCCCAAGTCGATTTGACAAAGGCGCTGGCCTGGCTGCGCACACAGCGAATCGAGCGGTTGCTGTGCGAAGGTGGCGGAACACTGAACTATGCCATGTTCCGTGACAATCTGGTGGACCAGCTGTTCCTGACGCTGGCGCCCAAAATCAAGGGCGGCGAACATATCCGGACGCCTGTTGAAGGTGACGGACTGCCGCGCGAACGGGTTGGCGAACTGACTCTGGTCTCTGTTTATACCCATGATGGCGAGTTGTACCTGCGGTATCGCGCCAACACCCGGGCGCGCTGACATTCGCGTCAGGAAGGCCGTTCCATCTATAATGAACTGACAGCGCCACTGTAACCGGTCGACAACGGTGGATGCGTCGTTCCCATGCTGATATCGCTGCGCCGGAGGACAACCGTTCGTCATGGAACTGACCAGTCTCATCGCATCGTTGCCCGCTGAGATCCATGTACTGGTAGTGGCAGCGTTGCCGTTGATCGAACTGCGTGGCGCCATACCGATAGGGATGGCTCTGGGAATGACGGCCGGCAAAGCATTGCTGCTGAGTATGATCGGCAGTTCGCTGCCCGCGCCGTTCATTCTGTTGTTGATCCAACCCCTCATGGACCGTATGAAACGCAGCCGCTGGTTGAGTCCGCTGGAAAACCGATTACGATCGCGTTACACGTCACCGGAGAAGACCGAGAAGTTGCAGCGGTACGGGGCACTCGGGCTGGCTCTGTTTGTGGGCGTGCCTTTACCGGGCACCGGTGTCTGGAGCGGTTGCCTGGTTGCAGCGCTGTTCGGCATGCCGTTTCGCCTGGCGTTGCCGGCGGTCATCATCGGGAACCTGCTGGCCGGCCTGATTGTGACCGTCATCAGCGGCAGCGCATTCTGGCTGATCCGCCGATGATCGATAGGCGCCGGTTCGCAGCCGACATCCGAAACAGCCCGGATACCAGGTAACACTGTAGTAAGAAGCGTTCACCAGGAGGACGGCATGCGGCGACACAGATATGGTTTCATCGCTTTGGCCGCAGTCTGCCTGACACAGACGATGACGCGCGCCGACGCCATTCCTGACGCATCCGCCTATCACATCCAGACGTTGCGTCAGGCGATGTTTGAACATATGGGCCGTCAGACGGAGATCTGGTGGCACAATACCGCCCATGACCGCGTGGTGGAGCTGCTGCGGTTGCAAATCCGCCTGCAGCCGGAACGCACAGAGCTTTACGCCAATCTGGCTTGGCTGGAGAGCAGCGCCGGGCTGAGACACCTGGCTGTGGATACGTTGATCCGCGCGGTACGACGCAATCCCGAGGACGGCGAAGCCTGGGCGGAATGGGGCCGCTATCAGTTCATGCGGTTGCGCGACTATGCAGGCGCCATCCAGTCCTTTCGGCAAGCCACCCGCCTGCGTCATGACTGGCTGGATTGGAACACGATCGCCCTGTGTTATTACCGGTTGAACGCATTCCGTGAAGCGCGCGCGGTCTGGACCGACCTGCTCTATCTCTTTCCGGGACTGGACGGGGATCAGCACGATGTCATCCAGCGTCACATCGACAACTGTAATGCCCGACTGCAAGAGGGAGCATCCACACCATGACCACGATCATCGTACTTATCCTGAACGCACTGTCTTTTCTCATACTGGCTGAAGTGGTGATCAGCTGGCTGGAGTATGCCCGATTGGTGCGTACATGGAAGTATCCGGCCATCGGTGCCTTGCGATCGCTGGTGCAGCCTGTCCTCGCGCCCTTGCGCCGTGTGCTGCCCCCCAGCAGCATGGGTGGGCTGGATCTGTCACCGATGCTGGCGATCATCATCATTCAGTTCATCATCCGGCTGTTGGGTCGGTAACCTCGGGAGGACACACGCATGAACGGTCCCGTTCGCATTACCCCGGTGGATATCGCCAATAAGGACTTTCCGCTGGTATACCGCGGTTACCGCCGTGCCGATGTAGACGAATTCCTGGAGATCATCAGCGCCGATCTGGAAGCGATCACACTGGAGAACCGCCAGCTGCAGGAGTCGCTGGCAGCTGCCCACGCGGAGCTGCAGCGGTACCGCAACATGGATGCCGCGCTGCGCGACACGCTGGTGGTGGCTCAGCGAACCGCTGACGAGCTGGTGAGCAACGCAAAGGCTCAGGCCGAAACCATACGCCAACAGGCCATGGATGATGCTCGCCGGCTGTTGGAGCAAGAACAGCAGAAGATCCATGACCTCTCCGCATTGCGTGAACGGCTGGGGCTGGAACTGACCGCCACGCTGCGCAGCATGCTGCAGTGGGTGGAGCAGCGGATGCCCGGCGCCGCACCACCTGCCGGCGCGCCTGACCACCCAGCGGAATCACCAACAGATGCTTCTGCACCGCGGAACGCAGAAGCCGAATCGGGAACCGAACCGTGCGGATAACGGTGCGAGTCACTCCCCGGGGTGGAACAAACCGGATTGACCGTGTCGAAGAGGGCTGCGTTCATCTGCGCGTTCAGCAACCGCCCGCCGACGGACAGGCCAACGAGGCGGTCATCCGACTGCTGAGCGACTGGCTGGGAGTTCCCCGCCGGCAGATCCGCCTGACGCACGGTGCATCAGCACGCGTAAAGACATTCGACATCGAGGGCATCGATGCGCTCCCGACACACTCCGACTGAACGCCCCCCGAGTGCCCGCGCGCGCAGGCTGGCCAATCGAGTGGAAGCGTTATTGGCCGAGTCAGGGCATCTGCCGCCTCCCGTCACGCTGGTCAGCCGCATGCTGGGCGCACCACCCGACGCCATCCGCGCCATGTTCGATCTTCTGGTGTCCGAAGGCCGCGCGATCCCGCTGGAGCCCGATCTGGTGGCGCACCCGCACACGCTGACCGCGTTGCAGCAGGCCATCGAGAGGCGAAATGCCGCTGGGCTGCCCGTCAACCCGGGCGTCTTGCGCGATGAACTGAGGAGCACGCGGCGCGTGGTGATCCCGCTGCTGGAGCGTCTGCGCGCATCGGGCGTCTATGTCGGCCCGAACGATGACGGAATACAGGACGGCTAACAGCGCTTTTCGCTGTCCGGTTAGCCTTTGTGGCGCGGTTTCCTCGCCTCCCGGCACCACATTTCGATCGTCAGCGAGGGCATGGCGGCAAGCACCTCCTGGCGATCACCCCGCAACACGCACAATAGTCGAGGCCCATAATCGCGCATCGCATCGATAACTCGCCGTGGGTAACACAGCCAGAACCACCGTGAGCGCGGATGCACTCCATAGACCCGGATTATTCATAAAAGCACAAACTCGCAGGAAAAGGGCCAGGCTCCGCCGA
>CAZYPZ010000014.1:0-106874 GCA_964650005.1 uncultured bacterium | reverse complement strand
ATGTAGTCTACTTGAGACGATGGAGAATCTCCAAATTCGACAGGCTCAACACACCAGGGGATCATTCCCCCTTATGTGGTGCTCACGGAGTCACAAGGCAGGTTTTCGGAAGAGGGGTATCTTGGCGTTGGATATAAACCGTTCGTGACCGGTGGCGACCCCTCAGCAGCGGTATTTGCCGTGGACGGGATTATTCTGCCGGACGTCACCGATGAACGTCAGCACGAGCGACGCACCCTGTTGTCCGAACTGGATACCTTGGACCGAAAAGTGTCCGGAAGTCCGACATTGGCCGCTAAACGGCTGGCTGACCAGCAGGCATACAACATGATGCTTGGGGATGCACGGAAAGTTTTTCAACTCACTTCCGAAACCGACGCGACCAGAGACATGTATGGCCGGCATTGGATCGGTCAGGCGTGCCTGATGGCCCGGCGTTTGGTCGAGCAAGGGGTGCCGTACGTCACCATCAACTACAAGGGCTGGGACACACATAAGCAGCACTTCGAAACGATGAGGAGGCGGCTGCCGGAGATGGATCAGGCAATCGCGGCGTTGATTGCGGATTTGAAGGCGCATAACCTGTTTGACACGACAATAGTGTGGTGGGGTGGGGAGTTTGGCCGAACGCCACGTGTAGACTGGCAGCCCCCATGGAATGGCGGTCGGGGACACTTTGGAAACTGTTTCAGCATCCTGCTTGCCGGTGGTGGTTTCAAGGGCGGTGTGGTTGTCGGAAAGTCCGATGAGACAGCCACGCGCGTTGTGGAGCGTCCGGTCTATCCGGCAGACCTGGTGGGAACGATCCTTCAACGGCTGGGCATCGATCCGGATGCCCCCGTACCCAACGAGCGCGGATTGACATTGCCGGCGATGCCTGCAGATCCCCGTGGAGCGGGTCGCTTGCACGAGATCATGCCGGGCGAGACACGATGAAACGGTTATCAGCTATTGTCGCGGTATGCATAGGGATGGCATCCTGTGCCGCATGGTGTGCACAAGCCCCACAGAGAGCGCCGTCGATCGGTTACGTCTATCCGGCCGGTGCAAGTCGCGGCAGTACCGTGCGCGTTGTGGTTGCCGGGCAGCGGCTGCGATCTGTTGTCTGGCCTTTGATTGGCGGGGTCGCCGTGCAATCACAGTTGGTGCAGTATGTGCCCGCCGGCGGACCGTTAACGAAGCTGCAGGAAGACGAATTGCGCCGACAGATCGCGGAAATCCGTGATTCCAGAAGATCTGGACAGCGCCGCAACACGGGCGTCTCCAAATCAAAGCCATGTCGCGCTGCATCCGGTTCGACTGCTTCGGTGGTGCTTCCGCCTTTTCCCGAACTGGAAGGATTGGAGATGAAGTCAAACGCCGAACTGGCGGCTGTCAGCAGGCGTTTCTTGGATCGCAGCCGCAGGCCAAAACCACCGATTGCCGAAGTGGTCACGTTCGATCTTTCCATTCCTGTAGATGCTGCGCCCGGTGTCTATTCGCTGCGCGTGATGGGAAGAGACGGGGTTTCGAACCCGGTTCGATTTGTCATCAGCGACATGGCAGAATGTTCCGAGCCGTTGGATGCCTATGAAACACCCATGTCCACCGCGTTGTCGGTACCTTGCGTGGCAAACGGCCGGATTATGCCGGGTCAGGCGGACCGCTGGGTGGTTACGCTGCCCGCGGGCGAGGCTGTTCGATTGTCTGTAAGCGCCCGAGCGTTGATCCCGTATCTGGCTGACGCTGTGCCCGGGTGGTTTCAACCGGTCATCACCGTATATGACCGTACGGGGCGTATCGCCGCGTATGCCGATGATACCATGCTCGGCCCGGACCCGGACTTCATGTTCCGGCCCGAACGCTCCGATACCTACACCATCGAGGTGCGCGATGCGCTCTGGAGAGGTCGAGAGGACTTCGTGTACAGGCTGACAGTGCAGCGCCATTCCGTCAGTCGGCCCGAAGGAAAGTCCGCGGCCTGGCCCACGCTGGGGCGCGTCTCGGAGAAGGAGCCGAATGATACCGGCGTGCAATCTCAAGCGGTGACGATCCCTTGTGTGGTCTCGGGCGTCATTGCGACGCCTGGTGACCGAGACGTATGGCGCCTTACCGGGCATAAAGGTCAGCCGCTGGTGGTGGATGTGCGAGCTCGCCGGGACCGTTCGCCTGCAGACCCGCTGGTGCGGCTGATAGATGCCAATGGGCGAGTGGTGGCATGGAACGACGACACCAACCGCCCTGAAGAGGGATTGCTCACGCACCAGGCGGACCCTTACCTGCGTACCAAGCTGCCGGCCGATGGGACGTACTACGTGCAGATCAGTGATGCGCAAGGACATGGCGGAACGGAATACCGTTATCAGATGCGCCTCAGCGCGCCAATGCCTGGGTTCTCCGTTCTGGTAAGCCCTTCGGCGGTCAATGTGCCAACCGGCGGGACCGCTCTGATGAAAGCCCATGTGTTTCGCCATGACGGTTGGACGGGACCCGTGCGGCTTTCATTGGCGGAACCCGCAGGATACTCACTCAACGGAGCTTTCGTGCCAGACGGTGTTGACGTGTTGCCCTTTACCGTAACAGCCGGGAACAGCCCAGGAGTGGTCCCACAAGCACTCCGGATCGTAGCAGCCGCCGATAACGATCCGACCATCCGATGTGATGTGCACGCTGTTGATGAGCGCATGCAGGCTTTTGCGTACACGCATCTGGTCCCTGCTGAGGACGCTGTGATCATGACATTAGGTACGCGCAAATCCGGATATCATTGGCTGGGACGTGCATCCGAGGAACGGCTTGAGATATCGGCGAATACGCCGGTCACGTTGAGTGTGCAGATACCCAAAGATCTTTTGACGCGAAACGCCGCTGTAGAACCGCTCGACCTGCCTGAAGGCATCGTGATCCAGCAACGCCATGGAGAGAGGGGCGTAATCGACATCTTGGTGAGCGCTGCCAAGTCTGTGGAGAAACGCTCCGGAAATCTGATCTGTGTGGTTACGGCCGATCCGCCCGCAAAGGGCAGTGTGCCTTCACAAGGAAGGCGCCAGTCACTGGGCATACTGCCGGCAGTTCCATTTACCGTCATCCCTTGATTGACTCTATTGGGAACTCTTTGGCAAAAAATCAGGATATAGCTGCCGCAGACAGTCCGGACACAAGCCGTGACTGACAGATATCTCACGACTGTTTAAAAGCAATGCGTCCAAAGGAAGCCATCTGTCTCCGTCTTTCACCGCCTTACAGGCTGCACAGATGGACACAAATCCGCGAAGCACGCGCAGCTCATCCAGCACATCGCTCATCTTCCTGTTGTTTTCACCCAGCTCTTTGTTGATTGCTACAAGCTCCAAGTCCGCTTCGATCATATCCCGGAACCGAGCCATCAATCGCTGAATCCGTTCATTGTACTTGTGCGGACGATTATCCAGCACGCAAAGCGTGCCGAATGGAGAGCCATCGGGCTTGGCGATGGGATAGCCCAGGTAGGAAACCATGTTAAGCTCCATGTCCGGGTTGTGGCGCCAATCCGGATCTGTGCGCGCGTCCACAACCTGCAGCGGCGCGTTTGTTTTGATAACGGTTTCGCAGTACAATCCGCTGTTTTCGAACGGATGACGGTCGCCGGAATGGTACGGGTTTTCTTCGCCATGGTTCGCCATCAACACCGCTATATCCGGATGGTCGAGGCGCATGATCAGAGCGGCGGGAACATTGCATATGTCCGCCAAAATGTCGACGATATCTTGCCAGATCTGAACGATGGATGGGGTGATGTCATTATGCGGTGGTGACGGCATGGGTGTGATCCAAACTCCTTACGTCACACGGACGCTTTCCCAGATGCTACCCCGCTGACGCTCCCGATGGGGCATATCCGCAATAAACAGCCAGAGTTCGCGCGTAATCCACGAAGTCCGGCCAGGAGATATCGGGAGGTACCGCGTGATCGCAAGAGGGGATGTAGACCCCGGATTCAATCACCGGCGCCAGGCGCTCCAATTCCCGACGCATCACTTCGCCGCCAGCCGCAATCGCGCGCTTATCCACGCCTCCCGTCCAAGCTATATGGCTTCCATATAGTGTGTTGAACGCGGGCAGATCGTTACCCGCGGCGACTTCGATCGGGTCACAGACATCGATGCCTGCATCGATCCAGATTGGGATCAACTCGCCAATGTATCCGTCCGAGTCCATATCGACCAGTGGGCATCCGGCTTGTTTCACGAGAATGGCCCAGCGCTTCCAGACGGGTAGAAGGTAGTGCCGCGTCATCTGAGGTGAAAGCATGCTGTGCGCCTTGTACGCCATATCTTCGGATATCGCCAACCGGTCGAGACGGGCATGCTTCAATAGTCGTTCCAGTATGTCAAAGACAAAATCAGACCAGAAATCGATCATCTCTTCAACGAAAGCCGGATCGTCGATAAAAAGCTCACACAGGCGTTCAAAGCCGCACCACTCCCTCAACTGCCAGAACGGGCCATTGACATGAACCGTGGTGATCACAGAGGTGTCCCGGGAGAGCATGGCGGTGCGTTCCGACCAGTCGTCCGGCCAACGGCGCGGATCGTCAGCGCGATACCGTTGGCGTACGGCCGGCCAATCTGTGCGCTGCACGATGGGACAGCGGATCCAACGTCGGGTCACGAAGTCCCGTGCGTACCTGAGATAGGACGCGTCGTAGCGATCCTCGATCTCTACGATGTTGCCTCTCCAGTCCTGCACTACCAAATGCCCCGCTCGGTGTTCCAGAACACGCTCTTCATATTCGGGCATCATGGTGAAATGCACAGGTAAACCGACAATGCGCGGATGCTTCAATGGAAAACCCAACGCTTCTTCAAGGGCTGTCACATAGTCAGTTCCTTCAGGAAGCCCCTGATTGCGCCACGCCTGCAGGGTGGACTCGCGTGGACCGCCGGGCATCAGCGGCACCTTATCGGTGTGGCCGTGAGTCAAAACGGTGAGATACCGTTCTCGAGGTTCCATTGGTCACTCTCTCCGGGCACGTGATGCTTCCATATTCCGATATGCATCGCTCTAGATCCTGCCGGAGCGGAATAACGCAGACGCTTGGCCGGACTCAAGGTATCATAGGGTGGTCAGTCTACACCCATGACAGGAGGAGATCTCATGGATAACTACGGGACACCTGCCCGTGTGGGGCTGTATGCCATCGGCCTAGATACCTACTGGGGGCAATTCGATGGCCTGTTGGACAGGTTGATGGGGTATCACGCACAGATCGCCGATCGAATGCGGTCACTGGGGGCCGATGTCGTGGATGCGGGTATGGTGGATAACCCGACGAAAGCGCGTGAGGCCGCGCGCGTACTTCGATCCGGCGAAGTCGACTTGATTTTCCTGTATGTATCCACGTATGCGCTCAGTTCCACGGTATTGCCAGTTGTTCAACAGGTCGGCGTGCCGGTGGTGGTGCTGAACCTGCAACCTGTGCGTGCTCTGGATTACGCAGCGTTCAATGCGCTGGGAGACAGAGGGAAGATGACCGGTGTCTGGCTGGAGCATTGTCAGGCCTGCTCCGCGCCGGAGATCGCCTGCGTGTTCCGGCGAACAGGCATCGACTTCCATCTGGTTACCGGCTATCTGGATGACACAGACGCCTGGAAGGAGATCGGCGAGTGGATCGACGCCGTACGGGTTCGCTCGATCATGCGCTCCAATCGCATGGGAGTATTGGGGCACTACTATTGCGGCATGCTGGATGTGTACAGCGATCTGACGCAGCAGTCCGCGGTGTTCGGCAATCATATTGAACTGTTGGAGATGTGCGAACTGCGAGCCTTGCGCGATCAGGTTACCCCGCAACAGGTATCACAGAAGATCGACCAGTTTCATGCAGAGTTCCGGGTGCACCCGGATTGCTCTGCGTATGAATTGGAACGCGCAGCCCGGACATCCGTAGCCCTGGATGCGCTGGTGGAGCGGTGCCAATTAGGGTCGCTGGCGTACTACTACGAGGGGCAGCCGGGCAACGAATATGAAGATATCGTCACCAGTGTGATCCCCGGTAACACCTTGCTGACCGCGCATCATGTGCCTGTGGCCGGTGAATGCGAAGTTAAAAACGTGCAGGCGATGAAGATCATGGACGCTTTCGGAGCGGGCGGCTCGTTTTCGGAGTTTTACCTGATAGACTTCGATGACGATGTGGTGCTGTTCGGTCATGATGGCCCGGCGCATGCAGCGATTGCTCAAAGCAAAGTCGAACTGGTGCCGCTTCCTGTGTACCATGGGAAACCTGGACAGGGGTTATCGATCCAAATGGAAGTGCAGCACGGACCCGTCACGCTGTTGTCGGTGGTTCAAGGCGGTAACGGCTCGTTATCGTTGCTGGTGGCGGAAGCGGAGTCGACTCCCGGGCCGACCCTGCAGATCGGCAACACCAACAGCCGATATCGGTTCTCCATTGGAGCCAGAGAGTTTGTCAACCGTTGGTGTTCGGCCGGGCCGGCGCATCACTGTGCAATCGGAATCGGACATCATTCGGGAAAGCTGCGCAAGCTTGCAGCGTTGTTGGGGATCGACATCAACGTGGTGTGCACCGCAGGACCCGCGCCCCAATAAGTCCGTTGCCCGGCCATATCGAGCGTGGCTGTACAATATACACAGCGGTTCACAACCACTGAAGGAGTTACCGTGCACATGGCGGACATCAAGACATTGCAATTGGTGGCGGACACAGTCCGCGTGATATCAGCGGAGGGCGTGGAAAAGGCCAAGTCCGGTCATCCTGGGCTTCCCATGGGATGCGCCGAGATTGGCGCTGTGCTGTTCGGAGAGCATCTGCGTTACAACCCGTCCAATCCACATTGGCCGGGGCGGGATCGGTTCGTGCTTTCGGCTGGTCATGGCTCGATGTTTATCTATACACTGCTGCACCTCAGCGGGTATGCGGTCAGTATGGATGATCTGAAGGCGTTCCGGCAGCCGCACTCGATCACCCCTGGGCATCCGGAGTTCGGCGAAACGGCGGGGATCGAGACGACGACCGGTCCCCTGGGACAGGGCATTGCTGCGGCCACCGGAATGGCGCTGGCAAACAAAATGCTGGCGGCCCGCTTTGGTGGTGATCTATTTGACGCCAAAGTCTACGCGTTATGTGGTGATGGCTGCCTGATGGAAGGCATCAGCGCTGAGGCAAGCAGTTTTGCTGGCCACATGAAACTGAACAATCTGGTGGTGATATACGACAGCAACGATATCTGTTTGGACGGCCCGACCAGTGAATGCTTCACCGAAGATGTCGCGGGCCGATACGCTGCCTATGGCTGGAAGGTGCTGTCGGTCGACGGGCATGATATTCCGGCGCTGATCGAGACCTTGGCCGCAGCCCGCGCCGAGACGGAGCGCCCGGTTCTGGTGATCGCACGCACAATTATCGGCAAGGGTTCACCGAACAAACAGGGCAGTAACAGTTGTCATGGCGCGCCACTGGGAGCGGAGGAACTGGAGCTCACGAAACAGGCGATCGGATGGAGCGAACCTCCGTTTACAGTGCCGAGCGCAGTTCAGGCATTCTTTGCCGAGAAACAAAAAGCGTTACAGGCGGCCGAAGCGGACTGGAACGCCCGGCTCAACGCCAAACGGCAGGATCCCGCCTGGGCGGCCCTTTGGGATACCTATGTCAACCAGACACTGCCGGACGATTGGGAAGATCAGATCTGGAACCTGCCGCTGGAGCCCGGGAAGGCTTCTCGAGTACTCAGTCAATCCGTTATCGCGAAGGTGGCCCAGATGGCGCCATTCTTCGTCAGCGGATCGGCCGACCTGTCTCATTCGGACAACACCGTTATTAAGGGGGCGCGTCTGGTCGCTCCACCGGACTACGATGGTCAGCTGATCAAGTTTGGCGTCAGAGAATTTGCGATGGCGGCGATCTGTTACGGCATGCGGCTGGGCGGTATGATACAGCCTTTGTGCGGAACCTTCTTCACGTTTAGCGACTACATGAAGAACGCCGTACGTCTGGCTGCGCTTATGGGGGTGCGTGTGTTGTTCCAATGGACACATGACAGCATCCTCCTGGGTGAAGACGGACCGACACATCAGCCGGTGGAGCATTTGGCCGCGATGCGGGCGATGCCCGGCCTGACGGTTTTTCGTCCGGCTGACGAAAACGAAACCAAAGCGATGTGGATCCAGGCCCTGAAGGCGAAAGGCCCTGTGGGATTTGTACTGAGTCGGCAGAATCTGGCAGATATCAGTGCATATACAGCGACAAAGGCGCGCGAAGGGGTGGCCCGCGGAGGTTACCTGCTGTATGGTTCTCTGGAACCGGTGGATGTCGCCCTGTTCGCCACCGGCAGCGAAGTCGGGCTGGCGATCGATACTGCCAAGCAGCTGGAGTCACAAGGCAAGCGTGTGCGGGTGATTTCGATGCCCTCATGGGAACTGTTCGATGCCCAGGACGCTGACTATCGAAACAGCCTGCTGGATGCTCCAGCAAGGCTTTGTGTCAGCATCGAGGCGGGATGCTCGCTGGGATGGCACAAGTATATCGGCCGGAAAGGGCTGGCAATCTCCGTGGACCGCTTCGGCGCATCTGCGCCGGCGAAGGCGTTGGCCACCGAATACGGTTTCACTCCGGACCAAGTAGTGGCGCGGATCGCCGAGGCGCTTGGGTAAGCGCCGGGAGTACTAGCTTGACAGGGGCCTGCCGGATGCGGCAGGCCCCTTTTTACAACATGACCTAATAATCTGTCCTATGTCTCAGTGAAAAGACTTGACACATACCGCATCGGGGTATAGAATTAGGTATCTCAACCGCAGCAAGCGTCAGATCGCGGGAGGATCATGTGTGAACGCATCGTCGCTCTCTCAGCACCTACGCTGACCAGAAGGCGCCATACCGTACGCATTTCACTGTGTCACGTCTCCTTGAGAACCCGGTCATTCCTGATCGGCCACTGTACTGCCATCGGCACGGCACATCACTGAGTTGTGTCCGTTCGTTGGGGCACAATGCAACAATAGCAACAGAGTGATTTAATGACATGCAAGAAGCAGCGTTAACAGCACTAGACTCGGAACAGTGGGAGCACCTGCTGAATGATGAGGCAGTAACGCCTGAGAGTGTATGGCGCATTTTGCTTTGCATTTACACCAGCCTTAACAGTGAAGCATGCGCTTCTGACATAGCAGCACGATTGAGCACTCATCACACGTGCATTAACCGTATCGTAGGCACCTACGGAAAGCGTGTGGTAACGACAACTGGTGTTCAGCCTGAGTTGCGAAGTGATGGCTCTGCACGCTGGTGGAAGGTCCTATTTGTTGGTCGGGATGACCATGGACGGTTCTATTGGTCAATGCGTTCGCAGTTATTGCATGCTTTTCGAAAACTGTATAATCCGATCGATACCCAACTGCCACATACCGCTAATGACCTGCAAAACTACTTTCAGGAAGGCCAGGTTCAGAAGTGCCCGGTAAATAGATATACACGAAATAGGCAGGCTAGGCAGATGTGCATAGAATACTACGGACCCATCTGTGCTGTGTGTGGTTTTGATTTTGAAAGAGTATACGGTTCTATTGGTAAAGATAAAATACATGTACACCATTTGCAGCCTGTTGCTGAGGCACAATATCCGCATGTTGTCGATCCAATAAAAGATCTGCGCCCTGTATGCCCTAATTGCCATCTTGTTATTCACTCCACAGAAATCCCGTTGACTATCGATCAACTTAGAGACATTATACATAGTCGCAATCCTGATAAACATGAACGTCATAGAATTAACATCCTACAACAAAGGTGCTGTATGCGCAATAATGGCACCGAAATATTACAATAAGTGGCTGGCATTTGGCTAAGCTTCATTTCTCTCTACAACCGCGGATGGTATGGCGATGCATCCGCAGTTTGCTTTGACCGCGTGTTTGTTACCACACGGTGAGACGCGGTCATTGCATATGCATGTAGACAAGGAGGCAAAAATGGTTCACAAACACTCTCTATTGTTGGCGATGTGGATCGTTATGGCGTTATGCTTTGAACCAATATGTGCGAGCGCGGTCACCACAGCCACGGCATCCCTCGTGAGGGACGCTTATCCATTTGACTATACGGAGCCAAATCCATCTGAAGAGGTTCCATTTGGCGCCATGTACCAGTGGGCCACGTTCCGTGTGCTGGTCATCCAGGAAATAGAGCGTTACCTGTTTACCGTATCCGAGTCAGTTCAAAACATTGTCGGTCCGACGGCCAGTTTGAGAGTATATAACGCAGCACAAGGAACTGATGAGCTTTACGGAAACAGACTGCACCTTGCGCAAGTCGTTGGCAGGCCGGAAGGCAACTACATGGGCATGCTGATCGGCGCCACGACCTACGTGTGGAACTGGCAGCAATGAGGCGAACAGTACCATCAACGTGTAAGGTGAGCCATCGGAACACACTTCGATGGTATTTATCGATAAGTGCGCTGCAATTCACTGAACTGCTTCGTTTGTGGCCGTTGATCCTGGTCATCCTATGCCTGACTCCATTTCGCTCTGCTCATGCGCAGGTTACTGAGCAAGGGCTGGCGCGTTCCCCTAAAGTGGGCCTGCGAGTGGCTAACAATGACGGGAGCAATCATAGGCTGGCCCCCTTTTTGCCGTTGCTGGAACGGGTTCGCCCCGATGGTAAAGCCCGGCTCACCGTTGCGGAATTTCTGGAGCGTATCAAGCACAACCGAGATAGCGTCGATCGTCTGTGGGATTCACTTGAGGTGATGTTACCCTTCCATTACATGCAGGAGAACGATTACAGCACACCGTTCGACATGGCTTGGCTCAAGTCCCGAACTATTGAATACCAGTATGCTGAATCTGCTTTTGGTGACGTCAGTTTACGGCCGGGATCTGATGACTACAATTTCCGGATCTATTGGTCAAAAAACAAGGTGTTCAATGCAGACGGAACGCTTGCCCCTAAGAGTCCTGCGGCGCCCAAGCGGTAACGAGGAGTTAGCAGATGGTTATACTTGATGAGCAATGGAAGGACTGCCAGGATCGGCAGAAACTGGATGCAAGCCCGGCAGCCCGCCGTGGCTGGTATGACACCGTCATTGTGTCGCGTATTGGGATCACCCGGCAGTGTGCGGGAAGGAACATTCCGGTACCAGAGCATATCACGGAGGCAGAAGTCGTCCGTACAGGTTCGCATCATTCGCCCTCCATCCGTATCAACTGGGGAGTGGGTGGGTTTGGACGTTTCTGTTATGACTTCAACCCGAATAAGCCGTTGACACGCGCCGATATTACCGTCGATATGTGGACTCGGCATCGTTCCGCACTGCGTCAACTGGGACTCAGCGTATATCTGATGCATCCGTCCGGGCGTGACGCCATTGTCGCCTGCGGTCCTTGGGCGGGTACGGACTGCCTGTCATACATCGTCGCCGGCATCAAGGCGCCCACCCGGCACGATCTGGATGCCGTATATCGCCGGATGGAGGATCTTCGGATAACCGAAAAGATGCCCGCCCTGCCGGGTTATTGGCATCAGATTGGCATTCACATAGATACACACGTGCGTGGTGCGGTCTGCTTCAGTTACCAACCGCTGGGCTTTCCTGACGCAAAACGTAAGATTAGCGGGAGGCTGGCTCCGCTGACGCCTGGGCGCGACTACAAGTCCATTCTGGGGCTGGCGTTGGGGCAGCTTCCATTCCCGACATACAACCGTGGACGATTTAGGGATACATCCGAGGTGCGCTTCGGTCGCGTGCTGGTGACCACGCCGTAGCGCAGTGCAGGTTCTGGAGGTATTGAGGTGACGCACTGGTATTGGAGAGTGATCGTCGGTGTGGTGTGCGCGTTCAGTCACGCCTGCGCAGCGGCTGCTCCAGCCACAACAGAGACGATGAGCACCCCCATATCGTTGGCGGTGAAAGGGGTGGCTGTGTCTGACCTGTGCACCCGATTGGAGCGTTTTTCAGGAGTTCCGCTATCCACGGGTACCGAACTCGCCGACCAAAAGGTCACGGTTCTTGTCACGCAGCAACCGCTGCACGCGCTAATGGATGGGTTGGCCACGCTGCTGCGAGCAGAGTGGGGACGTGAAGAGCGCCCTCATGGTGTCGACCGCTATGTGTTGAGACTTCCCCATGGCGTCATCACGGAGCGTGTGGATACACCGTCTCGGGAACCCATTTGGATGGCCATTGATGAACAGCTGTCCAAGCTGCAGGACCGTTATCTGCGGACGGACACAGCGGACGATGAGCGCCCCGATCCGTTGGCTTACGCCGTCGCCTCGTGGTTGCGTACCATACCGGTCGCGTGGAGACAGACCCTGGTTCACTATCAATCCGCATCGATATGGCTTGACACCGCCAGCGACGATCCGGCTTGGCGCGTACCGGATACCATTCAGCCCTTGCTTCCCCTTGTTGGCCAGACAATAGACCCTGCCGGCTCGTCGCTCCGCATCGCGTTGGAGATCGGCATCATGGTAGATCGAAATGTGGCCCCACCCACGTTCCGGGTCACCGCCGTGTTGCGAGCCAGCAGAATTGGCACAGGGGAGGCCGCTGCGGCCGCCACTCACATTCCTTTGATCAACACACCAATGCCTCTGCCGGTTGCGGTTAGCGGACCGGAAGAGCCGCCGCTGCCGTCCTGCGTCGAACAAGTGGAGAAACTGAACCAGCAGCATGTCAGCATAACCGCCAGACAGGCGCGTGCGGAGAGCGGCATGCCTTGGATAGACGGAGTCGACCCCAGAGCAAATCGCAGTGACATATTGATGCTTCTGCATAAGCAGACCGGTATACAGGTTCTGTCCGATCACTACAGTCTCTGGCCGGTTTGGCACGACCGCACAAACATAACGGTGCGTGAATGTTTAGAAATACTCACCGGTCCTGAGTTCGACGCTCGAGCCGGTTGGGATGGCCGGTTTATCTATATGCGGACGCCGCATCCGGTTTGGCGCGACGCGAGAGAGATACCCTCCCGTGTGTTATCGGTGGTTCAGACGGAACGGGCCAAGCGCGGCTATCTCAGTCTGGATAGTTTGATGGTGTTGGCCCAGCTCAGTGAGGAACAGATCGATACACTGATGACGTACAACCGCTATTTGCGGATCCCGTTATGGTTGACGCATCAGGAAGCGCTGAACCAAATGAAGCGACCCGTGTTGCGCTTCATAAGTACATTGAACACCGATCAACGTGCACGTCTTGCTGGAGATGGATTGCCCATGTCCGCCCTGGATAGTCAGCAACGCGCTCTTCTGGCCGCATCTTTTCCGGCGCCGCAGACGGTGGATTCGGGTTTTGATTGGGGCGCCCCGCGTGTCGGGTTACGCATACAGGGAGTTCGGGTCGATCAGCCGGAACCCGCAACCAAGGAGCCAACCATGTTGCGCCTTGTCCCGCACACCAGGCGACTGGCCTGGGATCTTCCAGCCGGTGTGATCGTTCCACCGGACGCACACATTGAGGCGCCCGCGGGACAAACCGAGGGATACCAACTGATGATCCAATGGCCCGATGGCAACGTTCAGGAGCTATTTTTACCAGTACCAACAAAGCCTTTCGACCCCAAGGAGTATATCGGCTATTTGTAGAGCGCAAATGCGGGCAGCCCCTCAGAGCTGCCCGAGTGAGGTTGTTTGGCCGTGTGATTTGATCCGCACCACCGGAGCCGCCTTGCCGATTGTGCGCCGATCAGGGTGTCAGCGCACGGTGATATGGCATGTGGGGGCGATGCCTTTCTTCTCGAAATAGCGTTGGTGATAGTCTTCCGCGGGCCAGAAGGTATTCGCATCGGCTACTTGGGTGACGATTGGTCGGGCGAAACGCTTGCGGTCAGACAGTTCATCGATCTTGCGTCTTGCAGCCAGGGCCTGTGCCTGATTCAGCGTAAAGATCGCTGAACGGTATTGGCTGCCGACATCCGGCCCTTGACGATTCAACGTGGTGGGGTCGTGTATCTCAAAGAACAGATCGAGCAGATCCTCATACCGAATGCGCGATGTGTCGAAGGTTACCTCCACCGCTTCTGCGTGGCCGGTCTTGTCGGTACACACCTGTTGGTAGGTTGGGTGCTGAGTATGGCCGCCGGTGTAGCCAACGCGGGTGTCAATGACGCCACGTCCGCGCAGAATTCGGAAGGCGCTTTCCACTCCCCAGAAACAGCCAGCAGCGAATATGGCCTTCTCTGTCCGCTTGGCTGCATCCAACGGCACGGTGACCAGCGCAATGGAGTTGATGCAGTAGCGCTGGCCGGTCGGTGGTGGACCATCGTCGAACACATGTCCCAGGTGCCCGTCACACAGTGTGCACGTCACCTCGGTACGTGTCATGCCGTGGCTGAAATCCGGCGTCAGGCGTACATTGCGTGGGTCTACCGGCGCGGTAAAGCTGGGCCAACCGGTACCGGACACGAATTTGTCCGACGAGGCAAAAAGGTCGGCGCCGCAGCCCGCACATCTATACAACGTGCCTTCCGAAGGCACCGTACAGCTGCCGGTGCCCGGATGCTCAGTGCCTTTGGTCCGAAGAATGTTGTACTGGTCTGCCGTGAGACGTCGTCTCCAATCCGCATCGGTATATTTCACTTTGGGCAACTCCACGGCCGCGTTCAGCGTTGTATCGAAAATGGTCACGCGCTTTGGATCAGCGCTGGTTGACGTTTGTGCATTCATGCTAGGTATCTCCCTGAGAAACAGGCCTGCAGCCAGCAGCGTTATGGACAATGCGGCTATCAGGCGCCAGCGCCAGCGTATCACGGGTGTGCCTCTCTCCGTTTAGTTAGCTGGACTAATTATGGCACATCCGCCAATCCGGAGCGATGCCCGCGGGCCGAAACATCCGTCAAGCATGGCCGATTGCTTAGTGCGTGTCGTCGGACGGCGAGGTGTAAGCGCTGCTGGTGAGCAATTGGAGAAACGGTTCGCCATACCGCGCCAGCTTGTGCTCTCCGATGCCGGGAATCAGCGCCAGTTGCTCCAAAGACCGCGGGTGGGCCAGGGCCATGGCGCGCAGCGTCGTGTCATGGAAGATCACATACGCGGGCAGTTGCAGATCACGAGCCAGATTTTTGCGCAACGCGCGCAGGGCGTCATAGAGGCGTTGCTCGGCTGGCGACAGGGGATCGTCCAGCAACGCCTGACGGCGTCTCCTCGCACGCCGTGGGGCATCCCGTCGAAGCCGCACCGGCCGATTTCCACGCAAAACCTCTCCGCTTTCCTGCGTGAGATGGAGCGCTCCGTGGCGCTCCATGTCCACACCCAAAAGACCGGCGGCCACCAGTTGCCGGAACACGGATGCCCATTCCTTTTCGGTCAACTCGGTACCCCGTCCAAAGGCGCTCAACTTATCGTGACCGCATGAGGAAGCACGTTCGCTGGGCTTGCCCATCATCAGGTCAATCAGGTAACCGGCGCCGAATCTCTGGCCGGTCTGACTCACCACATAGATCGCCTTTTTCGCGGCGAGTGTCCCGTCCCATGTGTCCACGGGGTAGAGACAGTTGTCACAGTTGCCGCAAGCACGCGCCAGGCGCTCACCGAAGTATCCCAGCATCGCCATCCGACGGCACTCGGTGGTTTCGCAGAGCCCCAACAGCGCGTTCAGTTTGCGATGTTCCAGCTTCTTGCGTTCAATCGGGGCATCGGATGCCTCGATGAAGTTGCGATGCGCGGCGACATCGGATAACCCATACAACATCCAGGCGTCGGCCGGTAAACCATCACGCCCTGCTCGGCCGGTCTCCTGGTAGTACGCCTCCACACTTCGCGGCAGATCCAGATGCGCCACGAACCGCACATCCGGCTTGTCAATGCCCATGCCAAACGCGATGGTGGCCACCATGATCACGCCGTCCTGTTGCAGAAACCACTGTTGATTTTGGTCGCGTACATCCGCCGGCAAGCCGGCATGATAGGGAAGCGCGTCGAATCCCTGTTCGCGCATCCATTCGGCGGTCTGTTCGGTCTTTTTCCGGGTAAGGCAATAGACAATTCCCGATTGGTCGCGGTGGCTCTGCAGAAAACACAGCAATTGGCGGTGCGCATTCTGCTTGGGTTCGATGTGGTACCGGATATTGGGTCGATCGAAACCGCACAGAAACTGACGGGCGTTCCCCAGGTTCAGCCGCTCGATGATTTCGTTGCGCGTTGGACCGTCGGCGGTTGCCGTCAGTGCGATACGCGGCACATCGGGAAACCGCTCGTGCAGAAGTGACAATGCCAGGTACTCTTCCCGAAAGTCATGACCCCATTGCGAAACGCAATGCGCCTCATCGATGGCGAACAGTGACGGTCGTACCTCCGAAAGCATCTGCAGTGTGGAGGGCATCACAAGACGTTCGGGCGCGATATATAGCAGTTTCAGCACTCCGCTACGGTATTGCGCGCAGATACGGGACTGGTCCGACGCGGGGACGGAGGAGTTGAGCATGGCCGCGGCGACGCCCAGTTGCTGCAGCGCGGTGATCTGGTCCCGCATCAGCGCGATCAACGGTGAGATCACCACGGCAGTGCCCGGCAGCATCAACGCGGGGATTTGATAGCAGAGCGACTTGCCGCCTCCTGTGGGCATCAGCAAAAACACATCACCGCCGCCAGCCAGGTGCCGGATCACCTCATGCTGCGGCGGGCGAAAGGTGCGGTAGCCGAACACCTTCTGCAGAAGACTGCAGGCTTGTGCGTCGGATACCGGCTGGATCATCGCCATGGAGTGGATACTGCCTGTTGATATTTCACATCTGTATGGTACCAGCGGTTGTGGCTAACCCGATAGAAAACGGCGGCCTGAACCGTTATCGGGAGGTGTTTTAATGGCTGCTCAGCGCGCGCGCCCTCGGCTTTGCGCCCAAGCTGTCCAGAGTGAGAGCTCCGGAGCCGCCTGCAGCCTGCCGAGGCGGTCACGGCCAGCCGGTGTGTCCGGCAGGATGTACACCACCGCGCAGGCCACGCCGGTCAAGGGCAGATCGATGCGTCCATTGCTCTGTACTCGCTTCAGTGACCCGGACAGCAGGTCATACAACAGATAGCGCCCCGGCCGGACACGCAGTGTTGCCGTCTCGCGGATATCCGGTTGACTGTAGGTGAGTCGCTGATTGCGGTTACCATCATAAATGAACTGCCATCGGTCCAATGCATCCCGCGACCACAGCACGCAGGCGGCGCCGGTGCCGGTCTGGTACCGATGCACCAGAAGTCTGTCGTTTGTTTCAGCCGCGCGCGGCGCGATATCGGGCGGCAGTAATGCCCGGATGACCCGGCGATCCAGCGCCAGTGTGTCGGGATCTCCTGCGCGATAGTGCAGATAGATGACACGTGCGCCTCCGGAAAGGCGGAACTCGCTGACCAGCGGGATGCCTTCTGCTGCGAGCAGTACCGTACCACCCGGTACGTCGAAGCGTGAGGGAGGCAGGTCAATCGTCTCTCCCCGGCGGAAGACCGTGGCGAAAGGCCCGGTGATCGCCGTGATATGTCCACTGCCGCCACGGGTCGGTAATTCGTGTATCGATGGAATGCCCCAGTCCCGGCAGTCTGATGTGTGCCGTATTCCGACCTGACGCCACCAAGGAACCGGATTGAGGCCCTGATCCACGCACAACGGCTGGTCACTGTGGCAGATCAGAGTTCGGTTGCGACCGGATTTCAGCCAATCGCGCAGACGTTGCCGCACGGCAGGCGAAATCAACGGATCGGCCCACACCAGTGTTCGATAGCGGGGCCATTCCGAAAAACGCGTGGAGTCCATCAGATCGTAGATCATCTGTTCACGCGCCATGGCGTCCGCAAGGCTTCCGTCGTTATGCTGTTCCGTGGCGCCGAGCGTGTAGAAAATACTGCCGCGATACCGGTTGATGTTTCGCTTGGTTACTACCGCCACGGAAGAAGAACTGCGCACCGGTCTGTCGATGCGCATACGGTCGAACGCGTATACCTTGCTGAATGTGTCCACATAACGTTCAAATTGCGCCGGATGTTCGGGACTGGTGACAATCTCAACCGGGGTTTCATCCAGAAAATCGTTCTTGATCACATCGGCCTGCAGTGCGGCGCACACGTCGTAACAGGCCGCATAGGCCACCTGGGGATCGTAATACGGCTTTCCATGCCCGCCTGCATTGGTTTCGAACTGAGGGCCGATCAGATTGCCGGCAGTATGCGCAGCGTGCGACAGGTAACGGCCGCTGCGGTACAGTGCGGCGGTCCAGATCGGATTGCCGAAATACTCCGGCAGGTTGCCCTCCACATTCGCCATACGGGCGACATAGATGTAGTCGGCTGCGTTTGCCAGATCCTCCGGATTGGGAATGATCCAAAGCCGGCCGCCTCGATCTTTCAGATATCCGCCCAGTTCATCCAGAAATCGCAGCCACTGGTAGTGGTTCAGAGTGACAAAAAGGTACAGATTACGCCGTTTGAGGCCGTCATCCGCGTCGGCCTCCTGCTCGGTCACGGGACGGTACTGCGACCAGTCATCAAGTCCCAGGTCGGCAGGCTTCCAAACAAATCCCGCATAGTCATGAAAGTACTCCCAGAAACGCACGCGTCGTAACCGGCCGTTTACGCGCAACAGAAGCCCCGGATCGGATCCGCTCAGGATCCGACGATAGTCCGCAATGTCCGCCTCCGAGTAGCCCCATCGGCCGCCCCAGTAGGGGAACACATAGTCCACCAGGGTCAGCGTGCGGATGCCTGCGGCCAGCATGGCGTCCACACGACGCTTTTGCATCTCCATGTACGCGGAGTGGCCGAAACACGCGGTGTGCATCGGGTCGAACGCGCCCGGCGTGGTGTTGTTACTCTGACCGTCCCAACGTACGCACCAGGCTTGCTGTTCGGTCAGCTCGATGGCGAAGTCCCATGCATCGGCGTGTTCCTGCATCAAGGGCCGACCATGGGCAGCCAGAGCGGCGCTCAGCCACGCCCCCTGCTCATGTCCAGCAAATCCGTTCGCGCTGAACGCCACCCTGGGGGATGTTGCGCAGAGGCGGTCGATGATCCCGCGTGTCTGCGGGTTGGTCCAGAAACCGGCCGATCCGGCGATGAACGCATGCCCCGCAGGGGACACCTGGTTGAGCGGAGCGCGGTGGGGAGGTCGACCGGTATACGGCCGGGGCACGGAGTCGGGGTCCAACAGGTTGCGTATGCCGTCTTTTCCGGCAAGCCGGAGATTATCCAGATAGACACGACAGCTTGCGCCCGGTCCGCTGGGCTCCACCGTAACACTCCGGGCGGTGTCCCAAGCGGGCTTGCCGTCTCCCAATGCCCATAACACGATGTCTTGGCGCGTGGCGGACAGGGTGATCCATTGGCCTGTCGGCTGCGTGCTCAAATCGATGCCGAGAGGCCAGCGGTCGCCATCGCGCTCTGTCAGGTAGATGGTGAGTTTAGCCGGTCCGGATACCTGCTCGATGAACACATCGACAGACAGCGTATCGTATCCGGTTGGCGGTTTGGTGGGCCATCCCAGCACCCAAAAGGCATCCGCTGTCTGAGGCTGATCCGACCAGTCGATACGCAGGCTGTAGGGGCCTCCGTGAGTCGGGCTGTCGACCAGTTGAGCGACTCCTGCGTCCCCCCAGCCGGCCAGGACCGACTGCATGGCAAGCCGCTTCGGTGACGGGCAAGCCAATGCCGTCACCAGCAGAAGCATCATCCCAACCAACCAACGGATGGCGAGTTGGGCGCACCTGAATGCCATCATGTATTCACAATCCATTCCGATGAGGCGCCTCCCGTCGGCCGGTGAACGGGAGGCGCACGGACTTAGGCGTCGGACAGGCTACTCATCCCAGAGGGGAACAGCTCTCACCTCTTGAGAGGCGCTTCCGGCCATTCGAAACCGGATCTCCGGCTCGAAGAATTCATACTTCTCGCCGTTCCAGCGCAGGCCCACGCGCTCAGGCGTCGGCTTGGGGATCGGATCGCCGCCATTGCGTCCGGGCCGTTTGGCCTCGAAACCGATCAATATGACCTCATCGCCGTTGACTCGGACATCGTAATTTTTATCCCCTATCACCGAACCTCGGCCTGTGCGGGGATGAATCGCCATGATGCCCAATCCTCGCACCATACTTAAAGCCACTTTATCGAGGCAAAGAATCACGCTTTCGCGCAGATTGACCCCGTCGAAAATTTCCGGACATCGACTGCGTTCCCGAACATCCATCATATTTCGATGGGCGTAAGGACGAATCAATGGAATAAAAGGACGCCATTCTTCGGGAATCGACGCCCCTTGGCCGGCAACAACGATTTTTCGTCCCGAAGTTATGGCCAGTTTACAGGCAATTTCGGGGGTTCCCCGACGAAGTACGATGGAATCTTTGGTAAAGAACGGCTCAGGCATGTATCCTCACCTCCATAATTTCATGATACATCAAACGTCTACATATTCTATGCCATATTCGGCTATTTAACTGAAAATCTGAAAAACTTCTGAAAATGGCGGTACTTTGTGCTTTTGCGATTTTTGGGGGTCTGTGTCAATTTCGCGTCAAGTCACTTTTTCGCAACGCATGTCAATGGAAAAGAACGAGAGGCGGGCTAATTCAGGCCTTGGAGATATATCGTTCTGTACGGAAAAAGGGAGGGGAGGGATGGTGGAGCTGAGGAGGATCGAACTCCTGACCTCTTCAATGCCATTGAAGCGCTCTCCCAGCTGAGCTACAGCCCCACGCGACAGTTATTATACAGAGCATTCGGCAGTGAGTCAAGCCCGCTAAAGCGTGTATCCGATGGGCTTGCAGGATACAGGATGCGAAGTCGGGAAATGGGAGATCGTCGTATCACTGGAAGGAGATACCCCATGACGGCAACACGTTCCGACACATCCGCTCTCGATCTTGAAAGGATGTTCCAGACGCCCCCGGCTGAGACGCGCCCATGGGTGTACTGGTTCTGGCTGAATGGCAACATCACGCGGGAGGGCATCACCGCGGACCTCGAGGCCATGAAACGGGTAGGCATCGGAGGTGTACTGATCATGGAGGTCGATCAGGGAGCGCCGCGTGGTCCAATGGACTTCGCGAGCGCTGACTGGCGCAGGTTGTTCGCACATGCGGTGCGAGAGGCGCAGCGCATGGGACTGCAGATCAACATGAATAACGACGCCGGCTGGAATGGCAGCGGTGGGCCATGGATCAGCCCCGACCTGTCGATGCAGCGCGTCACATGGAGTGAAATCACGGTGGAAGGGCCCGGACGGGTTCCTGTGCTGGCGCCTCAACCGGATACGGTGGCGGGGTACTACCGCGATATAGTCGCCTGGGCGGTTCCCGATCCCGGCGGCTACCGCATACCGGACATCGCAGTCAAAGCGGCCTATGCGATCGGCGGGGCCGGGGCGCCTATTCCCGAGATACTTCCGGACGGACAGCCGATCGATCCACGGCAGATTATCCGCGTGGACCTGGATGAGTCCGGGCGGGGCGTGGTCGATCTGCCGCCCGGCCGCTGGAGGGTGATCCGACTCGGGCATACCAGCACCGGGGTGATGAACGCGCCCGCACCCGAGTCCGGACGGGGGCTGGAGTGCGACAAATTGAGCCGCGCCGGCGTGGAGGCGAACTACAACGGCCTGATAGCCAAACTGGCGGCGGATAACCGGCCATACATTCCTGCCGCGCTGGTGGCCACGCATGTGGACAGCTGGGAGAACGGCTCACAAAACTGGACGGTGCGCATGCCGGACGAGTTCCGGCAACGCCGTGGATATGACCTGCTGCCCTGGCTGCCGGTTCTGGCCGGGCACGTCGTTGGATCGCCTGAGCGGACAGAGCGGTTTCTCTGGGATATGCGTCAGACCGTATCTGATCTGGTGATCGAACACTACGCCGGGCATTTGAAAGAACTGGCGGCGCGCGATGGGATGCGTTTTACCATCGAGGCATACGGCAGCCCCTGTGACAATCTCACGTACGCAGGCGTGGCGGACGAACCGATGGGTGAGTTCTGGATGGGGGGAGGCGCACTGGAGACCTGCCGCGCTATGGCGTCTGCCGCACATGTATGGGGTAAGCCGATCTGCGGCGCCGAGGCGTTCACCGCGGCAGATCAGGAGCGATGGCTGGATCATCCGGGAAGCATCAAGTCTTTGGGTGACCGGGCGTTTTGCGAGGGTATTAACCGGTTCGTGTTTCACCGCTACGCGATGCAGCCCTGGCTTGACCGTAAACCGGGGATGGCGATGGGACCCTGGGGACTGCATTACGAGCGCACCCAAACCTGGTGGGACTGGACGGGCCCATGGCATACCTATCTGGCGCGGTGTCAGTATCTGTTGCGGCAAGGGCATTATGTGGCGGACATCCTATACGTTCAACCGGAAGCGCCGCCTACCGGACTGGGTGGAGGACATCCGCTCGCCGGATATGCGTGGGACGATTGCGACGTGCGCGCATTGCGGACCCGGGTCCGTGTCCGGGAGGGCCGACTGACTCTGCCGGACGGCATGCAGTACCGTGTCCTGGTGATGCCCGAATCGCCCGCCATGACGCCGGAACTGCTGGAGACCGTGTACGCACTGGTTCAACAGGGCGCAACCGTGGTGCTGCGCAACCGGCCGGTGCGCGCGCCCGGCCTCTCCGGTTATCCGGAATCCGATCAACGGGTGCGCCAGCTGGCCGACTTGTTGTGGGGCGACCGCGGCCCCGGGATCCACTCGCTGGGAGCCGGCCGTGTGGTGCTGCAGTGGTCGGCCGAACAGACACTGGGGCGCCTGGGAACGCCTCCGGACATGAGCAGCTCCGCCCGTCTGCAGTGGATCCACCGGCGGACCCGTGACACCGACATCTACTTTCTGGCCAACACCAACGCATTCCCGCTGGATGCCACGGTGCGTCTGCGCGCGTCCGGGCGTGTGCCGGAGCTTTGGAACCCGGAAACGGGCGCGGTGACACCGGCGGCCGGGTGGACTCAGGATGCACACACCACACGCCTGCCACTTCGCCTGGAGGGGGGAGAATCGGTATTTGTCGTGTTCCGACGGAAGGCCGGCGCGCAGAGGCGACTACGCTCAGTTATGCGCGATGGCCAGGTTGTCTGGTCCATCGAGGCACAGCGTGTCGCACCGATCCGTATCCTCACGGCCGCCTATGGTCCTCTCGATGATGCGTCCCGCACGGTGGATGTACGAGAGCGGTTGCAGCGGCTGGTGGATACGGGCGCGACCCATCTGGTGGTGTCCCAACTGGCGGAGGGCGGAGATCCGGCCTTCGGTGTGGTGAAAACCCTGCGGGTGACGTATGAGCGGAACGGGCAGCGGTTCCATCTGGCGGGGCGCGACCCAGACACCGTGGAGTTCACCGGCGTGCCGGTCCCGCTTCAGGTGGAATCCGCGCGGTATGGCGTGCTGAACGATCCCGATCGGACACGCGATGTCACCGCCCGGGTGCGCGCGTTTATCGATGCCGGAATGCCCTCATTTGCGGTGTCCCGACTGGCCGATGGGGATGATCCCGCACCCAATATTGTGAAGACAATCGAGCTGACCATACTGCGCGACGGGAAACGAGTTCAGCTGACGGCGCAGGACGGGATGGAGATCGCGCTGGTCACACGGCGCGATCCACTGCCGGAGGTCTCTGTCACCGGTTCAGACATCGTCGGATACCGTTCCGGCCGGTATGTGCTGTTGGATGGCTCAGGGCGAAGCGTACGTCGGACCGTGACGCTGCCGCAGCCGGTCAATCTGACGGGTCCCTGGCAGGTGCGACTCAACCCGGGTGGTCACGCGTTCCGGCTGAATGCCTTACGCTCATTGAGCGATCACCCCGAAGCGCAGGTGCGGTATCACTCCGGACTGATCCGGTACGAGACCACACTGCACGTCCCCCCGGCGTCCATGCGCCAAGCGGACAGATGGATGCTTGACCTGGGGCAGGTAGCGGTGATGGCGCGCGTCACGTTGAACGGGCGGCCGTTGTGCACGCTCTGGCATGCGCCGTACCGGCTGGATGTGAGCGCTCATCTGCACCCGGGGACGAACCGATTGACGGTAGAGGTGGTGAACCTATGGCCCAACCGGATGGTGGGCGATGAACACCTGCCCGAAGACAGCGCGCGCAACCCGGACGGCACCTTGCCGTCCTGGCCGGATTGGCTGCAGAAGGGCCAGCCCAGTCCCACCGGACGGCGCACGTTCACCACGTGGCGCCTGTGGCGCAAGACCGACCCGCTGCCGCCCTCCGGGCTGATCGGCCCCGTCCGTCTGCACCCGGGAAAGCGGCTCGGGTGAGGGCGCCGCCCGTACAGTTGCACAATCATCCCGGATACCGCACACTGAAACCGATGCGGCATGCTCAGTATTGTGCTGCGGACGATATGATCGATTAAAGAATCAGAGGTGACCCCCGTGATCAGAACGGTGCGCCAGGCGTGTCTACTGCAGGAGAACGCGCTGAACATTCAGGTTTCGGATCAGATCGAGCAATTGGACGAGTTGATCCATGTGGAAGGGGACGGGACGGGCTTTTTCGAGCGCACGCATATGACACAGGGTATGCGCGACCTGATCACCGAAGGGATCGCGCGGCTGGCCGCCCGAAACGACAACGCGGTCTTTCACTTGAAGCAGGCCATGGGCGGCGGCAAGACGCACCTGCTGGTGGGTTTCGGTCTGTTGGCCAAACATCCAGAACTTCGGCGAGCATACGCCTCCGATGTCGCCCATATCGATGCGTTTGAGTCGGCGCGAGTCGCCGCGTTCAACGGCCGCAACCAACCGAAAACATTCTTTTGGGGTGAGATTGCCTGTCAGTTAGGCCAGCCCGATCTGTTCGTTGAGTTCTGGCAGAACGGCCCCGACGCGCCGGATGAGGCCGCCTGGCTCGAACTGTTCGGTTCCGACCAGCCGACGCTGATCCTGCTGGACGAGATGCCCCCGTATTTTCATTATTACAACACCAAAGCGGCCATGAACGGCACGGTGGCGGATATCGTCACGCGCGCGTTCGCGTATATGCTTACCGCCGCCGGTAAGCGGCGCAATGTCTGCGTGGTGGTCTCGGATCTCGATGCGGCCTACAAGACCGGAGCGGATCTGATCAACCGCGCGCTTCAGGACGCCCGAAAAGAGCTGGGCCGTCAGGAGCGCTCGATCACCCCGGTCGACCTCGCGGCCAACGAGATCTATGACATCCTGCGGAAACGGCTGTTCGCCCGACTGCCCTCCGAGACGGAGATCGGCGAGATCGCCGAGGCGTACGCCGAACGGCTCAAAGAGGCTGGCAAGTCGCGTGCGGTCAGCCGGACCGCCGAAAGCATTGCGGATGAGATCGTGCACACCTATCCGTTTCACCCCCGGCTGAAGAACATCATTGCGCTGTTCAAAGAAAACGAGGAGTTCAAGCAGACCCGCGGACTGATCGAATTGATCTCGCGTCTGTTGATGTCCGTATGGAACCGGCCACAGGATGATGTGTATTTGATCGGCGCACAGCATTTCGATCTGAGCCGCCAGGAGGTGCGAGACAAGCTGACCGAAATCTCGGGCATGCGCGACGTGATCGCCAAGGATATCTGGGATGCGCAGGGATCGGCGCATGCGCAGATCGTCGATGCCGAGAGTCAGTCCGATACAGCCTCGCAAGTCAGTTCACTGCTGCTGCTCTCCAGCCTCTCTACCGCCGCGAACGCGGTGCGTGGTCTGACCGAAGAGGACATAATCGAGTGCCTGCTGACGCCGATGAGCAGACCGCCCGAATATCGGGAGGCGTTCAGCCGACTGAAACAGTGTGACTGGTATCTGCATGCGACGGCCGAAGGACGCTGCTATTTCGATAAGCAGGAGAACCTGACGAAAATGCTCGAAGGGTTCGCCATCGGCGCGCCGGAGAATAAAGTCGAGGAGATTATCCGCCGCCGGATCGAAGAGCTGTTTAGTCCGAAACAAAAATACGCGTATGAGCAGCTGTTGGTGTTCCCCGAACTGGAGAAGGCCGCCGAAGCGCTGCGGCAATGCCGTACGCTGATCGTGCTGCAGCCTTCCGAACCGGTGCCCTCTCAAACGTTGGATGACTTCGCCAGGGGATTGATTCAGAAAAACAACCTGCTGGTGCTCACGGGCCAGAAGTCCAGCATGCAGAAACTGGATATCGCCGCCCGGCAGTTTTACGCCGCGCAGCGGGTCGATGAACGGCTGCCGACGACACATCCACAGCGTTCTGAGTTGGAAGAACGCCGTCAGCACTACGACCTCGATCTCACCTCGAACGTACTGAGTCTGCTCGATACGCTCGTGTTCTATGTGCAGCGGCCGGTTCAGCCCGAGCCGAAGCTGGTTACGCGCGCCCTGGAATCGATACGCCCCACCAATGAACCCTTCAACGGTGAAGAGCAGATCGTGAAGAGCCTGACGAAAGACCCGATCAAGCTCTACACCGATGTTGACTCCAACTTCGACACGCTCATAGACCGGGTGCTCAGCGTGCTCTGGACGGAAGGGCTGACGCGAGAACGATGGAAGGATATCCTCGACCGTGCGCAGGAGCGTCCCGCGATGTATTGGCTGCCCCCGCGCGGCCTGGATACCATCAAGCAGTTGGCCGTCAGCCGGGGATTATGGGAAGACCTGCATGACGGATACATATCCAATCAGCCGCCCAAACGGGTGGCCAAAGTACAGGTCACGCCTGTCGGCCTGGGAGACGATATCAAGAGGGTGCGCCTGAAGGTTCAGATCTGCAATGCGGAACCCAACGCCCGGCTGGAAGTGCACTACGCCTATGGTAAAGATGTCACTGAGCATGATCCGCTGCTGCAGGGAGACGAGCTGGAGGTGGCCGAGCCGCGTGTGGCGTTTCGGGTGCACGATCCCGCAGGACAGTATGAGACCGATGCGCCGCATGTCTGGGAAGCGAAGATAACCATACGCAGTGAATTGCTGGACGGCCGCAGGCTGCGATTGGAGGCGGGCCCCGGCAATCCGGAGATCCGGTATACGCTGGACGGAAGCGAACCGCGGAACGGAACGCTCTATACCGAGCCGTTCGAATTGCCCCAGGACGCGGTGATCGTGCTGGTTTGGGCCTGCCTGAGCGACGTGGAAGGCAGAGAGAAGTTCACGTTCCCGGCAGCCGACAGGCCAGACAGCGTGCAGATCGATGAAGCGAAACCCCTGAAGCTGAAGGCGAAGCGGCGCTTCAATGTCGATACCCGGGATGCGGTTTACAAGCTATTGGCCTTTATAAATGAAAAATCGATCACGCTGTTTGAAGTGGATGTCAACCTCGGTCAGGATGACGAGTTTGTCTCGTTCAATACCGGAGAGAAGATTGCGGTCAACGGCGAGTGGTTGGAGAAGATACTGGAGTTGGGACAGAAGAACATGGAGCCGGGCTGTCTGATGCATCTCAAGTTCGGGAAAGCCAGTCTGGAGCTGGGGCATGACGTATACAAGCTGGCTGACCTGCTGGGGATTACGCTCAAACAGGAAATGATCCAGCAGTGAGCGACATCGGATGCACCGTCGGGTTCGGCGCGCCCGACCGGCCCGACGCGCACAGGTTTCGGGTACACATACCCGCCGTCCGACATGCCGAGGTGGTGATCAGCGAACACTTCGCGGCGGCGGGCGGCCCCGATGATCTGCCTGAACCGGAGGAGCGCGTCCGGTTGGTCCGATCCATCTGGGCGGGCATACGGGATTGCGCCCGCGCGGTGTTCAATGAGCGGCTCAAGGCGCGCAAGCTGCCTGTCGGCCGGTGGACACAGGGCGATGTGTTTCTCGACCGCCTGCTGGGGCGGGAGCTATGTGTGCTGGCGTGGGCGTCCGAGCACGCCCGGGACGAACAAACGCTGCGGGTGATCTGCGCCAAATGGGAGGCGCTGCGCCCGGAGGAGCGCTGGTGGCTGTACGCCCAGACCTGCGCCGAAGCCGGACGGCCCGAAGACAGCGACCGAGGGTGGCGGCGTGCGCTGTTTGATGCGCTTTCCGATGGCGACGGACTGCGTCCGCGGCGCAAAAGTGCGCCTGAGGACGAAGGGCTGTTGGGGCAGATCGCCGAGCAGGCCGAACAGGCCGTCCCGCATACCCCGCGCCGGCGCGTGCGTTCGGATCAACCGGTGCGGCCAGTGTCGCTGTTTGACGAAACGGACGACACCCGTCTGAATTCATAGTCACGAGGAGATACAGGCATGAGTTCTGTGGTTCCGCTGTCGCTGGCCGATGAGCCGGCGTTGATCGAGCGGTTGCTGCCGGTGCAGAAGCTGTCCGCCGAGTCGTACAAAGAGCAGATGGCGGGTAGCGGCAAGACATTGACGGCGCTGGGCAGCTACTGGAAGGGGCGGAAACCGCTGGTGCTGGCCAAGGCGTGCGTGCTGGGCTGTCTGTTGCCCGCCACGGACAATCCCGACCGGGATCTGCAGATCTTCGAGATGCTGATGGCCATGGACGACGAGGGGCTGGCGGCGCGCGCCAAACGCCGGCCGACGGCCAAGCAGGTGCTGTGCGGGCTGCAGGAGGCGTTGCGCGTGCGCGACTACTTCCGGTTGACCCCTGAAGTGCTGATCGCCGATACCACCCCGTTGTCGGCCGGTGACCGTGCGCTGCTGGAGGGCGCGCGCGTCGCCTGGCGGGAGGACGTGCCGGAACAGACCCGCCGACACTTGGAGGCGGCGATCACTCCCGGAACCTATCGCGAGCGGGTGCTGAACGCCTGGCGCGCGGAGGAGATGGATCCCGAGGCGCTTTACGCTCCGGTCTGGGAGCGCGTGAACGCATATCTCGGCACCGATGCACATTCGTTTCCTGAGCTGGTGGAACAGCTGGGGATCATGCGCTGGGGCCATCGGCCGCGCGTGGCGGACACGTTCTGCGGATCGGGGCAGATCCCGTTCGAAGCCGCGCGGCTGGGGTGCGACGTGTACGCATCCGACCTGAACCCGATCGCCTGCCTGCTCACCTGGGGCGCGTTTCACATCGTGGGCGGCAGCCCCGAAGAGCGTGCGCAACTGGAACGCGACCAGGCGCGCATGGCGGAGCATGTGCGCGCGGAGATCGACCGGCTGGGTGTGGAGACGGACGGATCGGGCGCCCGCGCGAAGGTGTTTCTCTATTGTGTGGAGACGCGCTGCCCGCAGACCGGCTGGATGGTGCCGTTGCTGCCCAGCCGGGTGATCAGCAAGTCGCACCGCACGATCGCGGAGCTGATCCCGGACCCCGACAAGAAGCGCTACCGGATCGAAATCCGCAACGGCGTGAGCGAGCGGGAATTGCTGCAGGCGGAACAGGGCACGGTGCGCAAAGAGGCGCGCGGCGCAGAGCCCTGCCTGGTGCACACGGTGGACGGACGGGAGTACCGCATGCCGGTCAGCACCATCCGCGGCGACTACCGGCTGCCGGACGGCACGACCGGCAACCGGCTGCGCCCCTGGGAGTTGCACGACTTCATGCCCCGGCCGGACGATATCTTTCAGGAACGGCTGTACTGTATTCAGTGGCTGCTTCCGGGCGAGGAGGGCGCGCGCGAACGCAGCGAATTTCGCGCGGTCACCGAGGCCGACCTGGAGCGGGAGCGCGTGGTGCAGGAGTATGTGCGGGCGCATCTCGCGGAGTGGCAGCGGTTGGGCTACGTGCCCGACATGCGAATTGAATCGGGTGATAAGACGGATGAACCGATCCGTACCAGAGGCTGGACCTGTTGGCACCACCTGTTTAACCCACGGCAGCTGATGATTGCCGCATTGTGCATGAAATACCAAACAGAATATGTGACCTGTTCTATAACTCAGGTGCTTGATTATAATTCAAGGTTATGCGCATGGAACCCTTTACAAGTTCTGAATGGCCACACTTTTTATAACCAAGCTTTGAACACACTATACACATTTGGATGTAGGGCCACAAGCTATTTAACTTATCAGTTTTTGAACAAATTTAAGCATGAAATCATTTCTTCATATCACACAATTCGTGGTGCCAATGTTTTACAGATTAATGGATTATACGATGCATTCATTACGGATCCACCGTATGGTAATGCCGTAAAATACGAAGAAATACTGGATTTCTTCATCGCCTGGCTGCGCAAAAATCCGCCGGAACCGTTCCGGGAGTGGGTATGGGACAGCCGGCGGGAGCTGGCGATCACCGGCGAGGACGACACGTTCCGGCAGCGGATGGCCGCGGCGTACCGCCGGATGGCCGACAACATGCCGGATAACGGCATCCAGGTGGTGATGTTCACCCACCAGTCGGGCGCCATCTGGGCGGATATGGCGAATATCATGTGGGCCGCGGGCCTTCAGGTGACCGCCGCCTGGTATGTGGTGACCGAGACCGACAGCGCGCTGCGCCAGGGCAGCTACGTCAAGGGCACGGTGCTGCTGGTGCTGCGGAAACGCACCCGTGACCTGCGCGGCAGCCGTGCAGACCTGGGCTGGGAGATCCAGGAGGCGGTATCCGGCCAGGTGCGCACGCTGGTGGGGCTGAACCAGCGCACCCGCATGCGCTATCGCGATGAGAACCTGTTCGAGGACGCCGACCTGCAGATGGCCGGATACGCCGCCGCGCTGCGCGTGCTGACGCAGTACTGCTATATCGACGGCAAGGACATGACCGAGGAGTCGCTGCGCCCGCGCGTCAAGGGCCAAACCAGCGTCGTGGATGAGCTGATCACGTTCGCGGTGGACACCGCCAACGGCGAATTGCGCCCCACCGATCTTGACGACGCGTTGTGGAGCCATCTGAGCGGCGCCGAACGGTTCTACCTCAAGCTGCTGGAGCTGGAGGCGCGGGGGCTGCACACCCTGGACAACTACCAGAACTTCGCCAAGGCGTTCAAGGTACGCGATTACCGCGTGATGATGGCCGATGAACGCGCCAACAAAGCGCGACTGAAGAGCGCGCAGGAGTTCGGACGGCTGGAGATGGGGGCGTCCGCGGAGTTGGGGGACACCCCGCTGCGCGCGGTGCTGTATGCGCTGATGGAACTGCAGCAGGAGACGGAGCCGGACGAGGTGCTGGCGCATCTCGCGGCCAATGCGCCTCAGTATTGGTCGGATGCCGGAGTACGCCAGCGGTGCGTACAGATCTGCGCGGCGCTCGAACGCCGCACGCAGACAATGCGTCCGGCGGAAGCCTCCGCCGCCCGCGTGCTGGCGGAGCTGATACAGGGCCACCGGCTGTAGCCGCCTGCCGGAGCATCGCGTATGCGGTATTTCGCCCGCACCGTCGCTAAGACCCAGGGCGATATGCGCGTACGGACGCTGAATGGAAGCATCCCATGAGCCCGGTGACGCCCGGTGTGCTGGCGGACGCTCCTGCGCTGATCGAACGGATCCTGCCGGTGCAGAAGCTCTCGGTGGAGTCATACCGGGAACAGATGGCCGGATGCAGCAAAACGCTCACCGCGCTGGGAAGCTACTGGAAGGGCCGAAAACCGCTGATCCTGGCCAAGGCGTGCGTGCTGGGCTGTCTGCTGCCGGCGACAGACGATCCGGACAAAGACCTGTTGATTTTCGAACTGTTGATGGCGCTGGATGATGAGGCGTTGGCGGCGCGCGCCAAACGCCGTCTGACCCCCAAGGATGTGCTGATGCGTCTGGCCATCACGTTGTCGGTGCGGGACTATTTCACGATCACACCGGATGTGCTGTTTCTGGACGAGACGCCGCGGGGCGACTGGGGGCCGTTGTTGCTGGAAGGCACGCACGTCGCCTGGCGTGACGATGTGCCGGAGCAGACACGCCGCCGTTTGGAGGCGATGGTCACCCCCGGCTCATTCAGCGAGCGCGTACAGAATGCGTTCCGTGCCGAAGAGATGGACCAGGAGGCGCTGTATGCGCCCATTTGGGAGCGCGTCAACGCCCATTTGGGTACGGAGGCCCGCTCATTTCCGGAGTTGATCGAACAGCTGGGAATCATGCGCTGGGGCTGTCGTCCGCGATTGGCGGACCCGTTCTGCGGTTCGGGGCAGATCTCGTATGAGGCCGCCCGATTGGGCTGTGACGTGTATGCGTCCGACCTGAACCCCATTGCCTGTCTGTTGACCTGGGGTGCGTTTCACATTGCCGGCGGCAGCGCCGTGGAGCGCCGGCGACTGGAGCGGGACCAGACACGGATGATCGCCCATGTGCGTGAGGAGATCGACCGGCTGGGCGTGGAGACGAACTCCACAGGGGCGCGCGCCAAAGTGTTCCTGTATTGCCTGGAGTCGCGATGCCCGCAGAGTGGTTGGATGGTGCCCATGCTGACCAGCCGGGTCATCAGTCGGGCGTATCGCACGATCGCGGAGCTGATACCGGATGACAAGCACAAACGTTATGAGATCGTGATCCGCAGCGGTGTGAGCGACGCGGAGTTGATCCAGGCGGCCCGGGGCACCGTACAAAAGAAAGGGCGCGGTGGAGACCCGTATCTGGTGCATACCGTGGATGGACGCGAATATCGCACTCCGGTCGGCGCCATCCGAGGCGATTACCGGAGGCCGGACGGCAGCACTGGCAACAGGCTGCGCGCTTGGGAGCTGCAGGATTTTATGCCCCGGCCGGAAGATGTGTTTCAGGAACGGCTGTACTGTATTCAGTGGCTGATGCCAGGCGACGGCGCACGCGACCGCAGCATTTTCCTTACGGTGACCGGCGAGGATCTGGAACGTGAGCGTGCGGTGCAGGAGTATGTGCGCGCCCGCCTGGCCGAGTGGCAACAACAGGGTTTGGCGCCGGACATGCGCATCGAGTCCGGGGAGACCACCGATCAGCTGCTACGCACGCGCGGATGGACGTATTGGCACCATCTGTTCAATCCGCGACAGTTGTTGATCGGCGCCTTGGCGAGGTCGGTGATGACGGCGCACAGTGCCTTCACGCTGCTGCAGGCGTTGAATGACAGTTCACGCCTTTCCGCCTGGCAGTCGAGCGGCCATTCCGTTCAGCCGATGTTTGCCAATCAGACGCTGAGTACGCTGTACAACTATGCCTGCCGGTCTTCAGAAGACCTGGGGATTTCGCTGCTGCCGGAACAACGGTATACACCGATATCCGGATCATGCAGCATCCACCTGCGGGATGCCGCGCGGCATGAGGACATTTGCCAATTGTTCATTACCGATCCGCCGTATGGGAATGCCATCCGGTATGAAGAGATCTATGATGTATTCATAGCCTGGCTCCGGCGCGACCCGCCGGAGGCGTTTCGTTACTGGATTTGGGACAGCCGGCGCGCCCTGTCGGTTTGCGGTGCTGGAGACGCCTTCCGACGGCAGATGGCCGCGGTGTTCAACCGGATTGCGTGGCATATGCCGGATAACGGTCGGCAAGTCGTTATGTTTACGCATCAGTCGAGCGCGATATGGGCCGATATGGCCACCATCCTCTGGGCGGCTGGTTTGCAGGTGATCGCCGCCTGGTATGTGGTCACGGAACATGACAGCGGATTTCGGCAGGGCTGTTACGTGAAAGGCACGGTTCTGTTGGTATTGCGAAAACGCACCGGCGATCTTCGCTGCAGCCGAGCCGATTTGGGTTGGGAGATACAGGATGCCGTCAGGGCGCAACTCAGTCAGCTTGTGGACATGAACAGACGCCATCGGCGACGCAACCACGATGAAGAGATGTTCACAGACGCCGATCTGCAGATGGCGGGATATGCGGCAGGTCTGCGTGTGTTGACACAATACCGCATCATCGACGGCCGGGACATGACCGAAGAGGCTTTACGCCCGCGACGTCCCGGTGAGATCTCTCTGGCCGACGAGATGATCGCATTTGCGGCGAGCACGGCCAATGCGGAGTTGCAGCCTGAAGACATCGACGGCGCCATTTGGCGTACACTGAGCGGTGTGGAGCGGTTTTACCTGAAGCTGCTGGAGATGGAGGTGCGAAGCGTACAGCCGCTAGACGCCTATCAGAATTTCGCCAAAGCGTTCCACGTGCGTGATTACCGGTCGCTCTTGGTGCAGGAGCATTCACAGAGGCCGCGGTTGAAGAGCGCCATGGAGCTGGGGCGCTCGGCTATCGGCGGCGGAACCGATCTGGCGCAGACGCCGTTGCGCGCTATTCTATACGCCCTGATGGAGCTGCAGCGCGATACGCCATCAGAGGATGTCGTGGCGCATCTGGCGGAAAGCATCCCAGGATTTCGCCAGGATGGCGGTGTCCGACATCACGGTGTTCAGCTGTGTGAGGCGATCGAACGCCGCACACGGGTGTTGCGCCCTGCCGAAGCGTCATCAGCCCGCATATTGGCCGAATTGATCGGAACGTACTGTGTCGAGAGGTGACCTATGAGTTGGATCCGCAGATACTCGTCGCGCCGAACCACACTGGATATGGGGTTTCTTCAGGAGCAACTGCGTTGTGCCCGCTCCTACTGGCGTATCGCGGGCTATTTTCGCAGTTCGATCCTGTCGCTGACAGGCGAGGCGCTGGATCGGATACCGGATGTGCGTATTGTCTGCAACAGTGACCTGGATCCCGCAGACCTGCGAGTCGCCCGATATACGCAGGCCGCACTGTTGGAGCGCTGGAACGAGCCGTCACCGGAAGTGGAGTCATTGTTGCGCCGTGATCAGTATGCGCGGCTCCATCAGCTGTTGACCCAAGGCAATGTGCAGATCCGCGTTGTGCCGCGACAAACGGTGTTTTTACACGGTAAAGCGGGTGTGATTGAACGTGAGGACGGATCGTACACCAGTTTTTTGGGTTCCGCCAACGAGACGCTCAGCGCGTTCACCAGTCAATATGAACTGATCTGGGAGGACAACTCACCGGAAGCGGTGGCATGGGTGAAAGACGAGTTCAATGCGTTATGGAATATCGGCGTGCCACTGCCCGAAGCGATCATAGACGAGATCGGCCGACTGGCAAAGCGTACCCAGATAACCTGGGAAGGTCTGAACGCTCACGAGGCGCCGGGCGCGGTCTTCGCAGAAAGCCCCATCTATCGAACGGGTGAACAGCTGCAGCCATGGCAACGCTCCTTTGTGACGCTCTGTTTGAAACATCGGGAACGATACGAGAAGGTGCGTCTGCTGCTGGCTGATGAGGTGGGACTGGGAAAGACGCTCTCCCTCGCGGCCGCGGCCTCGCTGTTCTGTCTGTTGGATGATGGTCCGGTGTTGATATTGTGTCCGGCGACGCTGACATTACAGTGGCAGGTGGAGTTGTTGGACCGGCTGGGGATACCCTCTGCCATCTGGTCTTCACGCGACAAAATATGGCTGGATCCCCAATGGCGCGCCATCCGTACCCGCGGCGCAGAAGATATCACCCGGTGCCCGATGCAGATCGCGATTGTATCGACGGGCTTGGCGATGCAGCAGTCACCGGAAGCCGAGGCGCTGCAGACACGCCGGTACGGTACGGTGGTGCTGGATGAAGCGCACCGTGCACGCAAGCAGCCGCGCCAGGGGCCCAATAACCTGTTCACGTTCATGCGGCAGATCGCCGGCCAAACAAGACACCTGTTGTTGGGTACGGCGACACCGGTCCAGACATCGGTGTCCCAACTTTGGGATCTTCTGGAAGTATTGGGAATAAAGGCGCCCCATGTGTTAGGTCGTGAATACCATTCACTGTGGCGCGATTGCGATCGGGCCTTTCCAATAGTCGCCGGCAAGGAGATCCCTGAGTCGCCGGAGGATCTCTGGCCCTGGCTGCAGGATCCATTCCCGCCGAGCGACGAGCGGAACGAGTTTACCCGGATGCGGCGTCATCTGGACATGCCGGAACAGGAGTCGGTGTGCATTCGCAGTTGGTCCGACCTGCCTCCTTTCGTCAAGAACCTGGTTAAGAGTTTGCCCGATGATGTGCTGAGGTCGAGCAATCCCATTTTGCGTCATACCGTGCTGAGGCGGAGAGAGATGCTGGAGGACCGGGGGTTGCTCGATCGGGTTGCCGTGACAGTTCATCCGGATCGTGAGACCAGTTACGGTGACTCGGGCCTGTACCAAGGCGGTCTGATTACCAACTATCCCTTTGAACGGGCGTATGAGGCAGCTGAACGTTACTGTGAGGCTTTGGGCAGACGAAACCGCGGAGCGGGTTTCATGAAATCATTGCTGTTGCAACGCATCTGTTCCAGCTTCGCCGCAGGGCGTAATACAGCATTGCATCTGCTGAATCGCAGTGAACTCGATGACACAGAAACCGATGACAATGAGGCGACTGTCGATCACTATACTCTTTATGCCGACATGACGAGCGACGAAGAGCAGTTTCTGAAGGTTGTAATCGATCAACTGTCCCGCCCGGAGGCAAAAGATCCCAAGGCGCGTGCATTGAAGTATTTCTTGCTGCAGCACCGTGTGGAAGGTCTCACCTGGCTGGAGCACGGATGTATCGTGTTCAGTCAATATTACGACACAGTGCGTTATCTGGGTGATCAGCTGGCTCAAGAACTGCCGGACGAGCCGATCGGCGTGTATGCCGGGGCCGGTAAAAGCGGCCTGTATCGGCATGGGGAGTTTTCCTCAGTGGAGCGCAACGATATCAAAGAAGCGGTTCGCACCCACCAATTGCGGTTGCTGCTGGCGACCGATGCCGCCTGCGAGGGATTGAACCTGCAGATGCTCGGTACGCTGATCAATGTGGACCTGCCCTGGAATCCGTCCCGGTTGGAACAGCGATTGGGGCGGATCAAGCGATTCGGACAAACTCGCAGCAGTGTGGACATGCTGAATCTTGTCTACCAGGGCACACAAGATCAACGCATCTACCAGGTCTTGTCGCAACGGATGCGTGACCGGTACGATCTGTTCGGAGGCCTGCCGGATGTGATCGAGGACGCGTGGATAGAGGACATCGAGCGCCTTGAGGAAGAGCTGGACAAGTATATCCACTTGCGTGATCAGAACCGCAATGCGTTCGAAATCCGATACAGCGAGACGATCGACCCGGACGCCAATCGATGGGAGCTGTGCAGCCGTGTGCTGTCCCGTAGAGATATCGAGCAAAAGATGAGCAATCCCTGGTAAGGGAACGAAAGGATTATCACCATGCAGATCCGGATTTTGGGGACGGCGGCGGCGGAGGGGTGGCCGGGGTTGTTCTGCGGCTGCGAGACGTGCCGCCGGGCGCGGATGGCGGGCGGGCCGAACATCCGCAGCCGGTCGTCCGTGCTGATCGACGATCGGTGGAAGATCGATTTGCCGCCGGACACGTTTCACCACATCGCGACGCAGGGGATCGATCTGTCCCGGCTGGAGCATCTGTTCATCACCCACACGCACTCCGACCACTGCGACTTGAACACGCTGGAGTTCATGCATCCGCCGTTCGCCCATCGGGGAGATGAGGCGTTGCATGTGTATGGAGCGCCTCCACTGTACGATGCGGTGGTCCGCCGGTTTGGACAGGCGCCCCCGGGTGTTCAACTGCACACGCTGGCACCTATGCAACCGGTGCAGGCCGGCGCGCTGCGGTTTACCGCGATCCGCGCGCAGCACGACCCATCGGAACTGTGTGTGACGTATGTGATCGAGTCAGATACGGCCACTGTACTGTACGCGTCGGATACCGGAGCCTACGACGAAGACGTTCTGGAAACGCTGGGCGCGTACCGGTTTGACCTGATCATCGCCGAATGCACCATGGGGTTGATGGAACACGATGGCCGGTACCATATGGCGTTTCGCGATGTGCTGCACCTGCGGGAGCGGCTGACCCAGCGCGCCACGCCGGCCTCCGTCCGTACGGTGATCACGCACTTTTCTCACAATATCGGTCTGCTTCACGACGAACTGGAGCAAGCCGCCATGCCGGAAGGCATCGACGTGGCGTATGATGGCATTGTGCTGACTACAGCATGATCAAACAGCACGAGACCAACATCGAGGAGAGACATCATTGAGCGAGTTTATCTTCCCCAAGCGTATGATCCATCTGGATTTTCACACCGGCCCCTGGATCCCGGATGTGGCGTGCGACTTCGACCCGGAGCGGTTTGCGGACACGTTCCGGCGGGCGCACGTGGACAGCGTCACGGTGTTCGGGCTGTGCCATCACGGGCAGGCGTATTGGAACACCGATCGGCCGGAACGCCACCCCGGTCTGCCCGAAGGACTGGACCTGATGGGCGAGCAGATCCGTGCGCTGCATCGCGTGGGTATCCGCGCACCGGTTTATATGAGCGTGCAATGTAACGAGTTCTGCGCAAACGCCCATCCGGAATGGATCGCACTGGGGCCCGACCTGAAGCAGATCAAAGGTGCAGACTCGGTGTTTACCCCGGGATGGCAGATCATGGATATGTCCAGCCCGTATCAGGACCATCTGGCCGAGCTGTTGGCGGAAGTGCTGGAACGGTACGCGCCGCTGGACGGGGTGTTTCTGGATATGTGCTGGGATCAGCCCAGCTGTTCGCCCTGGGCAATCCGCGGCATGCAGCAGTTGGGCATGGACCCGCGAGATCCGGACGCCCGGAACCGGTATGCCCGGCATGTGGCTTTGAGCTACATGAAACGGTATCGCGACATGATCGAGGCGGCGCACCAGGGGCATCCACCCTGCGGCGTCTGGTTCAACAGTCGTCCCAAGACCAACCTGCAGGAAGAGAAGCAGTTCCTGAGGCATGTGGAGATCGAGTCCCTGCCGACGGGCGGTTGGGGATACGCCTATTTCCCGTACGTTTCCCGTTTTGTCAGGCCGCTCGGTTTGCCGACCCTGAGCCATACCGGACGGTTCTTCAAATCGTGGGGCGACAATCAGGGACTCAAACCGGAAGCGGCGCTGAAATACGAATGCTGCCAGATCCTGAGTCAGCAAATGACCAGCGGCGTGGGTGACCTGCTGCATCCGCGAGGGGTGCCCAATCCAGCTGTGTATGATCTGATCGGGCGCGTGTACGGGTATATCGCCTCCTGCGAACCGTATGTGGAAGGCGGCGTGGTGCAGAGCGAGATCGGGCTGCTGATGGATGCCGGGCTGGGAGACAATCCCGGTCCATCGGGACTGGGCGCCGTGCGTGCTCTGCAGCAGCTGCAGCAGCAGTTCGATGTGATTACCGCCGTGGATGATCTGACACCGTACCGGCTGGTGATCGTGGCGGAATCGACACCCGTCGGACCGGAACTGCGTGAAAAACTGAGGCAGTATGTGCGGTCTGGCGGGGCGCTGATCCTGTGCGGGGCCAGCGGGTTGGATGCGCAGGGTGATCCGCTGTTGACGGAGCAGGGCATCAATATACACGGCCCGAGTCCGTACACGCATACGTTTCTGCATGTCCAACCCTGTGTGGCGCAGGGCATTCCGGATTACGGTCACGTCATGTATGAGCCGGGCTATCGGATGACCGCCGGTGAAGACGCGGATGTGCTGGCCCTGATCGGAGAGCCGTATTTCCAGCGGGACTATACGCACTTTTCCGGTCATGAATATACGCCCGAGGCCAAGCTCAGCGACTACGCCGCGGCGGTCCAGTGCGGCCGTGTGATCACATTCGCCGTTCCGATACTGGAGGCATACGGAAAGCATGCCCAACCGGTCTATCGAAAGCTGTTGGGCAACTGCATCGATCGTCTGATGCCCGATCCGCTGGTACGTGCATCGGGGCCAAGCAAACTGGAAACCACGGTGATCCGTACCGACAACAGCTTGGTGGTGCATCTGATGAGCTTCTGCCCGGAACGTCGCGCAGACGGGCTGGACATCGTCGAAGATGCCTTACCGCTGGTGAAC
This sequence comes from uncultured bacterium, assembly GCA_964650005.1. Classification (GTDB taxonomy): domain Bacteria; phylum Armatimonadota; class HRBIN16; order HRBIN16; family HRBIN16; genus CAZHSN01. The sequence goes on along the minus strand of CAZYPZ010000014.1, from coordinate 67,291 downwards.
ATGCCGATCCGCGTACGATGCGAGCGGGAACCATCGCGCGTGTTCCTGGCGCCGGCTGAACAGGATGTGCCGTTCCGTTATGATGGCCGCTATGTGCATGCCGAGGTCACCGTTCTGGATGGGCACGCGATGCTCGTGTGCGCAGGTTAAGAGTCATGAGTTAGGGGCATAAACAGAAAAACGTGGGAGTCCGGATGGACTTCCACGTTCTTCTGTGCCGCTTGGCTGTTCAGGATGCGAACGGATCCTGGAACTCCTGGAGGTCTTCAGGACAAAGCGCTTCGGCCAGCACCTCATCGATCGTATCGACGGTGGTAAAGCGCATCTGCGAGCGGATCGACTCCGGAACGTCTTCCATCAGGTCTTTGCGGTTACGCGCCGGAAGGATGATCTGTGTCAATCCGGAGCGATGCGCCGCCAACACCTTCTCCTTGATGCCGCCTACAGGCAGCACCCGTCCGGTGAGCGTGATCTCCCCGGTCATGGCGATATTCGGTCGAACGCACCGGCCTGTCAACAGGGACGCCAGGGCTGTCACCATCGTGACGCCTGCAGACGGTCCGTCTTTGGGTATCGCGCCGGCGGGCACGTGCAGGTGAATATCGGATTTCTCGAAGAAATCCGGCGCCAGGCCATACTTTTCGGCATTGGCGCGCAGGTAGCTGAGCGCAGCCTGCGCGGATTCCCGCATGACATCGCCCAGCTGACCGGTGAGCGTGAGCTGCTTGCTGCCGGCCATGCGGGTGGCTTCGACGAACAGCACATCTCCGCCCACAGGAGTCCAGGCCAGCCCGATGGCCACTCCCGGCATGGCGGTTCGCTGCGACAGCTCTTCGAACTCGAACCGGGGGGCGCCCAGCATCTCTTCCACACGCTTGGCCGTGATGTTGACCGGGGACTTGCGGCCCTCGGCGAACATCACGGTAACCTTACGGCAAACCGCGGCGATCTCCCGCTCCAGATTACGCACTCCGGCCTCGCGCGTGTAGCCGTCGATCAACGCGAGCACGGCCTCATCGGTCCACTTCATCCGTCCGGGAGTCAGTCCGTGCTCCTCGATCTGACGCGGGATCAGGTGATCTTTGGCGATGTTCAGCTTCTCTTCACGGGTATACCCGGGGATCTCGATGATCTCCATCCGGTCGCGCAACGGAGGCAGGATGGTATCCAGCACGTTGGCGGTGGTGATGAACAGCACCTTGGAGAGATCGAACGGCACATCCAGATAGTGATCACGGAATGTGCTGTTCTGTTCGGGGTCCAGCGCCTCCAGCAGTGCAGCTGACGGGTCACCGCGGAAATCGGCGCCGACTTTGTCGATCTCATCCAACATGAAGATCGGGTTGTTGGAACCTGCCCGCCGGATGCCCTGAATGATCTGGCCGGGCATGGAACCGATGTAGGTGCGGCGATGCCCCCGGATTTCGGCTTCGTCATGCACACCGCCCAACGAGATGCGCACGAACTTCCGGCCCATCGCTCGAGCGACCGATCGGCCTAGACTCGTCTTACCGACGCCCGGAGGGCCGGCCAGGCAGATAATCGGCTGGCGCATGCGGCCGTCTTTCTTGAAGCGGCGAACGGCCAGGTACTCGGTCAGCCGCTCTTTCACTTTATCGAGGCCGTAGTGGTCGGTATCCAGAATGTCCCGTACCCGCCGGATCTCCAAGTCGTCTTCCGTCTGTATGGACCAAGGCAGACTGACCATCCAGTCGATGTAGTTGCGCGCAACCGTATATTCGGGTGACGCAGACGGGATGCGGGAAAGGCGATCCAGTTCCCGTAAGGCCTCTTTTTCCGCCTCCGGCGACATGTGCGCTTCCATGATGCGTTCCCGCAGCTCTTCCAGCTCCGTGCTGCGGTCATCGCCCTCTCCCAGTTCGCGCTGAATGGCTTTCAACTGTTCACGCAGGTAATAGTCGCGCTGCGATTTGCTCATCTCGCTGTGCACTTGCGATTGAAGCTTGCTGCCCACTTCGAGCACTTCGACTTCACGGCTCAGCAATCTCAGCATCAGCTGCATGCGCTCGATCAGGTCGACTGCCTCGAGCACCATCTGCTTGTCTCGCACAGGGAGTGGCAAGTGCGCCGCGATGAGGTCGGTAAGTACGTTCGGCTCCTGCACATTCAGCGCGATGCTCTCGACTTCATCCGGCAGAGAAGGGGAGAGCTGAACCGCGCGCTGGAACAGCGCGGCGATATTGCGGCGCAGCGCCTCCACCTGAACTGCCTGGTCTTCCGGTATGACATTCGAGTCGGGCAGTGGACGCACACGCACCTTGAGGTACGGTTCTGACTGGACCACATCGAGTATCTCGATCCGGGTGACCCCTTGCGCCACCAGCCGGATCCCATCGGGCATCTTGCCCATCATGCGGATCACGACGGCGGTACCGATGCGATAGATATCATCGATGGTGGGGTTGTCCACGGAGGGATCGCGCATGGCCGCCACGCCGATCATCCGGTTGCCGCCGACCACCGCGTCGTCGACCAACTTGATGGAACTCTCCCGTCCGACGGCAATGGGAACGATCAGAACGGGAAATGCGACCGTGTCGCGCAACGGCAACAGACACAGCTCCTCCGGTATCTCTACCGAATGAACGCTGTCACCGTCGGTTACTACCTTTATATCTGGTTCATTGCTCACGGATCAGACTCCTTCACATCAATGGCTGTCTTCGATAGGGATCCGGTGCACAGACTCTTTGGTCCGGGTCAGCGGCAGACGGATGACCAGAAAGCCATCACGGTATCTGGCGGTGATGTTATCCCGATCGATCTTGACGTCACTGGGCAGCGTGACGCGCCGTTCGAACGGCCCATAATAGACCTCGAGCTTGACCCACCCGACGCGATTATCCCGGTCGCTTGCATCCTCAGCCCGAACACCGCTGATGGTCAACTGCTGGCCATCGGCTGACAGGCACACATTGATATCCTCGGAACGGGCCCCGGCCAGCTCGGCTTTTACCACCAGTTCATCCACGGTGCGAAACACATCGATATGCGGTTGCCAGAACCGCTCCGTCCCACTCAGCGGATCGAAGAAAGACATGATATCCTCCTCCTGAAATCGTCTGAGATCATCTTCGGGTTGATGCACGATGAAGCGTACCTTTTTCATGTGATCTGTTCCTTATGGCGTCTGGTAACCTGCTGACCAACGGGGTTATACCTCGATTAAGTGCACCACGATCAAGGGTTTTCGATTCATGCGTCCTTTACAGGCGCGTTGAACCGCCAACCGGATGCGTTCGCGCGTGGCGGCCACATCGCTTGCCGATTCGATCGTCTCTTCGGCAGAGGAGCGCATCGCGCGGATGGCCACTTCCAGCAGCTCGTCGGCGAACTCCGCCCGCTCTTCGCTGTCCAGAGCGATTCCGCTGATGGCCAGGCTGGGTTCTGACACAGGCTCGCCGGTCTCGGCATCGCATGCCAGCGCCACGGTGATGATGCCGTCAGTGGCCAGCGTCTTGCGCTCCTTCAGTACATGCGTCGATATGTCCCAGTTTCCGCCGCAGTCGATGAGTATCCGGCCGGCATTCACTTTGTCGGTGATGGCTCCACTCTCGATGTTCAATGACAGCACATCGCCATTTTGAAGCAGGTGTATGTGGTCCGCGCTGTGTCCCATCTCCTGCGCCAGTTGCTTGTATTGGACCATCATGCGGGGCTCACCGTGCAACGGGACACAGTGGACTGGACGCACCAGAGCGAGCATCATCTTGAGCTCTTCACGGCAGGCATGACCGGACGTGTGTACCGGATGGAGCGGTGGATAGACCACGCGCGCGCCCCGCTGTACCAGCCGGTTGACGGTACGCCAGACCAGGCTTTCGTTACCCGGTATCGGCTTGGCCGAGATGATCACCGTGTCGCCTTTCTGGATCTGCAAGGCGCGATACTCGTCTTTGGAGATGCGCGACAACGCAGCCAGCGGCTCTCCCTGCGACCCGGTGGTAAGCACCGTCACCTGTTCGGGATCGTACATGTCGATGGTGTCCGCGGCTATCATCGTATCGGGCGGTACATCGACATAACCCAATTGGATGGCCATGTCCATATTGCGTTTCATGGACCGCCCCATAACCGCCAGTTTGCGTTCGTACAGGTGGCACAGCTTCAGCACCTGCTGCATCCGATGGATGTTACTGGCGAACATCGCAATGATGATCCGGCCGGTTGACTCGGCGAACAGGTCCTCGATTGCGCGCGCGACTTCCCGCTCGGATGGGGCGAAACCGGGATTTTCGGCGTTTGTCGAGTCCGACACCAGCGCCAGCACTCCTGCATCTCCCAAACGCGCGAATTCCGCGGCGTCGAACCGCCAATCGTCTATCGGTGTATGGTCGATCTTGTAATCACTGGCATAGATGATGCGTCCCGCGGGAGTCTCGATGCAGAGTGCGACAGTCTCAGGAATGCTGTGGTTGACGCTGATCGGCTGAACAGTGAACGGCCCCAACGTCACCCGATCGCCTGCGGTGTACTCCTTCAGCAAGGCGGTGTCGATCCCGGAGTGCTCGCTGATTTTGGCGCGCACCAGGCCCATCGTGAGTCGCGTGCCATACACAGGAACCGGGATGTCACGCAATACGTAAGGCAACGCGCCGATATGATCCTCATGTCCATGGGTGAGACAGATACCAAGGATCCGGTCGCGGTTTTCCTGTAGAAACGATATGTCCGGGATCACCACGTCGATGCCGTACAGATCGTCGTAGGGAAACGCCAGACCGCAGTCGATCAGCATCATCTCCTGGTCGTATCGCAACACCACCAGGTTCTTGCCGATTTCAGACGCCCCCCCCAGGGGAATTATGTCGATACTAGGTTGCAGAGTGTGCCTGCCTTTCCGTTTGGGTGTCTGTCGTCTACAGCCAACCCTTCGCGATCATGCCTTCGGCGATCTGAACACCGTTCAGAGCAGCGCCTTTCAGCAATTGGTCGCCACTGACGAACAGATCCAAAGCACGCGGATTGGATACGTCTTCCCGGATACGCCCGACAAGCACCTCCTCACCGCCGGACGCCTCCAGCGGCATGGGGAAGTGGTTCGATTGCCGGTCATCCTGTAACCGAACGCCGGGGAACTCCGCCAGAATTTGACGCGCTTCCTCCACCGATGGCCGCTGATCCGCGAATTCCACGTTGATCGCCTCAGAGTGGGCGCGCAACACAGGCACGCGCACACAGGTCGCCGTCACGGCGATGTCGGGCGCATGCAGAATCTTGCGCGTTTCCTGGATCATCTTCCACTCTTCTTCGTTGTACCCGTGCTCGTTCACCTTCGAGTTATGGCTGAACAGGTTGAACGCGATCTGGTGCGGGAACACCTTGGGTTCGACGGGGCGGCCGGCCAAAAAATCGCGCGCCTGCTGTTCCAGTTCGGCCATGGCCAACGCGCCGGCGCCGCTGGCGGATTGGTACGTGCTCACCACGATGCGCTTGACCGGATATCGGCGGGCCAGCGGAGCCACCGCCATCAACATGATGATGGTGGAGCAGTTCGGGTTGGCGATAATTCCGTTGTGGGATCGCGCGTCGTCAAGGTTGATCTCGGGCACCACGAGCGGCACGGAGGGATCCATGCGAAAAGCCGAGGAGTTGTCAATCACCACGCAACCGCGTTTGGCCGCTTCCGGCGCCAGGGCGCGGCTCTGTGAGCCACCGGCTGAGAAGAAGGCGATATCGACGCCGTCAAACGACTCGGGTTTAAGCACCTGCACGGTATGCGCCTCGCCCCGGAAAGACAGCGTTTTACCTTCAGAACGCGGACTAGCGAGCATCACCAGCTCCGATACAGGGAACTGATGGGCCTCGAGCACACTCATGAACTCTTTGCCGACGGCGCCTGTGGCCCCTGCGACGGCGACGCGATATTGTTTACTCATGATGAATTGACCTCACGGCGATGTACACTGGAATCCAGTATAGTTTATCCTACAGGGGGATGCCGATACCGGTTGACCCCGGCATCCCGGCCATCATAGCGTATCACAGCCTCACGAGCGTTGCGACCCGGAGGGACAAATGCAAAAACTGCAGGGTTGGGTCTATACCGTAACAGGCCGTGTATCAGCATCCGCGGGCGGTGTGTGGCTGCCGCATGAGCACGTGCTTGTCGATTTCGGCGGTGCGGCGACTGCCGGGCCACACCGGTATCGTGCCGACGTGGTCGTGGCCGCCGTCCTGCCTTATTTGCAGCAGGCGTACAACCTGGGTGTTCGATGGCTGGCTGAATGCTCACCCGAGTGGCTTGGACGTGATGTGCGTGTGTTGCACCGTCTGTCGCGAATGACCGGCATGCGGCTTCTGGCGCCCACCGGGTGGTATGGCGCCGCGAATGACAAGTTTTTACCCGCCAGTATCGCCTCCGAAACCCCTGATACGTTGGCGCAACGCTGGATTACGGAATGGCGCAAGGGCATAGACGGTACGTCGATCCGCCCGGGGTTCATCAAGATCGGAGTGGACCCGGGAATGCCCGCCCCCGATTCCTTGCTGGTACAGGCTGCCGCCCATACTCATCTGGAGACTGGACTGACCATTGCGTCGCATACCACAACAGGAAAGGACGCCTTGCGGCAGCTGGATATGCTTCAGCAGGCGGGAGTTTCTGGTGAAGCGTTTGTCTGGGTTCACGCGCATGCCGAGCCGGACCGCTCACTTCATCAGGAAGCCGCCCGTCGCGGAGCATGGCTGGAGTATGACGGACTCAGTCCGGAGAGTCTTGACCTGCATCTCGACCTCATCCAATGGGCGCATGCGCAGCGTATCGGCCACCAGGTATTGGTCTCACATGATGCCGGATGGTATCAGGCGGATCTGCCGAATGGCGGAACGTTCCGTTCTTACGATACGTTGTCCGTCCAACTCGTTCCGGCGTTGAAACGATCCGGCTGGGATGAGCGGCAACTGACGGCGCTGTTCGAACATCAACCTGCCCGCGCCTTCACGTGTCGCATACGCTCCGTCAAACGCCGTGGCTGATGCCGTATCTGCTGAAGCGCTACCGGTCATCTCGAAGCACAACCTCACACGGCGTGTTCTTTTGCTTTTACTGACCGAGTGGTTGTGGGGGGCAGGCACCTATTTCGTGCTGCCCTCCACAACCGTCCCGTCGCTGTTGAAATCGCTCGGGGCTTCCGCTCAGTTGGTGGGGGTTATGGCCACCGGCATGGTTGCCATACCGCTGCTGTTTCAACTGCCTGCTCGCCGAATTCTGCGGCGTTTCGGCGGCGGTAAACGGGGGCTGATCGGTCTGCATGTGGGATATCTGGTGGTCTATCCCTGTATCTCGCTGCTGTTTCTGGCCGCGCATCGAACAGCACCACACATCGCGCTGTATGGTGTGATCGCTCTGCTGTCCATCTCGCAAGCGTTCTTGGGCATCGTGACGCCGCTTTGGATTGACATGATCGGTATGGTCATCCCTTCGCGGCTGCGCGGCCGCTATTTCGGTGTGTCCAGTGCGTTCTTTGCGGTGGGAGGACTCTTGGGAGCGCTCACGCTTGGCTATGTTTCCATGAGGCTGGAGCCTTTGGTGTTTCCCATCGCATTCGGAGTGGCTGGAGTGCTTTTCGCTCTCTCCATGACGGCTTTTGCGTGTGTGCCCATTGCACCTGAAGCGTTTCATCCCGATCAACCGCTGCCGCCCCTGAGAGATCAAATTCGCCACGCGGCACGTCTGTGTCATCCCAGAAAACCGATGGGAAAGTTGCTGCTGAGCGCCAGTTTTCAAATGTGCAGCGCCGCCATGGTGCCGTTTCTGGTCGTGTACGCAACCAGTTCAACCGGCTTGGGAATGCCCGCGTCGATATTCGGAAGGATCACCGTCTATGAAGCGATTGGCGGAGCGTTGTTGTCATTGGCAGCCGGATGGCTGATGGACCGGATGGGGCCTCGCATTCCGTGGGTGTTTGTGACCTTGGTGATGCCGGTGGTTGCACTGTTGTATCCCCATGCGCACACGGTCCATCTGTTGTTTCTCTGTTCCTTTCTGGTGGGAATGCTGATCGGCCACTGGGCGGTGTTCATGCCGGCCCTGTTGCTGCTGACACCGCCGGGGGACCGAAGCATTACGATTGCCTTGGTAAACCTGGTGTTGTTCATTCCGGCCAGCCTGTCGCCGCTTTTGCTGGGCTGGATCATCGATCATCACGGATACCCGCTGCCCTTTCGCGTTTGCCTGGCTGCAGGATTGCTCGCCGTGCTGTCCGGACTCGGTGTCACGATGCAGGTCAAGCGGGTAGAAGAGTAGGCGGTCCATCGCCGGGGGTACTGTTCGAGTCGTATCCTGGGTGGGCTGCGATCATGCCTCGACAGATGCAAACAGATGCCTGTCTTACAGGCGCTACTGTAAAATGGTATGCGGCTGTCCGGACGCATGGACAGCCATGAGGAGAATACGCATGATGTCGATAGATGACCAACTCGCTGTGCTGCTTCGCGGTGTCGCCTCGGTGGTGCCCGAGGATGGCCTGAGAGAAAAACTGCAGCGCAGCATGAAAGACGGAAAACCGTTGCGTGTCAAGCTGGGCCTTGACCCTACGGCGCCGGACATTCATCTGGGATTTGCGGTTGTGCTGCGCAAACTCCGACAGTTTCAGGACATGGGACACTTGGCCTGCCTGATTATCGGTGATTTCACCGCCATGATCGGCGACCCCAGCGGAAAGAGCAAGACAAGACCGCAGTTGAGCCGTGAGCAGGTGAGGGAGAACGCCGCCACGTATCAGCAGCAGCTGTACCGTATTCTGGACAAGGACCGCACCGAAGTCCGCTTCAACGGCGATTGGCTGCACGATATGAACTTCGCCGACGTGATCCGACTGGCGGCCAAGGCTACTGTAGCGCGTGTATTGGAACGTGATGACTTCACCAAGCGACTGGCCAACAATCAGCCGCTGGGCATGCATGAGATCCTGTATCCGCTGTGTCAGGGATACGACTCTGTGGCGATCCAATCCGACATCGAGATGGGCGGCACCGATCAGCTGTTCAACAACCTGATGGGGCGTGACCTGCAAAGGGAATACGGTCAAGACCCGCAAGTTGTACTGGCCATGCCACTGTTGCCGGGCCTGGACGGTGTGGAGAAGATGAGCAAGTCGCTGGGCAACTATATCGGCATCAATGAACCGCCTCGCGATCAGTATGGCAAGGTGATGTCGATCCCCGACACGTTGTTGGGACAGTATTTTGAACTGTGCACCGATGTACCGATGTCCGAAGTGAATGCGATGATCGCCGGTATCGCCGATGGCTCGTTTCATCCGATGGAGGCCAAGCGCCGTCTGGCCCGGGAGATCGTCACGATCTACCACGGCGCTGAAGCCGCTCATGAGGCGGAAGCCCATTTTACACGGGTGTTCTCACAGCATGAGTTGCCAGCCGATTTGCCGGAGCGTTCCATCGATCCCGATTGGCTGCGCGACGGGACCGTGTGGCTTCCCCGGCTGCTGACCGGCCTGGGACTGGTGGCTTCCAACGGCGAAGCGCGGCGTATGGTGCAGCAAGGCGCCGTATCGCTGGATGGTGAAAAACTGAGTGACCCGGCTGCAGAGCTACCGGCGGAAGCGCTGAAGGGCAAGGTGCTGCGTGTCGGTAAACTGAGGTTCGTGCGTATCGTGTAAATCAATCCGTCGGGGGCTGGCATCAGTCCCCGACAGGCGGTTAAGCTCCGCGTTCTATTGCGTCAGCCCGTTCGCGCGCTGCATGCACCGCTTTCATGACCAAACCGTGCAGTCCGCCTTCCTCGAGTGTGTACAGCGCCTCTATGGTGGTGCCGGCCGGTGTGCAGATGCGCTCTTTCCATAGGGCGATATGTTCGTCTGAACTGAGCGCGAGTTGAGCCGCTCCCAAGACGGTATGGGTTGCCAATTTCAGAGACGTCTTCCTAGGCAGCCCTTCTCGAACGCCTGCGTCCGCCAAGGCCTCGATCAGCAGAAGTACATAAGCCGGTCCGCTGCCGCTGAGTGCGGTGACCGCGTTCATCAAGCGCTCCTCGACTCGCACGACAAGTCCGCCTCCTGCAAGCAGCTGCTCGACAAGAACCGCATGATCGTCATTGGCGGAGGAGCCTGTGGCATATGCGGAAGCCCCGTACCCGATGCTGGCGGGCAGATTGGGCATTACCCGGATGACAGGAACCCCCGCAGGCAAGATCGATTCGAGCGCCGAGATAGTCACGCCGGCCGCGATACTGATCATCAGCGGAGGAGCGTCGGTAGAGATGGACGCAGTCGACTCGGCCAGAACGGAGCGCACAACATGTGGCTTTACGGCAATCAACAGCACATCGCTTCCGGCAACCAGTTCTGCAATGCTGGAGGACGCCTGGATGCCGAGCGAGGCGCATATGCCATTCAAGATGGCAATGTCAACGTCATACCCGCGAATCTGTTCAGGACGGCAGACGCCTTGTGAGATCATGGAGCGCGTCAGCGCGCCGCCCATCTGGCCAAGCCCGATGACGCCGATGCGGAGAGACGTGACTGTCATCGATCGTCGGTAGTGAATTCCACGTTAGGCGGAAGCACGAGGTATACGGTCTCATGCAGCTTGTGCATGGTCCCCTCGATGGCATACACCACTCCGGCCAGGTAGTCCAGAACCTTGACCTTCGCCTCGTCGCTGGTGTTGCGGAAAATCACGATTTGGGAATGGCCGTTTTTCAGGCCATTGGCGACTGCGTTGGCGTCATCGATCGATCTCAGTCTCGTTGTGGCGACTATCTGAGTCACGGGCAATTCTTCATCTTGGTGACCGTGCCCACCGAAACCGAAGATATTGCGTCTTCGCGATCTGCGCGTACCGGCTTCGTCCTCGTATTCCATGTCATCCTCCAGGGTGATCACAAGGCTATGGCGTATATACCGTTATTATGCCCGTTTTCGCCGCGTGCGGCCATTGGGATCATCGAGGTGTGTTGCGGGAGCCAAACAACGCGGTCCCGACCCGGACTATTGTCGCGCCTTCCTCGATGGCGACCTCCAGATCATGGCTCATTCCCATGCTCAACCCCAAGCGTTCGGCGCCAGGCAGGGAGTCTCGCAACTCCCGCATGGTGCGGAAAGCTGCGCGACTGTCCTCCGGATCGGGTGTCCAGAGCGGTATCGCCATCAAACCGACAAGACGGAGCCCAGGCATCTCACGAATGTTCTGACAGATTGCGCTCACGTCCGAACATGACACGCCGGACTTGGTGTCTTCGTCGTCGACGTTGACCTGAACATACACATCCAGCGTGCGGTCGTGATCCGCAGCCGCCCGGGACAGTGCGTGAGCGAGTTCTGTACTGTCAACGCTGTGAATGACATCGAACAAACGAGCGGCATGGCGTGCTTTATTTCGCTGCAGGTGTCCGATCATGTGCCATTCCAGTTTCAGATCCGACAGCGCTTCGGCCTTTGACAGGGCCTCTTGGACGTAATTTTCGCCGAAGGCGCGCTGTCCACATAAAGCCAATGCGCGCACTGTGTCCGCCGGGTGCGTTTTGCTGACGGCCAATAAGTGTACCGATGCAGGATCACGCCCCACGCGCTCGCACGCACGGATGATTCGCTCGTTGACGGCTTTTAGTCGGGCTGCGGCGTCCATCATGGCATCACCCTGACTCGTGTGATCCGAACGCCGGACGCGTCAGCCGCCACCCGCATGGGGGGATGCAGTTTGCGCACCGTCAATGTCACGGACTCGACCAGGGCCCACCGGTCGAGGATCTGTTCACAGAGCCGCTCCGCCAGCGTTTCGATGAGCCGGTACTGATGAGACGTACTCCAATCGAGCACAAGCTTGGCCACTTTGGAGTAGTTGACCGTCAAGTCGAGATTGTCGTCGGCCGCAGCGGCACGCGTGTCCAATTGCAGTGACAGATCGACCCGATAGCGATGACCTACGGACTGCTCTTCATCGCTGGCGCCATGCCATGCCTGGAACTCGATCCCCTCCAGAAAGACCGTATCGTCTGCCATCAGTCCACACCGACAAACGCAAGATCCACATCCGCAGGAGTCAGGCCGAGTTCCGCTCCACGCTGCAGAAACAGGCGTATGGCCCGTTTCCCGGTATCCCCCATGTTCAACGTCCAGTCGTTTACGTACATGCTGACGAACAAGTCCGCGGTCTCGGTGTCCACGCCGCGTCCATACTGCATGGCGTATTTGAGAGCGTCCTCTCGATGCGTCAACCCATACTCGACGCTGTCATGCAACGCCCGGCTGACTTTCCGTTGAAGTTCCGGTTCCAGATCGCGCCGTATGACATTCACACCCAGTGGCAGGGGCAATCCGGTTTGCTGTTTCCACCACGCGCCCAGATCCAACACGGGATGCAATCCGAACTGTGGATGGGTCAACTGGCCTTCATGGATCAACAATCCTGCATCCACGTCGCCGCGCACAACCGCGGGCAGGATGGCATCGAAGTGCATGGCCACCCAATGAAAGCCCGGACAGCAGATCGAGAGCGCCAAAAACGCGCTGGTCATAGTTCCCGGAATTGCGATATTGACACGAGGAAGTTTTTCAGGACGCATCGCCGGATCACGCGACACCACCAGCGGCCCATACCCGTCTCCCATGCTTGCACCATGCGTCAACACGGCGTATCGATCCGCGACATGAGCGAGTGCATGAACCGATATGGCCGTAACGTCCAGTCTGCCGTTACGGGCCCACTCGTTCAACGTTTGAATATCGGCAAGTACATGTTCGAATTGCAGCCCTGGAACCGAGACCGCGCCGCAGCTCAATGCATGAAACATGAACGCGTCGTCGGCGTCAGGGGAGTGCCCCACCTGAATGATTCGATCTGGCATAGAGAGTCAGTCCTTCTGGATCTTTCGATGCCATTGTACCTGCAGCACCGGTTCTGACCAAAATGTGGCAGGTTCATAGACATGACCCGATGAAAGATGATTAACCACTGGCATTAGGAGATGACTCATGGCTACACGCATCGTCATGATCGGAGCTGGCTCCAAAGACTTTGGACGGGGGACGATCGCGGACATCATGCGGTCCGAACACCTCAGGTCGATGGATGTCTCGTTGTGTCTGCACGACATCGACACCGACGCTCTGGACCGTATGCGACAGTTCGCTGAACTGGTAAGCGATCACCTGGGTTCGCACATACCGGTCAGCGCCACTACGCATCGCGAGGAGGCACTCCAGGGCGCCGACTTTGTGATCTGTGCCGTTGAACGTCAACGCATGCCTCTTTGGGAGCAGGACTTCAGGGCGCCACGCGCGTGCGGCTTTGATCAGATCCTCGGCGAGAACGGCGGGCCCGGCGGTGTGTTTCATGCGCTGCGCAACATGCATCAAGTGGTGCCGATCTGTCAGGACATGGAGCGTATCTGTCCCGATGCATTGTTTCTGAGCTTCACTAATCCTGTACCGAGGGTCATTCATGCTGTCCGTCACCTCACGTCCATACAGGCGATCGGCCTGTGCCATGGCGTGTATAACGGGATCCAGGCAGTAGCTCAATACGCAGACTGCCCGGCAGATGAACTGGAAATCGTCAGCGCCGGTTTGAATCACTTACTGCATCATGAGTGTGCGTCACCGTGCGGACGGCAGAGACTTGCTGCCTCACGTGCTGAAAGCGGCCGCTGCGGACTCACGCTATATCCCGTCGATCTATCGGGATCTGGTGCGCTACTTCGGCATGCTGAGCTACCGCTCAGATGATCACATCGGTGAGTATCTGGGATGGGGGAGCAGTTATTCAGATGGTCGCTGGCCTTACGGTCAAGAGTGCCGTCAAGTCGGAAACATATCCAAACGACAGTCTGACGTGGACGCGGCGCTGCAGGCAGGCTGCATCGTCGATGAACATTGGGTACGAGGCAGCGGCGAGGCTGCTGTTGACATCATAGCCGCCACATTGTCCGGTGTTCCATTTCACGCTCCGGCAGTCAATGTGCTGAACTGCGAGGGTTACATCGCCAATCTGCCATCCACTGCCGTTGTGGAGGTGCCCGCACGAGTAAACGCTCACGGCGTTACACCCACACAGGTGGGATCCCTTCCCGAGCCGATCGCTGCACTCATGCGTACGCAATGCGCAATACAGGACAGCTTGACGGACGCCTACGCCACCCGTTCGCGCAGCGCGCTGATCCGGACGCTGCTGTTGGACCCTGTGGTGGACAGTGTGCCCAATGCAGAACGACTTACCGATATGATGCTTTCGCTGCAGAATGCTTATCTGCCGGAGTTCTCATGACCATGAGCGATGTGACCCCGTTCAACCGACAGGCACAGGATGGTGAACTACATGACTGATGACTCGGCCCGGATCATCCGATTGGTTGCCAGCCGTAAAGAGATACAGATCATCACCACTGCTCGGCGCGACATCTATCGTTTGGAAGCATCGCCGCTGCAGGCGGACATGCCTGAGACCGTCTGGCAGCGACAGCTTTCAGGACGACAACAACAAGCCATTCCCAGGTATATCGGGTCGCGGGACCTGGTGTTTCGTCGGTTTCGTCTTGTCGAGGTGCGCTCCGGCCGGGCCTCGGGCTGGATGCATGTCACGGACTTCACGGAGAACAGCCGCGGATTTCGTATGCCATGGCCCCGGGAGAAAAAGGGCATCAGTCTTCCGGGCATGGTGGACGATCTGAAGCAGTTGGGCGTACGCCATGCAACCATCAACATCGTCATTAACGGCATCGTGCATCAGACAGATACAGTCCAGACCGTCGCTCCTTCTATCCAGATCGATGACGTCACGTACGCCATCAATGAAGCCATGCTGGCGCCATATGACCGGCAAATTCGTGAATTGACGGACGCGGGCATCAACGTCATCTGCGTCATCTGTAACGTCATGCCCTATCAGCATGCGCAAAATGACCCGCTGATCCATCCATCCAGCGATCTGCTCAATGCCCCCACGCGATTCGGTGCGATCAACACCGTGACGTCCGACGGCATCAATGCGTATCGCGCGGTGCTCAAAGTTTTCGCTGAACGTTACTCCCGTCCTGATAGGTTATACGGGTGGGCCAGCAGCTATGTAGTTGGAAACGAGCTGCAGGCTCACTGGACGTGGTACAACATGGGGCGCCCCTCCGCCGAAGCGTTCTACACGGACTATATGAAGGCCCTTCGCATTTCAGATCTGGTGTTGCGTGACACGCATCCGGATCTTCGGGCGTACATCAGCATGGAGCATCACTGGAGTTCGGCGGTGGATCTGCGCGGCGATGATGTGCTGGATGAAATCGCTCAAAGGGCGCGTGCTGAAGGCGACTTTCCTTGGGAGATTGCATTTCATCCATACCCTCAGGATCTGTTTCAACCCAACTTCATGAACGATGACAAAGCGGTATTGCGATGGGACACACCGGTCATCACGTTCCGCAATTTGGAGGTTCTTACCGATTACCTGAAACAGCCACGACTTCGGTTCCGTGGGCAACCACGCCGAGTCGCCTTGACCGAACAGGGATTCCATGTGACAGACAAGCCCGATGGCGAGTTGGTGCAGGCGGCTGCGTATGCGGCGGCGTACTACCGAGTGGCTCACATCGACGGGATCGATGCGTTCAATTACCATCGGCACGTGTCCTCTAAATACGACATGGGTTTACGCATGGGGCTCTACGAACAACCCAGGGAGGACAGGCCCGGTATACAGGCCGGGCGCCGACGGCCCATATGGGAGGCTATGTACTACTCGGGACGTCCTGGAGCGGAGGGTCGACTGGGCTATCTGTTGCCCTATTTGGGTGTGAAGGATTGGAACGAACTGCTGCCATCACGACACATTGTCTGTATCCGGGCCAAACCTATGTTCGCTCGAGACACGCTCGTGTGTGATTTGACATTGATGGTCGATCAAGCTCAGCTGGACGCTCTGCGAAACGGGTTGGAGTGGCGTCGAGAAACGGTGTTTGACGGTGTCCGGTTTCATCCTGCGATCTTTCAACACCCCGCTAGGAACGGATACAGCCAGGCGACAGTCGTCATTTCTTTGCCCTTGGTCAAGCCGGGTCACACACTCGCGCTGTCGTTCGGCACCACGATCATCTCGGACAGCCCGGACGGCGTGCTATGGCAGGTGCTGGTGGACACTCAAACGGTCATCTCCGGGACACAGATAGACAGAAGATTTCATCAGCATGAAGTCAGCCTGAATACCTATGCTGGCCGGACTGTGCGACTCACACTGGGTGTACACCCGCGAAACACCCCGGAACGGGACTGGTTTTGTTGGATCCAGCCCGCCATTTTAATGTCGCCTGACGGCACGCCAGCGAAAAAGAGGACGCGCTCATGAAAGGACTACTGTCTTTATGCGTTGCAGGCATACTGCTTCTCATTCCGATAATGAATGCCGAAGCGGAAGTGGTGAAGGTTGAATGCAGCAAACAGTGGATTACTGTCAGCGTCATACCCCGGCGTGCCGGCACATACAGACTCGAAGCGTTAAGGCCGTATGACGACAGGACACCGGAAAAGCTGTGGACAGGTCGGGTGTCCGGACTTCGTCAAATTCGCATTCCGCGGATCTCAGGCAACGAGGACTTGCTGTATCGCCGCTTTCGTCTGGTGGAGAACGCCTCTGGACGGGCGTCATCCGCTCGGTATGTCACGGTTTTTCACGCCAGCGACCGCGGCTTCCATATGCCATGGCCCAAGTCAAAAAAGGGACTCAGCTGTCCGGTCATGTTGGATGATCTGCCTAAGCTGGGAGTCAGACACATCACGTACAATATGAACCTTCCCGGGGTCTTGAAAGATCCTGAAACGGTGACGCCGGGCGAGCCGATCATCACCGTAGATGGTGAACGATACGGAATTAACCTGGCCGCTTTTCGACATTTGGACTTTATGATCAAGGCCATGACCGATATGGGCATCAATGTCTTCCTGGTCATCAACAATCCGGTACCCACATCTCCAGATCCGGATAATCCGTTCATCCACCCGGAGACCGATCTGGCGAACGCTCCGACCCATTTGGGAGCATTCAACATGACCAATCGCCGGGGGCTGAACGCCTACCGCGCCGTGATCGGCTTCTTCGCCGAGCGTTACTCCCGTCCGGACTGCCGATACGGATGGGTGAGCAGCTACATTGTCGGCAATGAAATCCAGGCGCACTGGTCTTGGTACAACATGGGACGTCCGACAGACGATCACTTCTTGGATGAATATATGAAAGCGTTGCGGGTGACAGATCTGATCTTACGAGATACGCACCCGGATCTTCGTGCATATGTCAGCATGGAGCATCACTGGACGCAGCCGGTAGACTTAAGGGGCGATGTCGCTTTGACCGGCCTTGCGGCTCGCGCTCGCGCCGAGGGCGACTTTCCCTGGGATCTGGCGTTTCATCCGTATCCGGAAAACCTGTTTCAGCCGAACTTCCTGAAAGACACATCGGCAACATGGCGTTACGACACGCCGAAGATCACGTTCAAGAACCTTGAAGTGTTATGCGATTTCATGCGTCAACCGTCCATGCTCTACCGTGGCCGGATGCGACGGATCGCTCTTACGGAACAAGGGTTTCACATGCCTGGTGGCACGGAGGGGGAATCTTTACAGGCCGCGGCGTATGCCGCCGCATTCTACCGAGTACAGCATCTGGACGGTATCGTAGCATTCAACCTGCATCGGCATGTATCGGCGAAAGACGAAGGCGGCTTGAAACTGGGGCTGTATGACTGGGATGCGTCCAGCTCCGCGCCATCAGGCCGGCGTTTCGCATCTTATGAAGCGTTCCGCTTGTCCGGCACACCTGAGGCGGAGTCCCAGTTAGCGCATCTGCTTCCTGTGATTGGTCTCAAATCCTGGACAGAATTGCTGCCAACAACACGAATCGACCGCACTCCGCCCAAACCTCTGTTTGACCCGAAGACACTGGTGGTCGATTTGATGACCAAGCTGAACACGGCCAAATTAGAGCATCTGAGGCCCGGCCTGGAATGGCGCAATGAACTGGCATATGACGGTATAACTCATATGCCTGCCATATACACTCATCCGCGGGGTGATACGATGGGATACGGGTGCATGACCATCGATCTGCCCAAAATCCAGCCAGGCGAGCGGCTGATCTTCGCCACCTCTACGGGCTTCATCAACGACACTCTGGACGGAGTGAAGTGGGAAGTGCGCATCGATGGTGAAACACTTCAAGCGGGCGAGCAACTGACACGCGGTTTTGTGGCCAGAACGTTCGATTTGACCCGATGGGCGGGCCGTCGTGTCGAACTGGCTTTGGGAGTGCACCAGCGGGAGAATCCAGGCGCGGATTGGTTCTGCTGGGCAAAGCCGGCTATCGTCCGCCAAACGACATCAACCAAAAGATGAAATAAACCGTACCATTGGCGGGTTCCAACGCGCAGTCGGTCGGGCGGATGACAATGACCGGCCGACAGCGATACACTGCGGCTGTATGGAGACGTCTGTCGAAACACTTTATCAGCAGTTACTGTATGCCGTGCAGGCTGAACTGGACACGGTACAGGCAGACCGTTCACACCTGAAAACTCTCAACGCGTTATGGGCCGAACGGATCAGTGCGACGGAAGTCGGCGCATTGTACCGCTTCGAACTGAGTCGCCAGGCCGGAAGCGGACTGCAGGATGTACCGGTGATGGTCGACACAGGTGAGATTCAGGTCCCCGGAAGTATCGTTTCCGTCGATGGATACACAGCGATCGTGATGACACAGGACCTGGGAGAACAGGTTGCCGCCAGTCAGCTTCTGGTCGATTTAACGTTCATTCTGAACGGATTGCTCGAACTGCTGGAGTCTCAGGCAGCAACAGGTGAAGGCGCCGATATGGTTGCCAGACTGTTTGGCTTGGCACAAGACCATGATGAAGCCCCCCTGGGTAACTCAGCGCACATCCGTGAGCCTGCTCTTCATCTAGAAAGTGCTCCGGAACAGCCCAATGAGGACCAGTGGAAAGCCATCTCCGAGTCAGCCCGCCGGATGGTGACATTCATCTGGGGACCACCGGGTACGGGCAAAACCACCACATTGGGCTGGATCGCTGCGGACTGCCTGGCGTCGGGTGAGTCGGTATTGCTGGTGTCCAATACAAACGTCGCCGTGGATCGCGCCTTCCGACGCGTACTCGACGCACTGCCGCGTGGGGCGTCCACACAGCAGCTCTTGCGGCTGGGACTGTGTGACGATATCGGTTTGCTTCCCTATTGCCCGGATATGGAGATTCAAGGGCGTACCGGCACGCTGGCAGCACGCGCCAAACGGGTCAAAGAGGCATCTCTCTGTGCCTGCACACTGGCCAAAGGTGTGATTGACAAGATGCTTCAAGAACGGACGTTCGATGTGGTGTTACTGGACGAGGTGAGCATGGCGCCTTTGCCGTTCGTGGCGGCTATAGCCGCCATGGCGCGCCGTCGTTTGGTCGTCTGCGGCGATTTTCGGCAATTGCCGCCGATCGCTGCAACCACAGATGAGGCTGCCTCACGTGTATTGACCACAGACGTGTTTCGGTATGCAGGCATCGTATATCGAGACGGATCCGTATCGGAACGTGATGATCTGCAATTGCTGCGTGAACAGCGGCGCATGCTCGCTCCCATTTGCGAACTGGTAAATCGCCCCATGTATGGCGGCGCACTCGTGACTCCCCGCAGCCTGCGATCACAGCCACAGGACTGCCTGCATGTGGTGGATATCGCGCCACTCTATGCCGTATCTGACCGCACCAGCGGTTATTCCCACTTCTCTATCGCATCTGCATTGGTCACCGGCGGCCTGGTTGCCGATCTTCTCGATCAAGACCCGACAAGGCGGATCGGTGTGGTCACGCCATATGCAGCGCAGGCATCTATTTTACATGCCGTGCTGAACGCTTTAGTCGGCAGGAGCTCGGTGCGGGTGGGAACCGTTCACCGGTTTCAAGGCGAAGAACGTGACACCATCATATTCGATGCCACGGATGGTCCGCCGTTTGCCGTGCCGGGGCGCTTTCTGATGGGGCGCACAGCAGAAGACGAAGGGGCGCGGTTATTGAATGTGGCTGTAACGCGCGCCCGACGTGATCTGTTCGTGGTGGCGGATCTAAGGTACTTGGGTTCGCGCCTGCCACGAGAGGGGTTCACCCGGCATGTCATGAAACAACTTTGGGATACAGGAAACCGATGGGATGCCTCCCGATTGATGATGCGATCAGCTCAGACGTCCGGTTTGCGCCTGCTTTCCGAAGCGGAAGCGATGGATCAACTGGTGGAGCTGATCACCAATGCGGAACGCTGGCGACAGCCGCTGGTGGCTGGCGCAGGATTGTTGTGCCTGGAGCCCGTTCGTGATGCGCTGGAGTCTTTATTGGCGCATCACGGTGAGTTGACCGTGTTGGACACTCGGTCAACATCTCCGGCGGTTATCTCGGAGTGGGAGGCGCTGGGCGCGGTAACGGTGCGGCACGACCTGCCGCGCGGAAGACACGAGTGCATGGACCGATGGATGGTCAGCGGGAGAGAGCACCTTGTATGGGGCGACTTGACAATGCCTTGCGCCCCAGGACTGTATGTAGCCATGGAGGGCAGACATCTGGTCAGTGAACTGATGCTGTTGAGGCGGGCCAGTCGGCGCACCCGCGGTTCGGACGCTTGACACGCAGCCTGTGAACGCCTTACAATGGGCATGCAGCTGAAAGCATCACCGTGCATGCGGGAGTAGTTCAGTGGTAGAACGTCAGCTTCCCAAGCTGGATGTCGCCGGTTCGAGTCCGGTCTCCCGCTCCACTCGCAAACCATCATTCCCCGCGTTTCGTCACCACATCAAATAGTTGCCGCGGTATGCCTGTTACGGCAATACCGCGGCGTGGACCAAGACGCCGCGGTCAGACCTGCTGACCGTTTCCGTTGATGAACTGCAGCGGAACAGTCATCACCGTCGGGCGGCCATCTGCGGACAGTTCCAGAACGCAGCGGCTCAACGCTCTGGTCAATCGCGGCGCGGTGATCTGCCATTCCAGAGTGACCGGTTGGCCCAGGCTGGCCGGCATACTCAGCGCGTAGGCATCGGGCGAGGGGTACACGTCCCAGCCCTCCGGCGTGTACCAGTGAAGCGACAGATTGGTCTGTATCTTGTAGCGGTTGACTATGGTCACGCGTACGCATTTGGGCTCTCCATCGCGTATTTCAGGGCCATCGCCATAGTCGACCACCACATCGAAGTCGTTGAACCGGAAACGCGGTCCGTGCATGGCTGCATATAGACCGGCGCATCGGTCGGGCGACATCAGGCTTTCCGGAGATGCGTCGGACAGATCCGTTGGCTCCGACGTCCAAATATCCAATCCGTTATGTCGGAGACTCACCTGACAGGCGATGCGTTCCGTGCGGTCTGTCAGGCTGTCGACGTCCAGTGCCAGCTGATTTCCAAACGCTCCCAGTTCGCCCAAGTTCAGACAAGCCACCTTGATGGTGCGCCCTATCGGGTCTACCCAGCGCTGCGGAATAGCCTTTGCGCCGTGGATGATACCGTATATACTTCCGGCAGTCGCTCCGGTGCAGTCGGTGTCCTCTCCACAGTTCACGGTGGTGCAGATCATGGTGTCGAAGTCGTCACCGCCCAACAGAAGGCCGAGTACGGTGATCCCGATATTGCTAGGCACATCGAAACCCACCACTCCCTCGCAGAAGCCTTTCTCTTTGTCCCGTTCACTCACCAGACTGGACATGTGCCAAAACGCACCGCCCCGATGGCGTTCAAGGATCGTGTCCCGAGCGTCGATCCAGTTCATGCCGGCATCCACACATTCGATAGCGGTACGCACGGCTGCGGCTGTTTCGCAGTCTTCAGGTATGTAGCTCAAACCGATATGGATCAACTGGCGTAAGTCGCTGACCACGAATGCAGCGGCTTCCAACGCACCGATAAACACCTCTGCATATGTGCCTTCGCCATCGCCATGATCCAAAATGGCGTCTTCGAAGCAGTACCGGGCGGCGAGATCCGGTCTTCCAGGGCATATGCACGCCCAGATTTCGCTTCGAATGAATGCACCGCAACTGTGCTTGTAGTCGTTGTTGAAGCTTCCGCATACAGGCGGCAACAATCCCTGACGCATATTGATCTTGCCGGTACCATATTCGCACCAATGGGGAGTGACATACAGGCACCAGTAATCAGCCAGAGTATGAGCATCGATATCGATGCCTTTTTCTTCCAATGCGACCAGCCATAGCAGCTGAATGTCCAGATCGTCGTTGGGAAGCGGCTCACCTCCCAGTTCCTGTGTGTAGAACTTGACGTCATTGAGCTGTCTGCGCCACTCGAAGGGGGCTCCCAATGTGCCGCCGATGTTTTTGCCCAGCCAGCACCCAAGCACTTTGTCTCGATAGTCGTTACGGTTCAGTCGCATGGCGATGCCCTCTGAAAGAAGTCGATACGTCTCATGCTACAGCGATTGACGCCGGCCGGCAAGTAAGGATGGCGACAGCGCCAAGGACAGCGAAAACTGTCCCTGGCGCTGTGTGTCATGTCTCAGCGATCTTTACCCAGGTGCCGGATCTGTTTGCTGATGGTCTTCCACCGCGCACGTTCGGTGGCAGCAGCGCCCCGATCGGTCTTGCTGCTCTGATAGTGAGCCTCTTTCTGGAGTTTTGCAAAGCTCTTCCAGCGATCGCGGCTAATCTTGCCCTCATCTACCGCTTGACGAACGGCACAGCCAGGTTCTGACTGATGCCGACAATCTGTGTACCGACAGAAGGCAGCCAGCTCATCGATCTCAGGAAAGGCTTCGTCCAGAGAGTCCATCTGCCAGATGCCGATTTCACGCATCCCGGGTGTGTCGATGAGCACACTGCCATTCGGAAGCCTCAGCAGAGATCGAGCGGTTGTCGTGTGGCGTCCCTTGCTGTCGCTTTCTCGCACATATGCGGTGCGCTGGATGTCGGCATGCATCAGTGCATTCAGCAGTGTGGACTTTCCGGCGCCGGAGCTGCCGACCAGCGCAACTGTGATGTCAGGCTTTAACCACCTGTCCAGCTGCTCCAGTCCCGCGCCGGTGCGGCTGCTGAGGACCACCACAGGCAGTCCTGTACACCGAGACGAAACCGTGTCGCAGACAGTGGAAGCATCAGACACCAAATCGGCCTTTGTCAACACGGCAACGGGAGAGGCGCCGCTTTCCCAGGCGATCGCGGCGATCCGTTCGATGCGGTTGACGTTCAGGTCATGATCCATCCCGGTCACGATGAACAGCGTATCTATGTTTGCCGCCACCGGTTGCGCCATACCAGTGGGCGCCTGCCGGATAAACAAACTGGTTCGGGGCAATACCCGTGTGATGACGTGCGCTTCCGGATCGAGGCAGACCCAATCGCCCACGACAGGCCAATCCAAACGGCTGACAGCCTCACGGGATAGCCTTGGTTGCAGGGTGGCAATCACTGATCCCGATGGACAAACCACCCGATAGTTTGTTTTGTTTTCCTGTATCACACGCGCCGGACGATGTGGTTCGTTGATGCGCGCAAACTGCGCCTCACGGATGGCCGTGAAGCCATATTGGGTGTGCAACGTGGGTACCTCCAGTACAGTGCATGTTCGATGTGAGGGAGCACCGTGAGCTGGAGACTCGGCAGAGGAACTAAGAGATTACCTCAGCGGAGGCCCAGCTCAGCATGCACACAGCGGCCGAATCCAGTGGTCTGTTCATGAAGCTGTCCTCCTAGGGTAGATATGCAAGCGACATTATAGCACAATCGCCACTGGTCAGTGGAACCAGCCGGCACTGACCGAGCGGTCCGCGGCATAATGTTATGGACAGCTCGCGCTGACTCGATGTAACACGAGGTATCACACCCAGATGGCACGACAAGATGGACGCAGTTCCACCACCATGCGACCAGTAAAGCTGACGCGCGGATATATGGCATATGCAGAGGGATCCTGTTTGATTGAAGTGGGCAACACCAAAGTGATCTGCACGGCAACAGTAGAGGATCGGGTGCCGCCGCATTTGCGTAACACCGGCACCGGATGGGTGACCGCCGAATACGCCATGTTGCCGCGATCTTGCAGACAGAGAGTCCAGAGAGATTCAAACCGTTCAGGAGCGAATGGACGAAGCTTAGAGATCCAACGGTTGATCGGAAGGGCGTTGCGAGCTGTTGTGGATACGGACAATCTCGGGGAGCGTACCATCACGATCGATTGCGACGTGATCCAGGCTGACGGCGGGACCCGCACCGCGGCGATCACAGGGGCTTGGGTTGCACTGGCCGATGCCGTGGACTATCTGATGAAGAAAAACATACTGAAGCGCACCGTCATCGAAGATCAGGTGGCCGCCACAAGCGTTGGGGTGGTTTCTGGAGCCGATCTGTTGGACCTGTGTTACGAGGAAGATTCTATTGCTGCGGTCGACATGAACGTGGTCATGACCGGCAAGGGAAAGCTCGTCGAGGTGCAGGGAACAGCGGAAGGGTTGCCATTCGATCGTCAGCGACTCAACAAGCTGTTGGATTTGGCCCAACAAGGCATCGAGTCGTTGATTGCTTTGCAAAAACAGGCCCGAGCAGACGCATGAGTCGCATCCTGGTCGTTGCGACCTATAATCGATACAAGTTGTCGGAAATAGACGGTTTCCTCGATCATGTCGACCGAACAGGGCTTCGTCAGGAATTGCAGCTGAAACTAAAGGGACTTTGGGAGTTTCCCGACTGCCCGGAACCCGATGAGACCGCTGACAACTATATCGCCAATGCCATTACCAAAGCGCATGTGGCTGCCGCTCGGACAGGTTTGCCCGCTCTGGGTGAAGACAGCGGGCTCGAAGTGGATGCTCTTCAGGGAGCACCGGGTGTGCATACCCGGCGGTTCGAACCGGACGGCGTACCCTGGCCAGAGCGATGCCAACGTCTGGTCAATCGACTGCATGGCGTGCCAACTCATCTACGCACTGCACGGTTTCGAACGGCCGCCGCGTTATGCTTGCCCGACGGACGCCACTGGACTTCAGAAGGTGTTATTGAAGGATCGATACACCACGAACCTGTGGGTGACGAGGGATTCGGATATGACCCCGTGTTCTGGATCCCAGAACACGGGGTCACGATGGCTCAGCTGTCGTTCGCAGCCAAACTCGCCATCAGTCACCGCTCCCGGGCGCTGGCGGCGTTGGCGCCGACTCTGCGTCAGGTATTCGAGGCCGGCGCTGGTTTGTCATAGCGCCGCCGTTGCCAGGCTTTCTGTATTTCAGAGAGCACCACAGAAACTGCTGTGACTACCAGCACATCGATCCAAGCTACGATGTCCATGGTGCCCGTCTGAAAGAGCTTCTGCATGATGGGATCGTAGCTCCAGAAAAGTTGGGCAATGATCATGGCAGTCGCTCCAGCGGGTACCCACCAGTTACTGGAGATGGGAACCTTGTAGATGGGCAGCCAGACACTGCGCGAACTGAACAGGTAACCGATCTGAATGAACACCAGCACGTTACCTGCGGCGGTACGTGCAGCATCCAATGACATGCGGCCTTTTTCGATGAAGAATACCGTCAAACCGCCGATGACCATGGTAAGCGCAATCAGCAAAACGCGTTGCGCCAGATAGTTGGTAAGCAGTGGTTCGTTGGGAGCACGCGGTGGCTTGCGCATGATGCCCGGCTCGATTGGCTGGAACGCCAACGTGATACCGAGCAGGATGGCGGTGCTCATGTTGATCCACAAGATTTGCACCGGAAGGATAGGCATCGCTGTGCCCAGCGCCAATCCCGCCATGACGATCAATCCTTCACCGGCATTGGTGGGCAGCGTCCACGCAACAAATTTGCGGATGTTGTCATACACCACGCGGCCTTCTTCCACGGCCGCTGCGATGGTGGCAAAGTTGTCATCCGCCAGAACAACCGCAGCGGCTTCACGCGCCGCTTCTGTGCCCCCTGCACCCATCGCCACACCGATGTCGGCGGCCTTCAAGGCCGGT
The DNA here is from genome assembly GCA_964650005.1 of uncultured bacterium. Lineage (GTDB taxonomy): Bacteria > Armatimonadota > HRBIN16 > HRBIN16 > HRBIN16 > CAZHSN01. Next base: position 41,335 of record CAZYPZ010000014.1, on the reverse strand, counting down.
GCATCGTTGACGCCGTCGCCGGTCATGGCGACCACACGCTCCTGTTTCTGCAGCGCATGAACAAGCTGCAACTTCTGCTCAGGCGCCACACGAGCGAACACGTTTGTGCGGGCCACGATATCGGGCAGCGCATCAGGATCGGCTTTGGCAAGTTCGACGCCTTGAATAACCGGATCATTATCGCTGTCGGTGATGCCGCATTGATGGGCGATTGCCGCAGCGGTCAGGGGATGATCACCGGTGATCATCTTGACGGTGATGCCGGCGCCTCGACATACCGCTACCGCCTGCACCGCTTCATCTCGGGGCGGGTCGATCATACCCACCAGTCCCACCATCAGCACCTCACCGGCAGGCGGAGTGTCGGACAACCTGGTGAGATGGGTGGGGCACCACGCGAGCGCCAATACGCGCATCCCTTGTGCAGCCATCGCCGATGCTTCGGCCAGCCACCAGTCGGCTTTCAATGGCTCTACAGCACCCGTAGGGGCGACTTGCTTACCACACAGAGCCAGTATGCGCTCAACCGCTCCTTTGACGCAGATCACATGTCCCCAGGCCGGATGGGCGTTGAGCGTGGCCATATACTGCCGTTCCGACTCAAACGGAATCACATCCAGTCGTGCCCATGTCTGTTTGAGAGACTGAGGCGACAGTCCCGCCTTTCCGGCAAGTGTGACAAGTGCGATCTCGGTGGGATCGCCCGTGCCAATCCATTGCTCACCCTCGAGCTTCAGCGAGGCATCTCCACACAATGCGGCAATGTGGCACAGCGCGTACAGATCATCGTGGTCTTCAATCACCACGTCGTTGTTATCCATACAGATTCGCCCCGCCGGCGCATATCCTGTACCTGTAACGTGGTACATGCCCCGCGAGGTGACGATATGGGTGACGGTCATCTCATTTCGGGTCAACGTACCGGTCTTGTCTGTACAGATCACTGAAGTCGACCCGAGCGCTTCCACTGCGGGAAGACGACGGACAATCGCATTACGGCGCGCCATTCGCGACACGCCGATAGCCAGAATGATGGTCACCGCAGCGGGTAACCCTTCCGGTATCGCCGCAACCGCCAGCGCCACGGCGGCGAGGAAAACTTCCTGGATGCTCTTGCCGTGAGCAATTCCGATCAAGAACGCCACCACAGCCAATCCCAAAATCACCCAAGTGAGCGTGATGCTGAGCTGCGCCAGGCGTCTGGTCAACGGTGTCTCGAGCTGCTTGGTGTCACTCATGAGCTTGGAGATCAACCCAAGTTCCGTGCGCGCGCCGGTTTCGGTGACAACTACGTATGCCTGTCCGGATGCAACCAATGCGCCGGAAAACACCATGCATAAGCGATCCGCAATGGGGCTGTCCGCTTCCACCGGCTCTACACGCTTCTCAACCGGTACCGATTCGCCGGTGAGCAGTGCTTCATCCACGCGCAGATCACGCGTTCGTATGACGCGTGCATCGGCCGGAACCCGATCGCCGGACTGGATCAACACCAGGTCACCGGGAACCAGCTGTTCGGCCGGGATCGAGGTTGGAGAGCCGTCACGGATCACGGTACATCCCAGGCTCATCAGCTTCTTGAGCCCCTGCATGGCGGCGTGCGCCTTGGACTCTTGGATGTAACCGATCACGGCGTTGACAAACACAACAAGCAGAATGGCGCCCACCTCAACGGGGGCGTCGTGTGTCAATGCGGTTACAGCCGCACTGACAAGTAAAACGTAAACCAAGGGGTTATGGAACTGCATCAGGAACCGCTTCCACGCAGGCGTTCCTTTTGGTTCCGGGAGCTGATTGGGGCCATATCGCGTTAACCGGGCGGATGCCTCTTGTTGAGTCAAGCCGGCATTTGCATCGGTCTGCAACGTCTCAATGACTTCGGCGGCGTCCATGGAGTGCCATGGTTGTGTGTTCAGGTCGCTCATGCGCGCCTCCTTATTTTTTCCCAATATACCCCGATATAGTGCCGGTTTGGTTAGTTCTCAACATCGGACGGGTAGAATCATTACATCACTTCCCCATAGAGGAGGCCGCCATGAACGAAAAACTTGCGAAAGCGATGAATGAGCAGATACAGAAGGAGTTTTACTCCGCATACCTGTACCTGGCGATGTCTGCATACTTCGAGTCAGTGGACCTGAAGGGTTTCGCTAACTGGATGCACGTGCAATTCCAAGAGGAAACGGCGCATGCGCTACGGTTTTTCCAGTACATGCATGACCGCGGCGCACGTGTAGAACTGCAGGCAATCGAGCAGCCCAAGGTCGAATGGAAATCCGCTCTGGACGCTATGCAGGATACGCTGGCGCATGAAAAGATGGTAACCGCATCGATCAACAATCTGGCGGATATAGCCGTTGAAACGCGCGACCATGCCGCACTTTCCATGCTGCAATGGTTTGTCGATGAGCAGGTGGAAGAAGAGGCAAATGCGACCGATATCATCGCCCAATTGAAGCTGATCGGTGACAATGGATACGGTCTGCTCATGCTGGACAAAGAGCTCAAGGCGCGGGTGTTTGTGCAGCCAACATTTGGTGCATCGACAGCAGAGTAGATCGTTTATACGACGGATCCATACACGGGCGCCGGGCGACTCGGCGTCCGTGTATTCATGTCAGCTTAGTTTATAGTATCACCTAGAAGCCACAAACGGCGTTGCGCCGCAGGCATCTGTTAAACAAGGAGCAGCTTTATGAGTGCAAACGCATACGAACGTATCGAAGTACGTAACCGGCTCAAATCCAGTCTGCCCAAAATTGGTATCCGCCCCACCATCGATGGCCGATACGGCGGACCTCGTGAGGCGCTGGAAGGCCAGACGATGGCAATGGCCGAAAGCGTTGCCGCGCTGATAACCAAAAAGGTTCGACACGCATGCGGAATGCCGGTGGATTGCGTGATCGCCGATACCTGTATCGGCGGGGTGGCCGAAGCCGCTGCCTGTGCGGAAAAATTTGCGCGCGCTGGGGTCGGCGTGTCTCTGTCCGTCACTCCCTGCTGGTGTTATGGTACGGAAACGCTGGATATGGATCCGGTCAGTCCAAAAGCCATCTGGGGATTCAACGGTACCGAGCGGCCCGGCGCAGTGTACTTGGCCGCTGCTCTGGCCGGTCACGCGCAAAAAGGACTTCCAGCGTTCGGCATCTATGGACATGATGTTCAGGATGCCGGCGATACACAGATCCCCTCTGATGTCGAGGAAAAGATCCTGCGGTTCGTGCGCGCCGGTCTGGCTGTCGCCACGATGCGAGGCGCATCGTATTTGGCGATGGGAGGCGTATCCATGGGGATCGCTGGTTCGATTGTTCCCCCTGCCTTGCTCGAAGACTACCTCGGCATGCGCTATGAGTCCATCGACTTGACCGAGTTCGTACGCCGCATCGAATTGGGCATCTATGATCACGACGAATACGACCGTGCAATCCATTGGGTTGAACAGAATTGTCATGTGGGCGCCGATGACAACCCGATAGAGAAGCAACATGATGCTTCACGCAAGAAACGCGCCTGGGAGTGGTCGGTCAAGATGGCGTTGATCGCCCGTGACTTGATGGTCGGCAATCCGCGTCTGGCGGAGATGGGATTTTACGAAGAGAGCCGAGGACACAACGCGATCGCTGCAGGATTCCAAGGCCAGCGACAATGGACGGACTTCTATCCCAACGGGGACTTCTTGGAGGCCATGCTTTGCAGTTCGTTCGACTGGAACGGACGCCGCCAGCCCTATGTGGTGGCTACCGAAAATGACAGTCTGAACGGCGTGGCGATGCTGTTCGCACAGTTGTTGACTTGCGGCGCGTCCATGTTCTCGGATGTACGCACTTATTGGAGTCCGGAAGCTGTCGAACGAGTTACTGGCTGGAAACCCACAGGGGACGCCGCCAGGGGATTCATTCACCTGATCAACTCGGGCGCATCGGCTGTCGATTGGTCAGGCCGACAGCTGCTCGATGGCAAGCCCGCTGTGAAGCCATTCTGGGATGTGACTCCTGAAGAATGCGCCGCGTGTCTCGATGCCACGTCCTGGCGCCCGGCGGACTTGGCCTACTTCCGCGGTGGTGGGTACTCGTCAGAGTTCCACACTCTTGGCGGCATGCCGTGTACGATGTTGCGGGTGAACATGGTGAAGGGGCTTGGCCCCGTGCTTCAAATAGCGGAAGGCGTCACCATCGAGCTTCCGGACGCTGTCGATCAGGTTCTGTGCAATCGCACCAGTCCCACATGGCCCACCACATGGTTCGTCCCGAATCTGACAGGTGAGGGGGTCTTCACTGATGTCTATTCGGTGATGAATGCGTGGGGCGCCAACCACGGAGCCGTCGGTTACGGGTGGATCGGTGATGACTTGATCACACTTGCCTCCATCTTGCGTATACCGGTAGACATGCACAACGTGTCCCGGCAGCGCATTTTCCGCCCGGCCATGTGGAACCGGTTTGGCACGGCAGATCTGGAAGGCGCCGACTATCGGGCCTGCCAGACACTGGGACCGCTCTACGGCTGACGCTTGGCGGCTGCGTGCCGTCGCCAGATAGAATGGAGATACCGAGCGTTATCGCTCGATTACCGAGCAAACACGGAGGATATCCATGGCATATAACGTGACGTTGATCCGAGGCGACGGCACCGGCCCTGAACTGGCAAGAGCCGCCAAAAGGGTACTGGACGCGACGGGCGTACCATTCAACTGGGAGGAAGTGGATGCAGGGCTCACCACTTTGGAGACCGAAGGTACGCCGTTGCCGGACAGTGTCTTGGAGTCCGTTCGCCGCAATAAGGTGGCGTTGAAGGGGCCGATTACCACCCCAATCGGCAGTGGCTTTCGGTCCGTGAATGTGGCGCTACGCAAAGAACTCGACTTGTACGCCTGCCTGCGCCCCTGCAAAACATATGCGGGTGTGCGATCCCGGTTCGACTCTGTCGACTTAGTGGTAGTGCGTGAGAACACCGAAGACTTGTACGCCGGCGTGGAGTATCCGGCCGGGTCCGCTGAAGCGAATACGATTGCGGCCATGGCGCCAAACAAGATCCGTCCCGGTGCGGCCATCTCCATCAAGCCGATCAGCCGGGAGGGCACCGAGCGGATCGCGCGATTTGCCTTCGAGTATGCGCGTTCGCATGGCCGTAAACTTGTCACCGCAGTCACTAAAGCGAACATCATGAAATGTACCGACGGGCTGTTTTACGAAGTCAGCCGTGAAGTCGCTTCGCAGTACCCGGATATCGAATACAACGAGCGGCTGATCGACAATCTCTGCATGCAGCTGGTTCAGCGGCCTGAAGAATACGATGTACTTCTGCTTCCCAATCTCTATGGTGATATCATCTCCGACCTGTGTGCGGGGCTTGTCGGTGGTTTGGGTGTTGCTCCCGGTGCAAATTTGGGGGACGGCTGTGCATTGTTCGAGCCTGTCCATGGCTCAGCTCCCAAATATACCGGTCAAGATCGCGTAAATCCCACCGCGTTGATCCTGTCCGGTCTATTGATGTTGCAGTACCTTGGGGAAAAAGAAGCCGCTGACAGACTGGAACGCGCTGTGGCGCAAGTATTGGCAGAGGGCCGAAAAGTCACGTATGACTTGAAGCCGACGCGCGATGACCCCAGCGCGGTGGGCACCCAGGCGATGGCCGACGCGATAATCGAGGCTATGCAGCATGACTGATCTTTATCCCCGCAGCCACAGGTTGCTCGACCAACAGGACGCTCTGTTACTTGTGGTCGATCTGCAGGCGCCGTTCGTGAATGCGGTAGCCGATGCCGCCTTGGTATTGGACCGATCTGCATTGCTGATCAAGGCGTCGACCATCTTGGGCGTTCCGATCGTAGCCACTACACAAAACGCATCACGGATGGGCGGGTTCGTGGACCCCATCCAATCGTTGCTGCCATCCGGCACGCCCGTGCTGGACAAGATGAGCTTCAGCTGTATGGGAGTCGCCGATGTGAGGGATACGTTGAACCATCTCGACAGGCGACAGATCCTGATCTGCGGCGTAGAGACACATATATGCGTGCTGCAAACGGCCTTTGACCTGCTTCAGGTAGGTTACGACGTTCACCTGGCCGCCGACAGTGTGTCGTCACGCTCGCTGAACAACCATCAATTCGCGATCCAGCGTATGGCCAATGCGGGCGTGGAAGTTACGGTGGCGGAGTCCGCCATCTATGAGATGCTTCAGGAAGCGGGAGGGGATGCATTCCGTCAAATACTGAAGCTGGTACGTTGACTTTACTCACGGAGGCGGATGATTGCACGGGTACCATGACGCATGCACAATAGTCATCTTCGGCGCAACCGGCGATCTGACCAGACGTCTGCTGGCTCCGGCGCTCTACCGACTCCACACAGCCGGTCTCCTCGGAGACCGGCTTCGCTTCGTTCTTTACGCCCGTCGCCCAATCGAGTTGCAGGAATGGCTGCAGGATATCAGCGATCAGGGCTGGCTGGGTCACGGCGTCTCTGCCTTTGAACTGGAACGCTTTGCGGCCCGTTTCGATCCTTCAATCCGAGGAGATCTCAATCCCTCGGACATGCGCCAACTCTGCGATGTTGTTACAGGGAATGCCGTCTTCTACCTGGCTCTGCCGCCGGGACTGTTCGCTACGGCAGCTGAGGCGTTAGGCGCAGTGGGGCTCAATCAGGAGACACATGGGTTCCGGCGCATCGTGTTGGAAAAGCCCTTCGGACAGGACTTGGACACCGCACTGATGCTGCATCAGCGTGTGGTTACTGCATGGCGTGAAACTCAGATCTATCGAATCGACCATTATCTGGGCAAAGAGACCGTACAAAACATTCTGGTTTTCCGGTTTGCCAATACGCTCTTGGAAACCGCCTGGAACCGCAACTATGTGGATCACGTGCAGATCGTGGCTTCAGAGACTCTCGGACTGGAATCGCGCGCCACGTATTATGACGAGGTTGGAGCGCTACGCGATATGGTACAGAATCACCTCATGCAGATGATGGCGTTGACAGCCATGGAGCCTCCGGCTCGCATCGCCTCCGACGAACTGCGCTCAGAAAAGGTCAAGGTCTTGCAATGCGTGCGACCGATCCCTCCACGGGCTGTAAGCGCCTATGCGGTACGCGGACAGTACACGGCCGGATCGATACAGGGGGTACCCGTCGTGGGATACGCGGATGAACCCGGCATCGACCCGAACACGCAGACAGAGACTTACGCTGCCGTGAAGTTCTACATAGACAACTGGAGATGGCAGGGCGTGCCATTTTACCTAAGGACCGGCAAGCGCCTGTCCGGTAACCGCACGGAAATCAGTGTTCAGTTCAAGGCGCCGCCCATCCATCTGTTTCGGGAAACCGCAATGGACCAATTGGAGACCAACCGGTTTATCTTCGAGATCAAGCCGCATGAACGCATCAAGCTCGTCGCTCAGGCAAAAGCGGTTGGCCTGGAGATGCGCCCACGCACATTGGAACTGGTGTCTGATTATGCCCCGGATGGAGAGGGGTACGGCGCCTACGAAAGTCTGTTATTGGATGCTTTGCAAGGCGACCGCAGTCACTTTCTACGGTTTGACGAGGTAGAGGCAGCCTGGTCGTTGCTCGATCCCATTATTCGGTCATGGCGCAACGAGAGCGTGCCGATCTATCCGTATGCAGCAGGAACGGACGGTCCTAGGGAAGCGGATCGGCTTTTAGATGCCCCGTCGCACCATTGGAATCCGCTGACATGAGTCTCCAATATGTCGTGACCGATTCGGCATCATTTGGTGAGGAGGGGGCGAAGTGGCTACGAGCCCAATTGTCGGGCCATCAGCGAGCCTTGATTGCGCTATCAGGCGGAACGGCGCCGTTGCCCGTGTATCTGGCGCTGAGCCAAATGGCGCTTGGCTCGGTGCACATGACATTCACGTTTGCCGATGAACGACTGGTTCCATTGGACCACCGTTACAGCAACCACCGCTTGGTGATGGAGAGTCTGTTTGACCACTGGGCGGACTATCGACATGGCTACTGCACTATCATACCAGTGCCCGTTGATCTTCCCGGCAAGCAGGCATGCAGACGCTACGATCAGATTTTGCACGCGGAGATGGCAACGCACCCGGGAAGACCGTTTGTGGCGGTATTAGGATGCGGACCTGACGGGCACACCGCATCGCTGTTTCCGATGCATAACGACTACCACACGTGTGGATGGGTTCAGTATGTGTGGAACAGCCCGAAACCGCCCGCGGAACGCATCACGATGTCTGAAGAGCTACTGTTGCAGACAGATGCAGTCCTATTTGTCGCACGGGGAAAAGACAAGGCTGACATCGTGCGAAAATGTCTCATGGATGCCAAAGATCATGAACATCTGCCGGCAGCGCATATCACGGCCGCTCACCGGAACGTGACATGGCTGTTGGATGATGCAGCGGCCAGCGCTTTGTAGGGACTCACCCCATGCCAAACGTGGTCACGGCATATACGGCGTCCCAATCGATATCCCATGCCCTGCCTTGGTACATGCGTTCCACAGAGAATACCTGATGCAGCCGCTTCGCTTCGACCAGGCGCACCGCTTTGCGATTACATTCGGGAACATCCAGAAATACCGGACTTGCCGGGGCCGATCGACACAGTGCGCACAACAGACGTTCGGCATCCCGTTCATCGTCTGAAAACACCGGGCCGATACGGCTGCCCAGATGCGCCCGTCCCACCGCTCCAAAGCCCGTGATCTCACCGTTCCGCAGCACACATAAGGCCACAGAGTCGGGGCGATCGAGCCAGGCGGTGATAAACGCCTCGCGGCGCGCGCCGAACCTCTTGGCGTCATATTCGATCAACTGTGCGTGATCCACAGAGTGCGCAGGTATCAGATCGGTGGATGTTTGAGCAGATAGCGGGATAGAGCATTGATACCGTGTAATCCGAAAAGCCGGTACAAAGCCGTTTCGAATATAGTAACCTCGTTGTGTGCTGGGCGCGTCGATGCCTATGGTCTGGGCGGATGCATGCTCTGCAGCCCGATTCCAGAGCAATTTGCTGATGCCTAGTCCACGATGCTCAGGGACCACGATGTTCATGCCGATCGAGCCGTATTCAGGTGACCACCGACATGCGGCCACGCATCCCACGATTTGGCCATTAACCGACGCCACCCACAATGATGACGGATCGAATGCAGCAAGGCACCGGGCGTCATCCAATCCGAGGTTCCATCCTTCACAGGAGGCCCAATCGACGATCAGTTTGTGTTCTTCCGCGGTAGCGGTGCGGATTTGCGGTGTTGCCGTCAGTTGCATTGTGTTCATTTCGCCACCCTGCTTATGAACCTGTCGATGCATCCCAAGCATACCCGATAATGGATATGACTCTGAAGGTATGGACGCTTCGAATGCGTAAATGATTACTAATGCAATCAGTCAGGAGGTGGGCATGGGCGCTTCACGCGCGGAGATATTGCGTTTGGTTCAGATACATACTCTGGTGTCATCGCATTCTTACCCAAGCAAGCAGCAACTTGCCGACAGACTGGAGGTAAGTGAAAGCACGATCAAACGTGACTTGGACGCGCTTCGGCATGAATTGAATGCCCCCTTGGAGTATGACCGCGCGCGGCATGGCTATTACTACTCCGAACCGTTCCATTTGGGACCGGAGCCGTTAAGCGAGCATGAGCTGCAGTCGCTCACCGTTCTGCTCAGTTTGGTCGAGTCACTGCGGCTGATACCCCTTAAAGACGCCATGCAACGTGCGTTAAGTAAGGTGCGAAGCTGTGCGGAACCTGCAGTACCCAATGAACACGTCTCACTGCTGGGTGAATATGAACCTCCCGAACAAGCCCATGTCGGCGGTTACAGCAGTTTGCTGTTGAAAGCCATCATGCAGAAGCGCCAGGTTTGGGTACGGTACTATACGCTGTCCACCGATCAGATTTCAGAACGCGTTCTGGATCCGTACCATTTGTACTACCTGAATGGCCTGTGGTATCTCTACGCATATTGTCACAAGCGCCGTGAACGGCGTGATTTCGCCTTGGTGAGGATCCAAGAGCTTCGCATGCTGGACACCCATTTCGAACCACCGGACAGGGCGGAGATCATTGCCACGCTTCGTGAACGGTTTACCAATCTGACAGATGGCGTGCATACCGTACGCGTGCGGTTTCACGGCGCAGCAGCCAGACGGATCCATGAGCGTCAATGGCATCACACGCAACGAGTGATACAGGAAGGCAACGGTTCTCTTGTGTTGGAGATGGAGTGCGGTGGCCTGGAGAGTATCAAGCGATGGATTTTGGGCTTTGGTGTTGATGCCATGCCTTTGGCGCCTGCAGCATTGGTTGAGATGTACCAGGAGGAAGTCCGACGTATGTATCAGGCAATCAGCCCCAAATAAGAGTCACTGGCTCTGAATTTGACCCTGTGAGCCGGTCATGTTGATAGCAGGGCGCCGTAACATCAGCCCCGGGAGTTTCGGGAGGTTGCTATGCCATCACGCATTGACCGCATCTTGGGTTTATACCTCGCCGCTTTATATGCGGATTCTGCATTGAAGTCACAGAATGGATTGAAAGGTGACGAGCGGTTCATCAATCCATCTGCGTTCGAGTACCTCATCTGCGCCACACAACATTTGACAGACCATGGCACCATGCAAAACTTGCAGCAGACGTTATGGGTCGCGTGTACAGACGCGCAGTGGCGTATCAACCGGCGAGCGACACCGTGCGGAGCGGTCACAGTGGGACTTCTGCGTTCGCACTTGGGGTTGCCTCACGCGGTCAGGACCTCTAATTTCGACGAAGAATGCCTGACCGAGATCTTGTGCCGCATTCTACCTCTGGCCTGCATTGGCAACGAGTATATTCCAGACGAAGAGCTGCAGTCAGCATACATCGTGTCACCAACTCAGCGGGTATCGGCTGCTGTTCGTTCATTTTTGGATCCGTTTCAATACATACTCTGTGGAGCGTCTGATGATGTTGTAGCGGGGGCTTTATACAACAGCCTTTGTTTACATAAGCCGGAAGCAGAAGACGCGCTACTCATTGACGGTGCGTTCTGGATAAGTGGAAGCAGCGTGGAGATTGCAGCCGCGTGTCATCGCGCCATGGATGCAGAACATCGGTTGCCCGGACTTACCATGCTGACAGCCATTCTCTTCGGTGCGCGGCGGGGTACATGCCATCACCATGGGCACACCCAAGATCTCGCAGACACGAACATGGTATACGCCTTGGCCCACCGATTGGCTGTGTTTAGCGTCCACAGGGCGAACTCGTCTGATCTGAGCGCCTAAGGCATTGAGAGTCGACGCCATATCGCGGTAGACTGCCATTGTGAGATGGCAGCGGCCATTAGATTCTGTTTGCCTGCCGTGACAGGGAGGAGTATGATGCCTGATAACCCGTCCGGGACCCCGGAACAGGGCGGACTGACACCCGGGTTGAACGAAGCTATTCAAGATTTGGCGTCTCTGGTCGCATCTGCCGGTCAATCAGGTCGCGCGGATGCGGAAGCGGACCTCCTTCTCGCGGCATTGTCATCACAGCTGGATGTCCCTTGGATGTCCCTGGTGCTGAGTCTCGATGGAACTGTTCGGTATGTCAATCGTCCTCTCTGTGAAGCACTTGGGCTATTTCCAGACGATATCATTGACAAGAACTGGTATGAAAAGGCGGTTCCGGAAAGTGACCGGGCAGAGGCGCGTTCGTTTTTTGAGTCCGTCCTCAAGGTGGATGAAGCCAAGTCCATCTCGCATGAACATTGTGTGTTGCGCAGTGACGGCCAGATACGCGTAGTTCAGTGGTATGCGCGCCCTCTGGTGGGAGACGATGGTCAACCACTGGGGGTGTTTGCCGCGGGAGAGGATCACACCGCGCTCCGTGAGGCGGAGACACGCCTGCGCGAAAGTGAGGCTATGTACCGGCGCCTTGCAGAGCACCTGCCCGATCTCATCTGCCGTTTCGATCGCAACTATAGGCTGGTTTATTTGAACAGCGCCGCAGAACGTTTCTTCGGGCGCATTGCAGACGAGTGCCTCGGGTGTACGCCTTCCACACTAGGCCTGCCTGCGGGGTTGGTACACACTTGGCAGGAGGGGATCCAGCAGGTGATCCAGTCCGGTCAGGAGATCCAGACGGAGTTCGAACGATGGTCTGGTCTGGGTTCCGAGCTGTATGACTGGAAACTGGTTCCTGAGCGTGACCATTCCGGTCAAATCACCTCGGTTCTGAGCGTCGCGCGTGATGTCACCGAAAGCCGCAAGGCCGACAGGAACTTCCGGCTGTTGTTCGAGCAGATGACGGACGGCGTCATTCAGTGTGAGGTCAGCTGTAATGTGGCCGGGCAGCCTGATGACTTCCGTTTTTTGGCCATCAACTCGTCGGCTCAGGCAATCTGGAACAAACGACCGGAAGAGATGCTGGGCCATTCCGCCCGTAGATTGCTCCCCGCCGCCGATTTACAACAACTGTTGCCTCTCTGTGAAGTGGCGCTGACCGGTTCGCCCATTCGCCCGGAGCGTCCGATCGAGTTGGGCCGCCGGTTGTATGAAGTCGCCGCTTACAGCCCATCGCTCGGTCAGTTTGCGTTGCTGCTCCGAGATGTGACAGAACGGGAACGCAATCAGTTGCTCCTTCTGAGACAAAGCGCAGCGCTCGAGCAATCTCTAGACGGCATTTCGATGACCGATCTGGACGGATACTTCCAATTCGTCAACCGAGCTTTTGCGCGGATGCACGGAATGCGTCCCGAAGAGATGGTGGGACGGCACATTTCCATCTGTCATACAGCAGAGCAATGGGAAGGTCAGGTCGCACAGATCCTGGAGTGGGTGAAGGCCACCGGCACACACGGCGGATCTGTTGCCCATATGCGCCGGGACGGAACGACTTTCCTTGTCCGCTCGGCGACGACGCTGCTGAGAGACGCAAACGGGTATGGCATCGGTCTGGTCTGTATCGTTCACGACATGACCGAAGAGCTGGCGCTTGAAGAGAGGCTCCGACAATCCCAGCGGCTGGAATCCGTGGGCATCCTGGCGGAAAACGTCGCGCATGAACTGAACAACCTGTTGACCCCGATTTTAGGGTACAGCGAGATTCTATCGATGGAAATGCAGGACGATCCTTCACAAGAAGCGATTTGCCGCATCCGGGCGGCAGCCGAGGGCGCACGACAGGTTGTCCAACAGATCTTGACCTACAGCCGAAACCGTGCTGTACATATGACTCCGGTCGACTTGAACCGCGTGGTCGCTCGGGCCGCCGATGTGCTGCGACGCGTCTTGCGGGAGGACGTCACCATGCAAGTGCTGTTATCTCCGACTACCGGCACCGTACTGGGTGACGCCTCGCAATTGGAACAGGCCTTGGTGAACCTGGGGCTCGGCGCTCAGGAAGCCATGCCTCTGGGCGGATTGATTACAGTGGACACCGGCGTGATTGAAGTGGACCAACAGCTGGCTCGTCAAACTCCGGCTCTGCAACCGGGAACATATGCGTGTGTCACGGTTACGGACACGGGCGAGGGGATCGACTCAGAACGTTTGACACGACTGTTGGACCCGGACAACACAAGCGCCCAGAACGACAAAGCCGGTATTGGATTGTCAGCAGCCTACAGCCTGATCAAACAGCAAAAGGGCCACGTGCTGGTAACCGAAGCCCCGGGGCGGGGGAACGCGATCCGTGTCTTCCTGCCTTATTACGAATCAGAACCGGAAGCCATCACCCAAGGCCAACCCAGCGCCGAGGATATTCAGGAACAGATCCATCGGGGGCCGATCGTGGTTGTCGAGGACAACGACCTGGTACGCGATATGACCGTACGCGCTCTGAAAGAGCACGGTTTCGAAGCGCAGGGATTCGAAGGGCCGGATGCCTGTGTTCAGGTATATGGGACCGGCGAGAAGCCCATTGGGCTGTTGGTGACCGATGTCGTCATGCCGGGCATGAACGGAAAGGAACTGGCCGACAGGCTATCGGCAACCTATCCAGGACTGCCTGTGCTGTTTATATCCGGGTACACCGATACAGTGGTTTTGCAGCACGGGGTGAACGACTCAGCGGTGAACTTCCTGCAGAAGCCATTTACCGTGGAGATGCTGATCGCTGCGGTGCGCAACACACTGGCCAGGCACCCAGAATCGCACTGAGCGGTGCTGAGTACAGAGGAAGCACCTGATCATCGCTGGCTGGTCATAGCGGCCGCCTGCGTCGGCATGGTGTCTTTCGGTATCGTGTACAACATCCGGGGGCCGGTCTTGCCCCTTCTGCGCGATCAGTACCGTGTCAATCACGCCCACATAGGCCTGTTGCTGGCTGCCTGTTCCGTTGCCTATCATGTGTCAACACTCTTATCCGGATGGCTGCACGACAGGCTGGGCGCACGGCTCGTGATGTTGTCCGGGTATCTGTTAACCGCCTTGGGCATTCTGATGTTTCCGTTCACAGGCAGCTTCCCGACGGTGTTGCTGGCCTATCTGGTGATACACTTGGGCTTCGGTTTTTTTGAAGTGGGCGTCAACTCGCTATGCATGACAGCCGCAGGGAACCGTCCTGCGGTGACCATGAACGTGATCCACATGTTTTATGGGTTGGGCTCCATCGTGGCCCCTCCGGTAACCGTCTGGCTGATCGCCCAACAGCACCCTTGGTACACAGCCTATCTTGCCGCAATGCTCACATTGGTCGTTGGAGCTTATTTGGTATATCGAACACCAGCAGAGAACGGCGAGCCAGACGAACATGCACGTGGTATCATCTTCGGACTGCTCAAGCACCGCGTTATATGGTTATATACTGCGTTAACCGGATTGTGCCTGGTGGTGGAGCTGGGGACGGCAAACTGGCTTGTGTTATATCTGCAAACAGATCGCGCGTTTCCGGCTCCGTCGGCTGCACAGGCGTTGTCACTGTTCTTTATCTTGTTCAGCATCAGCAGGCTGGTATCTGGCTATTTGATCGAACGTATCGGTTATGTAAGGTCTATTACATGGGCATTGTTCGTCTGTGCCGTGTTCGGCGTAGCAGGAGCCATGTCTGCATCGTTGGCCTGGGCGCTATCTGCCGTTGGCTTTTTCGCCGGCATTCTGTTTCCAACACTGATGGTGCTGCTGAAACAGGCATTCCCCGATACATATGGAAACGCCATGGGCGTTGTCATTACACTGTCATCTGTACTCAGCATGGTTGCCAATGCGGCCGTTGGCTGGCTTGGAGATCACGTGGGGCTATCACTGGCGCTCCTGGTATTTCCGTTCAGTGCGCTGTGCGGGATCGGCATCTGTCGACTTCTGAAAGGGGCATCTCCCGTCCGCTCCGCCGATTCTGTGTAAGTATAATATCGAGACACAAATTCATGTGACCCGTAGGACCGAACAACAATGAACCTGCTCATACCGATGATCGCAGCGGCTGTGTTGCTATGGGGTGCTGCCCGTATATATGGGGCATGGTTATCCCGCAAACTGGACGTGGACCCATCCCGCCCTACGCCTGCAGTGGAAATCGATGATGGGCGTGATTACGTGCCGACCAATCCCAACGTGGTATTCGCGCATCATTTTGCGTCAATTGCAGGGGCAGGTCCCATTGTCGGCCCTACCATGGCGTTGTTATTTGGAGTAATGCCGGTTTGGCTCTGGGTTATCATCGGCTCGGTGTTCATCGGGGGAGTACATGACTTCACCACGTTGTACATGAGTTTGCGCGAGCGGGGTCGATCGATTGCAGAGATCACCCGGAGCGTGCTCGGTGAGCGTGGATTTGCGCTGTTTATCGGTCTGACACTGGTGATGTTGGTCTTGGTCACTTCTTCGTTCCTCGCAATGACTGCGGTATCACTGACCAGCCGTCTGCCACTGGAACTGCTCCGTCTGGATGAACATCAGCGGCTATTGCGTGTGGTGCATGAGAACGGTGTCGCCAAAGGAGTGATTGGCGGAATCGCCTCGACATCGGTGGTAATCATTACTGCACTTTCACCGGTCCTCGGCTGGTTGATCTATCGACGGCAGATCTCATCACGGGTCGCCTACCCACTTGCTGCGGTGATCTGTATCGCCTCTATCATTGTCGGGCATCTTGCACCTATTCAACTGGCGCCGCACGTTTGGCAAATCATCATCGGTGTCTACGTGTTCATCGCCGCTGGGGTTCCTGTCTGGTTGCTTCTTCAGCCGCGAGACTTCATAAACGTTCAGATACTGTATGCGGGGATATTCCTGTTAGTGGTCGGTATTGTGAATGCGGGTCTGCATGGCCAGACCATGCAGATGAATCTTCTACCGGTTTCCGCATCTGTACCGCCGCTCGGCGCTATATGGCCGATGCTGTTCATCACTGTAGCATGCGGCGCCATATCAGGATTTCACGCGCTGGTAGCCACTGGCACGACGTCCAAACAGTTGCCCAAAGAGTCCTATGCACGGACTGTTGGTTACAACGGCATGCTTCTGGAAGCGGTTCTGGCCATGGGTGTTCTGCTGGTGGTGAGCACATTCCTGAGCCAAGCTCAATACATGCAGATCGTCTGGCCCACCGAACCCGGGGCAAAGTCGAACCCCATCCTCGCTTTTGCGTTTTCCGTCGGACAGATGGCCCATCACACATTCGGCATACCAACGGCGTACGGAACCGTGTTTGGCATCCTGTTAGTGGAAGGATTTGCCGTCACAACGTTGGATGTCGCCGTCCGGCTGAACCGATATCTGCTGGAGGAGTTGTGGCAAGTGGTTTTCCGGCAGAATGTGCCGGTATTGCTTAAATCAGCATGGGTGAACGCACTGATCTGTGTGGCTGCCATGCTCATATTGGCTTTGACTAACGGCTTCCAAGTGCTTTGGCCTCTATTCGCCACAGGAAATCAGCTGTTGGCTGCCATATCTTTAATTGCAGCGACAGCTTGGTTATCCCATACGAAGAAGCCGACCCTGTTTACCCTGATACCAGCACTCTTCATGCTGGCTACGACCTTCGCTTCACTGGGGATTCAGTTCGTCAAGTTCGGCGGACAGGCGTTGAATGCATGGCGTACCGAACCGGTGACGCTGTTCACCACGCAGTTGGGGGCCACCATTCTGCTGGCCGTGGATGTGTTGCTGTTCGGACTGGGCCTCGGAGTGTTAATGCTCAGCTACCGCTCACTACGTAAGCGAAGCACCTCAACCGGGCTCGATTAGCGGGATCATTTGCGGTTCACGACTTCTGTGTATCGTCAGTTCGCGGAAACCGATCTGCCAAAGCATCGCACAGGCCTCATTGAGCCGATGCGCCAGATCGGTGACAACATGGGCATCTGAGCCCAACGTGATCAGTCGTCCGCCCATATCGTAATAGAGCTCGACCACCGTCCAGTCCGGGTAGGGAGTTCGAACCGCCTGGCGCAGACCGGCCGTATTGACCTCCAAAGCCACCTGGCGTTTGATCATCTCAGACATCAGAGTCTTCAGATGTGTCGTGTATTCCTCGAATATCCATTCACCATACTTGGCGACTCCTCGTTTATTGACATAGTTTAGATGCCCGAGGATGTCGATCGCGCCTGATCGAATGCTCTGATACACGGCTTCATAATAGGCTTCATACGCTGATTTTGCTGAGCCGTAGTGCGTGCAATACTCGTCAGTCATCAACATCCGCCGATCGATATGATGGACGGATGTGATCACAAAGTCGAAATGGTGTCCTGCATGCCAGGCGATCAGTTCAGGCTCAAACCAGTGCTGATAGTCCAGTTCGACGCCAGCAAGGATTTCAACACGATCGCCCCAGGTTTCACGGGCTGCGTTGATGTCATTCCAGAATGACCGATAGTCGTAGTGGTTTACCACCGGATCATCAGGATCGAAGTCCTTATGCTCTGCAATGCCCAGATACCGCATACCCAGGGAGTTCGCCATCGCGCAGTATTCCGTTAGAGCACTTCGTCCATCATGGGATCGAAACGTGTGGACATGCGTGTCGCACAACACAAAACGGCTATTACGGGGTAAACTCATCGGGCAACGTGGTCTCCAATCCGGTGATTTTCCAGGAGTGTATCGGCAACACGAGCATGTATCGGCTTGGCGTTCGTTGAAGCGTCAGTACTGCCGGAACGCGGAACGGCACACGCCCGTTGTCTGAGCGTATCTCGCCTGCGGCGTTCACATTGACACGCGCCGTTTCACCTTGCACGCGAATGTCTTTGACAGTCACCGAAAGAGACAGTCGATATCCCTGCCGAAACCATCCGAATAACTGCATTCGCGTTTGCTCGCGATTATTGCCGAACGCCACAAAGTCTGTATGCAAGTTGTTCATGATAGAAGCTGTGTCACGCCGCTCGATCGCTACACGTGTTTGATCGATCAACGTCGCGATACGAACCGAATCCGAGACAGACTGCTCTCGTGCCCATTGGATCAACACGCTGAGTACCAACACCCCGATGACCGTTATGACCAAATAGGCTATGATGCGCTTCATCTGCCATGCCCTCCGCGCCTCATTGTACCTGACAGGGGGCGGTGCATCCATTCCTGTGATCAGATACCATAGTAACTGCGATGAACGACTTAACCACCAGCCAATCGGTACTCATTCCATCCTGGCTACAGGAAAGGCTGGGAGGCGCACCGGCACATCCTTTGGAAGGCGAACTGAGGGATGTGGTTTGGCGGATGCATGCCCGTATCGAGAGGCGTCAGGTACACGACGACCGATATCCGTACTTGGAAGATGAACGTGCGGGGTTTGAACTTTTGTGTGCGATTTGTACAAGCTGCGCTGAGGAAGGTATTGTTGCCACGGCACCGGGACGCTTTGTCGGAGACCTTTTGGATTTTGCCGGAATGTCTTTTACGGATCCTACACAGCTTGCAGTGATCGTTCCGCCTCAGCATATGGTGCAAACGCATGCGTTGCTGATGCGGCATCAGTGGCAGTCTGCATATTCCTCAGCCACCACAGTAGCGTTGATATCGCCTGTGTTCGGGGTGCGTCATTATTGGCACCCATCGGGTTACCGGCTGGCATTAGCGACGCAAGTGCCTGGAATAGACGCCCGACTTCGGGGACGGACACTGCACCGGACTCAAGCAACAGAGGTGAGTCCGGCGCAGGCCTCCATTCTTACACCTGCAGCACAAGCCTGTTTCTTGTGCGCACGCTGGGGGTTTCCTCTCTCGGCATCCGCTCCTGAGGCGCTGGTGTTGGCTGCTATGGCGGTTCGAGAAGTACCCGAATGGCCTGATTTGGTGACACAAGCCTACACATTGGGCATGGCGCGAATTGTGCATGACGTAATCGTCACGGCACAAAGACAGCTGGGGATGGTTTACCCTCAACATGTGCGGTCCACGTTGAGGTTTCTCCCAACACCGTTCGGCATCCGTATTGCCTATGAGTTATCGCGGCGTGAAGCGACACGGGCTATGGGACGCCGTCTGCTACGCATCATGAGCGGCGATCATCAGGGACGCCGGGCTGTCCGTTGGCTTCTGGCGCAGCGCCGTCAGGAACGCCCGTAAATCTCTACGCGATCGACCCGGGCTGAAGGCGGCCCTGAACGTAATATATTGAGAAGCAGATCGATGCGGTCTGAACGGCCCACAGCCTCCACATGTACAGAGCCATCGGGCATGTTTTCGGGCCAGGCCTGTACGCCCAACGCGCGTGCGTATCGAAGAGTGAACGCTCTGAAGCCGACGCCCTGCACACGTCCGTAAACAATGATCTTGACTCGCTCAGTATTGTCTGTCATGCCAACCTCCACAGTCATGCAAAAACAGGTCCGATCGCTCAACCGATCGGACCTGTTGAAAGTGGGTGCTATAGCGGTTACAGTTGCATCACCGCTTCATCGACTAGCCAACGCAACGACCGATCAACTTTCTGTGATGACTGCAGATTGCGCAAAGCATTGGCCGCTTCGGCATTTGCTGACTCAGACAACCCAACCAAGGCCCACAACTGGGCAGCACCCGTTGTGTTGGAAGCGACATTTACCAGCGCGGGAACGGACGCAGGGCCTATCTGCCCCAAGGCACGGGCCGCAAGATACGCGGTTGTAGGATTGGCTGAACCCAACGCCTGCACCAAGGCCGATACCCCCGGAGCACCCAGCTGACCAAGCGCTAAGGAGGCGTTGTAGCCAACGGACGGATCGCTGTCTGACAGGGCGGCGACAAGTGGCGCTACCGCGCTAGATGCGCGCGTGACACCTAAGGCAGTGGCAGCTTGGCGCCGAACAGATGCATCAGGACTCTTCAACAATGCGGTGAGCGATGGAACAGATAATCCGTTTCGGATAGTTCCCAATGCATCGATAGCCATCCGATGACGTGATTTGTCGGGATGGGAGACTTGCGCCATTAGAGCACTGATGCCCGGCATGCCTGCTTGAGCCATGCCGCGCACGACGCCTTCCCTGAGCAACAGGTCATCCTCATTCATGGCGTTTTGCAACGCTTGAATGCAGTCAGCGCCACCAATACGGCCCAACGCAACCGCCGCCTGCGACCTGACTTCACTTGAAAACGCAGAAGATTTGATAGCCGCGAGCAGTTCGTCTTTAGCGCGCGGATCGGCAATTGACGCCAGCGCGCTGACGGCCGCAGCACTGGTGGCTGATTCTTTGGCAATGCGGAGAAGATCAGGCGTGGCGCGCTTGTCTTTCAGCTTGCCCAAGAGATCCGCAGCAGCGATCCGGGTGGCGTCATCCTCTTTGCCCCTCAGTAGGGGGAGAACCTGCGGTGTCACGATAGGACCGATACGCGATAACGCTACAGAAGCGGCGGCGGCCGCAGCCGGAACCTTCAACTGCTCGACCAGTTTTGGTACCGCAGCTTCGCCTTGGGCCGCCAACGCCATCGCCGAACCGTTGCGGACAAACGTCTCAGCGCTTGCCAATCCGGCGATCACCTGATCCATATGTTTGGCCGCTAACCGGGTGACCGCTGCGATGATCGCTTCACGCACTCGCGGCTCGGGCTCCTTCATGAAATTCACCAAGGTGGTGGTGCCCGTGTCGGTATCCCAAGCCTCCAGCCCCTTAACGGCGTTCAGACGCTCCGCAGCGGTGCGCTGCTGAAGGATTTCATAAAACGACTCATATTCGACCAGTCGTGCGGCAGCCGCCTTTTGGGCGGCCACATCGGTTCCCACCAAAGCATCGACCAGCGTACGTGTCTGTACATTTCGATATACTGCCCAGCCGACGATGGCAACGACGATAATGATCCAGATACCCCAGCGTGTGATGACCGAGCGCATGCGGCCTCCTTAAGCGGTGAAACCAGTCTTTCTGTGTCTGATACTATCAAATAAGCGCATTCTAGGCCAACATGCCAGAGGCAGATGGTACAATGGCGATGAAGACGCAATGCGTATAGCTCCACACTGTGTTTTCAAAGGAGATGCATGTCCCAACAAATGAAACGCCCGGATCTGGTCATACTGGTCATCAAACCCTCTAAATACGATGATGACGGTTACGTGATCCACCACGTGAAGGGTGTATTGCCCAGCAACACGATCAATGCGCTGAAAGGTTTGCTGGAAACGGCCAGTGAAGAGGCTGGCATCGATGCGCGAGTTCACCTATACGATGAGACAGTCGGCTTGGTTATCCCTGAACGGATCATGAAGCAGTTTCGGGGATACAGGGTTCTTGTCATGCTGGCCGGCGTTCAATCCAATCAATATCCCCGTGCAGCCGATTTGGCCGTCCGTTTCCGTAAAGCCGGCGCCCAGGTAGTACTGGGGGGATTTCATGTCAGCGGATGCTTGGCGCTTCTAGGGGAGACACCTGAACTGGCCGAGGTCAAAAAGGCGGGAGTCAGCTTGTTCGCAGGTGAAGCCGAAGGCCGCCTGGAAGGCCTGTTGCGGGACGCGCTGGCGGACAACCTGCAAAGCGAGTACCGAACAAAAGACATGCCTGATCTGTCACTGCCATGGAACCCGCCTGTTATGGATGACACATTGGCGGAAAAGTACGTGGTCGGTCGAGCGGGCACGATGGATACTTCCCGGGGATGCATCTTCCGTTGTTCCTTCTGCACCATCATCCATGTTCAAGGACAGACCATGCGGTTCAGGGATCCGGCGGTTATCGAAGAGCATGTGAAACGCCACTATCCCAAAACACGCTATTACTTTTTTACTGATGATAATATGGCCAGAAACCCTCAATGGCCCGACCTGTTCGGTCGCCTGAAACGGCTGCGGGATGAAGGCTATGATATCACCTTCATGATGCAGGTGGACATTCCATCATACCGGTTGCCCGGTTTTGTAGAAGCAGCCCGCGATGCCGGATGCACCCAGGTTTTTGTGGGTATGGAGAGCCTGAATCCGGAAAACCTCAAGCACGCGTCGAAGGGACAGAACCAGGTCAAATCCTATCGGCAGATGGTGGAGGCCTGGCACAGTGTGGATATTCCTGTTCACACCAGCTACATCATCGGCTTTCCATTTGACGATGCGGCAAGCGTACGCGAGGACATGCGCACCTTGATCGAGGTGGTGCGGCCTGATCAGGCCAGCTTCTTCATGCTGACGCCATTGCCCGGCAGCGAAGATCATCTCAATAAGCTCAACGCCGGCGAATGGATGGGTGACGATCTCAACCAGTACGACAGTTTCCATGCCGTCTCAGATCATCCCCGGATGTCGCGCGATGAGTGGAACCAGGCGTATGAGTACGCCTGGTACAACTTCTACTCTGAAGAGAATGCCATCCGCATTCTCAGCGACGCGTCTCCGGCGTATTACTGGCAGATTTTCAAAAACATCACATGGTATCGATATGCGTTCCACGTCGAGAAGAACCATCCCATGATCACCGGTTTCTGGAGATTGAAGGGACGCACAGAACGGCGTCCGTGTTTTCCGCGGGAATCGGTGCCTCGGTACGCCATGAGACGTCTCGCCGACAGCTGGGGGTTGATCTGCGGAATGGTCAGTATGGCGTTCATGTTGGAGCGAATCTGGGCCGCGACCTGGCTGCACAAACGCCGACAGGAATGGGGTGAACGATTTGCCAGCAGCATGAACCAGCAAAGCGCCAAGATCAGCAATCTGGGCAGACACCGTCGCTTGGCACCGATCATCGCAACACTGACCACCGTATACCTTCAGTGCGGGCAAAGCGTTGAGAGATGGAAGCGTTTTTGGAGCCTGCTTCGCCGAGGACGCATTTGGGACTGGCGCCTTTACTGGAATGGATTGCTGGCTGCTATCATGACTCCATTTGATTGGCTGGTGCGGACGTTGCTATTTGCAGCCAATATCACCATGGAAGTGTAATCTCAGGAGATCACAATGGCCTCATTGGTGCTATCGTTAATGGCCACCGGCGAACAGGCGGCAGAGCCATTACTCTGGCGTCTGGGAAAGCAGTTCGACGTGTGTGTATACATTCGTAAAGCAGCCATTACTGAACAAGGTGGTACGGCTGTGATCGAATTGCAGGGGTCCGTGGAAGAGATCCAACGGGCCACGGCTTGGATGCAGACAACCGGGCTGGTAATAGAGCCGCATACGCGCAGTCTCACGCCCGAGTTGAAACCAGGCTGATCCTGTTTCACGCCATGTGAAGGTTATCCTGCCCAGTGGTCCGCTGACGGTTGCCGACGCGTCGGCGCGCGACGACAAGCAGACTTCCGAGCGCGCCAAACATCGCCAGCGTTATCGGTTCTGAACCGGCGAGGTGTTGAACGTTCGCCACTCCAATGTCCACGGCGAACAGCAGATCATTGAAATCTCTGTCACCGCCGCCCAGCAGGTCTTCGAAACCGATGATCAGATACGGGCTGTTAGGCAGGGTGAACGCGACGGCATGGTTGATGCGATCCGGGTTGAGCTGAGTACGAGTCGAGAAGACATTCTTCCCTCCTGCCGCTCCGTTGGCGATCAGGAAGAAGTCCAAGGTTGTGCCGGCTGAAAATCGACCAAGGTCTACGAAATCCCCCGGAAGAAGTGGGTTATCGGCATTGCGTTTACCGCTTGCCAGTGTCCCTTGGGTATACTCGGTGCCCAACAACGAGGATGCATTGGGGAAGATGAGTCGGGAGTCCGGATTGCGATAGTCTCCCCCCGAGGTGTTGAAGCCTAGTGTGTTGCGATAGGCGGCACCTTCGCCGATAAAATAGACACGTACATCGGCTGCTGTGGATAAGATCAATTTCGATGGGTCGAGCATGATGCTGGCATCGTTGACAGGGTTGCGTTCACTTAGGTTGAGATTCAACATGTCTTTGATGGACCAGAGCGTCTCCCGCTGAAATTCCCGTGAGCGCTTATCTGTCTTATAGTCCTTGATCTCACCGGCCAACGGGATGTTGAAGGGCGTCTGCCCGACAGCGGGAATGGTGAGCGCGATCATCAGTAAGCCGGTTAGAAATCGGGAAAGCTGTTGTACCATGCCGACCCCCTCTCTGAAAGCCAGACAACAGTCAGCGCGTGGCGCGCAACCCTAGTATACCTTGACGCCCGATGAACTCAAGTACAGGCGCTTATCAGACCCGTATCGAAGGAAGTGGATCATTTGATATACTCCGACACATGGTTCGATCTGCTGGAGGATTATATCGCATTGGTCAGCGAACACGGAGATGCGGCGCCTTTGACGTTGCGCTCGTCCTCTGACCCCGCAATCTTGCGGCTGGCCATACAGGTGCAACGTGAACGTAATCGACAAGCTGAGCGATTCGCCCTGGCAGATCGTATGTGGTTCACATCCGAGGCTGCCCAGCAGGCCTCTTCCGATATACTGGCGTCTTATCATGCTTCGCTTTATCCGCAGGACGTCACAGTCATCGATGCCGGGTGCGGCATCGGCAACGACACGATCACTCTGGCGCGACGCGGCCCAGTAATCGCCGTGGATCGAGATCCGCTGCGTTGCGCGATGACACGGCAAAATCTGCGTGTGTATGGCCTACATGACAAGGTGCTGATCGTATGTGCAGATCTGACCACGTTGCGCTGGGAACGTGCAGACTGGGTATTCTTCGATCCGTCGCGAAGGCAGGCAGGCGTCCGGAAGACGTCCCCTGTGGACTGGTCGCCGGCTTTACCATGGATCATCGAGAGTGTGAACAGAACACAGGGAGCTGTTGTCAAAGTCTCCCCATTGCTGGATGCCCATACCGCGCCTGCAGGATGGACCGTAGATTGTATCGGTTGGGACAATGCCTGCCGGGAATGCCTCTGGAGATATGGATCTTGCGCAAATAGTACACGCATTCAGGCGGTCAGTCTTCCGTCAGGCCAGACACTGGCAGGTTCCAGGCCCGAACCCGCACCCATTTCTCGATTGCCGATCTATGTTTATGCACCCCAACCGGAGGTCCTCGCCGCCCATGCGATTGGCAGTCTGTGCACGCTGCTGGATGGGGCGCCCATGGGGCGATCATGCGCTCTGCTGGGCGCAGATCGGTACATCGATACCGTGTTCGCCAAAGCATATCGTGTACTGGAAGAGTGCGCCTGGCGCGAACGGACAGTAAAGCAGCTGATTGCGCGGCAGGAAGGCGGACACATCACGGTCAGAACATACGGCATTCGCCTGGACACGGCGCAGGCATCGCGGCAACTGAGTCGACCGATCGGCCGTCCATTGACACTGCATGTTTACCGATCGGGCAGAAGTCTTCGCGCCGTGCTCACTGCCCCCATCTGCTGATAGGATATATCAGGTATACTCTCGGCGTTTGCATACTTGAACCCTGCAGGAAGGTCATGCGCGATGCTCAGTGATTACGCCCCGCTGGTGATCATGATACTGGTCACCCTCGCCTTGGGGATTGCTATGGTTCTGCTGTCATTTGTCTTCGGCCCCAAGCGGCCTAGCAGGATCAAAGAGATACCGTATGAATGCGGGATCACCCCCGTTGGAAGTGCCAGAGAACGCTTCCCCGTACACTTTTTTCTGGTCGCTGTTTTATTCATTCTGTTTGACATCGAAACCATCTTTTTGTATCCGTGGGCAGTGATCTACAAGGATGCTCCTCATGTCGTGCAGGGATATCTGCTGGGTGAAATGGCCATTTTCATCTTAATTCTGCTGGTGGGATACTTCTACTTGATCGGGCGTAACGCCTTTGACTGGTCAGCGGCGCCCCCCGCTGCACCCAATCCGATCCGAATGGTAGACGAAGTCGAACGCCGGAAGGTCGTTTCGGAGGTGAACGCGTAGCATGGATGGGTGCACACATCCGGATGTCCTACTGTTGCAGGAACAACATGGCGACTGGATAGAGCGTATCGAGACGTTTCGCGGCGACACATGGCTTGTCACATCGCCGGACAATCTGTTGAACCTGTTATCCTGGCTTAAACAGTGTCCCAATGGTCCGTACGACGCATTGAGCGATGTGATCGGGATTGACCAACTGGGGCGTCGGCCGCACCGTTTTGAAATCGTGTACAACCTGTATAGCTATTTCAGCCTGAGGCGTCTGTTCGTTCGCATCTGCCTGCCACTTGGCGCCACGGTGCCGAGCGTAACGGCACTCTACAGCGGCGCCGAATTTCCGGAACGCGAGATCTTTGACATGTTCGGCATCGAATTCTCGGGCCATCCCGATCTGCGAAGGATACTGATGCCTGAAGACTGGATTGGACATCCCTTGCGCAAAGATTTCCCGCTGGGCGGTGAAGAGGTCGCATTTGACGGAGGCACGCTTGGGCCTTCGATTGAAGAGGTGCAAACACCATATCCCGGCAGCTCATATCACGGGCTGACAGGCGCATCGGAGAGAGAATAATGAGCGATCCGACCCCGTGCCAGTTCACATCTCCCGGCGCCCTTCAACTGGAGCCACTGGACGATGGCCGCATGGTCATCAATATGGGACCTCAACACCCCAGCACCCACGGTGTTCTAAGATTGTTGCTCGAGCTGGATGGGGAGCGGATTGTCCGCGCTACTCCCGAGATCGGTTACCTGCATACAGGCATCGAGAAGACATGCGAGTACCAGCAATACCAGAAGGTGATCCCTTTGGTAGAGCGCATGGACTATCTGTCCGCCATGAACAACTCACTGGCCTATGTGCTGTCGGTTGAGAAACTGCTGGATATAAAGATCCCGGAGAGGGCCACGTGGCTGCGCATGATCTTCAGCGAACTTCAGCGGATCTCCAGCCATCTCGTTTGGCTGGGAACGCATGTACTTGACTTGGGCGCAATGACGCCGTTTTTCTACTGCTTCCGCGAACGCGAAGAGATCATGAGCATCTTCGAGGAACTGTCCGGAGTACGCATGTTCCCCTCTTGGATCCAGGTGGGTGGATGGCGGCATGACGTTCCGGATGGTTTGCTCGATCGTATCGGGCGGTTCATCGACAGCTTCCCCGGTCATGTCAAGGACTACGAAGGCCTGCTCAACACCAACCCGATCTTTTTAGAGCGCACGCGTGGAGTAGGTGTTATCACCGTACCGCAGTTATTGGACTTGGGGATAAACGGGCCTATTCTGCGCGCCAGCGGACTGGCGCATGATTTCCGAAAAGCGGCGCCGTATCTGTTCTATGACTCGGTGAGTTTCCAGATACCGGTTGGTGCGCAAGGCGATGTCTATGACAGGTATCTGGTGCGGATGGCCGAGATGCTCCAATCCTGCGAAATCATCCGGCAATGTCTCAATCGGATCCCGGATGGGCCTGTAGCAACCGATGACCGAAAAGTGGCTCCGCCCAGCCGTCATGAGCTGGATACCAGCATGGAGGCGGTAATCCACCATTTCAAGTTATGGACCGAGGGGTTCCGACCACCCGAAGGGGAGGCCTATGTACCCATCGAAGGCCCCAAGGGGGAAATCGGCTACTACGTGGTCAGCGACGGAGGATCCAGGCCATGGCGTGTGAAAACGCGCCCGCCGTGCTTCATCAATCTGCAGGCTATCAGCCGCATAGCGCCGGGGCACTTGATTGCTGACTTGGTGGCCATTATCGGCAGCATCGATATCGTGCTTGGTGAAATCGACCGGTAGGGGGAGCAGCTAGACCGAATGAATAGTGTCCAATCGCCCAGCGCGGAATACGCCCATCGGTTCAGCGGCCTGGCGCTTCGTCAGCTAGCCGCATTACGCAGGCACTATCCGACAGGAGAATCGGTTCTTTTACCTGCTCTGTGGATCGCCCAGCGTGAATACGGCGGCTCGCTAACGCGTGAGGCCCTGGAAGAGGTGGCTCGACTGGTGAACCTGCCGCTCGTTGAGGTTCAAGGGGTCGCCACGTTCTACACCATGTATAACAAACAACCAGTCGGACGCATTCTGATCGAGGTGTGCACCAGTCTCTCCTGTGCAGCCCGAGGAGCGTATGATATTCTGCATCATCTGGAACATCGATTGGGTATCCGGGCTGGAGAGACCACGGCAGACGGAAAATACACACTGCTGGAGGTGGAATGTATCAACGACTGTATTCATGCTCCTTGTATTCAGGTCGGCCCGAAGTACCACGGGGATCTGACCATTGAAAAAGTCGATGCCCTCTTGGATTCCCTGGAAGGACAGGAGGATCAGTACGGTGTTGTAGCGATGGCGGATGCAGTGGTGACATGCCACCTTCGTCAGGATGAGGTGAGTGCTGATGGCTGAACGGCGCATTTTACTTGAGCATGCCGATCGCGATGAGGTCATCACGCTGGAAGGTTATCGTGCGATTGGTGGTTATTCCGGTTTGTCACGCGCACTCACGATGGACCGTGACGAGGTCATCAACGAAATCAAAACATCGGGTTTACGCGGCCGAGGCGGAGCAGGTTTTCCAACCTGGATCAAGTGGAACGGGATCGCCAAGAACAACGATCAGGAACACTATGTGCTCGCCAACGGGGATGAAGGCGAACCAGGAACCTGCAAAGACCGTGAGTTGATGATGCGCAAACCGCATCAGCTGATCGAGGGCATGATCATCGCCGGTTATGCCACCCGCTCGCGGACCGGATATGTATACATTCGCGGTGAGTACGTGGAACCTGCCTTGACGGTACGCAGAGCCATCGATGAGGCATACCGTGCCGGCCTTTTGGGGTCGGATATCATGGGGTCCGGAGTCTCTTTCGACCTGTATGTTCACATGGGTGCCGGCTCGTATGAGTGCGGTGAAGAGTCCGCCATGATGAGCAGTCTGATGGGGGAACGTGGTCAGCCCCGTTTGAAAACACCCCACGCTCCACTGCCCACCGTAGAGGGCGTCTGGTATGCGCCGACTGTGATCAATAACGTAGAGACCTACAGCGCAGCGCCGCATATCCTGGCTCATGGAGGCGCCTGGTATGCATCCATGGGCACCGAACGCAGCAAGGGAACCAAAATCTTTTCTGTATCAGGCCATGTTCGCAAGCCTGGCAACTATGAGGTGGAGTTGGGAACACCGATGCACGACCTGCTGACGTTGGCCGGCGGCGTCATCGGAACACTAAAGGCCGTCATCCCGGGCGGATCATCCGTACCTGTATTGTGTGCAGATCAATGCAACGTCGCATTAGACTATGAGTCACTGGCCGCGGCCGGCACCATGCTCGGCTCCGGGGGAATGATCGTACTCAATGACACCACCTGCATGGTGCGTATGATGCGACGGACCGCTGCATTCTATGCTCATGAAAGCTGTGGCAAATGTACGCCTTGTCGCGAGGGCACTCGATGGATGCGTCAGATATTGGACCGGATCGTGGCAGGCGGCGGTCAGAGCGGTGATTTGGAATTGCTCTTGGACATCTGCGACCAAATCGATGGCCGATCCTACTGCGGATTGGGTGATGCAGCGGCCTGGCCCATCCGAGCCGCCATCAATCGCTTCCGAGATGAATTCGAGTATTACATCGCACATGGGCGATCGTGCGTGGTGGACAGCCCCGGTGTCAGCCCTGTTCTGTCTGGAGGGGTGAGCCGATGAGTGAACAGCTGGTCAACATTCGTATCAATGACGTGGCGCTGGCCGTACCCAAAGGCGAGATGATCATCGAGTCGGCTCGACGCATCGGTGTGGAGATCCCTTATTTTTGTTATCACAAGCGGCTTGGCAAGGAGATGGCTGCCAACTGCCGGATGTGCCTTGTGGAAGTGGGCGCGGTTCAGGCAGACGGTTCCATTCGGATGATGCCCAAACCTCAGACGTCCTGCACGTTGCCCGCTTCAGAAGGCATGGTGATCTATACCGACACTCCGGCGGTAATCAAAGCGCGACGAGGCATCATCGAGTTTTTACTGATCAATCACCCGTTGGATTGCCCTGTATGCGATCGCGGAGGCGAATGCCCGCTGCAGAACAATACGCTGTTTTTTGGCGCCGGCTCCAGTCGGTATCTGGAACAGAAGAGGCATGCGGCCAAAGCGTTTCCCATCAGCGACTGGGTGATCCTCGATCGAGAGCGATGCATTCACTGCGCCCGATGCACCCGCTTCACACAGGAGATCAGCGGGGACGCACAGTTGGGGTTTCTGAAACGGGGCGCTGACACCACCATCTCGACGGCATTCGACGATGTGTTCACGTCGCGCTTTTCCGGGAATGTGATCGAACTCTGCCCGGTGGGCGCACTTACCAATCGTCAGGCGCGATTTGGCGCCCGCCCTTGGGACCTGAAATCACAGAAGAGCATATGCGCCAACTGCAGCAACGGTTGCTCCATCTGGTTGGATTATCGGCCCCAACAATTGGTCCGCGTCCTGGGCCGGGAAAATGAAGCCGTCAACGAAGAGTGGACCTGCGATAAAGGTAAGTTCGGACACGCCCACATTAACTCGGACGATCGGCTGACTACCCCGCTCTTGCGGCGAGGTGACCGTTTGGAAGCGGCCGGATGGGACGAGACATACCGTTACCTGACCGACGCCCTGAAGCGGTACGCGCCGTCTATTGGAGGGATTGCGGGACCACGAGTCAGCAATGAAGAGCTCTACCTGTTCCAGCGATTCTTCCGTACTGCACTCCGCAGCAATAACATCGACCACGTTGGGCACAATCCCCACGAGACCGCGGTAATGGAGGCTGGAGGGCGCTGGATGCCCACTCAAATCGCCCGGATCGAACAGGCCTCGGCGATTTTCATATTGGGAAGCGCATTGCTGGATGAACAATCGATCGTGTTCCTGCGTGTCCGCAAGGCCGCAAGGAAACGCGGCACACCGGTATATGTCATTGGCAACACGGGCAACTCCACTGCAGAGTACATACCGGGAGCCCACAGGATCCCTATGGAACAGGGCGAACTGGCACATTGGATACGCCAACTGGTGGACGCGCTGCGAGACGGAAGCAACCATTTGGCTGGTGATCTGCTGCGTTCCCGTTCGGGAGTCGTGTTGCTGGCCGGACAGGAGCTGCTAGGTGCAGCGGACTGCGTGGATCCCTTGATAGACCTGCGCCAAGAGATTGCTCGTTGCGCCCATCCGGCAGAGATCAATCTCCTGCTGCCCTACGCATCCTCTCATGGAGCCTACGACATGGGAGTTACGCCGGAATGGCTTCCGGGGCATCGGGCGGTACGCGACCGCGCCGCTCGGTCTGATCTGGCCAGGCTCTGGCGGGTTGAGTCTTTACCCGAAACTCCCGGCTTGGGTCTGGATCGCATGCTCGAATTCGCCGGGCGTGGAGAGCTGACCGCGCTCTATCTGCTGGGGGCAGACATCGCCGGTTCGGGACGGTTCAAGGAGAGGGCGCGCCGAGCGTTGGAACATAGCGATCTGGTGATTGTGCAGGACAGTGGGCTGACGGAAACCGCACGATATGCCGATGTGGTTCTTCCTGGCTCCACGGTCATGGAAAAATCCGGAACCTTCACCAATTGTGAAGGGCGTGTACAGCGTTTTTGGTCGTGTCGACAGCCGCTCAGCCCGTCGGGGCGGACGGATATACAGATATTGATCGAGCTATCGGCCTGGCTTGGTCACAATACGCGGCTGTACAGCGAGTCCGATATTCTCAGAGAAGCCAGCGTGCTGTATCCCGGCTATGCAGATGTGTATGACCCGGATGCGCCCCGTGAGGGCGTAATACCAGCGGAGGGGAGGGCCCGCTGATGGACCAGAACTTCTGGCTCACGATCGTCAACAGCCCTTGGGTGTATATCCCAGTGCGCATTTTGATCGTCCTGGGCTTTATTCTGCTGTTGGTTCCGCTGCTGGTATGGCTGGAACGACGATTGCTGGCCTGGATGCAGATCCGTAAAGGTCCGAACCGCGTCGGCCCGGCAGGTCTGTTGCAGACGATTGCCGACGGGATCAAGCTGTTCTTCAAAGAAGACATTACGCCGGCTCAGTGTGACCGCCTGATCTACTATCTGGCGCCTGTGTTGTTTCTTACCACATCGCTTGCCGCTGTGGCTGTAATCCCCTGGGGCGAAAACCGGTATTTCACCCCCGTGGCCGATGTCAATATGGGCATCTTATTCCTGCTGGCCATGGCATCGCTTACGGTGTACGGCGTCGTGCTCGCGGGCTGGTCGTCCAACAACAAGTACTCGTTACTCGGCGGTCTGCGCGGCTCTGCGCAAACCATCAGTTATGAACTGGCGATGGGATTGGCGGTCATCACAGTGGTTCTGCTTTCCGGATCCCTGTCGATGCGTGACATCGTTCTGGCCCAGCAGGGATCTTTGGGCTTATTGAATTGGAATGCGTTCCGTTTCTTTCCCCTCGGGGCCATCGCCATGGGTATCTACATGATCGCCATGATGGCTGAAACCAATCGTGCTCCTTTCGACTTGCCCGAAGCGGAAACTGAATTGACCGGCGGGTTTCACACCGAATACAGCAGCATGAAGTTCGCGATGTTTTTCCTCGGCGAGTATGCCAATATGGTCGCCGTCTCGGCGGTCATGGTTACCTTGTTTTTGGGTGGCTGGTTGTCTCCCATACCCTTTGCGCCGTTTACTTGGATACCAGGCCCTATCTGGTTCATAGGCAAGCTATTTGTGTTCATCTATGCATTCATCTGGATCCGAGCCACATTGCCACGGCTTCGGTTTGACATGCTCATGCGTTTCGGCTGGCTGCGTTTGCTTCCAGTCGCGCTGATCAACCTGTTTCTGATCGCCACGGTCATGTGGTGGAGCAAGAGAGGTATCTGACGATGGCGGGATTTCTGTTCTGGTGCATCGCCGCCGTTATCGTAGCCGCCACAATCGGTGTCATCGTGACACGAAATCCGGTGCGTGCCGCGTTGTTGCTGGTGGTTGATTTCCTGGCTCTGGCCATCCTGTATGTGATGCTATTCGCCCAGTTCGTCGCCGCCGTACAGGTCATCGTCTATGCGGGCGCCATCATGGTGCTGTTTCTGTTTACCATCATGCTGCTCAACATCTCGTCTGGCGAGGAAGCGCTTCGTATCGATTTTTTACGCGCGCCATTCGCCATCGGTTTATCCGCAGCGATGCTTGTACTGCTGGTTGGGGGGTTGTACCGCTTTTTCATGGACATCCCCAATCCTACCAATGATGACAAATTCGTTGGGACAGTTCAGACACTGGGTAAGTCGTTGTACGGCCAATGGGTGTATCCGTTTGAGTTGACCAGCATCTTGCTGCTAGTGGCCATGGTGGGCGCCATTGTGATGGCGAAGAGGAGGCAGTAATCGGGATGGAACAACCACCTATCTGGGCATTTATGGTTCTCAGCGCATTCATGTTTTCCATGGGCGCGATCGGGGTTGTCGTCAAACGAAATCCGATCGTGATCTTCATGTGCGTCGAACTGATGTTAAACGCCGCAAACCTGTCGTTTTTGACTCTGGCGCGAACACTGCCGAACTTCGCCGATCGGGTGAACGGCCAGGTGCTTGTCGTGTTCATAATGGCCGTGGCTGCCGCGGAAGTGGCGGTCGGATTGGGGATCATCGTGTCCTTCTATCGATTGCGGCACACCATCGACATAGACGATCTCAGTCTTCTCAGGGGGTAGGGTAAAGCCGTATGCAACAGCCGTTCGATCTCGCCTGGCTGCTGGTGGCGTTGCCGGCCCTGGGTTTCCTGATCAACGCGTTTTGGGGCCAGCGTTTAGGACGCCGGACCGTCGGTTACCTTGGCACCGGGGTGGTCTTTGCTGCATTCGGTGTGGCCTGCGTTCTTTTTTATGCATTGATGCAGCGCGCGGAGACCGACAGGCAGATTGTTGTGCCGCTTGCCCGTTGGATCGATACCGGGCTCGTATCAGCCGGATTCGAGATGCTCATCGATCCGCTGTCCATTCTGATGGTGTTGATTGTCACCGGCGTCGGCGGTTTGATCCATTTGTATTCCATAGGCTACATGCATGACGATCCCGAACCAGCGCGCTTTTTCACCTACCTGAACCTGTTTATCGCCATGATGGTGATGCTGGTCACCGCCAACAACATGCTGCTCATGTTCGTCGGTTGGGAAGGTGTTGGACTGTGTTCCTATTTGCTGATCGGCTTCTGGTACAAGGACAAGGAAAACTGTCTGGCAGGAAACAAAGCGTTCATTGTCAACCGTATCGGTGACTTCGGGTTCCTGATCGCGCTGTTTGCCACATTGCTGTTGTTCGGAACCGTCACTTTCGTGGGCGATGGAGGTCTGTTGTCGCAGTTGGCAAGCCCCGACATTCTCGAAGGGCTCAGCGTGCGGTCGGCCGGTATCACGTTTATCGGTTTGATGCTGCTGCTGGCTGCTGCGGGCAAGTCCGCCCAATTTCCTTTGTACTTGTGGCTGCCGGACGCGATGGCAGGGCCCACACCGGTGTCCGCACTGATCCATGCAGCCACGATGGTAACCGCTGGGGTGGTCATGGTGACGCGTCTGAGCCCATTATTCCTTGCATCGCCTACCGCTCAACTGGTGATGGCCTGCATGGGGGTTTTCACCGCGATCTTCGCTGCTACCATTGCAATCGCTCAGACCGATATCAAAAAGGTGCTGGCTTATTCCACGGTGAGCCAACTCGGCTACATGTTTTTGGCTTGCGGGGTAGGGGCCTACAGCGCCGGAATGTTTCATGTGACCACGCACGCGTTCTTCAAGGCGCTTCTGTTCTTGGGCGCCGGTTCGGTGATCATGGCGATGCATCATGAGCAGGACATGCGCTGCATGGGAGGCCTTTACCGACGGCTCAAGATAACAGGCATCACCATGATCATCGGCTGGCTGGCCATCAGCGGTATTCCGCCGTTGTCCGGTTTCATGTCCAAAGACGCCATTCTGGCGGCTGCATATGGAGTATCACCATATGGACATATTCTCTGGGCGATCGGCCTGGCAACCGCGCTGCTCACGGCTTTTTACATGACGCGTCTGGTCGGGCTTACGTTTTTCAGCACACCGCGATGGTCGCATGCTAATGACGGCCATCACGGACAGCATCACGAACCTGCCGAAAGCCCATCGACCATGACCGTTCCGTTGATTATCCTGGCCATACTCAGTATCGGCGCTGGAGTTTTGGGCGGATTCCCTGCATTGCATTGGCCAGACAGGTTTGGGGCGTTTCTCAGCCCGAGCGTCGGTGAGCCGCACAATCAGGCATTTCCTGTGGTGGCGCATCACTTACCTCTGAGTCTGGAGTGGGCGTTAGTGGCGGCATCAGTTGTGGCGGCTTTACTTGGCATCGCTGTAGGGGCGACGATCTATTTCAAGCGTATGCCGGACATTGAAATGCGTCCCGCGTGGATATTGCGCCTGATGCAGGCTCAGTACGGCTATGATGCATTGTTGAGCCGCATTCTGGCGCTTATAGTTGGAAACGCCATCGCGACGTTCACCTGGAAGATTGCCGATGTTTGGTTGATCGACGGGCTGGTAAACGGTACAGCACGAGCCACCGGATGGCTGGGAGACAGACTGCGCTCGCTACACAGCGGGCTCGTTCACGGGTATGCACTCGCCACACTGGCCGGTGCAGTGATTCTTTTGGGCTGGCTGCTGGTTGCCGGGTCGAAGCTGCTGCGGTGAAGGAGTGAACATGACCGAACACATATTGACCTATCTGGTGTTCACACCAACAGTGGCTGCACTCATTCTTTTGGCTATACCGGCGCGAGCTTTACAGACGCTCCGTTATGTCACACTTGCCGGAGCCCTGTTAACTCTGGCTATTGCGATCTGGATGACTACCGGGTTTCGCGATGATACAGCCGCATTTCAGATGCAGGTTCATCTGCCATGGATCCCGCAACTGGGTATTACCTACCACTTGGGTGTAGACGGTATCAGTCTGTGGCTGCTGCTGCTAACCGCGTTATTGACCGTTCTGTCGGTAATGTTCTCGTTTACGGTTACACGGCGTGTCAAGGAATACATGGTCAGTCTGCTGGTTTTGGAAACGGGTATGCTGGGCGTGTTCTGTGCGCTGGATCTGGTGCTGTTCTATCTGTTTTGGGAACTCATGCTGATCCCCATGTACCTGTTAATCGGCATCTGGGGCGGCGAGCGCCGGGTTTATGCGGCGATCAAGTTTTTCCTCTACACGTTTCTGGGCAGCGCGCTGATGCTGGTCGCGATCATCTGGTTACACATATGGGTTCTTCAACAGACAGGGGCGCACACGTTTAACCTGTTGTTCATTCAAAACTACTTGGCCGAGCACGGGTTCATTTCAGCACATATGTGGCTGTTTGCTGCCTTCGCCCTGGCGTTTGCAATCAAAGTGCCTATGTTCCCGTTTCACACATGGCTTCCGGATGCCCATGTCGAAGCGCCCACGGCCGGCTCAGTGATCCTGGCGGGCATTCTTCTGAAAATGGGCACCTATGGGTTCATGCGGATCTGTCTACCGCTCTTTCCGGACGCCAGCCAAATCGCTGCGCCATTACTGTGGTGGTTGGCCGTCATCGGGATCATCTATGGTGCTGTAGTTGCCGCGGTTCAGCCGGACATGAAAAAGCTGGTCGCATATTCCAGTGTGAGCCACCTCGGTTTTGTGATGTTGGGATTGTTTGCCTTAAACACCGAAGGCCTCACCGGCAGTCTGTTACAGCAGATCAACCATGGGATCAGCACAGGGGCGCTGTTCCTGTTGGTGGGTTTTCTTTACGAGCGACGGCATACCCGTGAGATATCCGCATACGGGGGCATCAAGACCGTGATGCCGGTCTATGCGGCGATATTCCTGCTTATCATGCTGTCCTCAGTGGGGCTGCCGACCACTAACGGCTTTGTCGGGGAGCTGCTATGCCTGGTGGGTGCTTATATGCAAACAAAACTGGCAATCGTGGCGACGGTCGGCGTTATTCTCAGCGCGGTATACATGCTGTGGCTTTTCCAGCGTGTGTTCCTAGGCACAGCGGGCGAACCCAACTCCAAGTTAAAAGATTTGAGCCGTTGGGAACTGCTCACCATCGTACCACTGGTCGTATTGGTGTTCTGGATCGGGTTGTTCCCGACCACGTTAACGGACAAGTCCAAAGCATCGATTGATAATCTGGTGCGACAGGCGCGACATGTCACCGACGCGTCATGGTCTAGTCAGGAAGCCCAACTGCAACCGGCAACGCCCGCAGGAGGTGAATAAATGACATCCCGAGAGCGCATTGATGCGGCAATCCATGATCAGGACGTGGACCGTATCCCGTATACCTTTTGGTACCATTTCCCTCCGGAGCAAGCAGCCGGCGAACCTCTGGTCGAGGCGGTATGCACTTTCTATGACACCTATAGACCAGATCTGCTCAAAGTCATGCATGACATTCCGTACCCCCTTCCGGATGGCTTTGAGCGATTAGCCACTGCGGAGGATTGGGAGCGCCTGTCACCGCTGGATCCCGAAACGGGCAACTTCGGATGTCAATTACAAGCATTACGCGCCATCAGAAAGCATGTGGGGCCAGATGTGCCGATTGCCGACACCGTCTTTAACCCCGCCTACTATGCCCGTGAATTGAGCGGTCATACGCTCGACGCACAAATGCAATCGCATCCGGAAGCCATTGCTGCAGGCATGCGTATCATTGCCCAGACGCTTCAACGGTACGCCTCTGTGCTGTCACGTGAGGATGTGTATACCTACCTGGCTGTCTCGGGTGCAGAACCGGCTTTTTTCAGCCGCGATATCTACAAAGACTATTTGGCGGAACTGGATCTTCAGATCCTCAACAGCGCACAACCCGGCCACCGCATCGTGCATCTGCATGGTGAGCGTATCTATTTGGATCTTTTGGCGCCTTTGTGCAACCTGGCAGATATCGTCTCTTGGTCGGTCCGTCTGCCTAACCCCACAGTACAGGAGGTCAAAGCCGCCGGCGCCCGCTGTATCATGACAGGAATCAACGAAGCCTCGTTCACTTCGATGTCACCGGCCGAGATTCGACATGAAGTCGATGAGATGCTGATTTGGACCAATGGCCGGCATCTGATAATCGCGCCCGGATGCTCCGTTCCAACAGAGACGCCTCCTGAACTGCTGCATGCCATCGCCGCGTCCGTGACCGAGGGGAGGGGGTAGGGTGGATATCCGGTTTCCATCGGTCGATATCGCACTACAGGTGGTTGCGCCTGAGCTGGCGATTACCATTACCGCAATTTTGGTGTTGTTGACCGGATTGCGCAACCAGCGCGCCGCGGTCGGTCTGTCACTGGCAGGTCTGGCTGTCACTGCAGGTTTCATCCTGAGACAGGCCGGCACCCAGGGATCGAGCTTGAACAAACTCTACGTGGTGGACTCACTTACCGTAGTCGTTCAACTGATCCTGGTGGCAACCGCCGCCTTGGCTATCGGGATGGCCGGCGATTATCTGCAGCGCCGAGGCATACGCACGCCAGAGTACTATGCACTGGTGCTGTTCGCCGTCTGCGGCGCGATGGTCATGGCTGCGACCGGTAACCTGATCGTATTGTTCATCGGCATGGAGATCATGTCGTTGAGCATGTATGTGCTGGCCGGTTTGGACCGCCAGGACAGACGTTCGGAAGAGGCGGCGCTCAAGTACCTTCTTCTGGGAGCATTTGGCTCGGGTTTTCTGGTATATGGGATGAGCCTGTGGTTCGGCGCAACGGGTGATCTCAATCTATCGGGTGTTACTCAACTGGCGACCGACGAACCACAGCGTCAACTGATGCTGTATGCTTCCATGGCGTTGCTTCTGGTTGGCTTTGGTTTCAAAGCGGCTCTGGTACCGTTTCACATGTGGGCGCCGGATGTGTATACAGGCGCGCCTGTATCCAGTGCGTTGTTCATGGCATGTACAGCCAAAGTCGCTGCATTCACGGTACTGTTGCGGCTGGCGATGAATGTGGTCGATAGCCCTGCCAGTCCAGTGTTCCAAACGGTGGTCGTTGTACTCGCATTGATCACGATGACTTGGGGAAATCTGGCGGCGCTGGCGCAGAGAGATGTCAAGCGCATACTCGGGTACTCGTCTATTTCCCATGCCGGCTACCTGATGGCGGCTGTCGCCGTCACCGCCAATATGGCGCTGGCATTCTACTTTGCGGCTTATGTACTGATGACGGTTGGGGCGTTTACGGTGGTTGGTTTGACCTGTGTCAATGGGGAGGAACAGCCCACCGTTGAAAGAATCGCAGGCCTTGCCGCGCGTCAGCCTTGGTCGGCATTCGCTTTAGCTGTCTTCATGTTTTCCATGATCGGTATCCCCGGCACGGCGGGATTCATGGGAAAACTGTTGATCATTTGGAGTGTCATCGCGACTCAGACCACAATTGGCATCATTCTCGCCGTGACCCTGGTGTTGAACAGTGTCATCGCCGCGTTCTACTATTTACGCGTGGTGCGCAGTGCGTATTTCTCTGATCCTGCGCAGACACCGATGGCTCCCGTGTCTATGGGAAGCGCCGTTGTGCTGACCGTCTGTGCGATTGGCACGCTATTGCTTGGTCTGTTCCCATCGAGCGCTTTCACAGCGCTGCAGTCTGCACTTTCCCCGGTGATACGTTGGGTATCGCTTTGCTTGGGCATCGGGTAAAAACCTAGATATTTGCGTGTCTAATGCCTCTGCCGCGCCGTTGTAATCGGCAGATCTTGGAGCAGGCATGTCAGATGCACAGCCGGAACGCCAACCGTCGGTGATGAGAGCGCGCATACTGGTGGCAGGCGCTATTGTTTCAGCCGGTATCGCGGCTACTGTATCGTGCGCGGAGTTGTTGCAAAAACACGGAGTTCTGATCGGTTCTCAGCAGATACCGCCTGCTGCGCTGGCTTTTTTCTTCCTGATGATCACGGTGTATCGCCTGAACGGATGGTTTCGGTATCACGTATCTCCACACGAGTTGCTGGCGATCTATTGTATGGCGCTTGTAGCTGCGTTGGTTGCCTCACGCGGTATTGTGGAAACAGTGCTGCCAATGCTCGTTTCGGCAGGTTACTTCGCTGATGACGCAAACAAGTGGCAATCACTGTTCTTTCCCCATTTAAGGCAATGGCTCGTTGCGTTTGATCCGGATGGGCCATCCCGACAGTCTGTCGCGCGGCACTACTTTGAAGGGCTGCGCCCCGGTGCCTGCGTTTCCATTTCCTTAGATTCTATGACCATTTCGCGGACCGTCTGGACGTGCCGCAAGTGTCTGGCGTCCTGCCTTACCGGTAACATCCGCGATGTATCGGACCACCCAGGCACATCACTCATGATCGGCAAGGGTAGGGCAGGGGCTCAGTTCCGATTAGTCGTATCTGTTTGTCGCAATGTCCACGCCAGCTTTGATGATCGACCATCAGCGGAAGTCTCCGGAGGACAACCATGCGACTTAACCACCCATTATGCCTGTGCGGTCTACTGCTCTTCTGTGCGATGCCTATACAGGCAACTGCGGAGTTAACTTGGATCAATGCGCTTTTACCAAAGGGAGATGCATCCGGATCTCTGACTTTGGCTCGAGGCGGCCGATCCCTATACGTCATCCTGTTGCCAGAACGGCCCAGCACAACGGAGCGCAAGGCGGCAAACGATTTGGCATATTGGCTGAAAGCAATTAGCGGGGCGGAGTTTCCCGTCCGTATGAATCCCGTGCAAGGTCCTTTCATCAGTATCGGGCAGACGTACGCCCTCAGGCAGTGCCGCCATCCCTATTTGCGCAATCGGCCAGGAGCTGACGGCTACGCGCTCGCTGTCGACGGACGTAACATTTACCTCATTGGGGGCGACAGACGCGGAATTCTGAACGCCGTCTATGCCTTTCTGGAAGAGGATCTCGGCTGTCGGTGGTACACAAGGGATGTGACGGTGATACCCAAGCGGAACCGATTGGAGGTCTCTCCGGTATCGCGTGCTTACACACCGCCGCTGGATATCCGCGATCCGTTCTATTTTGCAGCATTTGACCGTGATTGGTCTGTACACAATCGCACCAACTCTCCGTCTGCACCGGTTCCGGAGGAGTGGGGCGGACATACCGATTACGCGCTGTTCGGATTGTGTAACACCGTTTCTGTAAAAATGTCCAAGTGCCATGCGTGGCAAAGTTG
>CAZYPZ010000013.1:0-114508 GCA_964650005.1 uncultured bacterium | reverse complement strand
TCCCCGTGGCCGAAGGCCACTTCACCCCAAAGGGGCGGGGCGAACCCCGCCCCTATATCGATGCGGCAACGCCGCAACCGCGGTGCGTAGCGCCGCACCTTCCCAGCGCGGGGCGTGAAAACGCACCGCGCTTCACCCCCGGCGCGCAGCGCCGACACTCCCGCGGCCTGCAAGGGCCGCTTCATCCCCGTGGCCGAAGGCCACTTCACCCCAAAGGGGCGGGGCAAATCCCGCCCCTGCATTGCTTCGGCGGTTACTCATCGCGTTTTTGAAACGCGTACATCGGCGCGGCAGCGGCACGCATGCCCGGGTGGCGATGGCCACGCACACGCCTGCATGGCCGTTTACCGAAATACGCTGAAAAAGTGTTCAAAGAACCGCCGGGCATCCACATCCGAGCTGACGGTGTGCGTCTTGGGCTCCGCATTGGGATACCAATGGGTGATTCCCGAGACACGCTCTGAGCCGATTTCGACTTCCACTTTGCCAACTTCCCATTTGCATAAACCGGGCTCGAAGATCGACACGGCCGCCAACGGATCATGATACGTAATCTGGTCGGTGGCTTTGTACCAGATTTCCGCCATCTTCTTCACGGGTTCCCATACCGGGCCGATGAAACGTTTTTCGTTTTCGGCACGCGGAAGGCTGACGCGCACTGTGGTGTCTATACCCACGGAGAGGATCTGGCGCACCGGGGCGCGCCACGCGATTGCCGTGGCCAGCGGATCGTTCTCCACATTCCACTCACGCAACGGCAGCCACGGAAGAGAGTTGTGGAAGCGGCCGTTCATCAGCACCAGCCGGTCCAGCAGCTTGGCCGCTTCGGGATCGGTGAGAAACAGCAACGCCACATTGGTCAACGGACCGATCGCCAGGAGTGTCACCTTGCCAGGATTTGCGCGAATGGTTCGGCTCATGAACCGCACCGCCTCACCGGGATCCGAAGCGGTGATCGGCCGCCCGGCGGGCAGTGCCGGCGCTTGGGGACAGTGGTTGATCATGGTGTCACCCATCAGCGCGGCATCCTGCCCGCTGAACACCGGGATGTCAGTACGTCCTGCGGCCTCCAGAATCCATTCTGTCAAGGCCTTGCGTTTGGCCGCCTCACCGCTGACGGTGGTGATGCCCAACAACTGACATCGAGGTTGATTCAGCAGATACGCCAGTGTGACCGCATCGTCGATATCGTTTCCAATGTCGGTGTCCAGAAGAATCGGCACACGTTCTATCTCGGCACTCATGGAAGACTCCTTTCCCCATGCCATTCCGGCTGTACAAATCGCCGTGGCAATCAGCGTCCATAATACAGCAGTATTCATTCTGTTGCCTCCTTTCCCCGTCTCTCCATTGGATACATCATGACCTTCGGCGGGGTCGAGTAATCGAGCGCACGACAAAGAGCGTTCAACCGCTGGGGCATATCAGCATCGGCACAGCCGCCCACCATCACCAGATGGCTGGCGTTCTCCCAGCCTCCTTCCAGACAGACACCCCCCATGCCTCCGCCTGGCCCCACCATGTGTCCGGCAGGCACTTCGGGCGTCAGCAAGGCGATTGCCGGCCCATTGGGCGCGTATTTACAGCACCAGCGCACTCCGCCGCGCCGGATCTGGCATTTCGACGCATCCGCCGACATGGGCAACACCGGGCCGGAGTAACCGTCGGAGAAGAGCGCCTGTCCGTGCCAGCGTCCGCGTACACCCAGTATGGTTTCATCATCGTAGCAGCTGAACCAGTTCACTCCGCGATCCAGCTGGCACTCCATCCAGTCACAACCGCTCCAGAACGTATACGTGCGCTTCAGCCCTGCGGTGTCTTCCAGCGCACACACCGCCCGGCATAAACCGACCGTCCAGTTGACTCGGTTCCGCGCGTTCCGGTGGACTCCGTTGATGTCTCCGAAACCGGCCCAATCCGTGTCGCCCGGATGGGTCACATCCAATCCATCCAACGCATGGATCACCCATCGGTAGACGTGGGCGCCCTCCGCTCCTATCGTCCACGAACAGGCGGTATCATCCAGCCGCCACAGCATCGGTGAGACACGGGTCAGTCGCGATGAAGAACGGGAAACTCGCGCGCGCCGTAACGGGTAGATCACCAGAGCGCGGGACTCACCGGTAGGCCATGATCCCGGCAGTAACACCACGGCCAGCCGTCCCCCCTCCAGTTGCGACGGCAACGGCTGTTGCGTCCCGTCGGGCGCCAGCCGCGTAACGATGACATCACGCCAAGGCCCGCCGGGCAACGCCAGCTCCAAGGGCTGATCTGCGCGATCGGCCGTGTCGGGCTGAAGCGTAATCCGGAACCGCTCCGTCGCTTCCATTACCGCCCAAGAGGCGGCCGATGGAACCGGTTCCGTAACGCGTATAGCCGCCTGTGACCGGCGGCCGGTTTCACCCGCCAGCAGTCCGGCGTCAGCGGGCGACACCGGCTGCGCCGCGCTCAGCGCATTACCCACCGCGCGCCGTCGGGCCTCCCAGTCGGCAATCAGGCGGTCAAACCGACCGGTGATCCAGGACTCTCCGAACCGTTTGTGCTCCGACCTCCGGTGCCGTACGAAGGCGTGTTGGCAGGCAACATGTTTATCGACGATCTGGCGCAGGCGTGTGTAGGCATCGGACAGCGCTTTTCGACACAGCGCAGCGTCCTCGTTGGTATACGCCGTGACATAACGCTGCGATGCATCCAACAGCGCCAATCGCCGCTCCGGGATCAGCCGAATCCGTTCGACCGCGAACAGCCATCGATCGATCAGCTCACGTTCATAGCGCGCATCAGCCCGCAGCGCCTGCAAGTCCTCCAGCGCCGGGTCGATAACGGTCAACATGGCTTCGGCATTCGTGCGCGCCTGCTCCCGGGTTACAGGTACCGAACTACCCTCCTGCCGCCAGAAGCGGCTGTTGAACAGGCCGTCCGTTTCCGCCATGCTGTGCAGGCGGCTCAACCGCCGCACCGCATCACCGAAACGGGATCCGGATTCACCGAACAGCACACCGCCCAGCCGATTCAGGAACCGGTCATAATCCGCAGCCTCGCCATTCCAGCTGCATTCAGCGCCCCAGGCGATCGCGGGCCAGTTCAGGGCGAACATCAGTTCACCGTCATCTCCCCAGGTCGTGTTCAACATTCCCGATGCACCGCCGTTGAGTCCGTCACGCACGAAGTTCCGGATGTTGATCTCGGCGGCGCGCATGTCAGGAAGCAGTCGGCTCCAGCAGCTCGTGCCCGGGCAGACCATATATTCATATCCCGCATCCCGGAATGGCGCGATACGGGACTCGAACGACCCTAACGGGGCATACTCCCAGGCAAGCATCACCGTGTCGCGAGGAATACTCTTCAAGTGTTCCGGGTGCATGGTGATGATATCGCCCCACATCATCATGCGCTTGCCAAAACGGGATACTATCTGATGCACCCGCTGCATGTGACGGGCATATACGCCGCCCACACCGATCTCCTGCGCCAACGCTTTGCTGGGCCCCTCTCCCAGCCCGAACGTTT
Organism: uncultured bacterium; assembly: GCA_964650005.1. Classification (GTDB taxonomy): domain Bacteria; phylum Armatimonadota; class HRBIN16; order HRBIN16; family HRBIN16; genus CAZHSN01. The sequence continues at coordinate 110,998 of CAZYPZ010000013.1, read as the reverse complement.
CATCGCAGCACACATTGAACAGCGGACTGGATGTCAGGCGCGCCTGCGAGCCGATCATGTCCTCCAGTAGCGCATATGTGCGTTCATCGGTGGGGTTCAGTATGTCCGGATTTTCGGCCAAATGCCGGTATGCGGGCCGCTGCAACACTCCACCCATATGGCCGAACGATTGCTGGCATCCCACTAACTCGGTTCCGTTCAGCGTCGCCTGCCTGTCCCATGCGGCCAGCTCCTCCGGCGTCTGACTGCCATCCTCGGGACCAATGGTGGGATGCCCGGGATAGGCAAACTGATACTCCTGGTAATAGGTGATGAAGCTGTGCCGCAGCAGAGCGCCCAGCCGGGTGGTGCGCTCCAACTCGCGCAGATGCGGACTGGGACCTCGAGTAATGTCGACTTGAAAGCCGCGACGCTGCAGCAGCGGCCAGTCGTCCAGGCGAAGACTCGGAATCTCCTGCCGGCGTGCGGTTCGGATCAACTGTCGAAGCGTTTGCAGCGCGCGCATCAGGCCCGCCCGGTCGAAAGCAGCGAACCCTGCCCCCTGTGGCGTCACACGCAGTGTGTATCCCTCGGGCTTGGAAGGCGGCGCTCCGGGCTCCACACGGCGCCCCAACCAGCCCGACAGCTCCCGGCCGGATACAGGTTCGATGCGGACATGCACGCCTGACGCCTGTGCATCTTCCGCAAGCAACCCGGCGATGTGCCGGAGCGTGGGGTCATCCGGTATTCCCAGCGTCATTCCGTCGGTTAAACGTAACGAACCGGAACCGAGCCGGATGGCGCGCGGCCATGGAACCACACGAACGGTGTGCATATCAGCCATTGTTCCGTTACCTCATCAATCACGCATCCGTGTATTACCGAAGAGCGCTCAGCAGCTCGCGACGCACCCGCATATACGTCCCGATATCCCGCGTGTAGTGCGTCCTATCTGTCGTGATCCGGGCACGCATCCGATCGGCCGCCTGCCCACCGCGCTGCATCCTGTACATTCGCAGCAGCTCGTGATCCTCCAACCCGTCCCGGATCGCACAGAGCCGCAGGCTGCCTAGCGGCCCATGCGTACCAGGGTAGAGCAACACGCCGTCGCCGTTCAACCAGTCCAACCCGTTGGTGGTGTTTGACCAATCCAGCATCGGACCGGCTGTATCGGCGATCGGGCGGTCATTGTTCGCACGCTCCCAGATGTTCAACCCCCAGTAGAGCATTCCCTCCACATCGTGCTGAAACATCTGCCACCAGATAACGCGGGACTCGATCAACGGGTTCTCCAGCAGCCAGTTGCAATAGGGATAGTTCGGCCCCATGCAGACATACCACCAGACTTCCCCTCCCCGTGCACGAACGCGTTGCGCCATCTGATGATCGTAAGTGGAGCTGAGCTGCACAAACCAGTCGATATTCAGCGACAGAGGATCGGCGCCGGCTGGCGGCCAGCACGTGGACATCGTGTGGAGATCCGGAAACCTTTGTTTAACCGCGCCGAACAGGTCGCGAATGATCGGCAGATATTCGTCTCCGCGCTCGTCAAAGCCGTAGATACAGGCGCGATCGATCAGGCCGTGTGCGCGCAATGTGGGTACGATTTCGTCCAGCCGTTCCAAGAAGCGCCGCGTGAACTCCGGCGTATACGCGGACGCCTCCGCATAACAGACCCAAAGCGGGTCACCGGATGGCTCCGGAACGGCGTTCAGCACGGTGAAGCAGCTCAATCCCCGATCACGCGCCCTGAGCAGAGTCGGCAGGTCCGGCGTGCGCGTCCGTGATATATCATCAGGGTTCAACCGGTGGTCCAGCAGAAAATCGGTATAGGTGTTACGCAAAGCCGGCGTGATCTCACCGTACACCTTCTTCAGGTGGCCGTCCATCAACGCGAAAGTGGTCTTCACCCATAAGCGATCGGGCAGCACCGGTTGATAGACCTTAAGCACCACGGGCACACGCAGCGTTCCCACCGGCCAGTGCAAATGAACTGCAGAATGATAGGCGCCGGGCGGGGTGTTCTCTGATACATGCCAGTCAAACCACAGGGGTTGCGTCTGTCCAGCTTCCAGTTGCAGTTCTGTCGGTTTCAGAAGCGGATCAGGCCACCAGGTCGCGGTCCGGCGTTCGCCGAACGGATGCGCCTGTGGTGTGTTAACGCGCACATAACCCACCCGTGACCAGCGACAGCTGACCCCTTCGGCCAGCCGGCCGGCGGCATCGCGCACCGGATCGACCCGAACCGACACAGCGAGCGGCCGTGACGACCGCACGCACAGCTGGGTGCTCTCGGTATCATTTCGCGCCAGATGCGCGCCCATCTGCCGTTCGGAGCGCGCTGGAGGCAGTGTATCGCGAAACACCCGGGTCAGCGGGCTTTCAGTCCAGTAATCCATCTCGGCCGAGCGCCCGATGGGCGCCTCTCGGCGTGCATCGGGTGTTGACACCCTGACCCGTAGGGCGGAGAGATCCCCGGTGAACATCTCGGAAACCTCCACCCCGTCACCCTGTCGTCGCTCGATTACCCGGCCATGCCGCAGCAGTTCCAGTGTCCAAGGTGTGTCCGAAGAGAGTTGCGCCTGAACCCGCACAACGCCGTCGGTCTCCCGCACGGCGCGCAGCGCACGTACCGTCACCGGTATCGGCTCCATCCGCAAGTCCGCGAACCACATCCGACCGGGAACACCCCGCAGGATGCAATAGAGTTGGATCTCTTGCACACGGTGCGTGGGATGAACCTCCACGTTCACCCGTTGCCAGACGGTGCTGGCGGCATCGATTACGCCTTGCTGTCCCCACATCGGCGGGCCTTCATGCTGGAGCACATCCAACCACAAGCCTCGATCGCCTCCGGACAGAGGGCTTTCCAGTCGGACCCATCCGGTCACACGAAACGGGCCGCGTCGCGGGGGATCGCAGCGGATCACCTGCAATGCGGCGTTCATCCCGGAACCGGTCGACGCCACCTCCACAGCTGGAAGGCCGCGAGGACCGCCCTGTGGAACGCTTCGGGCGTTGCCCAGGAGTCGCCATCCGTCCAACGAACCATCGGCCGATGGATGGAACGCGCCATTACGCAACAGGCTGTCGGCCGATAGCGACGCACTCAGAAGCAGGACACCGCTCAGCAACCCGATGAATGCACACCAACGAATCGGATGCACGGAAGACGTTACTCCGGCGCGCTGAACACGTATTGCCCGGCGGCGACACGCACTCGCGCCAAATCCTCGCCGGACGGCAGCACACTGATGCCGGCGACATCGCTCACAGGCTTCCCGCTCTCACGAAGTGCCGTGGGCCTTGACGTGGGCAGATGGATCTCGGCCTCGGCGCCGGGCGGCACACTGAGCTGCAGTTCGATCCGGCCGTCCCGAATAGCCCAGCTGCAGAAGATTGGCCCATAGAGCGACCGATACGTGCCTTGCGCCCAGGTTACGCCGCCTCCCGGTTTCGGGGCCACGAGGAACTTCCGCCAGCCGGGGTTCGCCGGATCGGGATTCAACCCCAACGCGTGCCGGTAGAGCCACTCTGTAATCGATCCAAACGCCCAGTGGTTGAAGGAGTTCATGCCCGGGTTCTGAAACCCGCGTCCCTTGACATATCCGTCCCAACGCTCCCAGATCGTGGTGGCGCCGTTCTCGATCATGTACCCCCAGGAGGGAAACACGGTGTTCTGCACCAATCGCCAAGCCAGATCGTTTTGACCGCCGCGGGTCAGCTCCATCACCATACGGGTGGTGGAGTTGAAACCCGTGGACAGCCTGTAGCCATACCGTTCGATGTTGTCGATTGCGTGTTGCAGCGCGGCAGGACGCAGCGCATCCGGGATCAGATCGAACGCCAAGCCGAACGCGTATCCGCCTTGAGTATTGGCCTGCAGGGCGCCGTCAGACTTCAGGTACGCGGCATTGTAGGCCTCGCGGATGCGCGCGTACAGATCGGTATAGATGCGTGCATCATCCTGCTTGCCCAACACCCGGGCCATGCGCGCGAGCAGATCGGTGGAATGCGCGAAGAACGCTGTGGCCATCTGCTCCTTGGGCACCTCACCGCCCTGTCGCGGCCATCCTTCGTAGATCAATGTGTCGCCATGCAGCCAGTCACCATAATCCGATCCTCTGCGATTGCGCCAGATCAGATCCGGGTTGTGCTTGTGTATATAGTCAACCCACCGTTTGGCGGCGTCGTACTGGTCTGCCAGCATCTGACGGTCCGCGTAGTTCACCCAGCAGATCCAAGGCAGGACCGTCCCCACGTCGCCCCATCCGGGCGCTCCGGTAAAGGGACCACGCCTCTGTTCGGGGTTCGGGGCCACCTCGGGCATGGCGCCCTCTTCGGTCTGCGAATCCCGCACATCACGAAGCCATTTGGTGAAGAACGCCCCCAAGTCCATGTTGAAGATCGCGGTCTGAGCGAATGTCTGGATGTCACCTGTCCAGCCCAACCGCTCATCACGCTGCGGGCAATCTGTGGGAATGCTCATCAGGTTGGCCCGCTGTGTCCAGAGCGTGTTCGACCACAACTGTGTCAACATCGGGTTACTGCAGGCAAACGTGCCGGTGTCGGGAGCGGCGGAGTGGCAGACCATCCCCTCGACATCCTGCAAGGTGACAGGCTCTTTCCAACCGGTCACCTCCACATATCGAAAGCCATGGTAGGTCAGACGCGGCTCGAACACTGTAGGATTACCGTTCAGTGTGACCTTGTCAGTCTGTTGGGCCGCCCTCAGGTTGGCCGTGTACAGCGTCCCGTCGTCGTTCAGCATCTCACCATGACGCACCGTTACCTGCGTGCCACGGGGTCCCGTGAGTTTCAGGCGCACATGCCCAACCATGTTCTGGCCCATGTCAAAGATCAGCACGCCCGGCGCCGGTTCCGTCACCTGTTTGGGTTTCTGGACGCGTGTCACCTGAATAGGCTCATTGGGTTGCGCCACCAACAGCCGGGCCGGACGGTGGGTAACGGTCACGGATTTCCAGGAACTCTGATCGAACCCGGGTTGGTCCCATCCGGGCATCTCGCGCGTCCGATCCTCGTGCTGGCCGTCCAGAATATCCGCATGTCGGACGGGCCCCTCATCCGTTGCGCGCCAGTTCGGACCTGTCGCCACGGTGATGATCCTGCCGTCGGGCATCTCCGCACGCAGTTCGGCCAGCAGTTCCGGATACACCCCCCATTGCCGGCGCCCGTGCAGGCCATAGAAGCCGCAGTACCAGCCGTCACCCAGCTGTGCAGCCAGCGCGTTCGCTCCCTTCTTCAAAAGCCCGGTCACATCCACCGTCTGGTATTGCACGCGGAGATGGTAGTCCGTGGATTCCGGCGCCAGTATCGATTCATGCGCGCGCTGACCATTCAGACGCATCTCCACCACGCCCAGCGCAGTGAATGACAACACCGCACGACGGGGCGCCGCTGGCAGGATAAACTCCGTGCGCATCGCGGGCGGTGGGCTTAACGGCAGGTCCGCGGTGCCTTTCTCAGGCCGCGTCCGGCCATCGGTGAGGTACTTCAAAGACCACCCGCTGGGTCGCAACACCTCCAGAGAGTCCAAGGCGACACCGGCCGCGCCTTGAGAGACCACTTGCGAGCCCTGAAGCACTTGCATTTCAGCCAAAGCCAGTTGATACCGGGCGCCGTCGTGATGGCGGAGTCGAGTGCAGTAGACCCGCACAGCACGCGCCCGGACGGCCTCGAACCGGTAGGTCTGAGCCCGTCGCCCCGGATTGGGCACATCGTTTTGGGTGAAATCCGCCACGACGCGGGGGTTGGCGAACTGGGGCGAGTCATCCACCTCGATCCGAAAGCGCAACGGATAGCTGAATCCCGGTTCATCACGCACCCAGTCAAACGGACGGGCCGGATAGAGCCGGACTGCATCGATCGGACGCGGTTCGCCCAGATCGACCCCCACCCATTTCGGGTCCTCCGGGTTGTCGGTCTGCTGCGAGTGGTACCCATTGTGGGGGCTGATGTCGCGCACTCCCGCGGGCGGCAACGAAATCCATCGGGCCTGAGGCACGCGTTGGAAGAACAGCCCCATACCCCAGTACTCCGGCTCACTCCAGCGCGGTTCGCCTCCCAGCGCTGACCAGCTTGCCACACGCCACCAGACCCGCTGCCCGGCAACCAATGGCTTGCCGGCATAGACAATGTGCGCCTGTTCGGGCGAGTTCACCCGGCCGGAGTCCCACAGGTCAGGCTGCCCCTTTTGCAGCCTCTCGATGCTGGATGCCACCTGTACCCGGTAGGCGGCCTGGCGTGCGCCACGCCGCATGTCATACACGCGCCAGTACAGTCTGGGCTTCGGCGTGTCCAGCCCCAGCGGACGGGTCAGGTACTCGACACGCAACGAGACCGGTGTCCCGTTAGGCGGTTCTGCGGCCCGGGTACAGCTGCACAGAGACAGTGTCAACACAATGACCAGTAATATACCGGCCATCAGCGGCCACCCTCCGCAGGCACCAGGATCACGCGGTCCACCCAGAGCGCGATCAGTCCCCGGGCCGGTTGCGGCGCCGCCCAGATGTATTGGTTGGTATTCGTGTCAACGGTGCCAAGTCGGATCAACTGGTACTGTTTGGTACTGACTTGTGACGCTCGAATGGCTTCATGGATCCGCTCGCCCTTGTTCGGCTCGTAGACGCCGGCTGTCGCAATCACCGCATCGGGACTGACAGGCTGGTCAGAGTCGATCCGCAGCGAGATCCACACATCCCAGCGGCCGGACTGCGCCGGTTTCGGCACATTATCCATGCCCACCTGGAATCCCCACTCATGATGGTCGCCCATCAGGCAGGCGGCCCATCTATCCGAAGCCAGCAGATCGCCCCGGCGCTCCATCCAAGCATTGATGTCCCGTGCCCGGTTGTCCTGCACATCGATGGCGCCGCGCCCGCCATTGGGCAGGCCAGTCGGCAGCGGCGGATTGGACAGCCGCTTCGGCGGATTGACATCCTCCGGACGAGCGGGCAACTCCCTCGGCTCCGACTTCATCGACTCGGCGAACGCGGCTGGAGTCAGCCCGCCTTCGTTGACATGGGTCATCGGTTTCCAGCCATCCGGTCCAGGCCCGGTCGCGTCGGCCAGCCACATGCGGGCCAGTTCGGCGCGCGTATTCGGGACCGGCCACGATGCCTTCAACATCCTGCATTCCCGGCGCAACGCCGCCCATCGGTGCAGAAAGGCGTACCAGACCGGCAGATGCGCCTGACGTACACGCCACTTCAGTTGCGGATTGTACGCAACCGCCTTTTCGGCGCGCTGGAACAGCGCTTCGGCCCGCGACAGCGTCGCAAACTGCATATGCGGCCCATTCATCGGGGCGAAACAGCCCATGCTCACCGTAGCCGCTTTGTCCGCCATCATTTTCAAGTACTGGCCAATCGGTCCAGCGGCGGGGCCGTAATACCCCTTCAGGAACTCATCGATCAGCTTGCGGTCGTCCTGATTGGGGTTCCACATCAGCTGCGCCAACAGCCATGCGCGCAGTTCCGCCATCTCCGCACCGTGAGACTGGTATGCGCCCTGTTCGAACAGCCCCTTGACGCCATGCTGTTGGAAAAACCGCACGTTCGGACCGAGTACGAAGTAGTTCGGATGCGGCCCCGCATAGTGGACAAAGTTGGTGGTGTAGTCCCAGATGTACAATCGATTGGTCAGCCGGTTCCAGTCTCGAATGTCCTGAGCGAAACTGGCGTTCGCGGGATCGCTCAACGGCTGGCTGAAGCTGCACTCGATCGAACACAAACGCACGATCACATTTGGCCGCGGCCTGATGGTTTTCGGCGCTTTCCGTGTGTACTGATACGCCAGCGTATCGATGGCGGCCAGAGGCTGTTCTTCCGCCACCCGCTCGGCGATGTAGTTCACCAACTGGATCATCGTGCCCGCATGGCTGCCCTCGGCATCGTCGACAGCCTTGCAGTTGGGGCACTGACACGGGTTGAAGCAGTCGTTCTGTGAGACGGAAGCGATGACCCCCTGATGGGGCGGAGCCAAAATCTCACGCACCCGTTCCACCATGAAATCACGCAGTTCGGGATTGGTGGTGCATAGCTGGGCGTTGACATGGGTGCGTTTGCCGTCGATCAGGCTGTACCACTCCGGATGCCTCTCGAAGTAGATCGAAGACGGCACCAGCAACTCGAAGGTATGCACGAACCCGCGGTACTCCACGCGTCCGCCCTGCTCCTCGGTCAACGGCACATTGAACCCATTGACCGCGTGGCGCATGGCCCACACGGGGTCGAACGCCGGATACCAAAACGGGTGGCGGTACTCGAACGCCGGAGACTCCCGCTTGGAGCCGGCAGCCACCGTCACCGTCCGCCGGCTCGGAACATGTGTCGCCCATGGCGTCCACCAGCGCACGCCCAATTCCGTCTGGATAAACCGCATCACCGCATATAACGTGCCTCGGGGACGTCCACCCGCCAACAGTAGGTTGGAGCCGTCACACACACGTACGGTCTCTTCGGCCGCGGGCGCCGGCGTCAAGGCGCCGGGGAACAGCGCATCGGCCAGTGCTCCCGGTCCGACCACGATACACGGTCCGTCAGGGCGGCGATCCTGTTCCACGATGGGTATATCAACGCCTGAAACGCGTGAAAGCCACTGCTGCAGCTCCTTTGCAGCGGTGCGCTCGGGGGCGATCGCTCCCGGTTGTGTCACGATGACACACTGGGCCTTGCCATTGCGCGCCAACGTCATGGGCGCAGCGCCGCTGGGAACGGATAGACAGGCAACCACGAAAGCAGCCAGTATGAACGCGACAGGCATGTGTATAACCCTCCTGCAGGTAGTGCTGCCTTCAGGTTCAACAGCCCATCGGCGAAATCCTACCGTGCTGTCTGGTTACTCAGAAAATATCAGTGGCCTCGTGCGCCGAATGCGCTGTCCACCAGCAGATAGTCAAATAGCGTCACGGCGCCATCCCCATCGAGATCCGCCATGGGGTCGGCAGTGCCGAACAGGCTGTCCAGCGTCAGAAAGTCGAACAGGGTGATGATGTTGTCCCCGTCCGCATCACCGTTGATGAGGTCCATCTGAACAGCCTGCACGCCGGGCTGCATCGGGATCTCCAGCCCCAGCCAATGCAGGTAGCGCACATACAGGCTCACTGTGCCGTCGCGAACCGACACGCGATAGGAACCATCCGTTTCCGGCCAGACATGCAGTTGTTCCAGGGTGTTCTGAGCGTTATCTCGCACTGACACCGGTAACGGGGACGGCATGCGGCCCAGCCATCCACTCAACTGAACAACACCGGTCAGATCTCTGCGGGTGGTCGCGTCCACCACGTTGAACGACATCGATTCACCGGATGGGCTGATATTCACCACGTACAGCCCGGGGTCGACCCCGGTGTACCCGCGGATGGACGGCACACTGTTGAGGGTGAACGCTTCGGCATGCCCCTTGCGCCAGTAGTCATAGTCGTCACCATCCCCCCATCCCAGCTCCAGGTGCTGCGTGGCGCCAGGCTCCACCAGATCGACTTTATATCGGCGAGGGTCATTGTTGTTCGGAACGCTGTCGTCGATATGCCAAATCAGCAAGCCATACCGTCTGCCGGTCAGCCAGGCATCGAAGCCCACCGGCTGCCGGTTTTCAATCAGATAATATTCGCTGCCGGGCAGTTTACCCTTGATACGCACCGCCTGAACGGACGTGGCCGCAGGCGCCAGTTCCTTCAAAGCCGGAGAGGAGACCGTGGTGGTGGTCCCCCAGCCACGGTTATAACGACACCAGGCCGAAGGCAGAGACGGGCACAATCCCAGGTTCGCCCAAAAACCATTGGCCATCAGACAAAAATCACCCACTCCGGAACTGCTATACGTCGTATCGTACAAGTCGGGCAGGCCGAACGCGTGGCCCATCTCGTGTACCAGAACGCCCAGCGCGGTAATCCCCCAGGATTCCGGATCCGAGTCCCAGCCGCGGCGTGCGGGTACCGTGATGTAGTTTTGAAGCTTGACGCCGTCATACGTAATGGGATACAGCGTACGCGACGAATGCGACCAGATGTAGTTCGGGTCATTCCCGCCATACTCGGCGCCGCCGCCCGCGTGAATGATGGTCAGCATGTCCACCCAGCCGTCGCTGTCGCCATCGAACAGAGCGAAATATACCTCGTTCCGCACTTTGCTGAGTACTTCCTGAACCATCACCGGCTCCAAGCCGTTGCTGTAGTACTTGTAACTGAAGTTTGTGGTGACAGGCCCCGCAATGAAACTCTGAACCAACACTTGGCCGGCGGTGGCCTGCAGCCAGTACTCGCGCACACTTCCGGCGTTACCGCCCGGCTGCCCTCCAATCTGGTTCAACATGTTATTGAATGAAGTTCGGGAGTACGTCGGGTCTTTGTCGGGGATTTTCAAATCCGGAAAGTTCACCAGGATAACCAGGTTTTTGACCACACGCTGCGCCGTCGCCCCGACCGCCCGACTGGCAGTAAATGGTTCTGAAGGCATCGGCAGGTCGCGCTGTCTGACTGCACGGCTCTGACGAACCCAACCGGAGTCGGTCAGCTGCCAATGCGCGCCGCTGTCATCCTCGTACCAATGCTGGCGCTCATCTCCGCGTAAGGTCAACTGCCGTTCGACGCCGTCGATGGCAACCCGAATGGGCATCGGATGAGCCGGAACGGCCCCTGCGCGCGGGACGCACAGTGCCACAATACCGAAGAGGATCAGCATGTGGTGAAACGGTTTCATATCGAAAGAAGTATACCCATGGCAACCTGAATCGACAGGCTTATCGATCCGCCTGACCGATAGTGTATGACTGACCGTCTTCCCTGATGGTTCCTGTCGGCTCGGGTGCTTTGGTACCCTATGTTTGCGGTGATTCACCGCAGGAGAGTCAACGTGGAACGCGATTTTGAATGCCTGTACAACCCGGACGCGGTCGGACAACCGCTGCCCGGCACCGACATAGAGATCATCCGAGACTGCCCGGGACGCGGCCGGTTTACTCATGCGCTGTTTGATTTCGACGGCACCATCAGCCTCATCCGCGAGGGATGGCAGCAGGTGATGGAGCAGGTCATGGTGGATGCCCTGCGCCCCACCCCCGGCTGTGAACCGGAATCCCAGCTGCGGGTGTTCGTTCAGGAAACCATCGCCCGCACCACCGGCAAGCAGACCATCTACCAGATGATGGACTTGGCGGAAGCGGTATCCGTTCGTGGCGGGAAGCCGGAATCCCCAGAGTTCTACAAACAGGTCTATCTGGACCGTCTGATGGATCTGATCGCCGACAGGCGGGAGGGCTTACGATCCGGACGACTCGCACCCGAACAGCTCCGTGTGCCCGGGTCTCTGGAGTTCGTGGCGGCGCTGAAACAGCGAGGGCTGACATTGTGGTTGGCCAGCGGCACCGATCTGGAGTTCGTGGAAGAGGAGTCGCGCCTGGTGGGCGTGCGCGATCTGTTTGACGGCGTGGTTGGCGCGACACGCGACCTGGTGAACAGCAGCAAACAGGCGCTGATCACCCGCCTGTTGGAGACACAGGTCGACCACCCCGACCGGCTGCTGGGTTTCGGTGACGGATACGTGGAGATTGACGTGGTGAAACGGGCGGGCGGAGCGGCGGTTGGCGTGGCGACCAACGAGCGTAATCCCACCGCCGGATGTGATCCATGGAAGCGAAGACGTCTGCTTGGGGCAGGGGCGGACATCATTATGCCGACGTTTGCCCATCATGATCACCTGGAGCGGTGGTTGATGAATGACTGATCCGCACTGGCCATCACCCGAACGGCTTGAAGCGTTATTGCGCCCCATCGGTCGCCTGCGCGTGCTGGTTTGCGGTGACCTGTTCCTGGACCGTTACCTGTGGATCGATCCCGCCCGGGTCGAACGCTCCCTGGAAACGGGCCGGGAGGCGCATCAGGCGATCGGAACACGTTGCTCCCCCGGTGGTGCGGGCAATCTAGCGGTCAACGCGGCTGCACTGGGCGCACAAGTTGGCGTGATGGGGGTGATCGGCGATGACGGCGAAGGGTTTGAACTGACCCGGGCGCTTCAACAGCGCCAAATCGATACACGACTGCTGATATCCACTCCAGACCGTCCGACTCCCAGCTACTGGAAGCCCATGCGAACCGACGCGACCGGATTGGACGCGGAGATGGACCGGATCGATCTGCGCGCACGCGAGCCGATCGCCACCGACATACTGAAGAGTCTGGCTGACTGCCTGCCCGCCGAAGGGCACGCCTACGACGTGATTCTGTGCGGTGACCAATACCCGGAGCACAACTGCGGGTTGTTCAGCGGTCCGTTTCTAGACGCACTCATGAAATATGCAGCAGACTCCCGTCACACGATCTGGGCTGACAGCCGCGAACGGGCTGCCCAATTCATTGGCACGATTGTGAAACCTAATCTGACCGAGGTCTGCAAAGCCACAGGCTTCGAGGCGGATCACCGGTACGCGGAGGCCGCGGCCATGACTTTGAGCGCGCGCACGCATCGGCCTGTGATCGTCACGCTCTCTGAACAGGGGGCTTTATGCGTGGACTCGGGATCGATCAGCCGCGTATCGGCTGTGCCACAACCGGGTCCCATCGACCCGACCGGCGCGGGCGACGCCTGCTTGGCCGCCATGGCGCTCACACACGCGGCAGGGGCATCTCTCTGCGAAGCCGCTGCCGTGGGTATGCTGGCGGCGGGTTTCAGCGTGCGTCAGCTGGGACAGACGGGCAACCCAACCGGCGCCGACCTGATCGAGATCCGTACCAGTTTGGGGTAAGCAGCAGCCAGTCAGTCGTGGTTTGTGCTGCGGCACGAGCTACGCATCATCAAGGTGCACGGGAACAGCTCTTGCCCGTAGTAACCGGGGCCTTTCTCCATCACTTCCAGCAACAGCTCCGCCGATCGGCGGCCCATTTCCCGTAGAGGCTGGTGCACCGTGGTTAATGGAGGTGACAAATAGGCGGCGGACACCGGATCGTCGAATCCCACGACAGATACATCATTGGGCACATGCAAGCCCAGCGCCCGGATCCGGGTGATCACCTGCAGCGCCAACGTGTATTCGGTGACGAAAATCGCGGTAGGAGCCGAGCGGGAGGTCATCATCGCATCGAACTGGCGCTGTGAGTCGGACCCCATGACGCTGGGATCGTTCGTCGTCAACAAGCGATCGACGGAGTCATTCAGGCCGCACTCCAGCACCGCTTGTTGGTATCCGGCGATTCGGTCGATCGTGTCGTTACGATTCGGCGGCGATGTCAGCAGAGCCAATTGCCGATGTCCTAACCGAACCAGATAGTGAACCACCTGAGACGCCGCCGCCACATTGTCGCTGTCGACACAGGTCACTTGGGCATGCCCCCACCGGACACCGCACGCGACCACCGGACGCAACCGGGAGAGCATGATGGCCTGCTCCAAGCGATCAGCCAAAGGCCCCAGCAGTAACAGTCCCTGGTTCGCGCGTATGTCCTCCGGTTTGAGCAGCTCTCCCCCATCATTGACAAACCGGATACCAAATCCGTGCGTCGCCGCGATCTCCTGTACACCGCTCATCACCGGACCCATGTAGTGGTTGGCATATGGCTGTGTAATCGGACTGGTATCGACCACGATCTCCATCTGGCTGATCGGCTGTTCGCGCCGGGAAACCACATTCGCCTGCACGTAGGTGCCAGCACCGGGAGTACGGTTCACCAGACCCCGTTTGGCCAATTCGGTCAGTGCTCGGCTCATTGTGACCGGGCTGACCCCAAACTCGCGGGCCAGTTGCCTCTCACCGGAAAGCTTCTGACCGGGTTGCAGTTCACCGCTTTCAATCTGCCCTTGCAGGATCTGGGCTATCTCAAGATATAGCGGTGATGATGTGTCGCCAGAAATCGCCATAGTATCTACAGTATACCGCCATAGTGTGATATGATATTCCCATAACTGCCATATGGCGCATTGCGAATAGTTCAACCGGAAAACGCATAACTGTGAGGAAACCAGACGCTCTGCCCTATGGCAAACTGGGGTCATCCACGCCAGGCGGTGTTCTGGCTGCGTGTTGAAGAGGTGAATATGCCCAGTCCTAACATCAAGAAAGGGCCGCCTGTACCCATGTGGGCGGCTATCGTCGTGATTGTACTCGTCATTGCCGGGATCATCGGGTTTTATGCCTGGAGCTCGGTGCCCCACGGCCCGGCGCCCGAACGCCCCGGCGGACCGCCAGCCGGCATGATGGGAGCTCCTGGCGGCCAAACCCCTCAATAGGCGTCAACGCCACGACCTGTAGATCAGGAGGAGTACCAGATGCAGCGTCGACATGCATTTACGTTGATCGAACTGCTGGTGGTCATCGCCATTATCGCGATTTTGGCCGCCATCCTGTTCCCGGTATTCGCCCGCGCGCGTGACCAAGCCCGATCCACCACCTGCCTGAGCAACAACAAACAGATCGGACTCGCCCTGATGATGTACATCGAAGACAACGACCAGATGATGCTCACCCGGAAATCGGGCGGCACCATGGGTGGAAACGGTCAGTACATCCAAGGCTGGAACTCCGACGGAGACTTCGACTACAGCCGTTTCAATCCCGCCGAGTACCCCAACAGATTGGGATGGGGATTTGTGTTGCAGCCCTATCTGAAAAGCATTCCGATGCTGTACTGCGGCGCATCTCGACAGCGGGTAAGCGACCCGACCAACCTCTCGTATGCGTTACGGAACGGCCCGCAGTACCTGGCGGTGGCCTGGGGCTGGGACAGCATGTCCGCCTGGCAGCGCCCGGAGCAGACCATCTGGATCCATGAGTGGTGCCTCAACCATGGCAAAGGTGGCATCGACGCATCGCGCAACGCCCCGGACTGGCAGAACGGCATCCCGTACGAAACCATCAACCGTGACGCAGGCATGAACGTCAGCTATCTGGACGGCCATGCCAAATTCCACATTCCCAGACCGTGCGATGAAGGTCTGCGGGGCGATGACGGCGTCCGCTGGAACTTCTGGTGGTTCAACGGATACGACCCTGCCGCAAACATGTACTTCATGTGCCCGTAACCGGTTGACCGGCACCGGTCTGGCTACCTGGCCCTGTTCCTTCACGGCGATGAGGGTGCAGGGCCAGACGCTTATGGATGCCGCACCCAGAGTGCGCCTGAACCCGATGGAGAACCAACCGATGCAACAGACGCGCGTCACAACGGATCCCCGCCAGGAGTTCATCCGTGTCGGCAGAGACCGATGGAGTTTTGAAACCGCGCAATCACACACGCGTTTCGTGCCATTCGGTGCGAATTTGGTGCTGACCAACAAAGAAGACTTGAACGTATTTGGCCCCCGGTACTCCGACGCCCGTTACCGGCGGATCCTGGAGTCATGCCAGTCTCTGGGACTCAATATCCTCAAAGTGTTCCTTCCTTTGGGATCACTGCTGCCCGACCCGCAAACAATCACCGAAGCACGCTTGGCCCCCGGGTATCTGGACAACCTCGAGTCCTTTCTTGAACTGTGTCAACAGCATCATATTCGGGTGGTCGTCTGCCTGTCCGAATGGGGAGGGCACAGTCTGCGCTGGTGGCAGGACGGCGGCCAGTACTTCGGCAGGCGCCCATGGCGCATGGACGACGGGCCTGACTCACTGACAACACTGCGCCATGCATGGACACGTATTGCCACGCGTCTGAACGACAACCCGACGGTGTTCTCATATACGCCTTGTGCGGAATGGACGATGCCCAGCGGTAATCTGACCCCTCCTTGGGCGCCTCCCGAGGAGGAGATCGGACTGGTGCCGGGTGATATCGCGCTGTGGTACTGGAGACATTGGGTTCTGGCCCGGTATGGATCGATGGATGGGGTGAACAGAGCCTGGGGCGCCCGTTATCGGACGCCCCAGGAGATCCCGATTGTCAATTACACATATGACTTCACCAAACATGCGTACATCGATCCCATCGCGCGAATACTGGATTACCAGAACTTCCGGGAATGGGCGTCATTACGCTACCTGCTGCCCCAGATAGCGGCCATACGGGCGGCTGACCCGAACCACATGGTCACGATCAGCAACCATATGCGTTCGTGGAACCTGTGGGAAGGCGCAGCCAGGCACTTCCTGGGGTACACCCCTGCCGAACAGACACCCTATATCGACTATATGACGCTGCACGCCAACTATGCGGAAGGCGAGATGTCAAATAACCGGACGCCGGAACAGGTCGCACACGAAGTGGAAGTGCTGGCGCGTTTCTCCCACGCCGGACGGCCCATGCCGTTGATCATCGAAGAGTTCACCTACGCCACACCGGATCCACAGCGTACCGCTCAGGCCCAGGAGACGCTGGTGAAGCGAACCATAGGACACGCATCCGGATGGATGACATGGTATCTGCAGTTCCCGGATGGCGCCGACGGAGCCGCGACAGCGGATACCCCCTTCCGCGTGTCTTGGTTGAACGAAGACCTGACGCCCACACCGTGGGGGTTGACCGCCCGCCGGCTGTCAGACGAACTCAAACGCACGGATCTGAAGCGATTGCCTCCGAAACGGATTGTACGTTTGGAACGCCGAATGGAATTGGCGCCGGTGCGGCTCGGGGTATTGACATCGCAATTCCTGAACTATGACACGTCAACCCACCCCGCCGACTACAAGGTCAGCGTCGAACGCACGCTGACGCTTCGACTTCCGGGGGATACGCCTCAGCGCCGTCCACGTCTGCGCACATTGCCTGTCATATCGGGTAACCTGCGACCGTTCGATTTGCGGATGACCCGGGCGGATTGGAGCGCCGAACTGGATGCCGAGCGGGCCATCGGTCACGATCTGCTGTGGCTTTCCCATATCACTCCCGTGTTGGATGAACAGCAACCCGAGGATATGGTGCGCGTCATTCTGGACTTGTGTCAGCAGCGCGGCATGAGACTGCTGCTCGATACAGGCGGTACGCCCAACTGGTATGCCACGCTGGACGCGGATGATGAGATCTCTCGAGTATCCGGCTGGATCGATCGTATCGCTCAGCGATATGGACGGCATCCGGCGTTCTGGGGCTGGTATATCCCCCATGAGATCTACATGTGCTGGGATCGGATGGATGCCTACATACAACGGCTGTATCCGGCACTGGTGCAGCGGTGTAAACAGGCGTTGCCGGGAAAAGCCGTTACGCTCTCTCCCTTTTTCATCTTGGACAACCAGCAGGTCTTCGGCCAGTTCCGATACGCCGAACCGGATGAATACAGGCGCTACTGGCAGCAGCTCATCCAGCGCAGCGGGTTCGACGTCATCATGCTTCAGGATAGCGGAGAGCACTTCTCGTACGTGACCAACACACAGCGCCGGCCGTTTTTCGAAGCCATGCGGGCCGCATGCCAGAGAGCAGGGGCACAGTTCTGGGTCAATGTGGAGACCGCCGAGTTTGATTGTCCGAGCATCGAGGAGTACGTACGCCGGTACGGTCGCGTCCATCACGCGACGGTCGCGAATGCGCCCTGGCGCGCCGTACCGATCGACCGCCTGGCTGACAAGTTGCACCTGGCTGCGGAATTCGGCGAGCGGATTGTCTCTTGGGGGTACGCGCAGTTCGGTCGCCCATCCTTGGGTCGAGAGGCGCAGCTCTGGTACGGAGACTATCAACGGTATCAACGCACGATCAGGCAGGCGGCCCAGACCGGAGGTAAAAGATGAGCGCACCCCAACAACCCAAGGAGGCTCTGCTGACGGTTCGAAACGGTGAGCTGCTGCGAGCCGGTCGTCCGTTCCGAGCCATCGGTCTGAACATCACAGCGATTGCCGATGACATTCTGGAAAATGGATCTTCCGCGGCAGACAGCCTGAAGGCGATCCGCCTGATCGGCGCAGAGAAGATCCCGTTCATCCGCTTCTGGGCGTCCTATTTCGGCAACCATACCCGATGGCAGACCGACGCCGCGCGATACTGGCGACATATGGATCTGCTGGTCAACGCCTGCGAAGCGGCCGGAGTCGGGATGGCGCCCACTCTGTTCTGGAATGACTGGTCGCTTGCCGATGAACTGGGCGAATTTCGTTATGCTTGGGCAGATCCGGACAGTCGCACGCGCAGGTACATGGAACAATACGTCCAGGCGTTCGTCTCGCGGTACCGCAATCGTCGGCATATGTGGCTGTATGAATACGCCAACGAGAGCAATCTGTCCTGGGATCTGCCTAACGGTATGGAGTTCCTTCCTGAGGGGCGAAAGGATGCCCGTAACATAGCCCGCTCCTTCGTGGGCACGCTGGCGCTACGTGCATTCGCCAGAGCGGTGCGCAAGCACGACGCAGCGCGCCCCGTCAACGCAGGCACATCCACACCCCGTCCGTCTCAGTACCATCAGGCAACGGAAGATCCGGTGACCGGCAAACCTTGGACGGAAGACAGCGTTGATCAGCAGTATGAAGCATCTGTTTGGTCGGCGCCAGACCCTATCGATCTGTTCAGCATCCATTACTATGCCGAGTACAACGGGTACGATCGCGCGCTGGTGCGGCGTCAAATCGATCAATGGATGGCGTTCTCACGCCGGATGCGTAAGCCGCTTTACATCGGGGAGTTCGCGGTTTTCAGTGACGGAGGACAGGTCAAACAAGACTTCGACGATTCCGCTTACAGACGGTACGCCGCTGACTTGATCCGCGCGGTGGTGGAGGCCCGCGTGCCGCTGTCCGCTTGGTGGTGCTACGCGGGCATCCCGGGCCACTTCGGCATGGGCGCCATCAATCCGGCTTATGGAAAGTTCGACTATCTGTTGGGCATGCTGCGTGAGGCAAATGAACACGCAGGCTAGTGGAGCCCGGTTTACCCATGCACAGCGCCCCCGGGTGAAAACCGGGGGCGCTGCGTTTGTCGCTCTGTCGACACCCGTCGAACTAGCCCATTCCGTTCCCGTTACCGGGCGCCGGCGCCGGCTCGGGTTGAGGCGCAGGAGCGGGCTGAGGCTCCGGTTCCGGCTGCGGCGCTGGCGCCGGAGCAGGTGCCGGAACGGGAGCAGGCGCTGGCGTTGTGGGCGCAACCGGAGGGTTCACGGTGGGAGCTTCTCCGTTGTTGTCTTCCTCACCGGTGTTGTCTCCGCTCTGATCGCCGTTCGCGGGCTCTTTCGGCTTCTGTTGCTCTTCGGTGCGTCCTGGACGTCGGGAGCGCTCGATTACCTTCTGCGAGGCAGGTGACAGGTCTCCCGCGTGTTCACGGCTGATCCGCAACGCATCATCGGGATCCTGCACGATGCGCGGCGTCAGGAACACCAGCAGTTCGGTTTTTTGTTTATTGCGGTCAGTGGTGCGGAACAACTCACCCAGGATCGGGATGTCGCCCAGTACGGGCAATTTCCGAATGGTGCTGGTGACCGTACTGCGTATGATACCGCCCAGCACGACCGTGTCCCCATCCCGCACGGAAACCGTGGTCTGCGCCTGACGCTGGTTGATGATCGGTGCGTTGAATGTGGTGTAACCTTGCAGTTCGTTCGCGGTCTGCGTCACATCCATCGTGACCGATCCATCCGAAGTGATTCGTGGCGTGACCGTCAGCACGATCCCCACATCCTCAAACGAGTAGTTGTACGTGATGTTGTTATTGGCATCGGTGCGCTGACTGACGACGTACGGCACCCGCTGGCTGATATTGATCTCGGCGGTGGAGTTGTTCGATGTAAAGATACGTGGCGTACTCAACACCTCAAACCGCTGATCGGTTTTCAGCATGTTCATGAACGACTCCAGATTCGCTCCCGCGAACGTGTACCGCAGTCCCTGCAGCGCAGGGTTGGCGTTACGCAGACCGAAGTTCTGCTCACCGACGCCAGTATTGCCCCGGTCGCCAAATGCCGTCCGGTCCGTGAACTTCCACTCGATGCCCATCTTGGTGGTGGCATCCAAACTGGCTTCGACGATGATTGTCTCGATCATCACCTGTTGCGGGATCTTATCGAGTTGGGTGACCAGCTCTTTGATGATGTCGCTGTTCTCCGGAGAGGTGACGATGATCAGGCTGTTGGTGTTGATATCCGGTATCACCGAGACTTGCCCGGCCAGGTCACGCACATTGACCAAGCGCCCCTCGCGGTCCTGCCCCACCGTGGCGCTGCGCCGGGTCGTGCCTCCTTGGCGTGTAGTGCCGCCTCCTCCGCTCATGCCGGGAAAGAACCCTTGAGCCACCTGAACATCGGTTGCAAACGGAATGCCCTCGTCGTACTGGCGGCTGTCATCCAGCTCGAGCTCCAGTTCATCGGTATCGGCCATACGGCTGCGCCCCATGGTACCCGTACTGCCCGTATTGTTTCGCCGATTCGTGTTCGTTCGGTTTGTTGTTGTCCTGTTTGTGGTGGTGGTTTGTGTGCGCTGGTTAGTGCTGGTGCCCGTTCGCCCGCCAAACGACTGGTTCAACAGTTGAGACAGCACATCCGCACGGGCGTTCGACAACTTCACCACGAACGTGGCGCTCTCATACGCCACTTCCCGGTCGAGGTCCTTGATGACATTTGCCACCAGCGTCTGATTGGCCTCCGTCGTGGTGACAATCAGCGAGTTGGTGCGTTCGTCGGCAGTCACCGAACCTCCGCCGGTGGCTCCGCCGACACCACGGTTGCCCATGCGGAACCTCATGTCGATTGGCATCCCCATCATGCCGCCGCCACCGGAGCTTCCGCCGCGCCCCATCGGTGCGTTGGCCTGCAGCAGCGTCTGCAACACGGTGACTAAATCCGCACTGGACGCGTACTCCAGCCGATACACGCGCGACACCATGGGGGCATCCGCCGGCTGATCGAGCTGCTTGATCAACTCTTCGATCTGCGACTGGTCTGTTTGACGCGCACTTACGATCACCGAGTTGCTGTAATCGTCACTGCTGGCGCGCACCTGGTATTGGGACACCGCCGCGCTGGTGGCGCCACCACGTCCACCGCGTCCCCGCTGCATCATCTGCTGGATGAACATCATGGGGTTGGGCATCTGTGGCTGGTTGTTTCCCAGCCCCATCTGCGCCATCATCATGTCCTGCATAGTCATCTGCGGGACGAATACCTCGGTCACCACGCGCGCCACCTGCGCCGCGTTGGCGTTCTTCAGGGGGTACACACGGGTGATCGGCATCGCACCGGACATCATGTTCATCATCTGTTCCGGCTGAAAACCGGATGGCTGGCGATCGCCTCCACCGCGCTGGCCGCGTGGTCGGACCACCATCAGGTTCCCTTCCGCACGCAGCTCGAAGTTGCGCAGACCCAGTGATGTCTGCAGGATGCTGAACGCTTCATCCAGCGACACTTCTTTACCTGTTGCCAGGTTCATCGTGCCGGTCAAGCCGGGATCGGCCAGAATGGTGATCCCGGATATCTTGGTGAAGAAGCTCAAAATGCTCTGAATATCCGCATTGCGGAAGTTCAGTCTTACACGAGTCTTCGGGTTGAGTTTGAAGCTTGACCATGCTGACGCACTGGGGGTTCCCATCATACCGGAGGACGAACGACCGCCACCAGAGCCGGACGCCCCCCCGCCAAACAGCCAGTCATCTTGGGCATTCAGACCTGCCGCGCACAGCAGAACCACTGCGCCTATTGACGCCAGTCTCTTAACGTCCATCTCGTCCTCCAAATCCGCGCATGCGGGGACCGTCTCCGCCGCGGCGATTGCTGCGGTCAGCCGGAGCCGGAGTCGGCGCGCCCAAAGCGGGCGGCGTCATTCCCGGCACACCCATGGGCATTCCGGGCATCATCGGGGCGCCACCCCCCATACCGGGCATACCCGGCATTCCCGGGAATCCGGGCATTCCCGGCATTCCGGGTGTGGTCCCTAGACCGGGGATTCCCGGCAGTGTGGGCAGTCCACCCGTTGTCGGGGCGCCTGTTCGCGGCTGGCGTGTCGCCGATGCGGTCGTTGCGGCTGAAGCACTTGTCTGCTTAACCGGCACGTCCGCTACACGGCCGTCGTCCGTACGCAATCGCAGCATGTCAGGGCTAACGGACGCCAGCGCTGCGCCTTTCCATCGTTCTCCGGGCCGGAGAAACACGAAGTCACCCGATCGGCTGTTTTCCAGAAGCGCTACCGGCACGCTGTCGACCTCGGCCATTCCAGCGTACGTCCAGCCCGGTTCGCCTCCAATCAGCGCTTCCGGAACACCGCCAACCGAACCGGTACCGCCGCGGCCGCTGAGTACCAGCGGGCGAAACACATCGCGCGGTGTTCCTTGTAGCCGTTCGAACCGGACCGGCGCGCTTGACGGTACCTGAGCGGTTTTCTGCCCTCGAGCGGACGTGATCGCCTGCACCCGCCGGGCATCCCGGGCGGGCGGCGCTTTCGGTTCCTCCCAGGTATAAACCCAGATCAACACCGCGATGGAGCCGATCGCCGTGACCAAAACCGGCTTAGATAGCTGAGCCACGGTTGGCCTCCTTGGTCCGGGCGGCGCTGCTGGCGGTCCCCTGTGTATACACGGTCAGGCCGATCCCGGCCTTGACCCCTCCGGAACCGTCGTCCGTTCCTGATATCTGAACCTGATTGACCAGTACCCGTCCGTTCGGTTTTTCCAGCAGATCCAGCATGCGCACTACGGACGCATAGCTCGCTTCCACCGACACGAACAGTGTGCTGACGGTCAGGCCTTCCACTTCGCTGACCCGCTGAGGCCGAAACGTGGTGACGCGAGCGCCCGCCGCAGCTGCCGCTTGCGACACCAGACTCAGAACGCCCGGTTCCACGGATTCCGGGCCTCCAGCCCATAGATGCTGCGACAGTGTCCGCTCCAGGCGCTGAACCTCCTCTCGTTCCGCGATGGCCCGATCAGACGCGGCTTTGACGTTCACGGCCGCAGAGGGGGGTACCGGCCAAAGAGCCAGGGCGACACCGGCGATGCCTATCAGCACACCCAGTACAACCAACACACGGCCTGCGGGCAGCGAACCGGCATGAAGGCGTTTCATCGACGTCCTCCTGTTCTCCGCCCGCCAGGCAGAGCCTGCACCCCGGTGGCGGATGCCGTCATGGCAAATTGAACCACAGGACTCTCACCGATCTTGCCGTCGTTGGCGTACAACAGCCGTACGTCGGTAAATCGGGGCGATTTCTGCATTGCCAGAACCATGGCGCCGACAGACGACTGTTTCATCGATGCGCCGCGAATGGCGATCGGTCGGCCGCGTTCCAGGCTCACACTGGTCAGCCAGACATCCTGAGGCGTGCATTGTGACAACGCTCTGAGCACATCGGCGGACGGCTGAGCCGGGTTCATCGCTTCGGTCACCATCTTGATCTGAGGTTCCAAGATATTACGTCTGGCGGTGTAACCCGCGCGTGTTTTCTCGATCGCCGCGACGGACTTGTTGAGCGCCTGCCGCGTCTGCAGCACCTGTCGGGTTTCACGCGTAAACCGCCAGGCGCCTGCCGCTAACAGCAATAACCCGATGACGAGTGTTGCGACACCAATTGCCATGATCCGTGTGTTGGCGGCCCTCACGCGGCGCATATGGTCTTCGGGGAGTTCCAGCCCCTCACCGAGTCGACCGATATCCGCCCGCCCCATCCATCGCAACGGGCTGTCCACACGATCTTGAGCCTCGGCGAGATCGATACCAGCGGTCAGCACAGGCGGTGAGTCAGGCATCCCGGCGGCTACGGCTGCACGTCGGGCTTCATCCAGAGCTTCCTCAGGCGACAAGGATGCCGGGGCGAGGCGCGAGTAGCGCAACTCGCCATTCCTGACCACATCGATCCCCCATCCGGTTGACGTACGCTCCAACAGCACACCGTCGTTGTATCCTGCCTCTCGCAACGCATACGGCGCGCCTAACGCCACCGGCAACACGGTGTCCGCTCGTAGACCGGCGCTCTGCAATGCGTCCCGCAACGCGCGCAAGTGGGTAATCTGCATCGCGTACAGCACCACAACCCGCCCGTCTCGGCTGCGCTCACCGGTCAAACGCACACCCCAAGCCATCTCCTGCAAAGGTAATGGGAACAACTGGCTGGCCTGCAAGACCAGTACCTGCTTGATATCCTCCAGCGGGGCATCGGGTGCTTTCACCTGGCGAACGAACACCAGGCGGCGCCCTATGGCGACACAGATCGCACCTTTCAGCGCGCCGGAGACCGCACCAATGCTGGATGCTTCCTGAACGGCGCCGCTCGCACTATCCAGCCAGCGCACTCCGTCTGGAGCCCACTCCAGTACGTGCCTTCCGGTAGATGTGTTCCTGTCCTTTTTCACGTCGCCCCCGATAGATCGATTTCGTCGCTCGTTGTGCTGTCCCATCCCCAGTAAGCTGCAGGATCCGCGTAAGGCGCCTCCCACACACGCCGGATCACCGCCCGGCCATCGCGCACCTCGATCAGCGCCTCCAAAGCCACTTGGACATCGCCTGCCCGGCCCAACGCCCGAACCAGAAATGAACTGGTCGCCAATGTACACCGGTCTGCCAGAGCGATCCACGACTCCATGTCCATGCCGGCCACATCGTTCAGATCGTCATAGCTGGTATATCCGGACGCCTGACCGTCCACGATCGCCTGCGCCACAGCTGCAGACAAGCCCGGTATGGTGCTGATCACCTCATATGGGGCGGTATTCAGATTGATCCGTCCCTGCACCGATGTGGCCGTTCCCACAGCTGTTTGGTCCAGTAACACAGCGGCCAAATCCGGAGTGACAGCCGGCAGCTGCAGTATCTCTTGCATGGACGTCAAACTGCCTGTCTGAGTTCGACGTTCGATGATCTGCTGAACCAACTCTGGCGGTAAACCGCGTTCGACCAACTGTTGCGGCTGTGCGTTGTTCAGATCGATCAGATCCTGCCCGTCAGACGAACGCACAGGCGATTGGCTCCACACGGTGCAGAAACGGGCAAGAGGCGACATGGCCTCGCCATCCTCGCGCGTCCGTCCGGTCACACCCTGCAGGTCGCCGTATACCAAGCGTGTGGTGAAGTGCCTGACCTGCAGCAATTCCGAAATCAGCTGAAGGGGAGCCAGGGCTGCATGGTACGGGTTTGTCAACGCCTCATAATAGGCGTCTTTGGCGCCTTCCGGCCGCACTTCAGTGCCGGCTTCCCGCCAATCCAGCAACGCATCCACCTCGTTCTGCTGCAAACCGGCCGCCAGCAGCTGCTGCTCATCCGCCTGGTTCAGGTTCAGCAGAGAACAGGCGTCCAGAACCTGCACGCGAAACGACGCGCCGTCCAGCTTATAGGAGGTCGCTCCAGACAGTCCGGTGATCAACGGCTCGTCAGCTAAGGTCACCGCGCCTGTGGGCATGTCACCAACGGCCGCCATCGCCACGGCCAGAGCGCTTTGTGCGGCGATGCGGGCGCGCGCTTCGCCGCGCTGCGCCCAATACCGCAGCGCAACCGAGCGAAACGCGACCGCCACCGCGCCAACCACGGCCACACCGATGGCCAGCGCGACCAGTACGATCAGCAATGCAGCGCCGCGTCGCTTCATGGGGTCACCGTCGATGACTGTTGCGAGCTGGCGGGTAACGAGTTGGGTAAGTGCACCGTGACGACATGGGCATCGGTCGCTTCGTCTTCGAGCCACCAGTACACTCTTACGGCGCGCGGCAGCGACGGCGTGGCCATCGTATCGGTGTCCCATTCCTCCAACCATTCGACGCCGTCAAAGAATTCGAACCGGAGGGACACCGCACCGCTGAAAAGAAGCCGTTCCTGACCACCCAGATCAGGATCATCATCCGGCGGCGTCTGAATGCGTAGAAACAGCCCCTCGCCGCTCGCATGTGCGCCGACAGCCACCGGTCCGATCTGGAGTTCGCTGATGCCGCCCCGCACTCCGAACTGTTGATTGGCCGCCTCGAACTCCTCTTCTGCATCGTCCAACATCACCGAGAGATCCACGGGCGGTGTCAACGCGGTAAACGACACGGTATCGACGTGGTTGCCATCTGAGCTGGTTGCGCGAAACCAGCCGCGTCTGCCATCCGTCGGCAGAATAGCCGATTGCAGCCAGCGTTCCAAGTCGCCGTTGAGCCGGGCGATACGCGTCGCATCCCGATCCCGTTCACGAAAACGTCCCTCCGCCTGGAGCACCGGAATCAGTACAGCAGCAGAGGCCATCGCCACCACCATGGTGAGAGCCACCACGATCAGCAGTTCAAACAGCGATATGCCGCGCAACCGGTTCATGGCGCCGCCGTCTCGGTGGTCACACCCGCATCGGGGGTGACAAACACACCGCTGATCACCACGGAAGGCTCATCGCGTCCGGCTGGATGGGCTGTGACCGTCACGCGTTCCACATCGGCCAACGCGGTGGTATCCACCTGAGCGGTCCAGACCACCTCCGTCCGGCCGTCAACCAGCATGGTTCCATCCAACGCGTCGCCCGTGGGTTCATCCCGTGATACGATCTCCTCGTATGCCGACACAGCCGCGCGATGCACGCGGTCGGACGTCTGTAAAGCCCCATAGGCCCGCGTGATGGCTGCCAGCGAAGCGGATACCGCCGTCAGCCCAACGCCCACCAGAGCGAGAGCCACCACAACCTCCACCAGAGTGAATCCCCGCTTCATGGTGTGGTGATCTCCGCACGCGGGGCCAGTTCTCCAGCTGACCACCAGATATCAGCCGATTCGATTGCATCAGGCAGGCCGTTTTCGGTGTAACAGTCGCCATCGGCGGTGGTCACCAGTGTCCACTCCACCGCATCACCCGTGCCAAAGCAAAGACGCGAGTGCCGCGAGGCTCCGGAGGGTGCGAACGACACCATCCAATTGTCAACCGGCGTCTCTTGGTCATCGATGTACGCGCGCACCACCGACAGCCCCTCAGGTATAGGCACTCGCATCAACGTAACGGGATCGATTGCCCCACCGGTTACCGCGCTGGGATAGCGCACCACTTCCACCGGACCTCGTGCGTTGGTCAGCCGGACCGCGATCGCGCCCTGACCGCTGCGGGCCATCGATCGAGCCGCCGTGACCGTGTCTTCCAGGCGCGTGCGAAACGCGCGTTCATTCGCGGTGCGGATCATGCCCGGCATGACAGGTACAATCAGCGCCACCAGCAGCATGAGTACCACCAGCGCCACCGACAGCTCCATCAGCGTCATGCCATGACTATTCCTCATCGGCCCCTTCGATGATATCGGCCGCATCGCCCTCACCCCCCGGCGCTCCGTCCGAGCCATAACAGATCAACAGAAAACTGTCTTCCCCATCCGGGCCCGGATACTCGTACACGTATTCGTTTCCCCAGGGGTCGGTAGGGATCGCTTTGGTGGTGTACGGGCCTTTCCAGTTCTGGACATCGGCCGGACGCCGCCGCAAGGCATTCAGGCCTTCTTCGGTGGTTGGGAAGCGGTCGGTATCCACGCGGAACTGCTGCAGCAGACTGCTCAGTGTGGCCATATCCGTGGCCGCTTTGGCGCGTTTGCCCTCGGCAGCGCGGTTGATGACCCTCGGAACAATCAACGCCGCCAGAACCGCCAGGATCAGAATAACCACCAACAGTTCAATCAGCGTGAACGCACGCCGTGAACTGGTCCATCGAGTCATCATGTCACACCTCCAGTGCGTAAGTGGCCGGCATCCGGCCAGAAAAACAGTGGCTATTTCACCAGGTTCTGCGCCTCGTAAATCGGCAACAGTACAGACAGCACCACGAAGCCGACAAATGCGCCCATACCCAGCACAATAACGGGCTCGACCATCGACATGAGACGCCGCAGCCCGGTATCGACTTCGAAATCCAAGCTGTTGGACACCCGCTCGAGCATTTCCGGCAGATTGCCCGTCTCTTCTCCGATCGCGACCATGTGTGTCAACACCGGTGGAAACCCTCCCACCTGCTTCATGGCCTCTGCGAGCGGATTTCCGTCGCGCACCAGCTCCTCCAGCTTCTCGGAACCGGTCTGAAACACCCGATTTCCGGTGGACATCCCGGCAAGACGCAACGCTTCAAGGATGGGTACTCCGCCAAACACCAGTGTTCCCAGAACCATCGCGTAGCGCGACACGACCGACTTGGTCACAACCGGTCCTGCGAAAGGCAACCTCAGGATCCATGCATCCCGTAGGGCGGCTCCGCGTTCCGATCGAACCCAGAAGCGATAAGCAACAACGAGAGCGACCAGCACGCCTGCAACAATCGGCCAGTTGTTCATAACGCCCTCGGTCCCGGCCAACAGCATCCTCGTGGTGAAGGGCAGACTACTGCCCAGATCTTTGAACACACCCGACAATCGCGGTACCACAAAGAACATCAGGAACAACACCACCCCCACAGCCGTAATCGCCAGAATCGACGGATAGACCAATGCCGAAACCAGCTGACTGCGTCGGACCACCTCCCGTTCCAGAAGATCCGCCAGACGGGTTGCCACCGGTCCGAACTGTCCACTGGCTTCGCCGGCTTTCAGCGTCTGCACAAACACATCGGGAAACACCCGGGGATGCATGGCCAACGCGGCGGACACGGACAGGCCGCCCCGCACTTCGACGAGCACATCACCGATGACAGCCGCCAGCGCCTGGCTCTCTGTCTGTTCGCTGATCACCTGAAGGGCCCGATCCAGCGGAAGTCCGGCGTTCGACAGGTCCGCCAGGCGTCGGGCAAACAGGGCCAATTCGGACTTGGTGATACGCGCCCGTTTGATGGCTCGGCCTCCGGCGGATGAGGCATCCTCTTTGACTTCGATCACAAACACGCCCCGTGCGTTGACCGCTGCTACCGCGGCGTCCTGATCGGCGGCCTCGACCTGGCCGGTCACCCGTTTTCCGTTCACATCCAACGCTGTGTATTGAAAACGCGGCATGGTCAGAAGTCCTCACGCTGACACACGCGCAACACCTCTTCCGCTGTCGTGCGTCCTTCCATGGCCGTCATCCGGCCATCGGCCAGCAGTGTGCGCATGTATCCTAACCCTGCCACATGGTTTTTGATGTCCGAAGCGCTGCGGCGCTGTACGGTCATCTGCCGAACCACTTCGTCTACGAGGATCATCTCGTAAAGGCCCTGCCGTCCGCGATATCCCGTGCCCTGGCAGTTGTCACAACCGGTCCCCTTCCGGAATGTGGCCGTGCGGGCCTCTTCTTCTCCAATACCGATCGAGGCCAGCAGGTCACGCGCCGGGGCAACAGGCGCCGCACATTCAGGGCAGACCCGCCGGACCAGCCGCTGGGCCACAACTCCGATGAGCGAGCTGGCGACCAGGTAGGGCTCCACCCCCATATCCAGCAGCCGCGTGACGGCTCCGGCGGCATCGTTCGTGTGTAATGTACTGAATACCAGGTGACCCGTCAGAGCGGCGTGGATGGCGATCTCCGCGGTCTCGTGATCGCGGATTTCACCGACCATGATCACATCGGGGTCCTGCCTGACAATACTGCGCAGGCCGTTCGCAAAGGTCAGCCCGATGGCGGGGCGCACTTGGATCTGACCGATACCGTTGATCCGGTACTCCACCGGGTCCTCTATGGTCAGGATGTTGGTGGTGGGCGACCAGATCTCTTGAAGCGCAGCGTACAGCGTGGTGGATTTCCCCGACCCGGTGGGACCGGTTACCAGTATGATGCCGTGCGGCTGCGAGATCAACGACCGGAACCGCGCCAATGTGTCCGGACGCATACCCAGTTCTTCCAGCCCCAACAACGCCGTGGATTTGTCCAGAATGCGCATCACCACGCGTTCACCGTAGACGGTGGGTACGATAGACACACGCACGTCGATCGGTCGTCCGGCGATGGTCACCTTGATGCGCCCGTCCTGAGGTAAACGGCGCTCCGCGATATTCATCTCGCCAAGGATCTTGATCCGTGACACCAGCGCGGCGTGCATTCGCCTGGGTGGACGCATCATCTCGGCAAGCATGCCGTCTATGCGGTAACGCACCACGACCTCGCGCTCATACGGCTCCACATGCACGTCACTGGCGCCGTCCCGCACCGCCTGAGCGAAAATCGCGTTGACCATCTGCACGACCGCGGTCTCTCCGGCCATCTTTTCCAGGTCGGCCAAGTCGGTCGTTTCATCGACATCAACCCCGTTCTCCTCACCGCCCAGGCCGGCCAGGATCTGCTCCAGAAAGTACTCTTCGATCTGGGCGCGTAACGCGGCCGGATCGACCAGAACCACACGCACCGGCCGGCCCAACAATACGCCTAGATCATCCGCGGCTGCCATGTTATCCAGATTGCCCACGGCCACAATCAGCGTGTCGCCATCCTCTGCCAGCGGCAGCACCTGATTACGCAACGCATACTCGCCGGGCGCCAGCGAGATGACGGCGCTGTCGGGACGGAATGTGCTCAAGTCCACTTGATACACTATGGGTTTTGCCGGCTGATCCGATGCCGTGTTGGAGTTCACAGCCACACCTCGAAGCGAGATACGCAGGCACTCATGCGTCTACCCTGTAGACGGGGATTTGCGGTTGAAGGTTCACCGCTGCACGTCGGACAGCAGCATCCGCAAGTAGGATGCCTGCTCCATCTCATGGCTCGTCAACACACCGTCCCGGGCGCCACACCATGACGCTCGCTCGATCGCCCGGAGAAGTGCCTGCAAGCGATGAGGTGGAGCGTAAATAGGCCCATGCAGACGGCGCTGACAGCACAACACCATCGCGTGACGAGCGGGCCGATCATGGCACGTGATCTCCGCAGCAGGAAGTGTCCATAACCAGCCGTCCCGGATCAGAATCAGATAGTCAGCCGCGACCACCACCATATCACCAATCGCCCTGCGCCGAACGAACCGTCGGATCATGCGGAACAGCCCCAGGCCCCCTATGACCAGCGATGCCGCCCATATATACCCCTTCACATACAGTACCGATGCGAACATGGCGACAGCCGCTGTAATCCAGAGATGCCAGCGCCCTTGCATACGCCAGGGGCTATCAATCCGACACGACGCGGGCGCGTTTCGCACCAGCATGCGCAGCGCCTGCTGTGTATCCTCGTGCAACTGTTGGACGCGTCGGGCTCGTCGGGTACGCGGCCATCCGTCCGCGTCCACCGGTGTTGCGTGTAACTGGTAACGGGCCAAGACCTCATGCTGCCGTTTGATCTCTTCCCAAGCTGCGTTCAACCGGAGCAGGCGTTCATGGGCCGCTCTCCAGCCCTCCGGATCGGCTTCCGCGTCGATCCGGTCGGGGTGGTGCTCCCGCACCAACGCCCGCCAGGATCGTTGCA
Source organism: uncultured bacterium (assembly GCA_964650005.1). Classification (GTDB taxonomy): domain Bacteria; phylum Armatimonadota; class HRBIN16; order HRBIN16; family HRBIN16; genus CAZHSN01. The sequence goes on along the minus strand of CAZYPZ010000013.1, from coordinate 79,884 downwards.
CCTCGGCGAACGGCGTATCGGGCGTGACGTGAAGCTCTGTGAAGGGATCCTGTGTCATGTCACCGCCGGCAGGTTGTGCGATGCTGTGTGTCCGGTTACCATACATCATAAGTATAGTCTCGGAGGGGTCATGCAACATCATCCGTCAGAGGCGACCGCCGAGTCGATCGACTCTGTTCTGGCGTCAGGGCTCTACATCGTCATCGGCATCGCACAGCCAAACAGTCCGCCGTATCTGGTCAGCATGAACTACGGCTACAGCCGCGGAGTTATCTACCTGCACTCCGGGCTGACCGGCGCCAAGGTGACCGCCTGGACTGCCGCACCACAGGTCAGTTTCACAGTCGTCAGTGATGCGCACCTGGTCCCTGCCGATTCCGCCTGCGGTTGGTCGATGCGGTTCCGCAGCCTGGTCGGAACGGGGTGTATCGAGCCGGTTACGGAGACCACTGAACGGATCACGGCCCTCGACGCCCTGATGAGGCACTACAGTTCCGGCGCTTCGACTTACGAAAACCGGCTGTTGGATCGCACCGCAATTTGGCGTCTGATCATCCAGCACGCATCTGTCAGAGAGAAACGGTAAACAGACACGAACATGGAACCGCCGCGCAATCATGTCACCGTCCGTCAGTTGATCCGCATGCCGGACGGGACGATTCGTACAACCGACCTCCAGCAACCGTTGCCGGAAGGTTCCACCCGGTGGATCGATGTGCGCTGCCAGGACCCGTCACAGGTGGCGGACGCGCTCAGCGCGCTGGGATATCCCGCGACCGTGATCGGGGAGATGGGTGTCGAAAAGGACTGGTATCGACGCAGGATCCGACTCGGTCAATTGATCTTCGCGATCGCCGCACCCACGCGCGCAGAAAAAGGGCCTGTCTATACGCCTATCCGCGTGTATGTTGCGCAGGGAGAGATCCTGACGGTCAGGAAAGCTGCAGGCGACATCATCAACCACGCACAGGCCGACTGGAAGAGCGCCCCCGGAGGGGACGCCCGATGCGCCGCGGCCTGCCTGCTCGATGCCGTCTTAGACGCCTATGACCCGATTACCGACGGTCTGAACGACCGTGTCGATGCGCTGGAAGAGCAAGTCGTGTCCGGTACGGTCAACATCCGCCCGGAGTCTTTCCTTCGGCTGAAGCGCCGTCTGCTGATATTGCGCCGGCATGTGGCCTGGCTGCGTGAGATGGCCAACCTGCTGACCCGTGACGGCGGCGCCGCCCCCGGATCGATAGAGAGGCAGCAGATGGACGCGGTGTTCGAGCATGCCATGCGTCTGGTGGAGGCGCTGGACATGTTGCGCGAAGTGATGACCGGCGTGATCGATGTACACATGAGCCAGGTCAGCAACCGATTGAATATCAATATGCGGGTGTTGACCGTCATCTCGACGGTTCTCATGACCATGTCGCTTGTGGCGGCCATTTATGGGATGAACTTCGCTCACATGCCCGAGTTGCGATGGCCTTGGGGCTATCCCGCCGCTTTGCTGGCCATGATCATCCTCGGCTGTATCGAAATCGCAATCTTCCGCCGCAAGGGGTGGCTCTAGCGCGAATGCCCGTCTTTTTGCTGGCCTCCGACGCATGAGTCCGGCTTACAGGCGGGGTACATTATGGATGGAGGGCACACACCGATGACTTCGGTTATGATGCCGAGAGGGGGCCTGCCTGCCCGAGCCGTATTCGAGTGACGGAGTATCAGTCCCGTTCGGTTTGGTTGGCTCCGAGACCCTCCCCGGTGCGAAAGCGTCCCACAAGGGATAGGCCGCCGGATCAGGAGCGCCTCGGGTGCCCAAGAGCCCCCTCATCCCCTTCAATAGGAGAGACGCCCGTGGGCGTCTTTTTTTATTGCGTTTCCGGCTGACAGGTGTTATTCGCGAATCGGCTTCACCAGCCGGACGCCCAGTTCGCGCAGCTGGGCCTCATCCACCGGCGACGGCGCGCCAAAGAGCAGATCCTGTCCTCCGGTGGTTTTGGGAAATGCGATCACTTCGCGAATGTTCTCATCATCTGTCAAGAACATCACCAACCGGTCGATCCCCGGGGCAATACCGCCATGCGGCGGTGCGCCATACTCGAACGCCTCCAACAGGTGGCCGAAACGCGCTTGCGCCTCCTGCTCGTTGTAGTTCAGCAAGCCAAAAACCTTCTGCTGGATATCACTGCGGTGAATTCGAATGCTGCCGCTGGCCCACTCCACACCGTTGCAGACCACATCATAGCACTGCGCCCGTACTGCAGCGGGATCCGTATCGAGAAGCGGCAGGTCTTCCGGGTGCGGCATCGTAAACGGATGGTGCATGGCGTCCCAGCGGTTGGCCTCCGGGTTCCACTCCACCAATGGGAAGTCGACGATCCAGCAGAAACAGAGTCGGTTGGGATCGGCCAGTTCCAGCCGGCGTCCCATCTCCACCCTCAGGCGCCCCAATGTATTGGCCACCACTTTGGCGCTGTCGGCCACGATCGCCACCAGATCGCCCTGCTGGGCCCCCATTCGCTGTCTGATCGCTTCGATCACCTCGGGGCTGACGAATTTGGCCACTGGCGAGCGGACCCCGTCTGGCTGCCACTGGAACGTGGCCAGCCCCTTCGCGCCAAACCGACGCACGAAAGCGGTCAGATCATCCAGATCCTTACGGCTCCAACCGGCGGCGCCAGGTATCAGCAGGCCGCGCACCTGCCCGCCGGAACTGAGCGCTTGCTGGAACACCTGAAATTCACACTCAGAGACCACATCGGCCAAATCGGTGATCTCCATGCCGAAACGTAAATCCGGCTTGTCAGATCCGAACCGTGACATGGCTTCATCGTACGTCAGCACCGGCCAAGGCGTATCCATCCGCTTGTCGCTCACAGCCGACACAACCTCGGTTGTCATGCCCTCGATCAGTTCCATGATGTCCTCTTGGGTAACGAAGGACATCTCCAGGTCCAACTGAGTGAACTCCGGTTGTCGGTCGGCACGGGCATCTTCGTCCCGGAAGCACTTCGCGATTTGATAGTATCGCTCGATGCCACCTACCATAAGCAGCTGCTTCATCTGCTGAGGCGATTGAGGCAGCGCATAGAAGTTTCCGGGATAGAGTCGCGATGGAACCAGGTAGTCACGCGCCCCTTCAGGCGTGGACTTGATCAGAATCGGGGTTTCGACTTCGAGAAAGCCACGTGCATTGAGATACTGTCGTATTCCGTTGACCACACGGTGGCGGATCTCCAGACGGCGATACATCTCTGGACGGCGAAGATCCAGATACCGGTACTTTAACCGGATCGACTCATCGGTATTGAAGTTCTCCTCGGCAATCGGGAACGGCACAGGACGTGAAGTATTCAGCACCTCCATCCACTGAGCCAGCACCTCCACGGCGCCAGTCTCCAGTTTGGGGTTCTCCGAGCCTTCCGGACGCCGTCTAACCACACCTCGCACGGCAATGACGTATTCACTGCGCAACGCGGAGGCACGGTCCAGTAACTCCTGACTCACAGCCGGGTCGAACACAACCTGTACCAAGCCCGTACGGTCACGCAGATCGACGAACACCAATCCGCCATGATCGCGTGTTCGGTGCACCCAACCGTTCAGCGTTACCTCCTGCGCCAGATGGGTATCTCGCAGTTCACCGCATGCAATAGTGCGTTGCCAGTGTTGCATTCTCGCCTCCCCGATGCGCCGTCATTCGGTGACAGGACGCACAACCATGGTATCAAAGCGGCCTCAGTCGCTTCCAGAAACGGCCAATCGCTCGTGTACTTCAGCCGCGCATTCATCCATCGACACAGTGGCCTGTTCCCGCGTGCGCATGTCCCGTATGGTGACTGATCCGGTCCGGACCTCGTCGTCTCCGATCAGCAACGTCAGACGCGCTCCGGACTTATCGGCCTGTTTCATTTGTGCCTTGAGGCTGCGCCCCTGGGTGTCGGTTTGAGCGGCCAGACCTGCTCGCCTCAGCGCTTGTAATACTCTCAGCGCTACCGGCCCGGCGCCGGCGCCTACCGCACAGACATACACGTCCAGCGGCGCTTCGGCGCTGTCAACCACACCCAGTTGCTTCATCACCATGATGGCCCGTTCAATGCCCAATGCGAAGCCAATTCCGGGAGTCGGCGCTCCGCCAACTTCCTCCACCAGTCCGTCATAGCGCCCGCCTCCGCCCAGCGCGTTCTGCGCGCCCAGCGCATCGGATTGGATCTCGAACGCGGTGCGCGTATAATAATCAAATCCACGCACGAGGTTTTTGTCGATCCGATAAGGCGTACCCTGCGCATCCAGTAACTGGCATAGATGGTCGAAATGGCTCCGACATCCCTCGCACAGGCTGGCGATGATGTCCGGTGCGTCAGCCAAGTGTTCCCGGCAGGTTTCGCGCTTGCAGTCCAGCATACGCAGCGGATTGTGCTCGTAGCGTGTCTGGCACGCTTCACACAGCGCGTCTCTGAACGGCGCTGCATACTGTCTTAGCGCCTCCCGATACACAGGCCGGCACTCAGGGCAACCTACCGAGTTCAACACCAATGACAATGCGGTGACACCCAACTCACTGTAGAAGTCCATCGCGAGCGCAATGACCTCGGCATCCACAAATGCACTTGCGCTGCCCAACACTTCGACGCCCACCTGATGCGCCTGCCGATACCGGCCGGCCTGAGGCCGCTCATACCGGAAGATCGGCGTGATATAGTACAATCGCGCTTCGGGCCAGCGTGCCCCCAAGCTGTGCTGCACATACGCCCGGACTGCAGGAGCGGTTCCCTCGGGTTTCAGCGCCAGCGACCTACCTCCCCGGTCCGTGAACACATACATCTCTTTCGAGACAACGTCGGTGTGTTCACCCATGCTGCGTGTAAACAGGTCGGTCTCTTCGAACATAGGGGTGCGCAGCTCGTGAAAGCCATACCGACGGCATAAGGAAGCGAACGTGCGCTCCACCCGCTGCCAGATGGGGGTATCGGCTGGGAGTATATCATTGGTACCGCGTGGCGCCTGGTATTTCATGTCGACCGCTCCGGATGCTGGCGTTCAGAACAAAAAGCGACAACCGCAGGGCTGCGGGTGTCGCTGAGTCGGAAAAGTGGTAGCGGAGGGCGGACTCGAACCGCCGACATTGCGGGTATGAACCGCACGCTCTGACCAACTGAGCTACTCCGCCATATGCATTCACCCATTTTACAGGGTGGTCGGGTTATCTGTCAAGCCATACTTTTCAAGCGCCTGATGGTATCGTCAGCGTCAAAGTGACGCCGGTTTCATCGCAACGGTCATCCAGCGAACACCCCTGGCCCAGGGCGATGTGCCGCGCCCATTCCAGGCTGATGAACGGCTGATCGAGATCACAGCCTGACAAGGCGGCGCGCAGGCCATTGGAGTTCATATTGGGTTCAGGCAAGGCGGCGCTCTCGGCGAACAGCGCAATTTGCGTTTCCGCCGGCAGCTGGGCCACCGTCATCCAGATGGAGGCGTTGCTATCGGGCGGCAGCACCTGCCGCTGCAATGCGCAGAGGTACAAGATAGACGAGATCAGCGCCTGCTGAAGCGCCTTTATGTCGCAACGCACCGGTTGCAGGTTCTTGGGCACATTCGTCTTCAGATAGGTATGCCGTTTTCGCAGATGCGCCGCCGTCAGTTGGCTCACACTCTCGACCAATTCACTTGGCGACAACTCGACAACCTCTCCACCAGGTTGGGCCATCTCCTGCAACCGCCTGACGATTTCCGCGATCCGGCCAGCTTCCGACAGCACCTCCTCCAACCAAGGCAGCTTGTCAAAAGAGACATGATCCATCAGCATTTCGGAATAGCTCATGACGGTACTCAAGGGGTTGTTGATTTCATGGGCGACGCCGGCAGCGAGCCACCCGATGCTGGCCAGCCGCTGGCTGGCGGCCATGGCCGCATCCTGACTGCGCAACCGCTCTTCGGCCTGGCGGGCCTCGGTGACGTCCAGCAGCAACAACACGCATCCATGAGTGGTCTGAGCGACACCTTTGATCTTGCGAAGCTGAACCGCATAGATGCGCATCTCGTTATCGATCTCGATCGACACATCCTCGATGGCCTCGCTGGAGTCTCGCGCCAAAAACGTTTGAACCATGTCCATCAGGAAGCCCGGCAGCTGCTGTTTACCGGAGTCATCCGCTGGCGTCCCTCCTAGACGGCCGAGCAGCTCTGTCGCGGAGTCGCTGCAAGCCATCACCTCTCCGTGCGCGTCACAAAGCACCAGGGGTGGAGCCACGGTGGCCAGCGCCATCTCGATTCGTTCACGCTTGAGCGACATCTCCAAAGCGGTAGCGCTTAGTTCCTGTATGCGTCTGTCGGCTGAGCACTGCTCGTGGTCCAAAAAACAGGCGACTTCGGCCGCGTCAAACCACTGGATCAGTGCCGAAGCATGTTCAGCCGTGATGTGAGATAAACAGGCATCCCGAAACGTTTTGAGCATAGCAACAAACAGGAACGGCGTAACGCCCCGGGCGCTGTGCCTGCACGCTGCGTCCACGATGGAACACAAGCATGGGAGCGGCTCCATCGCATTCAGTTCAGATACCGGGTGCATTCCGCCATGCTCTGAACAATGTGTCTCGAGCGCTCGAAAGATCACATCAACAGCCTGACGCCAGGCGCATTCGTCGGCGGCCGTCAGGTCCATCAGGCGGCGATCGCACGCCAGCGAAGCGGCTTCTTCAGTGATAGCCTGACGCTGTTGCTGCAACTGGTTTATCAGTGGTTCTGTCAATTCGTGTCGCTCCCATACAAGGATACCCTGAGGGCCTGCCGGCTTTGGCAAGACTCGGCATACTTCAGTCTCAGTCTGGACATCTCGCCAGAGACACTTGGGGTCGAGGCCGTTCAGGTCAATCGTCTGTCATGACACCGGCAACATCATGGCTACCGGCTACCGCACTACCAGGCGCGGCAAGCGGTATTGGTAACTACAGCCACCGGCATGCTGGGTGTATGGATGCACGACCTGGCAACTGATTGTTCCGATGTAACCACTTAAACGAATTGTCCATACATACCCGGCCTATCGGCGGTATGGCAGGCACAATGACACCGGCGTCCTGCATGCCCGCGGAACCCTGGCCATGACCGATGGATGGTATTCGCCTTATATGGGACGATCATTATGTGCGTACGACGTTGCAGGCACCCATAAGCGTCCCAGGGAGAATCCGTTGTAAGCGCCAACCAGCTGTTGACAAACAGGCTGACTTTGACTAATAGCCGGGCGTGTCGATTACAGCGGTCCAATTCTGGATATACGCGGAGGATACCGGTTTTCCCTTCCTTTTTCGCTGCGGTGTGCCACATGTCTCTGTGAAATGTGACACAATGGGTTGGCGGAAGACGCTCAGCCTCCGACCGTCAACGAAAGCGATCTGATCCGACGTGGTTACTCGATGCTGCGCCATGCAGTATGAACAGGTGCTTGCATGGTTACGCGTTACCGATAGAGAACGGCTTCATCACCTGTTCGATCTTGCCGACACGACGGCTCGACGTACCGTGGGAGACGCGGTGCATCTGCGCGGGCTCGTCGAAGTCTCGAGCGCCTGCCGGCGCACCTGCGCGTATTGCGGGCTTACGGCGGGATCCAAATCGTCCATGCGGTACCGCATGCCGGAAGAAGAGATCATCGCCTGCGCCCATCGCGCCGTCGCCATCGGTTGCGGCACGCTGGTGCTACAATCCGGTGAGGATCCCGGACGCCCCGCCGAAGAGATCGCGCGGATCATCCGACTGGCCAAACAGGAGACCGGCTTGGCCGTCACGCTCAGTCTGGGTGAATGGACAGATGCTGAATATACACTGTGGCGCGAAGCGGGAGCCGACCGCTATCTGATGCGCTTCGAAACCAGCGATCCGGAGCTGTATCACCATGTTCACCCGGATGTGGCCGGCCAATCATCTGATCGCATGGCGTTGCTCATGCGCTTGAGGCAAATGGGGTATGAAGTGGGCGGCGGCTTTATGGTCGGGCTTCCCGGCCAAAGTTATGAGCGACTGGCGACCGATATTCTGGAATGCGCCCGACTGAACCTCGATATGATCGGCGTTGGGCCATTCATACTGCATGAGGACACCGCGCTGGGACGCCAACCGGATCACCCCGCTTGGCGTATGGCCGCACGACTGAAAGGCCGGCAGGTTGAACCCACCGCAATCAACACATGGAAGGCGCTGGCGCTGCTGCGCCTGGCCTGCCCATATGCCAATATTCCCGCCGCCACCGCACTGGCTGCCGTGGACCCAGAGGCGGGCCGAGAGATGGCGCTGCGATGCGGCGCCAACGTCATGATGCTGAACCTGACCCCCGCCCGGTATCGCGAAGACTACGCGATCTATCCGGGCAAAGTGTCTGCCGCCGGCGATCCCGATGGACCGGCAGACGCGGCGCTGCGCATGCTGCAGCGTTTGAAACGACCGACCAGTACCGGGCCGGGCGCTTCGGAGGCCTATCGGCGAAGACAGGAGGAGGACGAGAGGCGACATGCCCGACATGACCGAATACAGTAAAAACTACCGTCGGTTCATCGACGTCGATGAATTCGAACGGCTCTTACAGGCGCCCTTCGATCCGGCGATATTCCGTGACGCGCTGGATTGCAGTTCATCGTTGCAGCCGTTGGATCTGCGTCAGACCGCGGCGCTGATCACCGCAACGGATCCGGATCTGATCGAACAGATGGGATCGGTAGCGCGTGAACTCAAACATCGCGTATACGGCAACCGGATCGTACTGTTCGCTCCGCTGTACATCGGCAACCGATGCGTGAACGATTGCCAGTACTGCGGCTTTCGCCGATCCAATCGCGACGCCGTACGTATCAGCCTCACTTTGGATCAGGTGAAGGAGCAGACGCGCGCGCTGATCGCCACCGGACAGAAACGGCTCATCCTGGTGTTCGGCGAACACGCGGAATACAGCCCGGAGTTCATCGCCGAGTGTGCCCGAACGGTCTACAGCGTCAAGGAAGGTCCCGGTGAAATCCGGCGGGTGAATATCAACGCGGCTCCGCTGGATATCGCCGGATACCGGACGGTCAAGGATGCGGGGATCGGCACATACCAGGTGTTTCAGGAGACCTATCACCCGGAAACATATGCGCGCTGGCATCCCAAGGGCACACTGAAAGCCGATTATGACTGGCGCCTGGATGCGCTGTCGCGAGGTATGGAAGCCGGGCTGGACGATGTAGGCATCGGTGCGCTGTTCGGCTTGGGTGACTGGCGCTTTGAAGTACTGGGCCTGGTGGCTCATGCTCACTATCTGCAACAGACACAAGGCGTAGGCCCCCATACCATCAGTTTCCCTCGGCTTCGTCCCGCCAGTGGACTGGACCCCGCGGCCTGGTCTCCGGTGGATGACAAGTCGTTCCTGCAGGCGGTCACCGCGCTGCGCCTGGCGGTGCCTTATACCGGCATGATCATGACTTGCCGCGAAAGCCCTGCCGTGCGGCGTGCCGGCCTCGAGATCGGGGTGACACAGATCGATGCAGGCACCCGACTAGAGCTGGGCGGATACACCGATAGCCCTAAGGACGGGCAAGATACGCACCGCGAGCAGTTTGAACTGGCCGATACCCGCTCGCTGGATGAGGTGTCACTCGAACTGATCCGGAACGGACACATTCCGAGTTTCTGTACCGCCTGCTACCGACTGGGCCGTACGGGTGAGGTCTTCATGGAGTTCGCCATACCCGGGTTCATACAGCGTTGCTGCAGCCCGAATGCGTTGGCCACCCTTCAGGAGTACCTGTGTGACTACGCCAGCGAGGAGACGCGACGTGAAGGCGCCCGATTGATCGCCGAACAACTCCAAGCTTTGCCGGAAGCCGAACGTACGGCCGCTCAACAGATGGTTGACCGGGTACTTGGCGGGGAGCGCGATGTGCTCGTCTGACGGGCGTTGGCGTATAGAACATGACCTGCTGGGTGAACGGCAGGTGCCCGCAGACGCGCTTTGGGGGATCCATACGCTGCGAGCCCGCGAGAGTTTTCCGCTCACGAGCAGGCGCGTGCATGCATCGCTGATCCATGCCTACGGCGATGTCAAGCGCGCCTGCGCGCGGGCTAACCAGGATGTAACCCCCTGGCCACCGGATCTGTTCTCGGCCATCGACCAAGCCTGCAGGGAAATGGCGGAGGGCGCGCTGGATGAACACATCGTGGTGGACGCTCTACAGGGTGGCGCCGGCACCAGCACCAACATGAACGTGAATGAGGTGCTGTGCAACAGGGCGCTCATCCTGATGGGACACCGGCCGGGCTCCTATGACGTGCTGCACCCGATCGATGATCTCAACCGCAGCCAATCCACCAATGATACCTATCCCACGGCGTTACGCGTTGCCCTGATCCGGCTGATTCGCCGGTTGGAGCGCGCGGTCAGTGACCTGATGGAGGCTTTCCAGGAGCGGGAGCGAGCTTTGGCGCATGTGGTGAAAGTCGGCCGCACGGAACTGCAGGACGCCGCGCTGACGACGCTGGGCCGATCGATGGGAGCGTTCGCGGACGCCTTGGCGCGTGACCGTTGGCGGTTGACACGCTGCGAAGAACGGCTGCGTGTGGTCAATCTTGGAGGCACAGCGATCGGCACGGGACTCGGAGCTCCCCGCCGATATATCTTTCGAGTGGTCGACCACTTACGTGAACTGACCGGCTTTGGCCTGGCTCGAGCGGAAAACCTGCTGGAGGCCACCCAAAACACCGATGCCTTGGTCGAGGTCAGCGGCATGGTGCGTACGGTGGCAGTGAACGTGCTAAAGATCAGCACAGATTTGCGGCTGCTGTCATCGGGACCGGATGCCGGTCTGGGGGAGATCAACCTGCCCCCGCGACAAGCGGGCTCATCGATCATGCCCGGCAAGGTCAATCCGGTCATTCCGGAAGCAGCGGCTCAGGCGGCGTTACGCGTCATGTCTGCCGACCAGGAGATCTCCACCGCCTGCGGTTTGGCCAATCTGGAGTTGAGTCAGTATCTCCCTTTGGTGGCGGACTCCCTGCTTCACGCAGTCGAGCTGTTGACCAACGCCATCCGGGTGCTTGCGGAACTGTGCGTATCGGGCATCACCGCCAACGAACACAGATGCGATTTGCAGGTGAGCAACAGTACAGCACTGGCGACTGCGCTGGTTCCCGCTGTGGGTTACAGCGGTGCACTGCGCATACTGCAATACGCTCAGGCGCACTCGTGCAGTCTTCGGGAAGCGGCTGTTGAGACGGGGGCGATGGATGCCCAGTCGTTCGACCGGGCAATCAGTCCGGACCGCATCACCATGCTCGGCTCACCGGATACGATCGAAGGAGGCGCCGGCCCATGATGCAGCGCACGCCCAAAAGTCTGAGACTTCATATCGGCCTGTTTGGCCGCCGGAACACGGGTAAGAGCTCGGTGTTGAACGCGATTACCCGACAGGATGTCTCACTGGTGTCCAGTGAGGCAGGCACCACCACAGACCCAGTGGAGAAAGTGATGGAGATGCTTCCGCTGGGGCCGGTGGTGTTTGTCGACACGGCCGGAGTGGACGATGAGGGCGCATTGGGCGAGGCGCGCGTGGAGCGTACCCGTAAGGTGCTGGAGCGGGTGGACCTGGCGGTTATCATCACCGAAGCGGGCGTATGGGGCGTGTTTGAACAGGGGCTGCTGGAACGCCTGCGCCAGCGCAGCGTGCCTGTGGTGGTCGCCGTAAACAAAGCAGACATCAATCCGCCTGCAGACAGCTGGCTGGATACACTGCGTTCATCCGGGCTTCGGCCCGTGGTGGTCAGCGCACGCACCGGAACGGGCATCCGCGCACTGCGGGATGCGCTTGCCGACGCGGCTCCTGCCGAATGGATGGAAGTTCCCTCGCTACTGGGTGATCTCGTGCCGGTAGGCGGCATCGCCGTGCTTGTGACCCCGATCGACATGGAGGCGCCCAAAGGGCGGTTGATCATGCCGCAGGTCCAGGCCATCCGGGACCTGCTGGACCACGACGCGATGGCGCTGGTGGTGAAAGAGCGCGAATTGCGCCTGGCGTTGGAACGGCTCAAAACGCCTCCCGATCTGGTAGTCACCGATTCACAGGCGTTTCTGAAAGTGGCGGCGGACACTCCCGAGTCGGTACCGATGACATCTTTCTCCATCCTGCAGGCACGCCGTAATGGGGACTTGGACGCATTCGCGGCCGGAGCCGCCTCCATTGACCGCCTGCGGGATGGTGATCGGGTGCTCATGGCGGAGTCATGCACACATCATCCCATCGGCGACGACATCGGCCGCGTCAAGATACCCCGCTGGCTGCGCCAATATACGGGATGCCAGTTGGAGTTCCAGCACGTACAGGGTCTCGACTTCCCGGAGGACCTCACGGGATACGCGCTGGTCGTACAATGCGGCGGATGCTCGGTGACCCGCCGGGTCATTCTGTCACGCGTGGCCCGCTGCCGCGAAGCCGGAGTGCCCATTACCAACTACGGTATTGCCATCGCCCATGCGCTGGGAATCACCCGCCGCGCTCTGGCGCCATTTCCCTCGGCGTTGCACGCCTTACAGAATGCCTGACACTCCATTGAACCTGTTTGCTGATTTCGGCTGGCTTCAGTGGATAGCGGCCGCTGTGGTGGGCGTACTCGTTGGATTCAGCAAATCCGGTGTGCCGACATCCGGCGTGTTGGTGGTTGTGCTGCTGGCGATCCTGTTTAACGGCCGTCTGGCGGTCGGAGTCATGCTGCCCCTGTTGATCTTCGCGGATATGTTCGCCGTGGCTTGGTTTCATCGGCACACAAAATGGCAAGAATTGCGACACATCGCCGGATGGGTCATTCCGGGCTTGATACTGGGTGCGCTGTTTTTGTGGAAGGTGGGACAGAGCAGCTTCGGGGCGGTCGCGATGAATCGGGCCATCGGCGCCATTGTGCTGATGCTGATCGCCGTACACCTGTACAGACTGCATAAGAGTGGGCCTTTGCGATCCGCTTGGATGTATCCGGTCTCGGGCATACTGGCGGGTTTTACCACCACGGTATCCAACGCGGCCGGACCGGTCATGGCCATCTACCTGTCAGGCGCCAGGTTGTCACCGGTCCAATTCGTCGGCACCAATGCCTGGTTTTTCTGTCTGGTGAACATCAGCAAACTACCGATACTCATTGGTCTGTCTATGCATGATCCCCGGTATGCATTTATCACCCCCAAAGGGCTGTGGTTTGACCTGATCGTGTCACCGTTTGTGGTGGCCGGTCTGTACTCCGGGCGATGGCTGCTCCGGCGGATACCCCCTGTGCTTTTCGAACGGCTGATTATCGGACTGTCCGCACTGTCTGCCGTCTGGCTTCTGGTTCGGTAATACGGAAGACAGGTCGGTCGCATATAATGTAATCGCCAAGCAGGCCGCTGCGTGAAGGAGGCAACTATGCCGTCAATTCTGGAAGAGATTTGGACCACCGCCGCCAACAAGGTCAAAGATCGCATTGTGCTGCCGTCTTTCTGGCTGGCGCTTGAAGCCGCGGTGCCCATCGAGATGGAAGAAGACCGGTTTATTCTGGGGATGGCGCCCGAAAACAGCAGCCTGGCCGGACATTTCCGTAATTCCGCCCATCAGCACGCCATCGAGGAAGAGCTCTCAGCCGTCATTGGCCGGCGTATGAACATGGTGCTGATCGAGGGCACCACCCGCCAGGACTGGGACCGAGCCAAGATGCGCGAGCAGGCACTGAAAAGAGTGCAAGACGCTCAGTACACGCGCAGCCAGCGACTCGCCGAAATCGAGCGTTCCTGGGAAGGACTGTATGAACAGGTTCAGCGCATGTATGTGGAGATGCCGTTACGCAACCTGCCTCAGGTGCGCGCGCTTTACCTCCGTCGCGCGCTGGAACAGACGATCAAAGTGGTGGATACTATCAGCCCTCCCGGGGAACCGATGGACGAGCAGAACTCGCGCAACTTGGGGCGTATCTTAGACCGTATCGCAGCGAATATCGAGGCCTCGGCATCGCTGGTTGCGTACGAAATGCTGCGGCTTCGCCAGGGCAAATGACATGAACGGCACGTTGAAACCGGTAGTGGTGTTCGGGACGGTGTGCTTGGATCGCATCCTGGAAGTCGAGGCGCTGCCTCCCACGGGCGGATATGCGGAGATCATTGCACAGGAACGGGCGGCAGGTGGTGAAGCACTGAATACAGCGGTCGCTCTGGCCACGTGGCATGCGCCGGTGCGATTGGTGGGGAACGCCGTCGGTACCGACGAAGCGGCATCGCTGATTCGGGAGACGCTCCGGAGTTACCCCACATTGGACAGCCGCTGGGTGCGCGCCGACGCAGGCGTGCAGACACCTACTTGTGACTGCTATATCACTCCCGATGGCAACCGGACGATGTTCGGCAGCGGTTTCGCCACCATGTCGGTGGACACGATACCACCGGAAGTGTGGAAAAATGCCGCCGCGTTTACGGCCGATTGTAACCCGGGGCAGGCCTCAGTGAACGCCTGCCTGACCGCTGCCGATGCGGGTATTCCCGTTGTAGCCATGGACTTGATCGACAGCGACGACGCCTGCCGCGCGGCAGACATCATACTGACCTCGTCGGATGTGCTGCAGGAACATGATCTGGGTAAATTGGCCCAGCGCGCAGAACGCCTGCGCGACTGGTGGGACTGCCATGTAATCCTCACAGCCGGTGAAAAAGGCGCTGTACTGGCCCGACGCGGTAACGGATCCGTCGAGCATGTCCCGGCGTTTGTGGCGCCCGTGATCGTGGATGGCACCGGATGCGGAGATGCTTTCCGGGCTGGACTGATCTATGGACACTACCTGATGGAATGGGATCTGACGGAGGCCATGCGGTTTGGCGCCGCCGCAGCCGCCTTGAACATGGGGGTGCGGGGCGCTCACGCGGGAATCCAGCCGTTTAACCGCGTACTCGAATTCGCAGCTGAAGCACGCACTCATATGCAACATCATCTCTAGATCCTTTTAGAGACACGCATCGCCTTTAAACACCGCGTTAACGTCCGGCTTTGAAGGGCAACGTTAACGGATGCGCTCGAACCCCGTATACTGATAGATACTATGCAGGAACACACTCCCACTAGCGGCAAACCCGTTGTGGCCATCGTCGGGCGGCCCAACGTCGGCAAATCCACCCTGTTCAACCGGCTGATCGGGCGTCGCACCGCGATTGTCGAAGATATTCCGGGGATCACACGCGACCGCATCGAGGCCGACTGCACCTGGCGCGGGCAGTCATTCAAGTTGGTGGACACGGGCGGCGTCACCATGGATTCGGCTGATCCGATGATGGAACAGATCCGTATCCAGGCGCAGACCGCGATGAACGAAGCCTCGGTGATCGTATTTGTCACCGATGCGGATGAAGGCCTTACCCCGGCCGATGAAGAGCTGGCTGATGCCTTGCGCGGTGCCGGGCCACCTGTTCTGCTTGCCGTGAACAAGTCAGACAACCTGTCGCGCGAACTGAACGCCGCCGAGTTCTACAGCTTAGGCTGGCCCGAGCTTTTCACGATCTCGTCGGTGCACGGGCATGGTGTCGCGGAGTTGCTCGACCGCATCATCGAACTGCTGCCGCTCGATCTCGAGTGGGAAGAGACGCCCGATGACCAGATCAAGCTGGCGATCGTCGGGCGTCCCAACGTGGGCAAGTCGTCATTGCTGAACGCCATACTCGGTGAACCGCGCGCCATCGTCAGTGAAATCGCCGGAACGACACGCGACGCCACTGACACGCCCTTCACTTGGAACGATCGCCGACTTTTGCTCATCGATACGGCCGGTATCCGCCGAGCCGGTAAAGTGCAAGGATCTGTGGAGTACTACAGTGTACTGCGCGCACACAAAGCGATGGAGCGTTGTCAGGTGGCGCTTGTGGTGATCGACGCGCACGCCGGACTGTCAGACGGCGACAAACGGGTCGCCGGGCAGGCTGAGGAGGCCGGATGCGGCGTGGTGCTGGTGATCAACAAATGGGATCTTGTGGACGCCCCGGATAAACGCCGCGCCATGCGTGAGTTCGCCGCTCACGTCCGAAAACAGTGTCCTTATCTGTCCTACGCTCCGCTGGCATTCTGCTCGGCGCTGAACAGCACAGGAATTGACGCGGTCCTCGACACCGCCATCGAGGCATCCGAAGCGCACGCATTTCGCATATCGACCGGCGTGTTGAACCGACTGATCCGGGAAGCTGCTGATGCTCGGCCGTACAGTCGACGCGGCAAAGCGCTCAAGATCTATTATGCAACCATGCCGTCCACACAGCCCCCCACCGTTGTGCTCTTCGTCAACGATCCGCAACTGGCGCACTTTTCGTATCTGAGGTATCTGGAAAACGCGATCCGGAAACAGTACCGTCTGGAGGGCACGCCGATACGGATCTCTGTCCGGAATGCGACCCCGGAGCAGCGCAAGGACTGATCGATGGAGTCCACCGGGCAACCACAGCGGGTGATCAGCGACAGCGAACTCGAGGCAATCGGTATCCGGGACATCCCCCGTGCACACGAGATCCTTCTCACCTTGCGAGGATGGGGTCCACATGCCGAGGCGTTCGATGAAATGAAACCCGCGTTGGTGCGGTCGCTTTCTCTGGCGCCCGATCCGGACATGGCGCTGATCAATCTGGACCGCTGGCAGGCAGGACTGGGAAACCGATTGCCCTATTACCGGTTTCTCGCAGCCAATCCTCGCATTCTGGAGATCTTTTGTACGGTCTGCGCCACCAGCGTGTTCTTCTCCGAAATACTCATCTCCCAACCGGAACTGTTCGATCTCTTCGCCGACCCTGAACTGAGGGCGCGCACGCGCACCACTTCGGAACACTACCGGGAGATGCAACGTCAGTGCGGACTGGCCCGAAGTTATGCCGGCCGTATGGATGCACTGCGCCGGTACAAACGCCGAGAGGTATTACGGATCGGCGTCATGGATATCCTGGGGGCGTTGGATCTGCCCCAGGTCACCCGGGCGCTCAGTGACTTTGCCGATGCGGCCTGTCAATGTGCCTATGAGCTGGCGCGCGATGAGCTGCTGGAACGCTACGGCGGTGAGCGGGCGCCTCATCTGGCCGTGATCGCCATGGGCAAACACGGAGGCCGAGAGCTCAACTACAGCTCGGACATCGACCTGGTGTTCGTACATCAGGATGACCCGCCGCCCGTGGGACGGATTGACGGTGTACGGTTTTCGGAGCGTCTGGCTCAGGAGATCGTTCGGGTTTTATCGGAGCCGATGGAACGGGGGTTTGTGTTCCGTGTCGATCTGCGTTTGCGCCCGGAAGGACGGTTCGGCGCTCCCAGCCGGTCGATCGGCTCGTGTGTGCATTACTATGAGACTTGGGCGGAGTCATGGGAGCGCCAGGCGTTGATCAAGTCCCGCTTCGTTGCCGGATATCCGCCACTGGGCGACCGATGGCGATCGATGGCCCAAGCGATGGCCTATCCTCCGCGAATGCCGGCGGAGTGGCTGGAAGAGATCCGCTACAACAAGCGGCGAATCGAGCAGCAGGCAGCCATGGAGCAAGTCACGGAGACAAACGTGAAGATCGGGCGCGGCGGTATCCGCGACGTGGAGTTCACGGTACAGCTGCTGCAGCTGCGACATGGCGGCGCCCGACCCCGCGTGCGCCAGGTATCTACCTTGGACGCACTGGCCGCTCTTCAGCACGAAGGGTTGATCAGCAGCGCCGACGCCGCCAATCTCGACCGAGGCTACCGCTTCCTGCGTACCGTGGAACATCGCCTCCAGATCCTGTATGAGCAGCAGACACAACGGCTGCCTACGGAGCCGCGCGCCCGCGCTCTGTTGGCCCGTCGCATGGGATTCGATACGGTGGAAGCGTTCGAGGCGCAATTGGCGTTCGAAAGGGACACTGTTCACGAGATCTATCAACGACTGTTCTATGCAGACGCGTCCGTCGCCCCGTTGGAGTACACCGAGGCATTGCAGGAATGGGCCGCAAACCTGCATCTGGACGCCGCTCGGACGCAAATGGCCAAGTTGCTGGCATCGATGCACTTCCGTGATACCGATCAGGCGCTGCGTCTGATCGCCAGGTCAACACTCGGTAACGATCCGAATGCGTCCGACATGGCATCCAGTGTGGCCACCCCGGACACACGCCGGGCTTGCATCACCCTGTTGCCGGCGTTGCTCGATGCCTGCCGGCGTAGCCCTTGGCCAGATCGCGCCCTCATGGGAATCGAAGCGCTGGCGGATGCCGTCCCCAACAGGGCGCATTTGTACGAAACCCTGGCGGCTGATGGCGATATGCTGCGACGATTGGCCGACATTGCAGGCGCCAGCCCCATGGCCATGCAGGTGCTGACGGCGCATCAGGAGTTGCTGGATGTGCTGTTCAGCGACGAGACCCATGAACCAGCCGCAGCGACACGCGCCGAGATGGCGGAACAGCTCGCCCAGCGACTACCACGCCGCGGCGACCCCTCACCGCATATCGCCGCGTTTATACGGCGGGAACGCCTGCGGATTATCGCCCGCGATGTTTGGGGCGAGGCCAGCGGATTGGTGATCGCCTCCGAGATCACCGCATTGTATGAAGCTGTGCTGGAGGCGTTGCTGAAACACGCAATCGTCACGATACAAAGAGAGCTGCCACAAGGGCATCAACCGGTAGCTCCAGCAGTCGCGGTGCTGGGTATGGGTAAATTCGGCGGACAGGAGTTGGGCTATTCGTCTGATCTGGATATCCTGTTTACGCACACACATCCCGACGGTATGACGCACGCAGACGCATACCAATATGCAGCCGCCGTAGCTAATCACGTGCTTGCTTTATGCCGGCAGGTCCAGTCACACGGCGTACCGCTGGATGTGGACGCCCGATTGCGCCCTGAGGGCCGGTATGGCGCTATTTCCCGCCTGGCGTCCGATTATCTCGGTTACTATCGCGAACGCGGCGACACATGGGAACGGCAGGCGCTCACGCGTCTGCGTCCCGTATGTGGTGATCCATCGGCAGCTCAGGCGCTGATGGATATGGCCGCCGAGGTTACATATGGCCGTGGATTGGAAGAGACGGAACTCCGGGCGATCCAACACATGAAACGCCGCATCGAAACAGAACGCCTGCGTCCGGATCGGCGTGAAACCGACGTCAAACTGGGGTATGGCGGTGTAAGCGATATCGAGTTCACGGTTCAGATGCTCCAATTGCGACATGGACACGAGCGCCCAAGCATCCGGCATGCCAACACGGTACAGGCGTTGCACGCATTGCGCGCCGAAGGCCTGGTATCCGCGGCCGATGCGCGGAATGGCGCCCGGTGTTATCATCTGTGCGCGGCCATTCGTAACGCCATGAATCTGGTCTACGGGGCTGCACGCGATCACCTGCCTGATACCGAACAGGAACAGGAGGCGGTAGCCCGCCTGATAGGGGTTACGGAACAGCAGGGATCACACTGGAAGCGCCTGATGTCCGAGCTGACGCCGCTCATGCGCGATGTGCGGCAGTGGACCGTGCGCGAGCTGTATGGAGGTGTACTACCCGAATGAGCGGAACAGATCTGTTGATCATGATTGCACGGGAATATCTGTTGGGGTTCGTCATTGCATTTCTCATTGGCGGTATTCCATTCGGTTGGCTGCTGGCACGAATTTGGAAACATGTGGATATCCGTGAACACGGAAGCGGCAATATCGGCGCCACAAACGCCTGGCGTGTTCTGGGCCCCGGCGGAGGGACGCTGGTGTTTCTGCTCGACCTGGCCAAGGGTGTCTTGCCGGTTCTGTTGGCCAATGTGTATGTAGGCGGAGACCGCCTGTTTGACCAAATGTCCGCCGGATTGGGCGCGATACTCGGGCACAGCTACAGCCCGTACCTGGGTTTCAAAGGAGGGCGGGCGGTAGCCACCGGCTTGGGTGTGTTTGCGGCATTCTCTCCGTTATCGGCCCTGGCGGCGTTTGTCACCTGGCTGGTGATCCTGAGTGTATGCAGGTATATATCCGTGGCCTCTGTGCTGGGTTCATTCGCATTGGCAGGGTATATGTTGTTCGTGTTTCCCGCAGGCGACGGCGGCCAGCCTCTCGCCGGCTGGCTGTGCCTGCTCGGCGCTGTGTTCGTGGCGTACAAACATCGCCCCAATTTCCGGCGTCTGGCGCAGGGAACCGAGCCGCGGGTCCGTCTCTGGTGGTCTCGACGCGACACCTGACAGGAGGCGCCTGAATGCGGAACTCTCATCCTTACGTCACCTGGGCGCGGCAGTGTGCGATTGCCGCGGCATCGGGCCAGCCTGCGCCCGATCATTTGCCCGACGAGTGGCCCGAGCCGCCCGAGGACTGGAGCGGGGTATTCGTCTCCTTTCACACCCCGGACGGAGACCTGCGAGGCTGTTGCGGCACGTTCCGCCGAACACAGCCCACGCTGGCCGACGAGATCCGGCAGAACGCGCGCACAAGCGCGTTACGTGACCCGCGATTTCCGCCAATGAGCCGGGCGGAAGTGGAGTCGGCGGACTGCGAGGTCTACGTGCTGCACCCGGAAGAGCCCATCGACGGCCCGGAAGCGCTGGATCCCCGTGTATACGGCGTCATCGTACGCGGCACACTGGGCCGCACCGGTCTGCTGCTGCCCGATCTGGACGGTGTGGACACAGTCGACCAGCAACTGGCTATCTGCCGGCGCAAGGCAGGTATCCGAGACAACGAACCGATCAGCCTATCCCGCTTCCGGGCGGAGAAGTACCACTGAACGCAGGCTTGCGCGTCGACGGCTATTCCCTCAACGTTTTGATGCGCTCGGCGTAGTCGGTCACAAGCCGATGCGCTTCTTCGGGATGCTGGTGTTCGGCCAGCACGACAAACATCGGCTCGAACGAGTCTGGCAACACCAGCACCCAGCCGCCGTCTTCTTCCACACGGATGCCATCGGTCAGGTCTGCCTTGCGGTCTCGTGTGAGGTCTTCGGTCAAGATGCGCATCACTTTGCCCTTGGCTTCCCACGGGCAATGCACGGTTTCGCGCACCACATGCACCGGCTCCACCTCAGCTGCGACATCGTTGATCGTCACGTTCAACCTGGTCAGCAGATCCAGCATTTTCGTAAACGCATACAGAGCGTCGAACGTGGGTTGGAACTGCGGCAGGATGAAACCGCCGTCGCCGTCCGCTGCCAGATAGATCGACCCATCGCTCTGAGCCGCGGTAGCCATCAGCGATCGGATGTCGCTTCGGGTGCGGATTACCGTACCTCCATGCGCTCCCACCACGGCCTCCAGTTTTCGGGACATGGTGACAGGCGCAGCTACCCGTGCCCGGCGATGCGAACGCGCCACGATGGATGCGTACAGAAGCGCCAGATCCTGTTGGTTGAACACCCGTCCATCCGGCCCTACCAACGTCATACGCTCGCCATCGCTTTCGAACAGAACACCCATGTCGGCCCGCAATGTCTGCACGATCGTCTGCAGGTTCTCCACATGTGCGGCGCGCTCGGCAACGTTCTTGGGCGACCGGTCCGGATCGGCGTAGGCATTGAGTGCGATCACGTCACAGTTCATCTTGCCCAAGATACTGGGGAAGATCGTGGCCATCCGGTGATAGGCAAAGTCCACCACGACCTTATACCGGACGTCTCGGCCGCCAAATGACGACATGTTCCGGAAGAAATCGTGCTGGTACTGTTCGATCGCCCGAGCGGAGAATTCAATCTCTCCGACCTCTTCGGCATCGGTGCGGGCGAAATCTTCGCGGAAAAAGATGGACTCCACCTTTCTTTCCGCCGGTTTGCTGATGTAGACACCGTTCTTGTCCAGGAATTCCAGCAGCGTCATGCGCGGATTGGTGGGCGCCACCCGCACATTCAATCCGCCCACTGAACCGGACGCACGGATATGATGCCGAACGATGGGAATGGGCATGGATCGCAGATCCAACACTTTACATCCAACCGAGAGTAATCCGCTCATCACGGCGTGCTTGATGGCCCGCGATGCGCGGTGTGAGTCGCGCGACATCAGCACTTGCGTCCCACGCCCTAGATAGGCGCCGTAGGATGCCGCCAGCTTTGCCGCGAACTCAGGCGTGATCTCGATGTTGGTGATACCGGATACGCCCATACTGCGGAACAAAGAGCCCTGCCACTTCTTGCCCCAGACCAGACTCATGGTGACGACAGCGCCCGGCTCGATGAACTTGTCGGGCCAGATTTTGATGCCTGGCCGCACGGTGCTGCTTTGTCCCAGCACACATCCATCGCCCACCACGGCGTTTTCGCGCACCACACAATCGCACTTGACCGTCACATGACTGCACAGCACCGCCGAGGTGACGTGCGCGTCGTTGCCCACATAACAGGACTCCCAGATGACGCTGCGCTCCACGTGCGCTTTTTCTTCGATAATGGTGTTGTCCCCCAACACCGTAAACGGTCCTACCTGAGCCCTCTTCTTGATCACACACTGGCGGCCAATATAGGCCGGTGCAACGACAGACGCTTCCGGGTGAATGTTCGCGCCCTCTTCCACCCACACGCCCGAACCCGTGAACGTCTCACGCGCTTCAGTGGGCAGGCTCACTTTACCTTCAAACACATGCTCATGTGCATCGCGGTACTGCTCCAGCGTACCGATGTCACACCAGTACTCGTCCTCATCCAGCACATAGCCGTATATAGGCCGCCCTTCCTCCAGCAGCTTCGGAAATACATCCTGGCTCCAGTCATACTGCTTGCCCGGTTCGATTTCGTCGAACACCTCCGGGTCCAGAACGTACATACCCGTGTTCACAGTATCGGTAAAAACGCGTCCCCAGTCGGGCTTTTCCAGGAAACGCGTCACACGATTGTCGTCATCCGTGACGACGATACCGAACTCCAGCGGGTTGGGTACGCGAGCCAGCACGAGGGTAGCCACCGCCCCGACTGACCGGTGAAAACGAACCGCCCGATCAAGCCGTACATCGGTCAGTGCATCCCCGGAGACGATCACAAACGTATCGTCGCGCAAATGCGGCTCCAACAGTTTCACGGCTCCGGCCGTACCCAGCGGGGTCTCTTCAATGGAGTAGGTCAAACGAACACCCAGGTCGCTGCCATCTCCAAATGCACCGGATATCTCATCAGCCTTGTAATACAGTGTGGCGAATATATCATCGTAACCTTGTCTCTTCAACAGGCGTATAATATGTTCCATGATCGGTCGGCCCATCACGGGCACCATTGGTTTGGGACGCCCAGAAGTCAGCGGACGCAACCGGGAGCCTTCCCCACCCGCCATCACTACAGCCTTCATCAGTTCCTCCGGCATGCGAAATCAACACGTGCGTGGTCCAATCCAAACATCTGGAACCAACCACGTTATACCCGTATTCACGCCGTTGGGTGTATTTACGCGCTCAAGCGTTCTTCACGACGCGCAGCGTGTTTCGTCAGGCAGTCACAGCGGATGGATCAGGCCGTTTTCAAACCATAAAAACGCGATGGGTTCTGGTGCATCCACAGACGCAACACCTCACGGGCATCATCGATACCCATCCATCCGCGCTGTACGCGCTCCGAAAACGCTGCAGCCAGGCTTTCCCTCGCCATTTCCAGATGCCCGTAGACGTTCTCCACCTCGGTGATGTAATCCCCGCCAAATGCGAACACCTTGTTGACCGGAACGACATCCAATATCTCATGCACGGCACGTTGCGAGATGTCCTGACTGACCACCCAGCACCAGCAGAGGTTAAGATACGCATTGGGGAAGTTTTTGGCGATGAACAGCGTGTCGCGCACGTCAGGCAACCCGAGATGGTACAGATCGAAGCGGGTCTGCGGGTAAGCCGGCACGATGTCCAGCATCTGTCTCGGATTGACCGTGCGGAAATCTCCCCAGACGCCGCAGTGAACAGCTACCGGCCAGTCATGTTCACCGGCCCATTTCAGCACAAAGTCAAGCACCGTACACGCCAACACCGGGGATGGCGGCGCTCCCCGTAAGGCGTCCTGGAAGGCCTGCCGTGCCGCAGCCATGTCCGGCTTCACCATATGGCAGCTGCGGATCTTCACGCCCACAGCGCCCTGGCTCCGCACTTTTGCCATATACAGGCCATAGGCTTGCAGATAACTGTCCAGATCGGTGACAGACACACCGCTCTCCGCGCCCAAATAGTCGGCAAACTCGCGACACGGCGCCGCATGAAGTGGAACCGACCCCAGCACGGGCGTAAACAGATCCGCAGGGTCTTGTTCCAATATGGCGCCATTCTGTACCAGGCACGTTTGAATGCGACACCTGTCCCGTAATACCGATCGATACAAGCCGGGACGATTCGCGGCTTTTACACGTTCGTTGGCTTCGCGCCACGTGCGGTCATTCAGATCGGCAACACCGTACAGATCGCGGAGCGCGATGGCGGTGGCCCGGTAGTAAGATCCGTGTTTGATGCGCTGAAGGAATGGCCACACCCGTTTCCACTTGGTGGCCGTCGGTATCTGCTGGTCGGTGAGGTAGTTGTCGCCAATCGCTGTCTTCAGCCCATCTGTGGGCAGACCGGCCGACATGAGATCGAACCACGCATACAGAGATAGCAGGTTCAGCACATCCGTCGGACGGCTGACACGGTGGCGTTCGGGCATCAGATGCTCATGTGCATCGATGATGACCATTTGACGAAGATACGCGTACAGCTCGTCACGCAGCGATTTCATAGCGCCTCCTGTCGGTCGATCACAGCAATTCAGGCATCTGCTCTGTTCAGCCCGAACAGGTACCCGTCGAACCGGAGTGTCTCCCCCATGTGCGGATAGGTGCGGGGCTTCGGCTCCAGCCACTCCACCATGGCGTTTTTCAGCGAGTAAGCCAGGAAGTGATTACCTGCCGGATTGTAATGACCGATCATCAGCCTCTGCAGATAGCGCTCCACGCTGACATTGAAGTCACGCAAGTCCTGAATATGGCTGTCAGCCACATCGAAGATCAGCCAGTCACGCTCTTTGAGCCAATCCACCAGCTCACGGTCGGGACGCGGCCAGCCGCTCAACGCGCCGTATAGCTCCGGATAACCATGGGTCAGCATCACCCGCAATTGGATCGCATGGGAGGTGGTAAACTCGAACGCCCACTCGATGATCTGCATAGTGGCTCGCAGACCCGCCACCCGCTGCAGTTCGCGCACGGCATCCGGTCCGGCTGCCGGGTCGAACGGCACATCCAGAACCGCAGCCAGGCGCTCCATCTGCTGCGTGTCCAACTCATACTGTCCCGTGCAGCCCAAGTGCATCTGAAGGGCGATGTCATTACCGAAGGTTTCCAGAACCCACTGCTCATCACAGAGCCGATACAACGATTCCGGGTCCGGGCATAAAGACGGAATCTCCTCCAGTTGGCCGGTGTTCAGATTGAACCGCACATGGTTCCAAGGATTGGCGTGAAACAGAAGAGGGGGATTTGTTTGAAACCAGTCTCCGCAACGGGGTCGCCGCCAGGCGTCCAGGCTCCGAAAATGATCGTCCATTCCGAACACGTTCAGCAGCATGTATGGGGTGGAGCGCCCTTGCTGCACAACCCGTTTCAGCCTCAGGTAGGCCTGATACACACCGTATCCGCCCACTCCATAGTTGCGTATTGGTTCACCCAGGTGCCCGGCAAGATACTCTTCCCATGTCTCCGAGTCGCTCACCTGATGACACATGGTGAAGCTGTCACCGAAACAGGAGATACGGCAGGGAAGATCCGCGTAGTTGATAATCCGGCGCTCACCCGTGCTGAGATACGTGCCGATGGTATACGATCCATCCATTCCGTCCTGAACGGTGCAGTCGTGAAGTACGTAGCCCAATTCCGGGTCGAATTGAGCCCAATGAGGCGCGTCAGGATCCAGAAATGCATCCACCTCTTCGCGTCGCAGCACATGCGATCGCAGAAACGCTTCCATGGTGTTCTGTTGCGGCATCATCACCCCTCCGTGCGGCCTGTTTACAGACCAATCGTATTCCAATTGCCTTCATTATCGCATTATATCAGCACTTTTGGACTGAAGTCAGGAATGAACGATGCCGTTGCGAACTGTTTATCGATACGCAGGGGGCGCCTCACCGATTACGGTCCTGTGGTGGGCATCGTATCAGGTGCGTCCCAACACGTACCCTTCTTCGTACATGGCCACGATGTTCTCCGGAGGACTGACCGCCTGAATATTGTGGCAGGGGGCGATGATATAACCACCGCCGGCCCCTAATATGCGCAGATTGTCGGCAACTTCCTGGCGCACATCGCTGACCGAACCAAACGCCAAGGTCTGCTGATTGTCCACTGCGCCGTGAAATATCAACCGATCGCCAAAGTCGCGCTTCAGCGCGTCGCGTTCCATGCCGCGGCATCTCCACTGCACGGGATTGAGCACATCCATGCCCATATCCAGCAGATCGGGAATAACCGCCCGGATCGCACCGTCACTGTGCGTAAACACCCAAGCGCCATGACGGTGAACGAGATCAGCCATCAGCCGCATGCGGGGCAACAGAAACGTGCGGATCTGGCTGGGAGAGAACATCAACGACTCCTGGCTGCCCAGATCCTCCGCCACATAACTGATCATGACGGCGCCGCGGGCAGCCTCCAGTATGCGCCGGGTGCTCTCATAGGCCAAATGGATCAGATTATCCAAACAGTAGTGAACCATCTCCGGATTTTCCACCAGATCCATGAACGCCTGTTCCTGCCCGCGCAGCATGCAATACGCCAGAAATATCTCCGACCCGCCGCCTCGGATGGGACGATCACCGGCTCGTTCGACCTCCTCGGGAATGTGATCATATGTCCACCAGTCGGCTTCCGGCCATCGGTACTCCGAGCGAAGTTCATCCAGTGACTGGAAACGAGCCAGCGGATGGTAGGTTATCTCGGCATAGGCTCCTGTGCCGTAATCCACTTGGGTGTATCGGCAACCGAACTCGTTCTCTCCCTCGGGTATGTCCGGACCTATGTAACGGCCGCTCAAGGTATACGGGGCATCGATGTGCAACAAGGAGAACGCCTCGTCCGGTGTGGAAACGCCCAGGTGCCGGATGAGTTTGGCCGTGGCCTCACCGGTAGCCCAATAGTCCATCGGCACCCGATCCGGCCGCTCGCGCCGCAAGACAGCCAGCCACCTCTCCCGCGGGGTCATTCGGTCATGGTACATTCAAAGCTCTCCCAGCACTCGGTGACCTCGGCGCTAGACGAATGTGACGATGTCTTCCAGGGATTTCCGCTGTCTGGGCCGGGCCTCGCCGTCGCCGTACCCCAATGGTGTCGCCGCCACCGGCTCTTCATCCGGAGGCAGCTTCAACGCTTCGCGGATTGCCGCTGGGTCGAACGCACAGATCCAGCACGTGGACAGCCCTTCATGGGTGGCGGCCAGCACCAAGTGTTCCATAGCGATCGCCACATCGATATCGCAATGATTCTTGCCGTCCACCGCACGCACCCATGCCCTGCGGGCTATTGAACAGGCCACGATCACGACGGGGGTTTTGTCGATAATCCAGCGATGTCGTTCATGAGGAAACATCGCCTGCTGCACCGCTTTATCACGCACCACATAAAATCGCCACGGCTGAAGGTTGCACGCAGATGGCGCGAGTCGTGCCGCTTCCAGAATACGTTTCAGTACTTCATCTGACACAGGGGTATCCGTATAGCTGCGAATGCTGTGCCGCTTACCGATCAGTTCGTAGATATCCACGCTGCACCTCCATCATCGCGGGCTAACCGGCGCTGTCCGCACTGCTCGAGCGCCTGTAGTCCATACATCAACGGGCGCGGTAATTCCTTCCCCTGAGCGCCCCTTGCAGGAACCTCATTACCGCCCCATGCCTTCTAGAATACCCCGCGCTGTCAGCGTCTGATGCATCCGGAGGCTACAACGGTGACTCTAACAGGATGACAGCAATCTACCACGCACAGGAGCAGAGTATGCAACCTCGCCGACTGATACCCATCGCCCTGGCAGGCATCCTGACGGTACTCGCGGCCCTGGCCCTGACCAGGATGCACGCCAAGGCGCCGTCTACCCCCCAAAGCCGCCCGCAGACAGTGGATGTGATCACCATCCGCAATGTAACGGTTTCGGATGCCATCGAGGCCGTAGGGCGGACCACGCCTGATCTGCAAGCCACCCTGAGCACCCGAACATCCGGCCGCGTGAACACGGTTCTGGTGCGCGAAGGCGATAGAATTCGGCGCGGGCAACTGCTCGCCACCGTCGAATCACGTGATCTGGATGCCTCGGTAGCCGTCGCACAGGCCAATGTGATTTCGGCCGTAGAATCTCACCGCAGCGCCCAAGCGGTGGCAAAACTGGAGCGCACCCTGGTACAGACCCGTATCGATCAGGCGGAAGCGCGTGTAAAGCAAAGTGAGTCCGCTGTTCAGGCAGCCCAAGCCCGGCTCGAGATGGTCCGCACCGGACCGCGCAGACAGGAACGAGAACAGGCCTCCCTGGCCGTCGCTCAAGCCCAAGCACAGTACAATCTCGCCGAGTCGAATCGAGCCCGCATGGAGCGACTGCTGCGTGAGGGCGCCATCGGATTACAGGCGTATGAAGCCGCACAAACTCAAGCCGATGTGGCCAAAGCGCAGCTGCAGACCGCTCGTCAGGCACAGAGTATTGCCGATGAGGGCAGTCGCGCTGAAGAGTTGAGACAGGCTGAAGAGGGTGTACGTCAGGCTCAGGCGGAGCTCGTGCAGGCGCGTGCCGCATTGAAATCCGCCAGAGCGGCCGCCGTCCAAGCTGAGGTGCGAGCTCAAGAGGCGCGTGCAGCCGCCGCTCAGGTTGCCCAAAGCCGGGCGTCTCTCGAGGCAGCTAAAGTGAATCGGGATTATGCGACAATTGTGGCCCCTTTTGACGGTGTCGTGACCCGTCGGTTAATGGATCCCGGCGACTTGGCGTCACCGGGCGCACCCATACTGCAGATCGAATCCCGTCCCTTACTGTTCACTGCCACTATTCCGGCGCGACATGCCGCATCGCTATCACCTGGTATGAGCGCGGAAGTCACCGTCGAATCGCTCGGGGCCCGATGGTCCGCCCGGTTACGCGAAGTCACCCCTTCCGCCGATCCACAGACCCACACTGTCACTGCCCGGTATGAGCTGCCGGGACTGAATACCGCAGTGAGCGGTCTGTTCGGGCGAGTCCGCATTCCGCAAGGCACGCGTTATGCCTTGACGGTACCGACACGCGCGGTGTGGGACGAACAGGGGCTGACAATGGTCTGGGTCATCGATAAAGGCGCCGTCCGGCTGCGGATGGTCACCGTGGGCGGCACGTATGGTGATCGTATTGAGGTCACAACAGGCCTCAAGCCGGGCGAAGTGATTGTCGCATCCGGTAAGGGACGGTTGGCCGAAGGCGATCAGGTTCGGACACGGCAGGTGTCGCCATGAATATCGGTCCTTCTGGAAAGCTGGCAGCGGCATTCATCAACTCCAAGTTGACCCCGCTCATCATCATTGCATCGCTGTTGCTCGGCCTGTTCGCCGTGATGAAGACTCCTCGGGAGGAAGAACCGCAGATCATCGTCCCGATGGCCGATGTGATCGTCTCCATGCCGGGATCGACTTCGGCCGAAGTGGAACGACGTGTCACCTCGCCCATGGAAAAGCTAATCTGGGAAGTCCCGGGGGTGGAGTACGTCTACAGTACATCGATGCCCGGGCAATCGATGGTGATCGTGCGGTTCTATGTGGGCGAAAACCAGGAAGCGGCCTTCGTGAGGCTGCGTGAAAAGCTTCAGTCACATTTTGACATCATTCCGCCCGGCGCATCGCAACCGATCATTAAGCCGCGATCGATCGACGACGTGCCTATCCTTGCGATCACTCTGCACAGCAAACAATTGGACGATCACCTGCTGCGCCAGATCGCTGCACGGGTGGAAGACACGATCAAACAGACTCCTAACGTCTCGGAAACGCACATTATCGGCGGCCGGCGGCGCGAGGTGCGCGTGGAGTTGGACCGTGCCCGCTTGGAAGCGTGGGGCTTGAGCATCGACGCGGTTGGCAGGGCCATCGAAGCCAACAACCAGCGCGCACAGACAAGCGGTATCGATACCGGGAACGAACGCCAAGCGGTCACATCGGGTGCTCAGTTACGCGATGTGAGCCACATGAACGATCTGGTGGTGTCATCCCACGAAGGACGCCCGGTACGGCTGGGCGACATCGCGTCCATCAGCGACGGCCCGGAAGAGGCGAAGCAATACGTGCTGTTCGGTCATGGCGGCGCAACCCAACAGTCGACCGAACCTGCGGTGACGATTTCGGTCGCCAAGCGCCAAGGCACCAACGCGATCGATGTGGCGCACGCCGTCATGTCGCGGGTCGAGGCGTTACGCGGACGGGTAATCCCGGCCGATGTAACGGTCACCATCACGCGCAACTATGGTGAGACTGCAGCCGAGAAGTCGGGGGAGCTGTTGTTTCACATGATGATCGCGGTTGTCTCGGTCACCATATTGATCGGTGTAGCTTTGGGGCGCCGAGAAGCATTGGTCGTCGCCGTGGCGATACCCGTCACACTGGCATTGACGCTGTTGGTGTTCTATCTGGTGGGTTACACCTTGAACCGGATCACCCTGTTTGCGCTGATTTTCTCTATTGGCATTCTGGTCGATGACGCCATTGTTGTCGTGGAGAACATCGTGCGGCATATGCGCATGCCGGCCAATCAGGCGCGATCCAAACTGCAGGTGGCCATCGAAGCGGTTGACGAGGTGGGCAACCCCACCATTCTGGCCACTATCGCGGTGATCGCCGCCATCCTCCCCATGGCGTTTGTCGGTGGCCTGATGGGCCCCTATATGCGCCCCATTCCTGTCGGGGCAACCGCCGCGATGATCTTCTCGCTGCTGGTGGCTTTCATCGTCACACCTTGGGCCGCAGTCCGTCTGCTGGGGCGAGGCGGTCATGGCGCCAGCCACGGCAACAGTCACGACGGGCATGAGACCGCCCCGGATGACCTGATGACACGGCTGTACAAGCGCGTTATGGATCCGCTGCTGCATCGCCGCACCGTACGTTTCGCATTTCTGGCTGGAGTCGGAGTTCTGCTCATGGCCGCCGTGGCGCTGATCCCGCTGGGGGCTGTGATCGTAAAGATGCTGCCGTTTGACAACAAAAGTGAATTCCAGGTGATAGTCGACATGCCTACGGGTAGCAGCCTGGAGCAAACACTCGCAGCGGCACGCACACTTGCGCTGCGTATCGCCCGTGAGCCAGAGGTGGATAACTACCAGGTCTATGCGGGTACGGCCGCCCCTTACAACTTCAACGGGTTGGTGCGACACTATTTCGACCGTCGCATGCCTTGGCAGGGCGACATACAAGTCAATCTGACCCCCAAGCATGCCCGCAAAGCGCAAAGTCACGACATCGTCCGCCGCATTCGCCCGGATGTGGAACGCCTGGGCAGAGAATTGGGCGTGCGCGTGAAGATCGCCGAAGTGCCGCCGGGACCTCCTGTGCTGCAGACGCTGGTGGCCGAGATATACGGTCCGACGCCCAAAGCCCGTGAAGCGGTGGCCGCACAGATTAAGCAGGTGTTCCACAGCACAGAAGGCGTTACCGATGTGGACTGGTACCATGACGATCCCCGTACATCTTGGAACATCGCCATCGACAAGGAGAAGGCCGCTGTCTCCGGGGTGGATATCGGCTCGATCAACCGCACCATCCAGGCGGTACTGGGATCAGCGTCCTTTGGCCTGCTTCATGACCCGTCGGCTCATGAGGATGTCCCGATCACGTTGCGGCTACCGCGAAGCCAGCGGGCCACGCTGACCGATCTGGCGCAGTACTCGGTTCCATCGCAAACAGGGCAATTGACACCGTTGTCCGAACTGGTAAAGCCTGTTGACGAGACACCGGACACTGCCATCTACCACAAAAACCTGATGCCGGTGATCTACGTGACAGGAGACGTATCCGGCAGACGGGAGAGTCCAGTCTATGCCATTCTGGCGATGAACCGTAAAATCGCCCAATTCCGACTGGAGGATGGCGGAAGGCTGAATGTGCTGAGCACGAGACTGCCCACAAGCGACGCCCGTCCCGAAATGAAATGGGACGGTGAGTGGCACATCTCTTATGAGGTGTTTCGCGATCTGGGAATCGCATTCGCCGCGGTTCTCGTACTGATCTACATCCTGGTGGTGGCCTGGTTCCAATCGTTCCGGATACCATTGGTAATCATGGCGCCCATTCCGTTAACTTTGGTGGGCATCTTGCCCGCACATGCGGCAATGGGAGCCTTCTTCACGGCCACCAGCATGATTGGGTTCATCGCCGGTGCGGGTATTATCGTGCGCAACTCGATCATCCTGGTGGATTTCATCGAGCTGCGGATGCGCCATGGACTCCCGCTGGATCAGGCGGTGATCGATGCAGGCGCCACCCGATTCCGGCCCATGCTATTGACGGCGGCGGCCGTCATCGTCGGTTCGGCGGTGATTCTGTTCGACCCCATCTTTCAAGGGCTGGCCATAGCGCTCATGGCCGGTGAAATCGCTTCGACATTACTATCCCGTTTTGCGGTGCCGGTTCTCTATTTCATGCTGAAACAGGGACGGGCCGTGACCATAGAAGGAGTGGATGCACAATGACAGTCGACCGATACCTGCGGCTGATCGCAGGCCTTTTCATCCTCATCAGTGTGGGGCTTGGGCACTGGGTTCACCCGGGCTGGTACTGGTTCACCGCATTCGTCGGGCTGAACCTCGCCCAATCGGCGCTAACCAACTGGTGCCCGATGATGGCGATCCTCAAACGTCTAGGGGTGCGTTCCTAAAGCTGCAACACGAAAGAAAGTGGAGGCGGGAAATCGATCCCGCCTCCACTGGGTTTCTGACCGTACGGGTCAGTCCAGCTTCACCGGTTCGCCGCTTTCGGCGCTGAGGTACAGCGCATCCAGCAGGCGCATCACGATCAACCCCTGTTCGCCATCGGCGTCATGCGGTACATCGTCCAGAATACTCTGAATGAAGTGATACATGCTGCTGCAGGAGCCGGGAACCGGGGGATGCAGTTTGGTGTCGTACTGGCATCCATTGCGTTCCGTGTAGATCTCGGCGGTCACCCGCCAGTCCTCGCCAGTCTTCTGCAGCAATCCGCCTTTGGTTCCCAGCAGACGGGTCTCCACCATTTCGTTGTCACCGATGTTGCTGGCCCAGGAGGCTTCGACCTCGAGCATTGCGCCGTTCTCGAAGCGGATCATACCGGCGGCGAAGTCTTCCACATCGAACGTCTTCTTCACCTTGGCGGCCATCGGGCCGGCAATCGCGTTCCATGTGTTGCCCATCACCCATACCGGCTTCGGGTATCCCATCAGCCAGAGAGCCAGATCCAACCGGTGGACCCCTAGATCGATCAGCGGACCGCCGCCGGACAGCGCCTTGGTGCCAAACCACCCCCCGAATCCGGGCATACCACGGCGACGCAACCACAGGGTTCGACCGAAGTAGATATCCCCCAGTATGCCGGTATCGACTTCGCGTTTCAACGCCTGTGACTGATCGATGAAGCGAAACGAGAAGTTGATCATCAACCGCCGCTTTGCGGCTCGAGCGGCTGTCAGCATTTCTTGCGCCTCGGTAGCGTTCATGGCCATGGGCTTCTCGCACAGCACATGACAACCCGCCTGCAGCGCCTGCAGGGTCAGCGGTTTATGGAACTTGTTCGGAACGGCAATGCTGACCACATCCAGCTGTTCCTTTGCGAACATCACGCCGGCATCGGTGTAGCGTCCAGCGATGCGGAAATGTTTACCCACCTGCTCCAGCCGGTCCACATCGGTATCACAGATGGCTGTCACGGTGCATCCGGGATGTGACTGATATCCTTCCAGATGCACCCGCCCCATCCCGAGTCCGATGACGCCAACTTTCAATGGGGCCGCCATTATTTGGACTCCATCCGCACTTTGACGGACTCCGGCAGGTAGGTCAGATCGATGTCCCGGGCCGGGATCGGCTCCAATTCATCCGAGTGCGGGCAGGCGAATGGCACCCGCGATCGCGTCCCCGCTGCCCATACGCTCGCATTCTGCAGGATCCGGATGATTGTGGGGTTGTAGTATACGGGATATGTCTCATGGCCCGGACAGAAGTAGAAAACACGACCGGCTCCCCGGCGCCAGATACAGCCACTCCGGAAGACCTCCCCGCCCTCGAACCAGGAGATGAACAGAGTGGCCTCGGGTTCGGGAATTGCGAACGGTTCACCGTACATCTCATCATTGGCCAGTTCGAAGTACTCCGGGATACCCTGGGTGATTGGGTGAGACGGCGCAATATTCCACACGCGTACCTTCTCGTTCTTTTCACGCCACTTCAACGAGCAATGCGTACCCATCAGGCGCCGGAAAATCTTGGAGAAGTGACCGGAATGCAGCACGATGATCCCCATGCCCTCCTGCACCCGGTTATACACCCGCTCGACGATGGCGTCATCCACATCTTGGTGCGCCATATGTCCCCACCAGATCAGTACATCGGTGTTCTGCAGCACCTCATCGGCCAAACCATGCTCCGGCTCGTCCAGCGTGGCGGTACGAACGTCGAGCGCGTCACATGCACCCAATCCGGCGGCAATCGCGGTATGGATCCCGTCTGGATAGATCCGACTCACCGCCTCATGAAGCTTTTCGTGTCGAAACTCATTCCATACCAGCACGCGTATCTTGGCATCCATCGATCGGTCCTCCTCCTGTGTCGGACAGTAAAACAGGTTGGCATCCCCTTTTTCATGGGGACATTCACCACCGGCGCCCTTGCGGCGATTCTGCCGCTTCCGGTGCAACAGTATATCGGTATCCGCCAGTTTTCGCATCCTGCAGACACCATCCCTAAATCAACGCTGACGTCAGGGAGAGGTGGCCTGCAGCAGATCTTCCACCAGGTCGTTTACAGACTCGATCCCAACCGATAGCCGTATCAGCCCGTCGGTAACTCCTGTACGCAGTCGCTGCTCGGCGCTCATACTGGAATGGGACAAAGCTGCCGGGTAGTTACCCATGGACTCTACGCCCCCGAGACTGGCCGCCAGCCGGAACCATTGCGTTCTGGCAAAGAATCGTTCCACCGCAGGCCTTCCACCCTGCAATTCCAAAGAGACCACGCCGCCGAACAGCCCGTTCATCTGGTGCTTCGCCAAGGCGTGTGCCGGATGATCCGGCAGGCCCGGATAATAGACCCGCGAGATGCCAGGTGCGCCGGACATCGCGTGAGCCACTGTCAGGGCGTTCCGGCAGTGCGCTTGTACGCGCAGATGCAGAGTGCGCAGACCGCGAAGCGCCAGCCAGCAATCGAACGGACCGGCCACGGCCCCTACACGCCGTTGACGCGTGCTCATCCGCTGATACAGCGCCTCGTCGTTCAACGAGACCGAGCCCATCACCACATCGCTGTGTCCACTCAGGTACTTGGTCACGCTGTGTACGACCAAGTCCACCCCCAAAGTGGCAGGTTGCTGCAACACAGGTGTCGCAAAAGTATTATCTATACCCGAAAGTGCGCCCGCTTCACGCGCTATCTGCGCCAACGCGGTGATATCCACCACTTCCAGCGTGGGATTGGTGGGACTCTCCATCCAGATCAGCCGGGTATTCGGTCGACAGGCGTCACGGACATTGTCGGGATTGCGCATGTCAACCATGGTGACATCTACGCCGCGCCGTACCACTTCATGCATCAGCAACGCCCAGCTGCCGCCGTATACATGCTCGGAACAGATAATGTGTTCGCCCGCCTGCACCAGATCGAACACCGCATTCACCGCAGAGACACCGCTGGGATACGCCATGGTGTGCCGGGTCTGTTCGAGCGCCGAGACCGCCTCTTCGAAACTGCTCCGGTTGGCGTTGCCCAAGCGGGAGTACACCCACCCCTGACCGATCTGATCGATGTCGTGCAGCTCGTATGTGGAGGCCTGATAGAGCGGCGGCTGCACTGCACCTTCCCATCTCTCCGGATGCAGTCCGGCGCGTACCGCCTGCGTTTGCGGCTCCGCCTGACGGTATTCGTTCATGACTCCCTCCCCAAAGCCGGCAGCCCCCGCCGCAATGACGAGGGCTGCCGGTTGTTCAGTTAGGCCGGTTAGGCGTTAGCGTTTGGACCACTGGAAGGCGCGTCGGGCTCGCTTGAGACCGTACTTCTTCCGTTCTTTGACCCGCGGGTCCCGGGTCACGTATCCACCGCGACGCAACGTTTGGTACGCTTCCGGGCTGATGTCCTGCAACGCTCGGGCGATGCCATGGCGCACGGCGCCAGCATGTCCGCTGATACCACCGCCTTTACAGGTGGCGACAACGTTGAACTGGCCAACCGTCCCGGTCACCTCAAACGGCTGCATCACCATGACTTCCAGCGTCCTCCGGCCGACATATTCGCTCAGCTCGCGGCCGTTAATCTGGATCTTGCCGGTTCCCGGCATCACCCACACCCGGGCTACCGCCGTCTTTCGGCGTCCGGTTGCATACAGTCTCATTGCGGTTGCCATCTATGCGTCACTCCCCATTCCGTGCATCGATCTTCAACTCGATGGGCTGCTGGGCCTCATGCGGATGCTGAGCCCCCTCGTACACCTTGAGCTTTGTCAGCATGGCGTCACCCAACTTATTGCTCGGCAGCATGCCTTTCACACTGCGCCGCACCAGTTTTGTGGCGTTACGCACCAGCATATCGCCCTTGGTGATCGATCGCAGGCCACCGGGCCAGAGGGTGTGCCAGTAGATACGCTCTTCAGCCTTTCGCCCAGACAGGCGTACCTTGCCGGCGTTGATCACGATGACGTGATCACCCGTATCCAAGTTCGGCACAAATATGGGCTTATGCTTGCCGTGCAGTATCTTGGCAACCTCTACAGCGAGTCGCCCCAGCGGCACGTTCGTTGCATCTACGACATACCACTGCCGCGTGATATCACTTGGCTTTGTCGAAAACGTTTTCATGTTGGTCACTCGTCCTTTGGTTGCTCCATCTGTTGCTATCGCCACCGGGGTCCACCGCCCGGATACCGAACTCTGTGCAGGCATAACCCGCATGCCGGAACACAGGCTCCGGCTTTGTCTCTGTCACCGGTGTCCAGGATCTCCTGTACACATTCCGGCTCGCTACGCCCGGAACCGATCTGAATCAGCGTTCCCATGATGCTCCGGATCATTCCCTGCAGAAAACCCTCCGCGTCGATCCGGAATACCACCAGTTGTCCCTCAGCAGTCACCCGAGCGCAAAACACCCGCCGGATTGTGGAACGGTATCTGTCTGGATTACTGGCAAACCCCCGAAAATCCCATTCACCCTGCAGTATGCGCGCTGCCTGATCCATCCGTTCAATGTCCAGCGGATGTCTGACATGACAGGTTTGCAGTCGGCGACAGGCCGAACGTCTGCTGCTGTTCCATACCGAATACCGGTATTCCCGTCCGATCGCGCTGAATCGCGCGTGGAAACAGCTCTCCACTTCAGCGCAACCCTGAACAGACACATCCGGTGGAAGCGCCGCGTTCAGGGCATCAGCCCATCGGTGCTCCGGTATGTTGCTTATCGTATCAAAGTGCACAACTTGGCCCACCGCGTGGGCCCCGGCGTCGGTCCTTCCGGCGCCTGTCACCCGCACCCGGCTTCCCGTAATGCGGCTGACTGCCTGCTCCAGCACCTGCTGCACAGTACGCTCACTACGCTGAGTTTGGAACCCATGGAACGCGGTTCCATCATACTCCACAAGCGCGGCAATACGACGCATGCAGGTGGCTGGGGAGCCGATGCTATTGCACCAGCTCCAAAAGGGCGATCATCGCGGCATCACCCCGGCGCTGTCCCAGACGCACTCGGCGGGTGTAACCACCGTTACGGCT
The DNA here is from genome assembly GCA_964650005.1 of uncultured bacterium. Taxonomy (GTDB): domain Bacteria; phylum Armatimonadota; class HRBIN16; order HRBIN16; family HRBIN16; genus CAZHSN01. The sequence continues at coordinate 42,042 of CAZYPZ010000013.1, read as the reverse complement.
GGCGAACCGCGGAGTAATCTCCGTGAACACCCGGCGTACCAGACTCTCGTCCTTCAGGATGCGAAATGCCAATCGCCGGCTGTGAAGATCGTCGCGCTTGGCCAGCGTGATGATCTTCTCCGCAATCGGCTGAACCTCTTTAGCACGCGTCACGGTTGTCTTGATTGATTCATGTATGAACAGTTGCTGAACAAGCCCGTGCAACAGCGCCATGCGCTGATCCGTGGGCAGTCCCAGCTTCCGATGTGCCACTCGGTGTCTCATCTCGTGCGTCTCCTAGTCCTTACTTGTCTCAGGGCCGTCCGTCTGGTCGTCAACGGCGCCCTCAGCGACCGACGCTTCCGCGGGGCTTGCGCCGGCCGATACCGCTTGGTCATCGGTCTGCATCGGCTCGGTCTGCCCTTGGCCTGCGGACGTATCCAGGCCGATAGGTACATCGCTTCCGCCCGATGCGAAGAGCTCCTTGCGTACGTTTTCCAAGTTGTCACCACGCAGCGTCAATCCCCGCTGATACAGCACTTCGCGGACTTCACGCAGCGACTTTTCCCCGAAATTACGTATACCCATCAGATCGGTCTGACTGAGGCAGACCAGATCACGCAGGGTTGAGCACTGCGCCCGACTGAGGCAGTTCTGAGTGCGGGACGTGAATCCCAGCTGCTGCAGCGGGATCTCCGGAACGTTCTCCAAACCGGGCACAGTCTGCAGATCCCGGGACTCACCCAGCTTGGTGAACAGCGAAAACGCCGATATCAGCACGTTCGCCGCGGTACGCACCACCTCGATCGGTGTGATGGTGTTATTCGTCCAGACTTCGATGGTCAGACGCTCCAAGTCGGTCTGGAAGCCTACGCGGGTGGACTCAACGATGTGGTTCACCTTGACGACCGGCGAAAAATGCGCACCGATCGGAATGACGCCGATGGTGTTTTGAATGTTGGCAGGAAGCGTCACCTTGTCAGGAAGCACATAGCCGATGCCTGTTTGAACGTGTATCTGCATCTGCAGCCTGGCGTTTTCACCGCTCAGCGTACACAAGTAGACTTCCGGGTTGACAATCTCGATGTCCTCGGGGCATCGGATGTCCGCCGCGGTCACAACCCCCTCGCCCTGCACGTCCAGCTCGAGTATCACGGATTCATTGGGCTCGAGTTGCCTGTAGCTTTTGACCGATACATCCTTGAGGTTCAGGATCAGTTCGGTTGTATCTTCTTTGACCCCCGGCAGCGTCGAAAACTCGTGAAACACGCCTTCGATCTGAATGGCGCTCACAGATGCGCCCGGCACGGAGCTGAGCATGACTCGCCGCATGGCGTTGCCCAGCGTCGTGGCGTAACCACGTGCAAGCGGCTCAACCACGAACTTGCCGTAGCTCTCGTTCATTTCGACTATATTGATGCGAGGACCGATTATCGTGTCATTCATAATATCGGGCTATAGCCTCCTGTCATCGCCGTTTCCGGGTAGGGTCCGTCTTCTTAGCCGACACTCCGAGCTGATTGCTCGAAGCGAACGGCTCATCCGGCGTTACCTGGAGTAGAATTCGATGATGACCTGCTCCCGAACATCAGTGTTGATCTGATCGCGGGTCGGCAACGCGAGAACGCGTCCTTCATATTCGGTGTTCGAGAACTCCAGCCATGCGGGCGTCGAGTTCGCGGGCCGGTTGGCGACGGCGTTTTTAATCAACACTGAGTTACGCTTGGACTCGCGAATGGTGATGACGTCACCAACTCGCACCTGAATGGACGGCACGTCCACTTTGCGACCGTTCAGCGCCACAAAGCCATGCCCGACGATCTGTCTTGCCTGGGCGCGTGATACGGCCAAACCCATCCGGTAAATCACGTTATCTAGACGGGTTTCCAGCAGCTGCAACAGGTTCTCACCGGCCACGCCCTGGCGGCGCTCCGCTTCATTCACATATCGCCGGAAGATGCCCTCTTCCACCATGTAGATGCGCCGCAATTTCTGCTTTTCGCGCAGCTGCTTGCCGTACTCGGTCAACTTCTTCATGGCCGCACGCTCGCCGTGCTGTCCAGGCGGCTCACGTCGTCCTTCGCGGTCCATTGGACACGCTTTGGAATAGCAACGGTCACCTTTCAGGTACAGCTTGGCGGCCTCACGTCGGCACTGTCGGCACCGCGGTTCTTTTACTGACATAGGTTAGTCCTCTCCTGCGTTACACGCGCCGTGCCTTGGGCGGGCGACATCCATTGTGCGGAACAGGGGTCACATCGCGGATCGACATCACATCGATACCGGCAGCCTGAATGGCGCGGATGGCTGTTTCCCGGCCTGGGCCAGGTCCCTTCACCTGCACGTCCACTTTTCGAACGCCATGCTCCATCGCCTTTTTCGCGCAATCTTCTGCAGCCATTTGAGCGGCGAACGGAGTGCTCTTGCGTGACCCCTTGAAGTTGACATGTCCGGATGAGGACCAGGAGATCACAGCACCGCGAACATCGGTGATGGAGACGATCGTGTTATTGAACGTGGAACTGATATGCGCAACACCCTGCGCAATGTTCTTCTTCGGCTTCGCCTTTTGGCGGGTGGCCGTCACTTTCTTAGCCATTTATCGATCGCCTCCTGCCTACTTCTTGCCCTTGCGGGTGCCCACGGTGCGCTTCTTGCCCTTGCGGGTTCGTGCGTTGGTGCGCGTGCGTTGTCCACGTACGGGCAGACCTTTCCGGTGGCGCAACCCTCTGTAGCACCCTATCTCCATCAGGCGCCGGATATTCATCTGAACTTCACGGCGCAGTTCACCCTCGATACGGTACTCGTTCTCTATCACTTCGCGAAGCCGGGCGATCTCTGTGTCGCTCAGATCGCGTACGCGTGTCGAGTAGTCGATTCCGCACTGAGTCAGGATCTTGCGAGAGGAGGTCAAACCGATCCCGTATATGTACGGAAGCGCATACTCGACTCGCTTATCCCGGGGAAGATCGATTCCCGCTATGCGTGCCAAATGCTGCCTCCTTAGCCTTGTCGCTGTTTGTGCTTGGGATACCGCTTGCAGATCACCCTCACAACGCCTTCGCGTCGGATGATCTTACAGTCGGCGCACATCTTTTTTACGGATGCTCTGACTTTCATCCTGTGTGAACCTCTTAGCGTTTCTGGCCTGCCCCGGGGCCCTTTGGCCTCATGCGACACGCAAACAATAATTATATCGGATTCGTGTCACGCGGGCAAGTCCGTCTATTCCGGCCCGCCAGGCCGGCAGTCTACTTATATCGATAGGTAATCCGTCCTCTGGAGAGATCATATGGCGACAACTCCACCGCTACGCGGTCACCGGGAAGGATCTTGATGAAGTGCATCCTCATCTTTCCCGAGACATGCGCCAGCACCACATGTCCCTCACCGACCTGCACGCGAAACATCGCGTTCGGCAGTGTTTCGACCACGGTGCCTTCCATCTGAAGTCCGCGCTCTTTGTCGTCGGTCTGTGTTTCGGTTCGACGCGGTGTCCGTTTTTGTCTCACCAGGCACTAGTCCTCCAGAGTCAGAATCTCATTGCCGTCCTCACGGATGGCGATGGTGTGTTCAAAATGGGCCGATAGCCCTCCATCTTGCGCAACGACCGTCCAGCGATCGGACAGGTAACGTACCCTCCACGTACCGGCGTTGATCATTGGTTCAATCGCCAGCGTCATTCCCGGTTTCAGTTGGGCGCCCTGGCCGGGCTTTCCCACATTGGGAACGGACGGATCTTCGTGAAGGCTCAAGCCCACACCGTGTCCCACCAGGTCACGCACCACATGAAAGCCAGCCGCTTCAACATGGCTTTGTATGGCGGCGCCGATATCTCCCAGCGTGTTACCCGGAACGGCAGCAGCTATACCCTTATACAGGGATTCACGGGTCACATCGATCAACCGTCTGGCCTGCTCGCTCACATCGCCAATGGGAACGGTTATGGCTGCGTCCGCGTAACATCCATCCAGTTTTACGCCGAAATCCATGCCCAGTATGTCGCCGTTACGCAGTTTTCTGGCACCCGGGATACCATGCACCACCTGTTCATTCACGGATGTGCATAAACTGGCCGGATATCCCCGGTAACCCTTGAACGCGGCTTCCACGCCGTGATTCCGACAAATCTGCTCTGCGAGCACATCCAGATCGCCCGTGGTGGTCTCTTCCGGTTCGATCATCTCGCTGAGCTGCCGCAGCACTTGAGCGACGATGCGTCCTGCACGACGCATCTTGTCGATCTCCTCTGCGGTCTTCAGTATGACCATGTCAGCCAGTCAACCCGATGAACAGCTGGCGCATCCGCTGATGCACGCTGTCCACATCATCTGACGAGTCGACCACATGCAACAGATTGCGGCTTCTGTACAGATCTATCAACGGGGCTGTCTGCTCTTCATAGACAGCCATACGCTTCCTGATGGCATCCGGAGCATCGTCCGCCCGGATAATCAGTTCACCGCCGCACTTGTCACAGATGCCTTCGACGGCAGGCGGAAGCGTCTCCACATGATATCCCTGTCCGCAACGTGCACACATTCGCCGGCCGCCCAGGCGTCGAACGACCACGTCTACAGGCACGTCACACAGGATGGCGCCGCCCAATTTCCATTGGTTGGCTTCAATCATTTTGTCCAGCAAGTCTGCCTGCGGTACCGTACGGGGAAAACCATCCAAAATCACCCCGGCTCCGATGCCTTCTGACTCCAGACGCGCCTGCAGTACGCTGGAGATCAACTCATCCGGCACCAATGCGCCGCTCTTGACGATCCCTTCCACCTGTCGGCCCAATTCACTGCCTGAAGCCATGGCTTGCCGCAACATATCTCCGGTAGAGATGGTCTTCAGACCGAATTCATCGCGCAGCCGTTCTGCCTGCGTGCCCTTGCCCGAGCCTGGTGCGCCCAGTAGTATCCAGATCATTCGTCTGTCCTAGTCCTTCAAGAATCCTTCGTAGTTGCGCATCATCAGCTGCGCCTCGATACTCTGCATGGTCTCAAGCGCCACTCCCACCATAATCAGCAGAGAGGTACCGCCAATCAACGAGAACGTGCCGATGTTCACGCCGGTCAGTCCCGGCGCGACGTATTGAATAACCGCCACTGCGGCCAGGAACAACGCACCGGCGAAAGTGATCCGCGTGATCACCTTGTCCAGATAGTCAGATGTGGGCTTTCCCGGACGGATCCCTGGGATATAACTGCCATGCTTCTTCAGGTTATCGGCGATGTCGTTCACATCAAACTGCACAGCTGTATAGAAGTAGGTGAACAGCATGATGATCCCGGCATACAGCAACAACGCTACCGGATTGTCACCCGGGCTCAACCGGTGTGAAAGCATCTTCAATGTACCGATGAACCCCTCATCTCCCGGTATGGCGGACAGAATGGTCATCGGCAGCAGCTGAAGCGAAATGGCAAAGATGATCGGGATCACGCCGGCCATGGCGATCTTCAACGGCAGATAGCTGCTGTGACCGCCCATCTGGCGCATACCCACCACCCGACGGGCGTGCTGTATGGGTATCTTGCGGCTTGCCTGCGTGACATACACGATTCCCACGATGGTGGCAAGGAACAGCACCGCGAGCGCAAGCAGGCTAAGATAGCTGGTAACGCTGGCCTGCTCCAACACCTTGGCCACCTGCCATGGCAGTGAGGCGGTGATACTGCAGAAGATAATCAACGATACTCCGTTACCCAGACCGTGTTCAGTGATCTGCTCGCCCAACCACAGCAGGAACATGGTGCCGGCTGTCAGTACGACACATGTGAATACCAGCTGAACCGGACCGGCGGTGAGAATACCGCCGTGCAGGAACATGGTGCTGATTCCCAGCGATTGAAAGAACGCCAAGGCGACCGTAAGGTAACGGGTCTTTTTGTTGAGCTCCTTCTGACCGGTCTGCCCCTCTTTCTGCAGCTCTTTCCACGCCGGTATGGCGGCAATCAGCAACTGCATGATGATGGAGGCGTTAATATACGGCACGATGCCCATGGCGAAGATCGTGAACTTACGCAGCGCCCCGCCGGAGAACACGTCGATCAGACCAAACATGGCGCCCGACGCGAACAGCTTTTCGAGAGCCGCGTGGTTGATCCCCGGAACGGGTATGTGCAACCCCAGCGTATATACAGCGAATGCGCCGAACACGAACAGAATGCGCTTCCTGAGATCAGGAAGGCGCCATGCCGCAACTAACGACTCCAGCATCTGTTATATGGCCTCCACAGTACCGCCAGCGGCTTGGATCTTCTCGATAGCGGATTTGCTGCACGCATGTACCTTTACGGTCAGCGGGACAGTCAGTTCGCCATCACCCAGGATCTTCACGCCGCCGTTTTTGAGGGTGCCGATCGCTCCGCACGCCATCAATGTCTCGATGTTGACCTCCGCTCCACTCTCGAACCAGTTCTCCAAGTCGCCCACGTTGAGCACCGAGTACTCCACATGGTTCGGATTACGGAAGCCCTTCTTGCGCGGCAGGCGCCGATGCAGCGGTGTCTGCCCACCTTCGAATTGCGCTCGCACCTTGTTGCGCGCCCGCTGCCCCTTGGTTCCCCGGCCAGCGGTCTTACCGTTTCCGGTACCGATACCGCGACCTTTGCGCTCACCCTTCTTGACTGCACCCGGATTGGGGCCCAGTAAGTGAAGAACGCTCATTTACGCCTCCCCTGCCTGTTCGTCGGCAACCTCTTCCAGCTTCACCAGATGGCGAACCTTGAAGGCCATGCCGCGAATGGCGTCGTTATCAGGCTGCAAGACGGTATGGTTCATCTTCCGCAGCCCCAGCGCCAGCACCGTGCGTTTCTGGCGCTCTGAGTATCCAATTGGGCTCTTGACCAGCGTGATCTTCAGCTTCATTCAGCAGCCTCCGACTCACCGATCCCATATTTACGCGCCCACGGCACCAGCTTGGCGGGATCCTTACCGCGCATGGAAGCGACGTCCTCGACGCGGCGCAACGACTTCAGCGCCTTCATGGTCGCCCAAGCCACGTTGATTGCATTGGTGCTGCCGATGCATTTGGCCAGCACATCCTGCACGCCCGCCGCTACCAGGATCGCGCGGCAAGCGGTTCCGGCAACAACACCCGTACCAGGAGCGGCTGGATGCAACACTATGGTGGACGAACCGAAGGAGGCAACCACGTCATGCGGGATCGTGTGCCCCAAAATGGGTACTTCGATCAAGCGTTTACGGGCATCTTCGGTGCCTTTGCGAACGGCATCCGGGATAGCGCGCGCCTTGCCTAAGCCGGCGCCCACGTGTCCTTCGCCATCGCCAACAACCACCAGCGAGTTCCAACTCATGGTGCGACCACCCTTGTGTGTCTTCTGCACCCGATTGGTTTTCACCACGCTCTCGGTCAGGTTGAGGGTATCAGGGTTGACTCTTGCCATCGTTAAAACACCAGCCCTCCTTCCCGGGCGGCATCGGCCAGCGCCTTGATTCGACCGTGATACCGGAAACCGGCGCGGTCGAACACGACGGAGGTGATGCCTTTGGCAATCGCGCGCTCCGCGATCAGTTTTCCGACGGCTACGGCCGCCTCCATATTGTCAGTGTGCTCCAACGACTCTTTGAGAGCGGGCTCCAATGAGGATGCCGCACACACGGTGTGACCTGCTGTGTCATCGATCAGCTGCACATACAGGTACTGCAGGCTGCGAAATACGCACATGCGTGGGCGTTCAGCGGTACCGGACACCCGCTTGCGTACTCGCGCATGCCGCAGCAGCCGGCTGCGCTGACGTTCGGCCATCTTCTTATGCTTAATCATGGCTACTTCTTCCCCTTGGCGCCGGCTTTTCCAGCCTTACCGGCCTTCCGGCGGATCTGCTCACCGCGGAAACGTATGCCCTTGCCCTTGTACGGTTCGGGCGGGCGATACCTGCGGATCAACGCGCACTGCTGTCCCACATTTTCCTTATTCGCGCCGCTGACCACGACGAAGGGCATACGTGTATTTGTGTCGATTCCCACCTGGAAACTGACACCTTCCAGCGGCTCCATGACGACCTGATGGGACAGTCCCAGATTAAGCACCAGATTCGGGCCATCCAACTGGGCGCGATATCCAACGCCGATCACTTCAAGTGTCTTGGAGAATCCCGTTGACACACCGGTGACCATGTTGTTTACCAAAGACCGCACCAGACCGTGCTGGGCTCTATGGTGCCGTGCATCGGTGGGTCGCTCTACATAGAGCGTCGAGTCTTCCTGCCGTACCGTGATATCCACTGGCAGGTCTCGTGAGAGTTCGCCTTTGGGGCCCTTCACGGTGATGTGCCCCGGCTGCCAGTCGACCTGGACGCCGGCGGGAAGGGCGATTGGCAACTTTCCAATCCGTGACATCTTTACGTCTCCTCCTGTCCGCTAGCTGTCCCGATCACCAGACCTCGGCGATGACTTCACCGCCGTAGCCCTGCTTTCGGGCCTCACGGTCGGTCATCAAACCTTTCGAGGTGCTGATAATGGCGATGCCAAAACCGCGCAGCACGGGTTTCAGTTCTGCCGCTTTGCGATATATGCGCAGGCCGGGCTTGCTGACGCGCTTCAAATTGGTGATGGCGCGTTCACGGGTCGGACCGCGGCGCGGGCCAAACTTCATGAACACCCTCAGCCGGGGCTGAGGCTGCGCGTCGATCAGCTCAAAGCCTTTGATATAGCCCTCGTCCTTCAGGATCTTGCACACTTCGACCTTGATCTTCGAACTGTCCAGCTCCAGCGAGTCATGATAGGCCATATTGGCGTTGCGAATGCGTGTAAGCAGATCCGCAATCGGATCGGTGACAGGCATACGTGTCTCCTTGGTTTTCCGATACGGCGTCCAGACGGTCCATTGCGAGCCTGTCGGCACGATGGAGGTATCTGAGCGCGAACAACATGCGGGGCGATCGCGAACGGCCTTCGGCCGCCCCGTTCTTCAGCTTTCTGTTACCAGGAAGCCTTATGGACTCCCGGAAGCAGGCCTTTGTGGGCCATTTCCCGGAAGCAGATCCGGCAGATGCCGAACTTGCGGAAGTACGCATGAGGGCGGCCGCAGATGTTGCAGCGGTTATACCGGCGCACTCCGAATTTCGGTTTCTGCCGAGCTTTCAGCATCAGGCAGTGCTTCGCCAAATCGTCTCCTCCGAATGGGCGCCCATTTGCCATCCAAGCCCTGTGAGGGCCTGGGACCATGGGGCACGAGTGATATTATACCGCAAAATACGGGCCGACCGGTAGGCCGACCCGCTAATACTACTACTCGTCTTTGGCCTTCTGCGCCTTATACGCATCGATGACAGGCTGGGCCACATGTGCCGGCACTTCTTCGTAGTGTGAGAACTCGGTGGTAAAGCTGCCGCGTCCCCGGGTGATCGAGCGCAGATCGATTGCATAGCGAAGCATCTCCGCCTGCGGAACCAGCGCCGTCACCAACTGTCGTCCCTTTCCGGCGCTTTCCATTCCCAGAACGCGTCCACGCTTGCCGTTGAAGTCGCTCATCACCGCGCCCATGTCTTCTTCCGGCACGATCACTTCGACCTTCATGATCGGCTCCAGCAACGCCACCCCCGCCTTGGCAGCTGCGTTATTGAACGCCAAGATACCGGCCATCTGGAATGCAGCGTCCGATGAGTCAACCGTGTGGAACGAGCCATCGTACACCGTGACTTTCACATCCACCACAGGGTAACCGGCGATCACACCCCGCGCCATAGCGGTACGCACACCTTTTTCCACAGCTGGCACGTACTGCTTGGGGATAGCGCCTCCAAAGATCTCATCGGCAAACTCGAACCCGGCGCCACGCTCTGTAGGCTCGATCCGGATCCAGCAGTCACCAAACTGCCCACGTCCTCCGGTCTGTTTCTTGTGTCGTCCCTGCGCCTCTGCCTTGCCTTGTATGGCCTCACGATAAGCTATGCGGATGGGCTCTGTTTCCACCTCGGTACCGAATTTGCGCTTCATTCGCGCCATCGCCACATCCAAATGGGTGTCACCCATGCCGGATATGACCGTCTGGCTGGTTTCGGGATCACGATGGTAGGTAAATGTTGGATCCTCTTCCGCCATTCTTGCGATCGCATTGCCCATCTTATCCTCATCGGCCTTGCTCTTGGCTCGCACGGCCAGACTGTACACCGGCTTGGGGAAAGCGATTGGCGGGTACACGATGGGTTTGGCCCGATCGCACAATGTGTCGTTTGTACCAGTCTCCTGCAACTTGGATACCGCGGCGATATCGCCCGCCCCGACCACAGCCGTATTGGCTTGCGTCTTTCCGCGCAGGAAGAATGGTTGTCCGATCCGCTCGTCATGGGACTTATTGGCATTCCACACGTGCGAATCGGCTTTGAGCTGCCCGCTCATCACTTTGAAGTAAGTCAACTTACCCACAAACGGATCGGCGGTCGTCTTGAAAACGAAAGCAGAGAAGGGCTCCGAGTCAGACGGCAGGCGAGTCTCATCCCCTGTTGCCGACCGTGCGGGTCCTCTGTCGGCCGGCGTCGGGAACAGCTGTGCCATCAGATCCAGCACAGCGGTCAAGCCGGATGGGTTGGCTGCAGAAGCACCGAACACGGGAACGATCTTTCCCGCCTTGAAGGCGGCGACGATCCCCTGTGCGACCTCTTCTGGCGTCAACTGCTCCTCTTCCAGGTACTTCATCATCAATTCGTCATCGCCTTCTGCGGCGGCTTCGGTCAGCCACTGACGATACTCGTCCAGATCGTCTTGAACAGCACCGATGACCGAATCGACGGGAACCTCCTTTGCAGCCGCCCCAACGCCTTGGATCGCCCGGTTGTTGAGCAAGTCGATCACGCCGTCAAACGTTGTCTGCGATCCGATAGGCACCGCAACCGGCACCACCTTGGTGCCATATGTTCCTCGCAATTCCCTCACGCGTGCGCCGAAATCGGCGTTCTCACGGTCCATCTTATTGACACATACAGCGCAAGGCAGACTGCGATCTTCCACCTGTTCCCAGGCGATGTGAAAACCTACTTCCAGTGCGCTGGTGGCCGGAGTGAAAATGACGGCGGCGTCACTGACGGCCAGGGCGCTGTACACTTCCCCCACGAAGTCCAAAAAGCCCGGGGCATCCAGTATATTCAGCTTGGTCTCTTTCCAGAGAACGGGTATCACCGAGAGGTTGATACTGATATGCCTCTTCTTCTCGTCGTCGTCGAAGTCCGAGCAAGAGCTCCCGTCATCCACGCGACCCAGACGGTCGATGTTAGCCGCGCTGAACAGCAGCGCTTCGGCCATACTGGATTTGCCAGATCCGCCGTGACCTAAAAAGGCCATGTTGCGGATCGCATCTATACCAACCTGCTTCACTGGTACGCCTCCGCGATTAGGAATTCACCCTCGAGTTGCGGACAACCGCCCCGGTACTGGTACCGAGACGGCGCCGCTACGTGTGTTCCGTGTGGACGCCACGTGTGTCACGCGGCGTGTATCGGGCTATTTGCGGGCAAACGGCATGCCCATGGCACGCAAAAGCTCACGCGCCTCCTGGTCCGTCTTTGCCGTGGTGACGATACACACATCGAGTCCCCGTGTTCGGTCCACCTGATCATAGTTGATCTCAGGGAACACTATCTGTTCGCGCATGCCGGTAGCGAAATTGCCATGACCGTCAAACGAGTTCAGGGAGATACCCTGGAAATCACGCACCCGCGGCAATGTAATGGACATCCATTTATCCAGGAAATCCCACATTGCATTACCGCGCAGTGTGACTTTACAGCCGATCTTATGTCCCTGTCGGATCTTGAAGTTGGAGATGGACTTACGCGCCCTGGTGACCAGCGGTTTCTGACCTGAGATCAACGTAAGGTCACGTACTGCACCTTCCAACTGTTTGGGGTCGCTGTCACCCTGTCCTACACCCATGTTCAAGACGACCTTCACCAATCTGGGCGCCTGCATGATTGTGGTGTATTGGAACTTTTCCATCAGCAACGGGACTACCTCATCCCGGTACCGCGCCTTCAGTCGTGGTTCGTAGTTGCTCATCGCGTTACACCGAATCTATGATTTCGCGGCACTTCTTGCATTGCCGCACGCGCTGCTCACCCGCAACCGTCATGCCGATACGAGTCGACTTGGAACAATGCGGACAGACCAGCATGACTTTAGCAACCGGCATTGGAGCGGGCTTGGTGATACGGCCTGTCTGACTTTCGGGGGTCGCCCGATTGGTCGACTGCCGCTTTTGATGGCGCACCACCAGATTCAGGCCGTCCAGCACAACCTTGCCGTCTGCCGGGATCGCCTGGATCACCTTCGCCCGTTTCCCATTGTCTTTTCCGGCTATCACTTGCACCATGTCGCCCTTACGTATCTTCATGGGCTTCACGGTTTTCTGTATGGTATGCTTCTGAAGAGCCATGACCCCCTCCTTACAGAACTTCGGGAGCCAATGAGATCACGCGCATCTGACCGCGTTCGCGCAGCTCACGCGCCACGGGCCCGAAGATACGGGTGCCGCGGGGCTCCAAGTTGTTGTTCAGAACCACAGCCGCGTTATCATCGAAGCGCAGTGACGAACCGTCCTTGCGCTTGATGTGCCGGCGGGTGCGAACGACCACGCATTTGACCACATCGCTCTTTTTGACCTGCATGCCCGGCGTAGCCGATTTAACGACGGCCACAATGATGTCACCCACGCGGGCGTAACGGGCATTGCTGCCTTTCAGCACCCGGATGCACATCAATTGACGGGCACCGCTGTTGTCTGCGGCTTTGAGCCGCGAATAGATTTGTATCATGACGCAGCTCTCCTTTACCGGGCCTTCTCGACAACGCGAGCGACACGCCAACACTTGGTGCGGCTGATCGGGCGCGTTTCCATGATCTCAACCACATCGCCCACACCACACGCATTTGTCTCATCGTGTACGTGATAGCGTTTGGTGTACTTCACGGTTTTGCCGTACAGCGGGTGGCGCACCCGGTTTTCTACCGCCACGACCACTGTCTTATCCATTTTGTCGCTGACTACGCGCCCCTGCCGTACTTTCCGGCGCGCCCGCGCAGCGGTTGTCTGTACCTCTTCCATGCTTACCTCCCCGTGCTAGGCGCCGGACTGACGCTGCTCCGAGATGATTGTCAGCAGTCGGGCGATGTTTCGCCGCACTACCGGTACACTCGCGGAGTCAGTCAGTTTTCGGGTCGCTCGGTTCTGACGCAGAGAGAATAGCCTCTCCCTTTCTTGCTGCAGCTGCTTCTCCAGCTCAGGCTGACTCAGCTTCCGCAGATCCTCCGCCTTCAGTGCCTTCATGCTTCACCTCGAAATCGCGTCGTGTGACGAACTTGGTCGCGATCGGCAACTTGTGTGCAGCCAACCGCATGGCCTCACGGGCGACGGCTTCAGTCGGCCCGGCCATTTCAAACAGTATACGTCCCGGCTTCACCACGGCCACCCAGCCTTCTGGCGCGCCCTTACCGGAGCCCATGCGGGTCTCAGCCGGTTTCTTGGTATAGCTCTTATCGGGAAAAATCCGAATCCAGATCTTTCCACCGCGCCGGATGTAGCGAGTCATGGCGATACGGGCCGCCTCGATCTGATTGCTGGTCATCCAACAGGACTCCAGAGCCTGCAGACCGTATTCGCCAAAATCCAGCTTGGTGGCGCCAGAGGCCACGCCTCGGCGGTTCCCGCGGTGCATCTTGCGGTACTTAACCCTCCTAGGCATCAACATGGCTGCTTCTCCTTCTCGACGGACCGTTGCCGGATCCACGCCGCCCAGCAGATCGTCGCCGGTCACCCAATTGTCGGGACGCGCCCTGCGGCTCCAAGGCGGATTCGTTCACCATCTCGCCGGGCATCACATCCCCGCGGTAGATCCACACCTTGACGCCGATATTGCCATAGGTGGTGGGCGCCTCGGCCAGTGCATAATCCACATCGGCACGGATGGTCTGCAGGGGGATCTTGCCTTCCTTCACCATCTCGACACGCGCCATTTCGCTGCCACCCAGGCGTCCCGCACAGCGCACCTTGATACCCTGAGCACCTGCGCGCATAGCTCGCATCACACCCTGCCGCATAGCGCGTTTGAACGCCACACGTCGTGTGATGGACTGGGCGATGTTGTCGGCCACCAGTTGCGCATACCGATCCGGATCGCGGATCTCTTCCACACGCGGTCGCACGTCCACGTTGGGTTGCGCGTTCTTCGAATGCGCCATGCGGTGCTTCAACCCCGGATCCAGAATGGCTATCAATGCATCGCGGATCTCGTCAAGTCCTTTGCCTTGTCGGCCGATCACCACACCCGGGCGTGCTGTATGGATGACCACGTCTACCCGGTTGGCCGCGCGGCTGATATCGACGGCTGCAATACCGGCGCTGGCCAGTTCCTGGCGGCGCTTCGGCAGATCCTTCATCAAGAACCGACGGATTTTGGCGTCCTCATATACCCATTGACTGTAGCCCTTGGCCGAGAACCAGTGGCTCCTATAGTCACGGATGATGCCGACCCGGTATCCGATCGGATGTATCTTCTGTCCCAATGACTTCCTCCTGTGACTGGTTCGCCTATTCGGCCGTGGCGGCGTTCTTGTTCGCCGCTGTCGATGCGGCCACACGGCGCTGTCGGCTGGTACTCTTCCGCTCACGCGGAACCTCATCAACCTCCACCGTGATGTGACACATCGGTTTGATGATGGGATACACGCGCCCCATGGCACGCGGATGCACCCGTTTGATGCGTGGCCCCTCATCGATGAACGCCGCGGTAATCTTCAACGAATCCTCGTCGACCACGCGCCGGTCGTTCTCTGCCTGATTCATGGTGTTCGCCGCTGCCGAATGCACCACTTTGTAGATCGCCTTGGCGGCCCGCTGCGGTGAATAACGCAGGAACAGCAGGGCATCGCTCACATACTGTCCGCGAATCGCATCGATCACGAGCCGGGACTTGCGCGGCGACAGACGTATAAATTTGGCGACTGCCTTTGCCATTGTTGTCCCCCGTTATTTCTTTCGCGTTGTCTTGTCGCTGCCGGCATGACCCCGGAACGTGCGGGTTTGCGCAAACTCGCCGAGCTTATGCCCGACCATATTCTCGGTAATAAACACCGGAATGTGCTTGCGTCCATCATGCACCGCCAGGGTATGACCCAGCATCATCGGCAGGATGGTCGAACGTCGGGACCAGGTCTTGATGATCCGCTTCTCGTTCGACGCATTGAGCTGCTCGATTTTCTTGATCAGATATGAGTCCGTAAAGGGCCCTTTCTTGATCGATCTTGCCATCTGGTTACTCCTCCACGATGCTGCCCCGGCGGCGACGCTCCGTGTGACAGGCGAAGCGCCGCGACTACCAGGCGTCGTTCAGCCGGACTACTTCTTGCCCCGGCGCCGAACGATGAATTTATCGGTCGTCTTGTTATTACGTGTCTTCTTACCCAGAGCCGGCTTACCCCATGGAGTGGAAGGGCCGTCTTTTCGCCCGACAGGCGATTTGCCTTCACCACCGCCATGCGGGTGGTCGTTTGGATTCATGGCGGAACCCCGTACGTGTGGCCGTCGACCCAGGTACCTGCTCTTGCCGGCCTTTCCTAGCGATTCATTTTCGTGTTCGATGTGTCCCACTTGCCCGATGCTGGCCTTGCAGTTCACATGCACCATGCGCACCTCGCCGCTTGGCAGACGCACTTGGGCGTATATGCCTTCACGGGCCATCAATTGAGCGCTGGCTCCGGCTCCGCGTACCATCTGCGCTCCCCGGCCCGGCTTCAGCTCGATCGCGTGTATGACAGTACCCACAGGAATACACCGGATCGGCAGACAGTTTCCCGGCCGAATGTCGGCAGTTTCGCTGCAGACTATGGGGTCGCCCACCTTCAGGTCCAGTGGACAAATGATGTACCGTTTCTCGCCATCGGCATACTGTACTAAAGCGATGCGGGCTGAGCGGTTCGGATCATATTCGATACTGACCACCTTGCCCGGGACATCCATCTTGTCGCGTTTGAAATCGATGACCCGGTACAGTCGGCGCACGCCCCCTCCGCGGAATCGCGAGGTGATTTTGCCCTGAGCGTTTCTGCCGCCGGTCTTGTGCAGCCCTACGGTCAACGATTTCTCGGGTTTCTTCCGGGTGATATCGTCAAACGTCGAAACGGCCATGTGCCGGCGCGACGGTGTCGTTGGTTTATATTGTCTAATCGGCATTGAATGCCTCCTCTACCCTCACCTGTCGTTTCGTCGGCCTACGCCATCTCGAATGCGTCGATACGCTGGCCGGGTTTGATGGTGACGATTGCCTTCTTCGTGTCGGATGTGCGGCCCAAAGCTCCCCGGCCAACACGCTTGGCGCGTCCTGGAGTGGTGATCACGTTCACCTTGATCACGTCAACCTTGTATAAAACCTCGATAGCTCGGGCGATCTCGATTTTATTGGCGCTCATCGCCACTCGGAAGGTGTATCTGCCAAGCAGCACGTTATCAGTACTCTTCTCGGTGATCACCGGGTACATCACGATATCGGCGGGATGTTTCATCGGTCCAGCGCCTCCTGCATCACTTCCAGCGCGTGGGGAGTGGTCAACACCTGCTGAGCCAGCAACAAGTCACGCACCGACACGGCCGGAGCAAACCGGATCTCCACTCCCGGGATATTCCGGAAACTCAGATACGCGCTCTTGTCGTATTCAGGCAATAGCACCAGCACACGCTGCGCATTCATACCCAGCGAGTCCAACAGCGATGACGCCGCCTTCGTACTGGGAGTGTCGAACGTCAGGCTCTCAACGGCTCGCAGGCTGTCATGTTCCAGATGCATCGTCAGAGCACCACGCATGGCTGAACGGCGCATCTTCTTGGGAAGCCCCTTGCCATAGTCACGCGGCAGTGGACCGAAAACAACTCCTCCGTGCCGGAAATGCGGCGCTCGGAAGGATCCCTGACGGGCGCGGCCTGTTCCCTTCTGTCGCCATGGTTTCCGCCCGCCGCCAGACACCTCTGTGCGCGTCTTGGACTTATGGGTTCCCTGTCGGGCATTCGCCTCTTCGGTCACCACAGCGGAGTGGAACAGATCGCCCCGCGGGTCCGCGCCGAACACGCTTTCGCGCAACTCCAGTTCGCTGACCGCAGCACCTTCGTTATTGTATATGCTTATCTTTGCCATGATGCTCAGCCTCTCTCATCCCTGGCGATGTACAGCAGACAGCCGTTCGCGCCAGGCACGCCGCCGCGCACCAGCAACAGATTGCGCTCCGCGTCAACCTTGACCACGGTCACGCCACTTTGGGTAACGGTCTCATCACCCATGTGCCCCGGCTTCCGAACGCCCTTGAAGGTGCGTGCGCCGTCGGTGGCTCCGTTTGACTGGGGTTTGCGGTGCACCATGGAACCGTGAGACATCGGTCCACCGTGAAAGTGGTACCGACGGACCACGCCTGCAAATCCGCGCCCCTTGCTGGTGCCTGTCACCTTCACTTTGTCGCCCGCTTTGAACACGTCGCTGACGCCGATTTCGGATCCGGTGTTGATCCCCTGCACATCGTCCACGCGCACTTCGCGCAGATAGCGTCGGGCTTCCACGCCCGCTTTTTCGAAATGGCCCTTCAGCGGCTTCGGTAGCCGTTTGGGTTGCACATCGCCGAAGCCCATCTGCACGGCCATGTACCCATCCTTCTCGGGCGTTTTGATCTGGGTCACGACACACGGACCTGCTTCGATGACCGACACCGGAATGGCCCGACCCGATTCATCGAAGATCTGTGTCATGCCTATCTTCTTGCCCAGAATAGCCTGCACTGCCATTGCCGTAACTCCTATTTGATCTCGATGTACACGCCGCTGGGCAGATCCAGACGCATGAGCGCATCGATCGTTTTCGGTCCAGAATCGAACAGGTCGATCAGACGCTTATGCGTAAGCAATTCGAAATGCTCCATCGAGGTCTTATCGATATGCGGACCACGGATCACACAGAAACGGTTACGCTCGGTCGGCAACAGCACTGGGCCTGTCACCTTGGCGCCGGAGCGCCGAACCGTATCGACGATCTTCTGAACCGACTGGTCCAAGATCTTGTGATCATATGCCCGCAAACGGATTCGCACGCGGTTTTGGGTTACATCCCGACGCGCCATATCTATACGCCTCCCTGCAGGTTACTCGATGACTTTGGTAACGACGCCGGCGCCAACGGTGTGACCACCCTCGCGCACGGCAAACCGAAGTCCCTCTTCCATGGCGATTGGGTGTATCAGCTCGCCGGTAATCGTGATGTTGTCGCCGGGCATCACCATCTCTACGCCTTCCGGAAGGTGCATGCTGCCCGTCACATCCGTTGTACGGAAGTAGAACTGCGGACGGTAACCACTGAAGAACGGCGTGTGACGGCCGCCTTCATCCTTGGTCAACACGTAGATCTCGCCCATGAACTTGGTGTGCGGCTTGATGCTGCCGGGCTTGGCCAAAACCATACCGCGCTCAACCGAGGTGCGATCGACACCACGCAACAGGATACCTGCATTGTCGCCGGGCTCGATCTGGTCCAGGATCTTGCGGAACATCTCCAATGAGGTGGCCACCGTAGTCCGAGACTTCTCCGCGATGCCCACGATCTCCACCTGCTCGCCGGCCTTCAGAATACCGCGCTCCACGCGGCCCGTCACCACCGTGCCGCGGCCCGTGATCGTGAACACGTCTTCCACCGGCATCAGGAACGGCTTGTCGACATCGCGCTGAGGCGTCGGGATGTACTCGTCGATCGCGTCCAGCAGCTGCCAGATCTTACCGGCCCACTTGTCATCGCGGCCCGTAGCAGTGCCTTCCAGCACCTGAAGGCCGGAACCGGTGATCACCGGTATCTCATCGCCGGGGAAGCCGTACTTGGAAAGCAGCTCGCGCACTTCCATCTCGACCAGTTCGATCAGTTCCGGGTCGTCCACCATGTCTTCCTTGTTCAGGAACACCACGATGTACGGCACACCCACCTGTCGGGCCAGAAGAATGTGCTCGCGCGTCTGCGGCATCGGACCATCCGCGGCGGACACCACCAGCACCGCACCGTCCATCTGAGCGGCGCCCGTGATCATGTTCTTGATGTAGTCCGCGTGGCCGGGGCAGTCCACGTGCGCATAGTGACGCTTAGCCGTCTCATACTCGGCGTGATAAATGTTGATGGTTACGCCACGCTCGCGCTCTTCCGGTGCAGAGTCGATCTGGTCGTAAGCCTGGTACTTGGCCCACCCCTCGCTGGCCAGAACCTTGGTGATCGCGGCCGTCAAGGTCGTCTTACCGTGGTCGACGTGCCCGATGGTGCCAATGTTCATATGGGGCTTGGTGCGCTCAAATCGCTGCTTGGCCATTTCTGGACTACCTCCTCATAGACCTGCCGGTATCCCGTTAACGTTGTACGGGCCGGCCATGCGCCTTCTCTGTCAGTTCCTGCAGCAGCGACTGAGGAACTTCTTCGTAATGCGAAGGCTCCATACTGTATGATGCGCGTCCCTGGGTCAATGACCGCAGTGACGTCGCGTAACCGAACATCTGTCCCAACGGCACACTCGCTCGAATGCTTTGCGTACCGCCCGGACTGGGTTCAATCTGTTCTATGCGTCCCCTGCGTGAGTTGAGATCACCGATCACCTCGCCCATGAACTGCTCGGGGGTGACCACCTCCACACGCATGATGGGTTCCTTGATGGTTGGAGAAGCTTTTTGCAAAGCGTTTCGCAACGCCATGGAACCGGCGATCTTGAACGCCATCTCCGATGAGTCGACCTCATGGAAGGAGCCGTCCTTGACCGTGACTTTGATGTCCACCACGGGATATCCGGCGATGACGCCGCTGTCGCAGGCCTCTCGTACGCCGGCTTCGATCGGGGGGATATACTCCTTCGGAATGGCCCCGCCGACCACTTTGTTCTCGAAAACAAAACCCTGTCCGGGCTCCAACGGTTCGACATCGATGATACAGTGCCCGTACTGACCTCGTCCGCCAGATTGTCGGACATACCGTCCCTCGGCCTCTGCCGGTTTCCGTATGGCCTCTTTATAAGCCACTTGCGGACGTCCGCTGTTGGCTTCCACCCGGAACTCGCGCAACAGTCGGTCGACGATGATCTCCAGGTGCAGCTCGCCCATGCCTGCGATGATGGTCTGCCCTGTCTCCTGGTCCGTATACATGCGAAAGGTCGGATCTTCCTGAGCGAGCCTCTGCAACGCGGTAGCGAGTTTGTCCTGATCCGCCTTGGTCTTCGGTTCGATGGCGATATGGATGACCGGATCGGGGAACTGGATCGACTCCAGAACGATCGGCGCCTTTTCGTCGCAGAGGGTGTCTCCGGTTGTCGTATCGTTCAGCCCGACAGCCGCGGCGATCTCTCCTGCGTACACCACATCCACATCTTCCCGATGGTTTGCATGCATACGGAGGATTCGGCCGATACGCTCCTTCTTGCCTTTGGTGGCGTTGAGCACATAGCTGCCCTTTTTCATTTCGCCGGAATAGACACGGAAGAAGCTCAGGCGGCCAACGAACGGGTCGGACATGATCTTAAATGCCAGCGCTGCAAATGGCTCCGTGTCCAGCGGCATCCGGATGATCGGTTCGCCCGTCTTCGGATCCTGTCCTTGAACGCCTCCCTTGTCTGTAGGCGATGGCAGGTAATCCACGATCGCATCCAGCAGAGGCTGTACGCCTTTGTTCTTGAATGAAGAGCCACAACAAACCGGCGTGATGCTGAGATTCAGGGTGCTCTGTCGGATCGCCCGAACGATCTCTTCGGTGGTTAGCTCCTGACCATCCAGATACTTTTGCAACAGCTCGTCATCTGACTCGGCAATCGACTCGATCAGGTGCTCACGCCATTTTGCTGCGGTTTCCCTCAGTGATTCCGGAATGTCGGTTTGGACCAGATCCTTGCCCAGATCATCGTTATAAATGGTGGCGTTCATCTGCACCAGATCGATGATCCCGCGAAAATCTGACTCAGAGCCGA
Source organism: uncultured bacterium (assembly GCA_964650005.1). GTDB lineage: Bacteria > Armatimonadota > HRBIN16 > HRBIN16 > HRBIN16 > CAZHSN01. Next base: position 21,093 of record CAZYPZ010000013.1, on the reverse strand, counting down.
TCGGCAGCTGGATGGGCACTGCGTTGGTGCCAAGGCGCTCCGCCATGCGTTCTACGACAGTGTAATAATCCGCTCCCAGCCGGTCCATCTTGTTGATGTACGCCAGTCTGGGTACGCGGTACTTATTGGCCTGACGCCACACGGTTTCTGATTGCGGCTGTACCCCCCCAACCGCACAGAATATGGCCACCATACCATCCAAAACACGCAGCGACCGTTCCACTTCCACCGTGAAGTCGACATGGCCGGGGGTATCGATGATATTGATACGGTAGTCGTTCCAGAAGCACGTCGTCGCCGCCGAGGTGATGGTGATGCCCCGCTCCTGTTCCTGCTCCATCCAGTCCATCGTTGCGGCGCCTTCATGCACTTCACCCATCCGATGGATGCGACCTGTGTAGTAAAGCATCCGTTCGGTTGTGGTGGTCTTGCCAGCATCGATATGCGCTGCAATTCCGATATTTCTGGTTCGCTCCAGCGAGTACTCTCTTGCCATCTAAAACGGAAACTCCTCGTGCGACTCTCGGCTCTGTCGCGGCCTTACCAGCGGTAGTGCGCGAACGCCTTGTTCGCCTCCGCCATACGGTGCGTATCTTCACGCTTCTTGACCGAAGCGCCGGTGCCATTGGCTGCGTCGATGATCTCGGCAGACAGCTTATCGATCATGGTGCGCCCGCCACGCTTTCGGGCAAACCCTACCATCCAGCGAATACCCAGTGCGGTTTTCCGCTCGGGACGAACCTCGACGGGCACCTGATAGGTGGCCCCCCCCACGCGCCGGGGTTTGACTTCCACCAGCGGCATCACATTACGCAACGCGGCATGAAACACTTCCAGCGCGGGCTTACCGGTCTTCGCCTCGACCGCTTCCATCGCGCCGTAGAAGATACGCTCGGAAACGCTCTTCTTGCCATCGAGCATCATGCGGTTGATGAAACGCTGGACCATCAGGTCGTTGTATATCGGATCAGGCTGGATCTGCCTGCGCTGAGCCGGACCTTTTCTCGGCATTGTTTCCTACTCCTCCGACTTACTTCGGCCGCTTCGCGCCGTACTTGGAACGGCCCTGCTTGCGGTTGTTGGTGCCTGCTGTATCCAGTGCGCCCCGGACCACGTGATACCGCACACCCGGCAGGTCCTTGACACGACCGCCGCGAACCAGCACCACCGAGTGTTCCTGCAGGTTATGCCCAACACCGGGAATATACGCGGTGACCTCCACGTGGTTGGTCAGTCGGACACGGGCGACCTTGCGCAGCGCCGAGTTCGGCTTCTTGGGTGATACCGTACGCACCACCAGGCAGACGCCACGCTTCTGTGGGCACCCCTTGAGCGCAGGGCTCTTGCTTTTCTTCACCACGGGTGTGCGCCCTTTGCGCACTAACTGGTTTACTGTGGGCATGTGTTTTGGCTGCTCCTTACCCCATCAAAAAGCCTCTCCGCCTTACAGGCGAAGAGGCATCACAGACAGACGGCTGACGCGCAGGAAGCGCGGCGGGCCTTCAGCATGTGGCCTCTTGCCTCTGACGCCGGAAAGCGGAAACGATTCCCTGCTTCCCGCATCCTCTCCTCGAGGTAACCTCAGGGAGACAGATCACACCGATGATCAGTCGGATCACCGACATCTGCCAGGCAGCGGAGGATAACTGACAGGTACGCTATTCAGATTGCACCGAGTCTCGAGCCGCCCCGGCCGAGACACCATCGTTTATCATACAACAGTCCCCGCTGGATTGCACGCCAGCAGGGACTGTTTTTGACCGATTTTTCAGTCTTCTTGGGTAAATGATGACACCGGAGCGTCATCATCGACTTCGGCCAAGGGGTCCATCGGCGACTCACCGTCCCCAAGAGCCTCGACTTCGTGATCCTCGTCTTCCACCAGATCAACCAAACCATCATCCTGGCCAAACTGGTGTGTATCGAATGTGCCTTGGGTAAGCGGCCCATCGTCCTCGATCAGCTGAAGCACCGGGTTAAAGGCTTCGTCGGGAATCGTTTCACCTTCCGGAAGCGGCACGGGTTCCAGCCGGTCGTATGGCTTGAAGCCGGTTCCGGCAGGTATCAGTCGTCCGATGATCACGTTCTCCTTAAGGCCAACCAGATCATCCATCTTTCCACGAACCGCCGCCTCGGTGAGCACGTGCGTGGTCCGTTCGAATGACGCAGCGGACAGGAAGCTGTCCGTGGTCAAAGCCGATTCAGTGATGCTCTGCAGAACCCACTCGGCCGTAGCCTCCCGTCCACCTTCATTCCGAACCCGCTGGTTTTCGGCCTCAAACACGAACTTGTCCACGATCCGCCCGGGCAGGAAACGCGTGTCGCCCGGATCGACGACGCGCCGTTTCTTCAGCATCTGACGTACGATGATCTCCATGTGTTTATCATGGATATCCACGCCCTGCTGCTTATAGACCTTCTGGATCTCTTGAACCAGATATTCCTGCACGGCGGACACGCCCTTGAGTTTGAGCAGCTCACGCGGTTGCAGCAACCCCTCGGTCAAGGCATCTCCGGGCATCACATGCTGTCCCACAGCGACCTTCAGGTTACCACGCGCCGGCACCAGCACCTCTTCGCGTGCCTTCACCTGGCGAACCCCCATCTTGAGCAGAAGCTCCAACTGGGGCGCCTTGATCACTTCTCCCGCTTTGAGGATCGGCTCTAACTCCGTGCTCTCCGCGGCCAACGCCGGATCGTACACGTCCTCAGCCAAGCGCTTGTCCAGCACTTCGGCGCCATGCTCCCTTACGGGCAGCACAACCTCGAGTACCACCATGCGCATCAGGTCGCGATTTTCTATGGACCGAACCACGCCTTCGTATTCTGACATGATGGCGCGCCCCTTCAATGCCTCCGTGGCCATGAAGAGGTCGATAACCCGGGGTAATGAACCCGCCGGAGAGATATAGGTATCCATCAGTTCGCGGAACTGCTTGGAACTGATCTTCTCCTCGGTCTGCAAGTCGCCTTCGGAAGGCGTGCGATTCACCATCAGGTTGGCATAGTCATGACGCAGTTCTTCCAGCAGGTTCAAGCGGGCGTTGAACGCCTGCTTACCACCGGCCACGTGCGTTCCGGCCACGCCTCCCGTATGGAAGGTACGCATTGTCAGCTGTGTACCCGGTTCGCCAATCGATTCTGCCGCAATGATACCAACGGCTGTACCGATCTCGACGAGGCGTCCTGTGGCCAGGTCTCGCCCATAGCACATGGAACAGACACCGCGCTGGTGTTCGCAGGTGAAGGGGGAACGCACCTTCACGCCGGTCTCCACCATCTCCAGGCAGACCTGTATGCGCTGATCATCGGCATCCAGTAAGTTATCCACGCCCAGCATTTCGGCGTTGACGTCCGGGTTGCCCGCCAGACGGGCAAACTCGCCAGTCAGCTCATTGTCTGGAACATGCTGTGTCATACTGGCTGCCAGAGCTTGCAGGTCAGAGCTCGCTCCAGATGCTTTCCATGCAGCATGCGCCTTCCGACATTCCGGCGTCTGCCGCGCCGCCAGCAGACCGGCTGCAACGATGAGCAACCGATCGACGTGACGCGCTGCATCTTCGCCAATCATCTCGCCGGCTTGCATCAACCGTTCTCCGGTCACCGGATGCTCGAGGTCCTGCATGGCGATCCGCCCATAGAGCCGCTCTGCCACCGTCTCCACGATATTGTTGTTTTGGCTCTTCAGCCGCACAAATATACCGTTCTGCGTCTGGCAGTCATGAATGCGAACGATCACATCTTGCGCGGCGTCAACCAGACGTCGGGTCAGATAGCCCGCATCTGCCGTACGCAACGCCGTGTCCGACATTCCTTTTCGGGCTCCGTGCGTAGACACGAAGTATTCGAAAACCGACAGCCCTTCATGGAAGTTCGACGTGATCGGCAGGTCCTCCATCAGGTTGCCGCGAGCGTCCGCGAACAGTCCGCGCATACCCGCCAGCTGGGACAGCTGCTTGTGGGATCCGCGAGCTCCAGAGTCGGTAATGATAAAGAGCGGATTACGATGGTCGGTGGATTCGACGATCGCCTGCCCCAGTTCAGCTCCTGCGCGGGTCCACGCCTCCACAGTCTGCTTTTTCCGGTCTTCGATACGGATCAATCCCCGGTCATATCGATTGCGCAGACGCTCCACCGCAGCATAGGTGCGCTTCAAAATGTCGGCGCGAGCCGGCGGGCTATCCATATCGGTCATCGCGATGGTCACACCCGACAGCTTCGCAAAGCGGAAACCGAGGTCTTTCACATCGTCCAGAAGCTTGACCGTGGCCTCATGTCCTGCTTTTTCGAAGCAGGTCACCACCAACGCCCCCAGCTCATTCTTGTTCATGGTGCGATTGAGATATTCATCGCTGTACTTCAAGGGCGGAGGCAAGATCTGGTGGAACATCAGGCGTCCCGGAGTGGTCTCCACCACCTCACGGACACCGTTGCGCTCGATTCGCACCTTGACCCGCTGGTGCAAGCGCAGCCGGCGGTCCTGCCAGGCGGTGATCACCTCATCCACGGAGCGGAACGGCAGCCATTCCACCTCGCTCCCGATAGGCAACGGGGTTGAACCGATCACCTGATTGTCCGAGTCATCCGGACTGGTCATGGTCAGATAGTAGCAGCCCAACACGATGTCTTGCGTTGGCGCCACAATCGCATGTCCACTGGCCGGTGAGAACAGGTTTTGTGATGACAGCATCAGCACACGCGCTTCGGCCTGTGCCAGCGGACTCAACGGCACATGTACAGCCATCTGATCGCCGTCGAAGTCCGCGTTGAACGCGGTGCAGACCAGCGGATGGATCTGGATCGCCTTGCCGTCCACCAGCTTCGGCTCGAATGCCTGAATACCCAAGCGGTGCAGGGTCGGCGCACGGTTCAGCAATACCGGATGTTCGCGGATGACCTCATCCAAGGAGTCCCAGACAGCATCGCTCAGCCGCTCGATCATCCGTTTAGCTTGCTTCACATTGGTGGCGACGCCACGGTCCACCAGGTTCTTCATCACGAATGGCTTGAACAGCTCGAGTGCCATCTCTTTGGGAAGACCGCACTGATGCAGTTTCAGATGCGGCCCCACCACGATAACCGAACGGCCCGAATAGTCCACACGTTTGCCCAGCAGGTTCTTGCGGAACCGTCCCTCTTTGCCTTTGAGCATGTCGGACAGCGACTTCAGGGCGCGGTTATTCGATCCCACAACGGGGCGCGAGCGCCGCCCGTTATCAATCAACGCATCCACCGCTTCCTGCAGCAGGCGTTTTTCGTGGTTGATAATGCTCTCCGGCGCACGGATCTCCACGATCTTGCGCAGTCGGTTGTTCCGGTTGATGATCCGGCGATACAGATCGTTCAGGTCAGATGTGGCGAAACGTCCCCCGTCCAGTTGCACCATTGGCCGCAACTCCGGCGGAAGCACCGGTACCGCCTCCAGGATCATCCATTCCGGTCGACAGCGACTGGCGATCAACGAATCCACGATCTCCAAGCGTTTGATCAGTTTCAGCCGGGCTTGCCCGCTCGCGCCGGCAGCCTCGGTTTTGAGTTCCAACCGCAGCTGCTCCAGATCGATCTCTTTGAGCAGATCGCGGATGGCAGCACCACCCATAGACGCCTGCACCAGTGTGGTCAGATCTTTGCCGAGCTTTTTACTGACTTCACGCAGCAGCTTTTCAATCCCGCGCCACTCGTCATCGTTGATCAGCTGCTTCTTTTCCAGCTTGTCCAGTGAAGCGGCGTCACCGGTGCCTTCCAAGGCACGCTGCATCTCTTCGATGCGCTCATTGAGCTCGGCCTCTTCCTGCAAAATACGGCGTTCCAAAGCGTTATTCTTGCTCTGGATTTGGTCTTCGTCCCAGTGATCGTCGCCCTCGGCGTTGCGGTGTTCTTCCACCTGCTGGTTATGCTCACGCCGCATACGGTCCACTTCCGCGGCGTGTTGCTGGTGCATGTCCTCGATCACTTCACGCAAAGCGCCCTTGATGGCGTCCAGCTCCTGGTTGATCTGCAGGCGATCGACATGGGTCACCATGTACGACGCGAAGTAGATAACCTTTTCCAGGTTGCGGGCCGGAATGTCCAGCAACAGGGAAAGCGGCGAGGGCAACGCCTTCAGGTACCAGATATGCGCTACCGGCGAAGCCAGTTCGATGTGCCCCATGCGGCTGCGCCGCACACGGGCCCGTGTCACTTCCACGCCGCATCGCTCACAAATGGTGCCTTTGTGTTTCTGTTTCTTGTACCGTCCGCAGTGGCATTCCCAGTCCTTTACGGGACCAAAGATGCGCTCGCAGAACAGGCCGTCGCGTTCGGGTTTGAACGTGCGGTAGTTAATGGTTTCCGGTTTTTTGACTTCGCCGTATGACCATGTTCGGATGTCATCCGGAGAAGCGATGCTGATCCGGATCTTATCGAAGCTTCGCGCGTCCGTCATATACCGCTCATACCTCCCGCTGACCTTCGTGGTCGAATGAGAACCGGCGGTATCGCATCGCGTCCTGCTCGTCCTCTTCGCGCCAGTTGATCTCCCGTTGATCCATGTCGTAGGCGCTGACACGCAGTCCCAAGCTCTGCAGCTCCTTGACCAGGATCTTGAATGACTCGGGAATGCCCGGGTCCATCATCGGCTCACCCTTGACGATCGCCTCGTAGACTTTGACGCGTCCGTGGATATCGTCCGACTTGATGGTCAACATCTCCTGAAGGGTGTTGGAAGCGCCGTAGGCCTCCAGCGCCCACACCTCCATTTCGCCGAAACGCTGGCCTCCGAATTGCGCCTTGCCACCCAGTGGCTGCTGGGTCACCAGCGAATAGGGACCGGTAGACCGCGCATGGATCTTGTCATCCACCAGGTGCGCCAGCTTCAGCATGTAGATCACACCCACCGTCAGCGGATTGTCGAACGGTTCACCGGTCATACCGTCGCGCACGCGGCACTTTCCGGTTTTCTCATCGATACCGCACCGTTCCCAGGTGTTTCGTTTGACATGCTCGATGATATCGTCGATGATGCTGGGATCTGCCGTTTCGCGCAGCTCAGCAGGCAGCATCGACTCGTCGATAACCGCCTCACGCCAGCCGATCGATGCCAGCCCCATATAGTCCATGAGGATGGGTGAGACGGGCGATGGGACATTTACCACCCGAGCGATCCGTTCGATCTGCCATACAGGCAGTGTAAGCAAATGGTCCCTCAGACGCTTCAGCATCGTTTCCGTGCTCTCGTCTGCATGGAACTGCAGGTCGAGCATCAGCTCCGAGCGCACATACTGCTGCAGTACCCGCGCCCGAGTGGCTTCGGCCATGAGGGCCAGCTGCTGCAGGATCTCCTGTTCGGACGCGCCTTGGAAGGCGGGATTCTCGTAACTGGTATCGAAGAACGTCCCTGCCCAGCCCAGATGGGTCTCCATGATCTGGCCGATGTTCATACGCGACGGAACACCCAGCGGGTTCAAGACGATATCCACAGGTGTGCCGTCAGGCAGGAATGGCATGTCTTCATCGGGCAGGATCTTGGAAATGACGCCCTTGTTTCCATGCCGTCCGGCCATTTTGTCGCCTTCCATCAGCTTGCGCTTCTGGGCCACGTAGACGCGCACCAGCATGTTCACACCGGCGGCCAGCTCATCCGGCGGCAGCTTTTCGGTGTTGCCGCCACAGCGCTTGCATTCCGGTTGTGCCTCTTCGGGCTTTTTGCTGAGTTTGATCTCCATGCCGCAGGACTTGCAGCGGAACCGGAAGCGTGAAAACACCTTCACGTCCACCACTTTGCCTTTTTCACCGTGCGGCAGCTTCAGCGACACATCCCGTGTCTCCTCGGCCTTTTTGCCGAAAATGGCGATGATCAGGCGCTCTTCGGCGCTCAGTTCGCTCTGCCCCTTGGGCTGCACCTTGCCGACAAGGATGTCTTCCGGCTGTACCTGGGCGCCAATCCGGATGATACCGTTCTCATCCAGGTCCTTCAGCGCCTCTTCACCCAAGTTGGGAATGTCACGCGTGATCTCTTCCGGTCCCAGCTTCGTGTCGCGCGCTTCGATCTCATATCGCTCCATATGGATGGAACTGTAGACATCATCGCGGACCAGTCGCTGTGAAACCAGAATGGCATCTTCATAGTTGTAGCCGCCCCATGGCACGAAGCAGACCAGCACGTTCTTGCCCAGCGCCATCTCGCCATGGTCAGAACAGGGGCCGTCTGCCAGCACCTGACCTTCGCGCACCCGTTCACCGGGGGATACGATTGGCCGCTGACTGACGCACGTGCTTTGGTTGCTCTGCAGATGGCTCATCAGCGGATAGACATCCAGGCTGCCATCGGGCGTCTTCACCGTAATCTCGGTGCAGGTCACCTGGCGAACGGTGCCTCGCCGGCGAGCCAGCACCAGCGCACCGGAGTCCATCAGAGCCCGACGCTCAAACCCGGTCTTCACTACGGGGGCATCCGAACGCAACAGCGGCACAGCCTGCTTCTGCATGTTCGACCCCATCAAGGCGCGCGTGGCATCGTCGTTCTCCAGGAACGGGATCAGCGCGCTGGCGATGGACACCAGCTGAACCGGTGAGACATCCATGTAGTCGACTTCGGTACGGTCCACTTCGGGGTATACCGTGTCTTGGCCCAGTTGGTGCCGCACCTGCACACGCGCCTGCTTGATCTTGCCATGACTGTCCAACGGGGTGTCCCCGGGAGCGATGCGGTACTTCTCGTCCTCTTCGGCCGACAGGTACACGACTTCATCCGTCACTCTGCCATCCACGACGCGCCGATACGGCGTCTCGATGAAGCCAAACTCGTTGACCCGTGCATAGGTGGCCAGCTGACTGATCAGACCGATGTTCGGACCTTCCGGGGTCTCGATGGGACAAATGCGCCCATAGTGGCTGTCATGGACATCTCGCACTTCCAGCGTGGCTGACTGACGGGTCAATCCCCCAGGGCCCAGTGCGCTCAAGCGTCGTTTATGGGTCAGTTCGCTCAACGGATTGGTTTGATCCATAAACTGAGACAGCTGGCTGGAGCCGAAGAACGACTTGATAGCCGCGCTGATGGGTTTGATGGCCATGATCGCTTGAGGCACCAGGTGATCCTGGTCCTGGGTCATCCGCTCACGCGCCACTTTCTCCATCCGCACAAACCCGTTGCGCAGCTGGCTCTGCAGCAGCTCACCCACCGCCCGAACGCGCTTGTTTTTCAGGTGGTCGATCTCGTCAATGTCACCTTCACCGGCGGTCAGCCGGATCAGGTACTCCAGCGTCGAGATGAAGTCTTCCTTGGTGATTGTGCGCACGTCCAGCGCCACATGGATACCAAGTTTGCGGTTCAGCTTATAGCGTCCAACCCGCGCCAGATCATACCGACGGCTGTCATAAAACTGGCTGCGGATCAGCTCCATAGCGGCCTGCTCGGAAGGTGGATCACCCGGCCGTGTCTTCTTGTAGATATCCATCAGCGCTTCTTGGCTGTTGTGCGTTCCGTCGTGATCCAACGTAGCCGTAATCAACGAAGGCACATCCAACACTTCGACCGACTCGAGCTCGAGCGCAGCGATCTGACGGGCATGCTCTTTGTCAATCAACTGGTACGGCTTGGCAAGCACCTTGTTGTTGCGCGGATTGACGATCTCGGTCAGTGCCCACTTGCGCTCCAAATCTTCGATGTTGGGCTTTTCCAACTTCTTTCGGGTGCCGAACAGGTTGAGCAGCTCTTCATTCGTGCTTGTGGGGGTGGTGATCGCCACATACAGATCTTTGACCGCCTCAGGCATGCGCCCGATCGTGTCTGCATCGAGTATCTGTCCGGGCATCACGTAGATCTCACCGGTCTCTGCATCCATAACCGGTTGAGCTTTGATCTTGGGACTGGTCCGATAATAGCCCTCGACCTGCTCGATCTGACATTCACGCATCAGCACTTCGCCCGTGTCCGGGTCGACTTCTTCACGCTCCTGATACGGTATGCCCAGATAGCGGCGGTTGATCGCATCACCAAGTCTCATAAAGCGCGGTTCGCACGCTTGCTCGAAACTCTCGAGCGCTCTCAGCAGCGTCGTCACGCAGATCGCCTTGCCCTGGCCCACCTTGACGGTTACCACGTCATTGGACGCGGTGTCTATCTCGATCCATGGGCCTTCACTGGGGATGATCTTGGCGCCGAAGATGTTACGGTTGGTCAGGTATGTTTCCAGCCAGACTCCCGTAGGTGTTCCCTTTCGGAAGATCCGGTCAAATACGTTTTCAAAGTAGACGCCCGAGGAACGGATCAGCTGGCTGACCACGACGCGTTCTCGGCCGTTGATGATGAACGTGCCTTTATCAGTCATCAACGGAAGGTCGCCGAGGTACAGCTCTGTTTCCTGGGTTTCGCCATTCACCTGCCCCATGCGAACACGGGCACGGATGGGCGCCTCGAAGGTCATGTCTCGATCTCGGCACTCCTCCAAGCTCCATTTGGGCTCACCCAGAGTGAAGCCCAACAGCTCGACGAACAGAGTGCCACTGAAGTCCTTGATCGGAGAGAAATCCCGGAAAAGCTCGTTGAGTCCCGATTCCAGGAACCAACGGAACGAATCCAGTTGCACGGAGATCAAGTTGGGAAGTTCAAGTACACAAGAGGTCTGCTTGGCCGAATGTACAGTCCTGGCGGTCATTGGGTACCCTCCTACGCCTGCACGCAAACATCAATTATTACACAAACAAAAGGCGCTGTCAACCGTAAAACGGCGACAGACTCATCACAATGTTGAACAATTAGCGGTTGGCAGTCGTGTTGAGCAAGGGCACCCCTTCTGCCTGAAGCAGATCGCATAGCAACGCGGTCGGTAAACCGACTACATTATTATAGCACCCATCCACCCGGGCCACGAGTACTGCGCCATACCCTTGAATGGCATATGCGCCTGCCTTGTCAAAGGGTTCACCGGTATCCACGTATCGCTGCAGCAAATCGTCAGGGACTGCCCGGAACGTAACGCCGGTACACTCCGCTTTCGCACTCACGATCCGACCGGCGCGAGCCAGCGCAACACCGGTCCAAACATGGTGTGTACGGCCGTTCAATCGGCGCAGCATGGCCACCGCATCGGCACGGTCGCACGGTTTGCCCAGCATTTCACCGTCCACAGCTACCAGCGTATCCGCGCCCAACACCCATACATCGGGCTCAACATGCTGCGGAACCGCCAGTGCTTTGCGGATGGCGAGGTTCACCACCGCCTGTTCGGGCGTCCATCCGGGGTCACACTGTTCATCGACATCCGCCGGGACCACCGTGAACGGAACACCCAACAATGCCAGCAGTTCCGCGCGTCGAGGAGACGCAGACGCCAGTACCAGCCGCATGAATACCTCCGGTTCGCATGGTGTGATCCGTAGCATTGTGCCGCATTGCGCGGCAACCACGCCAGACTCCGGTTCAGGGATACACCACACCCGGCAGCTGCGGATCCCACAGATCGACAGGGCCTCCACGTACCCCATGGCCCAGGCGTTCCAGAAGGTCTGCGTACCGAGCGTTATAACGCCAAAGGTGTGATGCCTGCTCCCGTGAGTCGTTAGTCCATGTCGTATATGGCTTCATCGCCTTCACATGTCCATCGGTGAACAACAGGTTGCACGCCCCCAAGTGGTACATGGCCGGAGCGTTCGCGGGAACCGGTGGATGGGCGCTGGAAGCTGCCGTACTGAAGTAAGGACTGCCGTTTCGCGCCACGCTTCCGTCTGTTTTCTGCGCCGCCTCGAACACCAGGATCACTTCAGCCGCATTCGGCAAAGTGCCCGTGGGCACGCCATCGAAATAGCCGGGGCATGGACGATATGGCGAACCGCACCGACAGTCCGGGATGCGGGTAACCCCCTCACCCGGATAACCCATGCGCAGATAGTCATTCATCACATAGTTCTGGCCGGGCGACCAGGCCCCGCGCGTCCCGGGCTTCGCCTTGGGACAACACCACGGATTGGCGCCCGGAATGTTGCTGCGGAACCGGATGTACGGAAAGATGCCTCCGGCATCCTTGCCCAGTCCGGGGCCGGACGACTGCACCCACCCGTTACGCGGGGACTCACAGACCCCGTTGGGACCATACTCGGCGCGCCCGCCCGGCGTGGGCAGCCTGTCGTCGTAATCCGGTGCATACAGCAAAAATGCTTCACCTATCTGTTTCAGGTTACTGGCGCATGTGGCCATCCAGGCCCGTTCGCGCGCCCCGATCAACACGGGCATCAGGATGGCTGCCAGCACGGCGATGATCGCCACAACTACAAGCAGTTCTGTCAGCGTAAAGCCCCTTCGCATAGACGCCTCCTCGAACTATACGACAACCGGCGGCGCTACACTACAGCACAGCGTCGCCCCTCTCTTCCGTGCGCACCCGCACGGCATCGTCCATGGGATAGATGAAGATCTTGCCGTCGCCAGGTTCACCGGTGCGCGCGAACTGACACACGGTCTCCACCACTTCCTCGGCATCCTCATCCGGCACCACCATCGTCAACCGGACACGTGGAAGCAGGTACACCGTGTAGTCGGCGCCTCGGTAGCTGTCCCGCATCTCTTCATGGCTGCCGCATCCGCGGACATCCTCGACGGTCATGCCCACCACGCCCACTTCCGCCAAAGCCACTTTGACATCATCCAACCTGTGCGGCCGGATGATACACTCGATACGCTTCATGTCACCCTCCTGGTTCGGCCTGTCTGTCCGCCTGATTGTACCAGTCCCTCGCCCGTTGTCTCATCCACCAAACTACTGCCCAGACGGCAATCCAGACAGATGCGGGACGCCAGACGGGCAGGTCGAACACGATGCCCATGCTCAGCGGAAACAGCACTTGAATCCAGGCCAACCGATCGAGCGAACCCGGTAACCGGCGGACGGCGCCCAGTGGTGGCGCCATCAGCCATCCAATCAGCATAGATACCGCGAACCAGCTCAATCCGTTTTCTACAGGCGGTCTTCCGGACGGCGTCAGCCAAGTCCACCGCGCCAGCAGCGGATGAGAGGCGCTCATCACCGGCTCCAGGACAAGATCCCAGCTGGCCATCCAAGCCCCTACCCATGCAGCCTGCATCAGCCGTATCGATGCGGGACTTCCCGTACAGGCACCGGCCGCAAGGGCTGCCGCCAGATGTGCCGGCGCCAACATACCCCACCAGGCTAACGGAATGGCCCACGGCACCCCCCAGACGCTCGGTCCCATGACCGGTTCATAGCGGTACTCACCGAATAGGCGACCCGTTGACACGCCGACCCACTCCGCCGCGCCACTGATGATCAACACCAAGCACAGCAACCGGACGGCGCGCAGCCCGGTGTACTGTGATCGAACGAGTTGCCAGCCTGTAAAGGCGCACAGCGCGATGAACACCCATCCCAGCGTGGCGCTTAACAGCACCAACGACCGTGACACCGGTGCATATCCCAGCCGAACGATCAGGCTGCCCGCTACACTGAACAATGCCACGGCGACCAGAGCGTGCCATATCAGCCGGGACGATCGCGACTGGATCATGGACTGCCTGCCGCACCGAAACCGGCATCGATCACCAGATAATCAAACAGCGTGACCGCTCCGTCTCCATCCAGATCGGCCATCGGTTCTGATGAACCAAATGCTCCATCCAAGACCAGGTAGTCGAACAGGGTGATTGCGTTGTCCCCGTCGGCATCCCCGTTAACCAGCGAGACATCCGCAATCCAAGGTTCATTTCCCAGCACACAGTCCGTCAACACAGCACGCAGGTAGTGTGGCACATGTACCGCCATGTCAACAGGGCCTGTAGCGCTAAGTGACGCACGGCACCATCCGTCCGCGTCCGGAGCCGCCGTGGCCGATGCCAGCACTACGTCACTCCGGCCGCGCATGCGCGCCTCGAACGTGACAAGAGGTACGGAAGCCCCTTTCGATAGATGCTGACATGTCACTCGGCATTCGACCTGACCACGCGGTTCATCAGGATCGATCACCATCCACCATGCGTCACCCGCCGCATCCGCAAGGGCGGACTGCCATGGCAGCAGTACAGGCAGATCGGAAGACAGCGACTGACCGGAAACAGACAGGTAACCGTCCGGGCCGGACGCAATGGCTGACAGGTCATCGGATCCGGAACCACCATACCAGCTGCAGAACCTGAGTGTATGGTTGTTCAACCGTATACAGCCGATCCAGCCATCGGCATTCCCGGGTTTGGTCTCCATCCAGGGATCGCGCAAGGGGAAGGATGTGGAGCGCGTCCTTCCAGCCAGCCACACGTCACCGTTCGGCCTCAGTACCCCACCCCGGCACTCATCGGTGTTGCTTCCCCCCAAGTACGTTCCGTATGCCAGCGCTTTTGCGGTGCGATCGATAACCTGAACAAACGCATCGCGACCACCACCCAGTGTTTTCTGGTGTGCGTCCAACGTCACAGGCAAGTTGTTGCTCTCCGTCGAACCCGCCAAGACAATACGTCCCTGAGGGTCCTCGCACACAAAGCACGGAATGTCCACCCCACGCCCGCCTGCCCATGTACCGTATGTCATCTGCGTTCCGTCGGACGACAGGATCACCACGAACATATCGTCACTCAGCGTGCTGGGGCGGTCTGGGATCCAGGCATCGCTGCTCATCGGAAAGACGGTCGACTGTGTGACTCCCGCACAGAGGACGCCGCCGTCAGATGTCCGCGAAATCGCCCAGCCCTCGTCACGCCCTCCGTCACCCGGTAGCAGAGTGCTCCAGACGAGTTGTCCATAGGCACTGACTCGCATCACAAACGCATCTCCGGCGTCAGCATGTCGCGAACCGACCAGCGCACCGAGTGTGGTAACGAACTGTGTGGACTCGGTGTAGCCGGTCAGCAGCAGCGAGTCACCGTCCCGATACAACGAGGTAACCATATCGGTCTGGTCACCCCCCACCACCAGGCACCATTTCAGATTACCAGACGCGTCAAAACGGGCGATCCAGCCATCGTGTCCGCCTCGGGGCCCCAACGTCTCTGTTGCCGGAAAATCCGCGCTGTTGGTCACACCGCATGCATAGACTCCGCCATCCGGAGCCGCGGTCATAGCCAGACACCGATCATCCCCACTGCCCCCGAGAAGCCGGACCACCGGCGTCGAGCCGGCAGGGCCGAACCGCGCCAGAAAGGCGTCTCCATATGAGGCCCCACCAGACCAGGCGCCCCCCATCGATACAGGAAATCCGGCCGACAGCGTATATCCGCCGACCCAAGTGGAACCATCTGCACAGCGAGCCACCGCTCGGCCGGCGTCTTCAGCCAGTCCGCCTAGATAGCTCACCTGAAGCGGCTGCGGCGTAGACTGCGCAGCCATGCCCATCAGACACAACGCGCCCGCACATAGCACCGGCAGGACGCGTCGCCAGAAAGCGACTGAACGTGTCACCAGTACCACCTCCACCACAAGCGGCCGCATGATCAGCGGCCATGAACACCACAAGTATATACACCTGCGAGCAAACACAACACCCTTTTCAGGGTATTTTCACCAAGAAGTGGGACACCATATGCGCTTCACAGCCGCACATCCCGTTTGTGCTGACTCGTGAACTCGCCCCAACAGGTCATATCGCATCCCACAGATGGCCATCCGTCACAACAAGTTCAGAAATCGCCAGAGGAACTGAACCATCCCATCGGGGACCAGACGCGGTCCTTAGGTGTCAACGGCTCTGGACTCCGCCATTTTGATATTCGCAGGCCACATCCAGGCCTTCCCCGTGCACAAGTATGGCCGATCCGGTTCTATGCAGATTGCCTCACGGTATGCACCAGTGCGGATGTTCGGGGCGCTGCGCGCGTTGCAGTTCAACACAGCCTGTATATTGACATGCCGGGTTTCGGGGCATCATCATGAAGACAGAGACGGTGGACGCCAGAAGGAGGGAGCTGACGCGTGTCCGATACCGCAGCGCCGTTCCGTGTATTCGGCGACACCCCGGAAGTACTGCAGCTTGCTGAACGCATTGCCGCTGCAGGTTTCCCCGTCGCCACCGACGGTGACACGGAATCCATCGGGATCGTCACCCAACCCGACACATCAACACACCCAACCGGGCTGTTCGTTGTGTGCCTGCCCGGGCCGCAGGACGCCTTGCGGTGGCTGGAAGCCGGTGCATTGGACGTCTGGTTACCGGATGAGCTGCTGTCTCACAGATTTCCACTAGTGCTGGCCAGGACACTCCGGTTGGCGAAAGCCGCACAAGATAAACAGGCCTTGTTCTGGCACCGCCAGGCTTGCTCCCGTGTAGGAACGATGGTGGCCGCCCATGATACCGACCTTCGGTGCCGCTTGGCATACAACATCGGCTCGCCGGGCGAATCGGCCATCCACCTGGGCAACACCGATGCCGAGGTCTATCCGCCCAAGCTGGCCGAACTGCTGGCGTCACTTCGGCGACAGGTTTTGGAGTCCGAACAACCTGTGCACACACTCGTGGACGCCTCGGAAGCATCCCCCGACTTGACTGTGGAGTGGTGGTGCCATCCAGTATACAACGACGGCCGATGTGTAGGCGTTGTCTCCACTGGCATCGATCGTACACTCGCGTTACGCGCCGACCAAACCAGTCATCAAGAGAGAGAGCTTTACAAGGCGCTCTTCTACAATGCATCCACCGCGATGATCGTTTCAGCGCCGGATGATAACGGTTCTCTTATCATTCAGGCAGCCAATAATGCCGCAGCCCGCATCCTCGGATCCTCTCGACAGAACCTGTTGAACACGCCGCTCAGCCAATGGATACAGGCTATCGACCTGATCACCGTCCAGCAGCTTCTGGATGGCCCCGAAGGCACATCATTCCGAAAAGTGCCATTGCGCCTCGTTGCATCGCGCCACCAGCCCACGTTGATCCACGCCATCGCCCGGCGTATCAATGGACTCCCGCAACGCGTAATAGCGCTAGAGTTCCAGGAATGTGCAGAGCAGTCCTTACAGGACAACTTGGCTTTGATCGGACGAGATCGCCTGCTGCAGATCATCGACGCGATGCCGGTGCTGTTGCTGGCGACCGACGCAAATGGACAGATCGTTTTTTGGAATAAGCAGTTCGAGCGGTTAAGTGGCGTGTCACCGCAGGCGTTCAGGACCATTGCGCCCACTCTGGGGCTGTCGGATCTGCATCACTTGCCAGATGGACAGCCCTACGAGCAATCCATGCCAACCGCATCTGGACAAGAACACATTATCTCTTGGCAGAAAGTGAGCGCTGAAGCACCCATAGCCGGCTGGCATAGTTGGGCGGTCGGTATAGACGTCACCGACTGGCGACGAACAGAGGCCGCGTTGCGTGACAGCGAGGAACGGCTGGAATTGGCGCTAGATACGGGGGGATTGTCAGTCTGGGACTGGCAGATGACCGATGATCTGTTCATCGCAGAGGACATCTGGCGTTGGTTGGGGGTCGATATGCCCAGACAACCCCACAGCATGCAGATGTTGACGGACCGAGTGCATCCCGATGATCTGGGCGCGTTCCAGGAGGGGCTACGCCGCCACCTGCTGGGAGCCACACCTGAGTGGCACGCTGAAAGCCGCATCGCCTTCGCGGACGGCACCGACCATTGGTGTGCCATTCACGGGCGCGTGACCGAGACCAATGCGGATCACCTTCCGGTACGTATGGTGGGCGTCATCAGTGATATCACCAGCAGGCGCCAATCAGAAGAAGCGCTCACCCGATCTGACCAGATGGCCGCCGTGGGTACTCTGGCTGCCGGCGTGGCGCATGAGTTCAACAATATCAATGCCGGCGCAATGGGATTTCTCAGCCTGCTGCTTCAGCGCAAAGATCTGCCCGAACCGGTCATCGAGCGCCTGAACCGCATTCAGTCCTTGTTGAGGCGGGCATCCGACATCACCAACGGCTTGCTGGTATACACCCGTCTGGAGAGCAACAACCGGCAAGTCTGCATGATGAGTGACATTATAGAGGATGTACTGCGTCTGGTCGCTCCGGAATGCCGCAGCCAAGGCATAGAGGTTATCGTCAACAAGACCGAAGAGCGCGATCCGGTTTGTGTCGACCGCTCACAGATATCACAAGTGGTGTTGAACCTGACCATCAACGCCATTCACGCTATGCTTGGGCAGCAGGAGCGCAAGCTCACCATTACCATCGCTTCCACCGGCAGTGTGGTGCAGACGCAATTCATGGATACAGGACACGGAATATCTGCCGAACACCTGTCACGCGTATTCCGGCCGTTCTTCACCACCAAGGGCGAGAAGGCCTCCGGTATGGGAATGGCTGACAGCCCTCAGGCGCGCATCAAAGGCACCGGGCTGGGACTACCCATATCTCAGCGCATTGTCGAAGCACACAGCGGACGCATATTGGCCTCATCTGCACCTGAACAGGGAGCGGTGTTCACGGTTACTCTGCCCAAACACCATTCAGAAATTCAGACGGTCACTTTGGATGACACCAACACCACCATTCAGGTGTTTCAAAATGCGCACATTCTGGTGGTTGAAGACGAACCTGATATTCAGGTGGTGCTGAAGGAGATACTCGAATCACATGGCTACATTGCACGCATAACCGATGACGGGCACACGGCATTGTCTTTGTGCATGCATGAGGCCATATCTGCCGCACTGGTTGATGTGTTCATGCCCAAGATGAACGGCGAGCAGTTTGTGGAACACATACGCAAATTGCCCGCCATCAACCGGCCGGCCGTGGTCATGATTACGGGCAGCGACACCGAGGCAGATCCTGAACGCTGCGCCCAGCTGGGCATCTGCGAAGTGATCCAAAAGCCATTCGCCCCTCAACAAGTGCTGCAAGCACTATTCCGGGCCATCACAAAGCGTCAGGTCAGCTTACGATAGCATTCACGGCCCTCGACGACGCCGCATGTCTACCGACGGGATCTGCATCATCTCGCGGTATTTGGACACTGTGCGACGTGCAATCACATGTCCTTTTTCTGCAAGCAGTGCAGCCAGTTGACCATCGCTCAAAGGAGCGGCAGGATCCTCTTCACGGATGAGTTCCGCCAAAGCCTCTTTGACCTGTCCGGCCTGCTCAAAGAACACATCGGGGCTGACCGTCTCGCCATTGGGCAGCCGGACCAGTTTTCCCGCCAGCGCCCGGCAGACCGTGCTTTCATGCAAATTCAGTTTCGCCGCCAGATCCTTCTGCATCAGCGGGCGTAAAAACGCGCGGCCATTCTTCAAAAACTCATGCTGATGTTCTACCAGTGCGCACATGATCCGGTACAGTGTTTTTCTGCGCTGTCCCACAGCATCGACCAAAATGCGCGCTTCAGCCACCAGACGACGGGCGGATTCCCGCAAGGGGTCTTCCATGGTGTCTAATCCATCGGTCACCATCTGCAGAAACATCGGATCGAGCCTCAACGCAAAGCGGCCGGTTTCGACGATCTCCACATAAAAGCCGTCACCTCGCTCAGTAATGATCACATCGGGGGCCACACGCGGAGCATCCAACGGCGCCATGCGCGACCAGCGGTCACAAAATGCTCTGCCCGGCGCCGGATTGGTCTGCGTGCGTATCCAGACAACCGCTTCGGCGATCTGCTGTTCGTTGCAACGTAATGCGCGCTGCATTCTGGCGAAGCGTTGCTTGCATAGATCCTCGAAGTGATCCCGCAGGATCGCAACAGCCAGTACAGCCGTCGGGCATTCTTCGGACCGACGTTCGGCCTGCAGCATCAAACACTCCTGCAAGTCCCTTGCGCCGACACCGGCCGGATCCAGCTGCTGAATATGACGAAGCACCTGCTCGATCTCCGGAACGCTGCATCGATGCATGGTGGCAATCTCAATCAGCGGTTCGCGTAAATACCCGCGCTCATCCAACATGTCGATCAGCTCGGCACCCAACGCCATTATAGAAGGCGGCAAGCTCATCAGGCCCCATTGGTCCAACAGGTACTCATTGAGCGTTGTGCCGCTGCATACCGTGTCGAACCGATCGTATTCCTCTTCGTCACAGCGCGGCTCTCCGGGGACATACTCTTCCGGAGCGATCCGAACCGGCACATCGTCACGCAGCAGCTGCCGGTGGCCACACACGGGACATGGCCAGCGGGAGACCGCTGCATTGCAGGATGGGCAGACATCCGAATGCTCACTCAAATCCAGTGCCGGATTCTGCTCAAAAGCGGCCAATAACCGCTGCTCCAGTTCCACGTAGGGCAACTGAAGGATCTGCCCCAGCATAATCTGACGCAACGTGGTGCGTTGTGTCTGCACCACGCTTTGAACCTGTGAACCGGACAGCCTCATTGGCAAGACACCCCGGGACTATTCGTCCCCGGCGTCATCTGACAGGCCATACGCCTTGATTTTGGCTCGCAGCGTCTTCCGATCGATGCCCAGCAGACGCGCCGCCTGCGTCTGATTCCCGTTGCATTGGGCTAACGTGGCCAAGATATGCCGCTGCTCCACCTCACGCAGTGACAACCCTGTCGTGTCGGATACGGGTTGCGGGGCAGAAACTGTCGGTTCGTCCGGGACACTCATAGCCGACGGAGCGGCGTCCATTGAGTCCAACATCAGGTCTTCCGGGGTGATCACATTGTCATGTGCCAGTATCACCGCACGATGTATGCAGTTACTCAGTTCACGCATGTTACCAGGCCACGGACTGGAGGTGAGTAGCTCCATCGCCTCGGGGGTCACCTGCACATTGGTCTTGCCCTCAGCTTCACCATGCCGTTTCACAAAATGCTGAACCAGCTTGGGAATATCTTCTTGCCGTTCGCGCAGCGGCGGAAGGTGCAGGGTCACCGTGCTGAGCCGATAGTACAGATCATCCCGAAAATCGCCACGCTTCATGGCGGCTTCCAGGTCCTTGTTCGTGGCGGCGATGATCCGCACATCCACCCGTACGGTCTCCGTTCCCCCCACGCGTTCGAACTGTTTCTCCTGCAACACGCGCAGCAGCTTCACTTGTACCGACGCACTGATGTCACCGATCTCATCCAGAAACAGCGTGCCTTTGTTGGCCAGCTCGAACCGCCCGATATGACGTGTCAACGCGTTGGTGAACGCCCCCTTTTCGTGACCGAACAGTTCACTTTCCAGTAACGACTCCGGAAGGGCGGAGCAGTTGACACAGACG
>CAZYPZ010000012.1:0-119539 GCA_964650005.1 uncultured bacterium | reverse complement strand
ACACCAAAGTGTCTGCCTCACACTTCCAATTTACAGAAACAAGGTTACACAATTCGGCAGTCAATGTCCTTTAAAGAGATATTGACTCAACATCTCATAACCCATGGTTGCGTACAGTTGGGCGCTTTGCGCGCGTGTCTGAACTCAGCCTTCTGAACGCAGTGCGGAATGGGGGCATTTAAGAATCTCACAAAAATCATGCGATTTTGGATGGCCAAGGCTCACTGGTGCGGATTTTGGTACCGATGTGAACGGTACCTCTATCAATGGAGGGACAGACCACCTGTCCAGATCCAGAGGAGGGGCAAGATGCAGATCCTGTCAGAAACATTCGGGGAGCGGTTCCAGTTCGGCGAACTGCAATCTCAAAAACAACTGACTGTCTTACCGTTTACCAGCGACCTGCCAGCCGGTCCTGACTACCTGACACTCGATGAGGCCTTGTCGGCCGGAACCCTGCATATCACGGAAATCAGCGAAGGAGGCTCGGTGCCTCAGCTTGCAGTGGTCAACAACGGTGACCAGCCGGTACTGCTGCTCGATGGAGAAGAACTGGTGGGCGCCAAACAGAACCGAGTGGTCAACACATCGATTCTGCTGAGTCCGCACAGCAAAACCGTGATCCCTGTCAGCTGCGTTGAAATGGGACGTTGGAATTACACATCCAAAGAGTTTCACGCCAATGATCATGTAATGCCGGCAGACA
Organism: uncultured bacterium; assembly: GCA_964650005.1. Taxonomy (GTDB): domain Bacteria; phylum Armatimonadota; class HRBIN16; order HRBIN16; family HRBIN16; genus CAZHSN01. The sequence goes on along the minus strand of CAZYPZ010000012.1, from coordinate 118,833 downwards.
TTCGGGCATGCAAGATGAACGCTGTGACTCAGCATCTTTCGATGCATGGAATGCGTGTTTCGGATCAGTCCGCGGTGTGGCATGAGGTGCATTGTCTGGCTAAGGAATTCGATGCCCCTTCGGCAACACACGCGATGCAGGATGTGTATGTGCATGTAAAGACTGATGTGGACGCATTGATCAAATGCTTCGAACCGATCGCCGAACAGCGTGGCTTTGCGATGTTCATCAACGGACACCTGACAGGTATCGAGTTTCTGTCGAACACACGGGTGTTCGCCCATGTGTATCCCAAGCTGCTGCGCAGTTACGCGGTGATGGCGTTGCGCAGACGGAATGAGGAGCCGATCAAGGTCGATGTGGAGCAGGCCCGACGCGCCCTTGCCTCTGTCCCGACCGCACGCATGCAGACATATCCGGCTATCGGTTTGGGCCATGAACATCGTATCGACACGATGCAAGTCAATGGTGGAGCGGAACGGCTGCAGGGGGTGGCGTTAACCCTCGATGACACGCTGGTTCATCTGGCGCTGCTTCCGGTTGCGTCCCGCCGTCGAAAGCGATTTACGGATCTTGTGGATGACGTTATCATCGATTAAGTCGACTGACCTGCGATGCCTCTTAGGCCGATTGTCGCCAAGGATCGACAAAAACGTCAAGCGGCGTTAAATGACGCTCTGAGCGACTGCATCACCTTTCGGTCATATTGATTGACGCAATCAGACACTGCCCGCCGGATGACCCGTGTGCCTTCCGGCGGGCTGTCTTTTGCAGTCTCCATTTTTCCTGAAAGTCCGATGAAGTTCATTGTCATGGCGCGTTGGCTCAGCATCCCTTCATTTCGGTTACCATGTACCCATGCCTCACATTTATGGCGATTCAGTCTATTCGCTTCTCTGCAAGCGGGATCCGGACTTGAACCATTGTGTGATGCGCACGGGAAAGCAAGGTCGGGACCATATCATCTGCATGGAGGAACCATGAAAGTCAAGCTGTCGACAGGACGAGAGATCCCCATCGAGATGCACAAGGTGCGTATTGTGCAGAAGGCAGACCTGACACCCATTGACGGACGGCTAAGGGCTATCGAGGAAGCCGGATACAACACGTTTCTGCTCCGCACCCGGGATGTGTTTATCGACATGCTCACGGATAGCGGAACCAACGCGATGAGCGACAATCAGCTGGCGGCGATGATGGTATCGGATGACGCCTATGCCGGAGGCGAAAGCTATTACAAGCTGATGGAAGCAGTCAAGGACGTGCTTGGATTTTCGTATTACGTGCCGGCCCATCAGGGACGTGCAGCCGAGCATCTGTTGGCGAAGATCTTTGTAAAGCCCGGCGATGTGATTCCGATGAACTACCACTTCACCACAACAAAGGCGCACTTCGAGATGGCCGGGGGGCATGTGCTGGAGATATTCCATGATGACGCTCTGGAAACAACCAGCACCAATCCGTTCAAAGGCAATCTGGATGTCGCCAAATTCGAGCGGGTGATTGCGGAATATGGGCCCGATCGGGTGTCCTTCGTGAGAATGGAGGCCACCACCAATCTGATCGGAGGCCAACCGTTCTCCATGCAGAACTTGAAGGACGTGCGCGCTGTGGCTCAAGCGTACGGCATTCCGGTGGTCATCGACTGCAGCCTGATTTCGGAGAACGCCTACTTTATCAAGGTCAGGGAACCTGGTTATGCGGAGGCTTCGATCGCGGACATCGTGTCCGAGATGATGCGGCAGGCGGATCTCATCTATCTTTCTGGCCGTAAAAGCACCTGTGTGCGTGGTGGACTGATCGCCACCAACAACCCGGCGTACTTTGACAAACTCAAGGCCTGGCTGCCGGTGTATGAGGGATTCATTACCTATGGCGGGATGTCTTCGAAAGAGATCGAGGCGATGGCGGTTGGTCTCCGTGAAATGCTGGATTACGATGTCGCCAGCAGTTCGGCCGACCTGATCGAGTACTTCGTCAACGCCATGGTCGCCCGTGGACTGCCTGCGGTAACCCCTCCCGGGGGATTGGCGGGACATGTGGATGCGATGAAGTTCGCCCCGCACATACCTCAGACCCAATATCCGGCCGGTGCACTGGCGGCGGCCATCTATCTGGTCTCCGGCGTACGCAGTATGGAGCGGGGAACAATCTCGATGGATCGTGACGCAGACGGCAACGACGTGCCGTCTGACTTGGAACTCTGCCGTATGGCCGTGCCCAGGCGGGTCTACTCGATGGCGCATATCGAGTATGTGGTGGATCGCCTGGCTTGGCTGCACCAGCATCGCGAGATGATTGGAGGATTGGAGTTCCTGGAAGAACCACCGGTGTTGCGGTTCTTTACCGGCCGGCTTCGGGCGCAGGACAACTGGAGCGTCAAGCTGGCCGAGGCGTTCAAGGCGGACTTCGGCCACTCAATGTAGTGACGGAAGACAGGCAAGGGCGTTCACATTCCCTTGCCTGTTGAAGGATGCAGGAGCGGAATGGCGAACAGGTGACTCAGTCGTACAAAACGACCGGTACGCCAGAACACCGTCGAAAGGATGTGCGCACTGTGATGCCAAGCAAAATGGACCAGGTCGACACCGACAGGGCCGTGGCAAAAGAGTATCAGACACCGGAACTGACAGAACTGGGCACCCTCGAGGGTTCCACCGGGAGTTGATAACGGACTGGACCTGTATTGGGGTACACCGTGACCGTCATCACATTATTGGGGCATCTGTGCCCATCTAAAGTGATTGCACAAAACGTAATCTCGTGTATAATGGTACCAACTAAATCCACGAAAGGATGCTTTAGCCATGATGGAACCCCAAGCGACGCAAAGCACCACCGATCAGAGTCGATCTCAAGAGTATCAGACCCCCGAACTGGTGGAGCTGGGCACTCTCGAAGGATCCACCGGCACGCCCTTGTGATCCTGAATACTCGATATTCTGCGCGTTAACGCGACTGGCGAATGTCAGCCGTTCATAACCACGTCATCCATGGTTTGGAGGTACGGTCGCCCATCGAGTTGTCGGAAGCTTTCACGGGTGGGGGCGGGGCGGATGTATCGATCCGCATCGAATCAGCAACAGCGGGAGGAGCTGTCCAGCCGCCCGATTATTATGTGGAGCATGCGGATAGCCGTTCGGTACAGGTCCGCGTGGCGGGTGCGGGCGTAGTCTGCGCTGAGCGGGGCAGTAATCTGTTTATCGCACCACATCCGGCGTCATCCGAGAACCGTGTTCGGTCGCTCATTTACGGTGCGGGTTTGACGCTCATCCTGCTACAGCGGGAGCGCCTCCCTCTGCATGGGAGCGGAGTGCTTGTCGACGGTCGGGCGGTCATTTTCCTGGGGCAGTCGGGTTCCGGCAAGTCAACGTTTGTTCAAGCGCTGTGCCATCGAGGTTACCCTGTGATCGGTGACGACCTGTTGGGCGTGGTGGATATCGAGGGAGCATTGGCCGTTTACCCCGGTGTCTGCAGCCTGCGATTGGCTGAAGACTCGATGGGGGCATTCGGCTACGACTGTCACGAGTTGCCGCCTGCAGATAGGGCGTCCAAACGGTGGACCCCCGTGCTTTCGTATCCCAAGGTCGATAGTGCTTGGCCGGTGGGGTTGATGGTGGTGCTGGAAGCCGGCAGTGACATCAAAATAGAACGGTGCCAGCCTATAGAGGCGTTCCAGCATCTGGTGCGACAAGCCATCCTGAGCCATGCCGCACACGCGATGGACCGATCGAAAGTCGTCATGCGGTACGCCAGCCGCTTGGCCAATGAAGTACCTGTGTTCAAGGTAACGCGGACATCTGGGTATTCAGACATGATAGCACTGACGTCGGCCATTCGACAGCTGGCAGCAGGACAGACAGAGAGCTTGAGTGTTTCCATTGGCTGAACGTACTGAGTTGTTTGCTGCTACCATCCACGCCATGCGGCAGGCTTTGGGATTTCCTGCTGATGAGCGGACACAGGGTGGACTGGATGTTGCCGAACTGTTCGAGTTCGCCAACTCACAGCAGGTACTGGCGCTGATCTACCCGGAACTGCAACGGACGTTGGACATGGGTAGGGTGATCCCTGCCTGTCGCACAGCCTACCAACGATCTGTGATGGCGGCATCGGTCAGGGATCACCTGTACCGAGAACTGGCATCTGCTCTGGAGCGACGGCATGTCGTTCCTGTGGTCATCAAAGGTATGGCTTTAGCGGAATGGTATCCCCGTCGGTCGGCCCGATGGATGAGCGACATCGATCTGCTGTTTACTCCTGATAAGCTGACGGCAGCGCTGGATGAGCTACATTTGTTGGGCTATTCCGTGACGAAACCGGAAGCGGTGTCTCTCAGCTCACATTATGTTCTCCGCAGATATCCCCATGAAGACCGGTTGGAACTGCACACCACCCTGAATAAACCGCCACGGGGTGATCTCATTGATATGGCCGCCGTTTTTGAACGGGTGGTGGATGGGGCCGTGTGCGGCGTTCCGGCCCGGCTGCTCGATCCCACCGACCACCTGCTGTATTTGTGTTTGCATGCAGCATCACATCACCGTCTGTTCTTCACCCTGAAGCTGATGTCCGACATCGCCTGTTTGTTCCATCATGCAGGTACAGCGATCAACACAGAACAGCTGATGGCTGATGCGGAACGCGCGGGAATCCGAAAAGCGGTACTCGCTTTGGTCCGGTTGTCCGATGAACTGTTGAATGTAGGAGTCACCGGTCCACTGGCCACTGCATTACGAGATGTCCCGGACAGTGATGTGCAGATGCTTCGCGACAGTTTGACGATGCGTGTCACTCGGGACGCCGACACAACCGTAACGGCCAATGCATGGCTGGATCAGCCGAATCTGCGTTCCAGGTTGCATCGCGCCGTTTCCAGCGTGTTTCTGCCCATGCAGTTGATGTGCGAACTGCATCAGGTCGCACCCACGCCTGTCGGTTACAGTCGAGGTGTTTGCATCAGAATAGGCCGAAAGTGCGTGAGGGCTTGGCGTATTCTTGTACGCGTGATTAGGCGTGACCGCCAATTCCGGCGCGAGATGGAATACAGCGCGCTGAACCGGACTTTATACAGAAGACTCATCGATGACCCCAAGGAGGCGCCTCATGCACATAACTTGTAACTCCCGCGTGCTGATGAGTCGTCTGGATTCGGATGCCGTGCTGTTGAACCCGGATACCGGGCGGTATTATGCGCTCAACCCGGTGGGGGCGCGCATCTGGGAACTGCTTCAGTCAGAAGACGATATGGATGCGATCTGTGCGCAGATGCTTCAGGAGTATGCGGTTGAGCCGGAGCGGTTATACGGAGATGTACGCATGTTGATCGATCGATTGGCTGACGCCGGGCTGGTAACCCTGCGTGAAGCCTGATCCGACGACCGGATATCGATTGACCTGGAAAGATGCTCCGGGGGTGATCTACGCTTGGTGGCTCCTGTTGCTCGCCGACATCAAGCTGCGCACGTCAACGGATGCGAGTTGCCTCAGGCCGGATCCGGTGTCATCACATTGTCCCGATGACCCGCATGATTGTATAGAGCGTACGGCTGCATGGGTACGCTGTGCCGCCCAGCGCCATATTGTCTGTACGACATGTCTGCGCAAGTCGTTGGTCATGCGACGGTTGTTGGCGCGTCAGGGAATTCTGGCCCAGCTGGTAATAGGCGCGCATCGACGTCTTGACGGCAGCATTGGCTTTCACGCATGGCTTACCTGTGATGGACAGGCGATCGATGAGGCGCCTGAAGCCATCGAAACGAATGCCGTGTTGATGTCTGTGTTGGAACGCTCCGCGTCACCGCGAGGCGACGCTTCCGGGTGATGGCGGCTCACTGGCGGCGCATCCATACGGCCATCGAACCGGGCGATCGGTTGCCCCAGACCGAATACGGAATAGCGCACAGCGAAGTTTCTGGCAGCCTGGCGTCTGTGATCGGTTGATATAGGGTCTCCGCCCAGCGCGCTCGGTCAACTTCGCCGACCTGCCCCTCGATCACCACAATGCCGCCCAGCAGGTCAGGATCATACCGCGGGGTGAATGTGCTGTGCATGGGTATGAGCAGGTCCTCCACCGGTGTGACATGGTCCGTCTGTTCGGCACAGTACACGATCGGGCCACGTTGAATCGCCACGCGGCCGATGTTCTCCCGTACATCCGGATGCGCTTCGATCAGTTCCACGGGCATCTGTAGATGCAAATCGATCCGGTCGCCTGATCGCCATGTGCGCGTGACGCAGGCATAGCCGTGGTTCACCTCAACTGGTGCATCTTCACCGTTCATATGCAGCTTGTATGTGCGGCACCAGCCAGGAATGCGCAGGCGAAGTGTCCAAGGCATTGGATGTTCTATCTCGTTCAGGCATACCTGCACATGTCCATCCCAAGGATAGCGGGTGTGCTGCAGAACATGAACCGCACCGACATTCGCCAGGGAAATACGCGCATCACTCTGCACATACAGGTGGACAGCCAGATCGGAATCAGATTGGGTATAGACATAACCGCCTAACGATGCCAGCAGTCGTGACAGGTTGGGGGGACAGCAGGCGCAGCCAAACCACTCCTGCCGTTGATGGGCGCCGTTACTGGCCAATGGATTGACGTAGAAAAAGCGTTGGCCATCCAGTGACACGCCGCTTAGAACACCGTTGTACAATGCGCGTTCCATAACATCACCGTATTTACCATCGCATTTCAGCAACAGCAATCGGTGACACCAGAACACCAGACCGATGGCCGCACAGGTTTCAGCGTATGCGGTCTCATTGGGCAGGTCATAGGGCGATGTGAATCCTTCGTTGGAGGCCGATGGCCCGATACCACCGGTCAGATATAGCTTATGCTGGACCAGATCGCGCCACAGACGTTCGCATGCTTGGCGTAGAGAGTCATCGCGATCGATACGCGCCAGATCGGCCATCGCACAGTACAGATACATCGCCCGGACCGCATGACCGACCACTTCTGATTGCTCACGCACCGGCAGGTGCGCCTGGCAATACGCATAGGTCTGAGCCCAATAGTCACCAGGCGATTCGCCCCGCAGCCTTGCCTCCGCATCGAAGTAACAAGGCTGTTTCCCCCGCTCATTTACGAAGTACCGGCACAGATCGAGAAACTCGCGATCATGGGTCTGATCATACAGCTTGATAAGCGCCAGTTCGATCTCTTCGTGACCGCAGTATCCGCGACGTTGCCCCGGGCCTGTGCCGAACACTTCGCCGATGTGTCGAGCATATCGGCGCATGGCGTCCAGCAGGCGCGGATCGCCTGTGGCGCGATAGTGCGCCACGGCCGCTTCCATCAGATGACCTGCGCAATACAACTCATGGCAATCGCGGAGATTGGTCCACCGGTTCTGCGGCTCTACGGCGGTGTAGTGGGTGTTCAGATAGCCGTCGGGCTGCTGGGCAGATACCACCAATGTGACGACTTCATCCAATAACTGAGAGAGTCGGGTGTCGGGGTGGGTAGACAGCGAATAGGAGGCTGCCTCGATCCATTTGGCAACATCCGAGTCCCAGAAGATATGTGGAACGGGCTCGCTGCCAGGTGTCCAGTTCAAACGAAACGCATCGATACGGCCGGTCGACCGGCAGTGCTGATATTGTATCGGCAGGGTTACTGTTCGGTTGATATGCATTCGCGGCGCCCAGAAACCATCGGTGATGGACACCGTCTCCATCGGAACTTGCTGCCATCCGCTAGCCCCTGGACTTTTCATGTTCAGCTTCTCTCTTCGATGCACAGTCTCAGCCGAGGTCAGCGTAACGCCGGTTGAACGCTTCGATCTGCCTCACCAATTCAGGGTGGGTGACGCTTCGCACATCGTTCTCGGGTTGCCAGCGGAAATGCCAGACCCAGAGCGCCGCCAATGCGACTCGCTCTTGTTCCAGCATATCCAGGAATAAACGGGTGTATCTGGCCTTTCGATCGGCTTGGAATGACGGGCTGTCCTGACCAAACTCGCCGATGAATACGGGTGCGTTGGCGGCATGAGTCGCGCGGATCAAGCGCCGGTGAAGCTCCAATGAAGGCAATCCCATTTCGGTAATGATTTTGCCGGGAGTGTTGGTCCCGTACATGTGGTAGCTGAACACGTCCAATGGTTCAGGCTGGCTGGCAAGGTTGTTGGCTATCCATTCGCGCAAGGTATCATTCCGATATCGAAAATCCGGGAACGTTTCCCTGCGTGACGTGCACTCATACCGAACATGGGCGTCTCCGCTGGTGATCAGATGGTTGGGGTCCAGACCTTTGATCAACTCGGTCTGCTGCCGGTAGAAGCGCATCAGGTCGTTCCACCGGTAACTGTCGTCACGGCTGTACTTGGCGCGATACTTGGAAACGTCGGCGAAGCAGCCTTCCGGCAGCCCTGGCTGGCCTTCCATGTCGACATCACTGGCCAGCATCGCTTCATTTTCGATCTCCCACATCAGAATGACCGGATCGTCCTTATAGCGCGATACGAACTCGCGAATATACGTTGTACCCAACTGGTACGCGTTTGATCGAGGATCCAGCATGGCGATTCGCGGTTCTCCCGTGTAGACCGGCCAGGCACCGCGCACATTCAACGAAGGGATCAGCCCGATACGACGTTCACGACAGAATTCGATGACCTCAGCCATCTGCCGCCAATACTCATCCTTGTTGATCGCATACAACTGATCGATGCCTTTCGGGTATCCCGGATGTGCAAAGAAACGTACGAACGCGATCCGATGCTCGGACGCGTCCGCCAATGCGGACATCATGGCTTGACGCGCCTGCTGAGCCGTTCCGTAGATCTCACCTATGTGATGCCAAGTGCCGTTCCACGCCTGATGGAGATGGGGAATGTTGACTCCAATGGCTCTGTATGGCTTGCCGTTACATAACAGATCGGACCCACGAGCCTTGAGCAGTGACTTCGCCATGGTCGGTCTCCTTTTTCATACAGCGAAGCCCCATCGAACATGGGGCTTCGGTTCAGGAAAGTATGTAAGCGCCGGGTTTAGAAAACCGCCTTTTCAGTCTCCGCATCGAATATATGAGCGCGGCCCATGTCAGCCACAAATGGGTGTGATACGGTCTCTTTCAGATCAGCGGTTGCATCCAGCGTTGCAATCAGATTGACGCCGTACGCAGCCAGGTAGGCGGTGACCGTCGATCCCATCAGTTCCACGACATCGACAACTGCATCGAAAGGAGCAGCGCCCGGTGTCGCATCGGCAGGGGCCATGATATGTTCCGGCCGGATACCCAAGATCGCCTTACGGCCGGCCATCGGCTTCAGAATTACGGACCGTTCGGCTGGGAAGGGCAGTTTCAGCTGTCCGGCCACTGCTGCGATCGTGTCGCCTTGCTGCTCCAATGTGACCTCTACAAAGTTCATGGGAGGCGTGCCGATGAATCCGGCGACAAACACATTGGCGGGGTGGTTATATATGTTGATCGGCGTATCCACCTGTTGCAGCAGGCCATCGCGCATGACGGCGATGCGGTCGCCCATGGTCATGGCTTCCACCTGGTCGTGTGTGACATAGATGGTGGTGACCGCCAGTCGGCGCTGCAGTTTGATCAACTCCGCCCTAGTTTGAACACGAAGCTTGGCGTCGAGGTTGCTCAACGGTTCATCCATCAGGAACACCTGCGGATTACGGACGATCGCCCGTCCCAACGCGACCCGTTGCCGTTGGCCGCCGGAAAGCTGTTTCGGTTTCCGCTCCAGCAAACCGTCCAGCCCCAGCAATGCGGCAGCCTCTTGGACACGTTGTTTGATCTCTTCCCGAGGGATCTTGCGCATGCGAAGCGCGAACGCCATATTGTCGTACACGGACATGTGCGGATACAGCGCGTAGTTCTGGAATACCATGGCCATGTCGCGGTCCTTGGGAGGCACATCGTTCACCACGCGGTCACCGACCAGGATCTCTCCCGAGGTGGCCTCTTCAAGACCGGCGATCATACGCAGCGCCGTGGTCTTGCCGCAACCGGAAGGCCCAACCAGGACCAGGAACTCCTTATCTTGGATTTCCAAGTCCAGAGAGTTAACCGCCACGACAGTGTTGAATTTTTTGGTCAGTTTGCGCAGTGTGACAGATGCCACGGTAGATACCCCCGGTTGATTACATCGCGCTTTTCAATGGCATGATACGTGTGTCTTTCGTTATGTGTCAAGGCAAGTGAGATGTGGTTTGGCTGACGTTATAATATACAAAGGTGCATACAGGAGGCGGCGTACACATGGCTCGCAAAATACTGGTGATCGGCGCAAGCGGCATGCTGGGTACGGATCTGGTTCAACGGCTCGGCTCGAGTTCACAAGTTGTTTGTGCGGCAGATGACCGCGGTGACTTTGTGATCGACATCACCCGTCCGGCGGACACCATGGGCTGTATGAAACAGGCGTCACCGGATGCGGTGGTGTTGACTGCCGCCTACACCAATGTGGATGGCTGCGAGACTGACCCGGAGACCGCTCACCGTATCAATGCGTACGGCGCTGGAGTGGTGGCGTCAGTCTGCGCTAAGCAGGGCATTCCGTTGATGTACATTAGCACCGACTTTGTCTTTGACGGTCACAGCACAGAGCCGTATACCGAGTGGGCGGAGCCGGCGCCTCTGGGCGTGTATGGCCGAAGCAAGCTGGAAGGGGAGAAGTGGGTTCGGGAAGTCTGCCCTGCGCATTGGATCGTGCGTACCGCCTGGTTGTTCGGGCGGAATGGCAAGTGCTTCCCGCGCTCTATTCTGCAGGCGGCCCGAGAACACAAGCCCTTACGCGTCGTCAGCGATCAGGTGGGGTCACCCACCTACACGCGCGACTTGGCCGATGTGCTGGCAAGCCTCATCGAGATCGAGGCGCCCTTCGGCACGTATCACGCGGTGAACGCGGGCGAGATCAGTTGGCACGGGTTTGCAGAGGAGATTTTGCGACAAGCCGGTATACACCAGAGCGTGGAGCCAATCGCATCCGACGCGTACCCGTCGCCCACCCGCCGGCCTGCCTATTCGGTGCTTTCCACCGAACGCTTGCGCTGGGCTGGCATCAGCCCGTTGCGTCCCTGGAACGAAGCCCTGGGCGCTTTTCTGGCGGAGATACGCTCTGAACTCAATGGAGAATAACTCACGTGGAATATGATAAAACAGTAAACCTGCCAAAGACAGACTTCCCCATGAAAGCGGATCTGGTCCGCAGAGAACCGCAGTTTCAACAGATCTGGACGCGTGAGCAGGTGTACCAGAAACTGGCCACTCGAAACACCCCGAAAGGACGATTCGTTCTGCATGACGGCCCGCCGTATTCGAACGGTGACATCCACATGGGGCACGCGATGAACAAGATACTGAAAGATATCGTGGTGAAGTCTCATGCTCTAGAAGGTTACGCTACCCCGTATGTTCCCGGATGGGACAACCACGGACTGCCCATCGAGAACGAGGTGTCGCGGGAGTTCCGAAGAAAGCACCAACATCCCGATCGTTTGACGTTGCGCCGGCGCTGTCGGGAATATGCCGCAGGTTTTGTGCAGCGCCAGCGGGAGCAGTTTGAGCGCTTGGGTGTGTTGGGTGACTGGGAACACCCCTATCTGACCATGGATGCGCACTTTGAAGCGACGATCGTGCGGATCTTTGGGGAGATGGTGCGCGACGGATATATCTATCGCGGCCTCAAACCGGTGATGTGGTGCGCGGATTGTGAAACCGCGTTGGCCGATGCCGAAATCGAGTACCACGCCCATACATCACCCTCTATCATCGTGGCGTTTACTCTGCGCTCTGATCCGAATGGAGTGTTTGGCGGCTCTTCCGAGTCGCGTGTCCTGATCTGGACCACCACACCTTGGACGATACCAGCCAACATGGCTGTAGCCGTACACCCGGACGAGACGTATGTGCTGACAGATGCGGGCGGACGCCGTTATCTGTTGGCGGAAGCGCTGGCAGAGTCCGTCATGCAGCGCTGCGGTATAGCGGAATACACACCTGTGTCAACCGTAAAGGGGAGCGACCTGTGCGGGGTTGTCTTTACCCATCCGCTTTACGATCGTGAGTCGCCGGTGGTCTTGGCGGACTATGTAACCATGACCGATGGCACCGGGGTCGTGCATACGGCGCCAGGACACGGAGCGGATGACTTCCAGACCGGTCTGAAGTATCAGCTCGAGCCCTATTGTCCTGTCGATGCCCATGGGCGTTTCATGTCCGGGGTCGGCGAGCGGATCGAAGGGATGCGCGTGCAGGAAGCCAATCAGACGGTGATTGACTGGCTGGCCGAAAATGGCGCGCTGATGGCGCATGAGCCATATGAACACCAGTACCCATACTGTTGGCGGTGCCACAATCCGCTCATCTATCGTGCGACCGTCCAATGGTTCATGCGCATCGACCACAACGGTCACAGGCAACGGTGTCTGGAACAGATCGAAAACGTGCAATGGTTTCCCAGGCAGGGGCAGAACCGGATCAAAGCGATGGTGGAGGGGCGCCCTGACTGGTGTTTGAGCCGACAGCGCAGTTGGGGTGTCGGTATCCCGGCTTTTCATTGCATCGATTGCGGGCACTCGGTTCTGGAACACCAAGTGATCGGGCGTGTGGCGGACATCATGGAGACACGCGGCTCGGATGTCTGGTATGAAGAGCCTGCGGAGTTTTTCCTAGGGGATTACCGGTGCCCCGGGTGTGGAGGAAGCCGTTTCGAAAAGGAGACGGACATTCTCGACGTCTGGTTCGACAGCGGTTCCACGCATCGGGCCGTGTTGGAAGCCAGAGACGAGCTGCAGTGGCCGGCGGATGTATACCTGGAAGGGTCCGACCAGCATAGAGGCTGGTTCAACAGCAGTCTGATGATCGCCGTAGCGACCCGCGGCGCGGCGCCGTATCGCCAAGTCATCACCAGCGGGTGGATGCTGGATGGTGAAGGCAAGGCGATGCACAAGTCGCGCGGTAATGTGATCGCTCCAAAGGATGTGATCGCGCGATATGGGGCCGATGTGCTCAGACTCTGGGTGTCCGGATGCAACTACTTCGAAGATGTGCGCATGTCGTACGAGTTGATGGATCGCGTGGCGGAGTCGTATCGGCGCATACGCAACACGATGCGGTTCCTATTGGGCAATCTGTCGGACTTCGACCCGCAAACGCAGTCTGTGCCGGAAGAAAACATGCATCCATTGGACAGGTGGGCGTTGGCGGTAGTGCGTCAGACGGCGACAGAGTGCCGCGCGGCGTATCAGGTACACGAGTTCAACCGCGTGTTTCATGCAGTGCATAACCTGTGCGCGATGGAACTGAGCAGCTTTTACCTGGATGTGCTCAAAGACCGTCTGTATGCCGAGGCGGCCACATCACAACTCAGGCGATCGGCCCAAACGGCTTTGAATATCATCGCCCGGTTGCTCACTCAATTGATGGCGCCCATTCTTTCGCATACTGCGGAAGAGGTTTGGCAGCTGCTGCCCGATAAGGACAAAGAGGCGAGTGTGTTTCTGTCTGTCTACAGTGAGGCACTCACCGATACGGATACTGCGATCCTTGCATCGTGGAAGCCGGTAATCGACCTGCGCGTTGAAGTCAACCGCGCACTGGAGACCGCTCGGCAAGAGGGGCTGATCAAGCGCTCGCAGGATGCGGCGCTTGTTATCACCGCTCCAAATGAACTGTGCAAACAGTTAGCCCCGTTCAATGCTATGCTCAGTGAACTGCTACAGGTCTCGGATTGCCGCATCACAGAGACGGAGGAGGCCGACATGAGCGTATCTGTATCGGTTGCAGATGGCGCCAAGTGTCCGAGATGCTGGCGTATTTGTCGGGACATCGGCTCCGACACGGCATTCCCCGAGGTTTGTGGCCGCTGTGCCGGTGTGTTGGCCATACAGTGAGCCGGACCTGGTACTGGCAGATTGTTGTACTGGTCATCGGGATAGATCAACTGACGAAATGGATGGCCGTACAACACCTTACTGAAGGCGTCAGCGTTACGCTGGCGCCTGGTCTCATATGGTTTGAACTGGTACATAACAGAGGCGTTGCATTTGGATTGATGCAGGGAGCCCGATGGCCCATCATCGTGTGGTCGGTAATGCTTGTCAGTGCGCTTTCCGTATGGGTGGTACGCAGCCGCGTTCCTTACAAAATGGACCTGATCTGTGCAGCGCTGGTGTGTGGCGGAGCTGTCGGCAATCTGATAGATCGAGTGCGCCTGGGCTACGTCATTGACTTCATCGCCGTTCCGCGTTGGCCGGTCTTCAACGTAGCAGACAGCTGTATCAGCGTGGCCGCAGTGCTTTGGGTGGTACAGGCGTTGCGTACCGCGAGCGGAAAGGAACCTTCAGGCCTGTGACCGATATCGAATCAAGAGTTGTGTTCCATCCTGAGTCACACCGACTGAGCGGTCACTCACTGATCCAGGCGTCCGCCTGGCAGACGGCTATGGACATGGTACGGCCTCTGGCGCATTGGGACGCGCAGATCAAAGGGCGGCGGTACCTCCGGTTGCATGCCGAACGATATGGTAATCCGCAGCTGCGTTATCCCGATAAGGCTGCAATCCATCTGGGTGTCTATTGTCATAACATGGGTGAGTTGCGGGCATCTGCGGTGCTTATGAAGCTGATACGTGAGCGTCATCCTGACTGGCGTATGACGCTGTTAAGCAAAGCGTTTGAGCCGCTCGAATCGTGGCAGAAGGTTTGTCCGGTGTTTGACGGCGCCGTACTGGGGCCGCTCAACGCTCCTCGCTATGCAATACGTGCCTTTAGGGCTTTGCACTTGGATGCATTGGTTACCATCGAGTCGGATCTGCGCACTTGGTGGAATATCAGCGCCAAGAGATTGGGCATGGCTACCGCCTGGCTGGGAGGCGTCTGGTCCCCAAGGGAGGCCAGAAGGCATCGTAATCCGTGGATCTATCACGATCTGGCCATGCATATGGATCTGTTGTCTGTTCGCAATGAAATCGACGCGCAATCGATTATCGCGTTTGGCGCGCCATCCGAGCGCATCCATGTGACGGGTAACTTGCGCTATGACGCCGCCTTTCAAATGCCTCCTGCATCCGATGAACTCAGGCAGGCTGTGCAGACCGCCGCTGCCGGCAGACCTGTGGTAACGGCGGGCAGTACGTATGCAGAGGAGGAACAGGCGCTGGTTTCGTTCTTAAACCGTATGCATGACAGTCAGCTGGCTGCATTGCTGGTCGTAGCGCCCAGGAATCCCGAACGATCTTCCGAGGTTGCACGCTGGTTTCGGGAGCAGGGATGGACGGTATCTATGAGATCTGTCCCGGAACCAGCTGATGTTCTTGTGCTGGATACCATGGGGGAACTGAGTGCGCTTTTTGCGCTGTCAACCGCGGCATTCATAGGTGGTACGCTGACACCGCGAGGGGGGCACAACGCAATCGAGGCCGCCGCTGCGTCGATCCCCGTGGTGTACGGCCCCAGCATCGAGTCGGCTTCCGATGTATTCGAACGGCTGACGGAGTCTGGCGGTGGGGCGTCTGTGACTAATGCAGACACCTTGGCCGAGCAGCTGGTATATTGGCTAAACCACCCTGAAGCATGTCGAACCGCGGGTGTTGCAGCCCGCAGGGCGCTGGAACCGTTGCGGCATGCATCCGAGCGATGTATCGATCTACTGGACGCGCTGATGGCGTCCAGACAGAGGGCAATAGGACAACGTACCGACTGACTAGAAGGTCGTGCTGCTTGTAAACGTGAAGCCCTCCACAAGAGTCCAAGGGATCACGGCATCATCTTCCACGCGAACGGCCTCTCCAACCGCTTTGATACGCGGCAAAGTACGAAGTGGCGTTTCGTTGAAGCGAAGCTGTTGTAGAGGTTCCACGATCTCGCCGTTGCGTATTCGAAACAGCCCGTCACGCGTCATTCCGGTGAACAGCAGTTGCATCTCGTCCACAGATCGGATGTACCAGAAGCGATTGATGAGCAAGCCGTCCTGGACTTGCGAGACCAGTTCACGCCAGGATGTGGACGATCCATCCATCAACAGATTGGCAGGCCATCCTGTGTACGGTTGACCGGTGTGTTTGGCCCAATATCGCGAGTTGCACAGGGCTTGGATGGCGCCGTCCGCAATCCATTGCACGGGTTTGAGGACCATACCGTCCGATGTGAACGGCGCACAGGGACATAAGGCAGATGAAGGGTCGGAGCAGATACGGACAAGCGGTGAGGCCGTTTGATCGAGGCCAATGTGGGATAGAGCGCTGCGGCCCTCATCACGCGCCCGGGCGTCCATGCCGTACCACCACATAAACTGCAGGTATTCCCCCAGCGCATGAGGGCTCAACACGACGGTGTACTCTCCGGGTTCACAGTGAGTGGGATGACTATCAGGTGACATAGACGCTGCGGTGCGAGCGACCGAATCCGCATTCAAATCATCCAACTGTACACCGTACGCAGCATCGAATCCGGAACCATATGCATTGTGTGTCGAGCACTGAATGCCTGCCTGTCCACCGGTCCATTGGTATCTGGCTCCACCGCTGTTAGCATGCAGCCTGGTTACGTGCCGCTGTTCGACACGTCCGGCTACTATGCTGCCGGTCTCCGCCCCGAGACGCAACAGCACGCCTGCCTGCTCAGCCATCTGTTGCGGGGTGGATATCCGAGGCGAGCTTCCCTGGGCTATGCCGTCGATGGCTGGCGGTGGCGGGAGATATTCAGGGTCTTCCGGGGCCGTCGCCGCCGCTTGTGTGGCGCGCTGGACCAATGAATGCAATGCGTTAGGCGTCAGCGAACTGACCGAGGCAGAACCCATGCGTGATCCGTCGCCGACAGACAACGAAACCCGGACTCGATCGCGCGATCCGGTTTCGGAAATCACATTGCGCGCCAGCCTGAGCCATTGGTGAGATTCCTGTTCGATATTGACCCAGACGTCTCCCATGGGCGCCATACTCAGTATCTGTTCGGCTGTTTGCATCAAATGGTCCGGGTTCATGCATGCCTCCACGTCCAATCGTCTACACTCATGATACACGTCTACAGAATGAAAACACGCCGCTCCGGTTCGGAGCGGCGTGTTTGTGGTCTGGCCCTCGCGAGGGGGCTAGATGCCCAATCGGCTGCGGCGGAGCACCTCCGCGCGGTCTGCAGGTCGAGCCGGCTGATATCCCGGCAGAGGCAGCAAGTTTTCATGGATTGCGTCGATGATGTCGACGGGGAACGGGAAGAACGCGTCCTCCACCTCGTCGGCCGGGGTGATCCAGTTGCGTGCGCCCAACACGAACGGGGCGGAGTCGAGATCGTCAAAAGCGACCTCAGAGACATGGGACGCCATTGTATGCAGAATGCTGCCGCGCTCACAGGCATCCGACACTAACAGCAGATTGCCTGTCTTGCGTACTGACTCGAGCACCAGATCGTAGTTGAACGGCACCAGTGAGCGCGCGTCGATGATTTCACAGGACAGGTTGTAGTCCTTCTGCAGTGTCTCTGCGGCTTCGATCGCACGGTACAGCGTAGCACCCACGGTCAGAATGGTCAAGTCGGAACCGACACGCTTGATGTCCGGTTCGCCGATGGGGATCTCGTACCGTCCCTCGGGCACGCCGCCCTCGTGGAACAGCTCCGGCTGATCGTATATTCGCTGGCTTTCGAAGAACACGACGGGATCAGTTCCGGTCAACGCGGAGTACATGAGCCCTTTGGCGTCGTAAGGAGTGGCAGGGAACACCACTTTCAACCCGGGTATATGGGCGGTGATTGACGTCCAGTCCTGACTGTGTTGTGCACCGTACTTGGACCCGACGGAGACGCGCAGTACCACAGGCATTTTCAACATGCCACCGGACATGGACTGCCACTTGGACAGCTGGTTGAAGATCTCGTCGCCGGCGCGGCCCATGAAGTCACAGTACATCAGCTCAACCAGAGCCCGTCCGCCCTCCAGCGCGTAGCCGACTCCGGTACCCACGATAGCGGCCTCGCTGATCGGACTGTTGAACAGGCGGTGGTAAGGAAGCGCCTCGGTAAGTCCACGGTACACGCCAAATGCGCCTCCCCAGTCGCGGTTCTCTTCGCCATATGCGACCAATGTCGGATCGGTCGCGAAAGAGTCCAAAATGGCTTCAAACAGCGCGTCGCGGATACCGATACAGCGGCTCTTGCTAAGCGGGGCTCCATCCGGTCCGATGCCGGTGCGGCTGCGGGCAGCCAACTGTTTGACTCGAGGATTTTCTGCGATTGGCATGGAGAGTTCGGGTTCGCGGCTCGGGTCCATGCTCAACACATGGCCGTTCGAGAACATCGTCCGCTCCAACAGGTTGCCTGCACTGTAGAGGTCAGCTCTGGGGGAGATTTCCAGATCGACCGCTTTCTGGTACGCGCGCAGTATGCGATCGGCCACCGCACTCTGGATCGCGTCCAGTTGCTCCTGCGTAGCGACTTTCGCTTTGATCAACCCCTGCCCGAACACGGTGATAGAGTCGACCTCACGCCATTCATCCACTTCCGACTTGTCGCGGTAAGAGGATGCGTCAGATGGGGAGTGACCGCTGAAACGATAGGTAAGCGTATCGAGCATCACCGGTCCCTCGCCGCGTTCGATGATCTCGCGCTTGCGGCGGATCGCATCGATGACTGCCAACGGGTTGAACCCATCGATACGTTCGACATGCATCTGGTCGGGGTTGAGACCGGCGCCCAATCGGGCCAGGACTTTGAAGCCCATGGTCTCGCCGACGGGTTGTCCGCCCATACCATAGAAGTTGTTCTGGAAGTTCATGATGAACGGCAGGCCGGCGCGATGGGACTCTTCCCACAGTTCGCGGAACTGGTCCATTGTGGCGAAGCAGAGGGCTTCCCATACAGGGCCGCATCCGGCAGAAGCGTCCCCGATGTTGCAGATCACGATACCGGGCTTCTTGTTCACCAGCTTGTACAGAGCGGCGCCTACAGAGATGGTTCCGGATCCGCCAACGATCGCATTGTTCGGATACACGCCGAATGGTGTGAAGAAGGCGTGCATGGATCCTCCCATGCCCTTGTTCAGGCCGGCTTCGCGTCCGAAAATCTCGGCCAGTGCCCCATAAATCAAGTAGTCGATCGCCAGATCTTTCGTATCCTTGTGCGGATCGCGTTCCACAACGGACAGAGTCAGCCCGTCGTTATAGGTGCGCATAATCTCCTGTAATGCGGTGTCATCGAGCTTGGCGATGGCCGAAAGGCCCTTCGCCAGAATCTCACCGTGGCTTCGGTGTGAACCGTAGATGTGATCGTCGACACCCAGCAGGAACGCCTGTCCGACTGCGGATGCTTCCTGTCCAATTGACAGGTGAGCTGGACCACGGTGGTTGTACTTGATCCCGTGGAACTCGAGCTTCTGCTTGACTTCGTTCAGCATGGTCTCGAACTGTCGGATCACCACCATGTCATGGTAAATGCGTATCAAATCATCCGCGCTGAATTCGCCCAGCACATCGGCGGGCTGCTTGCGGTATTCGTTCAACGGAATAGGGTTAAACTTCAGTTTGCCGGCCTTGCGGACATCCTGAGGATGGATGGGAACCGATTTAGGCATGTGAGGCGCTCCTTATGTTGCTCGATGGACTGAGTGAACTATACGCTTTCGTGGTCTGGTGTTGTACAGCCCAATAGGCGTATCGCAACAAACCGATGATATAATACCCGTGCGAACGAAAATATTCAACGCCAGAAAGAAAGAAAACGAATGGCACCTGTTTTCGCAGAAGAACGCCGACAATTGATCCTCAGCCATCTGCGAGAGGCCGGAAAGGCCACTGTAGAAGAATTGGCTCAGCGTTTCGATGTGTCGTTGCCGACGATACGGGCTGACTTGGGGCGTCTGGAGTCCCAAGGGCTCTTGCGCCGTACGCATGGGGGAGCGCTACCCGTGGAGAGCACCCTGTACGAAGCGCCATATCGTGTGCGCGAGCAAGCTTACCTGGCCGAAAAGCGATCGGTTGCCGAGGTCTGTGCGTCGCTGGTGTCAGACGATCAGACCGTACTGCTGGATGCGGGAACCACCACTTTTGAAATCGCCGTTCGGCTCAAACGGCGCCAGGGGCTCAAACTGGTTACCAATTCGCTGAGCATCGCCTGGGAGATGATGGACCACCCCAGCATTGACGTGATCCTGTTGGGGGGACAAGTCACGCCGGATCGGCGGGCGACTTTGGGTGATCTGGTGCTGCATACCCTGGCGGAGATCCGTGTGGATATCTCGTTTGTTTCATTCAATGGCGTACATGCCGAAGCTGGGTATACCAGTGTCGACTTTAACGCCGCATCGATCAAGCGCAGTATGATGGACCGCGCGCGGCAGGTTGTGGTGGCGGCTGACCACAGTAAATTGGGGCAGGTAGCGTTCGCGCGGGTCGGTCCGGTTGAGCCGGGGCACATCCTGGTTGTGGATGCCGGTGCGAGACATGAGCAACTGGAGCCATTCCATCGGCGCGGTGTGGATGTACGGGTCGCACCGGTGTAAGTGCTAACTGGTATGATGTATATTGATACCCCGTGCGCTTGCGCCGGTTCTGTGAAAGAACAGCATGAACCCATTTATCGATATCGAAACGGCGCTTGACCGGATACAACGCGGCGAGATGATCATCGTGGTCGATGACGAAGACCGCGAGAATGAAGGCGACCTGGTCATCGCTGCCGAAAAGGTTACACCGGAAGCCATCAACTTCATGGTGACACATGCACGAGGGCTCGTCTGTCTGGCGGCCACAGCACAGCGCCTCGACGAGCTGCGCATCGGACCGATCACCCGTAAGAACACGACCAGGCATGGAACCGCGTTCATGGAACCCATCGATGTGCGGCATGGGACGACTACGGGTATATCGGCACATGATCGCGCCCGCACAGTGAAATGGTTTACCGATCCGCACGCCGCTCCGGATGATTTCGAACGCCCCGGGCATGTGTTTCCCCTGCGCGCCGTGGAGGGGGGCGTTTTGAAGCGTGCCGGGCATACCGAGGCCGCTGTCGATATGGCGCGACTGGCCGGCCTGTTCCCTGCGGGAGTCATCTGTGAGATCATGAACGAAGACGGCACAATGGCGCGGGTGCCGCAACTGATAACATTCGCCGAAACGCATGGCTTGCCGATCGCGACGGTGGCCGATCTGATCCGCTATCGTCGTCGCGCAGAACGCCTGATCAGCAAGGTGACAACCGTCAATTTGCCGACTATTTATGGCCCATTTACGTTACATGCCTATGAATCACGGGTGGATCCCTATCCCTATATCGCCCTGACCATCGGCGACATCAATGACGGCGAACCGGTGTTGGTACGTGTACACAGCAGTTGCCTTACGGGTGACATTCTGGGCTCATTGCGATGTGACTGTGGCAGTCAACTGCACGCCGCGATGGCGCAGATCGCGCAAGAGGGACGCGGTGTGCTTTTATATGTCGAGCAAGAGGGACGTGGTATTGGTCTGCTTAACAAATTGAAGGCTTATGCGCTTCAGGAACAGGGGTTAGATACGGTTCAGGCCAATATCGAATTGGGATTCCGTCCCGATGAGCGGGATTATGGAATCGGTGCGCAAGTACTCGCCGACCTGGGGGTGAGAAAGATCCGACTGATGACCAATAATCCGACCAAGCGTGTCGGTCTGGAGTCCTATGGCATCGAGATTGTCGAAGTAACGCCCTTGATCGTTCCCACAACACCGTTCAGCGAGTTTTACATGCAGACCAAGCGGGATAAAATGGGACATCTCTTGCCAGACTCTCTGTTTTCACACTGCGAAACATCCCAGAAGGAGTCATAGACAATGCCACGCGTGATCGAAGGACAGCTAAACGCCGAAGGGCTTCGATTCGGCTTGGTGGTCAGCCGTTTCAACGAATTCATCACCTCTCATTTGTTGGGCGGTGCTCTGGACTGCCTCAGCCGTCATGGGTGCCACACCGACACCGATGTGGATGTGGCTTGGGTGCCCGGTACCTGGGAGATACCGTTGGTCGCCCAAAAAATGGCTCAAAGCGGCCGCTATCACGCCGTGATCTGTCTGGGATGTGTGATCCGGGGCTCCACGCCTCATTTTGATTTCATCGCTGCGGAAGCCTCCAAGGGGATTGCTCTGTCCATGATGCAGTCGGGCGTTCCTGTCACGTTCGGTGTGCTGACTACAGAGAATATCGAACAGGCGATCGAACGGGCCGGCACTAAAGCGGGCAACAAAGGCGCAGAGGCTGCCATCAGCGCCATAGAGATGGCCCGTGTTGTCGAACAGCTGACCTGACGTCAGGAGAGAGTGATGAGCGAACACAACCATTCCGAGATTGAAGCATCTGTTGAGCGCCTGTTGGCTATGGCTCGCCGTTATGGAGTGCAAGAGCTGGACTGGAGCGCCGATGGGGTGAGTGTGTATATTGAGCGTGATCCGGACGCTCCGGTACTCATGGCAGCGCCTCGTGGCGAATCCACACATTCTTTGGTTGATGACGACTTGATCGAGGTCACGTCACCTGTAAACGGCGTATTCTACCGATGCCCGTCTCCCGGCGAACCCCCATTTGTTGAGGTTGGTGACGAGGTGGAAGTCGGCAGCACACTGGGACTCATCGAAGCCATGAAGGTGTTTTCCGACGTTATTTGCGAGCACAACGGCGTGATAGCCGAAGTGTGCGTGGAAAATGCACAGGCCGTATCAACGGGACACGTTTTATTCCGGATCAAGCCACAGGGGGAGATAGTGTGAAACGCAAAGAGATCGGGGTTGGACTCATCGGTTTTGGAACAGTAGGCGCCGGGACGGTACAGGTGCTATTGCACCATGCCGACACCATCGCGGCAAAAGTCGGTGCGCCTGTCGTGCTGAAACGTATCGCTGACAAAGACATTACGACACCTCGCATGGTGCAGGTTCCGGCCGAAGTGCTGACGACAGACGTGTCTGAAGTCATCGATAGCCCCGATATCGATATTGTGGTTGAACTGGTTGGCGGCATCGGCGTGGCCAAGCAGTTTATCGAGCGGGCGTTGGCTGCCGGTAAACACGTGGTGACGGCTAACAAAGAGTTGATGGCGAAATTTGGCCATCAACTATTGGAAGAAGCAGGCGCCCGACACTTGGACCTGATGTTCGAGGGGGCGGTTGGTGGAGGCATCCCTATCATCAGCCCATTAAAAACGGTGCTTGCCGCCAACGATATACAGCGGGTAGTCGGCATTGTGAACGGCACCACGAATTATATACTCACGCGTATGGCCGACGAGGGGTGTGCGTTCGAAGAGGCGCTGGCGGAAGCTCAGGCTTTAGGGTATGCGGAGCTGGATCCTACCGCTGATATCGAGGGGCATGACGCCAAATATAAAGCGGCTATCCTGGCGTCGATCTCGTTTAACACGCAGATCAATATCGATGAAGTGTGGTGCGAAGGCATAACCACAGTCACCAGTGCAGATATGTATTGGGCGTCACAACTTGGGTACGTGATCAAATTGCTGGCTATTGCCCAAGTGACCGACAACGGCCATGTGCAGGTTCGGGTGCATCCCGCGATGCTGCCGTTAGCGCATCCATTGGCCAATGTTCGTGGAGTGTTCAACGGCATTCTTGTGTATGGAGATGCCGTGGGGCAAGTGATGTTCTACGGGCCAGGCGCCGGAGGCTTGGCCACAGGCAGTGTTGTGGCGAGTGATGTGATGGACATCGCCCGTAACATCCTATACAACGCCACTGGGCGTGTCGGCTGCACTTGCTTTGTCCAGCGCGAGATGGAGCCCATAAGCCATATTCACACCGAGTATTATGTGCGCCAGCACGTGGATGACAAGCCCAATGTGCTGGCACAGGTTGCCGGTGTGCTCGGCGCCAATAACATCAGCGTCAGTTCGGTCGTGCAGCGTCCTGTGTCACCCGGTGTAGCGGAGATCGTTTGGGTGACTCATCAGGCGAATGAGGGGACATTCCAACGGGCGCTCAAGGAACTGCGGCGTGTGCCTGTTGTCCGGGAGATCGGCAGCGTACTGCGTGTGGAGCCGGTGTAGGTCACACTCGAACAGGGCAGGTCACGCGCCGTGAAAGTGCTGGACCGGCTGGTATTGCGTGAACTGATGGTGCCGTTTCTGGTGGGCACCATCGCGGTTACGATGATGCTGGTCGGCAACATGCTGTTCTACTATGCCGAACCCTTTTTTCAGCGGGGCGTGCCCCTGGTCGTCGTCGCTCAGATGGTGGTGTTCCACACCCCCGCGTTGCTGGTTCTTACGCTGCCGGTGGGCACCGCACTGGCGGTTTCACTTGCGGTGAACCGGCTGAGTCGCGACTCTGAACTAGTGGTGATGCGTGGAGCCGGGATCAGTCTTTACCGCGTATTTCTTCCCATACTGCTCTTTGGCACGCTGGTGTCTGTGGCGAACTTTTTGATAGGTGAACACGTGGTGCCACCGGCAGAGGCCCGGTTCCGGCAGCTTCGTGATCGAACGCTGTTAATGCAGAACAGCCCTATGCTCAGGTCTGGCGTGGTGTTCAAGGTGCAGCAATATGCCTTCTATCTCGGCAGCGTGGCCGAAGTGGGTGAAGGTCGTACCGAGATGCGTGATGTGCTGGTTATGGAGTCTCCACCCGCAGGGTTTCCTCGGGTGATCACAGCCGAACGTGCGGACTATTCCGATGGCCTGTGGACGTTGTACAACGCGCATGTGCATGTGTACGGACGTGACGGACGCGCAGTGGATGCACACGCCGCCGGCTCTGTCAAGATCAATCTGAGGGTGGCGCTGGCCAACCTCATATCGCCACCAGCCCCCGAAGAGACTACCGCCGCAGAGATACGAAAACAGGCGATGGCTGCCGAGGCGGCGGGCATCCATGATGTGCGCCTCTGGATCGAGTACCACTTCAAATTTGCTATTCCCTTTGCTTGCATGGTGTTTGCGCTGTGCGCCATGCCACTGGCTATGGCTTTCTCTCGCGCGGGAAGCTTCATGGGTGTCCTGCTGGCGATTGTGTTGGTATTCGTCTTTTGGAACACGTTACTGCTGTTCAAGGTATTGGGTAACCAGGGGTTGATGGCGCCTTGGTTGGCCGCTTGGATCCCTAACACGCTGTTCGCAATCGGAGGCATTGCTTTGCTTTGGAGGGCCGAATGAAACCGGGTGACCAAGATGTTGCAGGTGTGCGCCGCGCACCGATCAGTGAAGCGATGCTGGGGCGGTTTTACAGTGAGGAGTGGCGCGATGAGCTCAGGCTGTGTGAGACCGCAGAACAGGCCGGCGCCTGGTTATGTCAGAAGCGTATTGAACTGATCAGCCGGCCGTGTCTTGTTGGTGAAGCGGCCTCACTGGGTTATCGGCATACAGCACTTGTTGATGCTTTAATTGACCGGCTATTCGAGATGGCCTGTCAGGAGGCGTCTCCTAGGCAGCGTATAGAGGTCTCCGTGGCGGCGACAGGCGGATACGGCCGTATGGAGATGTCGCCGCACTCGGATGTCGACATAACCTTCATTCCCGCCAGAGATGGCGATGAAGCCACCGAGCGGGTTATACGGCGTATGTTCCATCTGATGATGACTGCCCTGATGGATGGAGCCGGTATGAAGGTGGGGTATGCCTACAGGCTTATCGAGGATTGCGGCAATCTGGACCATGGAACCCAGACCACGCTGATAGATGCACGCCTGATTACCGGCTCACGGAATGTGTTCGCACGATTTCTCCAAGAGTATTGGTCCATGTTCAACCGGGCGGACTTCATCTTTCAGAAGGTTGCAGAAAGACGTATGGTGCGCAGCCGGTTTGGTACCACCCCTTATACCGTCGAGCCGCAGTTGAAGGAGGGGGCTGGAGGGCTGCGTGACTGGCACATGGTGAGATGGCTGGGGGCGGCCATGGCCGGCATCTCGACGGGAGGTGAGTTGCACCAGGTGGTTGAAGCGGGGCTGCTGAGCGCCGATCAGGCCTTTCAGATGAACACCGCGCAGGAGTTCCTGCAAGCGGTTCGCTTCCACCTGCATGTACTCGCAGGTGAGCAGCGTGACATTCTCTCCACGCAAAAGCAGGAAGCGGTGTGTGCAATGCTCAAGTACCGGGACAGCGGCTCGATACCTGCCGTCGAGCGGTTTATGCACGATTACTATATGCACAGCGCAGTGCTGCATGCCTGTGGCGATCGGGCCATGAAGAAGGCCGAAGAGGCGAGGCATGTGTTGGGCATCGGTCTCGATGTGGCTCATCGGGAGGTGATCCCCAGTGAGGCGATTGCCGGAGAAGACCCATCGTGGATGGTATGGGCGGTGCGTTTGACCCAGCGGTACGGACTGATCTTCAGCCCCGAACTGGAGGAGTTGATCAGCCAGACGCTTTCGGCCAATCCCGTGTGCAACGATCCGAAGCAACTGGCGGACGGGTTTCTGGAGATCCTGCGCCAGCCCGAGGGCGTCGCTTCGGGGATCCGATTGATGGCGCGAACCGGTATTTTACAGTGGATACTGCCTGAATTCGCGCGCACGGTGACACTCATCCCATATGATCCGTCACATGAGTACACAGTGGGTGAACACTCTCTCAGAGTAGTCGACAACATTCAGGCGCTGTACGACATATCGGATGTATCGTACAAGGATTTCAGGCGTGTTTATCATGAAATGCCGCAACGCGAAGTACTCTATCTGGCCGCCCTATTGCACGATGCGGGCAAGGCGGAGTCCGGCGATCACTGTGTAACCGGAGATTCGATTGCAGCCAAGGTAGGCGCAAGACTGTATCTCTCAGAGGATGCGGTTGCTGACCTGCGCTTTGCCATTCGGAATCATCTGCTGATGGCATCCACATCCCGTATGCGGGATCTGGAGATGGATGAAACGGTCGAAGGCTTCGTGAGACAGGTGGTGACACAAGAACGCCTGAACCTGTTGTACCTGCTGGCCTATGCTGACGAGAAGGCGGTGGGAGCCGGTGTTTGGACCGAAGCGAAAGCCGGGTACTTGAGAGAACTTTATCAACGCAGCATGCGCTGGATTGAAGAGAACCAAGCTGTGGACTCAGCCCCGCCGGATCGCGGACGGTTTGTGCGACGTTTGTTGCGTGGGTTGAGTCAGGAGAACATACCTGAAGAACAGATCAGAGCGCATGTGGAGGCGATGCCGGCCAACTATTTGGTAAGTACGCCTCAAGAGGTGATCGGGCTGCATGTGCGGATGATACAAGGCGCGCTTGAAGGCCAGCCGCAGCTGCAGTTCTTTACGCAGCCGGATGGCGGCGTGACGGAGATTACGATCGTGACTTTGGATGACCCGCAACCCGGACTATTAGCCAAGATCGCTGGCGTGCTGTATGCCAGCCAAGTCACCGTGCACGGAGCCCGGGTCATGACACGTAAGGGAGATCCCCAGATTGCTTTGGATACCTTGACAGTGGATTATAAAGGGCGTCCGCTGCAGGATGCCAAGCGGGCCGAAATCGATAAACATATGCGGGCGGTGCTGTCCGGAACACAGAGCGTGGAAGAGCTGTTGACCCGAATGTATCGCAACAAGCGTACTTCGCCTGTCCTGCAGTCGGTATCGGTGAACAACGAGACATCGCGAGCGTTATCGGTGGCGGACATTCGGTGTAACGATCATCCCGGCGCGTTGTACTGGGCCTGTACAGCGTTATCACGGCTGGGATGGAACATACACAGCGCCCGAGTCAGCCTCTGGGCCGGTCAGGCGGTAGGAGTGTACTACGTCACTGATACGCACGGACGAAAGATCCGAAACGGCACAGCCGCACTTCGAAAAGCGCTTCAGGCCGATGGCGATTGATCGCTACGGCTAATCCAAGGCGTTTCGGGTATGCCGGATTGATGCTGCAGCCATCTGGCTTGCACAAACAACAGATCACTGAGTCGGTTCAGCCAGGCGCTATCATGTTGCAGATCGGTTCGATCTTTGGATGCGGCCACAACGCGTCGTTCGGCTCGTCGGCATACACATCGGCATACATGGGCCTGTGATGAGGCGACTGAGCCGCCAGGCAGAATAAAGTTCGTTAGAGGCGGGAGATCCCGATCCAGTCGGTCGATCAGCTGTTCCAAGGCAGCCACATCCGAGTCTTTAGGCGCTGGAACGGAAGCGGCTGGAGAGGCCACTCGGGCGCCGATCCTCAGCACCATGCTCTGAATCTCAGCCCAAAAGGCGTCATCTTTGGGCTGCATCAATGCGCGCAACAGGCCGAGATGGGCATTCAATTCATCCAAAGTACCGCACGCTTCGACGATCTGGTTGTCTTTGGACACACGTAGTCCACCTGGCAATCCTGTTTCGCCGGCATCGCCGGTACGTGTATAGATCTTCATGGATTCACCCCTCACTTGTGTCAATGACGCTTAGTACAATATGATAGCAGCACCAGGAGGCCAATAGCATGTACCAGGATCCGTCACAACGTGCCGGTGAACTTTTTGCTCGGGAAGGAACGGCATGGAGATGTCTGGCATGCGCCCATTGTTGTCTGATCCGCGACGGGGAGGATGGACGCTGTCGCCAGCGCTCAGTCCGCAACGGTATGCCTGTAACCCCTGGCGGTTATGTGTGTGGACTTGCGGTAGACCCCATCGAAAAGAAGCCCTTTTATCATGTTGCGCCGGGACAGGATACGCTCACGTTCGGCATGTTGGGCTGTAACATGCACTGTTCGTTTTGTCAGAACTGGAACAGTTCTCAGGTGGGTCGCGATCTGCAAGCGGATGCGGGTTTCATGCCGATCACAGCGAGTCAAATCGCCCGTATCGCACACGAACGCGGCGTGCGTTTTCTCACCAGTTCATACAACGAACCGACGATCTCTGCGGAGTGGTTTCACGAGATACTGCATGCCGTAGAACCATACGGGATTCGCGGTCTGATGGTCAGCAATGGCTTGATGAGTGCTGAGACAATTGAGTTTCTACAACCGCACCTGGCAGCGGTGAAGATCGATTTGAAGTGTTTCAATGAGGCCAAATATCGGGAACTGGGAGGACGGCTTGACGCCGTCTGTACCAGCATTCGCAATATCGCTTCATCCGGAATTTGGCTTGAGGTCGTCACATTGGTTGTACCCGGCTGGAACGACAGCATCGATGAGATCTCGGCCGCGACGGACTTTCTGGTTTCTGTATCCCCGGATATTCCTTGGCATTTCAGCGCCTACCGACCAGCCTACAAGTGCCAGCTGCCACCCACCGAACGGTCAACATTGGTACGGATCGCATCGCTGGTTAAGGAAAAGGGCATGAGATATGTTTACCTCGGCAATATAGCTGCACCTTCTCAATTTCGCGATACGATCTGTCCGCAATGTGGATGTATTTGTGTGGACCGCTCACGCTATTACGGAGTAGTTGCGTGGGCGACGACAGCCGGTATATGCAAGCAATGCGGATACCGTGTGCCTGGTGTCTGGATAGCTTCATGAAACCGACGCGTGCTCAACTGTCGCTGCTAAGGGTGATGACATGGCTATCCGCAGGAGCGGTGCTTGTGTTGTTCTCTGTCGCTGCGATGTCCAGCCTTATCACAGGTTCACAGTGGTACCAAAGTGTGGGACATGAGTCGGCTTATTGGCGGCTGATCGGCTTCCGTACCGCTGTACTGGTCATCACGGCTGGGACGGCCTTTGGATGGATCCACAACGCGTTGATGCGCGCGTTGCGGGTGGGTTCCATATTCCAACCAACCGATGAGACGGACAAGCAACCTGTTGTTACACTGCTGGTCGCCATTGTTTGCCTGGTGCTGGGGGCTTGGTTATCGACTCAGTGGTTGGAACTTGTAACAGGATTGGCAGCATCGCCTTACGGTTGGTCTTCGCCGATCACGGGACTAGATGTCAGCTGGAACATCCATATATTGCCGGCATTGGATTTAGTATTGCTGACCCTGGTTGTGATGGCGGTTCTCAGGCTGGGAGTAATCGCATCCGTGTATCTACTACGGCAAGGTATGGGAACACCTGAAAAACCGCTGGTGCTGTCTCCTGCGGCTGTAAGACATCTTCGATTCCTTTGTTCCGATGTATGCCTTGTTCTGGGGGCGCGGCAATGTGTACAGGTTTTCATGACTCCCTCCGAACCCATGGGGGCGCCGGTAGTGGAACTATGGATGGCAATGCGGAGTGCAGGCGTGTTAGCGATATTGTGGCTGTCATGGCTGTTGAGAAGCCAGGACGATCGTCGCCCCGCTTGGTACGCAGTGCGCGTTGTGGCGGTTTTGTCACTGGTCTGGCTGGCAGATGCCGCTATTGCGATATATGCCGGTACAGAGCCGCCGATGAGTGAGCTTCGACGTCAAGAGACGCGGCAGGCATCAGAGATAGCATATTCGGTTTCAGATCTGCGGGATCAGCCGTTAGTCATTTCGTCAGGGCAAGGTGAGTCGCTGCCTGATTGGTTGCGCGATGTCACCGAGGTCACTCCCGGTTTGCGATGGGGCATTTTACGCTCGGATACAAAGGACAGCGATGCCTGGTGTGTGGTCTCTGAACCCCAAGCTCCTGAAGTGGAAACCTTTGTGCCAGGAAACCGGCCGGGTATGACGCGCCAAGCGGAGCATTGTATCGTCTGGGCCGGTTTGCGGTATCCGAATGGCAGATTGGTATGGCATACGCCCCGTTCCGGAATACGGTTCACCATGTACTTCGGCATGGAAAACTACTTGCCGATACCCGTTGAGGATCCTAACGGGTCGCTGAAAGGGATCCCTTTATCACGCTGGTCACGGTTTTGGTGGACGGTTCGCTTGGGTGATCCTTCGCTTATGCAACCGCAACAAGCCCGTCAGATCTTCCTGGCGCGTCGAAATGCGGCGCAACGGCTGTACGCGCTCGCGCCGTTTTTAAGTTTTGATGCCGATCCGGTACCCATATGGCGCCATGGGCGCCTGATCTGGTGCTTGAATGCCTCGTTGGCGTCACGTCGGTTTCCGTTCTCCAAACAACAGCAGGTCCAGGTTGACAAGATGAATGGTTACATTGTCAACGGACTGCGATGGGTTGGAGCCGGACTGGTGGATGCGGTTTCCGGAGAGACGGAAATTGTGGCATTACGCCCGGATGAACCTCGGTTATCCGGCTGGCGGCGTCTGTTTCCCGGTCTGATCCGAGACGAATCGCACTTGTTTCCACGGGTGACACAGCAACTATACTATCCGGCATCCGCATGGCGATTGCAGCAACTGGCGGCGCCGTAAAAGGTTATCGAACTGTGCCGGCCGGGAATGGCAGGGGCGCCAGACCGCGTACTCCGTCGCGGATCAACAGTTCAATGGTCTGTTTCGTGGGTTGCGGGTGAGAGAAGTCGTAACGGCTTCGATCCCGTTCATAAGCCTGTTTCACGGCGGCTACCGCCGCATCACCGGCTTCCGTTGTCGGTATGCGTTCATAAGCCCAAGCCTGTACCATCAATGCCCACGGAGCTGATTGGGATGCCTTGACTGCTGCGGTAGCCAGTTGCACCGCTGTATCCACATTTTGAGCGACCAAAGCGCGACATGCAGATACGAGAGGGTCATCCGGCCGGATCTGTGCTGCCAATTCGATGTACGGGCGCGCCTCTACCGGTCTGTCCAAAAACAGCAAGCCCAAGGCCCGATTGATGTAGGCGGGAAAATAGCATGGGTCAACAAGGATTGCTTCCCGCAGGGCATCGCGGGATTCAGCTTCAGCGCGCGTCAGCGCGTGAACCAACACCAGCATGGAGTATCGTTGAAGGCTGGGAGGAGCCGCCATCAACGCTTGAGCCGCATCCGAGTATCGTCCGGCACGGAGCGCAGCGTCCGACATCACCAGACGCGACAGCGCCTGTTCGGCAGCGGATGCCGTGGATGCGGGTGTTACCACGACGGCTTGGCCGGCTACCGAACGGGTGAGCAAATCAAACAACCGGACTTCCGAAGCATCGGGACGAATAGGTGAAGCCAACGTCACTTGCCGACGCGCCTCTACGTTCTTGCCTGCCAGCAGAAATGCGGAAGCCGCATTGATGTATGCCTTCCAATTGTCCGATGCACCACGGGCAGCGGCATTGAACGCGTCCGCTGCGTCTTCATATTGGCCTGCTGAAAGGAACGCTTCTGCACGTAATTCAGGGCTTGCATCACGAAGCGCGGCGACGCGTTCTTTGCGTGCACCCAGCTGTGCATTCAGCAGTTCCTGAAGCGTAGCGATCAGCGTCTCTGTTGGAGTTTCATCACGAAATGCCACGGCTATCTGCGCATTCCTATAGGCCTTGACCACGCGTTCGTCAGCACCTGACAGAGTCGGTGTCGGTATGCGCTCTCCCGGTTTTGACAAATTGAGTTGAATGGCTGCCAGAAGCACGGGTGCATTGACGTCTGCGGGATCTGCCCGTCTGGCCCGGCGAGCGGCATCCCGTGCAGAAGCGTATTCGCCTTCATCATAGGCACGCAGGGCCTGGTCCATCCAGTAGGCGTTTCCACGGCCGATTTGATTGTCGATGCGGTATTCGATCGAGCGATTGATTATTGATCCATCGGCCATCTTGATCGAGATATCGATCGTTTGGGGGCCATCATCGGATTCAAGCGTGTCCCAATGGTAGGTGAACGGGGTCGATTCATCGATAAATGGGGTGCGTGTTCCCAAGCGGAATGTGGTCGACTCGATCAAGGCATTCGAGGTCACACGGATGACCGCTCGCCCCGACAGGGTGGTCCCTGGAGGTGGCTCGATGGTAATCCTGGGTGATGCCATCAAGGCGATCATAGAGAACATCGTGATGATCATGTCGATTCACATCCCTTCCGACACGTGTGCTGTTGCCACGGCGTCGTCTTGCGTATAACGTTCGCCTGCCCCATGGTAATATGACGTCCACATGTGATGCACTGTAACTGACACTGGCTGCCGAGACTGACCACTCGCCACAGTCGCCCTCCACACGGGTGGGCTTGCCGCATCATCAAGACGTCATTCACTCTGATTTCCCGTTCACCGGCCACGGCTGAGATGTACCTCGCGTGATCCAGACGTAGAGATCGCTGTCCATCCGGATCGGGCCACTGCCAGTTTTCGTCCCGTCTGTCCTGCCGCTGTTTGCAAGTACGCTCCTGCAGGCAACCATACGTTAACGGAACCTCGCCCTTCCGGCACCTTCACATGTATAGACTGAAACTCGGTCAATATCCGTTTCAGTGAAGTAAACAGATCTGCCGCCTTGGGGCCCGGCAGGTTAAGTAAGGCCTCCGCCAGCGCAGACGATCCATGTATCCGATCGATCCACATGCAAAGCCCTGCCAGTGTTCGCATGCCAACGGCGTTGGAGAGATGCAGCCTGGTTTCCTGTTCGGCTGGTGCGCTCAGCCATCCGTCCAGCAGCGCGCCATATCTTCGGGTGTACCACTGTTGGATCGCCCTTGAGTCCAGCCCAAACAGATACAGGTCCGGTGTCAGGTCATCGATCAGCCACCGAATGAACAGCACCTCACCCATGGCTCCGTTAGCATACGGTTCAGGTGACAGGAACCCCCGAATACCGGGCAACCATTGATGCCCCAGTTCGTGAGCGATCACCCGCAGCAGCTCTTCAGGTGCTACGGGGTCTTGGATCCGATACAGATAGATTGAGTTGCGGACTTGTTCGCCGCCGCTTTCACCTTGGCGGGGCAGCCAGATCTGGACGGTGCGGCTGACCGGCAAGAAGGGACTGCCTAATCTGCGGCTGATGCTGTTGAGTATTGAGGCCGCTGTCTTGGACACCTCAACAGCCTTGGGTAAATCCTCTGTTGACTGGACCCATGCCTCGATCGTCACATCAGCCGCGCTTGTTCGGTACACGTTAGTGAAAGTCCATCCGAACACGGGATCTTTGGCAGGCGCCGGAGCGTTTTGTGCAACAGAACCTGTCGCCACGAACAAGCCGAACACCAGGACCAGCAGCACACCAGCCATGTCAGTTTTCAAGAAACACACAGCTTATTCTCCCGTGTGTGAAGGGATGTCATACCGTTCTTCATAGGTGGCGCCGGCGTTGTGCTGGTGGATCGATTCGTAGGATTCAACGTCTACGCGAAACCCGTTCAGGCGAGGTAGCGTTCGCAGGTAGATGACTGTATCGCGTAGTATGTCTTCGACGAATTTGGGGTTGTCATAGGCAGTTTCGGTGACATGTTTCTCATCCGCGCGTTTGAGTACGGCGTAAAGCGGACTGCTGCCCTGTTGTTCCAGGCAGGAGATCAAGTGTTCAGCCTCTATAGGGGTGCCCTGTGCGGGATCGAAGCTGAGCGTGACCGAAATGTCCACTCGCTGATTGTGTGCGCCGTACATTGAAATCTCCCTGCTGCATGGGCAAACATTGGCTACTGACACCTTGACTGTCCAGTCTGCTGACAGGACCGTGTTGTTCTGCAGGCGCCATTGTTCCTCTGTACTTAGCAAACCGGGCTCACCCGTCACGGGAGCCCGCCGGCGGTAAAAACGCGTGTACGATATGTCAAGCTGGCTTTGCTGTGCATTGGACTGGTCACGTGCTGCCCTCAGGACCTCGATCCAATCGGCCAGCGAAGTTGGCCTGTCGTGCAGCGGCTGTAACAGTCGCATCAAGCGGCTCATGTGAATTCCCTTATGCGTCGCATCCAGCGAGACATGCAGGGATATGTCGGCGACAATCGTCGATAGTTCACTGTGGTCATTCAGCGCCATGGGCAATTTGACATGACGGACACCTACTGATGGGATCGCAATACCCCTTCTATCGCCACGGTTAGCTGTATCGGGTAGTTCCTGTATCTGCAAGGCAGTTACCAATGTTTATGGCCTCCCTTTGTGTGCGTCTGTAAACCGATGATACCCGTTGGCGAGAGGTCGCGCAGAAACACACTACAAGGGGTCTGCCTGAAAACGCCGAAGGATCAGTTCATCCACTGCCACATTGGCAGGCAACCGGGCGATCCATATAACGGTGTCAGCGACCTGTTGAGGCGTGATCCAACCGGTCTTGTCACGGTCAGGGTGGCTTTCGGCTGCCATTTGCGTATCTACCCCTCCGGGGGACACAGCGCATACCCGTACGCCATAATCTCGCGCTTCACGCGCCAGCACGCGTGTAAGTCCCCAAAGGGCATGTTTGCTGGCGACGTAAGCGCCCTGGTTTGCATACGGAATATGGGCCGCCGTGCTGACGATATTGATGATGCATCCCTTACCGGTGGCGCTCATTCGTTTCAGAGCTTCGCGACAGACAAGGAATGGAGCCCGAATGTTGGTGTCCAGCACTTCGTCCAGCTGTTCATCCGTGGTGCAGACAACCGGAGCGAAACGGGCTACCCCCGCATTGTTCACAACAAGAGTGGGAGCGCCAAACCTGTCATCACAGGTTTCGAACAGGGCTTGGATAGTTTGTGTATCCCGTATATCGCCGGAAACGATGTACGTTTCAACCCCGGCCGTTGAACAGGCCTGTGCCGTGGCCGACAACTGGTCAGCATGACGCGCGTTCAGTACCAGTTGATAGCCTTCGGATGCCAACTTGATAGCGCACTCGCGGCCAATACCTCGGCCTGCTCCCGTGATGATCGCAACGCGAGTTGTCATTGTTGGGAGACCATCGCCTGGATCAGTTCCGGAATACGTGCCGCGATGGCGTCCATTCGTGAGGCATCCTTTCCACCTGCTTGAGCGAAGTCCGGCCGTCCCCCTCCGCCGCCTCCGGCCATTTTGGCCAGTTCACGCACCAGGTTGCCCGCATGAAAACCGGCTGTAACCGCCTGTTTGGTTGCCTTTATGGTGAAAAGAGCTTTGCCGCTGGACTCGCCGCAGACGACCACAACATCCACATCCGGCTGCTGTACAGCGTTATCGGCAAGCTCGGCCATCGTCGCTGCATCCGTACCCGATAACGTGGCTAAGCGTATGCGTAATCCAGCGACCTCTAGCGAGGATGTCTGCACGCTGCCTGAGGCCAATCGAGCGCGTAGTTCCTGTATCTGACCTTCCAGCTGGCGCCGATGGTCATGCATACGCTCGATCGCATCGAGAATTTCTGATGGCGGACATCGAAGCGCATTGGCGGCTCGATGCAGTTGGTCGGTAACCGAGCGAAGGTGTTGATAGGCTCCTCGCCCTGTTACCGCTTCTATACGCCGAATACCGGCTGCAACGGCCGCCTCCGATGTGATATGGAACATTCCTATATGGGCCGTGTCGCTCAGATGTGTGCCGCCGCAAAGCTCCACACTGACGTCGGGCACTTCGACAACTCGTACCGTGTCGCCGTACTTCTCCCCGAACAGCGCCATGGCTCCGCGTGAGCGAGCCTCGCTGATGGGTACACCATCTTCGATCCGGGTAGAAATCCCTTCCCAAATCCATTCGTTTACCTGACGCTCGACTTCGTGAAGTTGATCGTTGGTCAAGGCGGCCGGGTGGGTGAAGTCAAATCGAAGACGTTCGGCATCGACCAGCGAACCCGCCTGATGAACATGGGATCCGAGTATACGACGTAGCGCGGCCTGCAGCAGATGTGTGGCGGTATGGTTGCGCATGATATCCATGCGGCGATCCCGGTTAACGGCGACATGGACCGTTTCACCGACATGCAGCGCGCCAGACCGTACCGTGGTTTGGTGCAGTACCCAGTCCCCGGCACGGATAACCTCGGTTACGTCGGCGTCCCCATTCGGTCCGCTGACAACTCCGGTGTCACTGACTTGCCCGCCAGACTGTGCGTAAAAAGGCGTTTCGCGCAGCACCAAATGTACTGTTGCGGGTGCTTCGACCGATGCGATCAATCGCCCATCTCCCCAGATGGCTACAATTTCTGTGCGCGTCTCCAGCTGTTCGTAGCCGATAAACCGTGATGGTGCCATGCCTGCCAGCGCCAGCTCAGGGTTGTTCTCATCGCCGGTGAACAGTTGACTGCTGATGGCGCTTGCTCGTCGGGCGCGGGTTCTTTGCTCCTGCATACAGGCGTCGAACTGCTCGCGATCCACTATAAGGCCCTTTTCAGAAGCGATCTCTTCCGTAAGCTCCAGAGGAAAACCGTATGTATCGTAGAGAGTGAACGCATCCGTGCCGGGCAAGCGACCTGACTGGATCGTTTCGGGTATAGACAGGAATTCATAAAGGCGCTGGCTGCCACTGTGCAACGTTTGCAGGAAACGATGCTCTTCAGCCTCGATGGTATTCAGCACGTGCCCTCGACGTTCGGGCAGTTCGGGATAGACAGCGCCAAGCGACTCGATCACACTATCGGCGATCTCTGACAAGAAGGGCCGGTCGATCTCCAGCGTGTGGGAACCTTTCAGTACTGCCCGGCGGAGCAGACGCCTGAGTACATATCCGCGTCCTTCGTTGGAAGGCAGCACTCCATCGGCAATGCAGCAGGTGGTTGCCCGTGCGTGATCGGCGATAATTCGAAACGCCACATCGGCCGGCGATTGCGAACCTTTGTACTCTTGTCCGCAAATACTTCCGATCCGTGAGAGAATGCCTGCAAAGACATCTGTGTGGTATACGCTGGGCATACCCGCCAAAACGGCTGCCGTTCTTTCCAGCCCCATGCCGGTATCGATGTTGCGCCTTGGCAGGGGAGTGAGCACGCCACCATCTCCCCGGTCGAACTGCGTGAACACCAGATTCCATATCTCCATCCAGCGCTCGTCATCCCATACGCCATCGGGTGTTGGCGGCAGATGGGGCTGGGTATCATAGAATATCTCGGAACAAGGGCCGCACACGCCATTTGGACCTTCACTGATGGCGTTTGCCGGCCAGTAGTTGCTCTTTTCGCCGAATCGGAATACGCGTACTGCCGGTATGCCGACCTCTTGTGTCCAGATGTCATAGGCCTCATCATCATCCTGGAACACCGTGATCCGTAATCGCTCCGGTTGGATGTTCAGCCACTCCGTAAGGAACGTCCACGCCCACTGGATCGCTTCGCGCTTGAAGTAGTCTCCAAAGCTGAAATTGCCCAGCATTTCAAAAAACGTCAGGTGCGTGCTGTCGCCGACCGACTCGATGTCCGTGGTGCGCAGGCATTTCTGTACTGTGGTAACACGCGGCCGCGGCGGGGTTGCGACACCCAAAAAGTACGGCTTGAACTGCACCATTCCTGCGCTGGTGAACAGCAGGGATGGATCATCGGGAACCAGGCTGTCTGACGGCAAGCGCAGATGCTGCTGCTGTTCGAAGAACTCGAGATATCGTTGACGCAGTTCATTGGCATCCATGGGTATGATAAGCACCTCAGGTGGATTTCTGTTCAGACGCACTGCGCCCGCAGGCGTCTACTGGCGCACGGGGCGAACAGGCTCGACGGCGGGGTCAGGCGGGATCTCAATCACATCGTAACGCATCAACACGGAACGCGTCCATCGCGCGCAGAAGTGTGCGGTCAGCATCGGTGAAGCCAAGGGCAGTCCAATGATCAGCAGCACCCCGACTCCATAGAAGAACAGCACCGCAGCGGTAGCGGAAAGACTGTGCGGCAGATTGCCCAGCACCATAAACACCGATCGCCTGATGACCTCCACAATCAGACGGCCGGATCGTGGTTCTCCGGCATATGCGCCCTCGACGTGTTCTATCAGCAGTGTGGATTGGTACAACACGGCCGACGACCAGAGGTACAGCACATAAAGCAACAGCAGGCTAAGGAGTTTCCAGATAAAAGCCGCTTGAATGCCGTAAAACACCACGTTCCCGATGATTACGGCGGTAACAAACGCCTGGATCACCCCGAGTACAAATGCGCTGCCCAGGTACCGCTTCATAACAGGCGGCAGCCAGTTCAGGTCGGGGCCGTTGCACATCATGGTTTCCCGCGCGAATGCGCAATATGCGGTCCACACGATGGAGAGGATGCCGGAACCGACCAGGCCGGCCAACAGAGCGGGGAGACGCCAGCCCATGGACGCGAGCGATAAGACTGCCCAGAAGATCAGCCCGACTAAGACAGAGTGGAACAGACTGAGCAGCATATGAATGGTGATGCGATCATAAAACGACTGCACCGATGCACGCAGAGCCCGGAAGTAAAACACCGTCAAAGATGGCTTCATATGCTGAGAACCGTTCATTCGATGCCAGGCTTTCGAGACCCCATGGGCAACGCGTTCGAGGATGTGATCAAGATCGAGTCAAGCATTTGCGAATACGGAGTTTCCACCCCGCCGACCCGCCGCGTGACTTTGATCTCCAGCGTGTGTTTGCCCGGAGCCATGCGGACGCTGCCCAGTCGCAGCCAGCCGAACATACCGGCGTAACCACCAACCGGATTTCCGTCTTTCGGGGGAGATGGAGAGCCATCATCGAGGCTCCAAGTCCAGGAAGATGCGTTGTCGATACGACTGGCTACCCAAAGGTTATAGGTTGTATCGGAAGTGATTTCAAATGAATACCGCACATAGTACCCACGCGCTGGCGGATCGTTCACGTTATTGAGGGAAAGCACGCGCATGCCGCTTGCCCAGGGTAGCGCAAATACCTCGTCGAAATTGGTCTCATCCGCATCTTCGGCTTCACGCCAGATGAAACCGGCGACCCGAGGCAACAGTTCACGCAGTCCTTCTGACGCCAGGAGGTAGGCGGAATAGGCTTGCCCTTTGTTCAGGTTGTCCTGTGCTTGTTGTAGCCGGAACCGAATGCCGGCAGGTTCCCGACGGCGATCTTGGGCGATCTTCAGGCCTCTGGCAAGTTCTGCGACGGAGTCCGTGGCAGATTCGACCGGGAAAAAACCGTCACTGCCAGTCAGCACTACCGGGTTGGGGCCTATGGTCAGTGTCCACACATTGCGACGAGACGTCATCGGTTCTTCTTGTCCGGCTGCGTTGCGTGCAGTGATGACTCTTGGCTCGGCGAAGCGAAAACTGGTGCGCCGATCACCTTCCACGCACCAGATCACGAACTCCAGACCGCCCGGCCTTTGGATGCGATAGCCCCGGTAGTTCGCTCCCATATCCTCGACCGCACCGGGGCGCACAGACGGCACCCACCAGACTCCAGACGGGAGCAGCGACCGGTCGATCAGCGCCGCGGCTTCTGCGGGATAGAATAGCATGGACGGCGCGGGCCGCTCGCCATCTGTCGGTGTGAAACCTGCTTTCTGACAAATCGAGGCAGTTTCCAGTGGCGTGTCCGAGGATGTTGCATTGAGGAACAGGCCGCGTGCGCCGGCATCCGCAAGCCGTCGCGCCAACGGTGTCACAAGGCCGGGGGCGGCTGCGTCCCCTTTGAGCGGCTCTTTGGGCGCGGAGAAGAGCAACATAGGCCGTACATTCTCGCGACTTTGTGCGGTGCAATGGGCCATTTGTGTTCCTGCCGCTTCGGCCCCCAAAGCCGTTGTTCGGGCGATGAATCCATCCCATTGCACAGGAAGGCGCAAATCGACCAATACGCGCGATGTCCGGTTCCATGAGAGCAATACCGGCACGTCGACAACCGTTCGTCGCAATAAGCCACTGAAACGGTTTAGAGCGTTTTGCAGACTCTCGTGCAAGAAATCCTGCATATCGGTCCAGTAGGCGCACCGTGCGGTTTCGACATGACGGATGACTCGTGTCTGTTCATCCCATAAAATGGGTAGTCCTTTGGCTCCGTTCCACAGCGGCATCAGCCGGGCTGCAGCGGCATAGCTGTCCAAGTTGCGTTCGGTCATCGCCCATGCCGACATCAAGTTCTCGATACTTTGATAACGGCGCGTCAGCCAAGCCTCGAACGCCACTCGGAACATCGGCGAATCCGGCCACATGCCGGTGAGGGACTCGGGAAGAGTCCACTCTCCTAGAGGATCGGATAGGAATCTCAGTCGAGGTCCGAACTTTACCTGGCGCAGCACGGCGATTGTCTTATCCCGCCATGCGTCATGCTGCCGCCAGACATCCGGAAGCCAGCCCGACTCGGTGCTGAGTATGCCTTGCGGATAGATCAGCAGCACGCCTTCCTGCGAGCTGATCCCAGGGAGGCCAAAGCGCCCCACACCGTCGCTGACGGCGACGGTCTGAGGAGTCGACGGGGTTTTGTCATATTGATCCACAAACACCGTCAGGGCGCTGATGGCGTTGGGCGCACGGAACGTGGCCACCATATTGCCGCGCAGGCCCGCCATGCGGTTGTTCGCCGGACGAATAGAATATCCGAAAGCCGGCGTCATGCCGGAAGCGCCTAAAGACAGCCCGTAATTCAGGTTGCGGGACTCCAGATAGTCGACAAGTCGCTGAATCTGTGTGGGAGACGCATTGGCGACCGGTGCTTTGGGGATTACCCACACATCCGACACACCGCCGGCCGCGATCCTGTCAATGGCCTGTTGATCCTGTGTCCATGCGGTCGGAGGGGCGTCGGGGCTAATGGACGCCGCTTCAAAAAAAACACCGGAAGGCACGTAGGTTTTGTTACCCCATCGCAACGAGCTGTTATCCTGTATAGTCCAGCGCTGTTCCTGTCCATCGGCGCTGCGGTATACACCCATGCCTGGTTGTTGTTGACCATGTGTCAGGGAGCTCAAGAAAGAAATAGCGACGCACAACGTCAGGCAATGTGTGATTGACTGTAGCATATGGGGAAAACGCATCAGCGGCATTGCTCCTGGGTCGGGTGCGTAGTAAACCGGGCAGAAACGCACTTCATCCAGATAGACTATATCAGAGCGTCTCCGGTACGCTGAGAGGGGCCGTGGCAAAATCGCGAGGTGCATCTATGCTGGATAAGTCGGTGCCTTTCTTTCGCGTCATTCTCAAACGCACGCCAGGCACACCCGTGCCAGAGGCAGATCTGCCTGCCGGGTACACAATTGTCCGGTATGAACCTGGGGACGAAGTCGCCTGGGGCGAGATCGAGTCGTCGGTAGGGGAGTTTGACACGCCTCAGAGCGCTACGGAGTATTTTTGTGCCAACTATGTTCCGTATGCCTCAGAGGTTTCACGGCGTACCTTGTTTATACGAAATGCCGCAGGACTTAAGGTCGGTACGTTCACGGCCTGGTGGAATTACACGGGAGAGCGCCGGATACCATTCATGCATTGGGTAGCTGTGCGTCCGGAACTGCAGGGCCTTGGTCTTGGTAAAGCGCTGATTGCGGCGGGGGTGAGGCGGATGATCGAGCTGGAAGGGGATTGTACCATGTATATCCCCACGCAGACCTGGAGTCATCGTGCCATCCGGTTGTATCGCTGGGTCGGTTTTGAACTGGAGATGGACGAACCGGCTCCTGGCGGGTATGCCAATCAGACACGGGATGCGTTGACGGTGCTGCAGCCGTTGTTGTAGGCATCTCGGAGACCGGTACGAACGGCCGAGACACCTGTTTGGTTGCGGCATCTGAATGAATATCTGAATGTACAACACGATTGAAAACTGTTTTGCCGGTTCAACGGTTGTTTGCGGGGCAGTCATTTCGACATAATTCGACATAACATGACATGTCGGATACTGCGAAAACCATTGGTTTGGTGAATTACGCGGTCATGGAATGACTTTAGCATGGTTAAGAGGTTGACATGGTGGTGGTTGCGCTGGTACAACGATTATACTGCATTCATTAGTCAATGAATGCCACAACTGAAAACTAACATGGCTGTGACGGGGTAAGTAGCGGCGGAAGGCTGCTTTCAGAGAGTTGCCGGGTGGTGCGAGGCAACACAGCGCCGACGTGAAAGTCGCCTCTGAGCCGGGTTTCTGAAGCCGCTCGGAATGAGCGGTGTGTAGGTTACCCCGGGCTGCGCCCGTTATCGCGCTGAAAGTGGCGAAGTATTCGCTCTATGAAGCGGACTCGCAACAAGGGTGGTACCGCGTGAGGCATCCTCTCGTCCCTTGAGGACGGGAGGTTTTTTTGTCTGCGGTGGTCGCAACGACATCTACAAGGAGGTAAAGACATGCCAACCATGACCGGAGCTCAGGTTCTGCTGGAGTGCCTGAAGCACGAGGGAGTGTCGGTTATCTTCGGATATCCGGGTGGCGCACTGCTGCCAGTGTATGACGCTCTATACAACTATCAGGATATACAGCACGTCCTGGTTCGCCATGAACAGGGTGCTGCCCATATGGCAGACGGATATGCCCGTGTGACGGGTGACGTGGGGGTCTGCTTGGCGACCTCCGGTCCCGGTGCGACCAACTTGGTTACCGGTATTGCCAACGCCATGATGGACTCCATACCTATGCTGGCAATCACCGGTCAGGTCCGCAGCGCCAATCTGGGAAAAGACGCGTTTCAAGAAACGGATGCAATCGGTATCTCCATGCCGATAACCAAGCAGAACTATCTGGTGCGTCGTGCGGAGGACATACCCCGGATTGTGGCGGAGGCGTTCTACATTGCGCGCTCCGGCCGGCCGGGACCGGTTCTGATCGACTTGCCGTCGGACATCAGCGGCGCCAGCATCGATTGGGATCCATCGAAATACAGCAAGACCGTTGATATCCCCACATACAAGCCCACAACAAAGGGCCATACGCTGCAGATCAAAAAGGCAGCGCAGGCGATCGCCGAAGCCAAGCGGCCGGTGATCTATGCGGGCGGCGGGGTGATCGCTTCCGGAGCAACGCCTGAACTGACACGCCTCTCGGAGATCACGGATATACTGGTCACCACCACTCTGTTGGGCAAAGGGGCGATCGATGAGACACATCCCAACTGTATCGGTATGCTGGGCATGCATGGTTCCGCTTACGCGAATCATGCCGTTCATCACTGTGACCTGTTGATCGCCATTGGTGCGCGGTTTGATGACCGGGTAACCGGTAAGGTCGATCAGTTCGCACCCGGCGCAAAAATCATACATATCGATATCGATCCCGCCGAGATCAGCAAAATCAAGACGGCGGAGATACCGATTGTAGGTGATGCGAAGCTGGTGCTTCAGGAATTGCTGCAGTACGTTCAGCCTCGCCGTAACGAGGACTGGAATGCACAGATCATGCGCTGGAAGGAACGATTCCCGTTCTCTTATCCGGGAGAACCCGACAAGCTCCGGGCTGAAGCCGTTATCGAAGAGCTCTGGAGACTGACCGAAGGCCGGGCTATTGTCACCACCGATGTGGGACAGCACCAGATGTGGGCCGCTCAGTTCTTTCAAACACGTGGTCCGCGTCAGTTTGTGACCTCCGGAGGTTTGGGCACGATGGGATACGGGCTTCCGGCGGCGATAGGCGCTCAGTTCGGCAAACCAAACGAGCGTGTTCTCTGCATATCGGGGGACGGCTCGTTCCAGATGTGCGTTCAGGAACTGATGACCGCGGTGGTATACAAGCTTCCTATAGTCATCGCGATCATGAACAACCGAACACTCGGTATGGTGCGTCAATGGCAGGAGCTGTTCTGGCAAGAGCACTACAGCCATGTCAGCCTGGAAGCATCACCGGACTTTGTGAAGTTGGCTGAAGCTTACGGTGCTGTCGGGCTGCGCGTGGATACA
Source organism: uncultured bacterium (assembly GCA_964650005.1). Lineage (GTDB taxonomy): Bacteria > Armatimonadota > HRBIN16 > HRBIN16 > HRBIN16 > CAZHSN01. Next base: position 74,493 of record CAZYPZ010000012.1, on the reverse strand, counting down.
CCTGACGAACTGAAAGCGACACTCGAAAAGGCGCTTTCAGTCAAGGACACTCCTGTGGTGATCGATATCACTGTGCCTACCAGTGGGAAGGTATATCCGATGATACCTGCCGGACAGAGCGTGCATCAGATGATGCTGCGCGAAGACGAACTCCCGGTGGAACCGAGCGTCGATCTGGACGGCTCAGGCTGGACGTTCGCGGACGACGATGAAGTTCTTGCCGGGTTGCTGGAAGAAGGAAAGGGTAAGTGACGCCGATGGATACCAAGCAGCATATCATCACCGCTTTGGTGTTGAACCAGTCCGGCGTGCTGGCGCGTATCGCGGGGCTGTTCGCCCGGCGTGGGTTCAACATCGAATCACTTGCCGTCTCTGTCACGGAGGATCCGGAGATATCCCGGATGACTATTGTTGCGATCGGCGATGACCGCGTGTTGGAACAGATCGTCAAACAGCTTAGCAAGCTGATCGACGTGATGCGCGTGGTGGATTATGCCGATCTGCCCGCCGTGCAAAGAGAGCTCGCACTGGTCAAAGTGGGCGTGCTGCCTGAGCAACGTGCGGAAGTGATCCAACTGGTCGAAGTCTTTCGAGGCAAGATCATCGACGTGAGCGAGAAGAACATGCTGATTGAACTCACGGGAGGACCGGAAAAGATCGATGCGTTCGCCGAGTTGATGGGGCCATACGGGGTGCGAGAACTGGCGCGTACCGGTGTGATTGCCATGGCGCGCGGGCAGCGGACAGCATAATCAATGGATACGATGAGTGGCGTCGTTCTGGCTGGATGCCTGGTTGTCTCGCTTGTCGGCGCCACTCTTTCCCTGGTGTTCAGACGATGGCGTTCCGCTGGATTACTGACGGTGCTGACAGGCATCGCTATAGCAGCCTGGTGGACACTGTCCCAATGGATCGGTGATCGCATCGGTGCTGATCGTGTGCTATACACATTCATCATAGCCGGAGGAGGCGCGTTACTGGGAGCCGTTTGGGGTTATACAGCGCAACGGCTGTACAGGCGGTGACAGACAAACGCATCCGTTCAGACATAATCGGAGAAAGGCGGCAGAATACGGCAATGAATAGGGTCTATGTGTTCGACACTACCCTGCGAGATGGGGAGCAGAGTCCTGGCGCTAGCCTGAACGTCGAGGAAAAGCTGGATATCGCTCGCCAGTTGGAAAAGCTGGGCGTGGATGTGATCGAAGCCGGTTTCCCTATCAGTTCGCCTGGCGATTGGCGTTCGGTCAATGAAGTATCCAAAGTGATCCAGGATGCGACCATCTGCGGCCTGACACGGGCCGTGGAGAAGGATATATTGGTGGCAGCCGAGGCGCTGGCGCCGGCTCGGCGGAAGCGGATCCATACGGGCCTGGGTGTGTCAGATGTGCATCTGCAATACAAGTTGCGTCTCTCGCGCGAACAGGCGATCGAGAAAGGTGTGGCGGCCGTCCGGCTGGCCCGTGGACTTGCCGATGAAGTCGAGTATTTCCTGGAAGACGCAGGCCGGGCTGATCCCGATTATATCTGTCAGGTGGTGGAAGCCGTCATCAACGCCGGAGCAACCGTGATCAATGTGCCCGACACAACCGGATATGCCATACCGGAAGAGTTCGGGGCGTTGATTGCCAACATCACCCACCGTGTTCCGAATGTGGACAAAGCGGTGATCTCGGTGCATTGCCATAACGACCTGGGATTGGCCACGGCGAATGCGCTGGCCGGTATCCGCAACGGGGCGCGCCAAGTTGAGGTAACAATCAACGGTATCGGTGAACGAGCCGGAAACACCGCCTTGGAAGAGGTGGTGATGGCGCTGAAAACACGGGAAAGTCTGTTCGGGGTCACCACGGGGATCAATACCCGTGAAATTACCAAGACGAGCCGATTGGTCAGCAACCTGACCGGCATCCTGGTACAGCCGAACAAGGCGATCGTCGGAGCGAACGCTTTTGCGCATTCGTCCGGCATCCATCAAGATGGCGTGTTGAAGGAGCGCACCACCTATGAAATCATCGATCCGCGTGATGTGGGCATTCAGGAGAGTCGGATCATCCTGACGGCCCGAAGTGGACGACATGGAGTGAAACACCGGCTGGAGGAGCTGGGCTTTCAGCTGGACGCAGACAAGTTCGAGGATGTCTACCAGAGATTCCTGAACGTCGCTGACAAGAAGAAACAGGTTTACGATGAGGATCTGGAAGCGATCGTGGCTGATGCTTCGTCGACTGTCGTTCAGACATGGGATCTGGTGCAGGTACAGGCGCTGTGCGGCAACATGGTAGTGCCAACCTCCACGGTGAAGCTTCGGCACGCCAGCGGTACGGAAACGATCAACAGCGCGATCGGTACGGGTCCAGTGGACGCGGCGTACTCGGCCATCAACCGGGTGTTCAATGTGGACGCCGAACTGCAGGAGTTTTCGATCCAAGCCGTTACCGAGGGGATCGATGCGATGGCTGAAGTGAGCGTTCGGGTGGCCTCGCAACAGGGAGACGTGTTCTCCGGTCGTGCGGCGGCTACCGACATCGTGGTAGCCAGTGCATTAGCGTATGTTCAGGCGCTGAACAAACTGATGGACCAGCGCAGTGGCGTCAACCGGCGGGGCACAGGTGAAAGCGCTGCCGGCGTATCACTATAGCGGGGGGGGAGTATGGGACAGACAATCACACAGAAGATACTGGCCGCACATGCGGGGCGAGATACAGTCGAAGCCGGCGAACTGATCACGATCAAGCTGGACTTCGTGCATGGAAATGACATCACGGCGCCGATTGCCATCCGGCAGTTCGCCAAGATGGGCGTGACCAAGGTGTTCGATGTGGAGCGCGTCGGGCTGGTTCCTGACCATTCGCTGCCCGCAAAGGACATCGCCAGTGCAGCGTTGGCCAAAGAGATGCGCGAGTTTGCCAAGCAACAGGGTATTCCGCATCACTTCGAAGTAGGGCGTATGGGGATCGAACACTCGCTATTGCCCGACGAGGGGCTGGTGTTGCCGGGTGACGCCACTATCGGCGCCGACTCCCATACGTGCACATATGGGGCACTTGGTGCATTCAGTCAGGGAGTGGGGTCCACTGACCTGGCCGGGGCGATGGCGCTGGGTGAAACCTGGCTGCGCGTGCCCGATCAGGTGAAGTTCGTGTTCACGGGAACCCGAAGGCCATGGGTCGGTGGCAAGGACCTGATACTCTATGTGATCGGGCTCATCGGAGTGGATGGCGGTCTGAACCGGACGCTGGAGTTTGCCGGCGAAGTCATCGAGTCATTGCCCATGTACGGCCGGTTTACCATGGCCAATATGGCCATCGAAGCCGGAGCGGATAACGGTATCATTGCACCGGATGAAATTACCGAGGCGTATGTGCGTCCACGCGCAAAACGGCCCTATCGTTTCTATCAGAGTGATCCGGATGCGGAGTACCAGAACATATACGAGATAGACTGCAATAAGCTGGAACCGCAGATAGCCTATCCGTTCCTGCCTGAGAACACACATCCTGTTAGCGAAGCCGCTGCATCCGACATTCGTATCGATCAGGTGGTGATTGGCTCCTGCACCAACGGACGGATCGAGGATCTGCGCGAGGCGTGCGAGGTCTTACGGGGGAATACCGTGCATCCGGATGTCCGGCTCGTGGTGTTCCCGGGAACACAGGCAATTTACCTTCAGGCCATGCAAGAAGGGCTGGTTCAGCAAATCATCGAGGCGGGCGGTTCGTTCAACACGCCGACATGCGGACCTTGTCTGGGTGGGCATCTGGGTGTACTGGCGCCAGGCGAGCGGTGTGTGTCCACCACAAACCGCAACTTCAAGGGGCGTATGGGGCATCATACGTCTGAAGTCTATCTTGCCAATCCCGCAGTGGCGGCTGCATCGGCGGTAAAAGGCCGGATCGCTCATCCTGAGGAGGTGGTAAACGCATGAGTTCCAATATACAGATTCGGGGGACGGTACATAAATACGGCGATGACGTGGATACCGATGTGATCATCCCCGCTCGCTACCTCAATTCTGCGGATGGCGATGAACTGGCTAAACACTGCCTGGAGGATCTGGACGCCACGTTCGCTCAACGCGTGAAGCCCGGTGACATACTGGTGGCCGGCGACAACTTTGGCTGTGGTTCCAGTCGGGAACATGCACCGCTGGCCATCAAACACGCCGGAGTGTCCTGTGTGGTGGCCAACACCTTTGCGCGCATCTTTTTCCGCAACGCCATCAACATAGGACTTCCTGTGTGTGTTTGCCCTGAAGCGGTGGCGGCTGCCGAGTCCGGTGACGACCTGGAGGTGGACATCGTGACGGGAGTTGTGATCAACCATACCAAGGGGACACGTCATCAGGCGGCGCCTTATCCGGAGACCATGAGGCAACTGATAACGGCCGGCGGACTTGTGAACTATGTTCGGGCGCGCGTCGGTGCGGGCTGAGTTCACACACGCCGTATACAAACCTTATCAAGGGGCGCTGGTGCGCCCCTATACGAAGCGGGAGGTACATCGGTGAAGCGGGTGGAGTGTATCATACGCCCCATCAAGATCGACGAAGTGAAAGAGGCGCTGGAGGAGATCGGTATCAACGGCCTTACGGTCACCGATGTACGCGGGTATGGGCGACAGAGGGGAAGAACGGAGCGATTCCGGGGAAATACCTATACGGTCAACTTCCTGCCGAAACTCAAGGTAGAGGTGGTAGTGCGCGACGAGCAGGTCGACGAGGTTGTCGAGACGATCCTTTCGGCGGCGCGCACCGGGGAGATCGGCGATGGGAAGGTGTTTATCTCGACTGTTGAGGAGGCGTTGCGCATCCGAACCGGCGAGCGAGGAGATGCGGCGCTGTAGGCCGCAGAGGAGACACGATGAACCGTATAGAGATTTTCGATACGACATTGCGCGATGGTGCGCAAGGTGAATTCGTTAACCTGTCACTGCATGACAAGATCCGTATCGCACAGCGACTGGACGAATTCGGTATAGACATCATCGAAGGCGGCTGGCCATTCAGCAACGAAGGCGCGCGTGAGTTCTTTGCGCGTGCTGCCAAGATGCCTTGGAAGCATGCTCAGCTGTGCGCCTTTGGCAGTACCCGTAAACCTCAAACATCTGCCACAGAGGACGGTAATCTGCTGGCGCTGCTCCAAGCGGAGACACCGGTCGTTTCCGTATTTGGCAAATGCTGGGATCTTCATGTCACTCACGCGCTGCGGGTGACATTGGATCAGAATTTGAAGATGATCTTCGACTCGGTGCAGTTCTTGGTCACCCAAGGCCGGCGCGTTATCTTTGACGCAGAACACTTCTTTGATGGTTATAAGGCCAACCCAGACTATGCCGTGAGGGCCATAAAGTCGGCAGTGGATGCAGGCGCCGATACCGTGGTACTTTGTGATACAAACGGAGGAAGTCTTCCCTGCGAGGTGACGCGGATCGTCCAGGAAGTGGCGACGCAAGTCAAAGCTCCCTTGGGGATACATGCTCATAACGATTCCGAATGCGCCGTAGCCAACAGTCTCGAGGCGATAGCCGCCGGATGTACACACGTGCAAGGAACTATCAACGGATTGGGCGAACGAACGGGCAACGCCAATCTGTGTTCGATCCTTCCGGCGCTGGCGCTGAAGATGGGCCTGACGTTCCATGCCGCAGACCGGCTGCATCATTTGACCTCGTTAAGCCATTTCGTCGCCGATGTGGTGAATGCACCGCATATTCACAGCCAGCCATATGTTGGGCGCAGCGCGTTTGCGCACAAAGGCGGGGTGCACGCCGATGCGGTAATGAAGGAGGACAAGACATACGAGCACGTTCATCCCGAGTCCGTAGGTAACACTCGGCGTATTTTGGTCTCGGAGATGGCGGGCGGTGCAACAGTGATGTACCACGCCGCGAACCTGTCGCTTAACCTCGACAAGAAATCCCCAGAGGTGAAGAGGGTTCTCGGTAAGGTCGTAAAACTGGAAAACCAGGGATGGTCTTTTGAAGGCGCCGAAGCGTCATTCGAACTCTTGCTGATGCATGAAGTGGGAAGGTATCGCAAACTGTTCGACCTTCAGGGATTTCGGGTTATCGTGGAAAAACGGGGTGACAACGGTGATGTGATCACGGAAGCCACCGTCAAGATTGCGGTGGACGGCGAGATCATGCTGACGGTGGCGGAGGGTGACGGACCCGTTCATGCGCTGGACACCGCCCTTCGGTTGGCGTTGCTGCGCTTCTATCCGGATTTGGCGCAAATTCGGCTGAGCGACTTCAAGGTTCGCGTCGTCAATGTGGGGGTTGGCACGGCGGCCAAAGTTCGCGTCAATGTCGAGTCCGAAGGATTCGGGGCCACATGGAGCACAGTGGGGGTTTCCACCAACATCATCGAAGCATCATGGGATGCCTTGGTGCAGAGCATCGAGTACGGTTTGTTGCATGCCTCCCAACGGGCGGAAACCACGTAATATGCCTAAAGTCGTGATCGCCAGATCGGCCGGCTTCTGTTTCGGGGTGCGACGTGCGGTGGAGATGGTGGAGACCGCTCGTCGCACCTTGGACGGCCCGATTACGACCTTGGGCCCGATCATCCACAATGCACAAGTCGCGGCGCGCCACCGGGAAGCAGGTATTTCCATGGCGACTGATCTTTCGGAAGTGTCATCAGGCACGGTGGTGTTCAGCGCGCATGGCGTTTCGCCTTCACTCAAGCAGGAGGCTGAGGCGCGAGGCCTGGAAGTCATCGATGTTTGCTGCCCATTTGTCGAGAAGCTGCACCGGATTGTGGAGCAGATGTGTACGGAAGGTTACCATATCATTCTGGTGGGCGATGCCGGACATACCGAAGTGGTTGGCACATTGGGCGCTATCGAGGCGGCCGGCGGTCGGGCAATGGTTGTCAGCAGCGTCGCCCAATTGAAGACTCTCCGAGTGCCGCGTAAGGTTGGTTTGGTCGCACAGACGACCCAACATCCGCAGCTGTTGAGTGACATCGCCGCCGAACTGATCCCGCAATGTGCGGAAGTGCGAGTGTATAACACCATCTGCAATGCGACACACGAGCTCCAGGAGTCCGCTCGACTGTTAGCCGAGTCTGTCGATATGGTGGTGGTTGTGGGGGGCCGCAACAGTGCCAACACCAGACGGCTTTATGAGATCTGTGCGTCAAAGGGGATTCCCGCTTACCACATCGAGACAGCCGATGAAATAGACGACGTCTGGATACAGGATGCGCAGATCGTGGGGGTTACAGCGGGAGCGTCCACACCGGATGACTTGATCGATGCGGTGATCCGACGTCTCTCACAGGGCGCCGTGACGCTGGAGACTGTGGAGCGATGGCCACAGAAGGGCTGACGATCGCCTCCATAGAGCCCGGATCCATTGCCGAAGAGATCGGATTGTCTCCCGGGGATGTGTTGCTCGCTATCGACGGCATTCCCGTCAAGGATGTGATCGATGTTTCGTTTCGGTTTGCCTCTCAGGATGTGATGCTGGAAGTCGAAACGCAAGGCTCGACGATGATCTATCGTTTAAGCAAGGATGAATACGAACCGCTAGGCGCCACGTTTGCGGAAGAACTTGCGGGCGATCGCATTAGGCGTTGCAACAATCGCTGCGTGTTCTGCTTTATTGACCAACTGCCGCCAGGATTGAGACGGTCACTTTCGGTGAAAGATGACGATTACCGGCTGTCATTTCTTCATGGCGCCTATATCACGTTGACAAACCTGACAGACTTGGATTATGACCGCATCGAAACACAGCGGTTGTCGCCGCTGTATGTATCGGTGCATGCCACTCATCCGGATACACGTCAGCGCTTGTTGAGAACGGCGCGACGGCACGACATACGTGTGGAACTGCTGCGGCTGATCCGCATGGGGATCGATGTGCATACCCAGGTTGTGGTGGTTCCCGGATGGAACGACGGCGACGAACTGATGAACACGATACAGGACCTGAAGCAACTGGCAATGCTGGATGAGCCCGGTCGGATCGAGTCCGTCGCAGTCGTTCCAGTCGGTCTCACCGCTCATCGGTCCAAATTGGAACACCTGTCGGGTATCGGGCCGGAATATGCCAAGCGCCTGATCCAACAGGTGCGGCGTGTAGACCGCCTGCCAGATGGCAAACGGTTCGTGTATCTGGCAGACGAGTGGTTTCACATCGCCGGTATGCCGTACCCAGGAACAGCCTACTACCGAGAGTTTCCACAGCTGGACGACGGAGTGGGGACCGCTCGGTTGTTCCTGGACCGGTGTCGCACGCTCAAAAAGCGGCTGCCTCAACGTCTGGAAATCCCGGTCGCTTTAACCCTTGTGACCGGGGAAGCAGCCGCCCCGATGGTGCAGCATTTGAGCGATATGCTGAACACAGTATCCGGCATTACTACTTCGGTGTGTGTCGTGCAAAACCGCCTTTTTGGCCATATGGTCAATGTAGCGGGGCTTATGGGTGGTGCTGACATTTGTCATGCCTTGAGGCGCCATGAACACACCGGATTGGTATTGCTTCCGGATATCTGCCTGAGGCTTGGTGAGGTCACTTTGGATGACTGGACACCCAAGCGCATCGGTAGGGAAGCCAACGCCGAGATATGCGTGATCCCTCCACATCCCGCTGCGGTATGGGATGTGATTCTGGGTTTTCAGAAGCGTTGAATTACCATGGGAAGAGTCTGCCCATACCAAACAGCAGTCTTCTATCGATCGCGTTGGTCAGATTTCCGCTTATGTACAACGGGCCTAAAGGCGTATCCATAAACAGACCCAGTCCAATACTCTGCTTGAACTGTGCTTCGCTGACCTTGCGGTAGACCGCGCCTGTCTCCAGCCAGGCGCCCAGCCGAACCGGATAATCGAGTGGCCCCACGGAGGGCAAGACCTGGCGCATCAGCCCTGCAGCTCCGTACAGACTGCTGGGACCGGTCAACCGCCCTCGGGCATAACCGCCCAGTTGAAAGAGACCGCCAAGCTCCGATTGATTGACCCAGTTGACGGACTTCCCAAACGAGGTGTCTGCCCGCAGCAATGTAAATGCCTGAGTACGTGAGTCAAGTGAGTGGAAATTACTGGTGCGGATGGAAGCCTGATTGATCTGCCGGAGATGGCCAGGCATCCGAAGGAAGTGCCTGAACTCGATGCTGCCACGGCTTCCGCGTGTCGGTAACTGGTCATCGTTCCAATAGTCCCACGCGTATCTGGCGCGTATGAATTCTTCGTTGCCGCCGGTAAGCGAGCCCAGACGCGGTCCGCTCATGCGCATCGCTGTGGTGATGTACCCAGTTTGATAGCCTATACGCCATTCCGCCTGATCATGCAGTACAGAGCCAATATCGGCAGACAGACTGTATGTGGTGAGTACATGCTCGTTGACACGCCGATCGCCGGCATAATAGTCGCGTGTGTTTTCGGTAATAGCCAGGCGGGCGGATCCAAACCAACGGCGCCCCTCCAGTAGACGGTAATACTCCGCAGATGCGATACGTGAACTGCCGATGCCTATGTCCACACGTGCCTCGGCATCGGCGGCTCCGAAATCCATGAACGTGACACGGGTGAGCAAGCTGGAGTCCATCTGGCGGCCACGGCTGTTGTTCAGGTTAAACCCAACACGCAGAAAAGGAGGTCCATACGACTTTTCAACGGCGCGCAGTAGCAAACCGGACTGGTTATGCCGTTCGATCACATCGTAAGCAATACTGGCTAGTCGACCTTTGCCTACGACATCGGTCAGGCTGTTCTCCAATGCGACTGTGTCCAATGCTGTACCGACTTGCCAGTTCATTTCTGCAACAGTTTGGCGCGCCAGCCTGCCAGTGACTCCCGTAATATCGATAAATCCAACAGCAGGCAGCTGCTGCCGTCGCTTTTCCTGCCGCGCACGCAGGTGTTGGCGCCATTCTTCATCGGGCAGACTGAGATTGGTCAATAACGGTGCTTTGGCGTCGACGGCCCGATACCCGGCTTCTGCTGACTCTTTATATGTAGTCCAAGCATTGCTGCTGCCCAGTTCCGGGGCAATCATGATGTCTGCACTGGCCATGGCGCGCCGCGTATTATCCAGCATGACGACCGTTACCGTCTGACTGATCACGCCCAACAGTGTGTCACCTGCGTCCCGGTTGCCACGCGCTCCCACGTCCACAGCGATGACGATGTCTGCACCCATACGGCGGACAACATCCGCCGGCACCATGTTCAAAACACCGCCGTCCGCCAACAGTCTGCCGTTCCATTCGACCGGTGTAAATACTCCCGGTATGGCCATTGTGGCGCGTAGAGCCAACGCCAGTGAGCCGTCGCTCATTACAACCTGCTCGGCATTGGTGATGTCTGTGGCCACACAACGAAACGGAATGGGAAGCTGGTCGAATGACGAAATGCCGCCATAGGGAGCGCTCAATCGGCTAAGCAACAAGCCCACCTGGTGGACCGGATCGATACCGGCAGGGGTGCGAAGGCCCCCTTTCAGTCCAAGCTCGAATGGTATGGTCAGATCGCGAAAATCTTCTTTGCGTCTCCAGTCGCGGCGGGCATACGGAGCCTCAGCAGCGAAGGCTTCCGCCCAATCGATTGACCCGACAAGCTGTTCGATCTCGGTGGATGACATTCCCATTGCATAGCAGCCGCCCATCAGCCCGCCCATGCTGGTACCGGCGATAAAATCTACGGGTATGCGATGTTCCTCCAGCCAGCGAAGTACACCGATATGCGCGAAACCACGTGCTGCACCGCCTCCCAGCGCTAATCCTACAGTGGGCCGGCGTAGAGGTTTGGCGTTATCTGGAGATTGCTGAGCCATGCCGTTGAGTGTGACGGCCAATAGAGATATTGAGGCGCCAAAGAGAGCGTAGTATCGCATGCAGACTCACCCGTAGAGAATTCTATAGTATTGTACGGGATGATTGGTGGAACAGAGTAGGGCGGTGATAGGGCGAGGAAAGACAATCGCAGGAGACGGTGATACAGTGTGGAGGCTAACTGGTCGGGGTGAGCGGACTTGAACCGCTGACCTCTTGGCCCCCATCCAAGCGCGCTACCAAACTGCGCCACACCCCGACGGAACGAACTCAGTATACCAGTGTAAGCGGGACGCGTCAAGTAAGATCCTGGTTGTGAACTTGTTCACGAATAGCAGCGGCGTGCGTTGAAATAGATGACTGCAACGCGCATAATGTACTTGGTCTATACAAAAAACAGGGAGAGACACCGTGGGTACATACAAGATCGCCGTGATTGGGGGAGATGGCACCGGGCCGGAAGTGGTGCGCGAGGGGTTGAAGGTTCTGGGAGCCGCCAGCAACAGATACGGCTTCAGCTGTGAACTGACTGAATACGACTTCGGCGGTGACAGGTATTTGCGTACCGGCGAAGTATTGCCGGACTCTGCAGCAGATGAACTGCGTCAATACCATGCGATCTATCTCGGAGCGATCGGACATCCAGACGTGAAGCCCGGCATTCTGGAAAAGGGCATCCTGTTGCGCTTGCGCTTCGAATTGGATCAGTACATCAATCTTCGCCCGGTCAAATTGTATCCCGGAGTGGAAACGCCGCTTAAGGACAAAGGACCTGCGGATATCGACTACGTGGTGGTGCGCGAAAACACGGAAGGGCTGTACGCCGGTGCGGGCGGAACGCTCAAGAAAGGCACGCCTGACGAAGTGGCCGTGCAAGAGTCCATCAATACCCGCAAAGGTGTGGAGCGATGTCTGAGGTATGCCTTCGAGTACTGCCAGCGCCGAAATCGAGCCAAGAAACTGACGCTGTGCGGCAAGACAAACGTGTTGACTTACGCGTTTGATCTCTGGGAGCGTGCGTTCTATGAGATCGCTCCGGAGTATCCGGACGTCACCACGGACTATGCGCATGTCGATGCCACGACCATGTGGATGGTGAAGAACCCCGAGTGGTTCGATGTGATCGTGACCGACAATATGTTCGGCGATATCATCACGGACCTGGGGGCGATGACGCAGGGCGGTATGGGTATTGCAGCCGGTGGAAACATCAACCCCAATGGAGTGAGCATGTTCGAGCCCATCGGGGGGTCGGCACCCAAGTATACCGGCATGAACGTCATCAATCCTTTAGCTGCTATTGGCGCGTTGCAGATGATGCTCGATACACTCGGTGAGACCGCTGCTGCGGCATCGATAGACGCCGCTATCGCGTATGTCACCGCCAATAAACTGAAGAGCCTCAGTGCAGGAAAGATGGGCTATTCAACAAGTGAAGTGGGCGATATGGTCGCTCAGTATGTCGCCGATCACTGACCTTGACCGCTTATTTGCAGCAGACCCCCGACGCCGCGGCGAAGGGGGTCTCGTCTTTAGCAGGTATTGGACCATGTGTGTGAGAAACTATGTTTACTACTCCGTCGGAGGTGTCCAGATGATCCCGCGATTGTTCGCGATTGTGGTCGTGTGTCTGCTGTCAGGCGTCATGTGTTCGTGTCGAGCCCAGGAGGCGCTGCCGCCCGGCGCGCTGGGATCGTTTGTTCCCGGGACAGATGCCGGGATTCGGATTGTGGATGCTGAAGACGGCTGGTATGATATGACCTCGCATGACGGACGGCGAACCGTTACATCCAAACGCAATCCGGCAGTCTCCGGATCATATTTGTACTTTCGTCTGTCAGATGAGTTGCGCAAGCAGTTCATCGACACCGCGTGGTTGGCGGTGACATTCCTGGATCGGTCGATGGGAGTGGCCAGGTTGCAGTACAACACGCAGGCTAACCCCTACACGCCCGCCGCAGCCATCGCCCTAATGGATACGAACGAGTGGGTTACAGTCATCGCAGAGATGCCCGCTCCACGATTTGAAGGGCGTCAGAACGGAGGCGCAGATTTCCGTCTGGAGTGTTCATCGTCACAATTCCAGATTGCAAGGATAGACATCTACAACACCAAGCCCAAAGGGGTCGGCATCATGAGTTCTGAACGCACGTTCCGCCCCAAACGTACCAACCCACCGGCACCCGGGATGTATTACACATTCGGCAACGATACAGACCTGGAGCGCGGCCCCATTCACAAGGCGCTGGGTGCCACGTCGATCGAGAGTTATGTGACGTGGGAGACGGTGGAAGGCAAAGGCGAAGGACAATGGGACTGGAGCAAGTGGGATGAACAGGTGGAGCTTCTTCAGCGATTTGGGCTGAAGTGGGTACCGTTCTTGATAGTCGGACCGGCCTACAGCACGCCTAACTGGTTTAGAGCCAGCAAAGAGCATGTGCCATGCCGCTGCCTGGAACATGGTAAAGACAGCAAAATCGAGTCGTTATGGAATCCCCATCTGCCTCAACGTATCGATCGGTTTCTGGCCGCGTTTGCTGAGCGTTACCGCAAATCGGGTGTGATCGAGTCGGTACTGTTGGGTATTCAGGGCGACTTTGGAGAAGCCATCTATTCGGTTTGGGGGGGCGGTTGGACGTTCAACATTCCGGGCGAATATCATAACCACGCCGGGTTCTGGTGCAATGATCCGTATGCATTGGCCAGCTTCAGAAAATGGGTCAGTAAAAGATACCGTACTGTAGATGCGTTGAACGACGCGTGGGGTACCTCGTATAAGACACTGGCCGATGCAGACTATCCGGGTTACGGCGACAAACTGGCGGAATTCCGGGAACGCTTAAACGATGGCTTTCCCCATGACAGGAGGCGTTGGCTGGATTTTGTGGAATGGTACCGTCAAAGTATGACGGATTTTGCAGATTGGTGGATGGCTACCACCCGAAAGCACTTCCCCAACACTCCGATCTATCTGTGCACCGGTGGCGATGCGCCTCCGGAGCATGGCTCGGACTTCGCGGAACAGAGTCGGGTCTCCGCAAAGCACGGCGGCGGCGTGCGTATCACAAACGAAGCATCCGACTATGCCAGTAATTTTGTGATTACACGCTGGGTCGCATCGGCCTGTCGCCACTATGGAGCCTACTTTGGATTTGAACCGGCTGGTCCAGAAAACGAATGGGGGATTGTAGCTCGTATATACAACGCCACAGCATCGGGCGCCAACCAGCTGCATGATTACGATGGCAATGTCATCAATTCCATGAAAACGATCGATCAGCAGCAGGATCACTTCAAGTACCTGTTTCATGTTCCATCGCCGCGAGTACCGGTGGCCGTTTGGTATCCCAATACGGCGATGACCCTGAAATGGGGCGGATTCCTGGAGAAAGCACGCGTATGGCGAGACTACACGGACTATGACTTCGTGGATGAGACGATGCTTCGGACAGGGGCCCTGAGCCGCTACCAGGTATGTGTGATCATCCATGGCGATGTCATGGAGCGATCGGATGCGCAACGGCTAGCGGATTGGGTACGAAGCGGTGGCGTGCTACTTATCGTCAACCAACCGCAGATAGAGACAGTGGAAGGGGAAAGCGCCCTGGATATACTGGTCAGAGCCGGCGCGGCTGGAGGCAAGGGACGTGTGGAGCGTGTTGCCGATATGCCGGCGGCTGCTCGCGAAGTGAACGCTGTATTGCGTGCGGCCGGCCACTGGATTATCGATGACAAAGAGGATCGTGTCTACTTCACATTTTTGACACCCAATCGGGTATTCATATTGAACGCTAACCCGGAAGCAATACACTTTACCGCCTTGCATGACACGGAGGGCGAGGTGGATATCGTGGCCAAACCGATGACCATCACCGATCTGGTGCTGAAAAGACCATAAAGACGGAGGAGCGCCATGGGGTACGATGATCGCCAGCCGTTTATGGATGTACTCGGCCGAGAACGCCTGCTCGAAAGGTTGCGCTGGTACGCGCGCTTTTTTTACGGTCACCGATTCGAGGATCTGTCAGGAAATGACCTGTTGACCATTGTCGGAATGGCCGTACGTGAACACCTGATGGATCAGATGATCCGCAGCGAGGAAAGGTGTCGCAGGCTGAAAGCGCGCCGGCTGTACTATCTGTCGATCGAGTACCTCATGGGGCGATCGCTGGAGACAAATCTCATCAACCTTGGTCTGTTGCACCTCTACCGGGACACACTCTCCAGCGTCGGTATCGATTTTGACGATGTGGTGGCTTTGGAGCCGGACGCCGGCTTGGGTAATGGCGGTCTGGGACGGCTGGCCGCCTGTTTTCTGGACTCTTTGGCAACTCTGGACCTGCCTGGATATGCCTACGGCATCAACTACGAGTATGGCCTGTTTCGACAAGTCATAGACAATGGGTCGCAACGGGAAGCACCAGATGCCTGGCGGCAATTCGGATCGCCCTGGCTGGTGGAACATCCAGAAGAACGTGTCGATATACCCATTTATGGCCGCATCGATCATTCCAGTGACAAGTACGGCGAATACAACCCGATGTGGCTGGACTGGGAACATATCTACGGTATCCCTTCGGATATGCCCATAGTCGGTTACGGCGGGCGAACCGTCAATCGCCTTCGCCTGTTCGCTGCCGGCGCAACGCAGGATATGGATATCGCGGCCTTCAACAGCGGCGACTATCTAAAGGCGGTGCAGCAAAAAGTTCAGTCGGAGACCATCTCCAAGGTGTTATACCCATCCGACTCTGTGGAATCGGGTAAAGAACTGAGGCTGCTGCAAGAGTACTTTTTTGTCGCATGTGCGCTCAGAGACATCATGAACCGGTTCGAGTCCGGATGTCCCGAACCGCTGAGTTGCTTCCGAGATCGGGTATCTATCCAACTGAACGACACTCATCCCTCGTTGGCGATTGCAGAGTTGATGCGGTTGCTGGTGGATGAGCGGAACATGGATTGGGACCAGGCATGGGATACCACACAGGAAGTGTTCGGCTACACCAATCACACTCTGATGCCGGAAGCGCTGGAGGTGTGGCCCACCCACCTGATTGAAAGGGTGATACCGCGTCACATGCAGCTGATCGAGGAGATCGACAGGCGGTTTGTCGAGTGGCTCAGCAAAGATGCGTTGAATAATCAGCCTGCTCCTCCGGAATTTGTGGATAAAGTACGCATCATAACCACCGGCGACGTGAGACAGGTACGGATGGCTCATCTGGCAATTATCGGCAGCCATTCAGTGAACGGGGTCGCGGCGATTCACAGCGAGCTGGTGAAAACACGGCTGGTTCCTGAATTCGCGCAGTTGTTCCCGGAACGGTTCAACAACAAAACAAACGGGATTACACCCAGGCGCTGGATCGTAAAGGCAAACCCCGGGTTGACCGAACTGTTATGTGACTCTATCGGTGATGATTGGATTACGAACCTTGACCGTTTGACTGAGGCCGAGGAGTTTTTCCAGGATACTGAATGGATGAACCAGTTGGCGGCCATCAAACGTGCCAACAAAGTACGCGTGATCGAAGCCTGCCACTTGGAGGCCGATCCCGATAGCCTGTTCGATATTCAGGTGAAGCGTATTCATGAATACAAACGCCAGTTGCTCAACCTGCTTCACGTGATTGCCAGGTACCTGGAAATCGAAGAGGATGGCATCGAACCCGCGGCGCCGCGCACGGTGGTGATCGGCGGTAAAGCCGCTCCCGGTTACTGGGTCGCCAAACAGATCATAAGGTTCGCAAACAGTGTAGCCAAAGTGGTCGCTTCAAGCGAGCGGGCATCGAGGTGGCTGACGGTGCATTTTGTGCCCGACTATCGGGTGACATTGGCTGAACTGCTGATCCCTGCGGCCGATCTTAGCGAGCAGATATCGACGGCCGGTACAGAGGCATCCGGCACCGGGAACATGAAGTTTGCCCTCAACGGTGCTATCACCATCGGAACGCTGGATGGAGCAAACATCGAGATCCGAGACCATGTTGGTCATGAGAATATGTTTATTTTTGGATTGACTGCCGAAGAGGTGGAAGCAAGTCGCCAGCCGGGTGCGTGGAACGCCCGCGAAGAGGCCTCGCGTCAGCCCATGCTGATGCGAGTGCTCGATGCGATCGCGAATGACCGATTTTCACCCGAAGAGCCGGGACGTTACAAGTGGATCGTAAACAGATTGCTGGATGAAAATGACTATTACCGGCATATTGCTGACTTCCCATCGTATATCAAAGCCCAGCGAATGGCTGAGTCGCTGTACACCCAGCAGGACCAATGGCGATTGACCGCAGCGCGTAACATCACACGCGTCGGTTATTTCAGCAGCGATCGTACGGTATCGGAATATGCGCGCGATATCTGGCGCATCTCTTCAACCGCTCCGGATTGAGTGTGTCGAGACACCAAAAAAACATCATCAGTGTATGTCAGAAAAAGCCCCGGGAGCATCTGCTCCCGGGGCTGTGTATTGGACGCTGCAGTCCGGTTACTTGGCCTTGATGGCTGCCTGAGCAGCGGCCAGCCGGGCGATCGGTACGCGGAACGGTGAGCAGGACACGTAGTTGAGCCCCAGCATGTTGCAGAACTCGATGGAGCTCGGCTCTCCACCATGCTCCCCGCAGATACCCAGTTTGATGTCCGGATTGACTTCACGGGCGGCTTCCACAGCCAGCTTCATCAAGCGGCCGACTCCCGCGCGGTCCAGTTTCTCGAACGGGTTGGCAGGAAGGATCTCCATATCCACGTACTTCTGGAGGAACTTGCCCTCGGCGTCGTCGCGGCTGATGCCGAACGTGGTCTGGGTGAGGTCGTTCGTACCGAACGAGAAGAACTCCGCATGCTTCGCGACCGTGTCGGCGGTCAGCGCGGCGCGCGGGATCTCGATCATGGTGCCGAACTTGTAGTCGATCGGTTCGCCCGCTTCGGCGACCACCTGCTTGGCGGCGGCCTCCAGCTTCTCGCGGACCCATGTCAGTTCATTCACATCGCTGATCAGCGGGATCATAATCTCCGGATGGACATCGATGCCCTTCTTCTTGATTGCGACCGCTGCGCGGAGAATGGCCTTGACCTGCATCTCGACGATGCCCGGGAACATGATGCTCAGACGGCAGCCACGCAGGCCGAGCATGGGGTTCATCTCGCGCTGCGCCTCGACGGCCTCGAGCATCTCCTCTTTTTCGGCGAGCAGGTTCTTCAATGCGGTTCCGCCAAGGGAGTTGATCGCCATGCGCAGTTCCGTGACTTCTGCGGACAGTTGCTCGTAGGACGGCAGGAACTCGTGCAGCGGCGGATCGATCAAGCGGATGGTTACAGGTCGACCTGCCATCACTTCGAAGATTCCCTCGAAGTCCTTCTGCTGGACAGGCAGCAACTTGTCAAGGGCCGCCTGGCGTCCGGCTTCGGTCTTGGCGAGGATCATATCCTGAACGATCGGCAACCGGTCCTGCTCAAAGAACATGTGCTCTGTTCGGCACAAACCGATACCTTCGGCCCCGAACTCCACTGCCTGAGCGGCATCGCGCGGATTGTCCGCATTCGTGCGGATTCCTAGCGTGCGCTTGGCGTCGGCCCAATCGAGCAGTGTGTGCAGCTCTTCGGTGAACATGGCCTCGATCATCGGCGCCTGTCCCAGCAGTACCTGGCCGTTTGTACCGTTGAGCGAGATCCATTCGCCTTCCTTGACGGTGATGCCGTCTACGGAAAGCTCTCGCTTGTTCATGTCGATCGTGATCGACTCACAGCCGGCCACGCAGGGGATGCCGAAGCCGCGCGCCACAACTGCCGCATGGCTGGTCATGCCGCCGCGGGCGGTCAGAACGCCTTTAGAGGCCAACATTCCGTGGATGTCATCCGGTGTGGTTTCAGGGCGCACCAATACGACCGGTTCGGTTTTGCCTCGCTCCGCGGCGGTGTCGGCATCGAAGATCGCCACGCCTACGGCAGCTCCCGGCGAAGCGGCCAGCCCCTTGGCCAGCACTTTGTTGGTTGCCTTCGGATCGATCTGAGGGTGCAACAGCTGATCGATATCCGTCGCCTTGACGCGCATGAGCGCCTCTTCCTCAGTGATCAGGCCTTCCTTGACCATATCGACGGCGATGGTCACGGCAGCGAGCGCGGTGCGCTTGCCGACGCGGCACTGCAGGATGAACAGTCGGCCCTTCTCCACGGTGAACTCGATGTCCATCATGTCACGGTATTCGCGCTGCAGGCGATCCGCAATCTGGGCGAACTGCTCGTAAATAGCCGGATTGACATTGCGCAACTCGGAAATGGGCATGGGAGTGCGGATACCAGCTACAACGTCCTCTCCCTGAGCGTTCACCAGGTACTCGCCATACAGCACGTTCTCGCCGGTGCTGGCGTTTCGGGTGAACGCCACGCCTGTGCCGGAGTCGTCACCCATGTTGCCGAACACCATGCTCTGTACATTGACCGCCGTGCCCAAATCCCACGGGATGTTTTCGCGCTCGCGGTAGGTGTGCGCACGGGGGTTGTCCCAGCTGCGGAACACCGCTTCGATGGCCAGCTTCAGTTGCTCCATCGGATCCGACGGGAACTCGGCGCCGGTCTCTTTCTTGACCAGTTCGAGATACTCGTCGCAGAGTACACGCAGGGTCTCTGCGTCGACATCGGTATCGAGGGTGACGCCCAGCCGCTTCTTATGCTCATCCAGCTTGGCTTCGAACAGGTGACGCTCGACATTCAACACGATGTCTGAGAACATCATGATAAATCGGCGCATGGCGTCATAGGCAAACCGTGGGTTGTTCGTCTGCTTGATGATGCCCTGCAGTGTGTCGGCGTTCAGACCCAGGTTCAGGATCGTGTCCATCATACCGGGCATGGAGAATTTGGCGCCGGAGCGAACGGACACGAGCAACGGATTTTCGGGGTCTCCGAACTTCTTGCCCATATCCTTTTCGACCGCGGCCATCGCCTGGGCGACGTCGTCCATCAACCCTGCAGGCATGGTCTTGCCGCCGCGAAGGTATTCCATACACGTTTCGGTAGTGATGGTAAATCCCGGAGGGACCGGAAGCCCCATGTTAGTCATCTCGGCGAGGTTTGCACCTTTACCACCGAGAAGATCCTTCATGTCCTTCTGGCCTTCATGGAACAGGTATACTCTCTTCATCTCAGCCTTCCCTTGTGTGTGAGTTGTGCCGATCTGCGCCTCACCGGCTGTCTATTCCGATGGAGACGACTCCTGCTGTTTGGCTGCCTGCCAGAGGTTTTCCCAGCCGTCACTGTCCAGTTGATCCAGACAGACCCCTCTGCAAGCGGCAATCTCTTCCATTGTACGGAATCTTTGCGTAAATCGGCTAACCATTCGGCGCAACGCCTGTTCCGCATCGACATTCAGGCGCCGGGCAATGTTAACCACAGTGAATAACACGTCGCCAATCTCGTGTTCAATGGCATCGGGGTCACCCGATGTCGTTGCATCACGCAGCTCGGAGATCTCCTCATCGAGTTTGTTGTATATGTCATCAACAGTGTCCCATTCGAAACCGAGCTTGGTTACCCGTCTGGAAATCTTCTGTGCGCGCGCCAAGGCCGGCATGGCTGAGGGAATCCCATCGGTAGCGGATGGAACTGTCGGTGCTGAACCGCGTTCCGTGCGTTTGATCTGTTCCCAATTCCGCAAGATATCATCGACACTGCGTACTGTCGTGTTTGAAAATACATGAGGATGTCTGCGAACCAGCTTGTCACACAACGATCCGGTGACGTCCAACAGATCGAATGATTGCGATTCACTGCCCAGTTGAGCGTGCATCAGCACCTGCATCAGCAGGTCTCCGAGTTCATCCGCCAGAGACAGAGGATCGTTCGCATCAATCGCTTCCAGTACTTCGTAAGTCTCTTCCAGCAGACATGACCGCAAAGTAGCGTGCGTCTGTTTGCGGTCCCATTGACAGCCATCCGGAGCGCGCAGACGCGATACCACGGTCACTGCGCTGTCCATGTCCCGCCCCATGGCAGGCGCTGCCGGCGGAATTGCCAACCAACACGGGAGCAGCCCCGGGTCGATATCCGTCCATGGCGTTTGTATCACATAGGGTCTGCTGGCCATGGGGCAAGCCGGTACAAGGTACATGCGGTGATCCGGAGGATACAAGCGGCTGATCCGCTCCAAGAAACTCACCATCTGGTGATGAAAAACAACTGGCCGGATCAACAGCCATCGATTGGGATGGAGATACCGTATATCGGCATCATGAGAGTCCACTGAAAAAGGATCAGCTCCAACTGTGCAGACGTCGAGAAGTTCATCGATGGCGCCCGGCTCATGCAATATGCGAACATCCGCTGCATCACGGGACAACAACTTGAGAATAGAGTTTGTCGCGCGTTTGTCTCCCGCTGCGATGATAAACGCCTGATCGATAGTTGGATCGAGTTTCATCTGCTCGATATCCGTCAGGACGCAACGGGCGTTACTGGCGTCGGTTATTCGGTCGACGGACATCAGAACCGTGCGGGCCTCAGCGGTGAACGCAGGCGCATCCGCTGCAGCGTATACCAGATACACCACGATTACACCTCCACCGGTCCGGTTTTTCGGATGGTGTTCTTTGCGATCAGATCGCGCAGCCAAAGCACCCAAGCCTGCATGCCTTCACCGCTGCGAGCGGATAATTCAAAAATGGCTGCCCTCGGAGCGGCCAGTCGGGTGTTGTATTCGGCAAGTTCGCGGTCAAAACCTGCGGCTGTTGCCAAGTCCATTTTGTTGATGATGACGGCATCCGCCGTTCGGTAAATCGACGGGTACTTCAGCGGCTTGTCTTCTCCTTCGGTGACGGACATCAACACCACGCGGCAGGTTTCTCCCAGGTCGTAGTTGGCAGGGCAGACCAGGTTGCCCACGTTTTCAATGATCAACAGATCTATGTTACAGAGCGGCATCTCAACGGCTTGTCGACGGATCATTTCGGCGTCCAAATGGCATTGAGTGCCAGTTTCAATCTGCCGGGCATCGATCTCCAGGTTGCGCAGCCTGTTGGCATCGTTATCGGTAGCCAGATCTCCCACGATGACGCAGGCACGAATAACCGCCCGAAGACGATATAACGTCTGGCCGATCAACTCCGTCTTGCCGCTTCCCGGAGACGACATGACGTTGAGGACCGTGACTCCATGAGATTGAAACAACTGGCGGTTTTGCTGGGCTGTCTCCATGTTGATGCGCAGCAGCGGTTCATTTACCCAGATCCGTTCGGGACCGCGGGTGGGGTCATTCATCGTAGGCCACCTCGACATAGGTAATGTTTAACTCGGCGCCATGTACTACGGTGTCACATGGAAGGCAACACCGAGGACATAGATAAAAGGGAGGCGACGGTTCGAAGTTCAGATCACACTCTTCGCAATGACAAGACACAGGGACCCAATCGATATCCAATGACGCCGCAGCTGCCTGTGTTCCGGGCACGAGCGCGCGAAATGCGAACCGCATTGCCTCGGGGTCGACCGCGGAAAGCGCACCTATCTGCAAACCGATTGTGCGTATAGATCGAGCGCGGCGTTCAGCGGCGATGCGGAATACAGCATCCAACGCACTACGCATCACATCCACTTCATGCATGACGTATCTCGGTGGCTGTTTCCATTGCCGTAGGGAGTATAACCCAAACAGATGGCTGCAGATACAGCCTGTCGAAAGAGGAGGAGCCTGCATGAAAATCGTCGCGACATGGAATGAGCCGATGGGCTTTACGGCGGTAGATGAACATAACCACACGGTGGTGATGGATGCATCGGCGGAGGCAGGTGGATTGGGCATGGGAGTGAGCCCGGTCAAACTGCTGTTGATGGGACTTGCCGGATGCATGGGTATGGATGTTGTCAGTATCTTACGCAAGAAACGGCAACCGATAACTGGTATGACGATCACCGTCAGTGGTGAACGGCAAGACACTCATCCGAAGGTGTTTCGTGAGGTCAATGTCGATTTTACTATTCAAGGGGACGAAGTGCAGCCGGAAGCGGTTCAACGGGCCATTGAGCTATCCGCCGAACGCTACTGCACAGTGGAAGCTACACTGCGCCCACAGGCGGCTGTCCACCATCGCTTTAGGCTTTTAGACAGTGCGGGAGAGCCGCGTCATGAGTCGGATTGGTGGACACCGGACGGCGGGGCATAGACTTCGGAGATTGAATCGTAGCCAAACACCGAAGCGAACGCCTGGATGAGCGGCTGCTGAACGTCATGTGGCGTCAACTGTGTTTTTGTTTCGAGTTGTAAAGAGGTGACCGTGCGGTCATGCAGGCCGCACGGGACAATCAGCCGGAACAGATCCAGATCGTTGTTCACGTTCAACGCAAAGCCGTGCATGCTGATCCAATGGCGGAAATGCATCCCGATCGCGGCGATTTTCCGGTTATTTACCCAGACTCCGGTCAGCCCGGGAATGCGATCACCTGAAACGGACCAACAGGAGAGTGTCTGGATGATGGTCTCTTCGACGCCACGCAGAACGGCGTGTATGTCGCGATTTCTTGGCCTTAGATCGATAATGGGGTATCCCACAAGTTGTCCGGGGGAGTGAAGCGTCACATCGCCTCCCCGGTTTGTCTTTTCTAAAACAATGTTGAGCGTTTGAAGCTGATCAGCCGATGCCAATATGTGTTCCGCGTGGGACGAACGGCCCAGAGTGATGACGGGTGGATGTTCCAACAACATCAGGCAATCCACTATGCGATCCTGATGTCGGGCCTCGACAAGCGCCTCTTGCATAGCCAAGGCGGTGCGATAAGGCAGCATCCCCGCATGATAGACGAATAGATGTTTTTTCATCAGGTGTATTGTACGCATCCGATGTCGGTTGCCGCAGACCGTAGGATCACGTAGACTGATGAGTGCATGAACGCTCTCGATCTTTCCACACTAAACGATGCCCAGCGCGAAGCCGTATTGCACGGTGAAGGGCCTTTGCTTGTGTTTGCCGGCGCCGGAAGCGGTAAAACGCGTGTATTGACTATGCGGATTGCCCGGCTGGTGTTGGAAGCAGGGGTCTGGCCGTCCCGTATTCTGGCTGTCACGTTCACCAATAAGGCGGCTCGTGAGATGCGCAGCCGTATCGGTGAACTGATCGGCGAAGACGAAGCCAGACGAATGTGGATGGGCACCTTTCATGCAATCTGTGCGAGGCTGTTGCGAGAGTACCATGCAGAGGCATCGCTTCCCGCCAATTTCACAGTTCAGGACGACGATGACCAGATTCGGCTTGTGAAACAGATACTGAAAGACCGAAACCTTGACGAAAAGAAGTTCGGTCCACGTACGGTGTTGAACGCCATCAGCAGAGCGAAGGAGAAGGTGATCAGCCCTGAGTCTTACCAGGGCACAGACTACTTCACCCGCATTGTGGCGGACATCTATCGAGAATATCAGGCGCGCCTGTCATCCGCCGGCGGGCTGGATTTCGACGATCTGTTGATGCGCACGGTGCTTTTGCTGCGAGCCAATAACGAAGTGCGACAGGCTTTACAAAGACGCTTCGCCCATATCTTGGTGGATGAGTACCAGGATGTGAACCGGGCGCAATACGAGTTGGTGCAGACGCTTGGAGCCCTGCATCGCAACATCTGTGTGGTCGGAGATGACGACCAGTCGATCTACTCCTGGCGCGGTGCGGATGTAGAGCTGATCCTGAGTTTTGAGCGGGATCATCCCGATGCCCATGTGGTGCGCCTCGAACAGAACTACCGATCCACCACTCCCATCCTTTCGGTGGCGAACCGTATAGTGCAGAAAAACCGCTCGCGGGCTCCCAAGCGCCTTTGGACAGACAAACAGAGCGGTCAGAGTGTGGTGGTCTGTGAAGTGGCGGATGAACGGGAGGAGGCGTTGAGCATCGCCCAACATATACTCAACGCACGTCACAACCGCCAAGCGTCGTTCTCGGAGTTTGCTGTGCTCTATCGCACAAATGCCCAGTCGCGCGTGTTTGAACAGGTTTTCAACAGCATGCGGCTGCCGTATCAACTAGTTGGAGGGCAGCGCTTCTTTCAGCGGGCTGAGATCAAAGATGCTTTGTGCTACCTGAGGGTGGCGTCCAACCCGCATGATGATCTGGCCTTACTGCGGATTATTAACACCCCGCCACGAGGCATCGGTAAAACCACCATCGATACGCTTCAATCGATACGTCAACCGGGAGATTCGCTCTGGACGGTATTGGTTCAGCAGTTGACTCACGGCCGGTTGCAGCCCAAAACGCTGAAGGCCATTCGAGAGTTTGTGTCGCTGGTGAGAAGGCTGTACGATCAAGCGCATGACGCCAACACCACCGTAACCGACGTGCTGGATCAAATGTATCAACAAAGCGGACTGCTCGATCGCATGACCGTTGATCGTGACGAAGATGCCGAAGCGCGATTGGAAAACCTGAAAGAGCTTCGCACGGTTACCGTGCAGTACGATGCCGGCGAAGAATCATCGGGCGGGTTGTTGGGTTTTCTGGAACAGGTTGCGTTGACTTCGGATGTCGATACGATGGACTCTACGACAGAGCGTGTCACCCTGATGACTGTTCATACCGCCAAAGGACTCGAGTTTCCAACGGTATTTTTGGTTGGAATGGAAGAGGGGTTGTTTCCACATCAACTGAGCGCATCGGAACGCGGCAACGACGAAGAAGAGCGTCGGTTGTGCTATGTGGCGGTGACACGGGCCGAGGAGCGGCTGTACCTGACATATGCCCGTAACCGCATGATGTACGGCAAAACGATGCCTTGTGTCCCTTCCCGTTTTCTTCGCGACTTGCCGGAGGATCACGTTGTAAGGATCCCTGCGTCAGTGCTGAGCTATGGGGACAACTGTGACCGTCAGGACCGTGGATATGAAACCCAGTATCAACCAGCCGCCTCTAGCGGTGTGGCATCACGCAGCATTGGCCGAAGCGGCGAGCCTGCGGGATTCAACAATTCGAAATCGATAATACCGGGGAAGTCTTCGGTATGGCGGGTTGGCATGCGCGTGCGTCATCACAAATTCGGAGACGGGGTTGTCATGCAGGTAGAGCCATCCGGCGCCGATGACACAGTGACGGTGGTGTTTCCTGAGCATGGAATCAAGCGGCTAATGGCATCGGTGGCCCGATTGGAGCGGGTGAGGTAATTATGGCGTTCGGATTTCTGAAAACGTTCATCCAAAAAGTGGATACATTGATCACCGGTCGCGGTCGGATCGATGAAGAGCTGTTCGAGGAGCTCGAGGAAGCGCTTCTGGGAGCCGATGTCAATGTCCATGCGGTACAGACAATCCTGGATGAACTGCGCGATGGTGTGCGTGAACAACGATTGAAAACTGCTGACGATGTCCAACGGCTTCTGGTCGAAAGCCTTGTTCAAATCATGGGCGAAGAGCCGGGAAAGCTGACAGTGGCGGAGGTGCCGCCGACAGTGTACCTGTTTGTGGGTGTGAACGGCGTGGGTAAAACCACCACGATAGCCAAAGTGGCCCAGCGTCTGCGACAGCGCGGTTCTTCGGTAATCCTGGCAGCCGCCGATACGTTTCGCGCTGCCGCTGCTGATCAACTTGGCCTGTGGGCTGACCGGGTCGGAGTCCCGATGATCCGCCATCAGGATGGTTCCGATCCGTCGGCGGTGGTGTTTGACGCGGTTTCGGCGGCCAGGGCACGAGGTATCGATTATGTGCTGGCCGACACCGCGGGAAGGCTGCATAACCGCGCCAATCTGATGGAAGAATTGAAGAAGATCGCGCGCGTCACGGAACGGGCACTGGGTAGACCTGCGGATGAGACGTTGCTGGTGCTCGACGCGACCACAGGGCAGAATGCCATCTCGCAGGCTCGGCAGTTCCTGGAAGCCATTCCGGTAAGTGGTATTGTGTTGACTAAAATGGATGGCACGGCGCGCGGCGGGTGTGTGCTCTCTTTGCGTCGTGATCTGGGCATCCCCGTCAAACTGATCGGCTTAGGTGAACGCCCTGAGGATTTGCGTGATTTTGAACCGCGTCGATATGCCGAGTCATTGGTTAGGGGAGAGGACGCTGGCGATACAGCGTAATGCGTACAAACGGATATCTCATATCGTGAGGTAATCTGCCTAGCAGTCCGTAGTGTTCAGGCGTCCATGTTTTGACAGGCGTGTAAGAGCGGTCCAGCGCATCGAGAAACGAGACCGCAGCCGGATACTTGATGCGAATGACGTCATCCGTTTCGGTGTCTGATAGGCATATGTAATCCGCAGACAAAACTGAAGTATCCCACTCGGTATCCGTAGTGATCCATTTGGGCGACAAAGACCCCGCCGCGGAACGACGCGCGCGGGCATTCGATAGACCAAAAGCCGGAGACATGGTCGGTGAATGAAACCAAGGAGTGGTTGCCGTGCCGATGGTCGTTTGGGAAGGCAGTTGTCTGATGTATGCTGCCGCCTGGACACGGGGGTCCGGGGTCAGAAGGGCCATCAACCAGGCCGTGCTGACGCGTGCAGGCCACGCCAGACAAGCCATGGCTACCGCGGCAAAAAGCAGTCGACCCCTTCGATTGGGGCTATTGGTGCTCAATCTTTCCAACACAACGGACAACGCGGCGGCAGAACCGAAGGTCAGAACAGGAACGAGCGGGAGCATATACCGCGCGAAGCGCACTGCTGCAGCGCCATGCAGCAGCAACAGCGCGCATCCGACAATCAACCAGGGCCATAACCGGGACCGGCATCTGATGAGCCCGACGAAGCCCATGACGATGAGCGCCCATCCATGTGGCTCCGCCAGATTTTTGACAAGGTGGTACAACAGGCCATTTCCCGTGTCGGTAAACAGATGGCCATGACCCGTTTGAACGTGATGCATTTCGAACTGCACATCGCGCCACCATTGAGCCGTATGGATCAGTGGCGCGGGGCATATCAGCAGAAATGATGCTATGCAAACAATAAGCAACACGCCAAACCGTATCATGCGCTGGCTCAAGGGACCAGATTGTGCTAACACCAGCGCCAATGGCGCCAATGCCGCCAACCCCGCGTTGTACCGACAGCCTGCCGCTACGGCGGCACTAATCGTCGCGAGATACAGCCATCGTTGGTGACGCGATGGCTCGGAGGTCGCCTGCATGCAGAAACAGAGGCACAGGACCACCCACAGTGTGGCGGTCATATCGGTTGTCGCATAGTGGGCATTCGCAACGGCCAGCGGTGCAGCGATCCACGATGCGGCGGCAAACAGGCCGCAAGCGAAACCAAATAGGCGTCTGGCGGTCAAGAACAGCGCTGCAGCGATGCCGATATAGGCCACTAGGCTGAGCGCCCGGCCGACAACGAACAGCGCCCTCGGATCGCTTCCCAGAAGCCCCCAGGAGTCCAGGATACGCATGGCCACGCTCCATGCGTACAGATATCCTGTGCCATAGTTATAAAGCCCTGTGTCCAGTTGGCCATGCAATACATCTGCATGGATTGCTGCCGCGAGCATCAGGGTTTCGTCCGGGTGTAACGACACAGGGTGTCCGGCATATGGCAGTCCCCAGCCGATGCCGATCAAACCCAGGCAAGCGGCCGAAACGCCGATCACCAGTGTGGCTAGGAATATTGGGGATTTCAATAAGTGCTGCGGATGCATCCTGAACGGAGTGTAACATAGGATGGGCTGAAGGGAACAAGCCCCTCGCTGTATACTTTCTGTGGTTGGTCTACATGCACTCATCCATTTGGCAACCGAGGAGATCGCTAAGTCGTGCAGGGCATCATCATCGCGGGCGGGCAGGGCACACGTCTGCAACCGCTTACGTTCGTGCGTCCGAAACCGCTGATACCTGTATTGAACCGGGCATTATTGGAATATCAGGTAGAGCTGTTACGTGAGAATGGTGTCGATCGCATCGTGTTCGCCACCAACTACATGGCTGAAGCCATAGAGGACCATTTCGGGGATGGGGCGCGTTATGGGGTGGCCATGCGGTATGCCGTCGAGAATGAGCCGCTGGGAACGGCCGGAGCGATCCGAAATGCCGCCAACTCGCTTTGGGCGCGCGATGAAACGTTTGTTGTGTTCAACGGCGACATTCTGTGCGATTTTCATTTAACGGATGTCATCCAGTTTCACTTGGATCAGGAAGCGGAAGCCACGATTACCGTAAAACCGGTCCCTTCTCCCAGTGCATTTGGCGTGATACACACAGACACGTCAGGGCGGGTCACTCAATGGTATGAACCGTCTGAGGAAGAGAAGAAACGTATCGCGGCCATGACCGATTGGCGACAGACCGGATGGGATCACATTAACGCCGGTTTCTATGTGCTTGAGCCTGCATTTTTGGAGCGGGTACCTGCGTCTCGAGCGGTTTCGATTGAACGGGAGACGTTTCCACAAATGATCGCCGAACAGGCCCGACTTTTTGCTTGTGTTTGCGAGGGATATTGGCAGGACGTCGGACGGCCGTCTCAGCTGATCGCTGTGTCTGCGGCGATGGCCGGTGGACAGACTGCCATACCTGGCATACCCCCTGCCGCCCGTATAGATGAAAGCGTCTTGGTTCTGGGGCATGACGTGGTGTGCGGTTCTGGTCTCGAGTGCCATGGCGTGGTGGTGGTCGGAGACAACTGTTGCATAGGAAACAACGTCATGTTGACGGACACCATACTGATGGCCCGATGTCATGTCGGTGATGGCTGCCGGTTGAACAACACCATCATCGATGCGGATTGCACGCTCGAAGACAACTGTGTGCTCGCGAACACCGTGATGGCCACGAAGAGCCATGTCAACAAAGCAAGCAAAATCGGTAACCTGCCGTAAATACCACCAATAAGCAGCGAAAGGCGTCTACTACATGACCACGACATCATCTACTCCGTCAACCCGGCGGATCGCTATGGCCGATTTGAGAGGACAATACCTGGCGATGAAGCAGGAATTTGACCAGGCGATTCAATCGGTGTTGAACACGGGGCAGTTTGTACTGTCGCAGAATGTTCAGAAACTCGAGCAGGAGATAGCGGCGTTGTCCGGATGCGCCTTCGCGGTGGGGGTCAACTCTGGAACAGATGCGTTGGAGATCGCGCTGAAAGCGGTGGGCGTTGGCCCGGGCGATGAAGTGGTGACCACGCCGTTCACCTTTGTCGCCACGAATGAAGCGATCGTGCGGTTGGGAGCGAGACCCGTATATGCCGATATCGACCCGCACACATTCTTGATGCGCCCGGATCTTGCAGAAGCGGCGATTACCGAACGCACCAAGGCACTGCTGCCGGTTGATTTATACGGGCAGATGGTTGATCGGGAGGCGTTTACCGATATTGCCCGCCGTCATGGGATCCGGGTAGTATACGACTCCGCGCAGGCCATCGGCGCTCAACAAAATGGCCGTCTGCTCGCCTCGTGGCCGGATGTGACCACTTTAAGCTTTTTCCCAACGAAGAATCTGGGCGCTTTCGGTGACGGCGGCATGATACTCACAGATGATCCTGCGATCAATGATGCATGCCGTCAGTTGCGAGTGCACGGCACCGGTAAGACTACTTATGTGTATGAGTCGATCGGCTATTGCAGTCGGCTCGATGAACTGCAGGCAGCGGTGCTTCGAGTGAAACTTCCGCATATCGATGAATGGAACCGTGTGCGGGCGCGGCATGCGGCCATCTATACGCGCGAGTTGGCCAACTCCGGGGTGAAATTACCGACCTCGGCGCCCGGCAATACGCATATCTGGCATCAATATACGATCCGCCATGCGGAACGCGATCGCATTAAGGCCTCTTTGGCGGAGTGTGGCATCGACTGCGCCATATACTATCCGTTGTCGTTGCACATGCAGTCGGCTTACACCTATCTGGGATACCAGCCTGACGACATGCCGGAGAGTCATCGGGCTGCACAAGAGGTATTGTCACTTCCGGTGCATCACCTGCTGCAGGACGAAGACATACTCCAGGTTGCTTCAGAGATCCGACGGATTACGGGAGGGTAGTACGCTGATGAAGGCAATGATTCTGGCTGCGGGCGTCGGCTCCCGCCTCGATCCGTTGACGCGGCTGCTGCCGAAACCGATGGTGCCAGTGGTGAACAAGCCTGTCATCCAGCATATTTGTGAATTGCTGCAAAGACACGGTTTTACCGATGTGCTGGTGAACCTGCATTACCTGGGCGAACACATTGTGTCTCACTTTGAAAGGCATCCGATGCAGGGTATGCGCATTCGGTTCGAGATGGAGGACCAGCTCTGGGGTGATGCGGGAAGCCTCAAGCGCTATGAGGATTTCTTCGACGACACCTTTCTGGTTGTCGGAGGCGATGACATTACGGACCTGGACCTGACGCGCCTGGTGCGCTTTCACAAAGAGAAGCGAAGCCTCGCGACCATCGCTCTGTCACTGGTAGAGGACCCCTCCGAATATGGCATCGCGTTGATGAACGATAAAGGCCGCATCACGCGCTTCCTGGAAAAACCCAAAGGCCAGGTGATCTTCTCCAATACAGCGAACACCGGTGTTTACTGTTTTGAGCCGGAGATCTTCGACCTGATCCCTCGGGGAGTGAAGTACGGCTTCGGGAACAACGTACTGCCGGCTCTTCTGCAACAGAAAAAGCCGTTCTATGGATATTTGACCTCATCGTACTGGAAGGACGTGGGCAATCTGTCCACCTATCGCCAGACGCATTTTGACGCAATGCAAGGCCGCGTTGCTTTGACCAATCCATACCCGGAAGTGCGTAAATATGCATGGATCGGTAACGACGTTTCGATAGATCCTACCAGTGAGATCGGATATCCCGTCACAATTGGTCATGGATGCCGTATCGAAGCCGGAGCACGAGTGCTTGAAAACTCTGTGTTGGGCGATCATTGCGTGGTTGAAGCGGGGGCTGTGGTGCGCGAAAGCATCCTGTGGCCGGGAGCGGTTGTGGTCAAAGATACGCAACTGTACCGGTGTGTCGTCGGACAGAACTGCCGTGTGGAATCGAACGCAGCAGTGTTTGACGGCGTGATCGTGGACCCTTCTCGAAAGAATACCAATGGCGGTTGACGGGATCCCTCTCTTTGGGTAAAATTACAAGAGGTTTCCCAAAAGAAGGAGGGATGACGTTTGGCTCAAATCATAGTGCAGCCTTCAGAGTCGCTGGATAGCGCCCTGAAACGCTTCAAGAAAGAGCTCCAGCAGGCTGGTATCCTTAAGGAAGCGAAAGAACACGAGCACTACATGAAGCCCAGCGACAAGCGGCGCAAACAAGAGGCTGCGCGGCGTCGTAAGCAGCGCTCCCGCTGAGCGGCATCTCTCGCCATGTTGCGAGGAATAGCTGTCTCCTTTGACAGTGACCCTTCGCCCACTACCATGTATCACGCTGCTGCAGAGATGCAGCAGCGTTTTCTGTAATGAGCTCACCGATGGTCGACATATACAATCCGGGCCGCCGCCGTTTACCACGAGAGTGGGTACGACAGGCGGTCATCTTGGCGTTGGAGAGTGGGGGAGAACCCGACGAACACGTGGCAGTCATCTTTACCGGAGACGACGAGTTAATGCGTTTGAACTCTACTTATCGCCAGCAATCGGCAGTAACTGATGTACTCTCGTTCCGGTACAAAGAGGGTGCAGATGGCTTGGAACATGACGCCATCCCGTGCGACTTACTGGGTGAGATCTATATCTCGGTCCCCCAAGCCAGGCGACAGGCAAAACAGGCCGGTCACTCTATCGATGAGGAGCTTGTGTTTCTGGCCGTTCATGGCGCCTTGCATCTCTGCGGGTTGGATGATGTGACGCCAGACGGACTGGACGAGATGAAGCGCAGAGGACTGGCGATACTGGAACAGACACGTCCGAAGGAAACCGTTCATCCATGAGACCATCACGGCGGCCCATGGACAGTTTCCGTTACGCGATGGAAGGGATCGTGTATACCTTCCGCACGCAGAAGCACATGCGGTTTCACTTTTTTACCGTTGTGCTGGTATTACTCATCGGTCTCATTTTCAAACTGAACAAGTCCGAAATGGTCATCCTGCTCTTTACTGTATCGCTGGTATTGGTGGCTGAGATGATCAATACGGCAATCGAATCGGTTGTGGACTTGGTGACGGAAACCTATCATCCGCTGGCCAAGTCCGCCAAAGACATTGCCGCAGGGGCGGTACTGGTTACAACGGTTAACGCTATCGTTGTCGGGTTTCTATTGTTTCTCACGGATCGGAATATTTCGGAAGCGCGTCTGCAGATACATCAACTGAGCCCGGAACCAATGGTTACGATGTCGGTCGGTTTAGTGCTGTTGATGTTGATCATTGTGCTGGGGAAAGTGATCGGCCGAAAGGGAACCATTCTGCAGGGCGGGGTGATTAGCGGTCATAGCGCCATGGGGTTCTTTATGGCAATGACAATCGTGTTCCTGTCCAACAACCTGCTTTCGGCCATACTGGCGCTGAGCCTGGCCGCGTTGGTTGCGCAAAGCCGTGTCGAAGGGAAGATCCATACGCTGCAGGAAGTTTTGATCGGTGCGTTTGCAGCCATATTGCTCGGTGGATTGATATACTGGTTACGGTAAAGCAGACTCCGGAGGTTCTGCACGAACATGCCTGAATCTGAGGATAGTGACAGTTCGCACCAGCACTCCGCACGCTGGAAAGGGCTGTTCTTTCTGATACCAATTTTGGCGCCGACGGCCGCTGATGCCGCTTCACAGTCGGATGGTCTCACCAGAAGTACCACGGAGGGGCTTGCTGCGGCCCTGCTGTGGCTTATGCTGATGTTTACCTTTACCATGGCGGGAGCAGCGGTTAGGCAGTTCCGTATGATGCGCGCCAGGCGATCGGCCAATATCAACGATCGTCTGTTGAGATTGATGAGTAATCCAGATCGTCTGGCCGGTAGCATGGACTTGGGGCGACTGATCAGCATGATGTTGTCGTTGGCTTTTTGGACGGACAGCATGCTGACATTGGCCCCCGGGCCATGGGGAAATGGTTGGCTTCTGGCTGTTATTCTGGGGGGAATCTGGATGGTGCCGGTCATGGGAGTCGGTACGGCTCTCGCACGGTCAATCGGAGTCCGGAGCGCTGAGCCGGTACTGACCTTACTGTTTTATCCGGTGCGTGCCTGGAGCTTGATTTGTCTCTTGTTGACTCAACCGGCCCTCTGGTTAGGACGTGCCATTGGGAATCCGTTCAATCTCCCGGTGGAGTATGATCCTCCAGTAATCTCACCAACTGGTATTGTGGACCTTGCGGAGGTAGGAGAAGAGCTGGGTGTTCTGGAAGAGGAAGAGACGGAAATGATCCGCTCGGTTCTCGAGTTTCCGGATACCGTTGTCAGAAAGGTGATGACCCCTCGTACGGACATGACCTGTGTGAGTGAGGATGCCACTATCGATGACGTGTTGATGCTGGTTTCCCAATCCGGTCACTCGAGAATACCCGTGTATGAACAGACTGTAGACAACATTGTCGGAATACTCTATGCCAAGGACATTTTGGGGTGTTACCACCGGAAAGAGATGACATTCAACCTGAGAGATATCGTGCGGGAGCCTTACTTCATCCCCGAGACAAAGAAAGTGGGCGAATTGTTGAAGGAGTTTCGCCGCGCGAAGCTGCAGATCGCGATTGTGCGAGATGAATATGGCGGAACCGCCGGGTTGGTTACTTTGGAGGACCTGATAGAAGAGCTAGTGGGCGAAATCCAGGATGAATATGATCCGGAGGAGCCTGAACTGTTTTATGCTCAAGAAGATGGATATGTGGCTGATGGTAAATTACCGCTCGAGGATTTGAACGAATTGTTGGATATCCATCTGCCTCTCGACGAATACGACACCATCGGAGGGTTGGTATTTGGGCTGATCGGCCATTCACCCACGGTGGGAGATGAGGTCGTTTATGAGGGACTTCGATGCCGTGTTCTGCGAACCGATGGCAGCCGAATACAAAGCATTCATTTGCAGTTAATTGATACTGAGCGTGTCACAGAGTCCACAGATACAACTTCCAACGATTTGCGGGCAAAATAAGGTGGATGACTTGGCACGATCGGAGAACGTCGTGCCGAAATCAGAAGGAGATCTCGATGCTCAAGCGTCTTTTCCGCGTCATTCGCGCCATGTTCGGTTGGGCCATCGGCAAGGCCGAGAATCCCGAAATACTGCTTGAACAGGCTCGCGAGGATTTACAGGCCAATCTGGAGCGGAACCGGCAACGCACCATTGCTGCGATAACCGAGCGGAACAGACTTCAAAAGGAATACGAAAGGCTTCAGAAGCAAGCCGATGATGCGCAGCGAAAGGCTGAGATGGCGTTGCGAAACGGCGACAGAGATCTGGCGCGAAGTTTTCTGATTGAAAAGAAGAGCTATGAGCAAGCGTTGGAATCTTTGCAGGTATCTTTGGCCACCGCCAATCAGCAAATAGCTCAGATTAAGGCGGCCATGCAACAGGAAGAGTTGAACGTTCGAAAACGAACGGCGGAGATACTGGCACAGAAAACTCGCTGGAAAAGCGCCCAAATCCAGAACTCGATCAACGATGCCTTGCAGGGCATTGGCACCGATGATGTTTCACGAGACCTGGAACGCGCTAATGACAAGATTACCCGTGTGGAAGCCGAAGCCGCCGCGAAGGCCGAGATGGCTTCTGAAAGCTTGGCAGGGCGATCACAGCGCCTGGAGACAGACATCCGCACGATGGAGGCCGAAGAAGAGTTGCGTGAGCTGGAAGCCAAGATGCAGGGAGGAGGTGCACGAACCCAATCAACGCAGAGCGTGTCCGTCGGAGAAATGTCGCCTGCCGCATCGGACAGCATCGAAGCATCCCTTCAGGAACTGGAACGATCGATCAACAAACCATCCTCCGGCGATTCATCCTGACAAGAGGAGCCATCCTATAAATGGGCTACTTGCGGCGTATCAGACGGATCGTTGAAGGCGAATGGAAGACAAGGACGCAGTCCCGGCGTACGCCCGATACAGAGCTAACGGACCGCTCGGTTATCGAAGAGTTGGATGACCATGTTGTGGTAGTCAATGAACAGACAACGTCTGCTAAGCCCAGCACCAGTACAGAGGCAGAGCCAACCGCCCATACAACCGATTTTATATGGGCCTGCAACTACCTGGGAGTGGACCCCGCTTGTACCCGTGAGAAACTGGAGGCCCGTGTTTCTGATTTACGCGCTCGATTGAGTTCTGTCTCAGGACATCCGCAGGTAGATGAGATGCTAAACCGCTTGGAGCGGGCGTATGCGATCATATTGGAACGTTTGGATCCCACCGCGGCACGTATGAGACGTATCGATCTCTAGATCGTCGCAGCCGGCTCTTGTAGGGGGAAAAAGCCCCCTGTGGCAGGACTTACAGACGACTTCAGTTGCTGCACTCCCACGGGAAAAAGCAGACTTTTACAGCTTCCTGCCGTTCAAGCAGATCGATCCCATCCCCATACCGGTCCAGAGGGAGGCGATGGGTGATCAGTGGCATGAGATCCAGTAATCCGGAAGCGATCAGCGAAACAGCATATTCCGCAGCATCCCTGTGATGGCCCGGATATCCACACAGAAGCAGCGGCGGTGAATAGTGATGGGGTTGATACCGATAGGCTTCTCGCTGAACTCCGAACAGTGCGACTACCTCTAGGGTGCGGTCCATGATCCATTCAACTGTGACAGCGGCTCCTACGCAATCGATTGCCGTGTCGATAACGGGCTTTGTCCAGCGGTAGGGTATTTGAGCGTCAGATACCGTACGCGTATCGTATGCAGCATCTGCGCCGCAACGCACGGCCAACGCGCGCCTCTGCGGTGACAGATCAAATCCAATGACGGATGATGCGCCTTCCGCTCGCGCCATCTGAATGGCCACTAAACCTGCAGGACCCAGGCCCATCACACCGACGCGTTTACCGGACAACGCATCGAGACGCCGCAAAAGCAGCATCGAAGAGCCGACACACATAGCCAATTCGACCGGCGCCGTGGCCTCAGCGGACAAACGGGATGGAACATGGATCACGTGGTCTGCATTGAGGACCGAATACTGGGCGTAACAGCCGGGACGGTCATGGCCCGGATCACGCCATGCACTGATCCGGTCACCTGTATGCAAATGGGTGACATTGTCTCCCACCGCTTCGACCACGCCGCTGGCTTCGTGTCCCGGCTGGCCCGGGGTGTACGGATAGTGAAACGTGTGCCCGATGAACATGGGTTCGTCGTGTCGCAGATGAAGGTCCCACTGAGGACATGTCGTGACCGCATCTACACGCATGAGAACCTCACCAGGCCCCGGTGCCGGTGTGTCTACATCCAGCAGACGGTATATCCGATTTCGATCAACCTGCAGAATCTTCACGGGTATTTCTCCAATTTTGATGCCTAGCCAATACCGTTCCATTCAAGTACCACGCCAAGAACGGGTTCCCGACGAAACAGGATGAGATCATATGCCTCAGCAGCTTTCTCAACCGGCAGCCGGTGCGTCACCAAGTGCCGGGTGGTTAATTGCCCGTTGGACAGCATCTTCAGTGTGGCTTCCATGCGTTCCTGAGACCATCCAGAAGGGGCATGCAGCACCATCTCACGGGCGCGAAGTGGCTGGATGTCTATCTTGCCTTGATGGCCGTAGAAGCCAGCGGATGAGATATGGCTTTGCCATTTCATGTAAGGGTACAGTGACTCCAAAGTGCTGATCGTTCCGATTGTATCCGCAACGAGAGACACGCCCTCAGGGGCCCATTCAGCGACCACCCGTACCAAGTCCTCACGTTGGGTATTGACGATCCGATCTGTATCGTTATGACTCCAAAGGCTCAGTCGATCATCGTGTCGGCCGGCCAGTAATACCTTTGCGCCTTGAGCCTGCAAGGTCTGTGCGGTCCAATGCCCGACCAAGCCGTCGCCCAAGACCACCGCTGCATCTCCGGGCGATACCGGCGCACAGGAACCCGTATTGTAACCCACCTGTACAAGAACGAGTCCGCTAGCGGTCCATGGCTCGATATGGTCCGACAGAGGCCACACTTGTGACTGGTGGGTTACAGCAGGCGAGATATGGCCGCCATATGGGTAGAACATGCCTTGGACTTGAGATACAGTGGCGAACACGCGGTCGCCCGGCTTCAACCTGGTGACATTTACGCCGATTGACTCCACAACGCCGACTTTCTGGTATCCCGGTACGTGCGGAAACGGCAAGGGATCCCTTGGCCCTCGTGGTGTATCGCCAGCGATGCGTTCACCACGGATGAAACTGCTCTCCGTGCCGTTGCTGATCCAGGAATGTGTGAGTCGGATTACCACATCCTCTGGCCCCGGTTCGGGTACTTCGACGGACTGATACGAGACAGACCATGGCCTGGTCGCGACGACAGCGGTTGCCTTCATTTAGATACACCTGACGGAACGAAATGACGGTACATAGCCGCATATGCTGATGCGCTCCATTTCCATAAGTTGGATGTGGCCCAGACGATGTCCTTCACGAGGTTCGAGAAAAAAACAAGATAGTGGCACGGAACCTGGGTTCACTGGTCTGATGGTGTGTGTCGAAAATATAAACATAATATATATTATCAGACGTCATGAATTTGCCCGCAAGGAAAGGGGGCTACCAGTTATTGGCGCCCCCTGTTGGTTCCCTTTTATCGTCTTTTTGGGTGTCTGCGATTAAGCCGATCTAACCTGCCGGCTGCATCTCTCCATCTCGCGATGAGAGCTGTTTTTGGATCTCATCTACAAGCGCCATCGAGCGATTGAGAATGCGCTCCACATCGTTGGCCTGTTCATCCGGTTCCTTTCGGTTCCGATTGATGGCCAACAGCACTCCTGCAGCCACGAGACTGACGGCTGCCAGACTGATTACCAGAGCTACTCGTGTGTCACGCATTGTATAGTTCTCTCTCGTGGTTATAGCTCGTACCGGTTACTGGATTCGGCTTGCTTGGATTTGAAGATCCGTTTGACGAAGCTGATCAGCTCCATCGGGTTGAATGGCTTGGTCAGATAGAGATCTGCGCCCGATTGCCAGCCCTTGAAGACGTCGGCATCCTGTGCCTTGGCCGTCAACATGATCACCGGAAGCTCACGGGTCTCGGCGTTCTTGCGCAATGTCTGCAGCACTTCAAATCCATCCATGTATGGCATCATCACATCGCACACAACCAGGTCCGGTTTCTCTGTGGCTATCTTTTCAAGAGCGTCTTTTCCGTCCGTTGCGGTGATGACCTCATATCCATGGCGCTCCAAGTTCACCTGCACCAGTCGGCGAATGTGCGGTTCGTCATCAACAGCCAAAATCTTGTACTTCTTATCCATGTCAGACTGTTTTCCCCCCAGTGGTGCCGATTGGCACGGAACGTTACCCGGACAGGGTCAGTTGAATGGTATCACAGCGCCGCAGGCGCAGTCAATCGCGCTCAACACGATGAAAATGTAAGTTGAATTGCTCAATTAGACTGGTTTGGACGCGTGCGTCCAACCTCGGTATAATGCAACAGGCTTCACGGAGAGGTCGCATAGTGGTCTAGTGCGCCCGCCTCGAAAGCGGGTATCCTGCGATGAGCGGGATCGCGGGTTCGAATCCCGCCCTCTCCGCCACCGTATGCCAAGACTCAGCGACATATTTCTTTCGATTACGGAAGTATGGTGTCCTCATCACCTGTCCCGCCTATATCGCCTCTCAGCTCCGAGCTGGAAGCCTTTGCAAGCCAGATTGAAGGATGTCGCGCTCAAGTGGATCTGTGGCCGTACACCACTTTACGAGTTGGTGGACCGGCAGATCTGTTTCTAGAAGTGACATCAACTGATCAGCTGCAGCGAGCCTGGACTCTTGCCGTGAAAATGGGAATCCCATGTCTTTTGATAGGTCGAGGCAGCAATCTGCTTATATCTGACAAAGGCGTTCGAGGCGTTGTCATTTATAACCGTTGTGAACAGGTAATCGTGGGCGAATTGACACTGGCCGAGACTGGCGCTCTCTTTCGGGATGTGTTCTTGAAAACGTCTGCGTGTGGGTTGTCCGGATTGGAATTTGCTGTAGGTATTCCCGGAACGGTAGGCGGTGCGCTGGTATCCAACGCAGGTGCTTACAGACACTGTATCAGTGAGCGACTCGTTTCCTTGGACATAATAGACGGCTGTGAGCGCATGACTGTCAATCCGGATTGGATGGAGTTCACCTATCGTAGCAGTCGTTTAAGGGACAAAGGCAACACACGTTGCATCGTGTTGTCTGCAACGTTGCGTTTGACGCCAGACAATCCCGAGGCCATTCGGGAGCGTGCACGAAAATACCAGGAGCAGCGCCGACAAAAGCAACCCACGGAACCGTCCGCAGGGAGCTTTTTCAAGAATGTAGTGTC
Source organism: uncultured bacterium (assembly GCA_964650005.1). Lineage (GTDB taxonomy): Bacteria > Armatimonadota > HRBIN16 > HRBIN16 > HRBIN16 > CAZHSN01. The sequence continues at coordinate 34,396 of CAZYPZ010000012.1, read as the reverse complement.
ACCGGAACTGGCCGGGCAGTTGCCTAACCTGCCTGAGGAATTGCGCGACGCCGGTGTTGTTCCAGCGGGTTTTCTAATTGCCGAAGCCGGGCTCAAAGGGGCATGTGTGGGAGGCGCGTGTGTGTCGCCCAAACACGCCAACTTTATCGTAAACACCGGTAAGGCGACGGCGCAAGACATATCAGACTTGGCTTCGTTAGTCATCCGCACGGTACAGGATAAGTTCGCAGTAACGCTGGATAAGGAGGTGCTGTATGTCGGCGAGTGGTGAAATGCGACAGCCCTTCGGTGAAGGGTTGTCCGTCGCGGCTGTACAGTTTCAGCCGACCAAAGGAAGAGTGAAAGATAACCTGACCCGACTCATGGACGCGACCCAATCCATCATGGATGAGCGGCCGGACACGAACGTCGTCGTGTTTCCGGAGACGTGCCTTTCCGGTTATTTTCTGCAGGGTGGCGTTGGTGAAGTGGCTTTATCATCCGATGCACTGTTGAACGAACTGGCCGAAAGATATGCCGACTTGGGGATAGATCGTGTAATCAATGTCATACTTGGGTTTTATGAAGAGTATCGCTCCCGTTTTTACAACGCCGCAGCTTGCTTTCAACTCTCCCCTATCGCCGCTGAGTCCAAAATGACCCATCTGCACCGGAAGTTCTTTCTGCCGACCTATGGCGTTTTCGAGGAAAAACGATATGTGAACTGTGGACGACAGATCCGTGCGTTTGATATCGGCGGATGGCGCGCGGCGATCTTGATCTGTGAGGATGCTTGGCATGCCATATCAGCGGCTATCGCGGCTGTACATGGTGCTGAGGTGCTTTTTGTCCTGTCGGCTTCACCTGCACGGGGCTTCTCTGGGGCGTTGCCTGACAATGTAACCCGTTGGCAGTCCCTGCTGAAGTCGATGGCGGTGGAGCACGGTGTATGGGTGGTGTGTTCCGGATTGACCGGTTTTGAAGGTGGTAAAGGCTTCAGCGGTAACTCACTGATCGTCGATCCCATGGGCCATATTGTTAACCAAGGACCACTTTCAGGCGAGGCCGCAGTACACGCCCGGTTGGTTCGCGAGGATGTGATCATCGCCCGATCTCAGGCGCCCTTGTTGGCCGATCTGGAAGCGGCGCTGCCGGATATCATAGCGGAATTGGCGCATGCTTCAGAAGGGAGGATCTCATGACACGTCCATGGTCAGCCCCTCTGTTCCAGTCACCACCGGACGCGGAACGATATGAGGATCTTTTGAGTATAAACTGCCAGTTGGTCACAGACTGGTTGGTCGCGTTTCTGCGGGATGAGATGCAGAATCATCGCAATGTGGGCCGGTGCGTCATCGGCCTGTCAGGTGGCGTGGACAGTGCCGTGACCACCTACCTCTGTGCACGTGCTTTTGGTCCTGACAATGTGTATGCCATCCGAATGCCCTATCGAACCAGCAGCGCGGAGAGCCTGGCGCATGCGCAGCTGATTGTCGATGATCTAGGCATACATTGTGATACGATCGAGATCACCGATGCCGTTGACGGATACTGTCAATTTGTGCCGGATATGGATGGACGACGTAAAGGCAATGTGATGGCCCGGATCCGCATGGTGGTTTTGTTCGATCAGGCCGAGCGCCACCGCGCACTGCCGGTTGGTACAGGCAACAAGACCGAGAGGCTGTTTGGCTACTACACTTGGCATGCGGATGACTCCCCCCCTATCAACCCATTGGGTGACCTGTTCAAGTCCCAGGTTTGGAGTCTTGCGCGGTATCTGGGTGTTCCGGATGCGATTGTCAACAAGCCGCCCACTGCTGATCTGGTGGCCGGTCAGACCGATGAAGGCGATCTAGGGGTGTCCTATCGTCAGGCGGATGCCATTTTGGCGCTCCTGTTGCAGGGATACTCTGTCGAGCGGCTCTGTGCCATTGGCCACGATGCGCAGAGCGTTGCGATTGTACAGCGACGTGTTGCCAGCACCCACTGGAAACGCCATTTGCCGACCACGGCCATGCTTTCCAACACGTCCATCAACGATTTTTACCGTCGTCCGGTGGATTATTGACGCACGCAGGCGATGGCGTCCTTCAAATGACGTTGCATTAGGTTCTCGGGCCAATGAAGTGACACCAGGTGATAAACGGCGGCCTACACAGCAGTGAAAATCGCTGCGATACCTGTCATGGCTGTTGCCTCGACAAATATCGCAGCGATTTTCAGATCTCACGTCGCCATTCCAGTGCCGAGGCGAGCGTTGCCTGATCGGCATAATCGAGGTCGCCGCCCGAGGGCATGCCTTGAGCTAATTGGGTGACTTTGATCCCTGCAGGCTTCAACAGTCGGGCGATATACAATGCGGTGGTGTCCCCTTCCAATGTGGGGTTGAGCGCCAGAATGACCTCTTGAATTTCTTCGCGCTGTAGTCGCTGCAGCAGTTCGCGAATGCGCAACTGCTCGGGAGCCACTCCATCCATTGGACTGATTACTCCGTGCAGGACATGGTATGTGCCCTTATATTCGCCGGTTCGTTCAATGGCGATTACATCGCGGGGATCAGATACCACACACACCGTATGTGGATCACGGCGGTCATTCTGGCAAATGGGGCATAGTTCAGCATCGGCCAGGTGAAAACATCGCGTACACAACCGAACATGCATACAGGCATCACGCAAGGCATCTGCCAAACGCATGGTCTCTTCCGCGGGCCGGCGGATCAAGTGCAACGCTAGCCGTTGAGCTGATTTCGGGCCGATCCCGGGAAGCCGTGACAGCTCCCTGATCAGCGCATCCAGCGGTTTGACAAATTCGACCGGCAATGAATTACCCCAGAAGTCCGCCGATGTTCGGCAGCCCCGGAATACTGTTCATCAATGCGCTGGCTTGGCGCATGGCTTGTGTTCTGGCTTCGCGGATGGCCGACAGAACCAAGTCCTCCAGCATTTCAGTGTCGGTTGGGTCCACCACCATCGGATCGATATGTAACGCCAGCACCTCTCCCTCTCCGTTGACGGTGGCCTTGACCACTCCACCTCCTGAGGAAGCCTCGACCTGGATCTGTTTGACCCGTTCCTTGGCCTCCTCCATCCCCTTCATGGCCTGATCCATCATCCGCTGCAACTCTTTGGGGTTGCCAAAAGGATTTCGCATCTATGTGTCGCCTCCGTGATGTCGCTTTATATCACTCGTTTTGGCGTTTGCCATCAAACATGCTCTCCACCTCATCGATGAAGCTTTCCGGACCGTTGGTGGCGACATCACAGACGAGCTGAACACTGGGAATACCCAAGTCACTGGCTATGATCTGTTCAACGAACTGCCGCTTCTTGATATCAGCCATCCGATCCGCTGCAAACTTGTTGGCAAACAGCATCTCCACGGCGTTACCACGCATGGCACCGATCTGGGCCTGTTGCAAAAGAGCGGCGCCCGAGGGGCTTCTGCGTTTGATTGCGTTGATTATGGCGGGCCAACGCCTTCGAACGGCATCGGCTATTGTTTCCCCTGCCCGTATCACTCCGCTTTGTGTTGATATGTCCCCGGGCGCGGCATCAGTGTCACTCGGCGTAGTTACTGCGGCCGGGGCTGGTTCCGGAGCCGCTTTGGATCCCGAAAAAGTGGCGGCAGATGGTGCCTGTTGTTCAATGGTAACATCACGCATAGATTGTTGAGTGACTGTAGTATTGCTTGTTCTGGGCCGGTCCGACTGAGCAGAGGGCTGGCTGGGAACACCGCCAGTTTCAACCAGCCGGATCGCCAGCAGATCGACCATCAGTCTGGGATCAACGGCAACTTTCAGTGAGCTGAGCGTGTCCATGCATTGGGCCAGATACTGCGGAAGGGCGCCCTCTGGGAAGAGCGCTGCTTGCATTTTCAACGCTTCGCGTTCACCGGGTGTCAACTTATCCTCAAATACGCCAGCCTTGGCATAGTACAGCGCTCGAAAACGGGCCGTTAACGCCTCGACGACGAGTCGCGGGGTGAATCCTGAGTCGAATATCGCGTCCATGGCTCGGAGCACACGAACGCCATCGCGGCGTACCAGTGCATTGATGACTTGCCCTACCGCCTCATCATCTACAAGCCCGAGTACTTCGCGAGCCGTACTGGCGCGGAGAGGACCTTCCGTGTAGGCCATTACCTGTTCCAGCAAGCTTAACGAGTCACGGTATGAGCCGTCTGCGGCGCGGGCGATCACATCGAGGGCTTCCGGCTCGGCCTCCGCTCCCTCTCTCGCGAGAACCTCGCTGAGACGCTGTGTGATGCTATCGACTGTTCCGCGTTTAAAGTCGAAGCGGAGACATCTGGAGCGGATGGTGATGGGCACCCTGTTGAATTCCGTGGTCGCCAAAACGAACACGACATGCGACGGCGGCTCTTCCAATGTTTTCAACAACGCGTCAAACGCCTTGGCAGAAAGGTCATGCACTTCGTCGATAATATAGACCTTGTACCGCAAGTACTGGGGCATGTATGCGGCGTTTTCGATGATTGTTTGACGCACATCATCGATGCCAGTTTCAGATGCGGCATCCATCTCGACGACATCTACCGCGCGTCCTTCGGTTATGGATATGCATGCATTGCAGGTGTTACACGGTTCTGCGACCGGTCCGGTCTCGCAACACAGCGCCTTTGCCAGCAGACGGGCGGTTGTGGTCTTGCCGGTCCCTCGGGGGCCGCAGAACAGGTACGCATGTCCGATACGTCCTTGCTTTATCGCATTTTGAAGGGTTCGAGTGACATGTTCCTGCCCGCATACATCCTGAAACGTTTGTGATCTATGTTTTCGATATAACGCCAGATGCGCCATGTCATTTGGCTCCTTTGGTGGCCCACTGATGGATGGCAGTGGCCAGTTGGCCCGAGAGGGATCCGGCATTTAGAGCCTGTATGGTAACCTTGGAGCCATCGACAAGCTCCTGCCAGTCTGCCAAGTCTTTCGCTCCATGCACGGCTGCGGACGTACCTGTCAGAAGCATCAACGTCGGTTGTTTTACCTGTGCTAGATGGGCCGGAGGATCGTAGAAATAGAGCTGTCGGAGATAGGCCGGATTGACCCCTGGAAATGCAGGAAGGATCTCTTCGGAGACCGCCGGTACGGGCGCACCGGTTCGTATGGCTGCCAGAGCATCCAGAAACTCGGTCTGTTTGGCCTTCAGCGCATCGCCCAACACTCCGCGGTTCTGGAGTGCAATCTGAAGGTTTTGCCATTGGCGAATCCATGGAAGACAGGGCGGCATGTCTGCCACAATCAGACCTCGGATCCTAGCGCCCAGCTGCCAAGCCACATCCGTGGCGATCATGGCGCCCTCATCGCGTCCAAATAGATAGACCTGTTTCGCGTCAATGGTTCGCTGAATAGTGGCGAAACCCACTGCAGCGATGGCATCCAATGCTAGCTCAGAGAGCGTGGCGATGCCAACAGCCCTATTCTGCGGTGCTTTGCGCCCAGGGGCGCTCTCCCCTACCCCCTGTTTGTCATACCGGAGTACCGCCCACCCTGCCTGATTCAGTAGCCGCGCCAAATGAGCCCACGGGGCGCTGTCCACTGCGCCTGTCACATTGCCGTCGCGGTCTTCGGCTCCTCCGCCGGGAATGATGATCAAGACGGGAGCAGGCGAAGTCTGGTTGGGGGGTAATGAGAGATCACCGTAGAGGACGATCTGTCCATTCCGAAAGGCGATCGGATGCGCGCAACATGCGGATACGGTCCACAACAGGGCGCACGCGCTCAGCAGGATGCATCGCATCACGGACATTAAGTACCTCCGGCGTACTACGCCCACTGCATGGGCGGCCGGGGTAGAGAACAACACATGGCGGTCACACGGACCGTTGCTTTCTCCCGAACCTGGCGGGGTTAATGTGCACACCATTGTGTTCCGCCCGGTCACCCATGCAGTGGGCGTACTGAGCAGCCGGAGCTACTGAGGTTACCCCGGCTGCCTGTCTTTATTCTACCGGTACAGCGGTTCCGCTACCACCCAGTAACTGGTCACGGGTCAAACGGAAACGCTTGATCACATAGCGCATCTCGGCCGTATGCTTGACCCCACGAACATCGGTGACGGTGATATTCATGGTTTTCAGGTAGCGTTTGTCGGTCAATCCCTCTCCGCGCCATCCGATACGGTCCTGCGTTTCTGGCGGTGCATATTGAGGAGTATAGCGTACAGTCACGATGTAAGTCGGCGCCTTGAAACCGTACATCATGGGATCTTCGGCCATATTGATGCGCCGCTTGAACTTCCCATTACCGATAAACAGCATGTCTTGGCACACGGTGACATCGGGCACATCGAAGCTGAACCCTTTTGTTCTCCAGCTCTGATCGGCCTTGGGATCGTTGTCCAGCAATACGCCAAGATGGAAGTCTTCCTGGCGTAGCACCATGTCGACGCGTCCCGGACGTGTCTCCTCTCGGCGCATGTTCTCGTTGTAGTATTTGCCCAAGTTGCATGTGCCGGACACTTCAATGATCTTGGGTGCGAGCACCTTGACCTGAGCGTCAAACTCGAGATCTTGAGGTGGTTGTGTATCGGGTTTGGGCTTTTTCTCGTAACGGTTATACTGCCGCTCGTGCAACGCCGCGTAGTTGCGTTTGGCGACTTCCAAGTTGGTGAACGCCATCAGGTCATTTTTGCCGACTTTCTTATAGAACGCCTCATGGGACTCCAGAATGGCCTCCCAAGCTTCCATCGCCCGTTCGGGCTGACCTGAGCGTTCCCAGGCATGACAAAGCATATGCCGGCGAGCAGGCGGGATGCCGGGCTTCGTCTCATCGGGACGATCGGGGAACATATTCGCTCTCTGGAACCAAGGTACGGCTTCCTGCGCCATGCGTACCTTGTCGAACCACATCCAGCCCAGCTCGAAGTAGATGTCGTACACGTCGGGATTAGCCGCTGCGCCCTCATCAAGCAGACGAATGGCCGCCGGAAGATATCGCCGGTCGGAGCGCTGTTCGGTGTCGGTGAAGTTGTATCCGATATGCCACGCGCCTGTCGAGAACACATCGATATTATGCGGGTCCAGCCAGGTCACCAAGCGGATGATGGGCAGGATGGCGTCGTAGTTGCCCTCATGGAAGAACTCATCGGCGCGAACCCAAAGAACGCCGGCAATCACTTCACGGAATCCCAGCATGGTACCGAAGATATACTCAGCCGGAAGACCGCTGACCTTACCCACCAGCCCCTTGGTTTGAGGCTCGAACTGCTTGCGCATGGGATCGATCGCTGTCTGCAGAACGGCACTGAGGCAGAAACAGATGATCACGACGACCCATAAAGCACGTCGGTTCACGGTTACACCTCTTTGCGGTCGAAGACGATGGTCGCAATGATCAACAGAACGATCATCCACAGCATGGCGTAGCCGATGTTGTTGACGTAGTACACCACTTCGTTGGTGATACGTGTCTCAGGATGGATGATCGGGTTCTGTGCGTTGAAGTTGGCGAAGTTTGGAATCACGTAATGTACGAACGCGCCAACGGCTCGCTGAATGATCGTTCGATTGGCGTCCTTCATCAAGTTCTCTGTCACGGTGCTGAACAAACCGATTGTGTAACAGCCCAGCGTCAGGAAGAAATTGACAAATGGTGTCATGAACACCGAAAAGAAGATCGCCATTGAACCCAGTATGCTCATCTGGAACAGCATCAGCAGCAGCCCCTTCCAGATAAGCAGTCCGTCAGGGAGGCTATGTGTGCGAAACCACAGCACGGCCGTAAACACCACGCCCATGACGATGATATTGATCGCCATGGTTGCAACAGCGCCGAGGAACTTGCCCAGAACGAACTCATATCGATGCACGGGCTTTGACAACACTGTGTAGATGGTGCGGCGCTCCAGTTCAGTGGGAATAAGCTGGATCCCAAGCGTGATGCAGATAAACATGGACGCCAGCTGGATGACTCCCAGCCCTAATGACTTCAGCATGGTCATCTCTTCGCGGGCCGTCAGGAAGCTGAACAGCGGAGCCATGACGATAAGTACCAGCGCCCCGAAAAGGAATAACAGCACGGCTCTACGGCTCAGCGCCTCACGCACTGTGTTGGATGCGATTGCCAGAACAGCCTTCATCAGTTGTTCACCCCGCCGATGGTATCCACGAATATCTGCTCAAGTGTCCGTCGTTGTGGTGTCAATGAGACGATCGAGCCTTTCGCTGATCGTACTGCGTCCACGATCCGATCCACCAATTCTCCGGCTGGCGCCGTTGTCGTATAGACGCCTGACTCCGGCTGTGACCAGCTGAGCCCGAAAGGCTCCACAGCTTCTTCCAACTCGGAGGTTCCACGCACCGTGATCTCCACCGAGCCGCTTGGCAGCAACTCATCGAGTTTTCCTTGCTTCAGCAGTTTTCCGCGATTAAGGATCGAGATGCGGTCACACATCACCTCAACTTCGAGAAGCTGGTGTGAACTGAGGAACACGGTCTTGCCCTGTTGCTTCAACTTTCCTATCAGATCGCGAATTTCCAATCGAGCGAGTGGATCCAGCCCCGAGGTGGGCTCGTCAAGAAACAACAAATCGGGATCATTGATCAGCGACTGGGCTATGCCGATGCGCTGAAGCATTCCTTTGGAATAGTTCCGCAGCGTTTTGTCGCCATCCCTGCTCAGGCCGACTAGCTCCAGCAGCTCGACCACCCGTTTCTTGCGTTGGCTGGCTTTCATGCCGAACAGTCGGGCGTAAAAGTCGAGAACCTGAGCACCCGTCAGGTATTCGTAGAAATACGGACTTTCAGGCAGATAGGCTATCTGATGCTTGATGCTGGCGTCGCCTATCGGTTTGCCCAAAATAAAAGCATCTCCCCCGTTGGGGAAGATGAGTCCGAGCAACATCTTGATAGTGGTTGTTTTTCCGGCCCCATTTGGCCCAAGAAACCCGAATATCTCACCGGGATGCACTTCCAGTGACAGTGCGTCGACCGCCATGACCTGCTGACGGGTTGTCTTGTTGTAATAATGCTTGGTGAGTCCCTCTATACGGATGGCTGGTTCCATTAACCTTGAAGTAACCTCCTGGAGGCGGCGTCTTTACACCGGAGACGATCGGGGGAGCCGACGATGCAAGCCTTGAGTAGTATAACGATACGCCGTAAACACAGTCAATCCACGGCCCCTGCATTGTATACGTCGTTGACAGCATGGGAGTTCCCGTCAGGTGTTGACATTCCCAGCTACTGAGGCCATGATGATACAGGTCGCGGTGAGGCATATCGCTGCAGAGGTGGAATACGCATGAACATTCTGGTGGTCGGATGTGGACGCACAGGTGTGGCGTTCAGTCAGCTGATGTTCGCTTCAGGACATCGGGTAACCATCATAGAACATAACAAGGATGCACTCGATCGTCTGAGTCCCAGCTTTGGCGGGCAGATCATCGTAGGCAACGGCATGGACAGGGACACCTTGGAACGGGCGCGCATTCGCGACGTTGACCTGTTCGCCGCTCTCACCGAGGGAGATAACCGCAACCTGATGGCGGCGCAGATCGCCCGGGAGGTGTACCATATCCCCAAGGTGATTGCAAAGGTCAATGACCCGGTGCGAGCGCAGGTGTTTCGGCAGCATCACGGCATCTACACGATCTGTTATGGCATGATCGGTGCGCATATGATGCGCGCATATGCCCTGGACGAAGCCGCCGGATCGGTCGAAGAGTGCAATCAACTGCCGCGTGAGTTGACGGAAGAGGACTGAGGGGAGAGCTATGTATATCATCATCGTTGGCGGTGGAAACGTCGGTTACTATTTGGCTCAAACCCTGTTGAAGGCCGGCCACGAACTGTTGCTGATCGAGCGCGACCGCAACCGGTACAATTTCTTGCGCGAACAGCTGGGCGAATCCGTTCGACATGGACGCGGCGATGAGATGCGCGTACTAAAAGACGCCGGCGCCGGGCGGTGTGAAGTGGTAGTGGCATGCACGGGTGATGATGAGGACAATCTGATCATTTGCCAGTTGGCGAAAAACCAATTTGGTGCCCTGCGAACCATAGCGCGCGTTAACGATCCCCGAAATGTGGTGGTGTTTCAGAAACTGGGTGTGGACGCCACCGTCAGCAGCACCCAGATCATCCATCAACTCATCGAGCGCGAGATAGCGCTGGAAAATGTCATCCCTCTGGCGGCCTTGCGGAACGGTGATGTGGAGATTTTGGATATCGAGTTGAGGCAGCCCAGTCAGATACTCGATATGCCGATCGGTGAACTGACGCTTCCAGGCGATGCGCTGATTATCTCGGTCATACACGACAACCGGGCCATGGTACCGCATGGAGATACCCGCCTCCAACTTGGCGACAGCGTCATCGCGATCGTCTCCAAGCAATATGAGCATGAGCTGTACAAATACTTCAACGAGACATTCGATCTGTAACTGTAGACATTTGGGGAGTCAGCTCAGGTATAGTTATGGGTGTTCGTCCAGACGGTAAACACATTAGACCGTAAGGAGCTGAGATCGGCGTGGGAAACTTGATCCCGTTTCTGGTGGCACTGGTCCTGATACTGTTGCTGATAGCGCTCTATCATCTCATTGGGGTTCTCAGGAGCCTGAATCGGCAGACAGATGGGCTGTTAACGCGTCTAGCGGATACGTTAAATGACATGAGCCTTGCTGCGCGGCGTATCAACGCCGTTGCAGCGGCACTGGAAGCCGATCTTCCCCCGTTGATCAGCAATGCTTCCTCGCTGATGACCGATGCGCGCTGTGAATTGACTCCCGCCATGCGCGATATGAAACACGCCGCACAGGGACTCAGCGAGACTGTGAGCTCAGTCAACACTAAATTGCAGGCGATCGATCGTATGCTTGCCACTCTGGTCGGACTGTCGGCCTTCCTGACCGCACGGTCCAGATCCGCTCGTTCACACGCGGATAGCTCCTCTCTCTTTAGCCGGCTCTTCGACCTGTTTCAGCGAAAATCGGGCGGCGCTCCGCCCCAGTCGTAAACGAAAAAGGAGGCCTAACGCATGTCTCAGGATGACGATCGCAGCATGTTGCTGACCATCTTTGCCGGCATCGGCATTGGTGCGGTGGTGGGCGCGGTGACAGGCATTTTGCTTGCACCCAAAGCGGGCACAGAGACCCGACAGGATCTCGCTCATACGCTCGATACATTGAAGGACAATCTGGCCGACCTGAGTAACAAGATCAAGCCCGCTCTGGAGAGCGTGGCTGCGACGGTACGCAGCAATGCGCGTGCTGCAGCGGAAGAGCCTGCGGCAGAAGCCCCAGCGCCTGCTGAAGAAACCACCGAAGCATAGTGATCATCTACCGGGGCCGTGCGGAATTCACCAACGGCCCTGATCTCCTGTTTTGATTCAGGCATCGCTAATCACATGCCGCTTATAGTTTTCCGCCTCACCGCATACATCGCCGCATTGGCCGCAGCTCTTTGGGTGCTGTCCAAAAGTGGAGATGCGCTGGTTCCGGTGGGTATTGCCATCGGGCTTGCGGTGCTGATCGATCATCCGGTCAGGGCCATGGAGAAACGACGCGTGCCCAGAGCGGTTGCAGTACTGATCTGCGTCAGCGTCTTGGCCGCTTTTGTGACAGGAATTCTGTTTCTGTTAGCCCCGCCAGCTATTGAACAGATCCGTCAGCTTTCTCGGTTGTTGCCCTCTTACACCCGGTATCTACTGACCGACGGAGAACACTACATCACCACCGAGCTGCAGAAGCTGGCTCCCCAGTTGGATCGCCTGGGGATCTCCACCGATGAGATAGCCAAACAGGTGTCAGGTCCCGTGTCACAATATATAGGTCAGCTTGCGGGAGGCCTTGCGAACACCATTACGGGGCTATTGGCCGGCGCGATTTGGTTCGTAATCTGTCCAATCATCACCGTGTTTACCTTGGTTGACCTGCCGCGCATACGTCGATGGTGGCAGCATGTCGCTTCGCCGGCCAGACAGTCTTCGCTCACTACGGTTGCGGGCATTTTGGGCGGGATATGGTCAGGATACCTGCGCGGCATCGGGTTAACGGCGTTACTCTATGGCACCACCATCGCAATCCTTTTTTATCTACTGGGCGTGCGTTTCTGGCTGGTGCTGGGTATGATGGCTGCCGCCTTGTACATCGTTCCCTACATCGGGTCATTGACAACCATGAGCGTTTCTGCGGCAGTAGCCTTTTACACAGACGCACACACAGTCTTGTGGGTATGGAATGTACCTGCCTACTCTTGGCAATATGCAGTCGTCGTTGTCGGTGTGACAGCAATTGGTAACTTTGTGTTCGATCAAGTGGTTACACCAAGACTGGCGGGAGGGTCTGCCGGGCTCAGTCCATTGGCCAGTGTGTTGGCGTTGGTGGTGGGATCACAGCTTATGGGGATCTGGGGAATGTTGCTGGCGATCCCCGTGACAGCCTGCATCTGGGCCATGATCACGCATGTGTATCCCCACCTGACACTTCCAGCAAGTGCCCTGAAGGGTGACGAGATACAACCTGAGCGCGATGAAGTCGAGGAGACTCCGCCTGATCAGTTGAGCCAGGAAAGCGCTTCGGAGGCGATTACGTCAAACGATAACGAACCAACCGCGCCCGCCTGATACTGCTCCCATCCTGCTGCGGCGATCATCGCTGCATTATCCGTACATAGCGACAAAGGCGGCACAACAGCGTACATCCCCCGAGATGCAGCCATATCGTGAACACGTTGCTTCAATGCACTGTTCGCGGCGACGCCGCCGCACACCGCGACACGTGGTATGCCGGTTTTTTCGGCCGCTTCAAAAAGCCGCGTACTCAGCACGTCGATAATAGCCTCTTGAAAGACGGCAGCCGCATCGGCCACGGAAATCGGTTCGCTGGACTGCAAGCGACGCCACAGGGCGGTTTTGACGCCGCTGAAACTGAAGTCAAGACTTCCCTCCTCCAGCCAGGCGCGCGGCAGACGAAATGCATCGGCTCGACCATCTTTCGCGGCCTTGTCGATTAACGGGCCGCCCGGGTATCCCAATCCCAACATACGAGCCGCTTTGTCAAAAGCCTCGCCAGCCGCGTCATCACGGGTTCGGCCCAGTACATGGCCGTTCACCGGCGACAACACCTGATGCAGCTCGGTATGACCGCCAGATACAACCAAACAAACATATGGGTAGTCTAAGGATGGATCGGCCAACCGTGCGGCAGCCATGTGCCCCATCAAATGGTGTACCGGCACAACCGGTCGTTGAATCATCCATCCGAGCGCTTTGGCGGCGCTGACACCGACCATGAGCGAACCAACGAGTCCAGGACGATTGGTCACGGCGATCAGATCGATCTGATGTAACCCCACGTTGCACTCCCGTACTACATAGTCGATTAACGCGATAATCTGCTCGACATGTTGCCGTGCGGCCACTTCGGGCACAACTCCGCCAGTCAGTGCATGTAGATCGACCTGGGAAGCGGTCCTGTTAGCCAATAGATGTCGGCCATCTCCTAACAAAGCGATCGATGTGTCATCACAACTGGTTTCGATCCCGAGCACCAGCATCAGCGTTCCTCCGTGGCCGAACTTGGCGTGAGTATGCGGTCCATTACCAGCGCATCTTCGCCGGTATCGGCGTAGTATTTCGCCCGGATCCCTTTGCTGACGAACCCCAGTGCATGGTAAAGATTTTGGGCTGCAATGTTGCTGACCGCAACTTCCAGATAGATACGTGTGCAGCCCTCTGCGCAGGCCAGTTCGATCAGGTAGCTCAGCAGACGGCGGCCTACACCTCGACGGCGATAGCGGGGATCTACGGCGATCTTGGTGACATGCGCTTCATCGATCACCACCCACATCCCGGCAAACCCGCAAACCGTGCCGTCCTGATCCAGCGCAACGACATACCGGGCCGGACCAAAACTCAACTCCGATTGATACGTCGAGCGCCGCCATGGACGTGGAAAGCATTGAGCGTCAATGGCGGCGACGGCGTCTATGGTGCTGAGCGACAGTGCCTCGATGCCATATGTACTCTCGCGAGTGGTCATCGTGTACGCAGTGTCACCTTCCTATGGAATGGCCACTGGTGTGGACGATACGGTATAGGAGATGCCATCGATCTGAGCGGTTACGTCGGCGTAAAATCCCAAGGTCTGCCCCGAGCTTGGCAATTCGAGCGTGGCTTCGAATGATTTATTGGCTCGATCACCGATCATGGGAATGCTGGTCAACTTGGCCTGACGTAAATCGCGTGTTCCATGAACGGTGTACCACAGCTGGCTGCTCACCACAGGAGCAGAAACTGTGCATCTGATTTTCAACCGGTTACCGTCTTTGGCGATGTACAGCTGGGGCGCGGCCAGCTGCCTTTTTTGGATCACCGATCTGTGCAGCGCAGCGATACCGGATACGACCCTCTCGTACGCGTTGTTCAATCCGTGGCCGGCATTTGGTGCAATGGTGATAGTGGTGGGCCCTTTGAGCAGGTCAAGGTACAGCCGTGCAGAGTCGAAAACCCAATAGGGGTCATTGGCACCGTTGATGATCAGTTTCGGCTGGGTCAGGCGGTTTCGATAACTCAGCGGATCCACGATGCGAACCAGTTCCTTCCCGGCGTCCGTGTCGAACATCTCCGTCAGGTGTAGATCGCTGTAGTCGCGTATCTGCTCGCTTGTCGTACCATAGGAGCGCTTCTGCAGGGCCATCTGCTGAGCCAATCCCAGATTGTCATATACGATCGGAGCCAGTGCGACCACCCGTTTATCCGATGCCGCCGTCAACCAGGTGGTCCAGCCTCGTTTGGATGCGCCGGTAACCAGAAATGTCGGGATCTTCAGAGACCAATTCTTTTCCATCGCCTCTTGAATGGCGGTCATCGTATAGACGGCGGCGCGTGTCATAGGCAGCAAGGCGGGCCATGAACTGTCGCCGGTCTCTGCAAAGCGTGCAAACGAGTATGCAATGAGCGCGTCTTCACGCAATCCATTGAACAACGGTTGGCGTGGAACATTACCGAGCACTGCTACGACGGCTCCCGCTCTGTCGGCCAGCAGACGCATCAGTGCGCCTTCTGCTCCGCGTCCTGCACTGTCACCCGTTATCCATAAAATAGCCGGGCTATTTTTACGCAGTTCACGAGGTCGGATGACCGTCACTTCGTGTGTCCACGTGGTGCCCTGCCACATTCCTGATGTGACCGTCATCGACATCACATTCGAGTCCTGAGATGTGACGGTCCACTGCTGGATGGGATCGGGAGTGTGTACATATCGGGCCAACACGCCGTTATCGGTGACAGGGGGATCGCCCGTCCACGTGCTGTTGACACGCTCCCATGGGGCGGTACACGCTGCTGCAGCCACGCCCGCAATCAGAGCGGTTGACCAAACACCGGAACGAAGTGACCTGTACATCCCATGCGCCTCCTTGTTAACCTGTCAGTAATAACCATTGTGGCACCAGTCTCGTGTTGGATGCCACCTCAGTCTATGCATAAGGGAGCAAACGATGAACCTGCGCACTGTATGGCTGCCCGCTGCCCTGCTGCTGGCGGTTTGTTCGCAGTCATGGTCGGCCGGATGGTTCGAACCTCTGGCACAAGACGACAGGACAATTGCGGTCTATTGGGGCCAACAGACTCCCCCACTCGCATTGGAGCGGGATGGCGAGGTGATCGCTTCTATCGAGAGCACTTCGGGCCACTTTCGGGATACATCGGCCCGGCCTGGTGTAACACACTCATACAGACTGACAGGTGCGACCGCATCCGGCGAGGTCTTGTCGGAAAGACTGTATGATACCCCGGATCAAAAAGGGATCTATGATGTGGTTGTTGTGGGAGGCAGCGCATCGGGAGTCGGCGCGGCGGTGTCCGCAGCACGTCGTGGTGTTCGCGTGTTGTTGATAGAGGACAGCACGCAACCGGGAGGCATGATCACCAACGGGGTGAGCGCCACAGATCTGCGGGTGCCTGCACGGGCGAATGGTCTGTTTGAAGAGTTTCGCCGGTTGGTTCAGCAACACTATGGGACAGGTAACGGACTTACCTATGAGCCGAAAGTGGCGCTTCGGATTATCAAGGGGCTGGTCAGGCGTCATCCGAACATTCACATGGCAGCTCCTTGGCGGCTGGAAAACGTTCACGTGGAGCGTGGACGTATTGTGTCAGCCCGCTTCCGTTCGCTGCGAGACTCCAGATATATGACCGTCAGCGGGCGTGTTTGGATAGATGCCACACCGGATGGAGCGATGTTGCCTATGACCGGTACTCCGTACCGGTTTGGCCGTGAGTCCAGGTCCGAGCGCGAGCCGCACGCAGGGCACATCATCCTTGATCGAGCCGCTGATCTGTACCTTCCCGGCAGCACGGGAAAAGGCGATGACAAATTGCAGTCTTTTGCCTACCTGCTGGCGTTGCGAGATTACGGCGAAGGCAACCAGGCGCCGTTGATTGCCATGCCTCCGCATTATGACCCTGCGAACTATCAGCATACACCTCCCTTCCGGGAGACATGGGCGCACCTGTATGGCCGGTTTCCGGGGAGCAAGCTGGAAATGAACCAGCATCCGCAGGGAAATGGGCTGCAGGAGATCAACCATCGATGGCTGTCGATGTCCCAGCGTGAACGGGACGCAGTGGCTCAGCGATATCGTGATCACGCCTTGGGTTATCTGTACTATATGCAGAATGTAATGGGGCTGACCCATATCGGGTTGGCTGAAGATGAATATCCCGATAACGGCAATATTCCCCATGTGCTGTATGTCAGAGGAGCACGCCGTTTACAGGGTCTGGTTACCATGGATCAGTCAGACGTATGGCTGGCGCGCGTCTGGCCTCGGGAGGACGCGGTGGCCATCGGCGACTATCCGATGGACTCACATGCCGTACATCGAAAAACCGATTGGACAACACCCGATCTGGGAGAGGGTGAGTTTTGGCTATTCCGTCAGACGCCTTGGTATTCCGTGCCTTGGGGCGTTCTCGTACCGAAATCCGGGCCGGTAAATCTGTTAGTCAGCACCGCTGTCTCCAGTACACATGTGGGATATGGCACGCTACGCATGGAACCCGTGCGTATGAATATGGGCCAGGCGGCCGGTGCTGCCGCCGTGTTGATGGCGCTGGGCGGAGTGACAGCCAAACAGGTGCCTGTACATGCTGTTCAGGAGATGATGTGGAATGACGATGTGCTGCTGGCGTTCCATCCCGATCTGCCTGCCCGTGGGGTTCAACGACGCGCAATCCAGTTTCTCAGTATTCGTGGCGCGATCGCGGAAGAGCGATGCGCTCCGGACAGTGAACTGACAAACGAACAGCTGGCGCGATGGTTCCTCTGTTTGGCCCGCCCTGCAGGACGCACATGGATATACGAGACATATGCTCAGCTGAGATCTGCTGCAGAAGAGTGCGGCCTCAGAATAGATGGGGATGCACAAGCGCCGGTAAACACAGCGGATGTTGTGGCCGCCGCAAAGCAGTTGGCAGCAGGGGATCCTCTGGAAGCGGTACGTATGAGCGCGATAAATGGCATACTCGCGGGTACCAAGTACTCAGGGGTGACCCGAGGCCAGGCCGCCGTGGCTTTGTATTTGGCCCGCTATTCCCCCGGCTGGTAGTACGAATGCAATGAAGGCCCTGCCGCAATTGCGGACAGGGCCTTCAGATGCCGGTCGGTAAGTGCTGGTTATTCGTCACCTACAGCCCCTCGCCTCTTCATGCTCGGAGCCGCCTCTTCATCTGAGTTGGAACTGCTTGGCGCCGATGTGCCGGCACTCGGAGCCGGGGGCATACCCGGCATGGTCGATGTGCCTGGCGCAGCAGGCATGCCCGGCATGGTTGTTGCCCCGGGCGAAGCCGGTGCGGATGTTGACGGCGCCGTCGAAGTGGCCGGAGCGGCGCCGCCGGCAACAGGCATCATCTTGTTGCCCAGTATGACGAACACCACCATCATGACCAAGCCAACAGCCAGCACGATGATGCTGACGACATCGAACTGCGCTCCGGATTTCTTCATCGGATCACCGCCTTAAAGTAGACAGATATCATCTGTATGGTATCTGGGCGTATCCATGCTGTCAACCGCCTTTATCGATCCGATCCAAGCCGGTATTGGTAATTCGGATTGGCGAACGGGACCAACGCGCCTGTTGCCATCAGAAACTGGTCGATGCCCTTGTTCATCGCGGATACACGTGCGGCATAATGTGGCGAAAGGTCATTGGCTTCGCCCGGATCTGTGCGCAGATTGTACAACTCGAGTCGATCTGTCTGGTCCGGATTGTCAGCGAAAAACCGGATCAATTTCCAGTCGTCCTGATAAGCCGCACAAGCCGGCCGATTACCAGTGGCTGGAACATAATGCGGAAAATGGATGAACAGCATGCGAGGCTTCAACGGGCGGCCATGCAGTGTGGGCGCCAAGCTCACTCCGTCAAACCGGATCCCTGCGGGTTGCCTAACCCGGGCTAGCTCCAATAGTGTGGGGGCAATATCGACACTCATCACCCGCTCCGAACAGACGCGTCCACGCGGAATGCGCCCGGGCCAGCTTATCGACATAGGCACGCGTACTCCCCCATCGTAGATGCTGCCTTTACCAGCGCGCAACGGCGCATTGTTGGTGGGAGGCATTCCCGCCACACGGTCGTACATATTGCCTCCGTTATCTGACACAAACAGCACGATGGTATTGTCGGTCAGTTTGAGACGCTCGAGCGCCAGCATCAGACGCCCTACCGCGTCGTCCATGGCGCCGATCATGGCTGACATAACCGGGTTGCGCTGAGGTCCTTCCAGAGGAGCGCGATTACGCTCCGCATCGATGCGCGCTGCTTCGGCTTGATACGGTGCATGTACCGAAAATGTCCAGAATGCAAGAAACCACGGATTGTCCTTGTTGGTTTCCAGAAAGTGCTCCGCTTCTACCGTGAGTCGATGATCGATATGCTCGCCCGGCATGCCGTCTTCATAGTCACGCATTTTCCACGGCGACAGATAGCTGGGAGGTCCCGCGTAACTGCCACCGGGCGCCACCGTGTCAAAACCTTGGGCCTTTTGATCAAATGGAGGCCATCCCAAATGCCATTTGCCGAAATGGGCGGTCGCGTAACCTGCCTGTTTGAACATCTCGGCGAGCGTCACCGCCTCCAGTGGAAGACGTGTGGACGAGGGTGCCTGAACAGCCCGAAGGCGAGGCGAAGCCTGTTTTGGCATGGAGGGCCGGATCACCTCTTGGGCGAGATGTCCATTGGGTGCCGTAAAACCGAATCGGGTTGGATACATGCCTGTCAGAATACTGGCGCGCGTTGGTGAACACAACGGATTGGCCGAATATGCGTCGGTGTACCGAACGCCTGACCGCATGAGCGCGTCGATGTTGGGTGTGCGGTAATAACGGCTGCCGTACAGCGATGTGTCCATCCAGCCCAAATCGTCTGCCAGGATCAGCAACACATTGGGTCTTGAATTAACCATTACGGACTCCTTTTTGGGGCCTTAACGGTTTCGATGCAGCTTCAGGATACGGAAGCGACGAAACACCGCATGACCCCGGTCTACGAACAGTCCCACGTCACCACCAATGCCGGTGTAACGTGTGAATGTCAGACGCAGCGAGTCATCCAGATACACCTCGACATGTTCCTGATATAACACCACCCGGAGATGTCGCCAGCCGTTGGCCGGTATGTCGGTACGGCGTGATTCAGTAAACTCGAAACGGGGCGCGTCCGTGTACATGACTTCGCAACGTTCTCTATCGATACAGACAACAGCGCCCTGCATATGGTTCACCGCATGCACCAGGATACCGGCGCTGGCGCACCGGTCTGCCTGAATGTCACACTCGATAATCCCGTCACTCAACGGACAGTGAGCGGGCAATACCCCCCATCCGGTGCGACAGGTTCCGTGTACGACAATGTCTGAAAAGGCGTCGCTCTCTTCAGACTTGATGCGCCAGGTGCAGGATGGGAGCGGCCATATCTGCCCCCAAGGATGCGGATCGTCGATCCCCCACGACTCCGGGGTCAGCCAATCACCTGTGGAGCAGGCTTCTATGAGATTGGAATACCGTAACTCGAGTTTGCCTGTCTGATAAGCGTGAATGCGTTTGGGAGTGGTCAGTGTGCCAAAAGTCAGATTGCCTGTATCACAACGGGGAGATCGTTCTCGATCCGTGTAAAGCATGTAGCGCTCGCCGTGAAACAACACAGACCGGCAGCTGATGGGCGATGTGTAACGTGCGCCTAACAGCGCGTTATCACCGGTCGGCGCCTGATAGGGGCCTTCAGGTCTCTCTGCAGAGGCATATATGGTGCCATGTGCCAGATTTGGATCGGTGAAGATATCCCTGTTTCCATAGATGTGGCCGGTCAGGCAGGTCATGTACCAGACCCCGTTGATTTCGAACACGTCAGGCACTTCCACGCATGCCATGTTGCCGGGGACGAATGCCGGTGGCAGTTGTTGCCAGTGGATCAGGTCGTGAGACCATGCACAGCCAATGGCGGCAGTCTCAGGCAGTTCTCGACCGGGGATCCGGGTGGCGAAGAAACCAAGCCAACGCTCTCGCACCGTGTCACGTATGATCTGCATATCGCGGCAATCCAGAACACCGGGAACAGGCGCTTCTAGGGTGGCGTACCACTGAGGATCGGGGGTCAGCACGGGATTACCAGGGTAACGGGACCAATGCTTCATATCGAAGCTCCATGCCAATCCTATGTGTTGTTCACGCAGCTGTGATGCCGAGCCGCGCATGGTGTAAAACAGCCAGGCGCGGCCATCATGCCAGATGGTACAGCCGGTCCATGGTTGGCCATCATCCATTGGGTTGTCGGCATCAGGTCCGATTGCATGGTCACATGACTGCCAGTGCAGAAGGTCGGTTGTGACGGCGTGCCCGATACAGGCCTCGTCGCCATCTGATAAACCGTCGGAACGGCGAGCTTGTAAAAAGAAGGCGTGTACCTCGTCGTACCGCGGCATGTACCATGCGTCCCATATATAACGGCCTGGTGGTGAGTAGTGCATGTGCGCTCCGAGGATATGGCTATCGGTCCTGTAAGCGGGAGTTCTCGAAGAACCAACGCACCTGTATGTTCACTCTGACCGTCAGGAATTCCTGTTACGTGCCGCAATGGTGTTCCTAGTTGCTGTTTCCCCTATCCTCTGAGGTCAACTGTCAGTCGTATGCGCGATCGCAGAGCTGTTCTCCTTTGACGCTATATGGTCGGGTAATCTAGAACAGACGACTGAGTGTCTCCTCTAGCATTGCCGCCGTCAGGCAACAAGGAGTATGAGATGGACATGGCGCATCTGATGCCGCTTTTGTCTCTGGTTTTCCTGAGTGGATTGGCTGCAGCATCCACCGCGGCGCCGGAGTGGCGGGTTTCGCGATCTGACTTTGCACCCGGGGTGGCCAGCCCCAATATACGGGAAAAAGCCCCTTTGCTGCAGGAAATGGGAGGCATGTTGTACCTGCGGGTCGACAACCGAGCCAATGCACCCTTACGGATAGTTGACGTGCTGGTGAACGATGTCGCAATTGACACACTGTTACGCGAACGGAAAGCATGGTGGTGGAGACAGCGACCGGAGTCGATACCGGCGGATGGCGTAGGTGTGGTGGAGATTTGTATCACATCGCATCTGATGCCTGCCGATGGTGGGCCAGTGCGTCTGTCATTGATCGATATGGACGGTAACCGACTTGACTTCCGGCATACGATGCACTCCGAACGGGGACTCACCATCAGTTATGCCTATCGGGAAGCGAACCGGCTTGTCCTATACATACGCAATGATCACCCCTGGATGACCTATCGTCCGGAGATCCTGTCTGTGAACGGGCAGGCGTTGGATGCGGTGTTCGTTCCGGACGTCCTGACTCCGGGGATGGTCGCACGTACGGAGATAAGCCCGTTTACCACAGTCCCGGTTCGTGAATTGGCCATATGGGAACTGACCGCGCGGGATGTGGCAAACAGGTTGGCGACGACACTGAGGCCGCGCACATTGGTGGATCCCCGCTTCCCGATTGGCGTGTGGCAGAGCAGCGAAAGCTGGGCGGATTCGGCACATCGACTGGAGCTTCAACGGGCAGGAATGGATTGTCTGTTCACCAGTGTAATGGGACTGGCTACCGATCCGCAGTATAGCCGTGATGTGTTGCGGCAGTTTCAGATGACGCCGATCAGCATTCCGGAGCCATGGCAGGGGGACGAACTCAATGTCACGTTTCATGAAACGGTGCAGTCATTCTTCGATACCTATCGGAACGATCCGCCGGTGATCGGATGGGATGCGTGCGAGGAGCCCGATTGGGAAAAACCGGGCTATACCTACCCCGCCACCGCTCGGGTCGCAGCCAGGGTGACATCGATCCGGCGTGCGGTTGGTTATCATCCCATCACGGGTACACTCTGCCGATCTCGGATGTTTTACGCTTTTGCCCCCATATTGGACGTCCCGATTATGGATGCGTACCGTGTCGGCGCCCCATCAGCCGACTCACCGCCGCTCTATTGGGGCAATTTTCTGGAGTCCGTGGTTGACTACACGCGCGATCTGAAACGAAATGGCGAGCCCTCACCCAGCTGGGTCTGGGCGCAGGGCGTACATGACTGGTGGGAGCGTGCATGGGCCAACGGTAAACCGGGACGCCCTTCTCCCTCGCCGGAGGAGACCCGCGCTCAACTCTATATGCAGCTGGGCGAAGGCGCCAAAGGCGTGCTTTGGTTCCGGTATATAAAGCCGGAGGTGATGGAACAGGCCTATCTTCGAGACTTGGAGAAGAACCGTGGAATGCTGCAGCGCATGGGGTTGAACGTCACCGCCGACGACATGCGCGCAATATTCCCGCAATGGAGAGCCTGGTGGGCCGAGACCTGGCAGGCGATGCAGACCATGAACACGGAGATGCGCATCTTGAGGCCTGTGATCTCGCGTGGTGAGCAAATCAACGCGCCGCGTGTGTTGGCGGCCTCAAAACCTGGTCGCTTGTACTTGGGAAGCATAGCCAGCGACCGCGCGATGATAACATACGTCGTGAACCTTGATTATCAGTTCAATTCCACCGGTTACGTGTTCACGCCGCAGCGGAGTGTTCGTCTGGCGATCGATCTGCCCGGGTGGGCGCAGGGATGGAATTCCGCTTGGCTGCTTCAGGGAGATAAATGGACTCCGCTCAAACTGCAAGCATCGTCACCCTCGACACGCGATGTGGCGTTAAACGAACTGAAGGACGGCGCTATTGTGGTGCTAGGGCCTGCCGGTCTGCCCGGCGCCCTTACACCATCTGAGAAGTCCATAGAACCCTGATCGCCTGATGGTGCATCCTGCAATTGATATTGGCTGCAGCGCCCAATCGGTCACTACGTCGCCGAGTGGGCCGATCAGATCTGCACGCCTCCACCTGATATCTACCGGCCCATTCGGGGTTGTACGGAACAAGTTCAACCGACAACCGTTTGCCGAGTTGTGCAGATTTGGACCCGGCGGCGGGCTACGCGACTTTTTCCGGTGAAATACGGAAAGTGCGACGGCGTGTGTTGGAGGCAAAAAAGACTGCGGCGGCGAACCTGATTATGCACCGGGAACAGATCGCCGCTGCGCGCACATGCTGGCCAACAATCCGTTGTTGATGCGGATGCGTCGACTGGAGACATTGGGAGCGGATTGCCCTGCACGGCGAATTCCGTATTATACGGTAACCGATCGGACGGTCACCGGACCATTGGAACCGCCCGCACAAGAAGAGGCTTATCGAGGCACACATGCAACTCACCCAAAGAGAACGGAACACAATCGACACGCTTGCGGCGAAAGTGGCGGAGATAGCCGCACTTCCCGAACAACAGAACCGCATCGATCAATGGAAGGCGCTGAACGCGTTGCACCCTGTTCGGCCGATGGTGGCGATCGATCAGATATGCTGGCATGAGCTTATGGATGATCCGTTGCTGCAGACCGTCTGTGAGGACCCCTTTGCCCGCAATGTGGAGTGGATGCTGCGCGAAACCCTCTACCGCTGGGAACACCTTCGTGCCGATATGGTCGTGCGGCCGGAACTGTGTATCAGCCGATCGATCCATGGTACGCATTTTGGCCTTTCTCCGGTGGAACGTACCGCTGTAACAGATCCCGCTAACGGCGTCGTTGGGCACTACTACCTGGATCAGCTGCAGTCGGAAGCGGACTTGGACAAACTGCGTGAGCCGGAGGTTTATGAAGACAAAGAGGCGTCTCGGCGCGCGTATGAGATGGCCAATGACCTGGTGGGGCATCGCCTGCAGGTCCGTATGCAGGGCATGCAGACAATGTTCGCGCCATGGGATCGGATACCCGAGCTGCACAGTGTGGAGCAGACCATACTGGATCTGATCGATCGTCCGGATTTTGCTCACGCACTGATCCAACGCATGCTGGATCTTCACTTGGTAATGCTGGATCAATTGGAGAGTCAGGGGCTCCTCGGTGTTGACTTCAGCACGATCCATTGTTCGGGTGCTTTCACCGACGAACTCCCTGCGGATGGTTTCAACCCGGACTGTCCTCGGGCGATCGACAACTGGACCTGTGGGATGGCGCAAATATTCTCTACGGTCTCACCAGCGATGCATGACGAGTTTGAAATACAGTATGCCGTTCAATGGTATCGCCGTTTCGGTCTGACTTACTATGGGTGCTGTGAACCGCTGGATCGCAAGATCGACATCATTCGCCAGATCCCGAACGTGCGTAAAGTCTCCATCAGTCCATGGGCCGATGTCCGCCGTGCAGCGGGATCGCTGGGGGCATCGCTGGTCATGTCTCGTAAACCCAGTCCAGCCTTGCTGGCCGGTCCGGTTTGGCGCCCGGATCTTGTGGAGCGTGAATTGCGTGAGACACTGGATGCCTGCGCGGAGACAGGTACGCCTGTGGAGTTCATTCTGAAAGACATCAGCACGATCTGCTACGAACCGCAAAGGCTTTGGGAATGGGAAGATCTGGCTATGTGCATCGTAGAGGAGTATGCGGTGTCCGGTTAACCGATGGCGGCGTGACGGATGACAGCGAACGCGGTGTGGCCGGGCGAAGGCCGACCCGTGATACGATATTGGAACGAATGAATTGAACAGGAGGTGCTCATGCGGTGGATATCTTCGGACGACGACTCGATAATGAAACGTCTGTAACACGATCTCTTGGGCGGTATCCAATGGCCCGTGTTGATGAGTCGCCGGCATCTGTCGCCGTACGCCTTCTGTTCGTTTTCGGAATTGTCGTTGCGCTGGCAATCGTCGCATGGCGCACAATCATCTTCCTGCGATATGACGCTTATGCGTATGACACCGACTCGATCATGAGCCGCTTCGTGACAAACGAGGCAGCCAACCGCGTCGAGAGGTTGCGTTTTTTAGAACGCAGCGACACACAGAAGTTCCCGGAATTTTGGAACGTGATGGCGCCGTCACGCGCGGTTATGGCGCGGTCCACAGACCTGCAAGACCTGGGATCTTTGGCTATGTCGTTGCACGAATCGACAAGTGGATATGACTCCATTCAAGCAAACAGAGAACGGATAGGCAAGCTTTGTGCAATCGGACGATCCATCGACCCGAAGAATGGCTTTTACGATGCCACCGAAGCCTGCGCCATCGCTGTGGGGTCGTATATCCACAGCAATGATCTGCATCTGCAACGGAATACACAACTGATCTGCTCGATGATGAGAGAGCGTTTTGCGGGGCGTTCGGTAACGCCACAACAGGCTGTTCGATCGGCAGTGCTGCTCAGTCGTGCGGTGAAATCGGATGACTATATCGATCACATGGACCGGTGGATGAATCGTGCGGTGAAGGCGTTCGACACGGGATGGGATCCACAGAATCAACGTCTCATCAGTCGGTTTCTTCGGTTTGATGGCAGCAGTTCATCCACTATCAGGATGACACAAGGGATCCTGCTGGCCTGGGCTGTGACATACCATGAACATCCGCACGCTCCCGATGTTCTGCACACTCTTCTTCTCTGGCTGCATCGACGGAGCTTGGCCGTGTACGATTTGGAGCAGCTGAGAGGTGTGTATGCAGACGCCGCCGATCTGGAGCGCGCGGTCCGATCCGTGCTGAAAAATGCCGATACCGGTTCCGTCAGAGGCCAACTGGCCGCGTTGCAGACGGCACTGGGCTCAGTGGGAGCCATGGCCTCACAGGTCAGCCCCGCCTGGCCGGAACGAACACTGGACTGGTTGGAATTCTATCAATATATCTGGCTGCCCACCCCGCCTTACGCTTCGATGGAACTGAATATATCAGCCCCCCAATACAGCCGCATGGCAGCACTGATCGAGAGCGAGCGTTATCTGTTGACGGTGATGATTATCGTGTGTCTCTTGGTATTGGGTTGGCAGTTTCGATATCGCTCCGCATATGGGTACCGTGGTTTTCGGGGACTGCTGGTGTCGCGTCGGATCTGGGCCGATCTGGTGCTGGTCTGGGGCGGATACTGGGCGTTTACACGATGGTACTATACGCTACAGGCCGAACGGGCCGCTCTGTTTTGGCCCGTGATCCATAAAACGATGCCGCTTCTGCTGCTGCTTGGCTTTGTGCTGGTGGTCTTGGTGCTCTGGCAGCGTGACACGGAGTGTGTTCGAGCAGTTGCAGATGAGCCAGACGCATTACGGAACGTTAACAGCGTGGACAGTTCTGATAAACGGGACGCCGACACTGCCATGTCAGATGCCGAACGGATACTGATGAATGGCGACAACACGCCGAAATCGCCGCAAGTGCAAGCCCCCTATTGGCTGCCGCGGGCTGTGTTCACCTCCATCGTGTTTGCGGTAGTGGTCCAATGGGTATTGGGATGGGCCGGCACACATCGGTTCAGTCTTGGCGGTCTGGGTGTCGTCTCCAGTGTCTGGGCGTTCTGGTCACCGAAGTTGCAAAGCCGGCTGCCGACCTGTTCCCTGGGTAATTGGTGCGTGTGTCTGGTGGTTCTTTGTGCGCTGTGGGGTGTAACCACCCTGGAGCAACTCCAGACCATCAAGCGGGACGTCGGCCTATATGCTGCACCGCAAGGATTGACGGTAACGATGGAGCGTCGGCGTATGGATGCTTGCAGGCGTATGGCGGAACCCATCTTTAGACAGGCGCACCAACAGATGAAGCGTCAATCAGAAGGAGCGCGTTATGCCGACACCTTGGAACGTTGATGTTGATTTCGGTCAAGTATGTGGCCGCATCCGCGCTTTGCATGGGGCCAACAATGGGCCGTTATGCTTTGACGGGCTGATCGACCTGCGTGACAGTCATCGTGAGTTAGGCCTTCCCTGGATACGCCTTCATGACTGCAACTGGCCCGCGGACAACGTGGTGGACACACACGTTGTCTTCCCCTGTTTCTCCGCTGACCCGGACGATCCGGCCAGCTACGATTTCGCACTGACGGATCTGTATATCGACGCCATTCGACAGACGGGCGCCCGTATAGTGTATCGCCTGGGATGCAGGATCGAGCACTACCCGCATCGTCGACATGCGCATCCTCCGGCGGATTTCGACCATTGGGCTCGCATCTGTCGGGGGATCGTGAGACACTATACAGAAGGTTGGGCTGATGGCCATCGGTGGGATCTGGATTATTGGGAGATCTGGAACGAACCGGATGTCCCTCCGGGATGTTGGTCAGGTACATGGGACCAGTACTTCGATCTGTATGTCACCACCGCCACGTTGTTGAAACGGCACAATCCCCTCCTGAAGATCGGCGGTCCGGCCTTCGCCTACCCGTCCGATGATGTCGCCTTTGTCGAGCGGTTTCTGCAACGCTGCCGGGCCGGGTCGGCTCCGGTGGATTTCCTGTCCTGGCACACGTACGCAGGCGCTGACTTGACGGTCTGGCGCCGTAGAGCCCAACGTATACGCTCCCTGCTCGACGCCCATGGTTTCCAAGATACCGAGAGCCATCTGAACGAGTGGAACTGCCATCCGGGGGTGGACTGGTCGGATTGGACGGCTTTTACACAGGTGCTCCGGGGGCCTGTCGGGGCGTCCGGTGTGGCGGCCAGCCTGATCTATTTTCAGGATGTTCCGATTGATATGGCTTTTTTGTACACTGCCGACATCAGCACATACGGTTTGTATGACCAGTGCGGAGCGCCGCAGACCAACTGGTATGCCGTAAAGGCGTTCCGTCAAATGTTGGATACGCCCATCCGCAGTCTGGCAATCGGCTCCAACGAATCGCTAGGACATGCGGTTTTGGCCGGTGTCAACGAACAGGGTACGCTGGCGCAGGTGTTGCTGGTGAACTACATCCACACAGGACCGGTTCCTTGTACACTGAGGGTATCTGGATGGCCTTGGACAGGAACAGCGGTCGCCTCGGTTTATGCTGTTGACCACTCGCACCGAT
This sequence comes from uncultured bacterium, assembly GCA_964650005.1. GTDB lineage: Bacteria > Armatimonadota > HRBIN16 > HRBIN16 > HRBIN16 > CAZHSN01. The sequence continues at coordinate 6,054 of CAZYPZ010000012.1, read as the reverse complement.
TGACAAGCACTGGCTGCCACCAGTTGAACCCGGCCGATGGCGCCCTGCTGATAAATGTTCCGGAAGCCACTGTGCTGCTGATCCAATTTCGACCGGAATAGCGTGCGGAAACACACCAGGAGGTAAAGCGATGTCCTTCCCGCGTACTATGGTCGGCGGGGTATCCATGCCGCGCCTTATCTGTGGCAGCAACTGGATGCTGGGGTATTCCCATACAAGTCGAGCCAAAGACCGGTTGATCTGCGAGCTGTTCGATACGCCTCGAAAAGTGGCGGATGTTGTCGAGGTGTTCGCCCGCGCCGGGTGTAACGCGTATATGAGCATGCCCACTCCCTTTGTTTCCGAAGCATTGCGTGAGGTGGAGCAGCGCACGGGACAGCCCATGCTTTGGGTAGCCACGCCCAGCTTTCCGATGCCGGGTGCGGAAACATGGCAAGAGGCAATCGACCTGTCCAAACGGCTTGGGGCGACTTTCTGTTTTCCCCATCAGTGCCTTACCGATGCGCAGATAGACCGTTCACAACGGCTCCTCACACCGCTGTTGCAGGATTGGCTTCGTCAGGTGCGTGATGCAGGGATGGTGCCCGGTCTCAGTTCTCACGCTCCGGAAGTGATCCCCTGTGCGGATGCTGTGCCCGGCGCCGTCGAGACGTATATCACACCCTACAACGCAGCCGGATTTCTGTGTCAGGTGGAGACCGACTGGGTACAGCGCACAATCCACGCAGCGGCATGTCCGGTGATGACCATCAAACCGCTGGGGGCCGGCAGACTGCTTCCCCCCACCGGGTTGGCGTTTGTCTGGAACACCATCCGTGACTGTGACATGGTGACGATCGGCACCATGAGCGCGTACGAGGCGGAGGAGGATATAGAACTGAGTCTGGCCCTTCTGGAGCAACGTGCCTCGCAAGTGGAATTACAGAGCACTCGCAGCAAGAAACTGCTCATGTAAGCTCCAGCCGGATGATCCGACTGGAGCTGCTTTGTCCTATCGGTACCGACCGTAAGTATGTGCCGCCTCATACATGGCCAGCACGTTCTCGGTGGGTGAATTGTCCTGTATGGCGTGAGACGGGCTGAGTGCGTAGCCGCCGCCCGGCATCATGATCTCCAGTGTCTCCTGCACGTTCGCGCGCACATCTTCCGGCGTGCCATAGGCCAGCGGACCGGCCGTACTGATGCATCCATGAAACGCCAGCCGGCTTCCGAACTGGCTCTTGAGGTACTCCGGGCTCATGTTGGTGGCTTCCGGTTGAAGCGTGTCCACAGCCTCAACCCCCATCTCGATGAAGTCTTCATACGCCCAGCTGCTGCTGCCGCATGTATGCTCCATCGGGATGCAGCCGTATGAACGCACCAGGTCGATAAACGGTTGGTGAGCCGGCCTGATGTGTTTGCGGAATAGGGACAAAGAAATAAGCGGCGTTCTCTGGGTTCCAAGGTCCTCACCCATCCAAACCAGATCGATTCCACCCTTGGCGGCTTCCAGCGTTCGGTGCAGCATTTCGAGCAATACTTCCAGCCGGCGCTCGATGTAACGCAACCCGGCTTCGTCATCGGTCATCAGGTCGACCAGGGTCTGTTCCATACCGCGTACCATTCCGGTGGCGTTGATGACATCCGGCATGCAGTACACACACATGCAATAGTCTTTGTACTGTTCACACACAGAGGCGATATGGCTGTAGTCGAAGTCATCGGGAGACGGCATCGGCCACCGTTCCACTGTTTCCAAATCGGCGTCCGCCAAGGGGAAGTCACAATAATCCCAATAACCGCCACTTTCATGCTCGATCCACCGCGTACGAATTCCCCAACAGGGATCGACATGACGGCCTTCCACCTCTGGATGGAGTCTTGGCCCCGTATAGACGGCCCCGACATGTCGGAAATCCACCCCGAGTGCGTTATACAGACCGTTCCAATCGTCCGGTTTCAGTCCCAGGTGGCTTTTCAGGCGGGCGTCGATCCCTGCATTGGCGATATAGTTGATCGGAACGCGATCCGGCTCACTGTGATAGAATGCGGTAAGTACCCTTTCCTTGGATGTCATGTTCAAACCCCTTCCGATATCAGGCGGTCCCTGCCGAATGTGTTCCCGTCATGCAGCAGGGGGCGCGTTGACGATGACTCACTGCAGCCGGAACGATCTGATCTGATATGGCGTGATCGGGAACACCATATATCCGGAGACGACCGCAACGGGCTCCCCGTCTTCCTCAACATGGTTACATGCGGTTACACTCTGTATTGCCTCAGGCAGGCGCACGGTGCACGTACCGCGACTGCCATATGGCTCATAGAGGCGCATGATCCAACCCCGGCCGTCCTGAGCGGGTTTCAATGTCTCCAGGATCGCTGGTCCTTGGATGTCTACCAAACTGCACGAGGCCTGAAGATCCGTCGCCAATGGCAGACGGCATGTTTCGAGCGGAACGTTGAATGCCCAACCCTGTTTGACTGTCTCCGCATCCGCGCAACTGCCTGCATGGGGATACAACGCATACCGAAATCGATGGTGGCCACGGTCGGCTTCCGGATCCGGGCTGATTGTGCTGCGCAACAGCGTGATGCGCAGTACATTGTCGTGGACATCGTAACCGTATCTGCTGTCGTTCAACAGGCTGACGCCGTATCCCGTTTCCGAAAGATCAACCCAGCGATGCCCGGCCACTTCATACTTCTGTTGTTCCCAAGACGTATTGCGATGCGTGGCACGCTCGTAGGCGCCAAATTGGACCTCAAATGATGCCTGCCGGACACGCAGGTTCAACGGGAAAGCCGCCTTCAACACGGTCTGCCGTTCCTGCCAGTCAACCGAGGTATCGAACTCGATCCGGTCGAGTTCAGCGTACAGGTAAACAGTCTGGGTCAAGGTTGTATTTCGTCGCTTGCGTGTGAAGCGTAACCCGGCTCTTACCGGACCGCACTCCACGATGTCCATCTGTGTTCCAGAATCAAAGGGATAACGCCGTAAATTGATGGACTCATGGATGTTCCAGGCATCTTCATGCTCGGGACCATCCTGAAGGAGTTGCAGGTCGTTAAGCACGGCTCCAGGAGGGACTATTTCACGTTCAAAACGCTTGTCGTAGAGACTGGTGATGGCGCCGTCATCGTTAAAGAGCACCTTGAACCGATGGCTTTCCAGCCGTCCAGGCTCAGCGATGAGGGCTTCTGGCGATTCCACGGGCGCATCAATCCTACGCATCTGGGTGACTGCCAATGCATTGGCGCTTACCAGGGCCAATCCGATAATCCCGTTCTGTCCGTCATCGACTGTCTGCACCGCACATACGCGCCCGCTGGCATCTTCCAGCGCCTTTGGTATGCCATGCCGGTTGGCCGGAATGCGCACAACGTCATGACGGGGCCACGACAGCGAATTGATAATCGCGTATCCGTCCTCACCGTCGCACACTGGCCGGAACAGTTCCAGACGGGCTTCAGCCAGTGCAGACTCCAATTCCATTTCCAGTCCTTGAAGCACGGGGATCGCCTCCGCATAGACCATGTGGATGCTGCTTCCCGGGAGAATGTCATGAAACTGGTAGAGCAGTAATGTCTTCCAGCATTCGCCTAGGCGTTCGGCGTTCCATGCGGTGTATTGCTGCCGCATCTGTAGCGCCGATGTCAGAATCTCCATCTCACGCAGAAGCAATTCGCAACGACGATTCAACCGTTTCATCTCCGACTGCGTGGTATAGGTGCCGCGGTGTGTCTCTACATACAGCTCACCATCCCATACAGGCAGTGATGACCAGGCCTGCTGGGCCTCGTCGAAGTAGTTCTCGGCGGTACCCAGTCGGACGGCGGGAAGACCGGGATAGTGTCCCTGTACGCGCCGGTAAGTCTCCATGTGCTCGTAGGTGACTCCACCTCCCCCATCGCCGAAACCGAACGGGAAGATAACCTCGGGATACTGCGTTTTCTGGGCGTATCGATGCCATCCTTCATGAAGGTGTTCCGGACACAGGCTGTTGTTGTAAGCGCCTCGATGATTCACGACGTGTGCCAACACTTCCGATCCGTCCAGACCTCGCCATCGGAACAGATGGTAGGGGAACGCGTTGGTCTTTTGCCAGTGTAATTTGTACGTATAGAACCGCTCCACCCCGCATCCATGCAGTATTTCCGGCAAAGATGCCGGATAACCGAACACGTCGGGTAACCAGCAGATGCGCGGGCGGGTGCCGAACTCCTGCTGAAAGAACTCGATGCCGTACAGCATTTGACGGATCAACGACTCACCGCTGGTGACATTGCAGTCGGCTTCTACCCACATGGCGCCGGCGGTCTCCCAGCGTCCCTCGGCGACCCAGTGTCGGATCTGATCATACAGGGCTGGATAGTGAGTTTTCGTGTAGGCATACAGCTGTGGCTGGCTGCACGTAAAGTGGAACTCGGGATATCGTTCCATCAGCCGGCAGGCAGTGGCGAATGTGCGACCACATTTTCGTATGGTCTCGCGTAGAGGCCACAACCAGGCAGTATCGATGTGAGTGTGTCCGACAGCATACAGCGAACCGGACTCCGGATCGGGGTGTATATCGGATAGCGCATGACGGAACGCTTGTAATGCTGAAGTTGCTTCAATGATCAGTTCTGACACGGGCGCAGTGAGATCCACCGAGACCAGCGCCTGTTCAACAGCGGCGTGCAGCAGTTCACGCCGTCTGTCATCCTGAACAACAAGCGATGTCTCCCAAGCAGTGCGAACGTCGTGGTAAAGAGCTTCGATTTCGGGTGATATGACCACCACACTGAGGCCCATAAACTGTCCATAGATGCCGACGTTATTGTCGCGTCGGAAAGAGGATGGACAAACCATGAACTCGATATCCAATTGATGCTGGCCCGCTTTCGCAAAAGGCGTGCGCAGGTGGTTGCTGTCCAATCCGCAGTAAGGCAAACCGTCCACAGACAACAGTCCTTCCATATCAGAGAATGATGCCTGCAGCCAGACGTTCTCCAGAGGCAATGTCTGCGGCAGATCGACAGTTGCCCTCAAAAAGACTGTGAGTCCCGCGGCGACCTGCAGTGGAGTGGATGCCTGGCTCCACTCAGTCAAGTCGGTGTACGTATTCGGAGTGGTATGTAAACCGGTTCTTGCTTCCCATCCGGACACCGGTGTGGCGTGCGTGATGGCGCGATCCTGAAGCAGTGCCAGACGGCGAGTCACTACCCGTCGATCCATCGCTATCCTCCCGAGCACAGAAGAGCTTCTGTGTGATTGGCCTATGTTACGATGGATCCGTCTCTGACTCCTGCACGAACATCAAAGTTGCCGCGTGGAGGCCGCCGTCTGTCGCATCAGTGTGGCGAGTACGTCATATAGATCAGCGCATACGTGTTTCGAGCGTGGATCTTGTGTGCGCACCAGTATGGCCGGAATACCTTGTGCCTCGGCTCCGGCGACATCCGCTTCGTAGTTGTCGCCAACCATCCAGACATATTCCGCGTCCCGGTAGCGATCAAGCACCATGCGGAACGCCTCCGGGTGGGGCTTTTCATAACCCGTATCCGCCGAGTTGAACACAGAATCGATGTAATCCAGCAATCCCAGCCGCCCGATGATCTCAGTCAATTCCGGTACGTGGTTTGTAAGCAGCGTGTGTGTCCACCCGGCGAGTCTGAGCTGATTGAGGACCTCGAATGAATCCGGATAGACCCGCCACATCGCTGCGTCGGTGTACACCTCGCGGAATGCAGTCACTACTGCCGGAGCCAATTCGGCGGGCACACCAGCTGCATCACAGCACTTCAACAGTGTAGGCCGCAGCGCGTTCCACCAGTCATCAGCCTGTCGCAGATGCGGATGCGGTATGTGCGGCGTGTTCCATGGAAATCCTGTCTGCAGAATCGGCCGAATCTCATCTGCGGTGATCATGGTATCGGGCGCTGCCTGACGGATCGTTTCCAGCAGTGGACCGGACCACTTCCCGCCTTCACGGTACGCCAGTGTGCAGTCGAGATCCCAGATGATCAGTTTCATGAACCGATTGTGTAACACCGTTTCTGTAAAAATGTCCAAGTGCCATGCGTGGCAAA
>CAZYPZ010000011.1:130496-132453 GCA_964650005.1 uncultured bacterium | reverse complement strand
CGCTTTCGCTTGCCGTGCGGGCATGGTGGCCTGTGGCCACCGGGCGTGCAAGCCTTCGGCTTGCGGGCAAGCACGGCGCGCTGACGCTTGCCGTGCGGGCAAAGCGGCCTTTGGCCACCGGCGTGCGAGCCTTCGGCCCGCGGGCAGGCACGGCGCGCTTTCGCTTGCCGTGCGGGCATGGTGGCCTGCGGCCACCGGGCGTGCGAGCCTTCGGCTCGCGGGCAGGCACGGCGAGCTGACGCTTGCCGTGCGGGCATGGTGGCCTGTGGCCGCCTGGCAAGTGGGGCGCTACGCTCCGCACGGGCATGCGGGTCTTTGGACCGCGGGAGAGTACAGTATGATGTTTCTGCCTGCGCTGTAGGCTACTCCACTCAGGGCGCAGCCCATCTTGTCCCCGGCCCACAAGGGCAGTTGCCCGCGCACCGCAGGTGCGCCTGCCCGCGCCGGAGGCGCATGCCCGCTGGGCGAAGCCCGGCTTGCCCGCAGCCCGCAGGGCTGCATGCCCGCGCACCGCAGGTGCGCTTGCCCGCAGCCCGCAGGGCTGCATGCCCGCGCGCAGCGCCAACGGCGCGGCGCGCTATAATACAGACATGAGAACCTATCTCACCGGGGAGCCGGCGGAGGAGCCTGAACGGCAGCCTGCGGCGACGGGAAGGTCCTTCGAGCCGCGCATACCGACGCCCCAGCAAGAGGGGCGACTGCCACCGTTGCCGCTGGAGACGTTGTACCTGGAGTTTCGCTGGGCGGAAGCGGAGGCCGAAGCCCGACGGGTCCGTCGCGCCCCGGCCATGGCCGACCTCAAGCGCATGATGCTGGCGTTACACGAAGCCCCGCGGATCCCGGTCACACTGGATAAGCGCAGCACCGCGCTGGGTGAACTGCTGGCGACCAGTGTGCAACAGGTGATCATTCCCAGTGGTGTCACACTGGTGCTCATGGCGCTGATGGGGGTCATGTGTTACCGCCAGCCGGTTCTCGCCAAACAGATCACGCTGGTAATCGCCGCGCTGCTATCCTTGGGCTGGACGGGCTATGTCGCGTGGCGTTCGCTTTCGCGCCTCCGTGCGGACGTCATCCTGCCGCTCTATGCGCCGTACAAGCGTCGTCTGATGCCCAAAGTGCTGTTGGCATGGGGTATCTCGCTGATTGTGCCGGTCAGGCTGCCGTTGGGGCTGTTCCACGCGCAGATATACGCCGCGGTGTTCTATTTGGCGGCGCGTGCGGAAGGGATGGGTGCCGGCTGGGCCTGGCTGATGGCCCCCTCCGCGGCGCTGTTGCAGTTGGCGTGGACCGCATGGATCGCGCGGGTGTGGATCCTCAGCAACTGGCTGGGTGAGCGGTATAACGGGTGGCTGCACACCGACGAGGTGTGGCGGCGTATCGCCGAGGGGCGCATCCGCGACGTGTTGCGGGACGCAGTGGAGCAGCTGCAGGCTGACCACGCCACGGAGGCGCAGCAAGCGGTGTGCAACACCTGTCTGTGCCGCTTCCGCCGGACCGAGGTGTGGCCTCCCGCAGTGGACATCGTGGTGTACCACTGTCCCGTCTGCGAGCGGCTCTACCATCCGGATTACGCGCTGGACGGCGTGCAGATACTGGCGGTGGTGCTCGATGCGGACGGTCCGGATCGATGGGAGCTGTCGGACGGGGTGCTTCGCGTTCCATTTGAGCTGATGCCGCCGCGCATGCAGGTTGACCGCATCGAGATTGGCCGGGCCACGGACGCGCAGATCGAGCGTCTGGTGCTCCATCTGCAGGAGGCGTACGATCCGCTGCCTCCGGTGCAGATCCACTACCTGCCCAATGCCAATCCCACTCCCCACGCCCGCAATGTACTGGCATCGCTGGGGTGAGGCGACCCTGCGGGCTGCGGGCTGCGGGCATGCGGGCCTTTGGCCCGCGGGCATGCACGGCGCGCTTTCGCTTGCCGTGCGGGCAAGGCGGCCTGCAGCCGCCG
>CAZYPZ010000011.1:128584-130396 GCA_964650005.1 uncultured bacterium | reverse complement strand
CATGAGCGTCGCTTTGCTCCGCGTATGCAGGTGTAGTGTGATGTTGCTGCCCGCGTCGAAGGCGCCTGCCCCCGGCCCGCAAGGGCCGTTGCCCGCGCACCGCAGGGGCGCTTGCCCGCAGCCCGAAGGGCTGCCTGCCCGCAGGCATGCACGGCGCGCTTTCGCTTGCCGTGCGGGCAAGGCGGCCTGCAGCCGCCGGGCATGAGCGTCGCTTTGCTCCGCGTATGCAGGTGTAGTGTGATGTTGCTGCCCGCGCCGAAGGCGCCTGCCCTCGGCCCGCAAGGGCCGTTGCCCGCGCACCGCAGGTGCGCTTGCCCGCAGCCCGCAGGGCTGCCTGCCCGCGGGGCATGCACGGCGCGCTTTCGCTTGCCGTGTGGGCAAGGCGGCCTGCAGCCGCCGGGCATGAGCGTCGCTTTGCTCCGCGTATGCAGGTGTAGTGTGATGTTGCTGCCCGCGCCGAAGGCGCCTGCCCTCGGCCCGCAAGGGCCGTTGCCCGCGCACCGCAGGTGCGCTTGCCCGCAGCCCGCAGGGCTGCCTGCCCGCGGGGCATAGCCCCGCATGCCCGCGCGAAGCGCTGTTAGGCGCGGCGCGCTATAATGTAGCCATGCGCAGGATGCTTCGGCAACCAACCCTCATGTGCCCCATGTGCCTGGTGGATATCGCGCTGGCCGAGAACGGGGAGTGCCCCTTGTGTCGGGCGCGGATCCCGGCATTGTATATCCGTGACTACGCCACATACCCCCCTATGGTGCTCAATGCGGTCGGCTTCCGTCAACACGGCAAGACCGTCTATTTCGCATCGCTCTTTCGTCGCCTGCGCGACATGAGCGTCATCTGGCCGGGGTTCTACACGTTGCCGATCAGCGACGCCAGCATCGACACGGTGATGGCCAACCTGCAGTCGCTGGAAACGGGCCAGTTGCCGGCCGCCAGCCAGAAAAGCTTCCCGGTACCCACGTTGGTCCGGATGGCGAACGTGCCCGAGATATCGCCGTGCTCGTTGCTGTTCTACGACACCGCCGGCGAGTGTTTCGAACGCACTTCAGATCTGGTCGAGTACGCCGGCTTTCTGCAGCGCGCGCGTACCGTGCTGTTCATCATCAGTCCGGCCGATCTGGTGCAGCCCGCCGAGGCGATGTATCGGCTTCTGGCCACCTATATCAGCGGGTTGAGTGAGTTAAATGGCGATACCCATCGGCAGCACCTGGTTGTGGCGTTCTCAAAGGCCGATCTGCTGGCCAGTCAGCTGACAAACGACTCCGCAGATATCCTGGGTTATCTGACCAGTGAAACCCCCAATGACTACCGCGATATGAAGACGTATCTGCAGCGAATGCGGTCGATGTCCACCCGGCTCGCCTGGTGGTGCGAGCGGTATCTGGGCGCGCGTCAGTTCGTGAATGCGGCCCGGGATCATTTCGATACGGTTCATTTCTCCGTGTTTTCGGCGCTCGGCGCCCGTCCCCAAGGCTCGCGGCTCACCCAAAAACCCGTCTGTCGCCGCGTCATGGATCCGCTGCTGTTCTTCCTGACGTAAGCACTCAGGGAGAGCGAGCCTTCGGCTCACGGGCAGGCACGGCGCGCTTTCGCTTGCCGTGCGGGCCGGGCGGCCTGCGGCCACCGGGCATGCGCATCGCTCTGCTCCGCGGGGGGGCAGGTATCGTGTGATGTCGCTGCCCGTGCCGAAGGCGCCTGCCCCAGGCCCGCAAGGGCCGTTGCCCGCGCACTGCAGGTGCGCCTGCCCGCTGGGCGAAGTCCAGCTTGCCCGCAGCCCGCAGGGCAAGGCCCCGTTTGCCCCAGGCCCGCAAGGGC
>CAZYPZ010000011.1:0-128484 GCA_964650005.1 uncultured bacterium | reverse complement strand
CGCAACCCGAAGGGTTGCTTGCCCGCGCCGAAGGCGCCTGCCCGCTGGGCGAAGCTCAGCTTGCCCGCAGCCCGCAGGGCAAGGCCCCGTTTGCCCCAGGCCCGCAAGGGCCGTTGCCCGCAACCCGAAGGGTTGCTTGCCCGCGCCGAAGGCGCCTGCCCGCTGGGCGAAGCCCAGCTTGCCCGCAGCCCGCAGGGCTGCATGCCCCGTACGGCCAACGGCCGCACCTCACGTTACACTATTCCCGGAGGTGGCCGAGATGCGAGACAGGCGATTGGTTCTGGGGTTGTGTCCCATCGGGAAGTTCGTGTTCAGCCATGCCCAGGCGGTGCGCCACAAACGGATGGTGCAGGCGATGTTTTCCGATTGGATCATCCGCTGGGTGGATATCGATAACGCCGTGCCCGACGGGGTGGTGCGCTCGCAGGCAGATGTGGGCCCCGCTGTGCATTGTCTGAGGCAGCAGGGGGCACAGGCGCTGTTTCTGATGCACGGCAATTTCGGCACCGAGGGTGCGGCCGGTGTGATCGCACGCGACCTGGGACTGCCCACGTTGTTGTGGGGGCCGCGCGATGCGCCGCCGCTGGAAGACGGTACACGGCTGTGCGACACGCTCTGTGGTCTGCTCGCCAGCAGCAAGGTGATCTCCAAATTGGGCACGCCGTTCAGTTATATCCCCAACTGCTGGCCCGATGATCCTGCCTTCAAGCAGGGCATCCTGCGCTTCATCGGTGCGGCCTCTGCGGCCAACCGGCTACGCGGCATGCGAATTGGCCAGGTGGGACAGCGCATCGACTTTTTCTGGACCACTATCATCAACGAAAGTGAACTGCTGCAGCGGTTCGGGGTCGAAGTGCTGCCCATCGATCTCGTGCTGTTCATTCGGCGGGTGAAGCAGCTGACGGCCGAACGGCAGGATGCGTATGCCCTTGAACTGGCTGCGTGGCGTGAGCAGCTGAGGTTCGATGGTTTTACAGACGACTTGCCGTTGCTGCATCAGTTCGGAGTCCGGGACGCGCTGTTGGAGGCGGCAGAGCGCGAGCGCCTGGATGCTATCGCGCTGCAGTCATTCGATTCGATCTGTCAGGAGCTGGGAGCGATGGTGGAATTCGGCACCGCATTGGCAGCGGATGCCGGACTGCCGCTGGCCTGTGAAACCGATATCCACGGTGCGATCAGTGCGGCGATGCTTTCGGCCGCTTCAGGCGACAGCGAGCCGATCCTGTTCGCAGACCTTACCGCGCGTCATCCGACCCATGACAACGGCGTATTGCTCTGGCACTGCGCGTTTCCGCCCTCCCGACGGCGCCCGGATACGACTGCTTCCGTGGGGCCGCACTGGATCCTGCCCGGCATCCAGCCGGGTTCCTGTCACTGGCAGATGAAGCCCGGCGAATTGACCATCTTTCGCTTTGACGGCGATGCAGGGGTCTATCGGGCGATCACCGGGGAGTGCCGCTCAATCGACGGTCCACCCACGCAGAACACCTGGCTGTGGGTTGAAGTGAATGACTGGCCCGCCTGGGAACAGGCGTTCATTAACGGGCCGTATATTCACCATGTGGCTGCCTGTTACGGGCGTCACGCCGGCGCTTTACAGGACGCCTGCCGGTTCATCCGCGGAGTGGACTGTCAGGCGCTTCCCTGAAACGGGGATCGGGACCATCGGCCAGCGTACGCTCCAGGCGTTCCGCAAAGCCATCGGGCCAGAAGCCGGTCAGTGTGAGCGCACCATGTGTCAGCGCCATCTCGGCGGTCGGCGTTCGCGCGGCTGCCTGTTCCAAGGCGTCGCGGTAGCGCGGGGTCAGGGCGATCAGCCGCTGATTGGCGCTGCCCCTCCAGGGAAGGTTCTGCAGTTGGTCGATCAGGAATGGTCCGTCGATCAGCAGGTCCACCTGCTCCAGAAGCGCTGCGGCCCCTTCGGGCGCATCGGGAGCTTGCAGCTGTTCCAGCGTGTAGCCCGAGTAGCAGACAATGCCCAGTCCGCGGCCGCGGATCCGTTTGGACAGTGCGGTCAGTGCGACCGCCTGAGCGAATGGCTCGCCGCCGGTGTAGGTCACCCCTTCGATGCCGGGCTCCATCAGTATCCGTTTGGCCATCTCGTCCACTGCTATGGTGATCCCGCAATCGGAGGGCTGCAATTGCGGATTGATGCATCCGGGGCATCGGATCGGGCAGCCCTGGCACCAGATGACGAATCGTTGATGGGGACCGTTAACGGATGACTGCGGGGTTATAGCGCCCACGCGCAGTTGCAACGCATCCATCAGCAGCTCCCCGGCCGGATCGGCAGCGGCGGCAAGGAGTGAACGAACTCGATCACCATCTCCGCGGCCTCTTCGGCGTTGTCGGTGATCCGGAACAGGTCCAGATCGTGCGGTGAGATGAACCCGTTCGCCAGCATCCGGTCACGCATGAATCCTACCAGAGGGTCCCAGTAGTCGCGGCCGTACAACACAACCTGGAACTCTTCCAGCTTGCCGGTTTGCGCCAGCGTAAGCGCCTCGAACACCTCGTCCAGCGTGCCCATGCCGCCGGGAAAGCCAATATACGCGCTGGCGTACTTCAGAAACATCACTTTACGGCAGAAAAAATAGTGGAAATCGATGGATATATCCAGATAGTCGTTAGATTTCTGTTCATGCGGCAGCTCGATGTTGCACCCCACCGAGAGACCGCCGCCCTCCTTGGCGCCGCGATTGGCCGCCTCCATGATCCCGGGGCCGCCGCCGGTGATGACCGTGATCCCGGCTTCCGCCAGTCGGTGTGCGGTCCGTCGGGCGGCATCGTACCACGGATGGTCCGGCTTGATGCGGGCGCTTCCGAACAGCGCCGCGGCGCGTTCCACGGGCGCCAGGGTTTCGATGCCTTCCACGAACTCACTCATGATGCGGAAAATCCGCCAGCTCTCGCTTTGGGTGAACGAAGTCCGCCGGGAGGCATTCAGCAACTGATGGTCGAGTGTGGATTGGTAATCTTCAGATCGCATGATCAGTCTCCGATGTTGTCAAAGAGATCGCTCAACCAATGACCACGTCGACGTTGCCGGCGGCCGTAACTCCGATCGTAGTCATAATCATCATCGTCGTCACGGCGAGGTCGGTTGTCGTACCGCTCCCGGTATTCGGGACGTGTCGGTGGTGTCGATGGGGCTGTCGATTGGTCAGTTGCAGCCATCTGCAGTATCTTGTCCAGTTCACCTCTATCCAACCACACCCCTTTGCATCCAGGGCAGATGTCTATCTCTACGCCGAAACGCTCGACTGGTCTCAGACGCTCTTCGCAGACCGGACATTTCATGTTTTGGGTAGCCTCCTTTGGGTTTTGCATCCCTAGTGTGACATATCCATGCCTGACTACTGGTCTCTGGAGCAGGTTGACAGCTCGCGCAGTGTAGATGTATACTTGTCTATGCTTCCGGACCGTTAGCTCAGCTGGTAGAGCAATTGACTCTTAATCAATGGGTCGCAGGTTCGAGTCCTGCACGGTCCACCAGATATTGGCGGGGCGAGACGAGCGGGTCTCGCCCCTTTTTTGTAACTGCAGTAACCATACATTCTAACGGGAGCCTGTTGAATGACACTGGAGACTCGGCGTTTACTCGTGCTGGTGGCCGGCATACTGGCCAATGTGTGTCAGGGGGCGGCATACGCCTCCAGTGTGTTTGCCAAACCGATGCTCACGCATCTCAACCTCATGGTCCCCAAGATGATCCCCGGTCCTGACGGCGTACGCATTCCGGATCCGACCGGCGCATTGGTGCCCGATATGACGGTATGGGCCACGGCGTTTTCCATCAACCTCGGCTGTCTTCCATTGGGCATGCTGCTCAGCGGCCGCATCGCCGATCGCCGGAGTCCACGCCTCGTGATCGCCGGCGGAGGGCTGTTGTTCGCAGTCGGGATGCTGCTGAACGGATTCGTTCAGTCTCAGGCTCAGTTCTTCGCCACCTTCGGGGTGATGATGGGGCTGGGAAGCGGCGCTGCCTATGGGGCTGTGGTGGCCACATCGGTGCGCTGGTTCCCGGACAAACGCGGTCTGGCTTCCGGTTTGGTTGTCGGCGCTTTGGGATTGGGCTCGTTTCTGATCGCCCCCATTGCCGACTGGCTCATCCGGATGCGTCCGTTGCCTCAGGATGGTGTGCTGTTCGCGTTTCAGGTGTTGGGCAGCGTGTTCATCATACTCTTTGTGCTGGCGGCTTTGATGGTGGCGCCGCCTCCCGCTGACTTTGTGCCCAAAGGCTTCAAGCCTACGCCCGCCCAAGTGGCTTCCGGCGGATCGGTGGCCTGGCAGCAAATGCTGAGGACCGGTCGCTTCTGGCTGCTTTACGCGATGTACGCCTGCGGGGCCTTCAGCGGACTGATGGTCATCAGTCAGGCATCGCCCATCGCGCAGATGATGGCTACGGACATCAAAGCACTGGGTGATCCGGCCAAGATCGCCGCTGCGGGTGCAGTCGTCGCCTCGCTGTTGGGGCTGGCGAACGGATTCGGGCGCATCTTGTGGGGGGCCGCCAGCGACCGGATCGGCCGGCCCATGGCGCTGCTGCTGATGTTCGTGCTGACGGCCATCGCGATGTTCCTGCTTCCTGTTACCGCATCTCTGCGCCTAACACTGGTCGCCACGTTCATAGTGATCGGACTCTGCTTCGGCGGCTATCTGGGCACCTTTCCGTCTCTGTGTGCGGATGCGTTCGGTGCACGGGCGCTGGCGGTGAACTATGGGTTGCTGTTCAGTGCGTTCAGCGTGGCGGCCATCGCCGGTCCGCAGGTCGGCGCTGCCATCCTGAAGTCCACTGGCAGCTATAATCAGGCGTTCGTGGTGGCCGGCGTGGTGTGCCTGGTCGGCATCGTGCTGAGCCTGATCCTGATCTGGCAGAGCCGACAGGAACACAAAACAGGGAACGCATGACACCGTATTCCGCCTGACGGCAGGATATCGCTGCTGTCAGGCGGAATAGTAGGCCATCTGCGACTTACAGGAGGCCCTGATGCGCTGGGGATGCGCTGTACTGTGTGCGATCATCGCATCATCCGCCGTTGCGGATGTCTGGGTCTCCCCTCAGGGTGATGACCGGTGGCCGGGCGCTCGGCGTCAACCGGTCGCCACGCTGTCGACGGCGCTTCATCTTGCCCGTCAACAGATCCACCATCGCCGGGATCGCCCCCTCACTGTTTGGCTGATGCCCGGCCAGCACGTGGTGTCTCACAAGCTGTTGATCGGTCGCTTGCACTGTCCGGTTCAGGGGCTGAGCATTCGGTCCTCCGATCCCACGCGGCGAGCGTGCATTACCGGTACAATGCCTGTCTCCGGCTGGCAAGAGTCGGAGCCTGGACTCTGGTCGGCTCCGGTGCCGGCCGGTGCGCAATTCCACACGCTCTATCGCGATGGACATTCGTTAGCTTTGGCGCGACATCCCAACTCCGGCTGGTTGACCACGGAGAATGGAGCGGTGATCGATGGGGCATCCATTGTGACCGCGAAGCCTGGTGATGTACCATCGAACCTGTCGGCATCTGACGTCTATGTGGATATTTGGGCTGGCGCCCATCATGATGGCTGGGCGTACGACTGGTACCAGTCACGGGCATCCGTTACTTCATGGGATCCGCAAACACGCCGCCTGACCTTGGGTTCGCCCACGTGGTGGCAAGTCAGCGCCAACAACCGGTATGCACTGTCCGGAAGCCGCCTGTTTCTCGATCGAGAGGGCGAATGGTGGCATGACAGGCAGGGCGGGCGTCTCTGGTTGATCAGTCATAAACGTCCGGTAAACATTCAACGGCCTGTGATAGGCCGAGTGATCGACATCAAGGGCGATGCGATCTCGTTGCTTGTGGGACCGGTGCGGTTTGTGGACGTGGACTTTGCCGGAAATGACGCCATGCCGACGCATGGCCCCGCGGGTCAATGGAGCGACGGGATGGTGTTCCTGTACAACACCCGCGATGTTGCATTCACCCGTTGCCGCTTTCGGGGAATTGGTGACTCAGCGATCAGCGGTTTCGGCCGTAATACCGGCCTCACGGTCAAAGGTTGCCGGTTCACACAAATCGGTTTTTGTGGATTGCTGTTCATGGGATACCCGCCAGGTGATGGGCCATTTCGCACTCCCGAGCAGGCCGATGTCAGCCGGAACTTCGTGATCGAGGACTGTCTGTTTGACCGATGTGGCGAACGCCTTGGGCATGGCGCCGGCATCTGGCTTTATCAAAGCGGCCGGCATCGCATCTCCCGATGCACCTTCCGAAACCTGCCGCGCAATGCGGTCTGCCTGCTGGGATATAGCTATAACTACATGAAGGCGCCGCGAACCAGTGGTGGGCTAGGCGGGGTGTTGTATGGCCTTCCGGTAAACTGGGCCAATCATCTCCGCTTTCTCCACACGCGTCAGGTGCGGATTGAACGATGCCTGGCAGAGCGTGTGATGAGCGCGAGCAGCGACGGCGGAGCGTTCAATGCCTGGGCTGCGGGCTCCGGTAACGCGATAGTCGGCAACCTGATCACAGATGTGAAGGCGTTTTACCCTAGGGCGATCATAGCCGGCATCTACCTGGACGACGCATCCAAGTGGTTCACTGTGCGCGGTAATGTGATTCGTCGTCTGGGCGGCTCGGAGCACAGCTATCCATTTATCATCAAGGGTATGCACAACGTGGTGGAGCGGAATGTGGTGGCTGACTGCGACTTCACGGCTGCCTGTTTAATAGCGGAGGCCGGTCTTGCCAATCGGCCGGACAGCGACCCGGGGATAGCCGACGAGAGAGTCGGGCTGTTGACGCTGCGTCGGAACATCATCTGGAACAGTCACGGCCCGTATATCTACTCGATATATCCCTGGCGGGATGACACGATCCAAGAGTCGGACTACAACGTCTGGTCTTTCCCGGTCGAACGAGCCCATGTGCAGCGTGACTGGGTGGGCACGGATTGGGCCGCATGGCGTCAGCTTCAAAATGGCCGGTATGATCCCCATACAAGCTTCGAGGTCGTGTCGCCGCGTGATCCCGCACGGGGCGATTACCGGTTGCCCGCCGACTCGGACGGATGGAAGCGCGGCACGACGGGGGCGGATGTGCGCCAGGTTGGGTGCAGACCAACGTCGATGGCGCCGGAATGGAGACCCTAAGGAGCGGTACGCATGAAGGAACAATGGTTCGTATCGGATGGTCCTGCGTTGCCTGAGCAGCTGACATGGTTCGACCGCAGAGCCTTCCTGATCGGCAGATACCGGTTGCAGCGCGGCGATGCGAACGTGCAAGCCGGCCTTCAAGCATTGCTGGCCGAAGCGAACCATTGGATGACTCAAGGACCGTGGTCGGTGACTTACAAGAAGGATCTGGCGCCCACCAAGGACCCGCACGACTACGTCAGTCAGTCACCCTATTTCTGGCCAAACCCCATCACGCGTAAGCCCTACATTCCGCGGGATGGACGCGTGAATCCCGAACGGGACAAGCTGGACAGCGTACCGATGGGGCAGATGTGTCAGGCATCCCAAATCCTCGCGCTGGCCTGGTGGTTTACCGGTCAGGCACAGTACGCGGAGCGCGCTGCGCTTGTCTTGCGTACGTGGTATATCGATCCATCTACCCGGATGAACCCGCATATGCGGTTTGCCCAGCGGGTGCCAGGGTTGTTGGCAGGCGCCTGGTGGGGCATCATCGAGTCGCATCTGATGGTCTGGATCCCGGACTGTGTGGCTATGATGCAGGGTTGGTCCGGGTGGACGCAGCATGACACCGCCGTCATGCAGCGTTGGTTCGGCGACATGGCCCGCTGGCTGCTGACCAGCCGGGCCGGACGCATGGAAGCGCGCATGGAGAACAACCATGGAACCTGGTATGACGTGCAGGTGGCCTCTTTTTCATTGTTTGCGGGTGACACAGAACAGGGGCAGCGGGTCATCATGAGTGCGCGGCGACGCCTGGTTCAACAGCTGCGTGCGGACGGCAGCCAGCCGCATGAGCTGGCGAGGACTCTGCCCACTCACTACTGCCTGTTTAACCTGAAGGCATGGGTCGCCTTGGCTCGGGTTGGCGAAACCTTAGGAGACGACCTGTGGCGTTGGCGGGATGCTCGCGGGGTAGGGCTTCCCCGAGCTTTGGAATGGCTGGAGCCGATACTCACCGGTGCACGTAAACCACCCAAACGGGACCTGCGGCCGCACAGCGCGTTCGACCCGGCGTTGATCTGGCGCCGCGCCGCACGGGCGTATCATGCGGAGCGGTACGAAGCGATGATCACCCAGTTCCGACCGGAAACGGCTCCGGAAATGCTGCGGCGCCTGGATCTGCTCGAACCATTGGTGTTCGGTCGGGTGTAGACAGGTTCTGTGTCGGAACACACTGCGCAAGGAGGTATGTACATGGTGTTTTGGTGTATGGTGGCGCTCTGCGCCATCGCGGCGGTGGCGCCGGTGAGCGCTGATCAACCGGTGCGTTGGCAGCAGAATGAGTTCGCCATCGGTCTGTGGGTAGACCCACCGATAGACGAAAAGGCCGATGCCCGTTACAAAGAGCTGGCGGCTGCCGGGTTTAACACCGTCATTGGCGGTTTTGGCGGGGATGCCGCGCGTGTGCTTCAACTGGCGGCGAAGCACCGTATGGGGGCTATTGTACACCGCCCAAAAGGCGAAGTAAAGACCTGGCCCAAGGGCAAAGCGTTGATCGGATACAGCCTGAGAGACGAACCATCGGCTGCCGAATTTCCTGCGCTGCGCAAGCTGGCCGATGAGATCCGCCGCGAGCGTCCGGGCGTATTAGCTTACATCAACCTGCTGCCCACGTATGCGAACTCCGGGATGCTGGGCACGCCTACATACGAAGAGCATGTACGCCGGTTTGTGGATGAGGTGAATCCGGACCTGCTTTGCTTTGACCACTATCCCATCTTTTTACCGGATGGCGATGGGCGAGATGGGTATTGCGCAAACTTGGAGGTCTTCCGCCGGGAGTCACTGCGTGCCGGTGTGCCGTACTGGAACTTCTTTAACTCCATGCCGTATGGTCCGCACACAGATCCGACCGAGGCGCAACTGCGATGGCAGGTATTCGCCTCCATGGCATATGGGGCCAAAGGCGTGCTGTACTTCTGCTATTACACCCCGGCCGGGGGTGAGTTCCCGAAAGGCGGCGCGATTATCGGTCGTGACGATCTGCCCACGCGCCACTATGACCACGCGGTGCGGCTAAACCGGCGCATCCGATCCTTAGGACCGTACCTGGTAAGCGCCGCCAGCACTGGGGTATACCGCGTGAAAGGCGATGCAGATGAGTCGGTTGCCCGTGAGATCGGTGTGCGGTCCCTCAAGCGTGGAGAGAGCGTGGATCCGCAACTTGATCTGCTGGTCGGCGGCTTCCAGTTGGCTGACGGCCGCCGCGCGGTTTTACTGATGAATTACCGATATGCGCTGAGCGCCTGGCCAACTGTGGGATTCGATGTGCCGGTTGAGTCGGTGCTGGAAGTGGATCAGAAGACCGGTAAGCTGGCTCCTGTGCGGGATGACAGCCCCGATCTACCCGGCCTGCAGGTCGGTCTGGAGGATGGCGAGGGTAGATTGTTCGTGCTGCCGGCCAGGTAGTGGCCTGGTGGGTTGGGCTGGGCTTGTCGTGCGGGGCCAGCCCAACCGTATTATCTGTTGGGGGCGAGTGGCAAGGTGATGGTGAATGTACTGCCTTGGCCTGGTATGCTGTGCACGCTCAATTCACCGCCGTGCTCTTGTACCACCCGCTTAGCGATCGCCAACCCCAGCCCGCTGTTCTTTTCACCGCCCTGCGGCCGAACCGAGGTGCGCTCGAAGGCGTTGAACAACAGGTGTTGCTCCGCTTCCGGGATACCAGGACCGGAATCGGTCACATCAATCCGGACTTTGTTGTCCTCTTGTTTGATGAGGACATCCACACGAGCGCCGTCAGGTGAGAATTTGATGGCGTTTCCAATCAGATTGCCCACGGCTTGCGTGAGTCGGGTTCGATCGACGTCGGTGATGATCGCCTGCTCGGGTAACTGAATGCCTATTTCGATTGATCGCCGTTTGGCGATGGGGCGGTGAAGATTGACTTGGTCGCGGATCAGTTCGCCCAGGTCCACCGGCTCCTTCATTAATGTCAGCCGGCCGGACTCGATGACGCTGACATCCAGCAGATCATGTACCAAATCTGACATGTAGGCCGCCGAGCGGTGCATGACCTCAAGAAACTCCCGGTGCTCATCCGTCAGCGACACGCCGAGGTCATCCAGCAGGAACCGCGTGAAGGATCGGATCGCCACGATGGGGCTGCGCAAGTCATGTGCCGCCATCCCGAGAAACCGGTTCATCTGTTCGTTAGTTCGCTCGAGTTCCTGGTTCTGGCGAGCCAGTTGCCGCTGCACGGCGGTCAACTCGTTGTTCAGACGGCTGATTTCATCGAACATGCTGGTTTCGGTATTGTCATCCGACCTCGCGCGGGCCGAGCGTCGGGCCGCTTCGCGCAACGCGTTGGCCTGCTCGTTGTTCATCCGCATGACCTCTTCCGCCATGGTCAGAAGCTCAGTGTCGGTGTTGCCTCCCACGATCATTACGCCAAACGGGGTAGCTGTGGCCGCGAAATGGATGATGCGGATCGACTGAGGCGTCTCAATCGGCAATTCCCATCCATACGTCGCTCCCTCACGTCGGGCGCTGGTGAGAAAATCAAGTGCTTTGGAGAAGGCATCTCGGGACACGCAGGCGGTGAAGGCCACACCCGGACTGAACACGCGCTCCAGTCCCATTGAGTCGTTAATGACGCGCTCAATACGGCCCAGAACGTCGCACTCCAGAGCGATACCTGGATGGGGTCCCGCGCTCATGCCGCGCCTCTGGCCACCAGTTTATGCGCCTCTTGAATCGCCATGTCCGCGTCCGGGCCGTAACCATCCGCTCCCACCGATTGCCAAAGCTGTGGCGATGTGTTGAACGGATATCCTCCGACCATGATGGGGACAGCCGACAGTTGCGGGTCACTGCGCAGCGCCTTGATGATGGATCGCAACCGTGTGATGTGGAAGGTCATGGTGGCGCTGAGGGCGATCAAGTGCGGCTGATGCTGCTGTGCTGCCTGAACCACCGCGAGCGGCGGTGTGTTGGCGCCTACGTAGTACGTATCCCATCCGTCCAGTTCAAAGAAGTCGGCCACCATCCGAATTCCCAGTTCGTGCAGTTCCCCGCTGGTGCAAGCGGCCAACATCCTCAACCCGTTACGGGGCGAGTTAAACACAAGCGGGTACAGACGTGCGATGATGAGCTGCGTGGCTGCCGTGCAGTAGTGTTCCTGTGCGACAGTGACTTCATTCCGTTGCCAGAGCTGGCCGATACGCCGCTGCGTGGGCTGGAATACGGTCAGGTACAGATCCCGGATGGTGGCGCCGCGTCGCATCTCATCATCGATCAGCAAGGCGGCGTCATGGCGGCGTCCCGTCAACAGCAGCCGCAGGTATTGCTCTGCCAAGTCAGAGAGGCGTTCGTGTTCGTTGGCTTGGGAAGAGATGGCGTGCGTCTTCTGGTCATGCTCGGCACTCATTAAGAACTGGGACAGCAGTTCCACGTGTTCAGGAGCCAGATGGCGCTCCGCTGCTGTTCTCATAGCGGTCAGAATGTCCAGAATGGACCGTCCTTCGAAACCGATACTGTCGAACAGTTCCCGAGCCCATCTCATGTAGTCCTGGAACAGTGCGGGATCGTTCGCTTCGACGGCTTCGGACAGGTTATGAAAAGTGGTATTCGCAGTCCTGCAGGCACCGTTCGGTACCCAAGGCTCCGTGCCGTTCCATCAAGCCAGGAATACGCTGGTAGTGCCACATGGCGGTACTCTCGGACAACTGGGGCAGTCGAGTTCGGATCGCGTTGGCAGCTTCCTGATTCAGGCGACTCATACCATCCTCCTCGTAAACCGTAATGAAGCGTACTGATACTCATTTGCATTATCGCACACCATCACCCTGATTGAACCACTCATAGTAGTATTGCGTGTTTCAGGCTGCAGGTGCATACGCTCTGAGTGGCGAACAGGATACTCACTCTCTGGAGGTGCCATTTTGCGAATCTGGTTCTGGTTTACCGCAGTGTGCTCGGTCGCTGCGGCATCTGTGAGCGTGGCGCAAGCGCCGCTTCCCATGCTGAATGGTCTGCCTGAACTTAAAGACTATACCGCTCAGCGCTCCAGCAGCGCCGATCCCAACTGGCAGAACGGAAACGGTGACGCGCGGCCGATAGCGCCCGGTCAGACACTGACACTGGCCGACTTGAAAGGGCCCGGCCGGATCACCCACATCTGGTTTACGATCGCCAGCAACGAGCGGTTTTACGGCCGTAAACTGGTATTGCGCATGTACTGGGATGGCGAACGCACCCCCAGTGTCGATGTGCCCGTGAACGACTTCTTCAGCCAAGGGCATGGTCTGGACATGAACGTGAACAGTCTGCCGTTCCGTGTCACCGCTGACGGCCGGGCGCGTAACTGTTACTTTGTGATGCCATTCCGCAAGAGCGCTCGGATCACCATGACCAATGAGGGTGACGAGCCCTGTCACGCCTTGTACTGGTACATCGATTGGCAGAAGGTGAAGCGTCTACCTGCCCGTACGGCGACGTTCCACGCCCAGTACCGCCAGCAGTTTCCTTGCGTGAAGGGTGAGGACTACACCATATTGGAGGCCGTCGGCGAGGGACACTTCGTGGGCTGCATGCTCTCCATTCGCCAGCGTACTGACAGCTGGTGGGGAGAAGGCGATGACTTCTTCTACATTGATGGCGAAGAGGTGCCCAGTCTGAAGGGTACAGGTACCGAAGACTACTTCTGTGACGCGTGGGGCCTTCGTCAGCAGGACGGCCTGTTCTATGGAGCGCCCCTGGTCGAGGGCATGCTGACCGGTGATCGCACCACGGCCTATCGGTTCCATATTCCCGATCCGGTGCCGTTCAAAAAGAGCCTGCGCATGACAATAGAACACAAGGGTGTGAAGTTTCTGGAAGGCGGACAGATCGACGGCTTTGCAGAACGTTTCGATGACTACAGCAGCGTCGCCTACTGGTACCAGTTGGAGCCGCATGCGCCATTCCCTATGCTGCCAAAGGTTTCGGATCGGCTCCCTCCGATGCGCAACGCACGCCTGATTGAGGGCGAGTCACTCTTGGATCAAGCGGTAACCGTGGGGCCTGCGCCCACGCGCCAGGAGGGTGCATGGAACGGCGGAGCGCAACTTTGGTTCCTGCCGCGTGAGTTACCTGCGAGTATCGAGATTCCGTTTACGGTGCCTGAAGACGGGCAGTACCGGCTTTCTCTCGCACTGACCCGTTCATGGGACTATGGGACCTACCGCCTGTCGCTCAACGGCGAGGTCATCCGCAGGTCCATTGATCTGTATGCCCCATCGGTGACGAACCAGAACCTCCGACTGGCGGCACGGCCACTCAAGGCGGGCCGACATGTACTCACGTTTGAATGTATCGGCCACAACCCCATGTCAGACGGGTACCTTTTGGGGTTGGACTATATCGAAATGGAGTCCATAGAATGATCAGCCGGCCTCCGGCAACGATGACGCCTGCGAATGGATGCGCGCAGGCACAGGCATGTATGTGGATGATCCGGCTGTTGGCGTGCTGGTGTCTGTGCTTCTGCGCCACGGTCCAAGCGTCGCCTCTGCCGATGTTGAATGGGCTACCGGAAATCAAGGACTACACAGCGCAGCGATCAAGCAGCTCGGACCCCAACTGGAAGACAGGTAACGGCGACGCCCGATGGATCCCGGCTGGGGAAACCCTGACGTTGGCCGACTTGAAAGGCCCCGGTCGGATCACGCACATCTGGTTCACGATTGCCAGTAACGAGCGCTACTATGGTCGGAAAATGGTGCTGCGCATGTACTGGGACGGTGAGACATCGCCCAGCGTGGAAGTACCTGTCAACGACTTTTTCTGCCAGGGACATGGACTTGATGTGGATGTCCACAGCCTGCCGTTTCGGGTTACTGCTGACGGCCGGGCCAGAAACTGCTACTTCGTGATGCCGTTCCGCAAGAGCGCGCGCTTGACCATCACCAATGAGGGCGCTGAGCCTTGTCAGGCGTTCTTCTGGTACATCGATTGGCAACGGCTCAAAAAGATGCCTGCGCGTACTCCGTATTTCCATGCCCAGTACCGACAGCAGTTCCCCTGCAAGCCAGGTGAAGACTACACGATCTTGGACGCACGCGGTGACGGGCACTTCGTCGGATGTCAGCTGTCGGTGGCGCAACGCACCGACGGCTGGTGGGGCGAAGGGGATGACTTCTTCTACATAGACGGCGAGCGGGTACCCAGCCTGAAGGGGACCGGGAGCGAAGACTACTTTTGTGACGCCTGGGGCATTCGCAAGCAAGATGGGCTGTTCTATGGCGCACCGCTGGTTGAAGGGATGTCTGCAGGTGACAGTACAACGGCCTATCGGTTCCATATTCCGGACCCTGTGCCGTTTAAGACGAGCCTGCGGATGACCATAGAACACAAAGGGGCCGCTAAGCGCGCGGATGGGTCTTGGGATGGTTTTGCGGAGCGTGCGGATGACTTCAGCAGCGTGGCGTACTGGTACCAGTTGGAACCGCATGCGCCCTTTCCAAAGCTGCCCTCTGTATCAGAACGTCTGCAACGGATCGCTGCGTTGCACGTAGTCGAAGCAGAGGGCCTCGCTGAAGCGTTCCGCGCGGAGGGTAAGCCCATCATCGTTCAGGAGAGCCCGGCATGGAGCGGAAGCGCGCAGATTCTGTTTACTCCCGAGCGGCTGCCAGCATCGCTGACGGTGCCGTTTACCATCAGTGAACCGGGTAAGTACCGGGTGTTTGTCCATGCGACACGGTCGTTCGACTACGGTATCTACCGGGTCAGATTGGATGGCGTCATGATCAAGCCTGCCGTCGATCTATTCGCTACTACGGTATTGCCGCAAGTCATCAATCTGGGGGTGCGTCAGTTAAGCGCCGGCTCTCACACGGTGAGTCTGGAGTGTCTTGGCAGCGGCTCGGAATCATCCGGGTATTACCTGGGGCTGGACTGCCTGCTGATTGAGGCGATCCGGTGACCGGTTGGATGCGGCTGTTTCTTGTACTGGGAACGGCCGCAAGCCTGCTGGCCATGGTGGTCTCCGCGGCCAGGCGTGATCACATTCTGCCTGCGCGGTCACCGTATGCGGTCAGTTGGTCAGCCGATGGAGCGATGCTGGCCGTTACCGACCGGACAGCCGGCAGCCTCTACCTGCTGGGTGATGGCCGGCTGATCCGCACGGTCACCCTGCGGGGGCAGCCGACCGGCGTTTGCTGGTCCGGCGGCCGGTGCTACGTCGCCGAGTATGGCGCTGGAACTGTCGCGGAAATCGAGAGCGCGTCCGGACGGGTACTGCGGCGGTTCGCCGTGGACAGGCATCCCTACGATGTGGCGGCCCATGACGGTACACTCTGGGTCAGCTGTCGGTCCACGCATCGGGTGTACAAGCTCTCGCTGCGCACCGCCGCACGACACGCGCTTCAAACTATACACGAACCGGGTTTTCTGGCGCTGTCACCGAATGGCGCATGGTTGGCGGTCAGCGGTCAGACGCCTGGCATGGACTCGCGAGACCTGCGCGTCAGCACCCGGCTGGCGCTTATCTCGACACGGGATATGCGCGCATTCGCTGTTGGTTTGCCGGCAGGATCGACCAACGGCCGGCAGGTACGTGTCTCCCCGGATGGAAGGTATGCGTATGTGACGCATACTATCGGGCATGTGACGCTGCCCACCTCGCAACTGGATCGCGGCTGGGTGAATACCAACGCACTGTCGATCATCGATATGACCCGGCATGCACGGTTGGCCACCGTGTTATTGGATCGGGTGTCCGAGGGCGCCGCCGACCCGTGGGGACTGGCGCTGTCGCCGGATGGACGCACAGGATGGATCACTCTTTCGGGTGTACATCGCCTGGCCCGCATCGATATAGGAGGGTTGCATCGGTTGTTGTCCGGTGACGGAGCGGGCGTGTGGCGCGATGAACCGGAGGGTACAGACGCGTTGACGTATGACCTGAGCGCTATGTACCGTCTGGGATTGGTTAGCTGGCACGACATCACCGCCGACGGCCCGAGGGGTGTCGCCCTCCGTCCGGACGGCCGGCAGTTGGCGGTATGCAGTTATTTCACCGGAAAGGTTCTGTTAATGGACCCGCACACCCCGCACAGGTCACGCCCGGTAAGCCTGGGCCCAATGGCGCCGGACACGGCGGTGCGGCGTGGTGAAAAGCGATTTCACGATGCCCGGCTTTGCTTCCAGCGGTGGCTGAGTTGTGCGACCTGTCACCCGGAGGGCCGTGCGGATGGGTTGAACTGGGACCTGCTTAACGACGGCATCGGTAACCCCAAGAACACCCGCTCACTGCTGTACAGCGTACGCACACCGCCGGTGATGACATTGGGGATTCGTGAGTCCGCACGACTGGCTACCCGCACCGGGTACCGCTTTATCCAGTTCCATGATCCTCCAGACGCGTATGTCGAGGAGACATACCAGTAT
This sequence comes from uncultured bacterium, assembly GCA_964650005.1. Classification (GTDB taxonomy): domain Bacteria; phylum Armatimonadota; class HRBIN16; order HRBIN16; family HRBIN16; genus CAZHSN01. The sequence goes on along the minus strand of CAZYPZ010000011.1, from coordinate 111,941 downwards.
ATCGCGTCGCTGCAGCCCGAAGTCAGTCCGCATCGCACGCGGGATGGCCGACTGACGGCCTCAGCGGAGCGCGGACGTCGGTTGTTCGCCGATAGGCGGACGGGCTGCTCAGGATGCCACAAGGGGGCGCTCGGAACCGACATGCGCCTGTATGACGTCGGTACAGCTACCGGGCATGATGCCGGGCGACCTATGGATACGCCGATCTGTGTGGAGTTGTGGCGCACCGGGCCGTGGCTGGCGTACGGACAGGCTGCATCGTTGACATCGGTGCTGACCAAGTGGAATGCGGGGGATCTTCATGGTCACACATCGCATCTGACGCCTGCTGAAAAGGCCGACCTCGCGGCCTACCTGGCATCGTGGTAGGAGGATACGCTTCGTGAAAGGACATCTGGTCCGTGTGCTGGGCGGGATGGCGGCGTTGAGCGTTGCCGCAGGATCACTGGCGCTGTTCAGCGCGGTGTCTTCGGATTCCATTCCGGAGTGTGTAGTGCAAGACTGGTTGTCAGAGCCGGCTTTGCGCCGCTACGCTCCACCGCCGCCAAACCGTCCGATAACACCGGAAGATGACGCGGCGGGCGGGTGTGATGGTGTTCGGAACGGCGAGTATGGCTTTCATACGGGTGCGAGCGAAACGCCTTGGTGGCAGGTTGATCTGGGATCCTCTCAACGGATCGACTCGGTGGTGATTTACAACCGGTGCTCCATACCCGATCGCGCGGCGCGCATTGAAGTGCAGGTCTCTGATGATGGCCAAGGCTGGGCTGTCTGGTACCGGCATGACGGCACGCTGTTCCATGGTGTGCGAGGAGGACCGCCGTTGACAGTGCGGTGCGGCGGCGCCGCTGCGCGGTACATTCGTCTGGTAGCACCCGGGGCCGGCTTCCTGCATCTGGATGAAGTGGAGGTGTATGGTGCAGACACACCGGCACGTAACCTCGCGCTGCATCGGCCCGCTACACAGTGCAGTGTGAGTCCCTGGTCTCGTTTTGCGCCTCCGGCGCTGGGTCAAGGCTTTCCGGTAGAAGAGGTTGTTCGCCGCGGTAAGCTGCTGGCAGCCGACCTGGCAACACGGGGCGTCGATGTGACGCAAGTCGTTCGCTTGTTGAACGCCATTGATCCTGCCGATGCGTCGCGCGCGAACTACCTGCGCGCCAGAGCGGCGGTGCGGACGTTGGTGATGCGGAACCCGCTGTTGAACTTCGAACAGATCTTGTGTGTTAAGCGCGCTCCCGGGCAGTACTCGCACATGTCTGACCAATACCTCGGATGGTGGTCGCGTCCGGGTGGAGGCGTGTATGTGCTGGAAGGATGGAAGACCGGTCGCGTACGCGAACGGTGCCTCACATCCGGTCTGTCTGAGGGTAGCGCGTTAACACCCGAGTTGTCCTATGACGGACGTACCGTGTTGTTCAGTTGGTGTCGGTACTATCCGCAACTCGCCTCTGCCGTGAAGCTGGACAAGCAGGCTGTTCCTGAAGATGCGTTTTACCACGTCTACCAGGTCAACCTGGACGGGACCGGACTGAAACGCCTGACACATGGGCCATTCGATCACTTCGATGCACGCTGGCTGCCAGACGGGCGTATTGTGTTCCTGTCAACCCGTCGCGGAGCGTCACTGGTGCGCCCCTCTACACGGCCGTGCGACCGCGACGCGAGTACCCCGGACGGATATGTGCGCTGCGGCGGCGACGCCGTGCGTCCTGTGGCGGTATATACGCTGCACACGATGGCTGCGGATGGTTCGGACATCCGTCCCATATCGGCCTTTGAGAGCTTCGAGTGGACTCCCTCCGTGGCCCGTGATGGCCGCATTCTGTATGCGCGCTGGGATTATGTGGACCGCGACAACATGCCCTATATGAAGCTGTGGTCCACCCTGCCGGACGGAGGCCATCCACGCATCGAATACGGCAACTACACCAGCAACCCGCACTGCGTGTTTGAGGCCCGCGAGATCCCGGGATCCCATCGGTTTATTGCTACGGCCTCCGGCCATCACTCCATCACGGGGGGCAGCCTGATCCTGCTGGATCCCAATCGCGCGGTCGATGGAGACGAAGCGATTACACGGCTTACGCCGGAGGTTTGTTTCCCTGAGACAGAAGGATGGCCGACCACGTACTTTGCCTCTCCCTGGCCCCTTTCCGAAACGTACCATCTGGTTGGCTGGAGTTCGCAACCTCTGGGAGTTGAGGGGGTGGTGAACCCGGTGAACGCCATGGGGTTGTATGTACTGGATACATTCGGCAACCTGGAACTGATCTGCCGCGATCCGGACATCAGCGTCATGTACCCGATACCTGTGAGACCGCGCGCCAAGCCTCAGATCATTCCCGCAACGGCGCGCGCAGATCAGACAGACGGACTGTATGTGCTGGCGGATGTGAACAGGGGGCTGCCGCAGCAACTGCGGGGACAGGTGAAGGCGCTTCGCATTGTGGCGCTGCCTACCAAACCGCAGCCCTGGATGAACACGCCCCACCTGGGAGTGACCGGCGATGACCCCGGGAAAGCTGTACTGGGTGTGGCGCCTGTTGAGGCCGATGGATCGGCCTGCTTCCAAGTGCCGGGGGGTATGCCGGTGTTCTTTCAGGCACTGGATGCGCACGGCAGGGCCATACAGACGATGCGCAGCGCCACGTATGTGCAGCCCGGTCAGACGCTGTCCTGCATCGGTTGTCATGAGCGCCGCGATACAGCTCCGCCCCCATTGGGAACACTTCAGGCGCTTCAGCGCCGGCCCTCGGCGCCGCAACCTGAGCCAGACGGCAGCTGGCCGATCCGGTACGACATCCTAGTGCAGCCGGTACTGGATCAGAACTGCGCCGGCTGCCATGCGCCAGGCGGGAAGGCAGAGCATCTGCCGTTAACCCAAGACTCCAGTTATGACCGGTTGTTGGATACCGGTTCACCCAGCCTGAGGCAGTTGGTGAGCACCGCGTATCGGCGGGGGCGGTCTGTGCCCGGTGAAACCCCTTCGGTGAGCAGCGGGTTGGCCCAGCGCCTGGACAGGGGCCACGGAAAACCCCTGACGCCGGAAGACCGGTACCGGCTGAACCTCTGGATGGACACCTATGCTCAGGTGCGCGGCGCCTTCAGTGACCAGCAGGAGCGTGAGATCGAGTCCTTCCGAAAAGGTCATACGAACTCAGCCCAGTACAGACGCGCTCGATAAAGCCGGAAGCGCAGTATCAATGGCTTGCCGGGGTCTAGAGATGTCTGGGCGTTGCGCCACCGGGGGGCAGTTTGGTAGCAGTCGCCTTTCAGCGGCAGCGCTTCGGCGAATGAATAGCCCGGCAGCGGGTTGCCATTCAAGTCGGCCAGTTCTGTCAGCAGCCATCCGCCGGCGGCCATGCGCGCGTTCAGACGAAGCGACCGCCCGGGAGGCATCAGCGCCACCGTCGTAAACGCGCCTTTGCCTGGGGCATGCACGCCTATCAGACGCCCCTTGGGCCAGATGGCGTACCCGGTGGCGAAACGCCACCGGCCCCTGGGGTATTTATGAGGAACGTTATAACCGGTATACGGCAACGCGAAGTCGCCATTCGGCAGTTCAAACAGATTGGGGCGTGCGAAAACGCACCCGCCATCCCACTGTCCTGTACGGCCGGTGCGTATCACGGCCGTGTCGCCAACCGGACGCCAGACGCGGCCATCCGAACTGGCGAGCGCCATCACCCGGGTTCGATCATCGAGGCTGCTCCAAAGGGAGGGAAATAACAGCCTGGTTTCGGGGGCCTTGGGCATGGTTGTGTAGCAGTTTGTGTAAAGAACCTCGTCGGGACGCATGCCTGGGACGTCGTCAAGCAGCACGCGCGAGACAGGAAACCGGTGAAACGTTCGACTCTCCGTCATGCCAACGGACCGGCGCAGATGACCCCACCAGTACCGGAACGTTCCGTCATCCGGAAACTGGTCCGCGGTGGGGTCAGCCGAATAGGCGCGCGTGTAGATGCGGTACCAACCCGATGGCGCGTCGAATGTGGCGACGATCTGCGTGTCGCTGTGCTCTACACTCAGCGCGTTGGGATCTGTACGCCAGTGGATACCGTCTGCGGAAGTCATGGCGCGCAAACAATGGATGCCTCCAAAGTCGCGGCGATGGGCCAGCGGAGACCAATCATCAGGGCGTTCATGCTTGAATATATTGAACTCCTCCTCGCTCATCTCGGAAAGGATGACTCCTTTAAAACGCCCATCTGGGCCTGCCGCAGGATCGACAAATGGAGTGTCCGGGCAAGATGGAAGGAGGTTGTTTTGGGTATTAGAGGAGTCCTTCACCAGGTCTAACACGGGACGGATCCAGTGGCGTCCGTCATGTGATGTGAAGTAGCATGGGGTGAGGTTAGGTTTGGCGGTTCCCGGCGTGACGTCAGCGTGTCCCCAGGCGATGTAGGTGCCTTGGTGCTGCACAACGCAGTTCAAACTCACTCCGCGCCGTTCCCAGGGCATCTGAGGGCTCATCACCGGTCCTTCGCATTGTGCCGAATCTACCGCCAGATGAACCCCTTCCGGTGTGTCTCGCCGGAGTAATGAGGCTTGTGATGGAGGCGTATCGCCTCCAACCGTTACATTGCGCCCTTGTGCATCCATCCACACGAATTCGCCCGGGCGGATCCAATGCCACGTTGAAAAGGCCAGCCGTGACCCGCTTAACGCCCACGGTTCGCCCACACGTCTCGGTACAGCCATCACATCACCTCACGAAAAAACTCCGGCGTTGTGCCGCGCCGGAGTTCTGATTAACCTAACGTACAGGACGATCCTGCCGGCTCATCCGAATCGGCCATTGATGTAATCCGATGTGCGGTTGTCCTTGGGATTGTTGAACACCTGCTCTGTGCGGTCGAACTCCACCAGTTCTCCATGCAGGAAGAAGCCGGTGCGCGTGGATACGCGCGCCGCTTGCTGCATGTTGTGCGTCACGATGACGATGGTGTAACGCTCTCTGAGCGTGAGCATCAGGTCCTCGATTTTGTTGGTGGAGATCGGATCCAGCGCCGACGCCGGTTCATCCATCAAGAGCACATCGGGCTCGATCGCGAGTGCGCGGGCGATGCACAACCGCTGCTGCTGTCCGCCCGACAGCGCGAACGTATGCTTCTTCAGCGAGTCCTTGACCTCATCCCACAGGGCTGCATTGTGGAGGCTTTGTTCAACGATCTCTTGGAGCCGTTTGCGGTTGTGAATGCCGTGCGTGCGGGGACCATAAGCGATGTTGTCCCAAATGGACATGGGGAACGGGTTGGGCCGCTGAAACACCATGCCGACGCGCTTCCGTAGCTCCACCACATCGAGACTCGGATCAAGAATGTTCTTGCCTTCCATAATGATCTGACCCTGGGCTTTACACTCAGGGATGAGGTCATTCATGCGGTTGAGACAACGCAGGAAGGTGGATTTGCCGCATCCCGAAGGGCCGATCAATGCGGTGATCTCCCGGGCCTGTATATCCATGCGGATGTTTTTCAAAGCCTGAAGGTCGTCATACCACAGGTTCAGATCAGTGACCCGGATCAATGACTCCACCTGCTCGGACACCCCCTCCTGCACCCGTGTGTGGGTGGTGGGTAACGGTATGGAAAAGCCTTGAGATCCGGCCATCTCGGTTACCATGCTTGTTTCCTCCGATAGTACATGCGGATCAGACTGGCCACGATGTTCATGCCCAGTACGAGGATCAACAGTGTGAGTGCGGTGCCCCACTGAATACGCGGCGGCGCATCCGGCACCTGTGTCGAGATGATGAACAGGTGATACGGCAGAGCCATCGCCTTGTCCATGATGTTTTTGGGCAGGTTCGGCATGTAGTAGGCCGCGACCGTGAACAGGATAGGGGCGGTCTCGCCGGCTGCCCGGCTGACACCCAGGATACCGCCCGTGATGATCCCGGGCAGGGCATTGGGGATCACGACGCGTCGGATGGTCTGCCACTTGGTGGCGCCCATCGCCAGGCTGGCTTCGCGGAAGCTCTTGGGCACGGATGTCAGCGCCTCTTCGGCGGCCACAATCACCACGGGCAGGATCAACAGCGCCAGGGTGAGTGAACCGGCCAGCAGCGACTCCTTGAACTGCAGCAGCAACACAAATACGCCCAGTCCGAAAAGGCCGTATACGATGGATGGGACCCCAGCCAGGTTAACAATCGCCAGCCGGATGAGCCGCGTGAACAGGTTGGGACGCGCATACTCGCTGAGATAAACCGCAGACAGCAACCCCAGCGGAAGCGCGAACGCAATGGTCAGCAAGACCAAATAGATCGTGCCAACGATTGGCGATAGAATGCCGCCTTCCCGCATGCCGTTGCTGGGCATGCTGGTGAAGAACTCCCAGCTGATGGCGTGGGCGCCGTTGCTGATCAGGAAGTACATAATCAGCAACACCGGGATCACCACGATACACGTGGCGGCCGCCAGAATGTTATAAGCCAGTTTCTGCTCGGTCTGACGTGTCATGCGCTTCATCGTGTCAGTACCTCCGGCTGCGCTGAAGCGCGATGTCGGCGGTGAGGTTCACAACGAATGTGATCAGAAACAACACCGCGCCCACGCAGAACAGCACGTGGTAGTGTGTGTCGTACTGCACCGTCTCCCCCATTTCCGCGGCGATGGTGGCTGTCATCGTACGGATGGGCTGCAGAAATCCCAGTCCTTTGGACAAGTCAGGCATGATCGCGGCGTTGCCGGTGACCATCATCACCGTCATCGTTTCGCCAATCGCGCGCCCCACGCCCAGCATGACCGCTGCCAGGATGCCGTTGCGGGCGGCGGGAACGACCACCCGGTGAATGGTCTGCCATTTAGTGGCCCCTAATCCATAGCTGGCCTCCCGGAACGATTGAGGGACCGCATGCAGGGCGTCTTCGGATATGGAAATGATGGTCGGCATAGCCATAAACGCCAGCATGAGCGCACCGGTGAAAGCGGTCAATCCGCCTGTTTGGAGTTGAAAGATATGCTGCACGACCGGCGCAAGCAGTACTAACCCGAGGAAGCCGATGACTACCGATGGAATCGCTGCCAGTACTTCGATAGCCGGCTTCAGCACTTCTCGTACTTTGACCGGAGCGATCTCACCGATGTAGATGGCTGCCATCACGCCAATTGGCAAGGCGATGAGGATCGCGCCGAACGTCACCAGCATCGACCCCGCGATTAACGGCAGCATTCCGTACATATCGGAGAGGGGGAACCAGTTGAGCCCCTTCAGCACCTGCCACGGATTGAGCTCCTTGAGGGCCGGTAAGGCATCGCGCAGCAGAAAGACGAAGATCAACAAAACGGTCAGAATCGTGAACGCGCCAGAAAAGATGATCAGCTTTTCTATCGCGGTCTCTATGATGATATTCAGCCGACGGCGTACACTCATCGCTGAGCCTCCAGCAGATTACTCATCGGCCTACTTGATCGCCACATATCCGGTTTGGGCGACGACGGACTGTCCGGCTGGACTCAGTACGTACCGAATGAACTGTGCGATGGCGCCGGAAGGCCTGCCAGCCGTGTAGAAATAGAGCGGACGGGCCAATGGATACTTGCCGTTTCGGATATTCGCGTCCGATGGGAAGACCGGCTTTCCGTTCTGGGAGATTGGTAACACCTTCACGTTGGGCTTACCTTCGAAGAAAGCCAGACCGCCGTACCCGATCGCGTTTCGGTTACTCGTCAACTCCTGCTGGATCGCCTTGGTGGATGGAAGCAGTAACACGCCACGGCCGAACATATCGCCTTTCAGCACTTCGTCCATGAAATAGACATATGTTCCCGAATTGCTTTCGCGGCTGAGCGCTACGATCGGTGCATTGCGTCCGCCGACTTCGCGCCAGTTGGTGATCTTACCCGTGTAGATGCCACGCAGTTGTTCGGTTGTCAGTTGTTTTACGGGGTTAGAGGCGTGTACCGCAATACTGACTCCGTCCAGTGCGACCTTTGTTGCGAAAGGCGTGACATTACGCGCCTTGGCTTTGGCGATCTCTTGCGGTTTAATCTCGCGTGATGATTGGCAGATGTCCGTCGTTCCATTGATCAGTGCTGCGATTCCGGTTCCGGAACCACCGCCCTGTATGGATACCTTGGCTGTCTTCTGAGTCTTCATGTAGTTTTCGGCCCAAGCTTGCCCCAAGATCACCATGGTATCCGATCCTTTGACGGTAATGGTTTGGGCATGGCCGAATGCGGACAACACCAGAAGAGCGCCCGAGCATGAGGCGATGTATTTGAAGTTCATTTTTTTCAGTCTCCTGAGATGTCTTGGCACACAACGGTGGTTTGTGTGACGTTGACAACGCACCTTCGCGGGGTGACCTGCCTCATTCTATCGGCGCAGTCTTACAGGCGGCTTGCACCGCGGTTAGCGGGGGCTTACGGCAGTTCAGGATGGGGTGGCAGAGTTTGGAGCACAGCGGAGCAGGAAAACACGCCGTGCAAACCTGGAGGCGGTTTACACGGCGTGCTAGCGGACCAACGAAAGACTACTTGATGGCCACGTACCCTGTTTGTTTCACGACAGCTTGACCAGCCGGGCTGAGCACGTAGTCGATGAACTTGCCGATGACGCCACCCTTCTTGCCTGCGGTGTAGAAATACAGCGGGCGGGCGAGGGGATACTTGCCCTGCTTGACGTTTTCGTCGCTGGGGAAGATCGGCTCACCGCCGTCAGCAACAGGGATGATCTTGACGTTGCGCTTGTCCTCGAAATAGGCCAGACCGCCGTATCCGATCGCGTTGCGGTTATTGGTGATCTCTTGCTGGATGGCCTTGGTGGAGGGCATCAGCAGTACGGTGCGGCTGTAGTTCTGGCCGTCCAGCACGTGATCCTGGAAGTAGACGTAGGTGCCGGAGCTGCTCTCGCGACTCAGAACGACGATCGGTGCGTCAATGCCGCCCAACTGCTTCCAGTTGGTGATCTTGCCCGTGTAGATATCCTTGAGCTGGGCCTTGGTGATGCTCTTGATCGGGTTGCGGGAGTTCACAGCGATGCTCACGCCATCGAGGGCCACCGGGATGGCCACCGGGCGGATATTCCGTGCCTTGCACTGCTGGATCTCTTTGGGTTTCATGGGGCGGGAGGCCTGGCAGATGTCCGTGGTGCCGTTGATGAGCGCGGCTATACCTGTTCCGGAGCCACCACCCTGAACGGAGATCTCGACGCCTTTGTTTGACTTCATGTAGTCTTCCGCCCACGCCTGGCCCAGGATGACCATGGTGTCGGAGCCTTTGATGGTAATGGTCTGCGCGCTGCAAAGCGCGGGGACCAGTAGGGCCGCACCGAGCAGAGCGGCCGCGAATGTGCGTTTCATTGTGTGCGTATCTCCTTGCAGATCGCTAGTAGAGCGTGATGCACTCGATGGTGAACACGTTGTTCTTGATGGGGGCCTTCTTCTCGCTGACCCATTGATAGAACACTTTCAGTCGGGTGCTGCTATCCAGCGAGCGGACCCATCCGAGAGTCGTTGTCTTGTACTCTTGCTTTGCGTCCAGCGGGTTGTTGAACAGATCGTACATGAGCACTAAAGTGTCTTTGGCCGTCAGGTTGCGGGCGATTTGGCCGTAGTAGCCCCATTGGGTCTTTTCTTGGGTCTTGCCGGTGATGTACTCGCCTTTGATGGCCATGTCCTGCATGTAGATCTGTGCGTCGAAACCAAACCGGTCGAAGTTGTAGTGCTTGCCGGATACGGTGCTTTTACCCGTGTAGAAAGATGCTCCCAAGTCCAATGCATCGGATGCCGCGAGACGTGTGCGTCCCACGATATCCTTGTCGCCGTTGTCATCTGTGTTCTTGCCGTTACCGTTGAAGATGCCGATGTCCCACGTAAGAGGTTGACCGATCGGCGAGGAGACCTTGAAGCCCAGATCACGGTCATGAGGGATCATGCCGATAACGCGGGCGCGCTCTGGTGTCTCGCGCTCGGACGAGGACTGTACGGACTGATATCCGAACGGCACTTTGTGCTTACCGAAGAAGAAGGTGGGATACCGATCGGTATTTCCGGTGCCCGAGGTGTAGGCGATATACAGATCTTTGGTCTCAGGGGTCTTGGCGTCGGTTGCGAAGTCGATTTGAACGACCGCCTCGGCATTGGGCGTGGGCTTCCCGGATACCTTCACGCGTCCGCGACGGATCAGGAACGAATCCCTCTTCCCCTGTGCGCTTTCAAAGCGCGCCTGCACATATCCGCTGACCTTGATTTTCTTCAGCGATTTTACATCGGTGACTGTGGTCTGAATAGAGCCTTCCGGTTCGTTGATGGAATCCTTGAGCACATCGATCTGTTCCTGCAGTCGCTCGATACGCTCTTCGATGGTCTGGACCGGTTCTTCGTCCTGCTCCTGGGCGATGGCTGCAGCGCCCACGAGGGCGGTGGCGGCCAGCATGGCAAATGTGAGTCGGTGGCTCAACCTGTATCTGCTCCTTTTATGAGATGATGTCGTACCAGGGAGTTGTCCCGGCAGACTGTGTGTCCCACGATGAATCTATCGGAGCAGGCTTACAGCGGGCTTATCAGCGGTTTAGCGGCGGCTTAAGCATCAAGCGTGCGGCAAGCTGATCGTAAACCGGCTGCCTTCATTCACCACCGACTCGACAGAAACCTTACCACCCATGGCTTCGACCAGATGCTTTACGATGGCCAGCCCCAAACCTGTGCCGCCGCTGGCGCGACTGCGCGCCTTGTCGACGCGGTAAAACCGTTCGAAGATGCGCGGAAGATCTTCCTGAGGGATGCCGATACCGGTGTCCGCCACGGTAATGTGTGTTTGGTCTTCAGCATCGAAAGCCTCAATCCAGACCTGTCCACCGGGACTGGTATACTTGACCGCGTTATCGACCAGGTTGATCAGGATTTGGAGTATGGCATCGGCATCGCCATGTGCATACATCGCCAACGGGATGCGTGAAGTGAGGGTGATTTGACGTTCTCTGGCCACCGGTTGCAGGCGCATCAGCACGTGCCCGGCGATCTCCGCCAGGTTGATCCGTTCGAAGGTGATGGTTCGCCGCCCCGCCTCGATCGCTGCCAAGTCAAGCAGATCATCGGACAGAGCGGTCAGCCGATCGATTTCGGCCATGATTTTTTCCGCGTATTCGGATGCAATAGCCGGATTGGTTCGGCTGCGCATCTGTATCGTCTCCGCCATCGCACGCACAGAAGCCAAAGGCGTGCGTAGTTCATGACTGACATTGGCGACGAAATCCCGGCGAATCTCATCCGATTTCCGCTGTTCGCTCAGGTCGTGCATCACCACCAGAACGCCCCGATGCCCTTCGGTTACGTCAAACGGGGCGCAGTAGACATTCATGAAGGCGTTGATCTCCGGAATGTCGATGTCCAGTGACGCCGGCTGATTGGTTCGCATGGCCCGTGAAACCAGCTGAACGATCGGTGCTGTATAGGGTACATCCGCAAGCCTCAAGCCGTCCATTCGTCCCCTATAGTGAAGCAGCGACCTGGCAGCCGGATTTGCCAACTGGACCACCTGTTCACGATCGAGCAACAGCAGGCCGTTGTAGGTGCGCTCGTAGACAACTTGAAGTTTTCGCTTTTCGGCGCTCAACTGCATCATCATCATCTGCAGGTCATGGGCCATGGTGTTCAGTGCTTCGGCCAACTCGTCGATTTCGTCATGCAGCAGATGGTTCACGGCAATCCGTTCGTTGAAATGGCCATGCGCCAGTCGGCGCGCCACAGCGGTCATATGGTGGACAGGCGCCGAAATGCGTGTGGTGATGATAATGCTGAAGAGCGCCGCCAGTAACGCGGCGATCGAACCGCCCGCCAAAAAAGCCCGGCGGATTTGATCGCGCGCCTGATCCATTTTCGCCAGGCTTACGGTCAATCTGGACACCCCAAGGGGCGAACCCGCGGGGCCGATACGTTCCGCTACGTACAGCATTTTTTCGCCGATAGTGGCGCTGAATCGTACCGAACTACCGTGTCCATGGCGTAACGCGTCCAGCACTTCGGACCGGTTGCGGTGGTTGGTCATATCGGCGGGGTCGTGTTCGCTGTCCGCCAGAACCAGCCCGTCAGCCCGTATGATGGTCACGCGCCGGTCAAGCGCTTCGGAGATCTGTCGGGTGGTGTTCCGGATGGTGTCGACTGGGCCGTTGATTTCATCCGCGATCAGATTGGCCACCAGCTGCGCTTCGCGGTGCATGGTTTCCTGAAGCGTGTGCACATACCGGTCGGTCGCCCATTGGGTCAGATACCAGTCCAGCATGGCGATCACCACCCCGACCAACGCCAGGAACGCCAACGTGTACTTCCAGCGAACAGAAAGATGCCAGTGGTAATGTGACTCGGAGCTACTCGGCAAATTTGTACCCGACACCGCGGACAGTCACGACGCGTTTGGGCGATCCCGGATCATCCTCGATCTTTTCGCGCAGGCGACGTACATGGACATCCAGCGTCCCTTGGTCTATGTACTCGTCCTCTCCCCAGACGCGGTCCAGCAGCGTGGATCGGTCCAGTACACGCCCCCGATTGGCCATCAGGATGTGTAACAGGTCGAATTCTTTGGGGCGCAGTTCCACGAGCCTGTCGTTCACGCGCACTTCATGCTTGGCGGTATTCATCTCGATACCCAAACCGCGCAGGATCTCTTGGTCGGCTTCGTTGCGGCGAGCGCGGCGGAGGGCCGCGCGCACACGGGCTACGAGTTCCATCATGCCGAAAGGTTTGGTCACGTAGTCATCGGCGCCCACTTCCAAGCCGACAACTTTGTCGATCTCCCGTGCGCGAGCGGTGAGCATGATCACCGGCACCTCGTCGGACTGTCGGCGCAAACGCCGACACACTTCCAAGCCGTCCATGCCGGGAAGCATGACGTCCAGCAACACCAGGTCCGGACGCTCCCGCATGATCACATCCAGAGCCTGCGCTCCATCCGCAACCGTAATCACGTCATATCCCTCTTCCCGAAGGTTGAACGCAATGGTTTCGGCGAGCGATGCTTCATCCTCGACGAGTACTATTTTGTGCATGTCTGTCATTTCAGACGGTTTCGCCACCTGTGTTCATTATAGCAACGATATGGCGCCGAAACCGGCGGTTTCCGTGTCGGTTTCGGCGCCTCAAAGTATTTAATCTTACAGGATGCTTGCTACGGCAGCTTGCGTCCCATACCGGGGGGTATTGCCGAACTTGGTGAGACATACGTGAACCCCAGCGCTTTGATCCCCTGCAGTAATTCACGCAGCAGCGACGGGTCAAGGAACCAGTGGAAGTACATGCGCACCCAGCCGTCGCGTACTGCTGTGTAGTAGTAAGGCGCCCGGGCGATCAGATCGGCCGGCATCTGCTGATAGGCGCCCGGCGTCGGGTCAACGTAGTCGATGTTTTCCGGCAGTCGAGCCGACCCGGTCACATCACGTTTCAGCACATAAGGCGTGAGTTGCAATAACGCGTCCCATCCGCCTGAACTGTTTTTCGCCGTGTAGCAGCCGCGGTCCAGAGATGTTCCATACACTTGTCCGATCGCCTCGTAGGCGTTCATCGATGCGACATAGTGCGGTGTCAGCCAAGCCACCGGGTTGAAACCGAGTTCATTTAACCAAGAGTATCCGTTGAGAACGCGCTCTCGGGCCCATGGGATGCTGTCTTCGGGCGGAGGGCCGACCATTGTGTATCCGCCTTGTCCGTCCGATTGCACGATGTAGAACTCCCAGTCCTCTCCGGTGACGCCCGAGAATGGGTTCAGCCAGTTGCTGTATTGATGCGTCGTGCCGTGCTGGATGACTTCACCACCCTTGGAAACCATGTACTGCAGCGCGCTGACCATCTCGGGGCGGTCTTTCCAATCGACCGTCAAGGGAACACCGCCGTTCCAAGTTCCCAGCGGATCAAGATACTGCGGGATGACGGAGATCGCGAATGGCACGTTCTCAGACGCCAGCACATCCGCTATGGCGCGCAATGCGTTCGGATCGGCGCTCGGATGGACGTCCTCGATCCGGATCAGTGCTTTGTGTTCGGTTGGATGGTTTTCCTGTAGAAAATCATGCAGGGTGTCAGCCAGTACGAGATACCGATCGGTCATTGTGACGTAAGTGAACGGTATGTCGCACATGTACCAGAGCTTGCCGCTTCGGACCAGATACGGATGTTTTGTGGTGGAACCGACGGGTGACATATGCGCCACGATGGACGCCAACGAGGGGTTCAAAATGGTAACCCGACCCACCGGCCCGGAGTCCGGATGCCGTACCAGTGTCTGGTTGTTGTAATACACCTTGTCATACAAGGTGGTCTCTTCCATCAGGTTGAAACGGAAACCGAACCGGCTTTCGAACGCCGGTTCAGGCGCGCCTTCGGGTGTCCAGGCAATCTGCCATAGGTTCACCCCGATCCAGAACACAGGTGTTTCACCCGTGAGTACATCGCTCTTGAAACTGTCGGGCAGTCCGTTATCGTACCAAGTACCCAGGTACAGACAGTAATCAAACGCTTCCATCTGCCCATCGGAGTATGTGTTGACAGGACGAGCCACCAGCTCCGCCTCGAAGTGACTGATCAGGTTCACCAAATGCATGGCGTACAGCTGGCTGTACGAGTCGGTTACATCCGGCTGATCGTACAGCACCAACACACGTTTCGTGGGGTAGGCCTGTTGGGCGGAGATGGGCATTGTCATCCCTGCGCCGATACAGATCAGGCAGGTGAGCAGCATGAGCAGTTTCACAGGTCACCCCTCTCTGCAAACACACCGTCGACCACCAGATAGTCAAACAACGTGATGACATTGTCGCCGTCCAAGTCGACAGGTGGATTGGAGATGCCGAACCAGGCATCCAATATCAGGAAGTCGAATAGAGTTACCACGTTGTCGCCGTCGGGATCCCCGTAGACCAGCGCCAGCGGGACAGCAATCGGTGCGCCATCCGCCAAAAGTCCTTTGACTGTTTTTCGCAACCCTTTCGGCATCTGGAATGCCGCATCGAAGGGGCCGGTGAAATCCAGATTCATGCTCAGCTGACCATTGGCTCCCAGCTGTTGTTCGGTGTTGATGGGAGGCAGTCCGGGACGCCGGATCTCGACATTGACCAGCGCCCCGCCGCGTGCCGCCAGATCATAACCGCGAACCGTTGCCGTCACACGGATTTCCGATACAGGCGCCTCGCCCGCTAAAGCCAGAAAGCCGGATTGTCGACCAGGCAAGGGTACCTGTTCTGAATCATATACGGTTGAACGGGTTCTTCCGGCCACCAGAACGCGGGCAGCGCTAATTGACGCAATGGCGTTCATCTGTTCATCCTTGTTACCGCGCAGCACATCCGATGTGATGACGCCGTCTGCGATACGGGCCACAAACCCATGCACTCCAGCCGGATGTCCCGGTCCGGTTCCGGGGAAGTCGGTTGAAGCGGTTTGACCACAAAGCCATATCGTGTTGTTCGCATCGGTGGTCACGGCGAGGGCAAAGTCGTCTGCCGAACCGTCCATCTGCCAGAACTCCACGCTGGAGCCCACGCGCAAGATGAACACTCCAGACTTGGAGACCAGCAGGTTCTTTATGGGACAGTCGACGGGGAACGTCCAGGAGGAGCTGCTGCCAACCAGTACGAGTCGGCCCTGTTTATCATAAGTGACACCTCGTATGCTGTCGGCTGAAGCTCCGCCGGCAAACGAATATTGCAGCAGTTGATTCGTTGCGCTGAATACCAGCCAGAAGCCGTCTGACGTGCCGCCGCCGTATTGCCACTGCGGCGAGTTCAGTGTAGGGGCTATCGAGCTGCTGGTGGCGCCTCCCACGGCATATCGTCCGTCTGGACCGACTGCAACCGACCAGAAGCCATCCTGCCCCGTGCTGCCGGCATAGGTGCTGAATGTAATCACGCCCGCCGCGGACATGCGTACGATGAAAGCGTCTGCATTCGCGCTGTACCACCATTGCCAGGCATTGACCAATGGAAAGTCGGATGACCAAGTGGTTCCGACGATGATGGCGCCACCGCTGGGGTCAACTGCAACCGCGCGAGCTTCATCGATACCCCGCCCGCCCAAGTAGGTCAGCATGGTGATGCTGCCATTCGGCGCCAGCCTGGCCACGAATGCATCGCCGTCGTAAATGGTTCCCGCATAGGTGGTTTGTTGGGCGTTCACGACTGGCAGATCGGTCGAACGGGTATTACCCACCACCCAGATGTAACCCGATGGATCGACAGCGATGCCGGTTGCCTCATCCAGGTCGGAACCGCCGAATGTGATCGTGCGCCGAACAGCTCCAGTCGGGCTGATCTCGGCGATGAACGCATCCGAGTTGGTGGCTCCCGAGCCGGCGGGACGGCCGGGAAAGTCCGGCGACAGAGCCCTCCCGCATATCCAGTACGATGTGGCTGTGGCTGTGGCGCCCAGTATTTCGTCAGAAGCAGACCCGCCGAGCGCCGCTTTCGTGAGAAACTGGGACCGGGCAACCGTTGGAGCGGTCAAGGCAAGGCATAAGACGATGCCCAGCCGTATGACCGTATGGGGATTATGCGTCATGGCATACCTCGCAAGAGCGGTCGAAAGAGAGCGGTTCATCGGTAGGACTGAGCCGCCGCAAGCGGAAGCTTGTATTGTTGATATCTTACCCGATGCAGTGTGTAATGTTACGATAATGACCAGATCGGTTTCCGGCTGCTGACGGTTATCTGCAATTTGATGCAGCGTTCTCTGTTGTTCATAGGGCTCTGACCTGAGCAGGCCCTAGTGCACTGCATCCTGGTTGGCAATGTATGGACGCATACAATGCCTGCCACAGTTCCATCATATGCCGGTATATTTGTTGTGTTATTCACCATTCCGGTGCCAGTTTTGAAGACGCATCGCACACCTACGATGGGCGATACACTGAATGATGGTGCAAGCGCCAGGCTGTATTGGGGGGATGGACACGGTGTTTGGCGGGTCTGTATATCGGGTTGCTCCAGGTCAGTTACCGGAACAGGTATTGATTGAGCTTTGCAACCGCCTGGCGCCTCGGGGGGCTCTGCATACGGTATATCTGGTTGCCCCGTCGTCACAGTGTGCGCTGCATGTGCGTCGCAGGCTTGCGCTGCAGCGGGGTGTTGCAGGCATTGAAACGATGCCGCTGGCCCGCCTGGCTGCCGTGCTGGCGGATAGCAGCCGCCCGGTACAGAGTACAGCCGACGGCTGCGCCGCGGTGTGTCAGGTGCTGCGTGACCCTCCAGGCCTGTTGGCGCCGCATGCTCAGCATGATCAAGCGCGTTCCGCTGTTTGGCGCGCATTTCGCGCGTTACGCCGGATGCCTCAGGAACTGCTGGATGCTTTGCGAGTCGAGCCGTCACGAGGGGCTCATCTGCTGCAGTTGTACCAATCGTTTCGCGGATTGGTCGGAGTACTGGCGGATGAAGAGGACCTCTACGATATGGCGGCAGAGCGTGTGTTGGCATGGAAGGACACAGACACGCCCCCGTCTGTGGTGTTCTATTTGCCCCGCCGGGTGACGCCCGGGGCGACGCGTCTACTGCGTGCATTAGCAGAGCGGGGCGCGCTCCACACGGTGACGCTGGCCGATGATGCAGATGTCGAAGAGGTTCTGCCCGAAACAAGGCATCAGCCCGTGTCATCCATGTCTGAACTGCGGATAGTGCGGGCGCACGACCCGTACGACGAGGTAACCGCCGCGCTTTCCTGCATTCATCTGCTTGTCGAACGCCACATTCCTCTGTCTCAGATCGCCATATTGACACCGCCTGCCACCCCTTCCGCTCCCGTCGCGGATCGCTGCCTGGCCGCAGGGCTCCCCGTGTTTTGTCCATCGTATGCACGTTTGGATGAAAGCCTGCCGGCGAGGTTGCTCCTGGAAGCTTTGGCGGCTGCCGATGCGCCTGTTGACGCTGATGGATGGCGTTCCTGGCTCATTCAAGTGCCGGGTGTGAACGTCTCGGCTTTTGAGACGGTGCTGGGTGATCTGGATGACAGCATGCATGCGCAGGAATTGGCGGAACGGCTGATGCAGGGTCGATTGGAGCGAATTCCTGGCGAGGCGTCAACAACCGTTGACTTATGCCATTTGTTGAACCTCGACTTCTGGCGGCTGGAACGTCGGTCTCCTGCCGATTGGGGCCTGGTCTGCAAAGAGCTCATCGATGGTTGCCTGCCGGATGGGCATCCGTATATTGACGCGGTGCATCGCTGTGTGGAACGCGCCAGCATGTGTGACCTGGCTGCGATGAGTCGCTCAGAGTGGCGATGGGTACTGCAGCAGGAGTTCAATCAAACCGTCGTCCCTTCTGGCAGAGCGGGTGAAGGGGTGTTTGTCGGTACGCTGTCTCAGGCACGCGGCATCGGTTTTGAGTATGCTTGGCTGATGAACGTCGTGGAGGGGGAACTGCCTGTACGACCGGAGATGTCGCCGCTGATGCCCGAGTTGGAACCGTTGTTGCAGTGGCGGCGTGAAGAGGCGGCCCAGACTCGGCAAGATCTGCGAGAACGGTTGGCCATCAGTTCATGCACCCTCAGCTTCAGCTTGGGCCGGCCGGTTTCAGGACAGGTGCTGTTCCCGTCTCCTTGGCTGGTGGATATCGCATCGGCTTTGAACCGACAACCGGTCAGCGCCTCGGATCTGATGCAGATGCGCCCATGCGCGTGGCTGCGTCATACCGATGGAATGATCACGGATCGTCACGCTGAACGTCCCTGGAGCGCAGCATCATTTCGTTTGCATCGACTGTGGGGGTGTCAGGGTGATCGAGTGGCACTTCAAGCGCATCGACTGGTGCGTGAGGACGAGTCGCTGCAACGCGCACTGAGCCTGCATGCTGCACGGACCGGTGCGGATCCCGAGTGGTTGGGAACAGGGTTGCCGGCACTGGCGCTGGAAGGTGTCAGCTCCGCATCGAACGTGCAGATGTGGGCCGAATGCCCTATGCGTTATGCGCTGCACTGTGAACTGGGTTTACCCATGCCTGTCGAACCGGATCCGTATGGCCGGGTGAGGGCCGTGGATCTGGGATCGGTCATCCACGCGCTGATGCGTCGATGGGGAATGGCGCAGCTCGATGGCCGTCCTGTCAGCCCCGCTCAGATGCTGTCTTGGGTGGACGAGGAACTCGCCCGATTGCCACGCTCATTGAGCATTTGGCGTGAAGCCGACAGGGAGAAGGTTCTGTTGATCTTCCGAAAACTTGCCGGTTTCGAAAAACAGCACATCAGCGGACGAGTGAATGCAGTGGAATGGAGCTTCGAACTGGGTAAGACCGATTTGAACCCGATGGCGGTGAAAGGGCGCATCGATCGGATGGACCGTGACGACACGGGTACATGTGTGGTCACCGATTACAAGACGGGACGTAATCTGACACAAAAACAGTTCGAGCAGGACTGTGTAGTTGCAGGAAAAAAGCTGCAACCCGCGCTTTATTGTTTGGCGGTGGAGCGTCTGGCAAACACCGTGGCGCCTCAGTTTCGTTATGTGCTTCCCGGTGATCTCGACAAAACCGAGTGTAAAGTCATCAGCTGGAAATGGGATGACTCATCGAAGCAGCGCAGCCGTGAGGTGCTTCAGCTGATCGCTGCGGGATGGCGACGGGGCGAATATCCGATGAACCCCGGTGAGGACCAGTCGCATTGCCGGCAATGCTGCTTTACGGATGTGTGTCCCGTCGACCGCCAGCGCTGGAAACGGCATGCCTGGAAGCGGGTTGATCTGTTTGAAGCCTGCATGAGTCTGGATGCTGTGGCGTCTGCCATCGATGGAGGCCAAGATGAGTGAAGCGATTCGCTTGGTCGATGCGGAAGCGCGGAAACGGGCAATCGGCGATGTAACGCGCAGCTGTTTTGTGGAAGCAGGCGCAGGTTCCGGAAAGACGCGTTGTCTGGTGGAGCGGGTGCTCACGTTACTGGAGGCCGGAACGCCCTCGGAGTCGATTGCAGTGATTACATTCACACGCAAAGCGGCCGGTGAGTTGCGTGATAGGATCCGGATGACCCTGTCAGAGCGCTTGGATCGTACTCCAGATCATCCGTTCTTGCGCGCAGCCAGTATGACGCTGGACCAGATGGCCATCGAGACGATCCATAGCTTTTGCCGTCGTTTGCTGTTGCGTTACTCGCTGGAAGCCGGATTGCCGGCCGGACTCACGGTAATGAGCGATGTCGATGAAGAGGCTGCTCTGGAGACAGATGCGCGTCGCTTTGCGGTGTCCGCGGAACCTGAGGTTCGTGAGGCCCTCTTGGAGTTGTTGCGCGTCGGTGTGAGCGCCACGCAGTTAGACGCATTGTACCGCTCACTCTGGCTGCAGCCTTCGGAATTGCCGACAGAAGCGATGTTCGATCCGTCGGCTGTCACGCGATGGCTGGCTGAACTGCAGTGCATTTCACACGAGTGCAAACAATTCCAAGCTGATAAGTATGCGAAGCTTGTTCGAGAGTTCACCGGTGCGGTTGTCAGACATCTGGATGGCCCGTTGACGGCGGATGTGCTGCGCAGTATGCCGGCGTGGCCGCGCCGTAATTACGGTGCTCGAAGGGAGGAGATCGTCAGGATCAAGGAGACCATGCAGGAACTCAAACGGCGCTGGCTGCAGGAAATCAGTCGGTCATGGGCTGTTCAGCGCCTGCAGGTGGTGGCTCTGGCCATGCAACAGCATGCCAACGCATCGCATACGCTCCGTCAACGCACGGGTGTCCTTCGGCAGGATGAGTTGTTGGGCCTGACGATGCAGCTGCTTCGCAAGAAACCGGCGTTGCGTGAACAGGTGCGGGCGGCCTATCGCTATCTGTTGGTGGACGAATTTCAGGATACCGACCGGGAACAGGTGGATATCATAGCACATATTGTTTCTTCGGGTGATTTCGCTCGATATACGATGCCTGTCCTCCCCGAACCGGGGCCGGGGCGTCTGTTTGTGGTGGGGGACTACCGGCAGGCGATCTATGGATTTCGCGGGGCGGATGTGTCGTTATTTGAGGCCGTGCGGGATCGGATGAACGACGATGTGGTGCAATTGGTTACGAACTTCCGTAGCAGTTGGCCTGTTGTGGATGCGGTCAACAGGTTGTTTTCAATGCTCGACGAGACGCACTATCCTCCCATGGCATCCATTCACCTGCCTGAGTCTGCAACGGATGGATTGGCGGCTGCTTTCGGACAATCGATTGCTGGAAAGGTTGGGGATGTGCGGCGTCAGGAAGCGGAGGCTGTGGTTCGGCTGGTTTACACTGAGTTAGCCGCCGGATGCCCTCCTGAGGACATCGCCGTCCTGATGCGTGACCGTTCCATTTTGCGTGCGCTCGAGGCAGAACTGGAAGACGCTGGATTGCCGTACCGGGTCGAGTCTCAGTCTCTGTTGTGTGCCACGCAGGAATACCAGGACATACGTAATCTGCTGGCAGCAATCGCGTTTCCGGGTGATCAGTCCGCAGTGGTCGCTGCGCTGATGGGGCCGGCGTGCGGTTGTACACTGCGGGAATTGCAGTGCTGGAGACGCAACGGCGGCCAATGGCTATTGAAAAGCCCGCTCTCGGGCGACGAGACCGGACGGGTCGCGGCTTCCTTGCGGAGGCTGTCCGAATGGCGCATACGATCCTATTCCCTATCTGTTTCAGCCTTTGTGGAGCAGCTGGTGGCCGAAGCGGGATTGATGGAGGGATGCCTGGCCCATGCCCGCGCGCGTGAAAGCTGGAGGCGGATCAAGTTGCTGCTGCAGATGGCGCAGGAATGGGACGGGACAGGCGGTTTACCGGGGTTTGTGCGATGGCTGGATGATCTGGCCGATCGCCAGATCCGACAGGACGAGTCGGTCACACCCGATTTGGGGATGCCCGCCATTAGACTGCTGACCGTACATGCGGCGAAGGGGTTAGAGTTCGACACGGTAATCGTGGCCGGCTTCGCCGGTAAAGGAGGCCCCACGCAGTATCCCATCCTGGCCCGGTATGGTCGGGAGAGGGCTTGGTGTCCGGGTATCTGCCGCATGGACAAGTCTGATGCCTGCGAGGACTGTCCTGGCAGGCGGCTGCAGTTACTGCAGAAAGAGGCCGCCGATGCTGAGCGCTTGCGCCTGTTGTACGTGGCGTGTACGCGTGCACGGAGGCGCCTCTATCTGAGCCTGTGGAGCAGTGCTGCCAAGAATGATGAGTCATCGTTGATAGAGCGTGTGGCGTCTGCATGGGATGCTGCCGGGTTGGGTCGGCTCGATCCTCCCGAGTTGCGGTCTGCCCACCACGATTTGCCAGGGGTGCAGGATGATGACGGGTTGAGCCTGTCCGAGTGGCAACACAAGCGAAATATCGCCTTCCAGACAGGTCAGTTGGTGATCGTCACCCCCAGTCGGTTGAGCCACACCGACTGGGCGCAGGAAGATACCGGATCGCCTGAGTGGGATCCACTACAGCAGGGCGGGTATACGGTTCCGTTGACTGCCGATCAACGGCGTGCGTTGCAACGTGGACATGCCGTGCATCGCACTCTGGCCACGGTGTCCATGCCGGATGGGAGCGATCTGGAAAGGCGTGCTATCGCGGCCGCACGGGATGCCGGTCTGGGGGACGATCCCGAGACGTTGCGTCTTGCGTCAATCCTTTTAGCCGGCGTACGCGATCTGTGCGTGAACGCCCTTTGGAAACGCGAGGTCTATCTGGGGCTTGCATTAGGCGAAGGAATGCTGCTGGAAGGTTACGCCGACCTGGTGATCGATCGACCCGATGGACTGATAGTGGTGGACTACAAGACAGACTTTCTGTCCACCGAGGCCGAGGTGTATCGGCGGGCGCTGACATACCGCCCTCAGTTGGCCTGCTATGCCCATGCGCTACATCAGCTCACCGGCAGGCCGGTGAGCTGCGGCTATGTCGTGTTCGCACTTAACGGAGAACCGTATCCGGTGCGGCTGGACGGGTTGGAACCGGCCTGGAATGAGCTTGCCGCGGCCGGATTTACAAAGCACCGATCCGGGTGAGATAGTCCCGAATGCCGGCTTCCAGCGTGTGGAAGGGTTGAAGGTATCCGCAGGAACGCAGACCTTCAATCTTGGCGCACGTGTAGTTCTGGTACTTACCGATCAGTGACTCGGGGAAGGGGATATAGTCGATGCGCCCTCGTCCCAGCAAGTCGATCAGAATATGTGCGATGGCGTTGAAACTTCGGCTGATCCCTGTTCCTACATTGACAATCCGCTGGACCGGGTCTGTTTGGCCAAAATGGAGATTGACATTCACCACGTCTTTCACGTATACGAAGTCGCGTTGTTGTTCGCCGTCTGCGATGCCATCCGTGCCGCAGAACAGTTTGGCAACACCTGTGTCTTGTAATTGCCGATATAGCTGCCAGACCATCGAGGCCATCCGCCCTTTATGTGTCTCACGCGGGCCGTACACGTTGAAATAGCGCAAACCGACCAATGTGGAACATGCACTGGGCATCAATGATCTCACATGTTGATCGAACGCCAGTTTACTGTATCCATAGATGTTGAGGGGCGATTCTGCTCCGGGTTGCTCGTTACATTCCGTGGAGTTACCATACGTGGCTGCACTGGAGGCATAGATGAACGGTACGCGTCGTTCAAGACACCAGTGACAAAGCTCCCGGGAAAAGGTGTAATTGTTGTGCAGCATGTAACGGCCATCTGTTTCCATGGTGTCTGAACAGGCGCCTTGGTGGTAAACAGCCTCGACTTGACAGTCGAAACGCCGTGTGACCAGCATGTCATAGAAATCGGTTTTGTGTTCGTAATCGGCGATGGTAAGATCGGCCAGGTTTCGGCTCTTTTCCGGCCGGGTCAAATTGTCGACCACCAGAATATCGGTTCGGCCGAGTTGGTTCAACCGTTCGATCAGGTTACTGCCGATAAACCCGGCTCCGCCGGTTACTACTATCATCCGCACACGCCTCCTGCTTGTGCTGAAGCTTCACTTCAGCGTATCGATGGCATTCCGTGTTATTATCCTATGCGGGTCCCGTGAAACACCATCCGGGGACATCTGTCGGGGAGGGTTCTGGTGCAGTTCTTCATATTCGGTCGAAGCCGGATCAGAAAAGCATTCCGCGATGCGGTGGGTGACCGGAATATCCCGATGATATCCGGATTGTTACAGACGCATCCCTGGCTTACGAAACTTCGGGATGCAAAGGGATGGACACCGCTTCATGCGGCCGCCGCGAACGGGTTTGATGATATCACACAGATTTTGCTCGATCGCGGTATGGATCCCAACGTAACCGATCGATACGGCCGGACGGCGCTTCACATCAGCACAGCGCAAGGGCACGTGGAAGTTGTTCGCGTGCTGGTTGAGTCGGGAGCGGATCTGAACGTTCAAGACAAAGAAGGCAATACCCCGTTGCATTTAGCGTTTTTACTGCGCTTGTCAAGCCTGGCCAGATACCTCATAGAAAATGGCGCCTCATTGACTGTGGCCAACCGGGTGGGCGACAGGCCGGCCGACATGGCTCGTGACGAGGCATGGGTTCGGGCGATTGTCTCAAACGAATGAACTGCCGATCATCGGTCATGTGCTCTTGACGGCCTCTGCCATGCGCGCGGTGTAACGTTCGATCCAGGGATTGATGAACACCACCATCACCACCGCCGCCAACCCATGCGGGACTGCCATCACTGTCCGTTGAGTGAACCAAGGGGCGGTGATAGACGCCCCGAATGCGGGAAGGCATACAAGCAGGCAACAGCCTGCAGCCGCCGCGACTGCGACTCCGGGGCGGTCGACGCGAATTGACCGGAACCGACGAGACAGCCAGATCGCCATCAGGTCGAGTACAACGGTCGTAACGATAAGCGATATGTCCGTCCAGGAATACAGCCAATCATGCCGCCAGTAAGTCGGCTCAACTACAGCCCGATCATGCCGGTGAATGCCCCAGAAGATACTGGATGTCAGAAGAACAGCCGTCAGCATTTGGATCCAGATCATCAGGCGTGCCGCCCGCAAGGAAACAGCGGCATCAACCACCAGTACACTGGGAGCTTGTCTCGTATGTGTCTGCGTCATAGTACGGTGTTGCCTCGGTGCCCTGAACGGGGGTATACTGGAATGCTAGAGCGCCCGGAAGGTGACCGGGTACATCCCCTACAGGAGCGCCCGAATCCAATATGATTTTGCCACAACCTGACCTGCTCAACCGTTTCAATGCGTACGCACTGGTGGTGGTCGCCGCCAAACGTGCCAAGTATCTGCAGGAACGGCTGCGAGCGGACCAAGGTAATACGCCTATTTACACTGACGCGTCCGCCATCGAGCCTCATCGCCGCGACGTGCCATTGCGTTCGGTGATCAAGACGGACTCACGAAATCCGTTAACGGTGGCGCTGGAAGAGATCGCCGCCGGCCGTGTCATCCCATCGGCGGACAAAAAGTGGCCCGAAGAACCGATGGCGCTGCCTCAGCAACCCGATGTGCTTGAGACCGCACTTGCGGATCATCTCTCCGCGACACCCGATGCAGCTGAAGGCCAAGCGGGTATGGAAACCCCAGCGGCAACCGGAGCCGCCGCCGAGATGGAAGACGACGACATGGTGTCCTACGATGGGCACGTTTCGGATGCCACAGTAGACAATGGAACGGAGCCTGTTTCGTCGCTGGATGAGATCGATTTCATGTCGGATATCGAGGACGATGCCGCTGCCCGAGACGCTGCCGCCGATATGGAGCGTGTGGAAATCGATCCTGAGCAATACGCCGCTCGCCTTGCCGGCCTGGATCAGCTGATCAAGGGCGCCATGGAGGAAGAGAATCTGGCGGAGGAAGATCACCAGGCGACAGGTGATGATATTGAAGATGACCTCGATGTCGAGGCGGGGCCTATCGCCGAAGGTGATGAAGCGCAGTCTGGCGCATCGTAATGACTGCATGAGAGGATAAGACCGACAAAGATGCGTAGCGACGTGGCGGATTACTACCAGATTTTAGGTGTCGACCGTAATGCCACGGCTGACGAGATCAAGCGGGCGTACCGCAAACTCGCCAAGCAATATCATCCGGATGTCAATCCGGGTGACGCGCATGCAGAGGAGCGCTTCAAGCAGATCAATGAAGCGTACGAAGTGCTTGCTGACGATACGCGTCGTCGCAACTACGATCTGACGGGTGATCCGAACGGCCATCAGTCCCCATTTGGCGCCGGTTTCGGCAGTCCGTTCGATAATATCGCTGATGTCTTCGAGTCGTTCTTTACCGGCGCAACTAGCAGCACGCGGCAGTCCAGTCGCCGCGGGGAGGACATCCGGGTGGATGTGGATGTCACTCTGGAGGACATCGCCGCCGAAACCGCTCAAACGGTCCGCTTCGCCCGTCGGGAGGTTTGTCCCGGGTGTCGGGGCACCGGCGCGCGCGAAGGCGCCGATCCGAGGCCCTGTCCGACATGTCGCGGAGCCGGAAGGATCCGTCAGACACAACAGACCATCCTCGGTTCCATGTCCACCGTCACCACCTGTCCGCATTGCCGCGGTGAGGGTCAGGTCATCAGCGACCCGTGCAGTCAGTGTCGCGGTGACGGCGTGATCAGCAAGGTGGTGGAGCGGCAAACACCGCTGCCTGCCGGTATAGATGACGGCATGTATCTGGAGTTCACCGCGGAAGGCCACGCCGGCAGGCGGGGCGGCCCGGCGGGCGACCTCTACGTGGTGTTTCATGTCAAGCCGCATGAACGGTTCAAACGGGAAGGTCGCGATCTGCATGTCGATCAACCCGTTACTTTTGCACAAGCAGCACTGGGGGCGCAAGTGCAGGTCAAAGGGTTGACCGAGACCTATACGGTCACCGTGCCGCCAGGGACCCAACCTGGCGCCGTGCTCAAAGTCAATGGCGGTGGCTTACTGGATCAACGTCGGCGGCAAGGTGATCTCTTTGTGCACGTCACGGTGCAGGTGCCCACCCGTCTGAATGAAACTCAGCGCGCTTTGCTGAGGCAATTTGCCGAAGCGTGCGGTGAGCGGTTTGATGATGTGCCCGAAGAGGAGCAGTCGTTCTTCGAACGCCTGATCGGTAAGGCTTCCAAGAAGAAAGACTGATTGTGCCCTCATGCGCCAACTGATTGAACCATCCATTCGGGTATGACGAATCTGTTGGCGCACACACGACATTCCCAGGAGGCGGCGACAGATGGCCAAACGCGTTGAGATCGTCACAACACAGCCCCAGCACACCACCGAAATGCCGCCAGGGGAGCGATACGGCAACATCCTGATCGCCAGTCTGGATGAGATGGTCAAATGGGCGCGTGTCAACAGCATATGGCCGGTAACGTTTGGTCTGGCCTGTTGCGCCATCGAGATGATGTCAACCGTCAGCGCCAAGTACGACCTGTCTCGCTTCGGGATGGAAGTATACCGTCCCAGCCCTCGCCAGGCGGATTTGATGATTGTGGCAGGGCGTGTGTCCAAGAAAATGGGCCCGGTGCTGCGTCAGATTTATGATCAGATGGCCAATCCCAAATGGGTGCTGTCAATGGGAGCGTGTGCGTCCTGCGGAGGCGTGTTCAACAACTACGCCATCCTGCAGGGGGTTGATCAGATTGTGCCGGTGGATGTATATGTTCCCGGATGTCCACCATCGCCGGATGCGCTGATGTACGGTCTGCTTCAGCTGCAACGCAAACTGAGGCAGCAGCAGTCGGGTTCACTGGTGGAGTTGCGGCCGCATCGGGAAGGAGAGTTGAACGCATGATCCGGCGCTTCATTGACGCCACGGTACCGATCCTCAAAGGGTTGGGCATCACCTTCCGCCATCAACCCGCATTCCACCGTCCGATCACGGTCGAGTATCCCGAAGTCAAACGGCCGATGCCCGAACGCGCACGCTGGCGTCACGTACTCACCCGATATGACACCGGTCTGGAGCGCTGCATCGGTTGCAGTCTGTGCGCCGGCGCCTGTCCGGTACGCTGCATTTACGTGCAAGCCGCCGATAACACCGACACTCAACGCTTCTCACCCGGGGAGCGTTACGCGATTCGTTACGAGATTAACCTGCTGCGCTGTATCTATTGCGGATATTGCCAGGAGGCGTGCCCGACAGGGGCGATTGTGCTGCGCAGCGATTACGAACTTGCGGACTATCACAGGGACGCATTCATCATCACCAAGGAGATGCTGCTGGAGCCTGTCTCTCCGCAGACGTGAATTCGCCTGGACGCATCCCGCCAACTTGGCTGCAACGCCGACAGGGAACACAAAGGGGGCTGATTGCGTATGCAGAAGCGGAGGGAGCGGCAGATGAATGACACATCCAGCGCATCGCTGACCATCGCATGTGACGGCACCGTCACCTTTGACCAACTGGTCCACAAACACTACCAGCGGGTGTTCCAAGTCGCCTGGCGTCTGACTGGCAATCGCACCGACGCGGAAGATCTGACTCAGGAAGCGTTCATGCGGGCCTGCCGCGCCTTTCATACCTATCGGGCTGACATGCCCTTCGAAAACTGGATGTTCCGGATCACGCGTAACGCGTTCATCGACATGACCCGGCGCAGACCCAAGACGCCGTCCTATTCGTTGGATTCCGGCCTGCAGACGTCAGATGGAAATGAACTCACACTGGAGATCCCCGATACGCGCGACGAGCCGGAGACGGTGATGATGCGTGAGGAGATCGATCAGTCGATCCAGGACGCTCTGATGGCCCTTGGGCCGGATATGCGTATGACGGTTGTCTTATCCGATATCGAAGGGTTGTCCTATGAGGAGATAGCCGAGGCGATGCATTGCTCGATTGGCACCGTACGCTCGAGGCTGCATAGAGGGCGCAAGGCGGTGCGGGATCGGCTGAAGGCGACCGGCGCCTTCAAGCATCTGGAGGTGGAATATGAACTGTGATCGCGCAACCCGTCTTATCAGCGCCATGCTGGATGGCGAACTCGATGCGCATCAGTTGCGCCAGCTCCGGCGGCATCTGGCGGAATGCCCCGGTTGTCAGTTGGAGTATCAGGAAGAGCGGTTAATCGTGCGTGCCCTAGGTGATCTGAACGTGCCAGTCCCGGATGCGGGCTTTGAGCAACGGTTGATGGGTGCTTTGCACCACACCCACGCCCCGAAACCTGCGCCTTTTCCGTGGATGCGGCGAATGGTTCTTGCGGTGGGCGCAGCCGCCTGCCTCATGTTAGGGGTCATGTTGGCACAGCATCAAGACGAACCGGCTGAAACGGATGCCGGGGGCGGGGTGGCCGAATGGGCCTACGCCTCATGGCAGGATGTGTCCGAGACAGGTCGTGCTGCGCTGAACAGCAAAACCATTCGGGGGTTTCGATCGGTGGATTGGGACCAGGTTCCCCCCGCCCAGACACCGCTGAGCCACACCGTTCCGGTGGGAAACCAGAAGCCGCCGGTGCTGGTCAGTTATATCAGATAAGACGCTACAGGCGCGATTCATGAAACGCGCCAAGGAAAGAGGAGGAGACTGTCAATGAATGCGCCCGTACATCGCCTGCCTGCCTGGGTGATGACCGCATTGGTTTTAGGTGCGGTCGCACTGGGGGCGTTGCTGGGAACCGCTTTGCAGCGTCCCGACGGCTTGCAGGCGCAGCAAAATACAGCGTCTACAGGCCCGGTGAACTCCGGCGAAGTATTGGCGACTGCCGAGGCTGTGCAGTCGGCGTTTCAACATATCGCTGAACAGGTCGGTCCGGCTGTTGTAACGATCAATGCGGAGCGACGGCCTACACGGGCTGATGCGGAGGCCCCTCAGGTGCCGTTTCCGTTGCCGTTTGGCGACCTGATGCCGCCCGGTGTGACCCCTCGCATGCGGGGTATGGGCTCAGGGGTGATTGTCAGACCAGATGGGTATGTGTTGACCAACGATCATGTGGTGGCCGGTGCGGACAGTGTTGAAGTGGTGCTGCAGGACGGTCGACGGCTCAAGGGGTCCGTGAAACGGGATTTCCGCAGTGATATCGCCGTGATCAAAGTGGA
This sequence comes from uncultured bacterium, assembly GCA_964650005.1. Taxonomy (GTDB): domain Bacteria; phylum Armatimonadota; class HRBIN16; order HRBIN16; family HRBIN16; genus CAZHSN01. The sequence goes on along the minus strand of CAZYPZ010000011.1, from coordinate 82,061 downwards.
CGCCAATAACCTCCCCAGTGCCAAGTTGGGCAACTCCGATACGGTGCGCCCCGGACAATGGGCCATCGCGATTGGCAGTCCCTTTGGAAAAGCGAACACCGTCACGACGGGTGTGGTCTCAGCGGTCGGTCGTCGTGAAGAGATCGGAGATATGCGTCAGGGACGGTTTTATCCCAACCTGATTCAAACAGACGCCTCGATCAATCCGGGTAACTCGGGCGGGCCGCTTCTGAACATTCGTGGTGAAGTCGTGGGCATCAATACAGCCATCGAGTCTCCATCGGGTGCGTTCGCCGGTATCGGGTTTGCCGTTCCGATCAATACAGCCCGATTCGTGATGGATCAGTTGATCGAGAAGGGGCGTGTCGTCCGTGGTTACATGGGCATCACCCCTGAGAACGTCACACCCGATGATGCCGACAGGCTGGGAGTGAAAGATGGCGCACTGGTGGCGTCCGTGGAAGACGGCGCGCCGGCCGCACGGGCGGGGATCCGTGTGGAGGATGTGATCGTCTCCATTGACGGCAAACCGATCAAAGGTGAATTGGATTTACGCGATCAGGTTGCCCGCATCGCGCCAGGCAAAACGGTGGATGTCGTACTGATCCGCGACAAGAAACGGGAAACCGTGAAGGTGACTTTGGGTGAGGCTCCTGAGGTTGGCGCCGCATCTGGCACACCATCCGCTACGGAAGACGGTTTGGTCAAATTGGGCCTGCAGGCGGAAACGCTCACCGAAGAGATGGCCGATCAGCTGGGGCTGCCGAAGAGCACCCGAGGCGCCGCGGTGACCAGTGTTGCACCGGGAAGCCCTGCCGACGAGGCGGGCCTTAGCCGCGGCGATGTGGTGACACGCGTGAATGCACGGACGATCACTCAAGCCGATGACCTGCGCCGGGCGGCTGCCGGGCTGCGCAGCGGGGATCGGGCGGTGTTCATCGTACGCCGGCCGGCCCGTCAGGGATCGGGTTCGACGCTGCGTCTGGTTGTTCGCATTCCCTGACGCCGGTCCCGCGGGAACGCGAACTGGGGCGCGCCGTGGGGCGCGCCCCCTTTTTGTCAATGGGCTTTCTTATACCGTATGTTCCGGAGATGTCGGTCAGGCGATCAGCTTTGAGCAGGGCTGGAGACGAGCTCCACGATGGTGGACACCAACTCAGCATCGCTGCGACGGAACCCTTTTAGCGACGACCGATACACGGTGACAATCCCTCGGGTTGTTCCCTCGTTGACCGGTACACACAGCACACTGGCCATGGCGTCTTGGTGAACCGCGTCATCATCATCGAATCGGCGATCGTTGACGGCATTTGCGACGGTGAGTGTGCGACCGGTGCGCAACACCCAGCCCAAAGCGGTGAGCCCTCGGCGATGTGAAGCTGCTGCGGATGCAGGACTCACCGCAATCAACCTCGGATTGTCGTTATCGGATACGTGGTATGTGCAGCGATCCGCATTCAGTACTTCGCGTATCGTGTTGACGATCAGTCGAGGGGTGTCCCGCGAAGGCACCGAACTGGCCGCCGCTCTGGCTACCCGCCTGAAGTACCCCTTCAGCTCTTCCGATTTTTGTGTGAGTTCGTTGTACCGCAGTGAATTGCTGAGAGCGATTGCCGCATGGTTGGCGGCGATGTACGCCTGTTCGGCCTCTTGTATGGTGAACTCGCGTCTCTGGTCGGACATGGCAATCAACACGCCCAACTGCTCTTCACCCGCAGCCAGCGGCAGACAGATGGCCGAAACCACATCCGGATCAGGCAGTGGACACGCCTGGTACACGGGATCGGCGGTAACATCCACCGGGGCCGCGTATTCCAGCTGTGCCAGTACTTGCCCTAGAAGTCCTTCGTCTCTGTGCGGTCTGTACCTCATAAACGCGCGTGTATCTATACCGGCTCCATGGGAAAACCGCAAGGTGCGCCCGTCCGTGTCCAACAGGAAGATCGCGCATTTGCGAACATTGAGCGTGCGCGTGATGAATGTGGCAGTCTGATGAAGCACTTGATCCACATCCAGCTTGTCGTTCAGAGCGACCGTCAGTTCCATGATGTCGGTGGTTCGTCGCTCGGCCAACCGCAGGTTGTCCAGCAATTGGGCGCTTTCCAATGCGGCGCTGAGGTGGGTGCTGAGCGTGGCCAGCAGATTTGTATCACCCTCTGTGTAAGCGTGTCGTCTGCCGGATGCAATCGCCAGGAGTCCTGTGAGTCGTGACTCTCCGTCATACCGTGGACTGTTGATGGGAACCAATAGCAGCGATTGGACCGGTATACCGGGAAAGATAGCGGATGCCGCCGTTGCCAGCGACTCTTGGGGCACGATGGTTGGACCTTGCAGGTCGGCCAGCAGGGGATCGTCCACTTCCAGACTGACCTCTAGCTGGTCTGGTTCAAGCCCTGCGCTGGCCGAGATGAACAGGCGCCCGGCCTCTTCGACGGGCAGGAACACGGCCGTGGCCAAGTGCTCCATATTTTCTACCACCAGATCCACCAGAGTCTGCGTCACATGCGTGACGTCATACGATCCCGCCACGCGGCTCGCGGCGTCAATCAGTGTGCGCAGATGCAAGTCGCAACGGCGCCGTCTGACTTCGGACTCCGCCCAGAGCACCGCGATTGCTCCGGTGGAGGCGAGCACTGCCAGCGTGTCCAGGTCCCGTGTATCGAACGGCTCACCGCCTTCTTTGTCCAGAACCGCGACGGTGCCGATAACCTGTTCATTGGCCTGCATTCGCATAACTGCTGCAGAATCCAATCCTGGCATATCCGTCAGTGTGTCACCGGCCAGAAGGCCTGTCGCGTCGCCGCCTGTCTGGATGGCGTCCTGCATCATGGAGACGGATACCTGCAGCCGTTGTCCCTGGATCACTTCGGAATCAGGACCCGAGACAGCCCGAAACACCAACTGGGTTTTGTCTTCGGAAAGCAACGCCACTGCGGATTTGGTCGCACGGGTTGCACGACGTGCTTCATCGGCGATTGCTTGCAGCACATTCTGTATGTCCAGTGGTTCGGCCAGCGCCGTTGCCAGTCGCTTGAGCGGAGTGTTCTCCGATTGGGGGGCGGTGTGTTCTGTCATTGTGGAGCCTGTACCTTGATGCGGCGGAAGCGGGCAGGGCTGGCGCCATGTGTCATTCGGGCTATCTGCATCGGATCTCCCTTGCCACAGTTCATGACGCCATTAGGCACCCAGTATCGTGCGTCCGCGATGGCGTCACACGCGTTCCAAAACGGTTCAGTGATGCTCTGGTAGGTGATGTTTTTGACCATGCCCGCCAGCTTGCCGGATCGTATTCGCCAGAAGCAGTCGCCGCCGAACTGGAAGTTCTGGCGCATCTGATCGATGGAAAAGCTGCCCATTCCTTCGATGTAATAGCCGTCATCCACTCCGGCGATCAAGTCCTGCAATGTACAGGGTGTCTGACCCGGCATCAAACTGAGGTTGGGAATGCGCACGATGGGAGGCGACGCCCAGTGATCCGCCCGGCTGCTTCCCACGCTGTGCGGCATTCCGATCATGGCAGCAGAAGCACGGTTGGTGCTGTAGCCGCGAAACACCCCGTTCTCTACGATCATCCAGCGTTGTCCGGGAGTCCCTTCATCGTCGAATCCTGTGGTAGCCAATCCATCGGGCAGCGTCGTATCCGCCACAAAATTGACCAGCTCGGATCCATATTGCAGCCGGTGCAGCTTATCCGGTGTGGCGAAGCTGCCTCCTGCCAAGGAGATCTCGAAGCCCAGCGCCCGATCCAGTTCGGTCGGATGTCCTACCGATTCATGCATGGTGAGCGCCAGGTTCAAAGGATCAAGCACCAGGTCCATGATCCCGGATACACCGGGCGGGGCCTGCAGGTGTTCCACGGCCTGTTCAGCGACGCGCTGTGCATCGTCCAGCAGAGCGGCATTCAAGACGACCTCATAACCGCGCGCCAGGATCGGCGGGTGACTGGTACGGGTGCGTGCATCCTGTTCATCGATAGCGACGGCCATGCAGCCGTGATCGGTGAACAGCAGGTCATTGTGACCACTCATGCCTTCGTTTGTGGCCAGCCATCGTCGTTCATGTACAAAACGCATCCAACTGCGGGCCTTGCGGATCTGCGGCGTGCGGAACAGGCGTTCGTTTATGGAAAGCAGCAATTCGGTCTTGTCAGCCGTTGGTACGGAGAAGGGATCGATATCGCGCCGTGAGATGTAGGTGATCTCACCGGGTTGTGCAGGCGCCAAGGCGACCGGCGGGGTCATGTAGGGGGCGACTGCGCGCGCCAGCTCGACCGCCTGTCGTACCGCGGTTTGTATGGCGTCTTCGGTGAGATGCCGAGTGGCGGCAAATCCCCAGGCGCCGTCTGCCAGCACGCGGATACCGATGCCGATATCTTCTGTCTCGGTGAGTGAGTCGATCCGGCGGTCAATTGCGCTGAGATACTGGGTGCGCGACGACATAATCCGCGCCTCGGCATACTGAGCGCCACCGCTGGATGCCATATCCACCGCACGTCGCGCAAGATCCAGCATGTATTCCTCCTCATGCAGCCAAAGCTCACTCGTTGTCAGTATAGCCTTCGTCTGCGTATGGGACAAACCGTTGCCGTCATAAGGTGCTTATGGATCGATTTCTGTGAACAGATTGGGGGCGTTATCGCTCGCACATTCCGGAATATCCGGTACGTACGCCATGTCGTTTTCGTTTTCCGGCCAGTCTGCAGGCGCAGCGCGAAGAGACATTCCCACCCCTGCCTGCAGGCACTGTGTGCGTATATCGTCAACCCATTCCGGGGCCATCGGGCGGGCATTCGGGCCCGTCTCCTGTCCCACGATGACATGATGGATGCCGGTCAAGTCCAGCGGCGGAAGAGGACCCAGCAGGGGTTCACAGCAGAGAAATCGCCAAGCTGCCGGTACCGAGCGCAGATAGTCGATACGGTTCACGACAGCCGCGCTCTCAACGGTCACCCCTAGCCTTAAGTTGTGTGGCCAGGTTACATGCGCTGGGAGCGACGGCAGGCGATGCGCGCGTTTTGTGATGATCATGAACCGGTGTTGGGGGCATTGCCTCATCACGGTGAAGATGCGCGCCAGAAAAGAGAACGGTACCAGCGGATGGAACACGTCCGACATGCTGTTGACGAAGATCCCGCGCGGCTTGCGCCAGTGAAGCGGCCGCATCAGCAGGTCTTCATGCAGCGTCACCTGAAACCCATTTGCGTATCTTGGCGCTCCTTGGGCCTGTAATCTTAGCGCGATCCGGCGGGCATAGCAGTGATCGCAGCCGGCACTGACTGCAGAGCAGCCGGTGACGGGGTTCCAACTCTCTTGGGGGCGGCGTCTGCTATTACCGTGGTTCATTGGAGCATTATGTCAATGGTTATGCCCGGCACGAAGACGGGTGATTGGCGTGTTATATACACCGTGGCATAGAATAGTATTACGACGTGACCGTCTGCCGGTGCAAGGTCATCGATCCGCTGTAGGGGTGAAGTCAGTGGGGACGGACAACACCAGAATACTCATATGGCGTTGGGTGCTTTACTGTTCGATGGCGCTGCTGGTAACCGTATTGGGCATATGGCTTGTTCGAACCAGCAAGCCGGATGCCGGCGGTCGTACGGTTATCCGCTGGTGCGTCGATCCAAATCCGGTGCGTGAAGTCTGCATTGCGCTATTCGAGAAAAAGAACCCGGGCATCAAGGTCATCAACGATCCCGATGCTTCGCCTCAGCGGATGCTGACTCAAATTGCAGGAGGCGAGCCGCCGGATGTGATGGCCGTTTATGACCCGCAGTTCCTGCGTCAGCTAGCGCGGAATGATGTACTGTTGGATCTGACGCCTTATATCCGCAAATATGGTATTCCGGTTGAGCTGCTGTATCCGTCACTGGACCCCTATGTGCGCGCTGAAGGCAAGATCGTGGGCATTCCGGAAAATGTGGCCCCTTGGATGCTGTTTTATAACCGCAAGCTGTTTCGAGAGGCGGGTATTCCGTATCCCAAAACCGGCTGGACCTGGGATGATTGCCTGCGGGTTGCCCAGAAGCTGACAAAGTATCAGAATGTGGGCGGCCGACAGGTGATCGTTCAAAAGGGGCTGTACATCGCCGATTACGACTATCAGATGATGTTGTGGATGACGGGCGCGCGGATGTTCAGCGAAGACGGCCGGCGATGCCTGATGGATTCGCCGGAGGCGATGCGCGCGATACGCTTCTGGGCCGATATGCGGCTCAAGTACAAGGTGATACCCACCGCGAGCGAGTCAAAAAGCATGGCGCCGACGGGCGCTTGGGGCGGCGACCTTTTGCTGTTTGCTGCGGGAAAGGTCGCCATGGTGATCTCCGGCCGCCATATGATCATTCAGTTCCGCAAACAGAAACAGCTCGATTGGGATGTGGTCAGTGTTCCTCAAGGTGTCGAGCGTGTCACCCCGTTGTACAGCAAATGCTATGCGATCCCGAAATCATGTCGAAACAGAGACGCCGCTATCCGCTTCATCCGCCATCTGCTGGAGCGGGACAATCAGACGTTGATTGCCAACTATGGGGACGGGCTTCCCTCCAGCCGAGACCCTGAGGTCTTGAAGGCGTTTCAGTACAATCCGGAGTATCCAAGAGAAACCAATAACCAGGCTTGGCTGGATGAGATGCGATACGCCCGCGCGCATCAGTATTCACCGTATATCAATGCGGTGGATGTCGGATCGATCGTATCGATGGAAATGGACAGAATGTGGCTGAAGGAACAGTCCCCCGAGGACGCCTGCAGACGGATCGCCAGACGGATCAATGAGATCATCGATCGCAACATTCGCAATCCGAACTTTCTGGACTGAGGTGAGCTGACGTGTCGACCAAGACCAACAGGCACGCCCTTCAGCGCCGAGAGACGCTGGCCGCCATGGGATTTCTGCTGCCCAATTTCTTGGGGTTTCTGCTGTTTACGTCGTTGCCCGTGGTGTTTTCATTGGCCATGGCGTTCATGCATTGGAATATCTTCAAAAAACCCGAATGGGTCGGGGTGTCCAATTTCGTTGCGCTGCTCGGGTTTACGCGTTCCGCGTCCGGATGGGTTCCGAATGATCCATTTTTCTGGCAGTATCTGGGCAATACCATCTTCCTGCTGATGGCGGTCCCCCTCGGCATTGCGGGAAGCCTCTGTATGGCGCTGCTCATGAATCAGAAATTGCGTGGTATGGTCATCTACCGCACCATTTACTTCATCCCGACCATCTGCTCCGGTGTGGCATTGCTGATCCTGTGGAAGTATCTGTACAACGCCGAGGTCGGTCTGGTCAACAAACTGTTGCGTGCAGCGGGGGCCAGTCTGTTCAGCAACAGCATCAGCGGATCCGTGGTTACCCTGTTCTGTATCGCCGTGGCATGGGTGGTGCTTCTGGCAATCGGTGCGCTGATGGTGGCCGCGGTTGACCGGATCCTGGTGGCTATTCGGCTGCCACTGCCCGATATGCTGCCGGGCCGGTTGATCACCGGACTGGCCGCACTGCTGGCCATCGGCCTGTTGAGCCAATGGACGCAGATTTATGGCGCCGTCAATGCGTTTTTGACCGAACCGCCCGACTGGTTGGGCACGGTTGCCTGGGCGAAACCGGCGTTGATCCTGATGGGGCTGTGGGGCGGGCTTGGGGGTGTCAACACACTTCTGTATTTGGCTGCGCTTCAGGAGGTGCCGCGTTCGCAATACGAAGCGGCGGAACTGGATGGGGCCGGTTCTTGGGCCAAGTTCTGGAACGTTACGTGGCCCAACATCAGCCCGACGACGTTTTTTATCCTGATCATGGGGATCATTGGCGGGTTTCAGGGCGGGTTTGTGACCGCTAACGTGATGACCGGTGGAGGTCCCGCCGGCAGTACAACAACGATCGAGTATTACCTTTACACAACCGCTTTTGAGAAGTTCAACATGGGGTATGCATCCACCATCGCCTGGTTCGTCTTTGGGGTGGTGCTGCTTTTGACATTGCTGACATGGCGCTTGGGTGGACGGGTGGTGCACTATGACTGATCGACGACGTTGGTTGAATATCGGCACGCATTGCATACTGCTGTTCGGCGCAATCAGTATGTTGTTGCCTTTCGTATGGATGGTGCTGACCTCGATCAAACAGCCCTCGGAGGTGTTCGCCAGCACGGTAGGGATCGACTGGTGGCCTAAGCATCTGAGCTGGACCGATACGGTGATCGATGGCGAAAAGATCCGTGCTTGGTGGGGTAACTATCCGGATGCATGGAACGCCACGAACTTGCCCCGTCTATTTGCCAACAGTATCTTCGTGGCGATCGTGGCCACTTTTGGACAGGTCACGACCAGCGCGCTGGCCGCCTATGCATTCGCCCGGCTCAACTTTCCGGCCCGCGACAAACTGTTTCTTGCCTACTTGGCGACCATGATGATCCCACCCTCTGTGACGATCATTCCGCTGTTCGTCATGTTACGCAGTGTGGGGTTGATCAACAGCTATTCGGCGTTGATCCTGCCCGGCATGTTCAGCGCGTATGGCACATTCATGCTTCGTCAGTTTTTCATGTCTCAGCCGCGTGAATTGGAAGAGGCCGCCCGACTGGATGGCTTGGGGCATATGGGCATCTGGCTGCAAGTGACCTTGCCATTGGCGAAACCGGCATTGGCCACGTTGACGACATTCACATTCATGGGGGCCTGGGGCAGCTATATGTGGCCTCTGGTCGTCACCGTGACCGAGGAGCTGCGGACATTGCCGGTTGGATTGCGCGTGTTTATCGGTATGTACGACACGAACTATACGCAGCTGATGGCCGTGTCGCTGATGGCGATGATCCCGGTACTGGTCGTATTTTTGTTCAATCAGCGGTATTTCGTGGAAGGCATCAAACTGTCCGGTATGGGAGGCCGTTGATACGATGATCTATTGGGCAGCTCATCCCCTGCATGCATGTTGACTCGGGGGATCCATGTTGTCGGTTAACTCACTGTATGCAGGGTTTTACCAAACAGCGCATCGTTTTCCGGACGCACCCGCCGTCACCGATGAGGGGGGGACTTGGACGTACAGGGAGTTAGTGCATCAGGCTGCACGATTGGGCTCCTGCCTCTATCCGATCATACAGCCAGGCGAACCCGTAGCCGTCTACGCCGATAGAGGACGATGGTATGCCGCCGGTGTTCTCGCCGCATTACTGCTCGGGGCCCCGTGGGCGCCTGTGGATCCTAAGTGGCCCATAGACCGTATACGGCGCTGCCTGGACGATCTGAACGGCCCCATATTGAGCAACGATGAGTTGCCTTCCGGCGTGAACCGGGAACGGGTGATTCGTATGGGCGGGAATGCGCTGTATGAAGTCGAGGCGCCTCCACCTGTGGATGTCTCGCCCGAATCACCGGCTTATGTCATCTACACCTCGGGCAGTACCGGCGCCCCGAAAGGGGTTGTTGTGCCACACGCGGGAGTGCCCCTTTTACTTGAAGAGATGCAGCAGCTGGCGCCCGTGCCTGAGGGATGCCGATGGAGTTGGTGGACGAATCCATCGTTCGATGTCAGTGTGTACGAGATGTGGGCCGCCTGGTTGGCTGGGGGCGAACTGGTGGCGCCTGCCGCTCCGGTACAGACTGAAGGCCGAGCTTACGCCCGTTGGCTATGCGAACAACGTATCACGGCCGCCTACGTGCCGCCCATGATGGTGAACGACCTGAGGAATATCCTGGAATCCGGCGCTCCGTGTGCGTTGAAACGGTTGCTGGTCGGTGTAGAGCCGATACCGTTGACTTTACTACAACGAGTGATGACGCTCACCCCGGGGTTACAGATTATCAACGGATATGGTCCCACAGAGGCCACGATCTGTTGCACGCTGTATCCCGTCAAGCGGGATGGTGTTCCAGGGAAAGACATCACCCCTATCGGCTACCCGGTGAAATGGAGTCAGATCGCACTGGTCGATGATCAGGGTGCATCTTTTACGGGGGAGCATCGCGCCGAGTTATGGGTGTCCGGTCCTGGGGTGGCGCTGGAATATTGGAAAGATCCCGATCTGACGGCCCAGCGCTTTATCACCGCGGATTTGGGAGACGGCATGATCCGGCGGTATTACCGCACAGGGGACATTGTGGAGCGCTCGGTTGACGGGGTGTTGCATTTTGTGGGGCGCCGTGACCGCCAGGTGAAGATCCGGGGGCAACGGGTCGAGCCCGGCGAGTCGGAAGCCGCCATCCGTTCTTACCCGGGAGTGCGTGATGCAGTGGTCCTGCCGGTCGATCGGTACGGCAATATACAACTGGCCGGCTGGTACTTAGCCGATGCGCCGGTTGAAGCCACGGAACTCAAGGACTGGCTAAGGGACCGTCTGATACCGGCTGCTGTGCCTTCCGCACTTCAGCGGCTGGAACAGTGGCCGATGACCCCCAATGGCAAGATCGATCGGGATGCGTTGTTGCGCATGCTCGATCACGAACAGACCGATGATATTCTGCCGTCGGATTCAGCTGCCGGATTGGAGCAGGCGCTGGTTCAGGCAATGGAAACGGTATTGGGTGTTCGACATGTGCGGACATCGGACCATTTTCTGGATCTGGGAGGCAACTCGCTTACGGCGGTGGAGGCAGCTGCTGAGGCCAGTCGCCTGATCGGCATGACCGTAGCGCCCAGTCTGTTCGTGTCGCCGGGACGGCCTGCAGAGATGGCGCCTCTGATCCGTCCGGGGTTACCGGGGTATCCGGAGCACATCCCGCCGGCTGACAATCAGCGATTCGGCCGGTTGTCGTTATCCCAAAGGCGCCAGTGGTTTTTGTTGCAGCTCGATGGCTCCAGTGCTGCGTATCACATTGCGCTCACGTGGCGATTTGACCGGCCCCCTGATAAGGCGCGGTTACAGCGCGCATTGACCCGACTGGTGCAGGCGCAGCCGGCATTACGTACCCGATTTACGGTTGTGGCCGGCCAGCCTGTTCAACAGGTGTTGGACTCAGTGCCGGTTGCGGTCGATACGTTGTCTGTCGATGCGTTGTCGGATGAAGACCCCCAGGCGGCTTTGGAGCGTACGCTCAAAGCCTATTCTGAGCCGCCTTTTGCGTTGGACCGTGCCCCGCTCTGGCGTGTCGCGATCTGCAGGACGGAGAGCGGTACGGTGTTGGTGCTGATTGTACACCACATCGTCTTCGACGGTTGGAGCGCGGGACTGCTGGCCAGTGAGTTGACCCGTCTGTATGGCGACCCCAGCGCAGAGGCGCTCGTTCCTGCCTGTTCTCTGCTGGATTTCGCAGAATGGCAGGCCGGCCTGCAGGCCGCAAAGGATCTGGCCTGGTGGACCGAACGCCTGCGCGGGGCGCCGTCGCTGCTCGGCCTCCCTCTCGATCGTCCGCGTCCTGCGGTGTTCACAGGAAAGTCCGCTACAGTGGAGCGCCTGTTTGCCGGCCCGGCCGCTCAACGGTTACGGAAGGCTGCCAAAGATTCCGGATGCACGCTATTTGCCTGGTTGCTGGCGGCTTTGCAGACCGTGATCTGGCGCTGGAGCGGTGAAGAGGATATCACCGTCGGAACCTTCGCTGCAGCGCGGTCTCATCCTGACCTCCAGCGTTTGATGGGACTGTTTGTTAACACCCTTCCACTGCGCAGCATACTGCACGCCGACGAGTCTTTCCGGCAGTTTGTTCAGAGAGTGAATACCGACACAGCCGCGGCGTTTGATCGACAGCATGTACCATACGAGCAGATTATCGATGGATTGAACATCACCCGCAGCACAGCATATACACCGCTGGTGCACGTGATGCTGGTGCTGCACAACATGCGGTTCCCGGACGTGACGCTCGACGGCTCCACTGGGCGGTTTCGACAACTGTCTCTGGGCCATGCGCTGGTGGATCTGTGTTTCTGGGTCAGTGAGATTGGCGGGCAGTTGTCCGTTTCCGTCGAGTATGCAACCGATCTATGGGACCGGCAGACGATCGAGATACTCACCGATGCCTGGATGCATCTGCTTCATGACGCGGCGGAACGGCCGGAAGCGGCGTTACGTGAGCTTCGGGTGGCCACAGAGGCGTCGGATGTGCCGGCCACTCCGGCCGACCCAGCGCCACATATCGCGACACTGCTCGATCGGTGTTTGCAGACCCTACAACCGGATGGTCCTGCTATCATCAGTCATGACGGAAGTCTGACGCTGTCCCGCAGGGATTTCTGGAAGGAGGCGCACGCGTGTGCTCAGGCGCTGCGCGCCATGCCTCAGTGGCAGTCACATCCGCTGATGGCGGTGGTTGCACGCCGATCTCCGCATACACTGGCCGCCATGGCGGGGGCTCTGTTCGCGGGCGGCGGCTACATGCCGCTGTCTCAGGACATGCCGGAAGCGGTGCTTGCCTCGATGCTTATGGAGGCCCGTCCCGCTGCACTGGCCGGTACAGAGGACGATCACGAACTGCTCAACAGACTGCAAGTGATCGCGTCTAAAGCATCTATATTGCTGATCGATTCCTTGCCCAAAGGCGTTCAGGAAATCTGTACTCCGGCAGACTCGCCGGCGTATGTGATGTACACCTCGGGCTCGACAGGCCGCCCCCGCGGGGTGCCCGTTTCGCCATACAGTCTGGGGCGGTTCACCGATGAAGCCATCCGCTATTACGGGCTCTCTTCCGAAGACAAGGTGTTGCAGTTCGCCACGTTGGCATTCGATGCCAGCGTCGAGGAGATCTTCCCGGCGCTCTGCGCAGGCGCGGCACTGGTGTTGCGATCAGAGGACATGGCTTATTCCGTTGATGCATTCCTTCAGTCGGTCGAGCAACAGAAGATCACCGTGTTGGACCTGCCCACGGCATGGTGGCGCCTGTTGACCGATCGGTTGCGTCAGGGGGCGCCGTTGCCGCCATCCGTGCGTCTCGTGATCATCGGCGGCGAGACAGCACACTGGGATACCGTAGTGAGCTTTCTCAACGCTGCGCCTCAAGTCCGATTGGTGAACACGTACGGACCGACAGAGACAACGGTGGTAGTCACAGCGGCTGAATTGTCGATCGATGATCCGTTGACGGAGGAGCGGGGTATCCCGCCGATAGGCCGTCCCGTGTTCCGAGCTCAGTGCCGGGTGGTGGATGACAGCGGATGGCCGGCGCCTTTCGGTTGGCCCGGTGAACTTTGGATTGGCGGTGAGTGTGTGTCGGCGGGTTACCTGAACCGGCCCGCCGATACGGCTGCGCGGTTTGTGAGGCCTCGATGGGACACCGGGCACATATGGTACAGAAGCGGAGATAAAGTGCGGCAGCGGCCGGATGGACAGTTGGAGTTCCTGGGACGCTTGGATACCCAAATCAAGTGGCGCGGATACCGCATAGAACCGGATCAAATCGTCAGAAGCCTGTTAGCCGTTGACGGAGTTAAGGACGCGGTGGTATCGCTATGGGGTGATGAAGGCGACGGCCAACTGGCCTGCTGGTATGCGGCCGACAGCGGCGTAGATGCGTCGGTGCTGCGCTCCGTGTTGATGCACGATCTGCCGGCCTATATGGTGCCGAGCCTTTGGGCACGTCTGGATGTGTTACCACTCACCCCGAATGGAAAGCCAGATCTGAAGCGTCTGCCCCCTCCAGCACCGTTGACATCAGGGGCAATGGCGGCGGACAGACCACAGACACCCGTCGAGGAAGTGATTCACGATGTATGGTGTGATGTGCTGGGCATGGAAGCAACGCCGGTCGACCGGTCGTTTTTCGATCTCGGAGGGCACTCGCTGCTGGTGATCGATGTGATCGATCGGCTGGCCAGCGCAGGAATACGCGTATCGGCCGGTATGTTTCTGCAGCATCCAACAGTTAGGGGGCTGGCCAGACAGGCGTCCATGGCCCGTGCAGGCGAAGACGAAACCCTGATTGTGTTGAGAGAGCAAGGCGAGGCTTCTCCGTTGTTTATCGCGCACTCGACGCCTGGTGATGTGTTGGGATACACCTATCTGGTGAGGGCTTTGCAGCCGGGACGTCCCATCTACGGTTTTCAGTCATTGGGGTTGACATGCCCGGAAAAGGCGCACGAAACGCTGCCTGATATGGCTGCTCATTACATCGAACGGATGCGCTCCGTCCAGCCGGAGGGGCCGTACAATCTGCTGGGCTGGTGTTACGGTGGACTCGTTTGTGCCGAGATGGCTTTGCAGCTTCAGGATGCGGGACAACAGGTAGCGTGGCTGTTTCTGATCGAGACGCCCTATCCCTACACCGATATGAGACAATGGGCGAACATTGCCCGACGTGCCATGCAATTGGTGCAGGCTGGGCCTGCTGCTACGCTCAAAGCGATACGCGCCCGGTTGCGATATCGGCATTTGGTTCGTACCGGTCAGTTGCAGCGAACGTTCGGGCTGGAGTATACCGGTGGGCTGCTGGCGAACCGGCGGATCACTTCGGAGAAGAACCTGCAGGCAGCGGCTGCCTATCGATTGCGGCGGCATCCGGGTGCGATGGTGCTGATCAACGGAAGCGAACTGGCGGATGGCGTGCTGGAGATCGCTCAGGATGGCTGGACGTTGACGCGCGAACGCGTACGTCGGATTACGATATCCGGCAACCATGAGACGGTGTTGAAACGCCCGCACGTCTTGGAATTGGCCGCTGTGATCGATAGCTGTTTACAGGAGCGCAGGTGACGGCATTTACGTTGCATCTGGTGAAGGGTTTCGATCCGGATCAGCCATTGACCGACTGGTTGCCCTTGTTGCCCCCGTCCGAGCGAGAACGCGCGGCGCGATACCGTTTTGCGGAAGATCAGTGGCGATTCGTGATCGGACGACTGATGATCCGCGGAGTGATGGCCCAATATGCCGACTGTTCGCCATGCGATCTGCCATTGGCAACGAATCGGTACGACAGGCCGCTGGTTATGAATCTCGCGCAACCTCAATTCAGTCTGGCCCATTCCGGCCGAGTGGTCGCGTTGTTGGTGGGGCAGGGCGCCTGTGGCGTGGACGTGGAGTGCATTCGCGCGAGACGTATGAGCGCCTCATTATACCGGCGCATAGTCGGACGTGATGATGAACCGCGCGATATCGATCTGTTCTATCGATATTGGACGCGAAAAGAGGCGGTCATGAAGGCGCATGGTCTGGGGCTCAGTCTGGCTCCTGAACGGATCCCCGTCGACTTCGGTTCCGCCGATCACGGCGTCGTTCATGTCACCGGGCTGGACCTGCCGCTGTGGGTCAGTGATCTGAACGTCCTCCCGGGTTATGCGATGGCCGTGGCGCTGGAAGGCGTCACTCCCTCTGCGTGTGACGTTCGGTTTCCTTCATTAGGCGAACTAAGGTCGTTATGGCCATGAATCGTCAGGGCGTCTGTGTGTCGCGGATCGCCCGCTGCAGGTCACGAGCGGTTGGCACATGCCAGATCGGGCTTATGGTAAAGCTGGAGACATTGAGCGGTGTCTCCACCGTCGCAAACGCCACCGGCCGCTGGTTCAAGGTGATCACCAGCTGACGTTTCACACCGGCTGCGGTGAATCGCCTCAATCTGTCGCGACCGTCATCAGTGAGATGCACTTGCAACGAGGCGATCTCACCGGTTATCGGTTTCGGGGCAGGCTCGGTCTCCAGACGAGGTTCGCCCGTAAACTGTGCGCCGGTCAGTACAATCTGGCTGATTTTTAACAGGGAACGCACATCAAGCGGCCGAGCGCCCGGCCGGATGGCCGGTTCGCTGCCAGACGAGAACGATTTGGCCTGCACATCTTTGCGATCATACACATAAACAGCCCGATTGACGGTCACCGCCAGGTGAGTGTCAGGGATACCCAAGAACATCACCGGGGCGGGCGTCAACGGCTTCAGCGGCGGCTGGGTCTGTTGCACATGCAACTGCCAGGCGTTCCAGCCATACACCGCGGCTATGATGAGAAGCATCGGGATGGCAAACCGTAACGACGGAAAACGCCTCAGCATGTTTGGGCCTCCTGGACGGGTAGCAGACGAACGGGAACGCCGCTGTCGGCCAGATACTTTTTCAACTCTTGGATCGTGTAGCGGCCGTCGTGTACGATGCTGGCGATCAATGCGGCGTCTGCACCGCCCTCTTCCAGGGCGGCGCGCAGATGGTCCGGCTCACCGGCGCCTCCGCTGGCGATCACGGGGATGCTGACCGCATCGGCTACGGCACGCGTCAACGGGATATCATATCCTGTCTGTACGCCATCACGGTCCATGCTGGTCAACAGGATCTCGCCCGCGCCCAATCGTTCCACCTCTTGTGCCCAAGCGATCGCATCCAGTCCCGTCGGCGTGCGCCCTCCATGGGTGAATACCTCCCATTTCGGCGAGCCGTCCTCGCGTGTGCCGGTGCGCCGTGGATCTATGGCCACCACCACGCATTGCGAACCAAACCGCTCGGCCGCCTCGGTGATCAACATCGGGTTCAGTACGGCGGCGGTGTTGATGCTGATTTTGTCCGCCCCTGCCTTCAGAATGGTGCGAAAGTCATCGACCGTGCGTATGCCGCCACCCACCGTAAACGGAATGAACACCTGTTCGGCAACCCGTTCCGCCATAGCCGCCACGATGTCCCGTTGTTCATGGCTGGCGGTGATGTCCAGAAACACCAGCTCATCGGCGCCTTGACGATCGTAAAGTGCTCCCAACTCCACCGGGTCGCCCGCGTCGCGCAGGTTCAGGAAGTTTACCCCTTTGACCACGCGTCCGTTTTTTACATCCAGACAGGGGATGATGCGTTTGGCCAGCATGGCGGTTCAGGCGGACTTGATCGGATTCAGGTCAGTCAAGTTCACCAGCAACACATAGTTCAGATGAAACTCCTTCTCTGCGGGCGTCAGTCGGGCCCGGGCCTCGTCCGACAGGCTGGCGATCCAGCGTTCTTTCATTCGCACCTCCGCCGCGGTGTGCCGCTCCTGGACGACCTCCGGCAACTTGTCGCGGTCTATCACCACGGCAGCCGTCTGGTCGTCATACACACGGTGGATGCGTCCTGTCAGTCCGCCCATGTACGGGAAGAAACTGCGCGCTTTGATATCATCGGGAGTCTGTTCGCGCGTGCGGATCTGCACGCGGTCGCCTTCTTTGATCCGGTTCATGGGTGTATCCTTCAGACAGCGCTGACGGTCAGCGCTTGATTGATCATCGATCGAAATATAACGGCTCCGTCGGCCGAACCCAGTCGCGGGTCGCACGCGCGCTCCGGGTGGGGCATCATGCCCAATACGTTGCGTTGTGCATTACAGATGCCGGCGATGTTCAGTATGGAGCCGTTCGGATTTGCATCTTCGGTGAGCGCACCGTGCGGATCGCAGTATTGAAACACGATACGGTCTTCATCCTTCAGTTGAGCCAGTGTATCCGCGTCACATACGTATTTGCCCTCGCCGTGAGCGATGGGGATGTTGAGTACGTCGCCCGGCTGGCTTAAGGCGGTAAAGGGTGTTGACCGGGTAGCCACGCGCAGATGCACATGCCGACAGATGAAACGCAGTCCGTCATTCCGGACCAGAGCGCCGGGCAGCAGGTGCGCTTCACAGAGCACCTGAAAGCCGTTGCAAATGCCGATCACCAGGCCGCCGTCACGGGCGAAGCGCTCGACGGCCTGCATTACCGGTGAGAATCGCGCAATCGCGCCGCAACGCAAGTAATCGCCGTACGAGAATCCGCCGGGGAGGATGACTGCGTCGACATCACCCAAGGAGGTGTCCTGATGCCAGATGTACCGGGCTGACTGACCGAGTACTTCGGTGACGGCGAAGTAAGAGTCCGCGTCACAGTTCGACCCGGGAAAGACACAGACGCCGAACTTCATCCCAGCACCTCGATCGTGTAGAGCTCCACCACCGGATTGGCCAGCAGTCGGTCGCACATCTCCTTGACCTGTTCCTCTACCGGTCGGTCGGTGTCGGACACATCCATTTCGATCACCTTGCCGATCCGCACATTGTCCACAGACGGGTATCCCATGGCATGCAGTGCATCCTGCACGGTACGCCCTTGGGCGTCCAACAACCCTTCCTTGAGCGTGACGAGTACGCGGACCTTTGGCATGATAGCGACCTCCTGAGTGTTCGGCATCTACATTGTACTGGACTGGACGTCCGAGTCGAGTCCGCTCAGGCGAAGCGGTTATCGGACTTCGATGCGATAGGCCACGATGTCGAGGTCCGGGTCGATATTGGATGCCAGACGGTCTCGGTCAAACACATCATCGGACGGCTCGGCGACGGCTGCGGCCGATCCGCCAACCCACACCCCGTTGGTATCGACCCGCAGGTTCAGATAGCTGTTGATCTGCAGCGGATCGCGCGCGTCTCCCAGAGCATCCCAGTTTTTGGCCCCGCCGTCCATGGGGTTGAGAGGTATCCGGTCGGTTGCAATGATGTTGATCTGCAAGAAACGAATATCGGTCGCCTGCTGGCCCGCTTTGGCAATCTGGGCGAAGTCCAACGTGGTCGTCAATCGCCGCCCGTCCGGTGAGACACTGACAGACAGCGGAGCGCCGACAGGTCGGCGCAGCAGCGGCTCATCGGGATTGGTGATCTGATAGAGCGTCGCGTCGCCAAACACCTGTGCCGCGGAATATTGAAGCACGTAGTGAAACGAGCCGGCGGCGTACCCGTTACCCCAAGGCGGATTGAGTACCGGTTTCGGGCCGTTCACGCCCGTCGGATCATTCGCGTTCCTGATGGTTATCAGGTAGAAATAGCTGGAGCGTATCCGCCCTCGTACGTCGAATTGAATGGTCAAGCGCTTGCCCGAAACGGTGCTTCCCTGCGGGAACCGAGCGCAGCCGGACAGGGCGGCGCACACCGCACCCAGTGCCAGAAACCAGAGCGGCAAGCGACTGCGAAAGATACTGATATTATCGAAGGTGTGTTTCAAGACGTGCTTATGATACCCACTGCTACACAGCTTCACCAATGGCCGGCGCCCGTTTACGGGGGAGGCGCCTGATGACTCAACGCGTTCTGTCATTGGACGATGATGTCCAGTTCGTGAAAGGCGCCGGGCCGCAGGTCGCACAAAAGCTGCAGAAACTTGGCATACGAACGGTACGCGATCTGCTGTGGCGTATTCCCCGACGCCATGACGATCGGACGCATATCGTGCCGCTCAACCAAATCGTGCCGGACACGCCGATTACGGTTCAGGGGCGGGTTGTCACGGTGGATAATCAGAGTACCCGTCGCGGGTTCACGATCACACACTGCCTGATCGACGATGGAACCGGAACGCTCGATCTGGTCTGGTTCAACCAGCCGTATATGCGCGAACAACTGAAGCGCTTGTGGAATCGCACGATTGTGGCCTACGGCACTGTGCAGGCAGGCGCCTACCATTGGCAGATGTCCACACCGGAATGGGAAGTGGCCGATGAGAGCGGCGCCCCACCCGGGGTGGTGCCCGTCTATCCGCTGACGGAGGGGCTCGTCCAGGCGCGGATGCGGGCGCTGGTCCAGCGGGTGCTGACTGCCTACGACGACCTGCTGATCGATCCGTTGCCGGAATCACTGCTTAAAAGACGGGGTCTGATGCCGCTGAGAGAGGCGCTTTGGTCCGTACACTATCCAGCAAGCATGGACCAAGTGGAGCCCGCGCGGAACAGCCTCGCGTATCGCGAACTGTTGATGCTGCAGCTGCATCTGGCCCTTCAGCGTGCCGAAGTTGACTCCATGCCGGGAGTCGCGTTTCCCATCGATCCAGAGGCATTGCGGTCCGAATTGTCACAGATAGCACCGTTCACCTTGACGGGTGCGCAGCAGCGTGTGATCAGTCAGATATGGCAGGATATGGCGTCTCCCAGACCCATGCAGCGTCTGCTTCAAGGGGACGTGGGATCGGGCAAGACGATCGTCGCGGCTGCAGCGGTGTTGGCCTGTGTACGGGCCGGATACCAGGCAGCGATCATGGCGCCGACGGCGATCCTGGCCACGCAGCACTGGCTGGTTTTCAACCGCTTGTTGCAGAAGATGGGATGGGCGATCGACCTGGCTGTAGGCAGTTTGGGTGCGCGGGCGCGGAAAAGCCTGCGCAACAGTATCGCGACGGGCACCTCGCAGGTGGCCGTGGGTACCCACGCGCTGATCGAGGAGGATGTGCAGTTCGCCCGGTTAGGGCTGGTGATTATCGACGAACAGCATCGGTTCGGCGTGCTTCAGCGCGCCGCATTGCGTCAGAAAGGGCTGAACCCCGACACGCTGGTCATGACCGCCACACCGATCCCTCGCACGTTGACCATGTCACTGTTCGGCGATCTGGATCTGTCCGCCATTGATGAGATGCCTCCCGGTCGCACACCTGTGCGCACGCACTGGAAGAAGCCCCAGGAGCGCACACAAGTGTACAACGGGGTGCGTTCGTTGATGGACGCCGGTCGGCAGGTCTATTGGGTGTGCCCGTTGGTGTCAGAGTCTGAAAAGCTGCAGGCGCGTGCCGCAACCGAATTAGCCGAGCATTTACGCCGCGATATCTTTCCGGAATATCGCATTGGACTGTTGCATGGGCAGATGAAGCCTACAGAGAAGGATACGATCATGGAGCAATTCCGGCAGGGAGAGATCCAGCTGCTGGTGAGTACAACGGTCATTGAAGTGGGTGTGGATGTGCCGAATGCATCGGTGATGGTGGTGGAAGACGCCGAACGATTTGGACTGGCCCAATTGCATCAGCTGCGCGGTCGTGTTGGACGGGGGAGCCAGCAGTCCTATTGTATTTTGATCAGCGAAGGAGCCTCAGATAATGCCGAAGCGAGGTTGAAGATCCTGACCGAGACGTCCGACGGGTTCCGGGTGGCAGAGGAAGACCTGAGGTTGCGAGGGCCTGGAGAGGTGTGGGGCGTGCGTCAGAGCGGCGCCCCGCAGCTGCAGGTTGCAGACCTGCTGCGCGACGGTGTATTGTTGAGAGAGGCCCGTGAAGACGCGCAGTCGCTCGTTGCCGGTGATCGTCACCTTGCGGCGTTCCCCAAGTTACTCGAGGAGCTGGAGCGGTGTCGCGCTGCAGCGGAACTGGCCACGGTGGGGTGATATGGAGCGTATCGCTATCTATCCCGGGTCATTTGACCCGGTCACGAATGGGCATATGGATATCGTGGTGCGTGCGTCTCGCCTGTTTGACCGTCTGGTTGTTACGGTGGCCGCCAATACGGCCAAGCAGCCCTTGTTCTCCGCAGAAGAGCGCTGCGCCATGCTTCGGGATGCCTGCCAATCCGCGGGACTGACAAATGTGGAGGTCGACCGGCATGATGGACTGCTGGTCGATTATGCGCGCGCCCGCGGCGCCCAGACGATCATCAAGGGATTGCGCGCCGTCTCGGACTTCGAGATGGAACTGCAGATGGCGCTGACCAACCGGATGCTCTGTCCGGAATTGGAGACGCTGTTCATGATGACCCACGCCGATTACCTGTTCCTGGCATCGCGGATCGTTCGGGAGATTGCCGCTTTGGGCGGTGATGTTTCCGCGATGGTGCCTGCGGGCGTGGAAGTCTTACTTTATAATAAACTGAGGGCAGGACAAGCGCCCACAACATCAGAGGGAGCCTAGCTCATGGAGATCCTCACGCTGCTCAAGCAGATGGAAGAGGTGTTGGATAACGCCAAGTATCTGCAACTTGGCAAGATTTCGATAGGCTTGGATCATGAAGAGCTGATCATGCTGATGAACCAGGTGCGCGCCTGTCTGCCCGAAGAGTTGCGCAAGGCGTCAAAGGTCACCAAAGAAAGCGAGACCATTCTGGAGGCCGCGCGACGTGACGCTGAGCAAATGGTTGCGAACGGACGCTCTCAGGCATCCCAGATTGTACAGGAAGCCGAGGCCGAGCGCGACCAGATTATCGCTGAAGGCCGTGCCGAAGCGGCCCGACTGGTGGAGCGCCATGAGGTGACACTCGTTGCGCGTCAGCAGGCGGAAGAGATGTTGAGACAGGCGGAACACGAGGCGGCGCAGCGCCGTGACGACGCCGACAGATACGCACTGGAAGTGCTGCAACGGCTGGAGGATGTACTTCAGCGAAACCTGATCACCGTACAGAAAGGGCGCGACGCCCTGACACAGATGCGGTAAACGACACACTGACAGGGGGGCCGACGGGCCCCTCTGTTGCTGATGGAGCGATAACGTGAACATTCTGGTAATAAACTGCGGCAGTTCTTCACTCAAGTACCGACTGTTCGATGACAATGGTCAACGCGCCAAAGGGCAGATCGAGCGCATAGGACAGGATGATGTTACCCCGGATCATACCCGCGCTGTACAGCGCATGCTGGAGCAGATTACCGCTCCGGATACGCCGGGGCGAGTGGATCTGGAAGATATTCAGGCCATCGGCCACCGCGTTGTTCATGGTGGCGATAAACTGACCGAATCGGTGTTGATCGATCGCGATGTCATCGCTACCATCGATGCGTGCATTCCGCTGGGGCCGCTGCACAATCCGGCCAACCTGCAGGGAATCCGCGCCTGTCTGAAACTCATACCGCATGCGAAGCAAGTGGCCGTATTCGATACCGGTTTCCATCAGACCATGCCGGATTATGCCTACACCTACGCCATTGCTGAAGACCTCCGCCAGAAATACGGCATCCGGCGGTATGGTTTCCATGGGACGTCACATCTCTACGTGTCCCGCGAGGTGGAGAAGGAGTTGGCCGCAGCAGGAGTGAGCGGTCGCCGAATCGTCTGCTGCCACCTGGGAAACGGCAGCAGCATCGCAGCTGTAAAGGATGGCAAGTGCATCGACACCTCGATGGGCATGACCCCGTCTGAAGGGCTGATGATGGGCACGCGCTGTGGAGATATCGATCCCGCCGCGTTGATCTTCATGATGCGCACGCTCAATTATGATGCGGACCGTCTGGATCGGGTGATCAACAAAGAGGGTGGACTGCTGGCGGTGGCCGGCATGATCGACATGCGGGATGTGGAGGATCATGCGGCTGCAGGTGATTACCGGTGCACGCTGGCGCTGAACATGTTCTGTTACCGCGTGCTCAAGTATATTGGCGCGTACACGGCAGCCATGAACGGTATCGATGCGCTGGCGTTTGCCGGCGGAATCGGTGAAAACAGTCCGGAAGTGCGTCAACGGGTCTGCAGCCAGTTGTCCTACCTGGGACTCGAGATCGATCCCCAGGCGAACGACATCAAACGCACCCGACGTGAGATCAGCACACCGTCCTCGAAGGTCAAAGTCTGGATCATCACAACGGATGAGGAGCTGGTGATAGCGCAAGAGACCCGTCGTCTGGTTGAGGCCTGCTGACAGCAGGCTGAGTCCGTGATATAATATACGGGCGATTTCGGCCCCCGGGGGTCTGACTCCGGGGGCCAACTCGTGCCGGGAGAGCGCGATTGCATCTGGACCTCAACGAAATTGTCGCCCATGTCGGGCGGCAGATGGACTACGAACTGGATGAACCGGTAGATTCGGTGCCGGATGTCGCACTGCATGTACCGGTGACGGGGCGCATCTCCTTTACCAATACGGGAAACCTGTTGCTGATGCGCGGCATGATCCAGACCTCGTTGGCGCTGGAGTGCTCCCGGTGCCTTGTCGAGTTTTCATATCCTGTCCGTGTGCGGGTTGAAGAACAGGCGCCCTTAGCCAATGTGGGCGGCGGTCGCCCCGGAGAGCGGGTGCAGTTACGCATCGAACCGGAAGATGAAGACCGCTTCCTGTTCACCAACAACATATTGGATCTTTCGGAGCTTTTGCGGCAGTTGCTGTTGCTACAGACACCGATTCAGCCGCTGCATGATCCAAATTGTGCCGGGCTGTGCGGTGTGTGCGGTGCGGATCGTAATGCGGGACCGTGCCGTTGCACACAGGAATTGCGAGGGCAGGGGAATCCGCTTGCGGACGCGCTGCGGGCACGGCTCGCGGACACCAATCAGACAGACGCCTGAAAGGGCAAGACCAGTCTACCTATGAGGTGAGATAGATGCCATTACCGAAACGACGTCATTCACATGGGCGTTCCGCCCGTCGCCGCACGCATTACAAACTGGTTGCCGTGACAGTGGCCAAGGACCGGTGTCCCGGTAACAATCCGGACTGCCCCGGCACCCATGTGTCTCACGCCGCCTGTCCTGTCTGTGGCTATTACAAGGGCCGTCAGGTATTCGTCCCCAAAACAAGGCGTAATCGCGAGTAGTGCCGTCCAGTACCGTGCCAACTTCGGGACGCCGTATCTGCATAGCAGTCGATGCCATGGGGGGCGATCACGCCCCTGAACAGATAGTGCTTGGCTGCCTCGAGGCCGCAAAGACGATGCCGGAAGTGGATTGGATCCTGGCCGGGGATCAATCCCGTATCCAACCTTTGCTTTCCGGCGCCTCCGCGTTGCGCAATCTCTCCGTTCGTCACTGCACGCAGGTGATCGAGATGGACGAGAGCCCCGTCAATGCGGTCCGGCGCAAGCGGGACGCGTCTCTGGTGGTCTGTGGCAATCTGGTGCGTGAAGGGCAGGCCGACGGCTTTTTCAGCGCCGGACACAGCGGCGCCGCCATGGCGGTAGCCGCTCTGCAGATCGGCCGCATACCGGGCATCGACCGACCGGCTATCACATTGCCCCTGCCAAGCAGCGCTGGAAAATTCGTGTTGATCGATGCCGGCGCGAATGTGGATTGTGATCACACCCATCTGCTCGAGTTCGCTGTGATGGGCATGGTCTATGCCGAAGTGATCATGGGGATACGACAGCCACGAGTGGGGCTTTTGTCCAACGGCGAAGAGGACAGCAAGGGCAATCAGGCGGTCAAGGCCGCGCACAAACTGCTGCGTGGGAGTGGGTTGCCTTTCATCGGAAACGTCGAGGCTCGCGACGTGTTCGCCGGCAAAGCGGACGTGGTGGTCTGTGACGGATTTGTCGGTAACGTGCTGTTGAAGACCGCGGAAGGTGTCGCCTCCATGGTCACGCACTTCATCTCGGACGAAGTGAAGGCGCATCCCCTTCTCAAAGTGCCGATCGCAATGCTGATGGGGGCGTTGCGCCGAATGAAGCGTCGGATCGATCCGGATGAATACGGCGGAGCCTTGCTGATGGGCGTGCAGAAGGTATGCATTATTGGCCATGGCAGCAGTAAAGCCAAATCGGTGACGAATGGACTACGTCTCACCGTGCGTTCGGTGTCCGAAAATGTCGTGCAGAAGGTCGAGGCGCGGATGACCGAATTGTCGGACCTGTTCAATACCGCGGCGTGGCTGCTCGACGAAAACGGCTCCCGGTGATGATTTCCGGGTGACACGGGAGGTATCCGTATGACTGTCCCCCCCTATGCCTTGCTGTTTCCCGGTCAGGGATCTCAACATGTGGACATGGGTGTCGATCTCATTCCTGAGTTCCCGCAGTCTGCACAGGTGTTCGCGACGGCGGATGCCGTGTGCGGTTTTTCCGTAACCGATCTCTGTACTCATGGGCCGACCGAACGCCTGACCGATACGCTGTACACACAGCCCGCCATCGTGACCACCGAACTGGCTCTGCTGGCTGCACTGCGCTCGCTGGTTCGCCTCAATCCACTGGTGGTTGCCGGTCACAGCGTTGGCGAGTATGCAGCGATAGGGGCGTGCGGTTTATTGAATGTCGAACAGACTCTGCGTTGTATCAGTATTCGGGCGCAGGGTATGCGGGATGCGGCCCGGCAGAGGCCAGGCGGGATGGCGGCGGTGCTTGGGCTGGATCATGAACGCGTGGCTGAATGTTGCGCTCAGGTGACCGACGGGTTGGTAGTGGCGGCCAATCTGAATGCGCCCGGACAGACCGTCATCTCAGGGGAAACGGATGCATTGGCCCAGGCAGGCGCCCTGTGCAAAGCGGCCGGCGCCAAACGCGTCTTGCCGCTCAAGGTATCCGGAGGCTTTCATTCGGCGCTGATGCAGCCCGCCGCAGACCGATTGCAGCAGGCTTTGGACACGATCCAACCCAGTGAACCTCAATGGGCCATCAGCTGGAATGTGTTGGGACGGATTGCCAACAGCGATGATCCGGATATACGACAGCTCATGGTGGCTCAGGTAACCCAACCCGTCCGATGGCAGCAGCAGTTGGAGGAGATGTGGACTCTGGGTGTGCGCCTGTTTGTGGAGTTGGGACCGGGCGAGGTGCTGTCCGGCCTGGTGAAACGCACTCTGCCGGATGCAGAGACAATCCGGGCGGTTACTGTGGACGAAGTGAAGCATGTGGCGCATCGACTGGGAGGTGGCTGATGAGTGAACTGAAGAGAAAGGTTGCTCTGGTAACCGGCGCCGGCAAAGACGCCCGGGGGATTGGACAGGCGATAGCCTTGGAACTGGCCAGGCGCGGAGCGCAGGTTGCTGTAGCCTCCCGCACCGAGGACAACGCCCGACGTGCTGCGGAGTCGGTGAATGAGTCGGGCGGCACCGCGATGGCGGTCGCTATGGATGTATGCGATGCATCATCGGTCGATACCGGCGTGAAGCAGATTGTATCAGCGTGGGGCAGTCTCGATATCCTGGTGAACAATGCGGGGATCACGCGAGACGGTCTGCTGATGCGAATGTCCGAGAGCGACTGGGACGCTGTGGTCGATACCAGCCTGAAGGGCGCCTTTTTATGCATCAAGTCGGTATCGCGGCAGATGATCAAGCAGCGGTCCGGCAGTATCATCAATGTGGGCTCCATTATGGGACTCATCGGCAATGCCGGTCAAGCGAACTATTCGGCCGCTAAGGCGGGATTGATCGGCCTCACGAAAGCGGCCGCACGCGAGTTGGGCAGCCGCAGCATACGCGTCAACCTGGTAGCCCCCGGATGGATCGAAACCGCCATGACGGACGCCTTGGGAGAAGAGGTCCGCGCGCACATGCTCCAGCAGATCCCTTTGGGGCGATTGGGATGCGGTGAGGATGTGGCGCGCGTGGTCGCGTTCCTTGCGTCTGATGACAGCGCCTACGTCACGGGCCAAGTCTTGACGGTGGACGGTGGTCTGGTTATGATGTAACGGACGGACAGCCTATAACGCAATACAACAGTTGCTATCTTTTTCAAACCTGTGGAGGGATTCACAATGACGCTCGAGGAACGAGTCAAGAAGGTTATCGTCGACAAGCTGGAAGTGGCTGAGTCTGAAGTCACTCCGGATGCGGCGTTCATGGAAGATCTTAATGCAGACTCACTGGCATTGCTTGAACTGGTTATGGCATTTGAAGAGGAGTTTGGCATCGAGATCCCCGACGAAGAGGTGGAGAAGATCCGCAAGGTATCTGACGCCATCAGCTACGTCGAGCGGGCGACAGCGTAACGACGCCGTTGAGTACTCGCAGGGTTGTTGTAACCGGCATGGGGGCGGTAACGCCCCTCGGTTTGAACGTACAGGATTTCTGGCAGAACCTGTTGGCTGGTAAGTCCGGCATCGGTCCGGTACGCAGCTGGGATGCTTCCGGCCAGCCGGTGCGGATCGCTGCCGAGATCTTGGACTTCGATCCCGAGACGGTGATCGAGAAGCGCGAAGCGAAACACATGGATCGCTTCACGCAGTTCGCGATTGCGGCCGCCGTGGAAGCCCATGCCGACAGCGGGCTGACCATCGACGATGCCAACCGGGAACGCGTGGGCGTGATCATCGGCTCGGGCATGGGCGGTCTGATCACCATCGAGGAACAGACGCGCGTGCTGATTGCACGGGGGGCGTCGCGCATCAGCCCGTTTGCCTGTCCGATGATGATCCCCAATATGGCTGCCGGCCAAGTGTCGATCCGTTTAGGCTCCCAAGGGCCGTCCACGTGTGTGGTGACCGCTTGTGCATCGGGCAGCAACGCGGTCGGTGAAGGAATGCGCTTGATCCAATCAGGGGTGTGTGATGTTGTCGCAGCAGGCGCCTCTGAAGCGACGATTACCCCGATGGGCCTGGGTGTATTCGCCGCGTGTCGGGCGCTGAGTCGTCGTAACGACGAACCCGAGTTGGCGAGCCGTCCGTTCGATGCTGACCGGGACGGTTTCGTGATGGGAGAAGGCGCGGCTGTGCTGATGCTGGAAGAGCTGGAACACGCACGGGCGCGTGGCGCACGGATCTATGCGGAACTGGCCGGATATGGCAGTACATCCGACTCGTACCACATCACCGCTCCGGCCCCGGAGGCCATCCAAACGGCACGATGCATCACGATGGCCGTTCAGGAAGCGGGCGTCAGCCCCGAGTCCGTGGTGTATGTGAACGCTCATGGGACCTCCACAGACGCGAACGACCGCCTGGAAACACTGGCGATCAAGAACGCGTTCGGTGATTGGGCGTATAAGCTGGCCGTCAGTTCGATCAAAGGCGCCACAGGGCATATGTTGGGCGCTGCGGGAACCGCGGAAGCGATTGCCACGATCCTGGCTCTGCGCGACCAGGTGGTTCCGCCGACGTTGAACTGGACCACCCGCGACCCCGAGTGCGACCTCGACTATGTGCCCGGGGCGGCCAGGCCGATCCAAGGCGATGTGGCTATCAGCAACTCATTTGGTTTCGGAGGTCACAACGCCACCCTGCTGTTCAAACGCTGGGTGTGATGCAGCTCCCTTGTAGACAAGCAGACAGGGCGGCCTGAGGGCCGCCCTGTCTGCTTGCGACGGGTGCAACCGATGCGGCAGATGCGCGATAATGCAGCTGACTCGGTACGGAGGTGTGGGATGCAGGATCAGCGGGGCGCTCTCGTGGTGGATGTACACCCATCGGTCGGCCGGTTTGGTGGTCATCTTCAACGGATCATCCGGAGGGTTATTCGGGAGCGATCATGGCTGCATGTCGCTTCGGTGCAGGATTCGCGGCTCACTGTCACGATCGATCAAACATTGCCTAAGCATGCCTACACGATCGATATGCGTGCCGGGCATATCCGGATAACCGGCGCGGACCGGTTGGGGCTGCTGACCGGGATAGGGCGCTGGCTGCGTGTGCATCATGCGAACCCGTCGGTGGATGGACGCTTGACAGAATATACCGTTCCGGTACTGCCCGTTCGCGGCATGTACTGGGCCACGCATTTCGGTAACGCATACGTCAGCCTGCCGGTCGCGTGGTTGCAGAGGTATATCGAAGACTTGGCCCTATGGGGCGTCAACCAACTGGCTGTATGGTTTGACCTGCATCACTATGCGGGCATGCAGGATCCTGCGTCCCAGGCCATGTTAAAACGGTTGCTCGCGCTGCTGCAATGCGCCCGGCAGCTGGGGATGGACACCGCACTGACAACCATTGCCAATGAAGGGTTTGTCGACACCCCCGATGCACTCAAAGCCGACTGGCGCGCGGGGCAGAACGGTTATCACGCCGAACCCGCTGGCCATTATCACGTGGAAGTCTGCCCTTCCAGTCGGGAGGGCCTGGAACTGATACTGCGCAACCATGCCGAGAGGCTGGACGCTTTCGCGCCTATCGGTCCCGATTGCCTATGGATCTGGCCCTATGATCAGGGCGGTTGTACCTGTGCGGATTGTGCGCCCTGGGGCGCGAACGGATTTTTGCGTGTTGCCGAGCGGGTGGCCACTCTCTATAAACAGCGAAATCCTGAAGGGAAGGTTTTGCTTTCCACTTGGTATTTCGATCATTTCACCGATGGCGAGTGGGCCGGTTTGGCGGAAGCGTTCAGGTCGGAGAAATTGGATTGGGTGGATCTGTTGATGGCGGATGACAACGGATACACGGCTCTGTTTCCCGAGTATCCCTTGACACATGGTGTGCCGGGAGGGCTGCCGATGGTGGGCTTTCCGGAAATCAGCATGTACCGACAGGCGGTCTGGGGTGGCTGGGGCGCCAATCCCTATCCGGCGCGTCTGCAATCATTATGGGACTTGGCCGGCCACGCGTTGCAGGGCGGCTATCCGTACAGTGAAGGCATCTATGAAGATCTGAACAAGATCATCATGGCCCAGCTGTACATGGATCCAACAACCACCACCGATCAGGCGATGCGACATTACCTGAGCTGGTATGTGGACCCTCGGTTCGCCGACGTTGCCTCGGAAGCCTGCAGACTGATGGAGATCTCACTGCCTCGAACATTACAGCCGTCGGACGGAAGAAACCGGTATATCCTGGAACGCCCCGACGCCGCAGTCGAGGCATGGGACCGGATCCACAATGTGCAGGACAGCCTGACACAAACAGTGCGGAACCGTTGGCGCTGGCGCCTGATTTACCTGCGTGCACTGATCGATAACGAACTGGCCTGTCATGACGGTGAATTGACGGGGCGTGCACTATCCGCCCTGTCCGCACTGCAGTCTCTCTATCGCGCTGATGGTGCGGAGACATGGCTTCAACCGATGGCGTTGGCACAGTGATGCATGGACTTGCATTTTTGCATTACAATGTGCTACATTATGGGTGCAACGACGCGGGGTGGAGCAGCGGTCAGCTCGCCGGGCTCATAACCCGGAGGTCGGGGGTTCGAATCCCTCTCCCGCACCCAGCATTCAAGGGCGAATCGACGAGTCGGTTCGCTCTTTTTTGTTAGCCCATGTTCGGCTGCAACGTGGCCCGGATCTGGCGCCGGACGCCGCTGTCTCTGGATGCTATCCGAAAGGGGACTGGAATCACATGATCAAGATTGAGGCCATTATCCGCCCACAGATGCTGGACGAGGTGAAAGAGGCGTTGACGGACCTGGGCATCGCCGGCATCACGGTCACCGAAGTGCAGGGATCGGGACGGCAAAAGGGTTACACGCAGACGTACCGTGGCGCGGAGTACACTATCAACCTGCTGCAGAAAGTGAAGATCGAGGTCGTTCTGACCGATGATCGTGTTCAGGCCGCAGTGGAGGCGATCACAAACGCTGCGCGCACCGGGGAGATCGGAGACGGCAAGATATTCCTCACCCCTGTGTTGGATGCCGTACGGATACGTACCGGAGAGTCGGGAGACGCCGTCGTTCAGTAGCCTTATGTATGGGCGATGCGCTGTACGGGTCGCGCGGAACCGATTTGACTGACGGATGGCCGGGAGCACATGCTCCCGGCCATATGTTTGCTTGACCGATCGTGCCCTTTTACTGGCTTTCTCCGCAGGATATCTTCTTTGTATTTGCGAAACACCCTAGAGGCGGCGCTTGCGGCGCCATCACCAGGGGAGGTGTGTATGTACCGGATCGGGCAGGCGGAGGTGGATGAACTGGCTCGTGTGATCGCCTCCGGTCAGTTGTTCCGGGTGGGCGACCCGGCCAGCGGTCATCTGCAGGAAGTGGAGCGCTTCGAGCGCGAATGGGCGGCGTTGATTGGCGTGGAACACGCGTTGTTGATGGCCGGAGGCGGGACCGCGGCCTTGGTATGCGCGTTGGCCGGTATGGGTATCGGCCCGGGTGATGAAGTGCTTGTACCGGCTTACACCTGGATGGCCACGGCTACTTCGGTTCTGACTGTCGGCGCGATCCCGGTACTGGTGGATATCGATGCGTCGCTTGGCATGGATCCCATCGCCATGGAGGCTGCCATCGGCCCGCACACCCGGGCCGTGATCCCCGTGCATATGCTGGGGCGTCCCGCCGATCTGGAACCGATACTCGGTATCGCCCGGCGATACGGCCTGAAAGTGCTGGAAGACTCCTGTCAGATGGATGGAGGGAGCTACCGAGGGCGGCGAACCGGCAGCTGGGGTGACGCCGGTGCGTTCAGTTTCAACTTCTTCAAGATCATCTCCGCAGGGGAGGGTGGATGCCTGGTTACCAATGACCGCGCTATCTACGAGAGCGCGTTCGTGTTTCACGACTCAGGCGCTGCATTCCGGCCGGCAGCCGGTGAGCTGAGTATACCGGTTTTCGTGGCGCAACAGTACCGTGCTGACGAGCTTATGGGGGCGGTCATGCGCGTTCAACTCCAGCGGTTGGAAGGAATACTGTCAGATCTACGCCGCAACCAAAAAAGGGTGATCGAGCGCTTGCAGGACACGCGTGGGGTGAATATCGCCCCATCGAACGATCCGGAAGGGGATTGCGGCGTGGTGGTAGCCCTGCAGTTCGATGCTCCGGAACTGGCAAGCCGCTTTGCCGATACGGTGCGCGTTCCCGGCTATTTGGGCATCAATCACGGAAAGCACGTCTACACAAACTGGGAGCCGTTGCGCGAACACCGCATCATGCATCATCCCCGCATGAATCCGTTCCTTTTTGAAGAGAACCGTGGGCTGCGAATGGATTACTCGGACGACGTGTGCGCCCGTACCTTGGAGATCCTGAAGCGGACGTTCTTTGTTCACGTCAACCCGGACTGGAGTGAAGAGGACGCTGCGGATGTGGCGGCACGATGCCGGGAGGCGCTGGCGGTATGACTCCGATCTGGGATGTGAATGTGGCAGTCGGACGGCCGTTGCGCCGCAGTGTTGATGGGTTCTCGGACCCGAATGAGCTGCAACAGTGGATGGGACGGGTTCCGATCGAACGCGTGCTGATCTGGCATTATGCACAGTATGACTGTGCGCCTGATGCGGGGAATACCATGGTGACGGACTGGACCTGCAGTTGTCCGCAGACTGCCGGGTGCTGGACGCTGATGCCTTCGGAGACCAACGGGGACGGGATGGATCTGCTGGAATCCATGGCGGCTCATCGCATGGCAGCGCTTCGGGCGTTTCCACTGCACCATAACTTCATGTTGAACCGTGTCGCGTGTGGCGCATGGCTGGATATGGCTGTCGAGCGCTCCATACCGTTGCTTCTGTCCCTGCAGCGAGGCGTTGGCTGGGAGGAAGTGTATACGCTGCTCAGCGAGTTCCCAGGCCTGACGGTGGTGCTGTGCGACATCGGGGTCTGGAGTGCTCTGAGATATCTCTGGCCGCTGATGCGGCAGTACCCTAATGTGTATGTGGAGAGCAGTCAGCTGTCACTGACAATGGGCGCGCTCGAAGAGACGGTGCGACGGTACGGTATGCATCGGGTGCTGTTTGGAAGCGGCTATCCGGAACGGTATCTGGAGGCCTCGTTGTTGGACCTGTTACACGCCGATATATCCGACACGTCCAGACAGGCCATTGCCTGGGACAACGCCTGCCGTTTGTTCGGCCAGCCTGGTACAGTGGGAGGCTGCGCAGATGACTGACACGTTGTACCACGCCTTTCTGCAACACGGTTGTGTCGATGACTGTCCGATTATCGACCTGCATGGCCACTGGGGGCCTCTTTATGGGCTGCATCTGCCGGCACAGGCGGATGCCGATGTCATTCAGCACATGGATCGGGCCGGTGTGCGCCTGTTGGTGTTCTGCCATCACCATGCGTTGTTCAGTCCGGATATCGGCAATGCCGCGAATATCCGTGCCGTAAAAACCTGTCCGGACCGCCTGCGGGCCTGGTGCGGCATCAATCCGCACTATCCCGAGCAGGTTCGTGCCGACATAGACCTCTTGCGTGAGTCCCCGGGGGTGTTTGCCGGTTTCAAGCTGCTGTCGTCGTATCACCAGGTGAGCCTGACAGACCATCGATATCGAGCTGTTTGGGAATATGCCAACACCCACCGGTTACCGGTGCTGATGCACACATGGGGCGGCGACGCTTTCTGTGGTGTTGACCAGGTGGCGGCTGTCATCGAGCGGTATCCGCATGTGCCTCTGATTGCCGGTCACAGTTTTCACGGTGATTGGAGTGGAGCGGTTCGACTGACGCAATCGACGCCGAATCTTTACCTGGAGTTGACCGCCGTACTGGATGAACGCGGCGCTGTCGAGCAGCTCGTGGATGGCGCGGGACCGGACCGTGTGGTGTTCGGTACGGACTGCCCATGGTTTAGTTACCACTACTACATTGGGGCCTTGCTGGCTGCAGGATTTTCCGACGAAGACTGCCGGTTGATCCTGTATGGCAATGCGCGCCGTATTTTGGCCCACAGCCTGCATGGGATCGCCGTGTGATGCGTCTGTCTTCCCTGTGGTTTGTGTATTTTCTATGCGCCACTGCTGCCGCATGGGGGGCTGGCGGCAGTGTGGAACGCACACTGTGTGCTGAAGCGCCGTCCTGTGTGGTGACGCCCGGCGGCTGGCGAGATGCAGGAGGCGGATGGGTCTATCGCCCGGATGGAGCGGATGGACTGGAAGTGATAGGCGCCGATGGACAGACCTGGCGCTTGGCGCCTTTGGACGGCCCAAGCCGTGCAGTGACTCACGCGGTGTACCATTCAGGGCGCCTTTGGTGGGCGTTGGCCGGCGCCGGACTCTGTTACGGCTGGCGTCCGGGGCGTGATCTGTTGCGCCTGTCAGTGTGGGACGACGAGCCGATCCAGGCGATCCTGCCTGCCGGCCGGTATCTGTTGCTCATTGGAACGCGCTCCGAGACTACTATCGACACGGAGCGTTATGTGGTGGGTGCACGCCGCCGCATGGATGAGCCAATTCCCGTCGGGGCGCGTATCGGGGTCATCGGAGACGGAGGCAATGCACGCGTCGGCGCGGTTCTGACAGACGGCAATCGTGTGATTGGTTTACGGTACGCCCGTCGGAACGGCGTCCTGCAGCGTCTCGAGCGGATCGTGCTTTCCGGCAGGCTGGTGGCGGCCTCGATACAGCCACAAGGTGCGGCTATCTGTCTGAGCGCTGCGCCCGGTTCAGAGGGCGTCACAGGAGTGGTCACACGGTTTTTCTGGTGGCCGGCAGGTGATCCACAACCCCTCGCTTGCGGTACGCTGCCGGCAGGCGTCCCCCTGCCCGCCCAGAAGACCGTAGTCTACGCGGATGGCGGGTTCTGGTGGATCGACCGCACAACCGTATTTCGGTGTGATCGCGATGGAATGGGGTGGTCTGCGTATTTGCCTTGGCATGAACCGGGACTGACTCCGCTCGCTCTGGCTCCCGCTCCGCAAGGAATCCGGGTGATGACATCGCTTGGTTTACGCAGACTCGATCTTTCCCAGCCATTGGTCGCGCGCGGATACGAAGGCTTTCTAATGGTTCAGTCTGTGGAGCCGGAGATGCCTGCGCCGGTCAGCGCGCTGTTGAACGATGCTCGGAACTGGCTGGGTGTGCCATACCGGTACGGCGGTGTGACGCGCGACGGTGTCGACTGTTCCGGACTGATCATGAATCTGTTCAAGGACCGCGGGCTTACGCTGCCGCACAGCGCCGCTCAGATCGGTGACTCACAGGACGGAGAACGCGTGATGGACAGGTTGTCGCCCGGTGATACGATCGTGACGCCGGGGCATATCGCCTTGTATGAGGGCGCAGGGGTGACCATCGAAGCGCTCAATCAGGGGGTGGCGCGATCGACTGTGTGGCGCTGGCCGCAGGCGATTGTCAGCCGGTTCAGAATGACGCAGTGACCGGAAGGGCCGGAGCGAGCATCAGCCGCTGCTGAAACAGAATGTCGGCAGTCAATGGGCGGAATGCCATTCGGGATGAGGCGCTCCAGATAGTCGCGTGACGGGCGAGGCACGGAATATTAGGCTGTCTGCCGCGACGATGGCTCGACCGGTGGGTTTATACGTGTCGATTGCTATTCAGCCTTGCGGAAGGTCCTGAACGAAGCGATTCTGGTCGTCCACAAGAATGACTTTGGCGACAATCGGGGTATCGGTCATCGCGAAACTGGCGATGATGATCTTCTGCCCGGCCGCTACGCGCAGAGCCGCTGCACCGTTGATGCACACTACGCCGCTGCCGGCCGGCCCTTCTATCACGTAGGTTTCGAAGCGTTCGCCATTGGTGATGTTCCAGATGTGGACATGCTCACCGGCGAGCAGATCGACGCGTCGCATCAAATCTGCATCGATGGTGATGCTGCCCACGTAGTCGACGTTGGCTTCAGTGATGGTCGCTCGATGTATCTTGCTCTTCAGCATCTGCCGCAGCAGCATCGGCTGTTCCTCCTCATGTGTTCCGATGTGACTATACCGAAGCGGCAGGCAGGTTACAATGAAACATGGTGCAGTGTATCTGCCCCACCGCTTACAGGGAAATGGTGCCATCAGATGATCATCGTACTCAAGCCACAGGCCACTGACGACCACTTGGCCTCACTCCGCGCGATTCTGCGGCAGCGCGGATTTGACGTGCATGTGTCTAAAGGGGTCGAAACAACCATTGTCGGATGCATCGGCGTTATGGACGCCGAGAAAAAGGACCTGGCCGATCAGCTGTCGGCGCTGCCTTATGTCGACAAAGTGGTGATCGTATCCCGGCCGTACAAACTTGTGGGACGAGCGTTCGCTCCAGAAGGGACCCGGATTACCGTCGGGAGCGTGACGATCGGCGGTCCGGAAGTCGTCTGTATGGCCGGTCCCTGTACGATCGAGTCGGAAGAGCAGTTAAGAGAGACCGCTTTAGCCGTACACGCTGCGGGTGCGCGCATACTGCGCGGAGGTGCGTTCAAACCCAGCACATCGCCGTATTCGTTTCATGGCCTGGGTGAGACCGGATTGCGGCTGTTGCGAACGGTGGGCGATGAACTGGGTATGCCGGTGATCACCGAAGTGATGGATACCCGCGACGTTGACCTGGTGTGCCGTTACACGGACATCCTGCAGGTGGGCACACGAAACATGGCCAACTTCTCGCTGCTTCAAGAACTGGGACGAGCAGGAAAACCGGTCATGCTGAAGCGCGGATGGGCCAGCCAGATCGAAGAGTGGATGCAGGCAGCCGAGTACATCGCGTCTCAAGGCAATTACCAGATCATTCTCTGTGAAAGGGGCATCCGCACATTCGAGACCTACACGCGGAACACATTCGACGTGAACGCGGTTGCAGTCGCCAAAGAGATCTCGCATCTGCCCGTCATTGCTGATCCGTCGCACGCGACGGGGCGATCGTCATTGGTGGGCGCCGTCTCGCGGGCGGCGATCGCTGCCGGTGCGGACGGGGTGATTGTGGAAGTCCATCCGCGGCCGGAAACGGCCGTGAAAGATGGCGCTCAGTCGCTGACGTTCGATGCGTTCGCTTTGTTGATGGAACAGTTGCGGGCGGTGGCACAGGCGGTCGGCCGTCACGTAGGGACAGACTGAATGGGGTTTGGCGTCGTCGGCGTGATCGGTGTCGGTCTGATCGGCGGATCGCTTGGGCTGCGCTTGAAGCGCGATGCGCTTGCGACCCGCGTGGTGGGGATCGGGCGGTCTGCCGTGAGACTGGAAACAGCGATGCGTGTTGGCGCTATCGATGAAGCCGTCAACTTGGAGGCCGCTGCCGGCGCGTGTGATTGGATCGTTTGCTGCACGCCGGTATCGCATATCGTTCAGACCTTGGGTGAACTCGCTCAGATGAACAGACGCCCGGATCAAGTGGTGACCGATGTCGGATCGGTTAAACGCGCAATCTGTCAGGCCGGACGCGCATTGGGCGGCTCATTCGTCGGTGGTCATCCCATGGCCGGGGCCGAGCAGACAGGCGTGGAATCAGCCAGGCCGGATCTGTTCGAATCGGCTCGGTGGGCGATCTGCACAGTGGATGCGCCTGGCGGGGCGCGCAGCGCAGAACGGTTGGGGGAACTGGTGCAGGCAACGGGCGCCCGACCGGTATTCATCGATCCGGAGACGCATGATGCCGAAGTGGCCCGCACCAGTCATCTGCCGCATCTGGTGGCCGTCGCGTTGGCGTTGACCGCAGTTGATGGCCCGCTCCATGGTCTTTCCGCAGGCAGTCTGCGCGATGGCACCCGTGTGGCGTCCAGTTCCGGTGCAATGTGGGCGGATATCCTCTTAGACAACGCGGATCTCGTGCTCGAGTCGGTTGACCAACTTCAGACTCAACTGGACGCACTCCGGTCTATGTTGACCGCCAAAGATCGGGAAGCCATTGAACGCGCCTTCGATCAGGCCCATCAGGCTCGGAAGCGGTTGGGCCTGGCATGAGCCGACTGTTGTTGCCTATCGGCTGTCCCGCACGGGCGTGTATCTCCGTTCCTGGCTCCAAGAGCATCACCAACAGAGCGTTGTTGCTGGCCGCCCTGACGCCCGGTGCGCATCTGTTGACCGGATGGCTGGACTCTGACGATACACAAGCGATGCGTAACTGTCTGACTGCATCGGGTTGCAACGTATCCGTGGATCCTGCAGGCAGGCTTGTGGTGCACGGAGCGAGACGGTTGACTGAGTACGGCCAGGCGGATCTGTATGTGGACAATGCGGGAACTGCGGCACGTTTTCTGGTTGCTGCTGCGGCGGCGGGTGAAGGTGTGTACCGGTTTGATGGCTCGCCACGGATGCGGGAGCGACCGATGGCGCTGCTGATCGACGCTTTGCGAACGCTGGGCGCTTCGATTACAGAGCGCGGAGCGGCCGGTTGCTTTCCGCTGGATGTGAAAGGCCGCGATCTGACCGGAGGCGCGTTGCAGATACGTGGCGATGTGAGCAGCCAGTTTATTTCAGCGTTGATGATGATCGGCCCCTTGACCGCCCAAGGTGTCAGCATTCACGTGGACGGCCCCCTGGTGTCGGCTCCCTTTGTGACCATGACCGCCCGGATGATGGAAGCGTTTGGTGCGCATGTGGTTTGTGATCTGAACCGCGGGGAGATCCGGTGCGAGTCAGGCGGCTATCGACGCGAGTCGGGGCCATACGCCATAGAGCCAGACGCCACCGCGGCCAGCTATTTCTGGGCTGCTGCTGCGGTGACCGGCGGGGCTGTGACCGTACGGGGATTGGCATCGGATTCGCTGCAAGGCGATGTGGAATTCACCACCCTGCTTCAACGCATGGGCTGTTCGGTGATAGAAGCTCCAGACGGGTTGAGCATTCACGGACCGGAGCGCCTGTCTGCATTGGACGCGGACATGAGCGGCATCTCGGATACATTTCTGACGCTGGCCGCCATCGCGCCGTACGCGGATGCCGCGGTTACCATTCGGGGTGTGGAGCATGCCCGACATCAGGAGTGTGACCGGGTGGCAGCCGTCTGCTCCGCATTGAAGGCGCTCGGCGTGTCGGTTGAGGAATATGCGGATGGCTTGCGGATATTTCCTGCGGAAAGAGTCAGTGGAGAGGCCGCCACACGGAACGATCACCGGATGGCGATGTCTTTGGCGGTGTGTGCATTGAGAAGTGAAGGCATACGGATTGACGATCCAGAGTGCGTAGCCAAGACATTTCCCACGTTCTGGCAGGTGTGGGAGGACATGTATGAACAGTCACGACGTACTTGAAGCCCCTGTACAGCGGGTGATCGCGATCGATGGGCCTGCCGGTGCGGGCAAGAGCACCGTTGCCCGGTTGGTGGCCCGCCGTCTGGGGTTTCAGTTCCTGGATACAGGAGCGCTCTACCGGTGTGTTGGGTTGTACCTATTGCGTGAACAGCGCATGAGTGATCTCACCGGCTGGGGTGAAGCCGCGGCCGGGCTGTCCATCCGGTTTCGTGAGGAAGCGGGAGTCCCGCGGGTACTGATGAATGAAGAAGACGTCACGGAGGCAATCCGGGCGCCAGAGGTCAGTGAAGCGGCCTCGGTCTGTTCTGCGGATCCCTCCGTGAGGTCGGCACTGCTGGAACAGCAGCGCCGCATCGGGACCAGTGCGCCAACGGTCACAGAAGGCCGCGATACCGGTACGGTGGTATTTCCTCGAGCCTGCCTGAAAGTGTTTCTGAGCGCGTCTCCGGAAGAGCGTGCACGACGTCGTTTGTTGGAGCTTCAGCAGCGGGGATACTCGGCCGTCTATGCCGATGTCCTGGCGGAGATCCAAGCGCGCGACGCGCGCGACTCCGGGCGCGCCGTAGCGCCGTTGATGCGTGCTCCGGACGCGATCGAGATCTGCACGGACGGAATGACGATCGAGCAGGTGA
This sequence comes from uncultured bacterium, assembly GCA_964650005.1. Classification (GTDB taxonomy): domain Bacteria; phylum Armatimonadota; class HRBIN16; order HRBIN16; family HRBIN16; genus CAZHSN01. The sequence goes on along the minus strand of CAZYPZ010000011.1, from coordinate 42,427 downwards.
CAGCGGAGGTGATACGTCTGTGGACTATCCGGAACTGCGCATAATACCCGGCCTTCAGACATTTGCTCGATACCTGGTATGGACTGTGTTCCATGTCTATAACCGGCTGAGTGTAGAGGGGATTGCCAATGTGCCGGCGACCGGACCGGTGATCCTGGCGCCCAACCACACAAGCTATCTGGATCCCCCGTTGGTAGGCGGCTGTTTCCTGCACCGGCAGGGGTGGTACATGGGCAAACAGGAGCTTTTCCGTGTGCCGATCTTTGGGCCTTTACTCAGCCGACTGGGTGCTTTTCCTGTCACACAGGACAGCGCCGACCGACGGGCGATCCGTCTGGCCGTCGAGGTATTGCGGCGCGGCGATATGCTGACCATGTTTCCGGAAGGACGCCGTAGTCTGGACGGTACACTCCTGCCTCCGCAACGCGGGATATCGCTGGTTGCGCGCATGGCGCCAGCTCCGGTGGTTCCGGTTTATATACAGGGCGCGCGTCAGGCGTTGACACCGGGATCGCCCGTGTGGCGGCCTGCGAAAATCCGCATGAGGTTCGGTACGCTGATGCGATATGATGAGGTGGCTTCCGGCTGTGCTCCGGATGAGGACCCGGCCACTGTGTTTGCCAACATGGTGATGGATCAGATCCGACAGATGGCGTCGGACATGACCAGAAGGGAAGCGTCATGAACATTACAAAACCGGCTCCACTGAAAGAACGGACTGTGGGGATCGCATACACCACGTGGCACCGCTCTGTGCCGTGGCATCATGTCTGGGGCGTTCCGGAACGGGGTTATTATGTCTCGGACGATCGGCGCATCATTCGACAGCACGCCGAATGGTTGACCTATGCGGGTGTGGATTTCGTTTGGATCGACTGGTCAAACAATCTGTTCTATGTTCCCGGTGAGACGCAGAATCGACCGGATTTCGACATGATCGAGCGGTCCGTCGATGTGATGTTTGAAGAGTATGCCAAGCTGAAGCGCGCTCCGAAGATCAGCATCTTCATCGGCTGTCCGGACCATCCCGAGGCAGTGCGTGATGGACTGCTGACCCGAAAGGCTGATCAGGTCTGGAGACAGTTCGGATTGGATCCGCATCGCAAGGCGATGCTTCCGCATTACCAGGGAAAACCGTTGCTGGTTGTGTATGTTGGCACCCCCAGTCCGTTTCCGTCCGGTGTGCCGGACTGGACGCATCCGGAGTTTACCGTGCGCTGGATGACAGGGTTCATCACGCAACAGCCCCATTTGATGGGGCCGGGCCGCGTCAGCCGATATGGGTACTGGTCTTGGGAGGATCGCGGAGAACAGACGTATCCGGTGGTGGATGGAGTGCCTGAAGCCATGGTGATTACGGCCTGTTGGCGGCCTGAATGGGATGGCAGCGTGCCGACGCCGGGACGGCGAAACGGCGAGACGTTTCGGAAGCAATGGGCCAGAGCCAGACAACTGGGCGTGCGCCATGCGATGGTTGTATCTTGGAACGAATGGACTTTGGGCGAACAGTCCAGCGCGGAAGTCAGCAAGGACATCGAACCCTCCAGGCAGCATGGCCGCAGGTATCTGGAGATCCTGCGCGAACAGATCAGTCTGTTCAAACGCGGCGTATAGTCCGCAAATTAGCGACAGAACCACAGGAGACAGAATGGAGTTTCAAGCCGAACAACATCCGCATCGTCGTTACAACGCCTTGACTGGCGAGTATGTCTTGGTGTCTCCACACCGCACCGGCAGACCTTGGCAAGGGCAGCAGGAGTCGACTGGAGGCGACCATCGGCCCGCTTACGATCCCGCCTGCTATCTGTGCCCCGGTAATACCCGAGCGAACGGTGATGTCAACCCGGCGTATGAGTCGACGTTTGTGTTTCGTAACGACTTCTCCGCCATGCTGCCGTTGGAGGTCGCGCCAGTAGCAGACTCGGACCCGTTGCTGAGGCTTGAGCCGGTTAGCGGGGAGTGTCGGGTGATCTGTTTTTCACCACGGCACGACCTTACATTGCCGCGGATGACGGTGGCTGATATTCGCCGTGTGGTGGATGTATGGGCGTCTCAAACCGCTGAACTGATCCACGTATACCGATGGGTTCAGGTGTTTGAGAACAAGGGCGCTGTCATGGGCTGCAGCAATCCGCATCCGCATGGTCAGATCTGGACCGGCAGTTTTATCCCGCAGTTTGTCTTGCGTGAGGATGAACAGCAGATGCGCTGGGCCGATGCGCACGGAAGCGTCCTTCTGGTCGAGTATCTCTCGCGCGAACTGGGTGCGCGAACACGCATCGTCGAAGAGAATGACCATTGGGTGATGCTGACGCCGTGGTGGGCTGTCTGGCCATTTGAGCTGCTTTTGCTGCCCAAGCGTCACGTGTTGCGACTGCCCGATCTCGATGAGGCGGAACGGGACTCGCTGGCCTCCATCCTGAAGCGATCACTCACTCGGTATGACAATCTGTTCCAGACCAGCTTCCCTTACAGCATGGGCTGGCATGGCGCCCCCGGGGGAGCTGACGATAGCGCCCATTGGCAGTTGCATGCGCATTTCTACCCGCCTTTGTTGCGCTCTGCTACGGTTAAGAAATTCATGGTCGGATATGAGATGCTGGCCGAACCGCAACGCGATATCACTCCGGAGTTGGCTGCGCAACGGTTGCGCGATCTGAGCGTTGTTCATTACCTGGATCCCGCAACATGAGAGGGCTGCCGTGATCGCGGGGCTTCAGGCAGCTGTCGCATCGGATGCCGGGTTGCGCATCCTCCACCTTCCTTATGGTGCAGGCCCACCCGGTCGAGCAATGGCTGAGCGCCCCCACTGCCTTGCGTTCGACTTTACGGATAGTTCCATTTGCGTTGACCATCAGACTGCGTTCGACTGGGTGATGCCCGGCAGCGACATCGAACAGTTCTGCCAACCTGAATGGCAGGACATGCGCGGATCTATGGTTGAATTCATCTTGCTGGTCCTCCATGCCGACGGTGATGAGGAAGATGAGCTATGTGTTTCGCCGTGGCGTAGAACAGACTAGGATGCAACCGTCAACGGCAGGTCATATGACAGACTAAACCCAGGCGCCTCATCGGATCGGGGAGTACTGAAGGGTGTGCTGCATCATGTGCTCGATGGAGCGATGCCGTCGGCGACTATATCGATACGCACCGACTCCCCGCCCATCGTTAGGACGGTTGAGATGGCCCAGTGAGAATGCCACACGTCAGGGGCAGACGCTGACGCACATACACCAAAATGGAATGGATGTACTGCCGCGATCCACGGGCTCGTCGACCGGTGGAACCGGCTTACTGGGTGGCTGTTCGGCGCTGTATCCTGCAATGGACGCAGGACACAGTGCGATACTGACTACATCGCGGTCTGAACGTGTATTGGATCCGGAGCGGCAGGATGATAGCAGACTCAACGATATGCGCGGTACATGACTCATGAACGAACATGCCTTACCCGCCATACTGACAGACTTGGCGGTCGTTCTCGCGGCCGGAATGCTGGGGGCGATCGCAGCGCGTCTGTTACGACTGCCGTTGCTGGTTGGCTATTTGGCCGCCGGTTTTGTTGTAGGGCCATATACGCCCGGCTATGTGGCCAATGCCGATACGATGCAGGCCGTCGCCGAATTGGGCGTCATGCTGCTGATGTTCGCCGTCGGTGTACAGTTCTCGGTGTCCGAACTGACCGCGGTCAGCCGGCATGTTTATCGCACCGGATTGATGCAGTTGTTGGTCTGTGCGGGTGGGGGGATGGTACTGGGGCAACTGCTCGGCTGGGGGCTGTATGCGGGTCTTTTCGCCGGTGCGGCCGCTACGCTCTCGTCGACGGCGGTGGTGTTGAAGCATCTGGAGGAACAGGGCGAAGGCGAAACGATGCATGGACGGGTCGCCACCGGCATCCTGGTATTGCAAGACCTGATGGCGATCGCGTTGGTTGTGTTGCTTCCCGCACTGTCGGGCGGAGGTCAGAGCGAGAATGTGCTGGTGTCATTGATGCTGGCCATTCTGAAAGCCGCGCTGTTTCTTGTTCTGGTGTTGGTGCTGGCCACACGCGCCGTGCCTTGGCTGCTGGAGCGTGTGGTGCGGACGAGTTCGCGGGAGATGTTCGTACTGTTTGTGGTTTGCCTCAGCCTGGGGGCAGGCATGGCGGCCGCCGTACTGGGGCTCAGCCCAGCGCTGGGTGCGTTTTTGGCCGGATTGATAGTGTCCGGTTCCTCATATGCGCATGAGATCCTGTCGCAGGTGCGCCCCATGCGTGATGTGTTCGCCAGCGTGTTTTTTGTTTCGATCGGCACGATGATTGCCCCTATGTTTTTAGTCACACACCTGGGGCCCGTGTTGTTACTGGTCATGCTGGCCGTAGTGTTGAAAGGGCTGATCACCACATGGTCTTTGCTGCGTGGCGGCCTTCATGGTCGTACTGCGGTCAAGGTCGGTATGGCATTGGGGCAGATGGGCGAGTTCTCCTTCGTGTTGGCAGGGGTTGGCGCCACGCAGGCCCATCTCGCATCGGATGTTGTGAACGTCATATTGGCCACCGCGCTGATCAGTATCGGTTTGTGGCCATTCCTTTATGGGGCGACGGAGCGTATATATGCGGGCTTGATGCGATCCAGTCGGATGGCCGTTATGCTGAACCGATTGGAGGAGCAGGAAGAGGCGCGTCACCACGGGTCCGATGCCATGGTGGGCGTTCTGGGATGTGGCAGGCTGGGTGTTTATGTGTCTGATGCGCTGCGCATCTATGACATTCCTCAAGTCGTTGTGGATCTGGATGCCGAAGTGATCAAAGACCGGAAATCGCACGGCATTCCGGTCATCTACGGGGATGCCGCTTCGCCCGTGGTGCTTGACCGGGTGCTTCCCGAAACGTTGCAAATGGTCGTAATCACCCTCTCCGACCTGGACGCGGCGGAGGTTGCGGTGCGCACGCTGGCGCGACGGGCGCATAAACCGTTTATCATCGCCCGGGCAGACCATCGGGAGGCCATGATCCGAATGCGCCACGCCGGAGCGGATCTGCTGATCAATGCGCATCTGGAATCGGCTGCGGCGTTAATGCGGGAGAGTCTGTCACGGGTGCATGTGAGTGACGATGAGATCGATGCGCACGTACAGGTCACGCGTATTGTCGCGTACCAGCGGGCTCAGGCTCTGATGCCGGAAGAGCTGGAGATTGGCCCTGAGTCGACAGCCTGATCGGTTCAGGGGCACAGGGCGGACTGCACATACGCGCTGGTTACCGCATCCGGGGCGCCATCCTGCACGACACGACCATGTTCCATCCAGATGCACCGGGTGGCCACTTCACGCACGTGGGCCATTTCATGTGTGACCAACAAAATGCTGCACCCATCCGCTTGGAAACGCCGTACGCGTTCCAGACACTTGCGTTGAAAGCGTTGATCACCGACCGCCAGCACCTCGTCCATCAGGATCACGTCGGGGTCGGTATGCGCGGCCACCGCGAACCCCAACCTCAGTACCATGCCGGAAGAGTAGGTATGTACAGGCGCATCAATGAACTCTTCCATCTCGGCGAACGCGATGATCGCCTCTTCACGCCGCCGCACCTGCTGACGGGTCAGCCCGAGGATGATCCCATTGAACAGGATGTTTTCGCGGCCGGTCAGGTCCGGGTGGAATCCCACACCCAGCTGCAGCAGCGGAGCGACGCGCCCATTCACGTGCACATCGCCCTCTGTAGGGCGCAGTACCCGGGCCACCAGTCCCAATAACGTGGACTTTCCGGAGCCGTTGGCTCCGATTACCGCCACTGTCTCCCCACGCTGCACTGTCAGATTGACATCATTCAGTGCGGTGAACCAGTCCGCCCGGCGTCGATGCCGCAGGTTAAGCAGGATGCCCTTCAGGGATCCCGATACCTGGCGGTTCATGCGGAATCGTTTGGTGACTTGAACCAGATCGATGGCGGCAGTCGACATCACAGGCGCTCCGCGAACTCCCAGTCGCGCCGTTTGAAGTACCAGTATCCCAGAGCCAGCAGGCCCAGCGATGTGGCGACGGCGATTGCCGACAGCCAGGGGTCCAAGGGAAGCGGTTCCATGCGGTGCTGTGAAATCGCACCGGTGGTTGCGTGAATGGGCTGCAACAGCAACTTGCGATATGCCGTGAGCAGCATGGCGATCGGATTCAGATGGTACAGGTAGTAGACTCCGTGGTCGCCCAGCCAGGGCCACAACTTCGCATTCCACACCTGTTCTGAAAAATAGATGACCGGCAGCAAGTAAAAGAGCAGCTGCAGAGCGATCATGACCACATACTTGGTATCTTCGTAAAACACATTCAGGCAAGAGACCAGTAAAGAGATCCCCGTGACCAACGCGGTCTGAAGCAGCACAAGCACCGGAAACCAGAGCATGGTGGGGATCAACGGCGCCTTGACGTACAAGATCAAGTACAAAAAAAACACCAGCATGGCCAGCAGAAAATGCACCAGATTCGCCAGCACATTGCTCAGAGGCAGGATCTCGCGGGGGAAGTAGACCTTCTTGACCAGTTGGATCTGTTCCAGCACCGATTGCGCAGAATCCATGATGGAACTCTGGATGCACATCCACGGCAGATAGGCCGCCAGCACATACGCCGAATAGTTCGGGATAGCCATACCCATGACGCGTTTGAATACGATGGTCAGCACTGCCACAGTCACCATGGGAACGACCAATGACCACAGAAACCCCAACGCGGAGTTCTTGTATCGAATGCGGAGGTGACGCACGACGAGCGTGCTGAGAAGTTGCCGGAAAGCCCAGAGTTGTTTGAGGTTCTCGATCATGGTGGACGCATGTATTATGCGCCGAAACCGCTATGGATCGCCACCATTACGCCTCCGGAGGCGAGAACCCCCGGAGGCGCAGGATACGTCAACCGGCGGCTGTGCGCAGCGCCTGGTCCAGATCCGCTTTGAGATCGTCCAGGTTTTCCAGTCCGATAGACAACCGGATGAAGTCTGGGGTCACTCCGCTGGAGCGCTGTTCGTCTTCGGTCAACTGCTGATGGGTGGTCGATGCCGGATGAATGACCAGCGATCGGGAGTCGCCGATGTTGGCCAGCAACGAGAACAGCTTCAGTGCATTGATAAACCGTTTGCCGGCCTCGTATCCGCCGCGGATGCCGAAGCCGATCATCGCCCCGAACTGTCCGCGGGTGTGGTATTTGGCGGCCACGGCATGAGTTGGATTGGATTCAAGCCCCGGGTAGGTTACCCAGTCCACAGCCGGATGAGTGCTCAGCCATTGTGCGATGGCGGCCGCGTTCGCGCTGTGCCGTTCCATGCGTAACGAGAGCGTCTCGAGCCCCTGAAGCAGTAAAAACGCGTTGAACGGACTGAGGCAGGCGCCCAGATCACGCATGAGTTCCAGTCGCGCCTTCAGGATGTATGCAGCCGGTCGTAAGGTGTCCGGCAGGTCCATGTAGACCATCCCATGGTAGCTGGCGGTTGGGGTGGTGAAGTCCGGGAACAGCCCATTCGCCCAGTCGAATTTCCCGCCGTCCACTATGACGCCTCCGATGGAGTTGCCATGACCGCCAATGAATTTGGTGGCCGAATGGATGACGATATCGGCCCCCCATTTGAGCGGTTGAACCAGCGCAGGGGAGGGCATCGTGTTGTCAATGATCAACGGAAGCCCATGGGCGTGCGCTACTGCGGCGACCGCCTCGATGTCGACCGCATTCAGCAACGGATTGCCAACGGTTTCCGCATAGACGGCACGCGTGGCAGGAGTGATCGCCTCTTCGAAAGCGGCCGCATTGGACGGATCGACGAACCGTACTGTAATGCCCATTTTGGGCAGGGTGTGCCTGAAGAGCGTGTAGGTTCCGCCGTACAGCGTCGATGCGGCCACGAGTTCATCGCCCGACTTGAGGATCGTCAGGATCGCGATCAGCTCGGCGGCTTGTCCGGATGCCGTCGCAAGCGCTCCGACACCCCCCTCGAGCGCCGCCACGCGTTTCTCGAAGACATCGACCGTCGGGTTGCCCAGTCTTGTATAGATGTTGCCGAACTCTTCCAGGCCGAACAGGCGTGCAGCATGGTCGGCGTCATGGAACAGGAAGCTGGTAGTCTGATAGATCGGAACCGCGCGGGCCAGTGTTTCCGCGTCGGGATGGTGCCCTGCGTGCAGGGCTAGTGTGTCGAAGCCCAAGGCGGCCTCGTCTGGTCCAAATGACATATATGAACCTCCCGTGCTGGGCGGCTGGGGGTTACCGCCATTGTTGAGTGATTATACCTGTTTAGCCGGGATTACTATCAGGCCGGCAGTCTGAACGCCGGCCTGACACATTGAGAGGCTTATGAAGAGGTCGATTGCTGAACGTAGTTCATTTTGAGGTCGGCCAAGGCGCGTTCCATCTCTCTGGCCTCTTTTTCGGACATGGTCCGTTTAGCCACCTTGGTGACCGCTTCAAATGCATCGACCGCCAGGCGAGCCTGTTCCAGATCTTTCAGTTCCTTGCCCGACACCGGGTCACGGATCAGGCCCATGTAGGTCCAGGCAAGCATATTGAGCTCGGTCAGACACATTGCCAGGAAGGCGCTGACGGATACCGGTTCGCGCTCTTGCGAGGATGCCTGCTCCGTGCTGCCTGGTTCAGTAGGGTTGATGTCTGCCCGATCGGAGTCGTCGGTCATGTAACACCTCCAGTTGTGTCATGCCTTGCGCAGCATGGTTGTGAGCGGATGCGCGCCGTCCACACCGTGCCGCCATATGGTTTGTTCACGGCTGGGTCCTACGGATACAGCAACGACAGGAACGCCCACCAGTTTTTCCACGGTTTCCACATACCGCTGCGCATTGGTCGGCAGATCGTCCCAACACCGTGCTTCGGTGATCTCGTCCTGCCATCCTGCCATATATTCATACACCGGAGAGCAGAGCGCCAGTTCCTCGCCATCGGGTTCGAACTGGGATGTCTCGGTGCCGTCCGCTTTCCGATACCGGCTGCACACCGCGATCTCTTCCAATCCGGATAATACATCCACCAGGCTCAGCGCAATGCCTGTCATGCCGTTGATCTGAACCGAATACCGCAAGACAACCGTATCGAGCCACCCGCATCGCCTGGGCCGTCCGGTGGTGGTGCCGTATTCGTGCCCCTTTTCGCGCAGGTATTCGCCGAAGCGGTTCAGTTGTTCCGTGGGGAACGGTCCTGAACCCACACGCGTACTGTAAGCCTTGGCGACACCCAGCACACCATCGATCGCTGTGGGGCCGATACCTGTTCCCAGGCAAGCGCCGCCTGCGACGGGATGTGATGAGGTGACGAACGGATAGGTTCCGTGATCCAGATCCAACAAGGCGCCTTGGGCCCCTTCGAACACCACGCGCTGTCCGGTTTTTACCGCCTGTTGAAGCATCTCTTCCGTATCGCAGACAAAGGGAGCCAGTATGGCTGCATATGGTTCCAGTTCGCACAGCAGCGCATCAATGCCCGGTAGCTCATCGTGGTACACATTGGCGATCAGCGCATGTTTCAAGGGCACGATGCGCTCCAAGCGTTCGCGCAGACGTTTAGGTGAAATCAAGTCGCGCATGCGCACGCCGCATCGCGCGGTTTTGTCGACATACGCTGGACCGATCCCGCGGCCTGTAGTGCCTATCTGACCGGCTCCTCGTGCATTTTCCTCGAGCCTGTCCAGCAAACGGTGGTATGGCAGCACAACGTGCGCGTTCCGGCTGATGAACAGCCTGTCCGTGCAGACACCCGCATCGCGCAGTCCGTTGATCTCACTCACCAGCGACGCCGGATCCACCACCACGCCGGACGCGATGATATTGCGGGTGTCGCTGCGGAAGATGCCGGATGGGACGAGGTGTAACTTGAACTCTTTGCCTGCAAACCGTACAGTGTGCCCTGCGTTGCTGCCTCCGCCGAAACGGACTACTAGATCGGCGTCACTGGCCAGGCAGTCGACCAGTTTACCTTTGGCTTCGTCTCCCCATTGGGAGCCCACAACCACGACAGTCGGCATAGCGTGACGCGCAGTCCCGTGACCGCGCACTCCTTTCCATTCCAGGCCCAAGTCCCGTAGAGGACCGATTCAAGCCAAAAGCTGCTGCAGAACGGCGTTCCGCAACAGCCTCATGATGCCCCGTGGCAGTGTAACAACAAGCCGCTTTAAATGCAAGATGGACTGGCCGGGTGGAGCGGGATGGGCATACAATAGCTTTGGCCGGTTTCACCGATCCACATGAAGGGGAGTACGCCTGCAAGAATGACCCAGCATACGCATTGGAACAAAGAGACATTACTGGAGACGATCCGTACGTATCATCAGGACAACCGTGATTTGTCATATACCGGCATCCAGCGAAGCATGCCGACCCTGTTGCGCGCCGCAGTCAGACTGTTTGGCAGCTGGCAGCAGGCGGTATCCGCCGCCGGTATTCCATACGAACAGGTTCAGCGCTATACGGGCTGGAGTAGAGATCGCATCATTGCGCGTATTCAGGAGTTGCACCGGCAAGGGGTGGATCTGTCTTGGCGGCACATCAGTCAGGAAGTCGCTCCCTCTCTGGCTGCAGCTGCGACCAAACCCAGATACTTCGGGTCCTGGCGCAAGGCGATCGAGGCTTCCGGTATCGATTACCGCTCGGTATCCCGTTACCGGCGCTGGGATGAGGCAGCGATCATCGAGCGGTTGCGGGAGATGTATGAGCGTGGCGAACCGCTGAATGCCGCCAGTGTGGAAAGAGATGACATGTCACTGATTACAGCGGCGCGCCGCCGGTTTGACTCATGGGATAACGCTTTGCTGGCTGCCGGCCTGGATTATAAGCAGCTGGTGCTGCGGCGTCCCGCCAAGCGCGGCCGGCGCAGCGCCTAGGGCTGATCTGCTCCGTCGGCGTTGACATCGGAACAGCGCCGACGTATACTATAAATCTGTGGCCCAAGTGGCGCTAGGCGCGCGGAGGGATAAAATGGCCGGTAACAGGCAACGCGTAATCGATACGTTGAATCACCGTCAGCCCGATCAAACCCCGTATCATATCGGGTTCACGCAACCGGCATGGGAAGCGTTCAAGCGGTACACGGGTGATCCTCACTGCGAGCGTCTGTTGAATAACTGCTTTACGTTCACGGGCGCAGACCTGCCGGATGGTTGGACCACGGTTCGACCGGGGGTGGTGCGCGATGAGTTTGGTGTCGAGTGGGATCGATCGATCGACCCGGATATCGGTGTGGTGTGCAACCGGCTCATTACGCCCGAAACACTTGACAGCTACGAGTTCCCTGACCCGAATGATGAGCGTCGGTATGACGGAATACGCGCCGCAGTAGCCCAGCGGGATGACGATTTCATCGTGACAAATATCGGCTTCAGCCTGTTTGAACGGGCCTGGACATTGACCGGTATGGAAGCGTTGCTCGAGGCGATGGTGGATGATCCGTCCTTCGTACATGCTTTGTTGGACCGCATCGTGGACCATAACCTCCAGCTGATCCGAAATGCCTGCCGGTATGACATAGATGCCATGATGTTCGGTGACGATTGGGGACAGCAGCATGGTCTGATCATGGGACCCAAGTTCTGGCATGAATTTATCGAACCGCGTATTCGGTTGATGTATGGCGAGGCCAAGGCAGCCGGCAAGTACGTCATCATACACTCATGCGGTCAGGTGGATAGCCTGTTCCCGGCGTTGATCGATGCAGGACTCGACGTGTTCAACCCGTTCCAGCCGGAAGTGATCGATGTCTATCGGGCCAAGCAGGAATACGGCGATCGTTTGTGCTTCTTCGGCGGAATCAGCACGCAGCGGACGTTGCCGTATGGGACACCGGAGCAGACTCGGGATGAGGTGCAGCGCCTTATCGCTGAAGTTGGACGGGACGGCGGGTTTTTCGCCGCCCCTGCGCACGCCATACCGGGAGATGCTCGACCCGAGAATGTTATGGCGATGTTGGAAGTGTTGAACGGGCAGAGCGGATAGAACGTGTTCGAGAGCCTGAGCGATAAGTTACAGAATGTCTTTCGTCGTCTGAGCGGGCGCGGCAAGCTCACGGAAGCGGATGTTACGGCCGCACTCCGTGAGGTGCGCGTCGCGTTGTTGGAAGCGGACGTCAACTTCCGCGTGGTGAGAGACCTGATCGCCGGCATTACACAACAGGCGGTCGGAGCGGAAGTACTGGAGAGCCTGACACCGGCCCAGCAGGTTGTAAAAATCGTACACGAGCATCTGTTGGCGGTGCTGGGGGAGACCGCGTCACCCCTGCAGTTCAGCCCTCAACCGCCCACGGTCGTTTTGCTCTGTGGCCTACAAGGCTCGGGTAAGACCACCTCGGCGGCAAAACTGGCGCGCTGGGTGAAGCAAAAGGGACGGCGCCCGTTGCTGGTGGCCTGTGATGTACACAGACCTGCCGCGGTGAAGCAGCTGCAGGTGCTGGGGGCACAGATCGATACACCCGTGTATGCCGAAGAGGGGGTTAAAGACGCCCTGGGCATTGCGCGCCGTTCTTTGAAGCACGCGTCCGACATCGGTTGTGACGTGGTGATCCTCGATACGGCCGGCCGACTGCATGTCGATGAAGAGATGATGGCCGAGGTGACCCAGATCCGTCAGGCGGTCAACCCCAATGATGTGCTGTTGGTGCTGGATGCCATGACCGGTCAGGATGCGGTGCGTGTGGCAGAAGAGTTCCACGCCGCACTGGATGTCACCGGGTTCGTGCTGACCAAGTTGGATGGCGACACCCGTGGCGGCGCCGCTATCTCTATCCGGTCCGTAGTTGGTAAGCCGATTCGGTTTATCGGCGAGGGTGAAAAGCTGGATGCCTTGGAGGTGTTTCACCCTGACCGGATGGCCAGCCGCATACTGGGTATGGGAGATGTGCTGACGCTCATCGAGCGAGCACAGACCGCTTGGGACGCCAACCAAGCCGAGCAGCTGGCGGAAAAGCTGCGAAAGAATCAGTTTGATCTGAACGACTTTCTGACACAGATGCGTCAGATACAGAAGATGGGTTCGTTGGACAGCCTGATACGGATGATCCCGGGGATGAGCCGGGCGATGGGTGACGCCACGATCGATCCAAGTCAGCTGAAACGCGTGGAGGCAATCATTCTCTCCATGACGCGTGACGAACGCTCTGACCCGTCCATCATCAACGGGTCGCGCCGACGGCGGATCGCTGCCGGAAGCGGCACAACAGTGCAGGAGGTTAACGAACTGCTGCACCGATATGCCGAGATGCGTAAAATGATGAAGGGCTTCGGTCAGTGGGAAGCCCAGGCCAAGAAGGGACGGAAGCCAAAGCTGCCGTTCATGAGATAACATAGAGTGAGCAAAACAAGGAGGCCACGAGTTTGGCAGTTCGCATCAGATTGAAGCGCATGGGCAGCAAGAAGCGGCCCTTTTACCGTGTGGTGGTTGCCGCCAGCACAGCCCCACGGGATGGCGCGTTTATCGAGACCATCGGGTACTACAACCCGTTGACCGAGCCATACACCATCCAGGTGAATGCGGAGCGCGCGCGTCACTGGCTGTCCGTGGGCGCACAACCCACCGAAACCGTAGCGTCGTTGCTGAAGCGCGCAAATGTGCTGGATGCGCCGGAAGCCCCGGCTGATGAGGGCTGATTCCCGCTCCGATAAGAACGCAAGAGAGGGACACGGCGATGGCTAACGTCAAAGCGTTGCTGAACTATATGGTGCGCGAACTGGTCGGCGATCCGGACGCAGTCAGTGTGAGCGAGCGCGTCGAAGGGGATACATTGATCCTTAAGGTGGCGGTGGCCTCTGGTGATGCCGGAAAGGTCATCGGCAAGCAGGGGCGCCTGGCGAATGCGCTGCGTGCTGTCGTGCGCGCAGCCATGGGGCACTCGCGGCGATTTAAACGGGTCGCGATCGATATTGTCGACTGATCGACCGTATCGGCCTATTGACGCTAATGTATACGCAGTCAGGACGGATGTCTCTGTCTGTCCTGACTCCTTCTGAGGATTCATGAACCATTCAACACACGATCCCGGTGAACAGCGCTGGCGGCGCATCGGTGTGGTCACCAAACCCCACGGGTTAAAAGGGGACGTCGTGGTATATCTGCTGACGGACTTCCCGGAACGGTACCAGGAGGGCCGCGCCTATTCGGTATTACTGGCCTCAGGTCAGAGGAAGTCGTTCACTATATCCCGCTTGAGCAGTCTGTCTGACCGTTTGCTGGTGCACTTCAATGGGATCGATGCGGTCGAGGATGCGGAACCCCTTCGTAACGCCTATATCGAGGTGCCTTGGGAAGACCGCATGCCGCTGGAACCCGACACCTATTACATCGATGATATTATCGGCCTGCAGGTTTGGACCGATACCGGTGAGTATGTCGGGCTTGTGGAAGAGGTGATCTCAGGAGCTGCATACGACCTGTATCGGACCGGTGATGTGCTGATTCCGGCAATATCGCAGTTTGTCGATACCATCGATGTAGACGCGGGACGGATCGTCATCCGCCCCATCCCGGGACTGCTGCCGGGCACATGAGGCGTATCTATCTGGTATCGTGTCTGCCCTCCTTGCTCGAGCCTTTCGTACAAGGCAGCATTTTAGGGCGCGCCCAGCGGGCAGGTCATGTGGAGATCCGACTGGTGGATCTGCGGGATTACACCCATGACCGCCATCGGTCCACAGATGACCAGCCGTATGGCGGAGGCGCGGGCATGGTGATGAAACCGGCTCCGTTCTTCGAGGCGGTCGATGCCATTCGTGAGTTGTACGATGACGGGCCATACCCGACTGTGGTCGCCACATCACCACAGGGACAACTATTCACCCAGGCAATAGCGCAGGACCTGGCGGAGCGCGGCGACCTGATCATCCTCTGCGGTCATTACGAGGCCATGGATGAACGGGTCGTCGAGCATCTGGCCGATAATCAGATCTCCATCGGCGATTACATCCTGACAGGCGGCGAATTGCCGGCGCTGGTGATCACCGACGCCGTAACTCGGCTGTATCCCGGTGTCTTAGGTAACCCGGAATCGCTGGATGAAGAGAGCTTCGATGACGGGCTGCTGGGGTATCCGCAATATACCCGTCCCGCAGTGTACAGGGGGTTGGCGACTCCCGATGTGTTGCTGAGCGGCGATCACGCTCGGATCGCCCAATGGCGGCGACTGCAGAGGCTGCTCAGAACGCGAGAACGACGGCCGGACCTGTGGGCGCGGCTGGAGTTGAGCGCCGCTGATCGAAAGTTGCTCGAAAAAGCGGATGCGGACCGGCTTACCGACTCGGAGACTTGACGCGGCTGTTCATCCGCTTCAATTGCTCCGGCGTCAGGATGTTCTTGATCTCCGTATCCATCTGCTCCTTAAGTGCGGACATGGCCTCACGTTTCTTTTCTTCGGACCAATTCTCTTTTTTCGCCGTTTCCATCATCTCCTTGAGTTCGTTCTGGCGGCGATCCAGGGTAGCGCGCAACGCCTGTTCCTGATCCACACTCAACCCCAACTCCACGGCCATTCGGGCCATGATCACATCCATGGGGCGCATATCCGTAAGGCGTTTGGTTTGTTCGGGGGTAAGGATCTGCTGCAGATTTGCACGGAACTGCTTGCGAAGCTCCGCAATCCGGGTTGATCGGTCAGGTGTCTTCAGCGCGTTCAGCTTCCGGTACTCGGCGTTATGCCGGGCTACCAGCGCGTTGTAACGTGGCGTCTGGCTGTTTTCTAGCTGCAGCAAGCGGGCCAATATTCGGGGATCAACCACCATTGGATCGCCTTGCACGGAGGCATCGGCAGCCGGAGACGCTTTAGTCTTCTGCGTGGTTTTGGTCGCCGGTTTAGTGACCGATTGAGCCTGTTTACCTTTGGCTGGAGGGGCTGTCTTGGTAGTGGCGCCGGCAGCCAGGCAGAGGGCTGGAATGCAGGCGAGCAATGTGGCGAGACTCAGTCGAGATACCATGACACCCTCCGGAGATTGTGTAGACATATATGGACGTAATTTTGCTTCATGCGCGGCGGACTGTGGTAAAATATAAGTGTAAACCACACGCCGCTGTCTGCTATTAGCTTACCATCTGCCGGAAGGAAGTGCCCATGCAGGACCACGAGATGCTGCCCGAGGAGTCTGTCGCCTCACTGGAAAACGGAATGAACACCGCGGTGGAAACCGCTTATACCGCTGCGGAGTTCACGGTGCTCGAGGGATTGGAGGCGGTCCGCCGCCGGCCCGGTATGTACGTGGCCGACACGGGGATGCGCGGGTTGCATCAGCTGTTCTTTGAGGTGATCGACAACAGCATCGACGAAGCGCTGGCAGGGTACTGTACGGACATTCATGTGGTGCTGTATCCCGACCAAAGTCTTTCCGTGGAAGACAACGGCCGCGGCATCCCGGTGGATGTAAACGCCGAGACCGGACAGACAGGCGTGGAACTGGCGATGACTCGGCTGCACGCCGGCAGTAAATTCGGCGGCGGCGGGTACCGGGTCTCGGGAGGCCTGCACGGCGTTGGTGTGAGCTGCGTGAATGCGCTCTCCGAATGGCTGGAGGTGCGTGTCAAGCGGGACGGCAAGCTGCACTTTCAACGTTTCGAGCGGGGAGTTCCATGTGGAAGCCTGCAGGTTATCGGGGAGGCTGAGGGTACCGGTACGCGCGTGACTTGGCATCCGGATCCGGAGATCTTTGGCTCACTGGTGTATGACGCAGAGCGCCTCAGACGGCGTATCCGCGAACTGGCATTCCTCAACCGCCAGGTTCGGATTGTGTTCGAGAACCTCCGAGATGGCGAAGAGCCTGAGGTGTACCACTACACATCCGGTATCTCCGAGTTTGTCAAGTATCTGAACGAGAACAAAGACCCGCTCCACAAACCGATCTACTTGGCTCGTTCTCGGGATGACGTGCAGGTTGAAATCGCCTTGCAGTATAACGCGGGGTACCAGGAGAATATCGTTTCGTTCGCGAACAACATTCACACCACCGAGGGCGGTACGCATGTATCGGGCCTGAAAACCGCCATGACCCGCGTGATCAATCAATACGCGCGAAAGTCGGGAATGCTCAAGGAAAAAGACAGCAACTTCAGCGGTGACGATGTGCGCGAAGGGCTGACTGCGGTGGTGAGCGTGCTGTTGCTGAATCCGCAGTTCGAAGGTCAGACGAAGACCAAGCTGGGCAATGGAGAGATCGAGGGCATCGTCAATTCCGTGGTCGGTGAGTCCTTGAGTATCTTCTTCGAAGAGAACCCCATGGTGGCCAAGCGCATTGTGGAGAAGTCCCAATTGGCTCAGCGCGCCCGAGACGCCGCGCGAAAGGCCGCCGATCTGGTAAAGCGCCAAAGCGCCCTGGAGAACACATCGCTGCCCGGAAAGCTGGCTGACTGCTCGGACCGCGATCCCAGTAACTGTGAGTTGTTCATTGTGGAGGGAGACTCGGCAGGTGGTTCCGCGAAACAGGGGCGTGACCGCCGCACGCAGGCGGTGCTGCCATTGCGTGGCAAGATCCTGAATGTCGAGAAAGCCCGCCTGGACAAAGCGTTGGAAAACGAGATGATCCGAGCGCTGATTACCGCATTGGGCACCGGTATCGCCAACGAGGCGCCGGTCGCAAACAACGGCAACGGCAATGGAAACGGGCATGATCCGGCGGAAGCTGAAGAGGAAGCCGCCGAATCCAAAAGCACCTTTGACCTGAGTAAACTGCGCTACCACAAGATCATCATCATGACCGATGCGGATGTCGATGGGGACCACATCCGTACGTTGTTGCTGACATTCTTCTTCCGATACATGCGGCCGCTGATCCTTCAAGGACATATCTACATCGCCCAGCCGCCCCTCTATGTGGTGAAAGCCGGCAAGGACGAGCGGTATTACGCGCACAATGAGAAGGAACTCGACGAGATCGTCAAACGGATACGGCGCAAGAACGTGATGGTCGGGCGCTTCAAGGGGCTTGGCGAAATGAACGCCGAGGAGTTGGCTGAAACCACCATGAACCCCGAGAAACGCACACTGGTGCGTGTCGAAATGGAAGATGCGCTGGCTGCGGATGCGATGTTCAACATCCTGATGGGTGATAAGGTTGAGCCCCGTAAGGAATACATCGTGCGGCACGCCAGTCAGGTCACGAACTTGGACTGGCACGCCTGATCCTGGACCACCACATCCAATTCCGGTTCAGCCGCTGCTGACGCGCTTGGGGAATGTCCAGTGTCTGTTCGCGAAGAAATTCCAGCTGACCACCACTACGGTGGCGGCCACCTTGCATGCGTTGAAGACCAGAGGCGAGTGGCGCGGTGATGGATCGAGCATCAGCAGCGACTTGACGATCAACACGTTCAGCAAAGCGCCCACCGCGCTGATACTCAGGAATAGCAGCATCTCATGATGGGCTGCACGGGACCTGCGGGACCGGAAGGTCCAGCGGCTGTTCCAAAAGTAGCTGTTTGCTACTGCCATCAGAAATCCACCCAGCACGCTCAATACGGGTGATGGCAACTTCAATCCGTAATACAACAGGTTCGATACGCCGAAGTCCACTACCGTACTGCTGGCCCCGACCAGCCCGAATTTCACGAACTGGCGCAATATCGGGCGTTCAATGAGGCGGGACAGGCTGGTCATCAGAGGGTTACACCCCGGTTAGACAAGGCAACAAGCAG
Organism: uncultured bacterium; assembly: GCA_964650005.1. Classification (GTDB taxonomy): domain Bacteria; phylum Armatimonadota; class HRBIN16; order HRBIN16; family HRBIN16; genus CAZHSN01. Next base: position 23,801 of record CAZYPZ010000011.1, on the reverse strand, counting down.
CAGCAGAAGCCAGACAGCCAGACAGAGTTGCAGATGACGATCCCGGTTGAGCATGACTTCGGGCGTCTCCGCAAGTTGTGTCGTGTGGATCAAGTATAAATAACGGAACACGCCATACAGTACAGGGGGGATCGTCAGCTTCAACAGATCGTGTGACTGCGCGGTGGTGCTGATGATGCAGTACAGCGTATAGCTGATCAACGCACTGCTGGCGGACACGGCGATGAACTGATCCAGCATTGTGAGGTCATATTTGGCTAAAATGGGCCGTTGTCGGGTGACGTCGTGGGCATAGTTGGCCACTTCGCTGCGCCGTTTTCCGAAGCCGAAGAACAGCGCCAGGAGCATGGTACAGCCCAACAGCCAGCCCGATGCAGGCACTTCGACTGCGAGTGCGCCTGCCAGTGTCCGCAGTACGAACCCGCTGCCAATCAAGAATACATCCAATACGGCGATATCCTTCGCGCCGGCATTGTAGAGTGCTGTCAACACCAGGTAGGCCAGTGCGGCGATCAGAAAATACAGATTCACCGCGGCTGACAGCGCCATGCCAATGACCAGGGCCAATGAGCCTACTATGGCTGCGCCCCGGCGACTGATACGACCGGACGGGACAGGGCGATTGCGTTTACGAGGATGCAGTCTGTCTTGTTCGCAGTCACGGATGTCATTGAATGCGTACACCGCACCGGAAAGACAGCAAAAGGCCACAAAACCGATGAGAGCCTGACCGACCGCTTCGCCATTGGTGTACTGCCCGCCAAACAGACCGGCGCCCAGAACCAACACGTTTTTATTCCATTGCCACGGCCTTAACAGCTCGACGTACGCGTTCATCATCCGTTCCCCAGCCTATCGCGCCCCACGGGCCGAGAGAACGGCCGGAACGGTATAGATCAGGATCTTGATGTCGGTCCAGATGCTCATGGTTGTGATGTAAACCGTGTCGAGTTTAACCCACTCGGTGAAATCCACATCGCTTCGCCCGGATATCTGCCACAGGCAGGTAAGCCCGGGCTGCACCGATAGGCGCACCAATTGCTCCGGGCTGTATTCCGCGACTTCGCTGGGCAGCGGAGGTCGAGGGCCAACCAGCGACATGTCGCCGATCAGCACGTTCCAGAGTTGCGGCATCTCGTCCAGGCTGGTGCGGCGCAACAGTCGCCCCAGTGGAGTGACGCGCGGATCGTCTTTCAGTTTGAACGTGGGGCCGGCTGTTTCGTTGAGATGAGACAGACTGGCCTTGCGCTGTTCAGCATCCACATACATGCTGCGGAACTTGATCAAACGGAACGGTTTTCCGCCTGCCTTCAGCCGGGTCTGGACGAAGAACGCGGGCCCCGGACTGGTTATCCGAACCAGAAGCGCCAGTACCAAAAAGAGGGGTGAGAGCAGCACCAGGCCTAAGCTTGCCAGCAGGACGTCTCCACATCGCTTGATCACACGATAAGGTGTCGGCAGCACCGTTAACGGGATGCTGCCGGACACCAAACCGGCGCCTGTATCGGCGGGCTGTTCCTCAGGCTTTGGGCTTGGGCAAGGCACGCGTTTTGCTCTGTGTGGCCGTCAGTTCACGATACGAGCGATAAAACGCGGACGCACCGCGACTGTCAGATGTACGCACCTGATTGAGTACCGCGCCGACCAGACGAGCGCCCACCCGCTCCAACCGCGCCCGGAACTCTTTTTCCGCACCGGATGACGGCCTGCCTGCGCGTTGTACAATCAACACATTGCGCGCAGCAGCCGCCAGCAGGGCGACATCGGCAAAGGCGATTCCCGACGGTGAGTCAAAGATCACGAAGTCGGCATGGGACGATGCCCGGGCGATCAGATGGGTCAATGCCTCCGAACGCAGCAACCGGACGGGGTTCTGTGGCACACTGCCTGCAGGGAGCAGCACCAGCTGGTCCACCGAGGTCGGCACCACAGCGCCTTCGAGATCGATCGCGCCTGTCAACACATCCGAGAGTCCGCGTGAGTTATCAACGGAGAAGCGGTTATGCAGGTCGGGTCGGCGCAGATCCGCATCGACCAGTAATACGCGTGCGCCATCCCGTGCCAGGCTGATCGCCAGGTTGGCCGCCGTGGTGGTGCGTCCGGTGTTCGGTTCGGCGCTGGCGATGATGAGTCCCTTGCCTTCCATTTGTCCCAGTGAATACCACAAGTTCGTGGACAGGATCTGGTAGGCGGCGGACAGCGGCGTGATCGACGCTTCCGGATCGACGGTTTGTCCTTTTGTCAGCGGAATGGCCGACAGAATAGGCAACTCCAGCAACTTCTGCGCTTCGTCTGCCGTGCGCACCGACGTGTCGAGTTGCCCCAGCAACAGCACTATCGAACTGGAGAGCAGCAAGCCCAGCACGAACGCAGCGGCCATCTTGAACTTGGTGTGTTTGCGCACCTCTGATGACAGGATATCGTCCATCTGAACCAGTGAGGCCACTTGCAGTCCCTGCTCACGTGCAATCGCCTCTTCCCGCTTGTCCAGTAGCAGGGAGTACTGTTTTTCAGCGGTGTTGACGAGCAACGTGATCTCCGCCAGCTTGGCTTCCTGCTGTGGCAATCGGGCCACTTGACGCTCTGCTTCAGCCAGTGGCGCGGCGAATGCAGCGGCGCGCTTGGCGATCGACTGCTCATCCACCAGCGCGTTGACGTACGCTTGGAACGTGGCGTCGTGTACGGGATTGCGCCCGGTTGTCTTGTTATCGAGGATTTCGGCAGCCTGACGCTTGATGGCGGCTTCTGTTTGCGCGATAAACGCCCGTTTGGCGATCACATCTGGGTGCCGTTCGCCTTTGATGGCCAGTTGCGAATCCAGATCCACCTGAGCGCGCGCAAGGTCGGTGTTGAGTTGATTCAACGTGGGATTGCGCGCCATCACCGTTTGGATGTCAAGAAATTGTTCGTTGACGCCTTCCCGCTGCAGCGCTTTCTCGGCTGCCTGACGCTTCATTCGGGCCTGTTGCATATCGACCATCGCCTGATCATACAGCGATCGGTACTGGGCAGCCCGCTGAAGGACGACTTGAGTCTGGATGGTGAGGTCTCCAGCGACTCCATCCCGTTTCTTGAACTCTTCCATCTTTCGCCGGGCTTCGTCGCGCTTTGCCTTGGCGGCCGGCAACAGCTCCGTCTCCAGGCGCACACGGTCGATCGTGGAATACCGCCGGCTGATCTCGTTATAGCGTTTCGAAGCGGCTTCGATGACCCAGCTGAGCAGGCGAACCCCATCCGCGCTGTCATGCGTGACAACCGATACTTCGAGCGTATCGGAGTTGGGGACGGGGGAACACTTGGCCAAGCTGCGCAGATAGGCGAGTTGGCGGGAGCGTCTGACTGCCTCGGGATCCACATCGCCGACCGGATCGCCGAACTCGGATTCTTCGAAGTAGTCCATCTCCCGGAAGTCGGGATCCGACTGCACCTTGAGCAATACATCCTGCCAGACCGCGTTGGACATCACGATATTCTGAACGTTACCCATACGCAACAACGGGTCCGCCAAGGACATCTGAACGGGGTACACCAGTGCGTATTGATCGCCAACGGCGCTTCGCTCTCGGATGACCGAGGTGGTTTTCCAAGATGCAGGCGCACGGTAGACGAAAAAGCCGGTGACTACCGCACAGATGATGGACGCTGCCAGAATGAGCAGGGCATGTCGCTTCAGGATGCCGTATAGTTTCCAGAACTCCACGAGTAGGTATCTCCTTTAGTCGCCTTCAGGCCGCACCAGTTTCTAGTACTTATAGAAGTTGCTGTTCAAAATGGTGTTACGGGTGAACGCAATGGTTGCCAACATGTTGTAAAGCTCGCTCCAATTTGGCTTGTTCACCTTCGGGAAGTACACTGTATCTCCCGGATACAGCAGAATATCTTCCTTAACATCGGCCTTGTCGATCAGTTTCAACAGGTTCAACGTGATACGCTGAGGGCTATCCGGATCCTTGGGGTTGGGACGGATCACGTATACGGTACGCATGGTGCCTTCTTCACGCGTCCCGCCGGCGGCCTGCAGGGCGTCCAGCACCTTCATGTGTTCTTTCCAGACATAGGCCCCCGGTCGGAAAACCTTGCCCAACACATAAACGCGGTTTACGGTGTCTTCCGGAATGAAGATCACGTCGTTGGGCTTCAATGGCAGGTTATAGGACATGTCTCCCTTCAGGAACAGAGCGTTCAAGTCCAGAGGAATGATCTGCTCCTCTTGGTTCGGCAACCGTCGACGCAAGGTGGCTTCTTTCAACTTGGCTCGTTCCACGTCGTAACTGCCTGCCATGGAGATGGCGTGCATCACGGTTTCGCCATCCTTGAACTCGTACGTTCCCGGGCGGGACACCATTCCCAGTACCGCCACGCGGGGCCGGTTGACGCTGCGTAATGAGACACTTACATGCGGATTTTTCAGATAGTCCGAAGCAATCAACGCCTGGCGAACCGCATCTGCGACCGCGGACGTGGTCATGCCGAGAACTTTCAAGGGGCCGACCACCGGCAGATTGACCGTTCCATCGACGCCGACCACTGTTTCGCGTGCGAGCGATCCGTCTTCCACTACCGCTACGTAGATCACATCGTCGCTTTGCAGGGGCCGCTCGATGGCGGATGAGTCAGTGGACGGGGATTGTGCGAATGCCGTGAGGCTGATCAGGCCAAAACAGGCCAGAAGGATCGCTAGAACCGATCGCATGCGCATGGGTATCTTTCTCCCTTGTTGCGGGGTTTCGTTTCAATGCTGGACATTATGTCAATGGGCGGACGCCAACCGGTCGCCATACCTTTATGTACGTAAACCGTGCCAAAAACGTTCTGAACGCGCGGAATGATCAAGCCCGGATGACGCCTAGTGCCATTGTACAGGCGGTGATGGGGGTTGTCAAAACACGAACCGCTGTGATACATCGGCATCAGATATCACCTCGATGCGGAGGCAGAGATCATGTCCAGGAGTGTTTGTCGCCTCGCTTATCCAGCTTTGCTGGCCTGTGTTCTGGCATGCTGGTTGTACCTGCTGTACACCCGCTCGTTTTCAGGCCTGAGTGCCTATGCTGCTGCGTATGCAGCGGCGGCGCGTGAAGGCGTCGACAGCGGCCTGTCTGCAGGGCATGGTCGCCTGGCTATCTTGGCGGGCACGGTACTGATGCGCCTGATGCCGCCCTGGGACACAAGCATCCTGATGTTGGCCAGCGTGGCTCGGCTGGGGCTGGCTTTGACGGTCTATGCCTTGGCGATCAGGTACACGCGTCCTTGGATCGGCGGTCTGGCCGCGCTCTTTGTCTGTTGTCTGCCCGGCGGTTCGTCTGCCGTCGGGTTTGTCGGGCTTACGGGCTTGATGGCGGCGCCGTTATTGCTGGCCGGATGGGCACTGGCTGCTGCAGAATCCAGTGGCCCCGGAAGGATGACGCTTCCGTCCATTCGAACCGATGCTTTTGCCGCCCTGTCGATGACAGCCGCGATTTATGTCTGCCCGTCTTTGTGGAGTCTTTGGCCGATCTGGCTGCTGCTCATTGCGCGCCAATCACGGGAATACGTGAGGGCGCGCCTGTGGATTACTGCCGGTGTGTCCGGCGTGCTGTTGGCAATGGCCTGGATTGGCGGTTGGCTTGTGTCCGGGCGTTTCGACTTGGGTGACCCGTGGCCTGACCTGGTTAAAGCGCTCGGGGGAGTCGGCCTGACCGGGGCGTTGGTGGCAGGTGGTTACCTGTTGCGCACGAATTACCGGCTGGCCGCGCTGCCGCATCTGTTGTCGCTGGTCGGGTTGATCATCGCCGCGGCGCTGACAGCCGACCGGGCGTCAGTGGCCTGTGCGGCTATTGGCCCCGTGGTGATGGTGGGCTGCCTGGTCACCCAGCACTGTGTCGATTGCGTAGCCACGCCGTCACAAATTCAACGGATCGCCGGATTGGCGGTTGCGGTCGCGTTGGCGGCGGCAGGGTGGGCACTGTATCCAGGCATCGACCGGGAGGCCCGGGCGGAGCGTGTCGTGCTGTTCAAGGCCGGAGCCCGGTTGGCCGAGCTGAGAGACGCAGACGCTGCACGCAGTCAGATACTCGGGGAGGATGACATACTCAATCCTTTACGGATATGGGCAGGTCTGGCCCGTCCCCAGACGAAAGAGCAGCGCGAGATGGCGGCGCAGCTGACACCGGCGTTCCGCAGACAGCTGGAGCGAGGACCGGTTGACGCGCGGGGTGCCCGGTCGCTGCTGGCAAGCGAGCTGGCACGCATCTGCCGGGATGGGTGGTCCGGGTCGTACCATGCGAACGCAAAGCGTCATCCGTACGGCGAGCGTTACGCCGGCGCCCGTGACGCGCGGGAACAGATAGACCGGGTGTGGCGGGGTTGCGTACGTGCTGCATCGCCGGCCCGCGCAATCAGCTGGACCGGGTTGACCGGCTCCGTACCGTTGACGGCGTGGTATGCGCGAGGAAAGTGGTGTGCCTATCCTGAGCCATCGGTCCACACGTCGCGATGTCCGTCCGGACAATGGGAAAGGCAGGTCGATTGGAGCGGGATGGCAGCACAGCTGAAACGTCGGCATGTCGACGCGATCCTTGTCACGAAGGATGTATTGGCGCGTCAGGATGCTTGGGGCGAATTGACGCGGAGACTTCTGCGCCAGGACGATGGAGAGCCGCGTTCGATCCCTGCGGGCTTCACACTGGGCGGCCAGGACTGGGCGCCGGTGGCCTGGTGGCCGGATACTGTTTTGACCGCTCGGACGCGGTGGTACGGTGTGCTGTATCGCCCGGTGAGAAAGTAGCAGCCCTTCATCTTGGGTTGGATGAAGGGCTGTTGTTTGCGTTGCGGGGCAGGGGGATTACATACCCATTCCCATGCCGCCGCCCATTCCACCCATGCCGGGCATACCGCCGCCGCCTGCGGGAGGCGCTGCGGGCTTCTCTTCCTTGATCTCGGCCACCACGGCTTCAGTGGTCAGCAGCATTCCCGCGATCGATGCCGCGTTCGATACCGCGGAGCGGGCCACCTTGGCCGGGTCCACGATGCCGGAAGCTACCATATTGACGTACTCGCCGGTGACGGCGTTCAGGCCCATGCCCGCATCCATGTTGCGGATCTTTTCGACGACTACGGAACCTTCCAAGCCGGCGTTGGCTGCGATCAGACGCGTGGGCTCTTCCAGAGCACGTCGGATGATGTTCATACCGGCAGTGACATCGGGTTCGTTGTGGGTGGTGTCGATCTGGGCCGCGGCGTTGAGCAAGGTCACGCCACCGCCTGGCACGATGCCGGCTTCCACCGCTGCGCGTGTGGCGTTCAGCGCGTCTTCGATCCGGGCTTTCTTCTCTTTCAGTTCGGTCTCGGTGGCTGCGCCCACCTTGATCACCGCTACGCCTCCGGAAAGCTTAGCAAGCCGTTCCTGAAGCTTTTCACGGTCATAGTTGCTGTCGGTCTCTTCGATCTGGCGCTTGATCAGGGCCACACGGCCGGCAATGGCCTTCTCATTGCCGCTTCCCTGCACGATGGTGGTGTCATCCTTCGTGATGATGACCCGTTTCGGCTGGCCCAGATAGCTCAGATCCACGTGCTCGAGCTTGACACCCAGATCTTCCGTGACGAACTTGCCGCCCGTAAGGATGGCGATGTCTTCCATCATGGCTTTGCGGCGATCTCCGAAGCCGGGTGCTTTGACGGCCGCAACATTGAGCGTGCCACGAAGCTTGTTCACTACGAGTGTCGCCAGCGCTTCCCCTTCCATATCCTCGGCGATGATCACCAGACCTCGCCCGGTCCGAGCGACCTTTTCCAGCAACGGGACGATGTCCTGGATGGCGCTGATCTTCTTCTCGTAGAGGAACATGTACGGCTCGTCAAAGACCGCCTCCATTCGCTCCGCGTCGGTGACGAAGTAGGGCGAGATGTAGCCGCGGTCGAACTGCATGCCCTCGACCACTTCCATGGTGGTCTCGGTACCCTTGCTCTCTTCCACGGTGATTACGCCGTCTTTGGTCACCTTGTCCATGGCGTCGGCGATCAGCTCTCCCACGGTGTCATCATTTGCCGAGATGGTGGCCACCTGCACCATGTCGGCATGCGTGTTTACCGGAGTGGCGGTGCGTTCGATGAACGCGATGGCCTGTTCGGTAGCCAGATCGATGCCCTTCTTCAGCAGCATGGGGTTGGCGCCGGCGGCCACCATTTTGATCCCTTCGCGCACGATGCTCTGCGCCAGGACTGTTGCAGTGGTCGTTCCGTCACCGGCCACATCGTTGGTCTTGCTGGCGACTTCCCGGACCAACTGTGCGCCCATGTTTTCGATGGCGTTGTCGAGTTCGATCTCTTTGGCTATGGTCACGCCATCATTGATGACGGTGGGGCTTCCCCATTTCTTTTCCAGTACAACGGTGCGGCCGCAAGGGCCGAGCGTGACTTTCACCGCGTCGGCCAACTGATTGACACCGCGCTCCAGGGCGCGACGCGCCTCTTCGCGGTAAAGCAGGTATTTGGCTGCCATTGATTACTCCCGTCAGTGATCAGGCTTGAACAGCCAGAATGTCATCCTGTCGCAGAATGACCATCTCCTGGCCGTCGATCTTGATGTCGGTTCCGCCGTATTTCGCGTAATAGACCACGTCACCGACCTTGACTTCCATCGCGGTACGTTCGCCCTTGTCGGACAACTTGCCGGGACCCACAGCGATGACCTCGCCCTTTTGAGGCTTCTCCTTCGCCGAATCAGGCAGCACGATGCCGCCGCTGGTCACTTCTTCCGCGTCCAGCGCTTTCACAATGATACGGTCGTGCAAAGGCTTCAGCACGGTGGCCATACTATCGATACCCTCCTCGTGAATGGAAACCGGATTAGCACTCTCATCTATCGAGTGCTAACGGCATAATACCCAACCGAGGCGAACAGATGCAATATTGCATTATAGTATCTCCGGCCATGCATCACCCGGGTCTGGCAGCGGTGTCAGGTAGAATAGCACAGGCAGGCCTCGGTAAAGGAAGGCCGCTGTAAGGAGCCGACTGTGGATAAAGCACAATCTGCAGTGACGCAGACCATACGCATCCAGCTGGAGTTTCCCCTGGATCGGGTCAAAGAACCTTTGGTCTACCGTTTGGTCAAGGACTACAACTTGATACCCAACATTCGCAAGGCGAACATCGACCCCAGGCTGGGCGGGTATCTCTTTATGGATCTGACCGGCCAACCGGATGACATTGTGAACGCCATCGAGTTCCTGCGCGATAATGGCGTGACGGTGAACACCCTCGGGGTAGACGGCGCACAGGAGTGGCTCATCTGATGGGTACCGAGTCGGCAGCGTATCTATTGCCGGTTGAGGAAGACCCGAATGCCGCATCGGTAGGGGAGCACATACCCAAACTCACATGGCGATTTGCATCGCGTGAGGAGCCGTACCTGCTGGAGAACCGGCAGCCGTTGACGCGCGTGGACGTCACCTATGAGATGTATGGCGAGCTGAATGCGACCGCCGACAATGCGGTTCTGTTGTGTCACGGCATCACCGGCAGTTCGCATGCGGCGGGCAAGTACGCGCCATACAACCGTTCGGTAGGCTATTGGGATCCGCTTATCGGACCCGGCAAAGTGTTCGACACGAACAGATACTGTGTGATCGCTCCGAACTGCCTGGGGAGCTGTCGGGGCAGTACCGGACCGGCGTCTATCGACCCGGAGACCGGAGAGCCGTACGGCCTGCGGTTTCCGATCGTGACGATCCGTGACATGGTGCGTGTTCAGAAGCGGCTTCTGGATCACCTGGGTGTTCGCCGGTTGCGCGCGGTTGCCGGCGGATCCATGGGGGGGATGCAGGCGTTCGAATGGGCGGTCACCTATCCGGAGATGGTGGATCTTGTGATCCCCGTGGCCTGTTCGGCGCGCACCTCGGCGCAGGCCATCGCGTTCAACGAGGTAGAACGCCGCGCGATCATGCTGGATCCCAACTGGCGCAAGGGTGAATACTACAAGTACGCCGAGCGGCCGCATCAGGGCATCGCGTTGGCCCGGATGATCGGCACAATTACCTATCTGTCGGATGAGATCATGCAGACGGTGTTCGGCCGCAAATCATCGATGGAAGAGAGCGCGCTGGAGCGGGACCTGCACGCACGATTCGATGTGGAGCAGTATCTGCATGACGAAGGGGACAAACTCATCAAGCGTGACTTCGACGCCAACAGCTATCTGTTCCTGTCGAAGGCCATCGACCTGCATGATATCAGTCGGGGATACCGCAACATGGAGGAGGCGTTATCACGGATCCGCTCCAAGGTGCTGCAAATATCCATCCGATCGGATATCCTGTTTCCACCCTATGTCATGAAAGCCACCCATCATGACATGGAACGTCTGGGTATCGATTCGACGTACTGGGAGATGGACTCGGCCTATGGACACGATGCGTTCTTGGTGGAGTGCACCAAGCTGATCGAGCCGATACGTGCCGCATTGGAGTCATTACCATGAGCACCGTTCCGCTGATCCAGATGGACCGGATTCACAAATCGTATGACATGGGTGAAACCGAGGTGCATGCGATCCGGGGGGTGTCGCTAAGCATTCAGGCCGGTGAATTCGTGGCGATCATGGGGCCGTCTGGCAGCGGAAAGACCACCCTGATGAACATCTTGGGGTGTCTGGACAGGCCGGATAGGGGCCGATATCTGCTGCAGGGAGAGGATGTTTCCGAACTCGATGATGACCAGCTGGCGGACGTGCGCGGCCGATTGATCGGTTTCGTGTTTCAACAGTTCAACCTGTTGGCGCGCACCTCGGCACTGCGCAATGTGGAGATGCCCATGCTCTACACGTCCCGCAAGGCCGATCGACACGCCCGCGCGCGCGAGTGCCTGGCTGCTGTGGCGCTGCTGGACCGGGCGGAGCACAAACCGAACGAGCTGTCCGGAGGGCAGCAGCAGCGCGTGGCCATAGCCCGTGCGCTGGTGAACGATCCGCCCGTGATCCTGGCCGATGAGCCGACGGGTAATTTGGATTCACGGAGCGGGGAGGAGATTATGGCGCTGTTCCAGAATCTCCATGAGGCAGGAAAAACGGTTATACTGGTGACACATGACCCGGACATCGCCCGTCACACGATGCGGACCATCCGGTTTCGTGACGGACACATCGTTAGCGATGAACCCGTCACCGACAGACTGTTGGCGCACGAATTACTGGCCAATACTCCGGTTGACGAAGACCTTGTAGAATGATCTCGATAACACATTTACCGCTGCGTTGCGGCATCCACCAGGGGGACATATGCGTTCTATGGAAAAGATAGCGATCTTTATCGATGGGCCGAATTTGACATATACCATGCAGCAGTTGGGATGGGATGTCGATTTTGGCAAGCTCTTGCGGTACTTTTCCCGAACCGGAAGACTGTTGCGGGCGTTCTACTATGCGTCCCGGCGCGAGGGCGAGTTTGACCCGATGCTCAGCTTCCTGGACTTCCTGCAGTACAACGGTTACACCGTAATCACCAAACCGCAGAAGCGATACTACAACCCGACCACGGTTCAGTATGAGACCAAGGGCAATATGGACATCGAGCTGGCGATCGACATGCTGCTGACCGCAGACAAGATCGACCGGGCGATCCTGTTCAGCGGAGATGGTGACTTCAAGCGACTGGTCGAAGCGGTGCAGGCCAAGGGCGTGCGAGTGATGGTGGTCAGCACGCTGAAGACACCGTCGCCCATGATCGCCGACGAACTGCGCCGACAGGCGGATGAGTTCGTGGATCTGGCCGAAGACGAGGTCAAACGCGAAGTCATTCGCGCCTGACACCGGCACGAACACACGGCAGGCCCGGACCGACAGGTGCGGGCCTTTGCTGTATGGTGAGGAGCGCCCTTGGACGGGACAACCAATGTATTGACGCTGTGGCAGCTGATGCGCGAAGTGCAGCTCGCTGTGGAAACGCATGTGGCCGGCGCCCGCTGGGTGCGCGCCGAGGTCAGCGAAATCACCCGGCATCGCAGCGGTCATGTGTACCTGACACTGGTGGAGCGTGAAGGCGCCACCGTCAAGGCGCAATGCCGTGCGAACCTGTGGAAAAGTCGTGTGCCGGAGATACTGCAGAGCTTCGAGCAAGAGATCGGCTCGCCTCTGACGCAAGGGATGGAAGTGCTGGCTCTGGTGACGGTCACGATGTCGCCGCAGTATGGACTGGCGCTTCGATTGGATGCGCTGGACTCGACGTTTGGCTTAGGGGAGTCGGAACGTCGGCGCAGACAGACTATCGAACGGCTTCAGCGTGAAGGGCTATACGATCGCAACCGGCGTCTGCAGGCTCCTTTGGTTTTGCAGCGGCTGGCAGTGCTCTCGTCGCGTCAGGCGGCAGGATACGAGGATTTTGTCAAGCAGCTGACGCACAATCGATATGGGATTCAGTTCCAACTGACCCTCTTTCCCATCGCCTTGCAGGGAGCCGATGTGGCGCCGACGGTACGTGCAGCGCTTCAGGCTGTCGAACCCCGCGCCCGAGACTTTGATGCGGTGGTGATCCTGCGCGGCGGCGGCGCCCGGATCGATTTGAGCTATTTCGACGAATATGCGGTGGCCGAAGCGATCGCCAACTGTGCGTTACCCGTGCTCACCGGCATCGGACACGAGCGGGATGTATCCGTGGCGGACGAAGTGGCTTGGCGATCGCTGAAAACGCCCACAGCATTGGCTGAGTACATTCTGGGGTGCGCGGAACAGATCTGGCAGCAGGTGGACGATCTCGATATTCGTCTTCGGGACGGTACGCAAACAACGTTGCGTCAATGCGCTCACCGGCTGGATCGCGTTGCGGGTCGCCTGGGGGCGCGTGTGCAGCAGCGACTGAATACAGAGCACCGTGCGCTGTCTCGCAGTATGACCTCCATAGCCGTGGCAACCGGACAGCGACTGACGCACGAGCGCGCACAGACCCGATACGCACTGCAACGGCTGGCGCAAACAGCGCGGTCATTGTGCAAGAACGAACTGCAACGCATCGATGGGATGGAACAGATGGTCCGTATCGCCGATCCCGTGCACACGCTCCGTCGGGGCTTCAGTATCACGCGTGTGAACGGCGCTGCGATCAGCAGTGTGGACGGGCTACAATTCGGCCAAAGCGTACACACCGAGCTGTTCAATGGAATCATTATCAGTACAGTTCAGGAGGTTGAGCATGGAGCAGATTGATCAGGACACGCAGGCCTTGCCTGAAATGTCTTATGCGCAAGCGATCCGTGAGCTCGAATCGATTGTCGCCGCCATCGAAAGCGGCCAGATGGATGTGGACCAACTGGGAGCGGGTGTGAGGCGGGGAGCCTTGCTGGCGCGACTTTGCCGGGCCAAACTGACCGCTGCGGATGAAGAGGTCAAGCGCGTGTTGGCGATGCTCAGCGACACAAACGAGGAAGGTGCTGCAGATGAACTGGCCTGATGGTGACGGGACATTGGCGTACGCCCGAACCGAACTGGAGCGTGTTGGCGCGCTGCTGCTGGACGAGACACCGGGAGCGCTCAGCGATGTCCGACTATGTGTGATGGAACAGCCGGATGTAGCAGATCCGTTGATGGATGATCTCATCGAGATCGATGTATGCGGTCGCAGCGGGATGATCGCCGGAAGCAACCCGCGCAGCGTGCTGCTGGGCGTCTATCGGTATCTGCGGGAGCAGGGGTGTCGATGGGTTCGTCCGGGGGTGGCCGGCGAGTATATACCCCGCGGCGCCGGTCTGAAGGATGTGCAGGGTTCCTGGAGGCCATCCGTGCGGCATCGCGGTGTTTGTATCGAGGGGGCGGTGTCTCGACAGCATGTGCTGGATATGATCGAGTGGCTTCCCCGCAACGGATGCAACGCCTATTTCACGCAGTTCCGGGAATCCTACACGTTTTTTGACCGCTGGTACTCGGGTTTGGACAGCGACCGCCCGGGAGTCAAGATTACGCCTGAAGAGGCACGCGACCATTTACGCGCCTGTGTCGATGCGATACGTGTACGCGGACTTATCTATCATGCGGTGGGACACGGCTGGACCTGTGAACCGTTTGGCATCGCCGGATTGGGTTGGGACACCGGGGATGTGGTGATACCGGATGATGTGCAGCCGATGTTGGCGGAGGTGAACGGTCAGCGCGCGCTGTGGGGCGGAGTTCCGTTGAATACCAACCTGTGCTACAGCAACCCCGCAGTGCGTGAGATCATGGCTCAGGACATCGTGCGGTACGCCCGGGAGCATCCGGAAGTTCATCTGGTGCATGTCTGGCTGGCGGACGGCAGCAACAACAATTGCGAATGCGCTGCCTGCCGAATGAAGCGGCCATCGGACTGGTACGTGGTGCTGCTGAACGAAACCTGTCGGCTGCTACGACAGGAGGCGTTGACCACCCGGATCGTGTTCCTGATCTATGTCGACCTGTTGTGGCCTCCCGTGCAGGAGCGTTTCGAGGATCCAGAACGTCTGGTGCTGATGTTTGCACCCATTACGCGTTCCTACTCGTCTCCATATCCGCATGTTATGCCGCCGGCCGATATCCCGCTGTTTGAACTGAACAAACTGCAGTTTCCAAACGGAGTGGAGGCCAACCTGGCGATGCTGGCAGGTTGGAGGCAGGTGTTCGAGGGGGATAGCTTCGATTTCGACTATCACCTGATGTGGGACCACTACCATGACCCAGGCTACATGCAGATCTCTCGGGTACTTCATGACGATATGAATGCGTTGCCCAAACTGGGGATCAACGGCTTGATCAGTTGTCAAGCGCAGCGCTGCTTTTTCCCCACGGGTTTGCCCATGGCGATGCTCGGCGAGACGCCTTGGACCGATCGATCATTTGACGCGTTGACCGAGGACTATCTTCGGGCGTGCTACGGCGCGGCTTGGGAACCCGTACTGGCCTGGCTGAACGCACTCACCGATGCGTTCTGTCCGCCGGCTCTGCGAGGCGAACGCACCGCGGACTATACAGGATTGACCAATCGTATCGAGCAGATCAATTCGCCTGTTGTAGACCTGGCTCAGTCGCAACTATTGATCGGAGAGGCCAACGTGGTGCACACACGATCATGGCAGCTGTTGCTGGCGCATGTATCGTTGACCCGGCTTCAGGCGGAGCTGCTGGAAACACGTCAGCGGGGCGATGGGGAAGCCAATCGGGTTGCCTGGTCGGCATTACAGCAGTGGTATCGAACGCACGAGCCGATGCTGCATCCGGAATTGGACACATGGCTGGCTCCTTCCGTGTGGCGCAGGCATCTGATGAAAGAGGCCTAGTCCTGTTCGTCCGGCGCTAAATACAGCGCCGGACGGATCTCATCACATTGGCTGTATGGGGGTACAGAGTCCGCTGTTATCGAGCCGCGGTGGTAACGACCATCTGGCCATCCGGCATCATGTCGTCCGGTGGCGGCGTTCCGTGTTCCAGGCGGTATTGCCTGCGTTTGCACTGGCCTTGACGCTCCCCTCGGCAATACATCGCAATAAATCCACGACATGCCACGGTTTTTGACTCCTGGTACTTGCGGAAAAACCCGCAGTTCACCAGCATCGGACACTCGTTCGCCATGTTGCGCCCTCCCGAGCATTGCACTTGCATGATAATCCATCGGCAGGAACGACTAAACCGTTAAGCCAGGGATTTCAACAACAGCAGGGCGCTATAACCGGGAGGCGCCGGAAGCGGGCGCCGATCGCCGGGCGAGATCACTCCACCGTCGCGAAGCGCGCCCGATTTCATGTCTATCCAGGTGGCTCGGGCACGGGCGCCGGGGAGTGTCGGGGTGATTGTGCCCGAGCCAGTCGGGATCACAAACAGCGCCGCCCGACCTTTTGACGTAAGCGACCAGACGCCGTTAGATGACGCGACCGGTTTCATGTGCGCCAAATGGTCAGACAACGGGCGGGTGATCAGATGGTAGAGGGACTCGATGGCCTGAGTTGCCGGCGGAGCGACATAGCCAGAAGGCCGGATCGGTTTCTGGGTGGACGGATTGAGCCAGGAAAGCCGACGGATCAGCATGGAGCCACCGGCGAGGAAAAACGCCCATGTCTGCTCCAGAGTGGCCTCGAACTGGCTGATGATCGCTTTGCGCGGGTAACGCAACCGGTACTCCAGGACCTGCCCATAGACCATCTGAGGCGTGGTGTCGCCTGCAGCGTCATGCGCATATCGGCCGGGCACTTCATGTCCGCCTTCCGGCGCATATCGGGATCCGTCCTTCTTGTAACACCAGTAACGCAAGTCGATGACATCCACCCGGGCCGCGCGTTTACCGTCGGCCAGGATCGCCTCCTGGACGTCGTAGGGCGCGCCAAGACCGACCGTGACCGTACGTCCGGTCCGGCGGCGCCACTCTTGTACCGTATCCAGCCAGAACCTCATGAACTCAACGGGTCCGGTGTATTCTTCACTGATCAGGTGCACCACGTTCCGGAATCCGCTCAGTTGATCGAGCGTGTGCAGGATGTACGCCCGATGCAGCTGTCGTCGTAACGGATGGCTCAGATCGTAAAACGCGTTGGCTGCGGGTGTGGTATCGGGCAGATCGGTGCGCTGGATACAGTTCGTCGGTCGCCACGGAAAGTCGCAGTAGTGCGCGGTCGTCTCCAGCAGCGCGTGCTGCATGTAGTGGTTGCAAAACAGGATCGCGCCTTTCCGGTCACAGAGTGTGGCGAACTGACGCAGCCTTTCAAAGTACCACGGGTTGTAGGCGCTCAGATCGTACAATGTGCCGCCGTCCCATGCACGTCCCGTTCCGGAGCGCGCCCAAGGCTGCTCCAACAGCGGGGGAACAGGTGCGCCATCCGTACGCGGGCCGGTATCGTGCTGATCGCGTCGACGGTCATGCCATAAACCGAAGTTGTGCTCGAAGCCCGGATACCCATACCGCACCATGGCGGTGGTCAATCCATCCAGATCCTCCTGCCAACCGGGCCCGACCCGTTCACAGCGTCGGGTGATGTTGGGCCGGGTGTCTGCCTCACTCCACCAACCGGGCGGTTGTTCCAGCCCGCCCCACCATCCGTTGTGCTGTGCATATCCGGCGATCACCCGTCCATCGGTTCGGGTGAACCATCCTTCCGGTGAGATCAACGCCATTTCATCCTCCAAGCTTTCTGCGCCGCGGACTAGATCCTGCCGACGCTGCGCTGTGTCATGGCCTTGTGGTGCGGGACGGAACACCGTAGACCACCGTCTCGTTGCCGCACTCAGGCGGTACTCGCCAGATACCGTCAGGCTGAGCATACTGAGGCGTCCAGACTCCCTCTCGGCAATCCATCCATAGCAAGTCATAGGTCCGGCCAGACAATCCGCGCAACCCCATCCGCCCTTTGTGTCCGCGTCCATATAGAACACAGCGCCCGTCAGGCGCCGCCAAAGCATATTGTGCACCGGCCAGTACACGTTCATCCGCCGGTGCGAGTCCGGATGCACGGAAGGACTCCCAGAACCGCACGGCCCGCCCGCAGTCATCCAGTTCGGCAGGATCCGTGCTGGCGATGTCCATACCAAGGACCATCACCGATGCACCTGCCATCAGACAGGCCCAGATCTTGCCGCGTGCGGGATCCCTCGGTCCGAATCCGGCGCACTCGGACAGGTTGATGTGGTATCGGCCTCGGGCGGTCTTCCAGGCTGCGACAAGCTGCCTGTGCAGCGTGGTTTCGTTATCGGTGTTGTACTGCACCGCGAACTGATCGATATGGCGATCGTCGGCGAATTCGGTGAACTCGATGCCTTGCAACTTATGCACCGCGATGGAGTGTACGGGATCCAGACGGCGTATGGTCGCAGCGATCGCGCGCACTCGCTCGGCAGTCAGCGCTTCCTGATACTCCTCGGCAATACACCAGACCAGATTGCGATGGTGCCGGAAGCGGTTCACCAGTTCGGACACAAACTGCTGTTCCGGCTTGCCCATCGATGTGCCGGTGTTCCAGAGGCGGGCGCTGTCATCGTACAGGAACAGGTAAATGACAATACCGCGCTCGTCCATTGCGCGGAACCAGCCTTCCCATTGGTCGAGTATGGCCGGGTTTAGCTCGCGTTCCGGGGAGTGATCCAGAAATGGATTCTGTGTGCGGTCGCCATCACCACTGTGTGACCGCACAGCGATCATGTAGATACAGTTGGCGCCGGCGCCGGCCAGTTTGTCGATTAATTGCATCTGATCGCCGTCACGCGTCCCGTCGGGCCGCAATTGCCCACGGTATAGAAATCCCTCCGGGTCTCCCGGACCGCAGATGACCGTGGTGCGTGGAGCCCCTCGAGTCAGCCATGCCGCATTACCGGGGTATGTGCGCAAAAAACCGGCTTCGGGTTGTAGGGACGCCAGTACGCGCGCCAGCGCCTGGGATGCCTCGGGGGTCAACGGTCCCTGTGGAAGTCTTGTCTTGTTCCAGCTTAACACGGCCTGGTGAGCGGGGAAACCCAGCACCCCCTCCAGACCGTAATGGCCGATCGCGCCGAACGTATCATGTGGGAGAGCCGGCCAGTTCCGCCGCTTCTGCCGGTTGATGCCGTTCAGCCACCAGAGCCAGCTGTAGCTGCCATCATGGTCGCATTGATTGTCCGGAATGGTTGTGGATCCCATGGTGCGCTGTCCATTCAGCATTGCGGCGGCCTGACCGGCGGTGCGCGGCACAGAAAGTGGCAGCGGATTGTGAAGAGCCATCTGACAGAAAACCGGACTCAACAACTGCCTGTCGCGCCACACACCCTCCTGCAGGTACAGCCAAGCAAATCGGGCAAAGTCTCGCGGAGAGATGGCCAAACGGCCCGCGCGGTCCTCTTTGCCAAAAGCCAACAGCGTAGGGGCGTCCTGGCAGCCCAAAGGCCGTGCGATGAGCGGAGTCAGGATCCGATTGTCAAACTGATCCGGTCCGGCTTGAAACACACGCTGAAACAGCAGATCCACGAACAGCGCCATGGAATAATCGTTGTATGCAAACGCCGTCCCGGGCGCCTCACGCAGACCGTAACAGGATGTCTGGGTGGCGAGATGCCTCCAGGCGATCTGACGGTCTTTGTGGCTCAACTCCGGGTTCAGTTCGGCCAGTCGAGGCTCCCATCGCACCACCGGCTCGTCCAATCCCGTGATGCGCTTCTGTTGAATGGCCAGATACAGCAGATGGGCGTAGACAACCTTTGCTGCGGAGGCGACATCATCGCGTTGGTCCCAGCGTCCCCAGTGCGCAACCGCACGCCCTCGCACGATCAGCACGCCGTTGCCTCCCATCAATCGGACGAACTGCTGGAGCGCGTTCGTGTCGATGTGCATCGACTCGGGAGTGGCAGTAAGCCATTCATTCATGGGCCATGTGACTGCCGAAGTGGCGTGTGACTGCATGTGCACCTCAAATCTTGGTTCAGTTACCTGTATGGACGCACCGAATGGAGTAACGTTTCGTACAACAGCGCCTTTGCGGGCCTACAAATCGATACGGTAGTGCCAAAGAGGGCCGGTGCCGGTATCGATGCGCCGCCCGCCCTGCTGTTCAATGATCCGGATGGAGGCGGTGTTCGTCGGTCGGCAGGAGAGATAGATGCTCTCGATCCCCATTGTGCGCGCTTCCGCCAGCGTCAATTGCAGCAGCACATGACCGTAGCCGCATCTGCGGTGTCGGGGCGAGACGATGTAGCCGACAGTATACCGGCCATCGCGGCGCCGGGTGATCTGGCTCTCTCCGACGACCGCGTCGTCGACGATCAGCCAGTAGATGCGCATCGATCGATAATCTGGCGACTCGATATGGATCTGGCAGCGATCGAGCCAATCCAGAAACGCCGTGAACGAACCGCAACGGTTCAGCACCTCACCCAGATGCCCGTTTTCGCCTGCTTCAATCAATGCATCCAGGAATAACCGGTAAGCCGTCTCCCATTCAACCGTGGGGCGGCACAGACGGGCATTATCCGGCGGCATACGTGAAAACCAGGTGATGCAGGGATATGTATTGCATACACCCATGGTACCCGGCACGACGAAGTTCTGTACTGGCAGGATATGGCGCGATGCGCAGTGAACGTCCAGACGGCTGCAGGAGGATGCTATGAAGTCGTCTCTATGGATGGTTAGCGCCCTGGCAATTATGTGGGCGCCATGCGTCACAGCGCGCCGAGCTACAGACTATGTGACGGTCGAGAACGGCATATTTCGACAGTGTGGTCGTCCTTGGGCGCCCTACGGGGTGTTCTACCGTCCGGTATCGTCTATGGTGACAGCAGGGCCGGAGCGAGATTGGGTTGCGCATTACGATCCGGTTGAGGTCGAAACCGACCTGCGCCTCATGAAGCAGATGGGTTTCAACACCATTCGGATCATGGCGTCGACCTATTACCATGCGGATCATCCAAAGGTCGATTGGTCCACGTTCCCCACGCCACAGACTTCTTACAAAGCGCGTCTGCACGATCTGTTGGACCGCCTCAAACGGCATGGCATGAAGGCCCAAGTCTACGTGCATCTCTATCCCGAAGGCGGCCGTTGGGTGCTTCCGCTGTTCGACTTCGTGGATGACCCTGTCAAGCGAGCGCAGAGCCTTCAGATGGCGCGTAAGTTCATCACTGAATGCGACTTGGCGCGAAGGCCGGAGGTGTTGGCCTGGGAGCTGGACTGGGAACCGCATGTGGGAGATCAGGACGTGCGGAACGGACGCAAATGGCCCGGACACGTGACGCCAATCAAGCTTTGGAACCGCTGGATTGTGGATCAGTATGGTTCTGTCGACGCGGCCAACCGATGCTGGGGCTATCTGGGCCCCATGGTGGACACACCGGAGGGGCCGCTGGTCAGCGCCCCGAGTGACGATGAACTGTTCGGCGACGGTGTCTGGACGCGGAAGTCCGTGGCGTATCGGCGGTTCATCGAGGAGCTCATCAACAAACGGTATGCACTGCTGAGGGATGTGTTTCGAGAGATCGCTCCCCATCATCTGCTAACCGCTCAGCGCATCTGCCTGATGGGTAAAGTGCCGCACAACCGCAACCTGCCCTATCCCGTGCGTCATACGACAGCGTTTCTGGACTACACAGGTTACACCTTCTCGCCGCATACCACCTGGGGACTGTTCGATGAAGAGGTGTACCGAAACGATCCGATCCGTTTCTGGAGCCAGGGCTTCGGGGTGCGGTATAACCGGATGAACAAGCCGTCGATCTTCATGGAGTTCGGCGCCAGCACCTATAATCCCAACCTGATCGATGATGTCGCTCTGCAGGAGCGCATCCAGGCGTTGCACTATGAACGCATGCAGGAGATCGCCACGATGTTCGGCGCGGATGGGGCGCTGGCCTGGTGGTGGATCGGCAGACGCCCCATGTATGATGGCGATCCGGAGGTGTCCGACTGGGGTATCCTCCGCCCCGATCGCTCCGAGAAGCCGGTTACCGAGGTCATTCGCGCCTGGAGCGGGCGCATGCGCAATCCGCCGGAGTTTCGTGCGGACGGGATCACGACGGTAAATGAGTACGCACACGCAGATGAAGCCGATGTCTATATCGGGGGCGCCCGGGCATTCGCCCGGCTGCTGAAAGATGGGAAGCGCCCTGACGTGCGCACGCTGGACCAGGGTGCCGACTCGCGCACCTGCTCACTGCGCTGTCTGTGCAGCGCGTTGAGCCATCGTATCGGCCCCAGACGCGCGCTCAGCGCAGCGTTCGGTCCGTTTCGTGCCTGGAGCGCTGGCACGTGGCGGGCGGTGGAATACGGAGCGCTGGCGCCCCGTGACAAGGATATGCAGTGGCGGTTGCGGGTGGAGATCGGCAATACCGGTGAAGCGCGTTGGCTGGATCGCCAGACGGCGGAAGGCAAGAGTGGGACGGTGGGGTTGCGTTGGCGCGCTGGCGATCGGTCTGGTTTCGTACCGGTAACCGCTTGTGTAGAACCGAATCATACTTGCTTTCTATCGGTATCGTTGCCTGCCGACCTGCCCGCCGGGACATCGGTGACGCTGCAGATGGAGGCTATGGAGCGCACCGTTTTTGGAGAGCTGTTCCGTTGCGTGCTCAGATGATGCCTTCCGGGTGGCATACTGAATAGAGGTGAACGGACCAGTGGGGGTGAGTCGATGCCATTCGTGCGGATGGATACGCTGCTTCGCGAGGCGCGTGAGCGCGGATATGCGGTGGCCGCGTTCGAGTGTTGGAACAGCGCGAACATATACGCCATCGCCCGTGGGGCGGCTGCCTGCGAGATGCCGGTCATCTTTCAGGCCAGTGCCGCCGAGTATAACGCAATGGGTGGACCCAAGGCGCTGCGCGAGATCGTGTCGCTGTATGTGGACATGACCGGCATTACGGCCGCGCTGCATCTGGATCATGGTACGACGCTTGCTCATGTACGCGAGTGTGTCGATGCCGGTTTCACTGGTGTGATGTTGGACGCGTCGCGGTTGCCCTATCAGGAAAACGTTGAACTGACGCGTCAGGCGGTCTCCATCGCCCACGCCCATAACGTGCCCGTGGAGGCGGAACTGGGACACGTGGCCGGCTGCGAAGCGGACCTCGAGGATAGCGGATATGATGCCGATTTGCTGACCGATCCAGCTCAGGCAGCGGAGTTTGTGGAATTGACCGGGCTTGACTGTCTGGCTGTGGCGATTGGCACCGTGCATGGCGCATATAAGGCCGCACCTCGGATCGATCTGGATCGACTTAGCACGATCGCGACGTCCGTATCGGTGCCACTGGTGCTGCATGGGGGATCCGGCACGCCACCCGAGGTGGTACAGCAGGCGATCCGACGGGGTATCACCAAGATCAACGTCTGTACAGATATCCATGTCGCCTGGCTGGACGGAATCGCTGAAGCGCGCTCCTTACTGACGCCCTCGGTGCCGGGACGCTTCTACGCGCCGGCGCAGGAGCGGCTCGAGCGCGTGGTGAGAGACACGATCACGCGGTTCGCCATGGGGAGTGCGCGCCCATGCTGAGATCGCAGATCAATACATACATCCGTGAAGCCGAACAACTGTTTCAAAAGTTCGGGATCCATCTTCCGCCGTTTGCCTATTGGACCCCAGACGATTGGATGGTGCGCGCCGCGGAAGCGCATGAAATACTGGCCTGCGGGTTGGGCTGGGATGTCACGGATTTCGGCCGAGGCGACTTTCTGAAAGAAGGGCTGCTGTTGTTCACGCTGCGCAACGGGCGCAGCGGCGATGAGCGATATCCCAAGCCGTACGCCGAAAAGCAGATGATCGTGCAAGAAGGACAGGTGACGTTGATGCACCATCATCGCAGCAAGACGGAAGACATTATCGTACGTGCTGGTGGAATGCTGGTGTTCCAGCTGTACATGGCGGCAGACGATGGTTCATTGTCTGAAGAGCCTGTCACCGTGTCGCGCGATGGTGTCATGCAGACGGTACCGGCGGGAGGGCTGGTACGGCTGTCGCCTGGAGAGAGCCTGACGTTGGTTCCCGGTATGTACCATCAGTTCTGGGGTGAGCCGGGAAGCGGTCCCGTGCTGGTGGGGGAGGTCTCCTCCGTCAACGATGATCGTAATGACAACGTCTACCATCAGCCGCAGAGCCGCTATCCCACGATCCAAGAAGACACCCGTCCATACAGGCTGCTGGTCAGCGACTACGAGCGTATAATGCAGGATTAGCGGAGGGGGTGAGGCGTTTCGCTGCGCTCAACGCGGGCAGGCGCCTCGCTTGGCTCGGCTCGGGCATGTGCGGCCTGCGGCCGCATGAGCAAGGAGCAGGGGTTTAGGGGTGAGGCGGGATTTGCCCACGGGGGTGTTGACTCTGCGCGCCGCGCTTGCGGCGTTGCCGCATCGATACAGGGGCGGGGTTCGCCCCGCCCCTTTGGGGTG
>CAZYPZ010000010.1:0-133601 GCA_964650005.1 uncultured bacterium | reverse complement strand
GAGGCTGAGAAGGTCGCTGACTGTAGCATACCGGAGACCCAAAGGGAGCTACAACGCCATCAGCGGATGCATAAGCAGGTACGACGACTGTAGCATACCGGAGACCCAAAGGGAGCTACAACGCCATCTGCGCAAGCTCTATAGACCGTGATACTGTAGCATACCGGAGACCCAAAGGGAGCTACAACCGTTTGAATTTAGCCAGCGGTATCTTGCTGAACTGTAGCATACCGGAGACCCAAAGGGAGCTACAACAGTCTCAGCATGAGGCTGAGAAGGTCGCTGACTGTAGCATACCGGAGACCCAAAGGGAGCTACAACAGTCTCAGCATGAGGCTGAGAAGGTCGCTGACTGTAGCATACCGGAGACCCAAAGGGAGCTACAACAGTCTCAGCATGAGGCTGAGAAGGTCGCTGACTGTAGCATACCGGAGACCCAAAGGGAGCTACAACCCAGCAAACATCTACGCCTACACCAAATGGACTGTAGCATACCGGAGACCCAAAGGGAGCTACAACGGTTCGGCACGCCCGGCGTGCCGGACCTGGACTGTAGCATACCGGAGACCCAAAGGGAGCTACAACAGCTATTACAATGCTAGCGGCATCACTTGGACTGTAGCATACCGGAGACCCAAAGGGAGCTACAACCGCTGTTGCAGTCGCTCCCTATGTCACTCTACTGTAGCATACCGGAGACCCAAAGGGAGCTACAACAAATGGGTGGAAATGTGTTCGGCTTGAAGTAAATAGTCATAGGTGTTTATACTGTGGGTGGTTGGGAGGGGGTGGTGGGCGCAGTGAATTGAAAAAAGTGCGCAGCTCACCCGTCCGCAGTCCCGATACACCCCTCCTCGTACCGAGCCTAAAACAGTCGTTCCAAGGACGCCCCCAGGTACCGGCCGTACATCAGCAGCGGCAGTACGCCGCTCAGCGGGTTCAGCACCTTCGCGACCAGTTTGGCTTCCGGCGTGTTGCCGGAGGCGCCGCTCCGATTCAGCCAGTCACGGTCATGTACCGCGCCTTCCAACGCGCTCGCAATCGCCACGCCGATGCCCAGCCCGATCGCTGCCCCGATGATCAGGAACCCGATGGCCTGCCAGAGCGACGGCGAAATGCGCTCCACATCGATAGAATGCCCCGAGATCGCGCGATATCCAATCTCCACAATCCGCTGCAGCACGATCGCGCCCATGATGTACGTGCCAGCGCCGGGCGTATACGCGATCACCGAACCCACCACCGGAATGAACGTGACGCCCATCATGATGGAAAACGCGATAAAGCTGGCCATCAGCACCTCGGGCCACGCTGCGCCGATCGCCGGACCCGGTGTGAACCCGCCGATGCCCAGGATCGCCGGCAGGCAGAGCGTGATGAACCCGGGGATCGCAACGATCATGATCAGCGGCCCGCCCAGCAACTGCCAGCCGAACGCTGCACCGAGCCGTCCACTGGACTTACCGTCGCCGCCCAGACCGACGGTGATCAAGTGGTACCCGAATGTCAGCAACCCCATTACGGCCAGTCCCAACAGGATGTGCCAGTCGAATAGAGCCAAAAATCCACTCCAAACCGCATGCCAGAACACAGCGCACCTCCTGACTGCTTGTGTGACCGGACAGCGTATCGGTTACTTGGGAAGCGCCTGGATCATCGTGACCAATCCCAAGATTTTCAACCCGACGATCACCAGCACCGCGATGGTGGTGCGCGTCGCTCCCGGATCGGTGTGCAGCACCAGAGACCCCGTATGCTTGTCCCAGGTGGTGATCCCGTCGCGTGTCAGTTTGTTGAACGCGTGGACCATGGTAAACACCGTGACGATGCCCAAATACATGCCCATACCGCGAAACCAGACATTGACGGAGCGCCGTAAGGCTTCCCCAAATCCCAGCCGCGAACGATCCGGTTTGGTGACGCGCATGCCCAGCAGCATTTTGCCCGGCGTAGTGCCCCACAAAGACAGCATTACCGGCTCAACCAACAGGAACAACAGCACCACCAGGGCGGTCAGCTGCTGATCACGCCGAATGCTTTCCATGGTGTTCTCCACGATGATGTGGGGCAACAGGAACGGCATCAACGCCAGTTCAAACAGGATGTAATCCATACTCCGCGCCAGCCAGCGCATCCAGGGAAGCACCTGTGGTCCGGAGGGTTTGAACGGCAGGGTGTGGACGGGCGGCTGCGCCGAGATGTCTGCGTCGCCCGTACCGAAGTTGACTTTGGACGCCTCTTGCCAGCGCTTCTGACCGGGCGCTCAGACCAGTGTGGCGGGGGGCAGCTGTCCGCTCTGCAACCGTTCCGTCATCTCTGCCGGTGTGAAGGGGCCTTGGGCGGCGCCCTGTTCGAGCACATACCAATGGTTCATCATGCACCTCCAAATCATGTCGACAGTTAAAGGGAATGGTGGGCCGCCCTTTGCGCAGACGGCCCGTCAAGCGTGATAACGGCTTACGCCGCGTCTACCGGTTCATAGATCTTGCGTCCCGCGATCAACTGTGCGAGCCATCCGCGGAGACCCGGCAAGGGGCGCATTTCTGAGTTACGTCCGCCTGGTGCTTTTGAATGGGTGAGTGGTTCCAAGATCTGTTTCAGCTCCAGGGTGTAGGCGTCCAGATCGTGCACAGACTGGATCGCGGTCTGGTAGGCGTCCAGCTGCCGTTGCCGGGATGCGGCATGGAACTCCTCTTGCTCGGTGGCCAGCGCGCGGATCTGATCCTGGATCAGCGTCAGTCGGGCGCGCAACGGCTCCAGATCCTGTTTACGGCGGACCCGCAACCATTTCAACTCCTGGTTCAGTCGCACCACATGCGCCATCAGTCTTTGGGACTCCACATGATATTCCCGCCGATCGGTCTCTTTGAGCGCTGCCCGCAGATCACCCACCTGCCCCTCCAGGTCTCTGATCTGTTGGGTAAGGACCGTTTGTGTGTCGCTGAGACGCGTCTCCAAGTCGAGTATGGTGGCTTTCAGGGGAGCTGCCCATTGTTTATGGCGTTGATGATCTCCGTCGTTCCGTTCGTCATCATCCGGTACGGGGGGTGAGATGCGTTCCGACGGTGGATAGTCCCGGGGCGGCGTCGACCACTGTTCCGCCCTTCGCCGCTCGTCTTCCTGACGCCGGGCCTCGAGGCGTTCGGCGTGCTGGCGGTCCCGTTCGGCACGCAGACGATCCATCTCGACTTGAACATGCTGTCGGGTGGACTCATAGGCTTCCTGTCGTCGCTGCGCGGCCAGTAGGTCGATCCGGCGCGCACGTTCCTGCCGCACCAGCGTGCGCATCGCCTCCTGTCCCGCGCGCGTCAGCCCGTCGGCGATGTGGAACAGCACGAACGGTAACGACACCACCAGACACATCGCCCACAGGATAAAACCGGATACGGCTTCGCCGGTCAGGCTTTGACGGGCGATGAACTTGACGATGCCTTGTCGCTCCACGATCACTTCGGTGACCACCAGTACCGTCACTCCGCAAATCGCCAGGATGCCGAAGCCGACGGCCAACCTGCGTATACGATTGGCCATTGAACCAGGCGCGGTGGGATCGGACGGGTTCAGATGCCCTTTCATCCAGAGGTGGGTGAACAGATCGATCACCCGGCCCATCACATAGAAGATGCCCGCACCCAGCACCATGAACAGTAAGGTGAGGAGCAACATCGACCAGTTGTACTGAAGGTTTTGCAGTTTACCGAGGTTGATGAACCCGGTGGCCATGCCCAGACTGAGACCGAAGATCAGGCTGCACATCAGCAGGGAAAACTGCGTCCAAGCATGCTGATCCTGGACCATTGTCCACGCAAACCGTGACCACCAGTTACGATGAGCAGACGGCTCTTCTTTCTGTGGCGCATTCAGTAACAGGTTCAGCTCGGCGGCGATCGCATCCTCTCCGGGAACCAACTGCGCCGCTTCGGCATGGAAGTCGCGCATGTTCAGTTGACGCTCTGTTTCCGATCCGACCGAACTGTCGATCAGTTCCACCGGAAGGCGGGCCGGATACTGCGACAGATCAACTGCCGGTATCGAGTTGTTCACCGATGAGAGCTCAGTACCGGCAGGCGTCGATGTGGTGTCGCTTGGAACTGGCGATACGTCGGTGACGGTTGCCACAGACACGCTTCCAACACCATCGTCACCGGCATCAGTCTGAGGCAGATCCGATCGATCCGGATCCGGACCGTCGACGCCGCCCGGCTCCTCACTGTCAGACACACCGTCTGATTGGATGCGTCGGTCACCCCAATGGATGGTGAAAAACGTTTCGCCCAACTCCGCCCGACAGGTCACGGCATCGATCCAGTAGCTGTTGCGTCGCTCTTTTAAATCCTGTTCGCGCTGCTTATACAGATCTTCGGTTTCGTTGATCCGGTTAATCAGCGCCTCTTCTTCACGCTCAAGGTATGCTTTCCGCGCGTCGCGCCATTCCGTATCCTCCTTCAACCGGCGCTCCTCGTCCTTGTAGACCTGGCGTGCCTCGCATGTGGATTGCAACGCCCGGTCGACCAGCTCCTTGTATCGATGTTTCGCCATCGGTTTTTCCGAGAGGCCGGGAAGATCCTGATTTTGCTGTGTTTTCAGCCACTCTTCCGATGGCAGGGCCTTGTGCTCGTCTCCCGGCAAGGGCAGCGGCGCCCGTACGATCTTTTCGTCCGCGCTTTGGCCAAACAACCGGCGGGTGTAGCCGTTCGGGCGATGCCCTAAGGACTCTCGGGTCTCTTGTTCCATCGATCTTCCTCCCCAGCGTTACTGTCGCACGTCGGGCGGAACCCTCCGCCGACGCTTGGGTCATCCGTTCGGACTCGGCTCAGCTGTGCTCCGTGCCCCGCAAGTCATCCTGATAACGGCGCATCGCCTCATCGTCATATATGGCGCTGACGGAACCGATACCGTGTACCCACTCCGCCCAACGATCGATAAACTGTTCGTCCACGCCGACCACATGCAGCCGACACTTGGGCCAGCCGTTGGACAGCCGGCGCAGTGCATCGGGCATCGCGCGGATGTCATCCGCGTCCTCCATTTGTCCGTCGGTAAAGAAGAGCACCACCACGCGGGTATTTGAAGAGATCTGATTGGCTTCCAGCTTGTCGCACAGCCGATTGATGAACAGAGCGGGTCTTTGAATGGCAAGCACCGGATTGCCTTGATCGACTTCCTTGATTTGGGTCCGTAGTTTCGCAATCAGCTGGGGATCTTCTCCGTCAACCGGTGTGTTAGTGGCGAAAATGCAGGTCGGATCATGGTCCACCACCCAGATCCATTGGGCGTAACACATATATGGCGCCGTATCCATGGCGTTCAGAATCCCGTCCAGATGCCGCTCTCTCTGTCGGTTGAACTGCGTGGAACCGGTTCGGTCGCAGGCGATCACCTGTAAGGCGTCACGTTTCGGTTTGGGGGTCAGAAAAATCCACGAGCCGATACCGGCTAGAAACACGAGGATCAGCAACGGTTTGATCACGGGAGCCAAGCGGTTCACGGGTAGCCTCCTGTATGCCTTTCATCACAAGTGCACTGATAACAACCGGACAGGGTCAGATTCCGAGCCAGTGACCTGCGGACTGCCCTGATATTTCGCGAATTTGAAACACCATTCGCGCCGGCGCACTGCCTTCCGAAGAAAGGCGGTTATGCATACAGGATCACTATACCAGTGTTATCGATGGGCCGGTGTGTACGTTAAGCGGATACCCGTGAGATATCAGGTGGTGCGGTGTCGTGCATGGACACGTCTGCCGGTTGGCACACCGCATCGGCAGGTGCACTGGGAGCCGCTGTCGAATCATGATGCAGGCCCGATTCGACGCCGATGCCGGCGGTGTCGCTGGAAAGGCATCCCGTCGGCGGTCAGACGGCGCCGTTCGCCGGTCAGGAGCACAACATTCTATGGCCACAGCCAGTGATTCACATTTTCGACGCCGACGTCAAGCTCTGTCGGTCGGCGGCGGTTTCCTGACTGAAGGTCCGCAGGGTTCCGTTTCGCGATCCGCCCTGCCGGCGCAGTCACCGCCCGCGGCGCTGCTTCCGGGCGACGCGCCACGGCTTCCCAGTTATGACGCGCTTGCCCGCGGAGCTTTGCGCGTGCGGCTGTTTCCCACCCAGAAGCGCCCCTGTCTGCAGCACTACATCAATCTGAAAGCCGGGGCGTCCTGTGCGAACTTCATTGCCGCGGTCGACCGGTATGGACTCACCGGCTCGTGGGCGCTGATGGAACGGCTGCCGGACGAAGGACTGCAGCAGTTCATCGATACGTCGTTGCCGCTCTGCTGCTATTTCACCATGACGGCCATCCAGCATCATCAGCTGGAAAATAACCCGCTGCTCCTCTCGGCGATGGACATGATTGAACAGCGTCACGCCGGGTTCTACACGTTCGGAGTGTGTGAATGGGAGAACTCGTTCTATCGCCACTGGGAGCCGGAGACAGATACCACAGCGATCTATGGCGCGACGCCGGCCGAACTCGGCCGGATGGATCGGAAGGGCAACTATGAGGTGCTCCAGCGTACCGTGCTGCGCTGGAAAACCAGCGCGCGTAACCGGATGATCATGGCCAACGGGCATGCGATGCTCTCCCACATCGCGGAAGTCGGGGTGGACGCCATCGGCATCGAGACCTCGGAGGTGATCCACTCGACTCAGGTCAAGCGGGCGTTCGTGCGCGGGGCGGCACGGCAGTTCGGCATCCCCTGGTTCGAAGAGGTATCGGTGTGGTTCGGGGCCAGCGTTTCAGGAGGCATGCCCACGGCGTCCATCGTTCACTGGCCCAACACGCCGGTGGGTGGCGACGCCGGCCACTCGGTCAGCCATATGATGCGGTACTGGTTCACCTCTTGGTTCAGCGGTGCGGGCCACATCATGCTGGAGGCGTCGCCCCAGGTGCTGTTCGAAATCACATGGGGACGGGAGTTTCCCGCCGATGCCCGGCTGTCGCGATACGGGGTGGAGGCCCGGTGCCTGGCGACTCTGATGCGCCGGCTGGACATCGGCGTACCCTATACGCCGTTCGCCGTGCTTGTCAGCAAATACCATGTACGATGGGCCGTGTGGGGAAAGCCCTGGGGGCGGCTCGATGAGACCCCCGGTGACCGGATGACCGAGCGGTTCTTCGATCAGCTGTTCCCCGGGCAGTCGCAGGGACCGGGCAAGGAAGAACGTTATCTTTGCCCGTCGCCATACGGCGACACCTTCGATGTACTGGTAAATGACGCCGACCGCACGGCTTGGAGCGCCTACCCCGTGATTCTGGCTTTGGGCGACATTCCCTGGACAGCGGCGGACATCGCCTTCCTGCAGCGTTACGTTCAGGATGGCGGCGTGCTGGTGCTGAATGAACTCCATCTTGACGGATGGGATCGGAATTGGCTCGGCTTGGCGTCCGCCGGGTTTGCCCCCGCCAAAGGCGCGCGGATCGTGTTGCGCGGGACCGATGATCAGCCTTTGATAATCCATCGACGTGTGCGTAAGGGTCATGTCCTGGTGGCGCGCTATCGACCGGATACGCCCTACCCGGAGGAACTGCTCCGCAGTTTGGCGGCCCGGTACCTTCCTTTTCGCGTAGATGGCGATGTCCAGACGCTGATCAACCGGACGAAAGACGGTTGGGCGGTGATGGTGGTCAACAACAAGGGGATTACAAAAGAGTTGCACACAGACCGGCCGCCTGCCATCGACCCGGCAGCGACGCAGTCGGTGCGTATCGTGTTGCGTCGTAAACCCCGGCAGGTGTTCGAGGCGATCTATCACAGCGCGCTTCGGATGGATCGGAACGACACCGGAGCGGGGCAGCAGATAGGGCTGGACATTCCACCCGGCGAGTTACGGCTGCTCGTGATCCGAGAATGAACGGGGGCTTGTATGGCCCCGACGCCGACAGTCTACATTTAGTTGCATTCAGCCGCTCAAACCACATCCTGAGCGTCAGGTATGATGAGGTGGAACCATATCACCGCGAGGTGGTATGCAGAAAGGAGTATGGAGATGACTCGATGGCTCGTGGCGGTGATGGCGTTGTGTCTGTGTGCGGGATCTTGGGCGGGATCGGATACGCCGGTCGCCAGTACCAAGCGCCCCAATCCGAAGCCGGCGGTCGAAAAGCGCCCGCATCAGATGGTAAACGACGCCATGGCCAAGCAGCTCAAGGCCCTTGTGAATCCCAAACTGCCGGTTCTGAAGCTGACAGACGCGGACAACGCCAAGATGGTCAAAGCGGCGGTCGGTCAGATGGTGGAGATCACCTTGAAGAGCAACGCCACCACCGGCTATACCTGGCGTGTGGTGTCCGGCGGGAACGAGGTGCTGAACCAGATTGGCGATGACCACTATACCGCGCCGGGCGCCCCCATACCGGGCAAGGGCGGTACACAAACGTTTAAGTATGTGGTGCGCAAGGCCGGATCGGCATCGGTGAAGCTGGAGTATGTACGTCCCTGGGAGGCGGAAAAGCCGGTGCAGACGTGGAGCGTCACGTTCGCCGTTGCCGGCAGCGGGCGTCAACCCGCGAAACGCTGAAAAACCCGTGCGACTATGTGAGATATCCGGGCAGCTGATTGTCCGGGCGATCGTGACGCTGGTCTGCGTGAGCGCTGCGGTTGCGGCCGGCCGCGCGGGGATGGCCGCCCCGGCCCGAACAACTGATACCGCGCCACCGGCGATCATCGACGTGACACGCGTTGACCGGCGGTTTGTGCGCCAGCCGCTCATCCGCAACGACCGCTCGAAGGCGCGCCAGAACACGCAGCGCATGGAGACCATCATGCGGTTGGCCCCTGCCGGTGCGGTGATCCGCTTTCCGGCGGGGGACTTTTACTTCGACGGCGGCGCGCTGCCCAACCGCGGATCTGTGGAGACCTCTGCGCCAGGACAGGTGATCACCGGTGAAGGTGCGGATGTCACCCATCTGATCCAGACGAACTCCCGTCCCTTTTTCGGGTTTATCCCCAAACCGGGACGCAAGACGGTACCGGTGGCCACTGTGCGGATCCGCCATAAGGGGTGTCGACTGCGGCAGCTCAGTGTGCTGCCGGACCCGCAACTGCCGGTCAATACCATATTGCCTTCCGCCGCCGTGCAGCTGGCGCATATTGCGTACTATCCCGACCATAACGTGGGCATCATTGAAACCACCGGTCAGGGAGCCGACTACCTGCTGGATTTTGTGGATGTGACCGACATCAGTATCGGCAGGCATCTGGGGCACGGCATCCAAAGCGAGCGCTTCTTCGATGTGGGGATCGACATCATCGGGTCGGGTGGCGAATGCAAGGTGCGCAACGTGGCCCGTCTGGATGCGCGGATCGGTGTCCGACTGGACAATGGAAATCATTGCGGGCAGGGCGGCTATTACTTCGACAATCTGGAGATGATCGGCCGGCACGGTGTGACCGATGGCGGTGTGTTCTTTGACTGGGTGGGCGGTCAGGCGCCGTTTATCCGCAACTGTACCGTGGGGTTTACCAGCGGATTGCATATCGGCCCGCTGGGCGTACACGGAGACCGGTTGGAGCCGTATCTGGAAGCCGAGGTCATCCGACGCACGGGTTCCCGCTGGGACTGGATGACGCTGCATGCCCACTCGGTACCGGATCAACCCAATCATGCGCAACGCACCGAGTGGTATGGACTGCCCAGACATGCCGTGATCACGCGCATCGGGTCTCAGCCCCGTACCGGCGGGGTGGAGTGGCGTGAGGGCGTGCACTACCGGGTGGAACGCGTACAGGAGCCGTCAGATGTTAAGGATGCGACACGCATCCACTGGCTCACCGGAGGACCAGCGGATGGACAGGTCTACTACGTGGAGTTCCAGCAACCCATCGAGTACCGCGTTCATGACCTGCAATGGGGGTACCTGATCAACTGTCAGTTGGGCGAGGCATTGCAGAGCGGAGCCGATGCCTTCACCGTGAAGGTCACCGACCAGGGGTACGGTCACCTGAATCCGGATTTCGGTTTCAGCGCAGGGTATGGGTTCTTCATTACCGGCAATATGATCCTGAACGGCCCTCTGGTGTTCGATGGTCGCGTGGACTGCATGCGCATCGAGGGCAATACCACGGGGGTGTGTGACATCGTGGTGCAGGGGCGGGGGGCCGACCGACGGGCCACCCGGCTGTCGTTCAGGAACAACACCTTCAACCATGCGGTCATCGGGGACTGGGTCTCACAGGTTCAGTTCGATGGAAATGAAACGGGCGGTTCGATTCGGGTGAATGCGCCCCATTCAGCCGAGTTTGTTTCATTTACCGGTAATACCTTCATCAGTGGAGATCGCAGCGCGTTGGAGATCGGTGGAACGGTCCGCTCGGTTCGGGTGGAGGGCAACACCTTGCGCCTTACCGGACGGGATGGAGTGGTGTTGAGTGGCTGCACCGATGTGATCGTTTCGCGGAACATGCTCAGCGGCGCTCCGGGACGCGGACTCGGCCTCACGAACTGCGATCGGTTTCTGGTCACGGATAACCTGCTGCATGATTGTGACGAAGGGCTGGTGATCACGGGCAGCCCTCAGATGACCGGGCAGGTTCGAGGGAACAGCGTCGAGGGCTGTCGCACGACGGGTATGCGCGTCGATCCCGCGCCGGGTGTTCAGCGCTGACGGGTGACGTTTGTCCCCGGCAGCCATGCCGGGCCGGTCTGGGTGATCTGTTGGTAACATGCGGGCGGTTGCTGCAGCAGCGTAGCGAGCGCCTGACCATCCGGTGTGGTCAGTGTGGCGTCGATCTCCAGCAACGGGGCCAGCACGAACGCGCGCTCATGCATTCGCGGATGGGGCACGGTGAGCGTAGGTGTCTGCCAGCACAGATCGTCGTAAAGGATCACATCGATATCGATGGTGCGCGGGCTGCCATCCCATTCCCGCTGCCGTCCTCCCAGCGTCTCCACATGCAGGCAATGCTGAAGCAGCGACTCGGGGTCGAGTGAGGTGCGGACTTGCACGCCCAGGTTCAGGTACACCGGCTGGGGCGTGTCATATCCCACCGGCTCGGTTTCGTATACGCTGGACACACCGGTAACATGCACCCGACCGGTATGCAGCCGCTCCACCGCCAGGCGCAGGTGCGACAGGCGGTCACCGATGTTGGATCCCAGGCTGAGGTAGGCGATGTGGCACACAAAAACCATTATACTGAGCCGGCCGCCGAAATTCTGCAATTTGGGCGTCCGGCTTGACGGGGCCGATCGTTACGCGTTTCGGTGGTAGTCCTGTAAGGCCTTGACCTGCAGGGTGTCACCGGCTGCACGGGCTGCACGGATGCCGTCTGCGGCGGCACGTGCGGCGGCTGCGGTGGTGATGTACGGTAATCGATGCCGTACAGCGGCTTTGCGGATGTAGCTGTCGTCTGTTTTGCCTTCGGGGCCGGCAGGCGTGTTGATCACCAGCTGCACCCGGCCTTCTGTCACGGCGTCCAGGATGTTGGGGCTGCCCTCGCGCAGCTTGTTGAGCGTCTCCACCGTAATACCATGCGCCTGGAGGAACGCGGCGGTTCCCCGCGTGGCCAAAAGCTGGAACCCTTCGGCGGACAGGCTCTGCGCGACACTCAGAATGTCCGCTTTATCCCGATCGGCGACGGTGATCAGCACCGCGCCTTCCAGCGGCAGCGGCTGCCCAGCCGCCATATAGGCCTTGTAGAACGCCAATCCGAACTCCGGCGCGATCCCCAGCACCTCGCCCGTGGAACGCATCTCCGGTCCCAATACCGGGTCCACCTCCGGGAACATGGTGAACGGCAGAACGGCCTCTTTGACACCGACGTGCGCGACCTGTCTGCGTGTCAGCTGCTGTTGTGCCAGCGTCTCGCCCATCAGCAGTCGGGTGGCGATGCTGGCCATGGACACGCCCGTTACCTTGGAGACCAGCGGAACCGTGCGGGACGCCCGGGGATTGGCCTCCAGCACATATACGGTGTCATCCGCGATCGCGTATTGGATGTTCATCAGTCCCACCACGCCCAGCTGTACGGCGATGCGGCGTGTGTAGTCCTCTATGGTGGCCACATGCCGTTCCGGAAGCGTTACGGGGGGAATGGCGCAGGCGCTGTCGCCGGAGTGGATGCCCGCCAGCTCGATGTGTTCCATGATCGACGGCACGAAAGCATCCTTGCCATCGGCCAGCGCATCGGCCTCCACTTCCAGTGCATGTTCCAGGAACCGGTCGATCAGGATAGGCCGCTCGTCGGACACTTCAACCGCTGCGGCCACGTATCGGCGCAGTGTGGCTTCATCGTACACGATCTCCATACCGCGTCCACCCAGTACATACGACGGGCGCACGATCACCGGGTACCCGATCTGTTGAGCCACCGACACCGCCTGTTCCACGGTGACCGCCGTTCCGGCCTCGGGCTGGGGGATGTTCAGTTGCTTCATGATGGCGGAAAACCGCTTGCGGTCCTCGGCCAGATCGATGCTGTCCGGTGAGGTTCCCAGAATCCGTACGCCCGCGGCCTCCAACTCGGCGGCAATATTCAGCGGCGTCTGCCCGCCAAACTGGCAGATCACTCCCACGGGGCGCTCTTTTTCGTAAATCGACAGCACGTCTTCCACGGTCAGCGGCTCGAAATACAGCTTGTCCGACGTGTCGTAATCGGTGGAGACCGTCTCCGGGTTACAGTTCACCATGATGGTCTCGTAACCCATCTCGCGCAGGGTGAAGGCCGCGTGCACACAGGTATAGTCGAACTCGATGCCCTGTCCGATGCGGTTCGGGCCGCCGCCCAGAATCATCACCTTCGGACGGTCGGATACAGGCACCTCATCGGGCTGATTGTAGGTGGAATAGTAGTACGCCGCATCGACGGCGCCGCTCACCGGTACGCGTCGCCAGGCCTGCCGGATCCCTTGCTGCAGGCGGTGAGCGCGGATGTCGGCCTCCGGCACTCCCAGCAGCTGGGACAGGTAGCGGTCACTGAATCCATCGCGTTTGGCTTGCGCCAGCAGATCGTTCGGAAGCATGCCGCCTTTGTACTGCAGGATCTGTTCTTCCAGTGTGACCAGTTCCTGCATCTGCTGCAGGAACCAGGCGCCGATATGCGTCAGTTGATGGGCCTCCTCGATGGACAGTCCCTTGCGAAGCGCCTCGTACAGAATGAACTGACGTTCAGATGTGGCATAACGGAGCATCTCGCGCAGCTCATCCAAAGACCGTTCATGAAAATCGCGCGCGAATCCCAGCCCGTAGCGCCGGATCTCCAAAGAGCGGATCGCTTTCTGGAAGGCCTCTTTGTAGATGGCGCCGATGCTCATGACTTCGCCCACGGCCTTCATCTGTGTGCCCAAGCGGTCGACCGAGCCGGGCAGTTTTTCGAACGCCCATCGGGCGAACTTCACCACCACATAGTCGCCTGACGGCGTGTACTTGTCCAGCGTACCGTCGCGCCAGTATGGGATGTCCCGCAACTGCAGGCCGGCGGCCAATCGCGCCGACACCAGCGCGATGGGGAAACCGGTGGCCTTGGAGGCGAGCGCGGACGACCGTGAGGTGCGCGGGTTGATCTCGATCACCACCAGCCGGTCTGTCTTCGGGTCATGGGCGAATTGCACATTGGTGCCGCCAACCACGCCGATCGCCTCAACAATGCGCCAGGCCACATCCTGAAGCCGCTGCTGCAGCGCTTGCGGTACGGTCAGCATCGGGGCGACACAATAGCTGTCTCCGGTGTGCACGCCCATCGCGTCCACATTTTCGATGAAGCAGACGGTGATGATGTTGTCCTCGCTGTCGCGCACCACCTCCAGCTCCAGCTCTTCCCATCCGATCACGCACTCTTCCACCAGAATCTGACCGACCAGGCTGGCCGCTATGCCCCGCGCACCGATGGTGCGTAACTCCTCCGGGGTCTCCGCGATCCCGCCACCAGTACCCCCCATGGTGTAGGCCGGGCGGATGACCACCGGGTAGCCCAGTTCGTCGGCGACCCGAAGGGCGTCCTCGATGGTGTAGACCGCCTCGCTGCGCGGCATCTCCACACCCAGGCGGGTCATCGTCTCTTTGAATGCGGTGCGGTCCTCGCCACGCTCGATCGCGTCCGCCTGAACGCCGATCACCTGTACGCCGTATTTTTCCAGCACCCCGGTGCGCACCAGTTCGGCGGTGAGGTTCAAACCGGTCTGGCCTCCCAGGTTCGGCAGCACCGCATCGGGACGCTCCGCGGCGATAATTCGCTCCAGCGCGGCCGCGTTCAACGGTTCGATGTAGGTGCGGTCAGCCATACCGGGATCGGTCATGATGGTGGCCGGGTTGCTGTTGACCAGCACGATCTCGAAACCCGCTTCACGCAACGCCTTGCATGCCTGCGTACCGCTGTAGTCAAACTCGCAGGCCTGGCCGATCACGATGGGGCCGGAGCCGATGATGAGCACCTTGTGTATGTCCGAGCGGACGGGCATGAGCTGCTTCCTCGCAGATCAAAGGGGTACGGGGGCAGGGGCATCGGACAGCCGGCCGCCATGGCCAGTCCATTCCGGGCGCACCGTGAGCCGGAAACCGTTCACGATACAGTGTGACGTACTGACGGCTCTGTTGGCAACCGGGCAGTTCGGGCGGATCAGGCAGACCTCATCCGCCCGAACAGGTGATCGATCATCCGGCGGTGATGGCTTCAGCGATCGCCTTGCAACGCGACAGCGTATCGCCGCTTG
Source organism: uncultured bacterium (assembly GCA_964650005.1). Classification (GTDB taxonomy): domain Bacteria; phylum Armatimonadota; class HRBIN16; order HRBIN16; family HRBIN16; genus CAZHSN01. Next base: position 118,952 of record CAZYPZ010000010.1, on the reverse strand, counting down.
GCTCTGCACCGGTTTCGGCAACCGGCCCCACCAGATTCCAGCCGATCCGTTCGGCAAAAGCGCTCAGCGATTTCACACCGCTGCGGTTCCATCCCGAGCTGCCGAACAGGGCAAGCGTCCGGTTGGTCAGCTCCAGGGCCTCCAAGCGGTCCGCCAGCGCCGCCATCCCGGGGAACATGCCGCCGTTATACGCGCTGCTGCCCAGGATCACCGTGGAATACCGCCAGATATCGCGGATAATCTCCGACAGATCCGAGACGGCTACGTCATGGACGCGAACGGTACGCATGCCGCGCTCGTACAGGGCGCGTGCGATGACATCCGCCAGGTGCGCGGTATATCCATACATCGACCCGTACGCGATCACCACGCCCGGCTCCGCCTCGTGTGCGGCCCATTTACGGTACCGCTCGACGACCACCTCGGGATGCGATCGCCAGACCGGCCCGTGGGTGGCGCCGATCGTGCGTATGGGCAAAGCCGACAGCTTGTCGATTGCGCGCGTCACGTGTTTGCTGAACTTGCCTACGATGTTCGCGTAATAACGCAGCATCTCCGGCTCGTTACGGTCGATGTCGATCTCATCATCGAAGACGCCGCCCTCATGTGCTCCGAAGCTGCCGAACGCATCGCCCGAGAACAGCATGTTTTCTTCCGGAAGCCAGGTAACCATGGTTTCCGGCCAATGCAGCCACGGCGCGGTAAAGAACTGAAGCGTGGCGCCGTCCAAGTCGATCGTATCCCCATCCCCTACGGTCTGCAGGCCGTCGGAGATGCCGTAGAACGCCTTGAGCATGCTGAAGGTCATTTTGTTGCCAACCAATTTGACCTTCGGCCAGCGCCGGGTGACCGCGCGGATACCTGCCGAATGGTCGGGCTCCATGTGGTTGATCACCAGAAAGTCCACTTGGCCGTCCGGGCCGATGACCTCCTGCACGCGTTCCAGATAGGTGTCCACATAGCCGCGCTCCATCGTATCGATGAGTGCGGTGCGCCCGGCCCGCACCACATAGGCGTTGTAGCTCACGCCTTGGGGGATGGGCCAGAGCGATTCGAACAGATGCGTTCGCCGATCATTGGCCGTGAGCAGTGTGACATGTGTATTGACCGGTATGGCCAGCGGCATCTCAGTCCTCCTGTACAGCCAGAGCGCTCCAGATCGCATCGTCGGCCAGGCGTTCAGCAATGCTGACACCGAAATGCGCCTCGATAGGCTGGAGCACCCAAGGCGCCTGCTGCCACACCTGCGCGGCAGCCTGTCGCACGGTGTCGACCCCGGCGGCGCTCATCCGCCCCAGCGGTTCTCGGCAGGGGCCTGCCGGCATGCCAAGGCCCGCCATCAGGGTTTTGACCGGAAGCGGATTGCGGTACCGGTCTTCGACGACGATCTGAGTTCCATTCGGAAGGGTACGTGTATTGGGTGTCTTTACCGTCACAATCGAGAACAGCGGCGCCAGCGCGTCGCGCACCTGGGAGGCCTCGTCCAATTGGCCAGCTCTCAGCAGCGTTACCATTCGGCTGACAGCTGCCGGCGCCACATTGCTCATGACACTGATCACGCCGTTCGCTCGGATCTGCGGGTCAGCCATCATGGCAAAGGTTCGATCGTCATCGCCCGACATGATCGAAAACGCCTCACCACAGAGCGCCCGCGTCAGACGCATGCGCTCGAGATCGCCGGTGGCCTCTTTCACGGTTGTGATGTTTGCAAATCGGGACGCCAGCAGCGCCAGGTCGGCCACTTCCAACGCGGTGCCCGTGCGTCCGGGGATCACGTAGGGCACCACCAGCGTTTCGGGCAGTCGGGCCGCCACCGCGGCATAGTAGTGGTCACGCAGTTCGGCTGAGGATGGACCGTTGTAATAGCAGTCGACCATGAGCACCGCATCGGCGCCCTCGTGTGCGGCGCGCAGCGAATTCGTGATCGCTTCTTGTGTGGAATTGCTGCCGGTCCCGGCCAGAACAGGACGTTTTCCATGCGCCAGGCGGATGACGCGATCGATCAACCCGTTGTGCTCGTCCCAAGACAAAGTCGGTGACTCACCGGTGGTGCCCACAGGCAGCAGTCCGGAGATCCCCTGTTCCATCTGGAATGCCACCAGTTTGTCATAACCGCTCCAGTCCAGATCCATATCGGCGGTGAACGGGGTGACCAGTGCGGTCCAGGTGTGTTCCAGTCTCTCCAAAGGTGCCTCCCTGTATCGCCCTACGGGCGGTGTAGTTGGTTCTATGCTTATTGGTGTTGTGCGGCCAACCAGCGCTCGGCATCGATGGCCGCCATACAGCCCACGCCGGCGGCGGTGGTTGCCTGCCGGTACACGTGATCCTGAACATCACCGGCGGCGAACACGCCCTCCACACTGGTGAACGTGCCGTTGTGCGTGATGATGTAGCCCTGGTCGTCTGTTTCCAATTGTCCGTTCAGAAAACCGGTATTGGGAACATGACCGATGGCCAGGAACACCCCGTCGGTTGCTACGTGTGATTGCTCACCGGTTACGGTGTTGCGCAGTGTGACACCGGTGACCTTCCCTGCTTGTACATCGTGGATCTCCTCGACCACGCTGTTCCACAGGAACCGGATTTTCGGATTGGATTTGGCGCGCGCCTCCATGATGCGGCTGGCGCGCAGCGCATCGCGCCGGTGTACGATGGTGACCGACGCGCAGAAGCGGGTCAGATAGGTGGCTTCCTCCATGGCGGTGTCACCGCCCCCCACCACAATCACGTGCCGGTCGCGGAAGAAGAACCCATCACAGGTGGCGCATGCCGAGACGCCGCGTCCCAGCAACTGCTGCTCCGACTCCAGACCCAGCCATCGGGCGGATGCACCGGTTGCGATGATCAGCGCATGTGCGGTTGTCTCGTCCGAGTCGGTGCGCACCACAAACGGTCGACGGGACAGATCCACCGACGTGACCACATCGGTCACGAACTGAGCACCGAAGCGCTCGGCCTGAGCGCGGCAGCGCATCATCAGCTCGGGGCCGTCGATGCCTTCCGGAAAGCCGGGAAAGTTTTCCACTTCGCTGGTGATCGTCAGCTGACCGCCTGGCTGCATTCCCTCATAAACCAGCGGCTGAAGATTGGCGCGTGCGGTGTAGATCGCCGCGGTATATCCGGCAGCCCCCGCACCGATGATGATGATATTGTGCGTCATGGCTTATATGCCTCCTGATGAGTCCTGCACGCTGATAACACGCCGCACCAGCGCACTGAGGGGCACGATCAACACAATGTGGTATCCCGCCTTACCCAGCGTCAACCAAGCCCACTTGGGGATATCGTTGGCGAACTGTTCCGGGGACAGCACAAAAAACACCCCTTCACTGAATAGAGTACCCAGAAGCGCTGATCCGGCGGATATCAGCGGATTGGCGCGGTAGACTCGCAGCTCCAGAAGTCCCAATCCGGCACCCAACAGCAGACGCGTCACAATGTAGCTGCCTACTGAACGGCCCACCAGCGCCCCGGTAAACCAGCCTCCCAACAGGCCCACCGCGGCGGCGCCAGTGGGAGGCAATACCAGAGCCAAGGCGGTCAGCGTGACCAGCAGCAGATCGGGTGATGCACCGCGGATTGACAGCGCCGAACCCCAGGCTCCTTGTATGCCGGCTGCAACCACCAGCAGCAACACAACCCGCAGCCAGACGGGTATCCAGCGATTCATGGCGCAACGGCGCGCTGACGCGGCGGATAGATGAACACGTACTCGAGACTGCCGGCGGTGGTCAGCGGGCGAATGGTTGCGGTGCGTTCACCGCTGGGCTGTTTTTGCGGACGTGTCTGCACGACTCCCACGGGCAACCCGGCAGGGAATACACCCCCCACGCCGGATGTGACAACCACATCTCCAGGCTGAAGCGTTACCGAGTCATCGATGAGCGCGATGTCCATGTCACGATCTCCTCGGCCGCGTACGATACCCAGCATCCGATTGGTGTCACGCGCCAATCGCACGGACACTCCGAAACTGGGGTCGGTTATGAGCGTGACAATGCACGATCCATGGCCTGTGGCGGTCACCAGTCCGACCAATCCGCCTCCTTCTGCCGTAACGGCGCTGCCAAGTGTTGCAGAACCGGCGCGCGGTCGCACCGTAATGGTGGCGAAATAGCTGGATGGCTGAACCGTGATGACTTCGGCGATTTGCGGGGAGCCTGATCTCGAGCTGAGACCGAGCGCGGCGCGCAGTTGCGCGTTTTCCCGGCGCATCCCTTCCAGCCGGATTCCCAGCGCTTCTGCGGCGGATGCCTGTTGTTTCAACCTGCGGTTCTCGCGCAGTAATCCACGCCCAAATCGTAACCCGAACCAGATATCGCTGGCGGTGCGGCCCACGGCGTTGAAAAAACCTCGAACCGGAGCAATCACCACTTCCGGTATAGCGATCGTCGGCGAGTCACGGTGTACGGTTCTGACTTGAGGCTGAAGGTCGGCATCCGCTTCGATACTGGCTGACCGGTGCCAGATGCCCAATGCAAGAGCGACCAACGCGAGCACTACATAGATGACAATGACCCCGGGGCTGTGATGGCGCCTGTCACCCATGACGCTCCATACCTGTCTACCTGGCGGCGCTGATCAGCACTTTACGCAGGGCTGAGTTGCCTTCCAGCTCCTCCAGCATGCGCCCGGTGCCGATGGCCACACAGCTGAGCGGATCGGGGGCGATATACACGGGCATTCCCGTCTCGTCGGCCAGCAGACTGTCCAGCCCGCGCAATAAGGCTCCGCCTCCGGCCAGATGAATGCCGTAATTCATGATGTCGGCCGCCAATTCGGGAGGTGTTTCCTCCAGGCTCTGCTTCACCACCTCGATGATCTTGTTGACAGGTTCGGCGATGGCCTGACGGATCTCTTCCGAGCTGACTTTGGCGCTGCGGGGAAGGCCGGTCAGCAGATCGCGGCCTCTGATATCCATCTCCATCTCCACTTCTTGCGGGACGGCGGAGCCGATGGTGGTCTTGATCTCTTCCGCCGTACGGTCGCCGATATATAGATTGTAGGCACGCCGTACATAGGCGATAATGGCTTCGTCGATCTTGTCACCTGCGGTGCGCTCGGACTTCGGGGCGACGATCCCGGACAGCGACAAGACGGCCACCTCTGTCGTTCCGCCGCCGATGTCGACGATCATCGATCCACACGCCTGGTCCACAGGCAGTCCGGCTCCGATGGCCGCTGCCATCGGTTCCTCCAGCAGATAGGCCTCACGGGCTCCGGCTTTGCGCGCCGCATCGATCACGGCACGCTGCTCGACATCCGTGGCGCCGCTGGGAATTCCGATCACCACCCGCGGGGCGGCCCATGTGCGCCGATGCACCTTCTGTATGAAGTAGCGCAACATCTTTTCGGTCTGCGCAAAATCGGCGATCACTCCATCCTTCAGAGGCCGGATGGCCGTAATACTCCCTGGTGTGCGGCCGATCATACGCTTGGCCTCTTCGCCTACCGCCAATACCTTCCGCGAGTCCGTTTCGATCGCCACAACCGATGGCTCCCGTAAAACGATATTCTTGCCCTTGACATAGACCACGGTATTGGCGGTACCGAGGTCGATACCCATATCGCGGGACATATTGGCGAACAGGCGGTTCCAGATGGACATGAGGGGAATGTGGTCCTCCAGACGATATCCCGTACATTATATACCGAACCGCTGTGTTGTATCTGCGCCCCCAAGCGCGTCAACGCAGCCCGATGCCGCTTTCTGGTACCATCATTTTGGATTGGCATGTTTTTTGCGCCCGCCAGGAGTTCACGATGCTCTCTATCCTTCGCCTGTTCGATTCCAACGAAAAGGACATCAAGCGCTTCCAGCGCATGGTCAACCGGATCAACGCGCTGGAGCCTGAGATAAAGTCGCTCGACGACGCCACGCTGTTCGCTAAGACCGATGTGTTTCGCAACCGTCTGGCCCAAGGTGAAACGCTGGATGATCTGCTGCCGGAGGCGTTCGCTGTCTGCCGGGAAGCCAGTTTGCGCGTGCTGAAGATGCGGCACTTCGACGTGCAGCTCATCGGAGGCATGGTGCTGCACGAAGGACGGATAGCGGAGATGAAGACCGGTGAAGGCAAGACGCTGGTCGCCACGCTACCGATCTATCTGAACGCGCTGGAAGGGCGTGGCGTGCATCTGGTAACCGCGAACGACTATCTGGCGCGACGCGACGCGGTCTGGATGGCGCCGCTGTACCACGCCCTAGGGATGACCGTGGGCGTCATTCAGGGGCAGAGCGCCGAAACCGGTGAGACCGGGGGATCGTTCGTGTACGAGCCCGGCTATCAACCGAAGGATGTCCGCTACACACACCTGCGGGAAGTCCACCGCAGGCAGGCGTATGCGTGCGACATTCTGTACGGAACCAACAACGAATTCGGATTCGACTATCTGCGCGACAACATGGAGATGCGCTTCCCGGAGATCGTACAGCGCGAGTTGAACTTCGCGATTGTCGACGAAGTGGACTCCATTCTGATCGACGAGGCCCGGACGCCGCTGATCATCTCCGGACCGGCCGGCGAGTCGACCGATCTCTACTACCGGGTGGAGCGCGTCGTGCGTCATCTGGAAGCGGACACGCACTACAAGGTCGACGAGAAGCAAAAGCTGGTGACGCTTACAGAGGAAGGCGTGGGCCGATGTGAGCAGGGCTTGGGCGTGTCCAACCTGTCTGAGAACCCCGATCTGATGCACCATGTCACCGCGGCGTTGAAGGCGCACGCATTGTTCAAGCGGGACGTCGATTATGTGGTGAAAGACGGCGAGATCATCATCGTGGATGAGTTCACCGGACGGCTGATGTTCGGCCGCCGGTACTCTGACGGACTGCATCAGGCCATCGAGGCCAAAGAGGGCGTGCAGATCCGCCAGGAAAATCAGACGCTCGCCACCATCACCTTCCAGAACTATTTCCGCCTGTATCGGAAATTGGCCGGAATGACCGGTACGGCCAAAACGGAAGAGGACGAATTCCGCAAGATCTACGCCCTGGACGTGGTGGTCGTTCCCACCAACAAGCCGGTCAAGCGTGTCGATTGGCCCGATGTGATGTTCAAGACCGAAGAGGCGAAGATGCGCGGCATCACGCAGGACATACTGCGCCTGTTCTGTCGCCGTCAGCCGGTGCTGGTGGGTACGCGCTCCATCGAGATGTCGGAGAAGGTCTCCGACAGATTACGCGCCGACCGGTTGAAAGTGCTGGGGTTGATCCTGTTGTGCCGCGATCGGCTGGATCAGAACAAACAGCTGAGCAATGACCGCAAGAAAGAGATGCGGCAGCAGTTGAACCGCCCGATCCCCGAACTCAACATCAGTGCGCTCACGCCTATCGCGAGGGAACTGGGACTGGTTCCCGATATGAACCTGCCGGAGAACCTGCAGGAGATCGCCCGGCTGATCGATGCGCCGGACGCTCAAGAGACAGTACGCGAGGCGTTTCAGCATGGCGTGTCGCACAACATTCTGAACGCCAAATACCATGAACAGGAAGCGTTGATCATCGCCGAGGCAGGGCGTCTGGGGGCGGTCACCATTGCCACCAACATGGCCGGTCGCGGTGTGGATATTCTGCTGGGCGGCAGTATCCTGCCGCCAGACCAGGTGCGTGACCTCAGTGTGGAAGAAGCAGAGGCCGAGGAAGAACGGCGCGAGTCGTTCCGCCGCGGACGCGCCCTGCCGCCGCCACCCAGCACCGAGCAGGAACGCTCGAAAATGGCCGACGAAGTGCGCAAGGTGGGCGGTCTCTACATTCTGGGCACCGAGCGCCACGAAAGCCGCCGGATCGACAACCAGTTGCGCGGCCGGTCCGGGCGTCAGGGCGATCCGGGCGAATCGCGTTTCTACGTGTCCTTCGAAGATGAACTCTGGCGCCGGTTTGGCGACCGCACCAACTCGCCGTTCATGCGGATGTGGGAAGAAGACCAATCGGTCGATGTGAAAATGCTGTCCCGCATGATCGAACGGGCGCAGAAGAAGGTCGAGTCGTACAACTTCGAAATCCGCAAGAACGTGCTGGAATACGACGAAGTGATGAACGAGCAACGGCGCACCATCTATGCCGAGCGTCGTCGCATTTTGGAAGGACATCCGCTGCAGCCCACCATCGAAGGGTTCATCGGTGAGATCGTCGATTTCTCCGTAGGCCAGTACTCCACGGTGGACGGACGGCAGGTCGAAATCGATTACGACGGCTTGATTCGGCGGCTCGATGAAATCTTCGTGGCATCGCGGTACGTGAAACGCAGCGAGATGGAACAGGTGCCCGCATCCGAACTGGCCGAGTGGCTGACGCAACGGATGATCGACGGATACGCTCAGCGTCGCGCCGAAGGCTGGTGGCTGTTCAACGTGGGCGACTTTGTCGATCCGGTCCGTCTGGCACAGGAGCTGCGCAATCCGGAGCGTCCCTTCTGTGCGTTGCTGCGCGATCACCTGAGCGCCATTACCCGTCAGCTGCTGGATGCCTGGCAACCGGCCCGGCTGTCAGTGGGGCTGGATGACACTTTGCATACACTGCTTTATCAGGATTTCAACGCGGTGCTGCAGTCTGATCTGTTTGCCATCGAGAACCTGCCTTCCTTGGTGGACCTGTCGGAAGAGACCGCCGCGATGCGTGACGAAGTGCTGGCCGCGGGTGAAGCCACGCAGTCCCGTGTACTGCACCTGAACCGGTTGGTGCTCAATGACGCATTCCCCGGAATCCTGGCGCGCAGCAACGCGGTGGAGCGCTGGTGCATGTTACGGGTGGTGAACGACCGCTGGATGGAGCATCTGGCCAACATGGATCATCTGCGCGAAGGGATCGGCCTGCGCGGATACGGACAGAAAGATCCGTTGGTCGAATATAAGAAGGAAGCTTTCGAGATGTTCCAGTCCATGATGGCCTCGCTTCAGGACGAGGTGGTGAACTGGATCTTCCACATTCAAATCGCGCCCGTCGAGGAAGAGCGGCCTGTTCAGGCCACCGAGTCACGCGCTGAAGCCCCTCAGGAATCCAGGCAGACGGCCGCGGCAACAAACCGCAGCGCGCCTATTTCGGGGCAGACGGGAACAGCCCGTACCGGGTTGAAAGTGGGCAGAAATGACCCATGTCCCTGCGGCTCCGGCAAGAAATACAAGAAATGTTGTATGGACAAGTTTGAAGGCGTCTGATCCACAACAGGTCAATCCGATGAGGACGCCCTGGCCGCTGGTGGCCGGGGCGTTATCCGTATGGGAGGGTGCGCGCGATCCGGCGTGGCTGTGGCCCTGCAATCCACCGGCCCCCTGGCTGGTGCTGATGGCCACCATGATGCTCCAGCAGACCACCATCTCAACGGTCCGCCCCTACTTGAGGCGGTTCCATGAGCTGTTTCCCACCCCCGCTGCGATGGCCGCTAGTGCCTGTGATACCGTGGTGGCTCTGTGGTCCGGATTGGGGTACTATGCGCGGGCGCGTAACCTGTGGGCAACGGCCCGGATTCTGCAAGACCGGTACGACGGTGTGGTGCCGGCCGATTATCAGGCGCTGCTTGCGCTCCCCGGTGTCGGGCCATATGTGGCCGGATGTGTGCTGGCGATTGGATATGACCTGCCACAGCCTGCGCTGGATGTCCATGGGTATCGGATCATGGCCCGGCTGACGGGCGAACGGGGTTCCCTGACCGCGGCGTCAACCAAGTCCCGTCTGGGTTCCTTCGCATCCATTCTGCTTCGGTATGCGTCACCGCGACGTCTGACCGAGGTGATGATGGATTTAGGCGGAATGATCTGTACGCCATCCCAACCGGTTTGCACGCGTTGTCCCGTCTGCGAATGGTGTCTGGCATATCGGGAGGGGCTGACGGATGTGATCCCTCCGCCCGCAGTCCGACCGGCTGTGGAGTCGATCGCCGAAGCATGCGCGGTGGTGCGTTCGGATTCTCGACTGTTGGTGCGACGCCGTGATGCCGCACCGCTTCTGCATTCCTGGGAGTTGCCGAGCGTACGACTGGATCGCAACGAGCAGCCGGAACAAGCAGCTCAGCGGGCGCTGCAGCCACTGGGACTGGCGGGTGAGGTCGTCTCTGTCTGGGAGGAAATTCGGTACACCATTACACGCTTCCGGATTAGCTTGACCCCGGTGGAGTGCACGGTGTCCGGTACGCCGCAAGGCGATGTACGCTGGATCGCCGCGGACGAGTTGGCGGCAATACCGATGGGCAGTGCGATGCGCAGACTGGTCCAACGCGCACTGACCGGCACCCGGTAAGCCGTCCGCGCCAGGACTTGTTTCCTTGCGGCAGACGTTCCGGGGTTCGGACCATACTATAGTTGACAGCACACGCAGCATGGAGGTTGTACATGGCACACAGCAAGCACCACGATCCGTTATTGACTCAATTAGTGCGTGACCTGGCGCTGGAGGGGTTCACCGGAGCCGGGCACACCGACGCTCCGTCGCAGCCACGATACGCGCATTTGCGCGCGTTGGGTACAGAACCATGGCTGGATACGGGCGACGCCGAAGCGGCGGCTGCGGCATGGGCGCCTGAAGTCGGCGCGCTGACGACGAACAACACGCTGGTTAACCAAGTGATCCAAAAGGGTGTCTTGGATGGGTTTGTGCGGGATGCCGTCGCGAAGCTGCGCTCCGCCCGTCCGGACCTCAGCCGGCGCGAGTTGATCGTCGAAGCGGGATTTCTGGCGAACGCGCGTCTGGCGCTCAGCCTGGTGCAGCGGTTCGGTGTGAAGGTGTCGGTGGAGCTGCATCCCGCATTCGCGTTCGATGTGGACGCCAGTGTGAATTTCGGCTTGCGCTATTACGAGATCTGCCCTGAATACTTCATCATCAAGGTGCCGTTGACTCCGGACGGCTTTATCGTCGTTCGACAGCTGGCGGCCCGCGGTGTGCCGGTCAACTACACGCTGGGGTTTTCCGCACGCCAGAATGTTCTCGCTGCGTGCTTCAGTCAGCCGGCATTTGTCAATGTGTTCCTGGGCCGGCTGAATGCGGTGGTTGAAGACAACGGCATCGGTAAGCCGGATAATGTGGGCGAACGGGTAACGCTGGCCACTTGGGAAGCGCTTAAAAAGCTGCGTGCCGCCGGCCGCAGCGGCACCCGTCTGATCGCGGCCAGCATGCGCAATGGGGATCAGGTCGCGCTGTTGGCGGGTGTGGATGTACATACGATCCCGCCGAAGGCCGCGCAGCAATTCCTGGCCGATGATGATCCGGTGACGGTGCATTCATCCGAGTCACTCACAGTGACTGTAAACGATCCTCGGATCCCGAATTTGTGGCAGGTGTGTGACCGTTTCGAAGCGTTCATCGATCGGGCGGTTGCGGCCGGTGACAGTCTGAAATGCGGTGCCGACCTGGTCGCGCTAAGTCGGGAGTGTGGTGTGGATCTGTTCTCCGAGTGGACCGATGAGACGTGCGCACTGGCCCGTGAGGACGGCAAGATCCCGGTGCTGTCCCACTGGCCAGCCGATATGCCGCTGGATGATCTGATGTCCATGGCGGCGCTGCAGTCGTTCGTGGTCGACCAGGGCGCATTGGATGACCGCCTGAACAGCCTGATCGACTGATTCCCCTTACCGTTCCTCCGTTCCATCGGGCGGATGTGCCGCCCGATGGATACTGCAACCCGATACACCGTTGTGGCGTCACCGGTGGAATGTGAGTCGTGCACGGAACCGGTTCGCGCACTCGACGCTGACACCAAGATGGCGCATGCATTGTTCAGGCAGCTTCAGTCAACAGGTAAGCAGCGGTAAGGACACGCCAAGAATCACAGATGCCAATCGAGATGGGGACTCGTCTACCCAGGTTGACGTCCCGGCTCACCATTCGTCGGCACACGGCAATTAATGATCTAGTGACTGTAGCCTGAGAGTTCAGACAAGCCGCAAGAATCGGTATGCCTTTGCGGACATCATCGCTGGCCTGATAATGCTTGATAATGCCAACAGGTCAGCCCTGATTCTGCATATTCCGTAATGTCCGGCCAAAACCGCATCACAGTATACGTTACCTGCTATACTATGAGCATGCGGCCCATATCCCATGATGGAGGTCATCATGAAGAAGCTTCTTCTACTCTGTGTGGCGTGGACACTGTGTCTGCTGATCACCACGCAAGCATCGGCGCAGTCATTTGTGCTGTATGACAACGGTCCGATCATCTCCCACCCGGGACAAGGGCCAAATGGTGCAGATGCAAGTGTTCTGGAAACGGCCAACAACTTGAGTACCTATGGATTTGGATCGGCTTGGCCGGATATCGCTCTCGCAGATGATTTTGTTGTCCCCGAGGACCAGACATGGCTGGTGAACGGATTCAACTTTTTTGCCTACCAGACCGGTGCGACCGAACTCACACTAAACGGTTTGTATGTCGCCGTGTATGATAAGTCACCTGCTGAAGAAGGGGCGCAGGTCGTGTGGGGAGATCGGAACGTGAATATCCTCTCCAACGTATCATGGACGAACACCTATCGGGTGCTCGACTCCGACATGGCCAACACCGCTCGGCGCATTCAGCGGGTAACCGCGCAATTCGATCCGATCGTCTTGTCGGGAGGCACATACTGGCTGGTTTGGAGCCTGACGGGCGCCAGTTCGAGTGGCCCTTGGGTACCGCCCGTGACGTATGCGGGACAGGATTTCGCCGGAAACGCCATCCAGTTGTACAACGGTGCTTGGAACCCCATAGTCGATGGCGGAACAGGTGTCAACAAAGCGTTGCCGTTCCAGGTGACGTCCCCCGTTCCGGAGCCGGCGTTGATGGCGCAGGTTCTGTTCGGCGGAGGGCTGGGGATGTTGGCCTTCATGCGCCGCAGTCGCAGACGGCGCTGACCGTTGGCCCAAAACCGGCAGGAGCGGGACACACGTTGGAGTGTCCCGCTCTATTGTTTGTCGAAGGATGCCAGCAGATATCTCGGGTCTGCCTGTAGCCGCCCCATGACATATTCGGTCATCGGTCGGGCCCGCACCACCAGGATCTGAGTTCGCCCCCAAGCGATCGCCGTGAGTGCGCCGGCCTGTTCCAGGTCGGCGGCTGTCTCGGCGTATCGCCGTTCCCATTCACCGCCCCAGAGATGCGGATAAGACGGGGTGTGCAGGCGATTGCCGGAATGATCGATCACCCAAAGGTCAACCGGTTCCGCCGCCAGGCCGTACGGTACGCCCGCCCAAGTCTCCACTCCGTGATAGGTCGTGTTGCTCGCCAGCGTGACACCGAGCATCACGATCCACCCGTCCCACTGGACTAGACGGCCATACGGTGACTCCCAGGCACAGGGGTTGACGCAGTGATGATGACCTTCGATCAGCTCGGACGCGCGCGGTCCCTTCACCGCGACGGAGTGCGTGGGATGCAGACTGCGCTGCACATCGGGCCGTCTGCGGAAGCGCTCCGGGATGATACCCACACATCCCGGGCTGAGGAGCACGTCATATACCGGCTGCCTGGCGTTTACAGTAGCCCACGTGTGCGTGGGCAGTATGAGATTGCCGGCGGCTCCTACGACGTCCAGCAGGACATCGCATACATCATCCGGCGTGCCGTCGACTTCAAGCGCCTTGAAAGAGCTGTGCACCAGAACCGTGTCGCCAGACTGGATACCGGCATCACGCAGGCCCTGCAGCAACCTGAAGCTCCAGTCGTGATGCGTCAACGTGTCACCTCTTCCGATAGAGCGTTCATGTAGTCGGGCAATACGTGAAACGTGATCTGGTTGGAGTCATGGAAGTTGTGGGCGCCGCGGTAAGCCGTACGCACCAGGTACAGGATGTCTTTTCCATCGAACAGCCAGTCCACATATTGAAAACCGGTGGATTGGCGCGAGGCGCGCTCATCCATCCCTTGGTCGTCCCATAATAACCAACGGTGTACTGTCCACGTACGCAGGTCGGACGATGAGCAGATGGCCAATCGGTTGCGCTGATTGGCGCAAATCGTGACATCCGTGTTCGGGTTGGAGAACGTGATGTACCGGCCCGATACAGGATCACGCCGGATACTGAATTTGGTGATGCCCCCGGGGAAGTCGATAAACCCAGTTTCGGGATCGAAGGCGACGCGACGCCCCTCCTCGTGGATGGTGACCAGCGCCGCTTTATCGGCTAGCGGTTCGGAGTTGAACCGAAGAATGTTTACCAGTTGGCCATCGGGCGCTTCCACGCAATTGCCCTCCAGCCATCCGGGGTTGTCCAAAGGCCCCCAGTGATCCGGAACCCAGGACGGGTTGAACGCCAGTCTGTTGCTCATGGTCCAGTTGGACGCATCCAGCAGATCCGCATCAACCGGCGCGGAGATGACGCATGAGCGGAACCCGCGCCCCCATACACAGGGGTCACAATCCTCGAATGCACGGTAGATCCGTCCACCGGACACCAGTACGGGCACCGGTGCCCCGTGGTAGTTCGGAGCGTCGTGATAGTATCCTCCGGGAAACAACCGGCCTGTTGTGTCATCCCGTGGATGAGTCCACGTGTATCCGCCGTCGGTACTGCGCCGGATGACGATCGAGCCGTACTGCTGCGAACAACCCAACAGGTAGACGGCATCCCGGTGTGTGAAGAGGCTGCTCCAATAGGCATTCGCAATATGCGTGATGTTCGCCCAGTGCTGTCCATCGTCTTCGGACCGGTAGACGCTGGTCAGATGCTCCTCGTCTTCATGGTTGCGTGGACAACCCGGGCCGAAATAGTCATGCGTCGCCAGCAGCGCGCCGTCAGGCGTTCGCGTGATGCTGGGGCTTCCCAGAAATGTCCATGTACGGGGATCCTGCCATCTCAGGGCGTTTAGATGCATATGTAAGGTGTACTCCGTTGCGTGGCATTGTTGAGTCGTCTGTACAGTTCCCTGGTGCGGAACGGAACTCCTGCCTGAGTCAGGCAGGAGTCACTCCGTGCTTTGGTTGAACAGCTACTGAGTCCATGATCGAGGTAGGGGTGCGTTTATGAATAATATACAGCCGGATCGACTGCCCTATCCGCTGGTGATCGAGCAGCCTCAAATCACCGGCGTCAACCGGGAACCGCCCCATGCCACCATGGCTTCCTGGGGAAGCCTGTCGGAGGCGCTCGATGGCGATCGTCGACGCGCTCGGTGGCGTCTCCAGCTGGATGGGCTGTGGCGTTTCCGTTGGGCGCCAAGGCCTGAACATCGGCCTGTCGGTTTCCAGGATCCGACGTATGACGACAGCCAATGGGCCTCTATCCCGGTGCCATCCAATTGGCAGATGCAGGGGTACGGCACACCCAACTATATGTGCTCTGGATATGTGTTTCGATACGATCCGCCTCGGGTGATGGGTGAACCGGATCCATCCTGGACGACCTACACGGAGAGGAACCCCGTGGGCAGTTATCGGCGCTGGTTCGATCTGCCGCCGTCGTGGAAAGGACGCCGTGTCACCATCGGGTTCGATGGGGCCGACTCGAATCTGTTCGTGTGGGTCAACGGGCATTTCACGGGGTACAGCACAGACAGCCGGACACTTGCGGAGTTCGACATCACCCGATATCTGCGGGAAGGCAGGAACCTGGTGGCCGCTCAGGTCTACCGGTTCTGCGCCGGCAGTTATCTGGAAAACCAGGACATGTGGTTTCTCAGCGGGATATACCGAAGCGTATGGCTGGATGCCGCGCCGGGTGTGCGAATTCGCGACTTTCATGTGGACGCCGGGCTGACAGACGGGTATCGAAACGGGCTGTTGCGAGTGGAGACGTGGATACGCAACGATCGCCTGAACCCAGCACATCCCGGACTGTTGGATGTACGTCTCTACGATCGTCTAGGCCGCCTGGTGACACAACGATCGATTCCCTCTCCGGTGCTGGACCCGGGCGCAGAGGTGTCATTGAAGACAGAGATCCCGGTACGTGCGCCACAGGCCTGGAGCGCTGAAAATCCCTATCTGTACACCACCGTGTTGACTCTGAGCGGAACCGGCGATGCGCCACATAGGGTCAGCTGCCGGAGCGGTTTCCGGACGGTGGAAGTCAAAGGCCGGCTGTTCTGCATAAACGGTGTGCCCGTCAAGCTGAAAGGGGTCAATCGCCATGAGAACTGGCCGGATACAGGGCATATGGAGACAGACGCCCGGCGTATTCGCGATCTGGTGTTGTTGAAGCGCGCCAACTGCAACCACGTACGCACCAGCCACTACAGCAACGATCCCCGGTGGTATGAGTTGTGTGATGAATACGGAATCTACCTGGTGGCCGAGGCGAATGTGGAGTGCCATGGCGACTACGAACAGCGCATCAGCCGTTCCGAGGACTGGACTTCGCAGTTCATCGCGCGGATCACCAACGCCGTGCTGCGCGATCGCAATCATCCCAGTGTGGTGATCTGGTCATTGGGGAACGAGAGCTACACCGGACCGAATCTCGACACCGAACTGGCGACGCTGCGCCAACTGGATCCGACCCGACCCACCCACTACCAGGGCTACCCGTATGGTCCCCAAAATCCCTGCGATATCGACAGTCAGATGTACGCGCATCCCGACGAGTGCCGGCGCATCGCCCTGTCGCCCGAGTACACCAAGCCGTTCTACCTGTGTGAGTATGCCCATGCGATGAACAACAGTATGGGCGCGCTGGGCGACTACAACGATATCATCGATGCCCATGAGGCGCTGATGGGCGGGGCGATCTGGGAATGGCAAGATCAGGTGCTATGGAACCGGAGAGACCCCAAGCGGCCGTTTCTGGCCATGGGCGGCGGATTCGGTGACGTGCCCAACCATGGGGCGTTCATTATCAAGGGAGTGGTATTCTCCGACCGCACGCCGACCCCCAAATATCCCGAAGTGCAGCGCGTTTATCAGTGGATCCAATGCGAACTGATGGACCCTGAACGGATGGATCTGCGCGTCACCAACCGGTATGCGTTTACCAATCTGTGCTCGTTTGATGTGGTTTGGAAGGTGACGCGCGATGGTGCGGTCGAATGTGAGGGAAGACGCCCGTCGCCGGCGATCGCTCCGGGCGCCAGCGGTCACATCCGGCTTTCCATCGGTCACGCGCCTCGTGTGCCCGGTTGCGAGCGTGTTTTGACGGTATCTTTTGTCCTGCGTCAACCCGTACGCTGGGCGCCCGCAGGTCATCCAGTCGCGGTGGCACAGTTTGTGCTGTCCCAAGAAACGGGAGCGACATTCCGACGTTCATCCGCCCGGTTGGATGTCGAGGAGCACGACAACGAGATTGTGATGAGCGGACGGAGCGTCCGGCTGGCGTTTGATCGGGAATCCGGCGCGCTGTCTGCGATCCACGCGTATGGCCGCCAGTGGCTGATGCCCCGGGCGGGACTGCATCTGTGGGTATATCGCGCCCCGCACGTCCGGGACGATTTCTGGGCGTCTGATGAATGGCGCGCCTTGGGGCTGAACCGGATGCAGCCACGGGGCATGCAGGCGGAAGTCACCACCATCGATCCGCATCAGGCGCGGGCTTCGTTCCTGATCGAGTGGACGGGAGCCGAAGGGCCGTTATTCATGCAATGGGTGGTCTATCACGTGACCGCCGATGGGCTGGTTGCCGTGGATAGTGCGGTGAGCCCCCTGCTGCCCGGGGTCTGCTTGGCCCGGGTGGGCATGCGGATGTCGTTACTGCCCGCTTTGGATCGAGTGTGCTGGTACGGACGGGGACCCCACGAGTCCTATCCTGATCGCATGCGCGCCGCGGATCTGGGTATCTATCACGGCACCGTGGCTGACCAGATGCCGCCATATATCTCCGCCATGGAGTGCGGCAATCGAATGGACACCCGATGGCTGACCTTGACAGACCGGAATGGCGTTGGCCTGATGGTGCAACGGGATGGACCGTCGTTTGCCTTTTCCGCTCTTCCTTACACGGATGAGGAGCTGGAACGGGTGACCTATCGGCATGAACTGCCGCCAGGGCGTCAGACCGTATTGTGCATCGACGCAGCCACGTTGGGCGTCGGATCGGCTGCGTGCGGTCCCGGGCCGCTGGATCGCTATCTGCTGCGCGCCGCGCCGTTCTGTCAGTCGTTTCTGATAAAGCCATTCCGAGGAAGCGTCACAGAGGCGCGCTCGATGGCGCGACAGTCATCTCCCGTACGGCTCAGACCTGTGGCGGTTGGCCAGGACGGCGACGGATGTGTCTCGATGATACACCGAAACGATGCCGGCTCAGACATCTGGTACACGGCAGGCGATCACACGGACCGGCGCTACCTCCGACCGGTTCGAAGCGTCACCTCAGACCGTCTCCGGATCACGGTGCGCGGTATGTTACAGCCGGATCTTGTGGCGACTTTGCCGGTCCAACCTTGGGTGGACCGCCGGAACTGGCGCATTTTGGCCTGTGACAGCGAGCAGACGAATGGGGAACCCGCATCGGCTGTGCTGGATGGACGGCCGGATACCTGGTGGCACAGCCGCTGGACGCCGACGGTGGCGCCGTTGCCCCATTGGATCATCGTAGACATGTCCAGCCGACAAGCGCTGCGCGGTGTGTTGCTGACACAGCGGCAAAACATGGTCAATGGACGGATCGACCACTTTGAGATCTATCTCAGCGATGACCCGCACCGCTGGGGCTCTCCGGCGGTATCCGGGCGTCTGCACAACATGACCGCGCCCCAACGCGTGTGGTTTCCCCACCCGATGGAGGCGCGGTATATCAAGCTTGTAGCGCTCAGTGAACATGCCGGCCAGCCGTTCACCTCACTGGCTGAGTTGAGCGTGATCCCTAAGTGAAGCCGTCAGGTGGACTTTGAACCGGCGCCCATGCCTGCCGGAATGCGACCAGCAACAGGGCCGCGCCGCAACCGACGCCGATCAGCCAGACCAGCAGGCAGATAATCAGCAGCAGCCCCCGAAAGGGGGTGACCAAACCGGCTGTAATGGGAAACACCGTTCCGAACAGCATGACGGTGTACCGTGCCGGCAGCGGCCAGAAAGCTTCAGGCGGGGTATCCGTGTTCCTTTGGCGCTTGGCCAACCGGTACAGTATCCAGATCAGCACGCCGTAGATCGCCCAAACCGTTATGTGCGGCATGGGCGTGCGCGGTAACGCTTCCGGTCTCAGGAACGCCCCATATAACGCGTATTGCAAGATCAACAGGCCGATCAGCCAATGGGCCTGCCGGTTGGTGGGCATCAGTTCTCGCAGTGTATAGCGCCGACCATTGCAGCTGCGCCCCCATAGCGATGCCGCCAAAGTCAGCAGCAGGATGTTCACCAGACCCGGCATCAGGTTGCCGAGACTCCCAGCGAAGGGTGCGGTTTCGGCGCCGATCCCGCGGTACAGGCCGCAGGCTATCGCGATTGTCACCAACGCACGGATTGCCGTACGTGGATCAGTCAGATGCCGCTTCCATCGTTCCGGAAGCGCCCCCAGCAGTTCGCCTGAACGGGTCCATAGACACTCCGCAGTCAGTAATGGCATCAGGAATGCGAACAGCGGATGCCACAGCAACACCAGTATGGCGGTGTGCAGCGTGTACACGCCGCCCAGCGTGGCCGCAAACTCCGGAGCCCAAGTGGGCGCCCACAGAACCTTGGTCAGATAGGCCTCGTACATACCGAACAGCGCGCCGCCTGTGAACAGCGCCGGCCAGGTTACCGGTCGCATGATCTTCAGGACAACGTACCCCAATACCAGAATGTGCAGTGTGTACAGCGGCCATACGCCGATCCAACCCCACAGTGTGAAGAACGGCCAGGACGAGGAGGTGCTGACCACCTCCGCCAATACAGTGGACAAAGCGCCCAGCAGCAGCCAGAAGCTAACCTGGATCTTCTTGGGGGCCGGGGATATTTCACGCATATTGGGTGCCTCGTCTGGTACGGCGTATGCGGTCACACAGCGCCTTGGCGCGGTCCCGGATGGCGTTCAAGGTGGTGTCCGGGAATAGTCGCAGCCATTCGCTTGGGATGCCCGCTGTACCGTACAACGTCCCGGATAGCATGGCGGCCCGTCCAGCGATGGTGTCCGAGTCGCGGCCGATGTTGGTCCCGCCGATCGCCGCCTGGCGTACATCCCCCTGTGCGATTTGGAACATCGCCAGCGAAAGGCCCCACAGCTCCATCGGATCGATGAAGTGATACAGCAGGCAACGTTCGGAGAGCTCCGCACGTGCCTCCAGTACGTCTCGGTATCGGGATGCGACCTCGAGACAGGCCATTACGTAAGCACGCGGAGAGGCATACGGCCTCTCATCAAAGCTCTTCCAAGGTGTGTCCGGCAGTGCTTCAACCGCTGCCTGAAGCACGCTGTCGATGGTGGCGCTAGGCCGAAGCGCCTCCGCTACGGCCGCGGCCAGACTGACCGCGGCAGTGACGTCCAATCCGCGCTGATACATGTACGAAATGGCCTGGGCATCGATGGCGGCAAATTCGGGATCGGCCATATGATAAAGGCCGACTGGCTCCATGCACATCACGGTGGATCCCGTGACAATCTTCCAGTGCCCGGTGATCCGAGGGTCCCAGCCCTCGCAGATCAGGTCATAGGCGTGCCCCATGCAGAGCGTGAAGAAGTGATTGCGTCGCAGCCGGTTACGCCAGGTGGCGCCAAAGTGGCGCGCCATAACCGGCAGACCTTCACGTTCGATATAGGTGTCCGCCAATAGCGCCGCCATCTGGTTGTCATCCTCGCCCTCCAGCCGGGAGGGATCCAATACGGTTTGAATGTGTTCGGGATACTGTTCGTCGATCTCCTGCCAGCTGCGCCCTTCCACCGGCGAGCCCATCGCGTTGCCGATGGCGCCTGCGAGCAGGCAGCCCAGCACGCGATCCTCCAGGGCGGTCATGCCGTTCTGAGGCATGCCGTCAAGTTGGGCTACCTCTGCGGCACACTGCCTCTCTACCGCCAGGCGGCTCTCCAGAATTGCCGACAAATCGCATACCTCCTCGGCGTGAGGCTCAGCAGCAGCAAGCCAATCCGCCGGGAAGATGGCTGGTCCGTGAAGTGCGCCCAGTATCGCACCGGCAGTGACCGCCGAAGCCGGATGGCCGGTGGTAAACCACTGGTCGTTAGGGCCTGGACTGTCCGAGCCGACGATCAGCGCAAACAGCAATGCAGGTTCATCAGCCAGCCATGGCAGCAGCGGCAGCACTTTACTGACCGGATGATACGCCACCCAGTTGGCGCTGTCAGCCGGTTCCACGTGCTGTGCCTCATTTAGCCACCAATCGATCAACGTATCCCTATGTTCCGCTCGGTTCGTGGCCGCCGCACACAATGTTTCCAGCGCCGGTCCCAAAGCGGTCTCCCGATGGGCTATCTGAAGCACCTCACGCTGAACCGACTCCCCGGTGGCTCCGGGGCGAAATGCGGATGCCACCGCTGCGGCACACAGCGCCGCCCAATCGGCGCCTGTGCGGTTGGTGGCTACCGATGCCAACTCCACGCCGTCCAGATAGGCGTAATCCGGATCGCCCGCGTGGTAGATGCCCACCGATGGCATCGCCGCGGCGATCAATCCGCAAGGGGCTGCGCCATAGCCAGTGATCCGGGGATGCATTCCTTCCTTCAGCAGTTCCTGAACCGTATGCAGCAGGTCGAACGAAAACGCCGGCGCCGCCACACCCGGATCGGTCTGGAATAACGCGGCGAACTGCTCAGGCGTGACGCGTCCTCCTGCCTTCAAGTACGCGCGAGCGCCCAACACGACCAGCGGCCACAGACTGGCGTATTGTTGTCGGCGTGCCGGGGGCGGGGCCAAATCCGCAGGGACAATGTGAAGTGCACGTATCTCTGCGGGAGTGGTGCATCGCCAGGATGGGTTCTGTTGACGTTGCTGCGCGAAATGATCTCCCAGCCACGCCCCGGACAGGCAGGCCTGGATTCGTTGGCTAAGCGAGGCGTTCATCCGTCTGTCTCCTTTTTCCCAAAGACGATCGCCGGTATGGTCTATCGGATTATTGACGCGGCAATTGCCAGCGCGACCACAGCAATGAGCACACTTCACCCGGTTCGGCTTTCTGATAGTACACACTGATCAGGCTGCCATCGGCGAGTTCAACGGTTGCGGGGTAGCCCAGATCTCCGTCGGGTCCATCATCACGCAGCACCCAGTCATGCTCCCAAGTGGCGCCTTCATCGGTGCTGAACGCAACCCGTTGCCCATAGGGAGGCATGCGGTATCCATATGTCAAAATGAGCACCCCGGATGAATGACGCAGCAGGTGCGGCGGCGACCCGTGGAAACCCAGTGGTTTGGCCTCGGTCCAATGGCGACCGCCGTCATCCGAGACCGTCTGCATCATGCTGAACGCGGGTACTCCCACGCGTGTCAGGTTCGCATGGCTGTTGGACTCCACCCGGATCATACCGATCAACCGACCTGAGGGCATCTCAACCACATGGGGTTCATGGTAGTTGGCAGGATGGGTGCCGGGGAACACGGGCACGGAGCCCCGTCGCGACCAGGTGCGGCCATCATTCGTACTGTAAGCCGCTCGTATGGCTGCCTGCTCCATGTCCTTCCAACTGCCATATGGCTTACCCAGATAGAGCAGATGTCCGTTACGCAGGCGGATGGGGCCGTGCGGCGCGGACACCGGTGCGCGAACCGGCACTCCCCACGTTGCGCCTCCGTCGTCGCTGCGCTGCGTCCAACTGCCCAGCAGTTTGTCGACCCGTTCGTTGGTCCAGGACCGGAACGTGGTCTCCCACGCCAGACGGTCATCCCCCTTCAGCCAGTCCGCGCTTGCGTAGATTCGCGTGTCAGAGCGGAACCAGGTGACCAAAAGCCGTTCTCCGCCCAGCGAAACGATCCCTGCATCGCGGTCATCGATCATGGAATCCTGGATCACCCGTGGCGCGGCCCATGTTCGGCCGTCATCGGTGCTGAGATGCAGCGTCGTGCGTCCCCAGGGGCAGACATGCCCTGCGCGCATGCCTGAACTGACCACCGCCAGCATGCCGCTGTCCGTACGGGCGATGCTGGGCCATCCGAAATAACCGAACCGATCCGGATGCAGCCGACAGACCACACCATGTTCGGCAGTGAGCGTTCCGGCCATGAAGTGCCTCCTCTACGTGGATAGTCCTCACTTCCCGATGCTGGGCTCCGGTTCCTGCTTGTACTGGTGGCAAGCCCTATTAGGGGTGAAGTGGCCTTCGGCCACGGGGATGAAGCGGCCCTTGCGGGCCGCGCTTCACCCCCGGCGCGCAGCGCCGACACCTCCGTGGCCGAAGGCCACTTCACCCCCGCGTTGAGCGCAGCGAAACGCTTCACCCCCAATAGCTTGCCCCAAGCCCGTGCGGCCGGCAGGCCGCACTTGCCCGCGGCGCGACAGCGCCGCATGCCCATGCCGAGCCAAGCGAGGCGCCTGTCCGCGGCCCGCAAGGCCGCATGCCGTTGTAACGTGTAAGCCTTCCCACAGAAACCCTCAAACTTCCTGACTGCTACAGCGGCGTTCCGCAAGTCGCCCGGTTCCGCCTGACCAACACCGGCGACCAGCCGCTGCTCCTCGAACTGATGCCCACCGGTAACGCTACACCTCTGTATCCTTACGGGTGTATACTCAGCGTGTACCGGCATGCATTTGTCTTTAGGCAGAGCCACAAGGCTCTCACATTGGTGTGAGGCATGACCACGTTGTATTCAGAAGTTAACATACTGACCTCTCGCAGTTGCCCTGCATGGACGCAGCCCGCGCGGAACGGTGCGGAACGAAGATCCTTGCTGCCTGCAGTCCGTCGGGCCGCACGAGAGTTGAGTGTGCCCATGCCGAGCGCAGCGAGGCATATGCCCGCCCGAAGGGCAGTGCCCGCGGCGCGATAGCGCCGCATGCCCGTGCCGAGCCAAGCGAGGCGCCTGCCCGCGTCCCGCAGGGTCGCATGCCCGTGCGCCGCAGGCGCACTGCGCTTCACGCACACCAATGCCGGCCTGCTGAACACCGTCACCACGGGCGGAACCACGCAGTTTGTGTATGACATCACGGGAAGCCATTGGCAATATCCAAGAGATTGCTTTATCGTAACAGAACATGTCATCTTGGTGTGACAGGGACAGGCAAAGAAGTCGAAGTGATTGGCTGTAACAAAGCCACCCGATAGCCTGTTGTACCGACCTCGCGAGACTGCTCTTGTGGCATCGCGAGGTCACAGGCATCCCGGGACGCTTTTGGTTGACATGGGCGCTGTAACCCTACCTCCGGAATACCGGCGTACTGACCGTGTCGCTACATGTATCGGTGACATTCAAGATGGCCGCCTTGGCGCCGTCAGGCAGTGCCGCCTCGGCGCGCCTGCCGTCGACTTCGACCGGCATACGGTTCCAAATCGAGTTGGGGTCCAGTCGGGACGAAGCTGTCCAGAGTAACTCGGCCCGGTTCAGCGGTCTGTTGGTCGTGGCGTACAACCCGTGACGTGTCCGGCCATGACGTACCAGCTGAAGCGCCGGAGATGCACCCGGCAACAGGTGGGCGTCAAGGAAAGCCGATATCTCTGCCGGATTTTCGCCGAATCCCCCATGCCCATGAGGCATCTGCCATTGAATACTCAGTTGGCGCGGCCCGCGCACAGCCTTATAGGAAGCCATCAACGCGTCCAGCGGATACGCGAAGTCGTTGGTGCCGGTCACCCAACGAATGGGTGTGCGAAGGCGACGCAGATACACGCCCGGATCCCAACGCGCCAGCCAGGTATCGCCCGCAGCTCCCATCGAACGCAAAACATCTACCCATACCGACCCCATATCGAGGAAGCCGCATCCATACACCGGCACCGCCGCCCGATACCGCCGGTCAACAGAAGCGGCAATACAGGTAAGGTAACCTCCCCATGAGACACCGCTAATGCCCACACGATGGGGATCCACACCGGGAAGTGAGCCAAGAAACGATCGAGCCAAAATCACAGACGCCACGGCATGGTACGGCCACTGGTCGGTTATCGGTCGGTCGACTTGATCGAATCCGCCCCAGCCGGGAGGTCCCCCGTCCGGCAGTCGTTGCCATGCGTTGTACTCACCCAAGGGCAGACATCCGCAGGTGTCGGGCGCGATTGCCGCGTATCCGCGTGCATTCCAGCGCCGAACCCACGCTTCAAACGCACCGCCTCCTCCTCCATGAACCAGCACAACAGCAGGCCAGGGAGGCGGTGTGGTAGGCATGCCCACCCAGGCGAATATACGTGTCCGGCGCCCTTCGTACGGCGGACCATCCAGCAGCAGCCCCCTCACCGAGTGATTGAGCGCGTCTTGTTGCCTCAACGCGTCGGTGTCCAGCAGTCCGTCATAAAAATAGGCTTTGGGACCTTGCGGCGGGGCTTCCGTGCATTCGGACCACGCCGGAGCCGTCCAGAGGTGTTTGTCGAACGATACAGCCATCGGCCCACTCCTGTTCCTGAGCGGTTTCATATACAGATTACATCCGGATCGCTGTATCGCGCGTTTTTACGCTGCCGGGGGGCAGGAACCCGCGGGTGGTGTATCGAACCGTGACGGGACGAACAGACGAGGGGTGACATACCATGCATAGGTTTCTGCTGTTGATGATCGCGGTCTGGTCTCTGTTTGGCGCACCGGCGCTTCAGGCGCAGGCGATCCCACGCGTGAATGTCGAGCGGTTCGGTGCGGCTGGCGACGGCGTGACGGATGACACCGAGGCGTTTCAGAAGGCGCTGGACGAACAGGCGCAAACCGGAGGGATCGTGCTGGTGCCGGTCGGCCGGTACCTCATCAAAGGCAACCTGCGCATCCCCGAAGGGGTCACGTTGGAGGGTGTGTGGCAGGCGCCTCCCCGCACGGTGCAGCGCCTGAACGGCAGTCATCTGCTGGCGGTGGCGGGTGAAGGAGACGAGTCCGCGCCGCCGTTCATTACCATGCACACCAACTCCACCATCAAGGGCATCGTGATCAGCTACCCGAACCAGTCGTTTGATGATATCAAGCCATATCCTTGGTGTATTCAAGGGGCCGGCGGCGACAATGTGTCCATCATCGATTGCCTGCTGGTGAACCCGTACAACGGCGTGGATCTGGGCACGCACAACAGCGGGCGTCACTATGTCCGCGGTCTGTACGGGCAGCCGCTGCGCCGCGGGTTGTATGTGGACAAGTGTTACGACATCGGCCGTATAGAGAACGTGCACTTCTGGCCGTTCTGGGGCTGGGATGGCAAACCGGCGTTTCAAAAGTGGATGGCGGAAAACAGTGAAGCGTTCGTTTTTGGACGCACCGACTGGGAATATGTACTGAACACCTTTTGCTTCGGCTACAAAGTGGGCTATCGATTCATCGAGACCCCGTCTGGAAGCATGAATGGGAATCTATTGGGCATCGGTGCGGATGCCACCCACACGGCGGTGCTGGTGGAGCAAAGCCAGAAACCCGGACTGCTGATCACCAACGGCGAATTCGTGTCGTTCCAAGGCGAAAAACCCACAGCGGTGGTGGTGAAGGCGCCCCATTCCGGGGTGGTGCAGTTCGTAAACTGCGCGTTTTGGGGGCCGGCGTATCAGATCGCCCGCATCGCCGGCTCCGGGGATGTGACCTTTCAGTCGTGCAACTTCGTGGACTGGGGGCATGGTGCGACCGGATCACCGGTTCCCTCAGCTATTGAAGTCTATGGAGGGCATGTCTCGATCCAGAACAGTCTGTTTCACCGGAAAGCCCCTCAATTCAGCCTGCGCACCGGCGCCCGTTCCGGCCAGTTTATCGGCAACCGGTTGGCGGGGCCGGTCGATATTCAAGCGGTTTCTGGTATTCCCGTACAGTCGGGGCTGAATATCGAACCACCGCCACCAATGCGCCCCGCGGCGCCGTCCGGTGGCACCCTGTTGGATGATTCGGATAAGGCGGTGCGTTTTGTCGGTGAATGGACGCTAACCGAAGCACGGGGAAATGTACTGGATACCGTGCGCTGGGCGCCGGCGCAGGCGCCCAACGCTCAGGCGACGTATCCGTTCAGCGGATTGAAGCCCGGCGTGTATCGTGTGCGTATCTATGTACCGGCGGACCCCAACAAGGATCATGCCACTGATGTTCCGGTAAAAGCGCGGACTTCCAGCGGTGCATTGGACGGCCGTGTGAACCAGCGGCTCGCTTCACGTTGGGTCGATCTGGGCATGTTGACGGTCGGCTCAGACGGACAACTGAGTGTGACGATTGGCGCTTCGAAAACGGGAAACACGGTGGCGGACGCCGTCATGGTGGTTCCCGTGACGCCGACACGGCCGACAACGACCGGGAACACGGAGTCAGGCAAGTCGCCTGCCAGGAAAGGAGCACCGCGATGAACCGTTTTGGTCCCGCATATCGCCGATGGCTGCACCCCGGCGGGCTGACGGCCAAAGAGTTTGCCGATCCACCGGCCGACTGCCGCATGCTGCCCATCATTCACGGATGGTCGCATGATCTGAACGCTGTGAACAGACAGATCGATACAGTCAGACGGCATGGATATGGCGGATTTGTGACGAATGTCTCCTTTCATGACGGCTACGTGGAAAACCCGGCGCACTGGGAGACGCTGCGCCATGTGCTGAAACAGGCCCGGGCAATGGGTTTGGAGACATGGCTGTATGACGAAAACGGATACCCCTCGGGACGCGCCGGGGATATCGTGCTGCGTGGCCATCCCGAGTGGCAGACGCAGGGGCTGTTCTGTTCCGACGCGTTGACCCGCGGCGCTGCTGTGACGCTGCCCATCCCTCCAGGCCGGGTGCTGGCGGCAATCGCGTTGCCCGTCCGCCAGAACGTCGCAACACTGGATGGCGCTGTCGATCTCACGGGGCAGATAACCGATACCGGGCTGACGTGGCGGCCTCCGTCAGGGCAATGGCATGTGCTGCTGTTCAGTACAGGCGATCTGTTTACGGGGACTCAAATCGACGGTTCCGCGCATCCGGTGTCCATTCCGTACGTCGATTTGCTGAATCCGGCCGTGACGCAGCGCTTTTTACAGGTTACCCATGATGCCTATGCCGAGAAGATCGGCATGCCCATGGGTGACGCGTTTACCAGCACCTTCACCGACGAGCCGTCGCTGATGGCGCTGTTCTTCCGTGCGCAACCCTGGCGCGTGCTGCCCTGGACCTCTGCGTTCGAGCGCGAGGCGCCCGCCCGGATGGGGCTGCCGTTGGCGCATGCGCTGGCGGTGCTGGTGGCGGACACGGGACCTGCCGGAAGGCCCGCCCGTTGCGCCTACTGGGAACTGGTGCGCGAGCGCATGCTCGAGGCGTTTTGGATACCTATTCGTCGCTGGTGCGAGGCGCATGCTGTTCCATCGGGTGGACACAACATTCTGGAAGAGAACATTCTGTACCACTGCTGCATGTATGGCGACATGATGGCCGCGTTCCGGGCGATGCATGTGCCTGGTATCGACTGCCTCAGCAGCGATCCCTCCGTTCCCCAGCACCCCAGTCTGGATGGGATGGGAGCGGACATCCCTTGGAACGCCGCCCGATATGCCGCCAGCGCGGTGGAACTGGAAGGCAATGCACTGGTGATGTGCGAGGTTTCTGAGCACATGCAGCGCATGTCCAACCCGAGAATACCGGTGACGCCCGACATGGTGCGCGCCACATTGACCCGGTTGATCTTGGGTGGAGTGAACGCCATGCTCAGCTACGGACCGTATGAGTTCAGCGAGGAGGAGCTGCAGCAACTGAATCTGTGGAACGCCCGTTTGTGCGGCATGACCCGCGGTGGGATCCACGCCGCCGAGGTGGCTGTGGTCTATCCCATCGAGACCGTCTGGAGCCGGTTTGCGCCATCACGCGCCTGGATGAACCAGGTTCCTGATGACGCGGGCGCGGTGGAACGCTGTCTGCGGGCGGTCAGTCACAGCCTGTTCACAGGGCGCCGTGAATTTCTCTATGCTGACTCTCAGGCGCTGGTCACCGCACGGGTGTCGAACGGGCAGTTGATCCAGGGACGACACCGATGGCGGGTGGTCGTGCTGCCCTGGTGTGACACCTTGCCGGCCGAAGCGTGGAAGAGACTTGGCGAATTTGTGCGCTCCGGCGGGCGAGTGGTGGTGATCGGCCCGACTCCGGCTGCGTCCACACAACAGGTTGGCGATCCGGCCGCATTGGACGCAGCGCGAGTCATCAGTGCGTCGAACCGGTGCGTACGGGTGGAGCCCGCGGACGCGGCCAACGTCTCGGCTCTGATCGACAGAATGGTGCGCCCGGATGTGGTGATCAAACCGGGGGGTGAGCAACCTATCCGGATGGCGCATGTCCGTCATTCATCCAGCGATGTGTACCTGATCGCAAATGACGGACCGAATCGCTGGACAGGCGTGATGGATCTGCCGGTGCGGCGCGCTGGAGAGCGAATGGATCCGGCCACAGGTGCGGTGACCTCGCTCGCCTCCGCACGCGGAATTCCACTCGATCTGGCCCCATGGGGCGCCGTGGTGTTCCGATTTCCTCGATGACCGCACATGATGTGAGGGGGGGGACGTGATGACTCAGGCGACGGTTCTGTTCGAAGACAGCTTTGAGCAGGGGACTGCGGGATGGCAATGCCACAACGCCGGTATTCAGCAGTATGAGGCCGACAAGAGCGATTTCAAAGAGTTGCCGCCTGGTGCGGGGCGGTACCGGATGTACGCCAACGGTCAGGGGCTGCCGGGCACGCCTCCCGGAGGCGCCGGAGTGGCCGATCGGGAGCTGATGTCGCGCTGGGGGCGTCCCTTGATCGCCCGGCCGGGGTGCCGGTACCGCGTCTCGGCTTGGATCGGTATGGTTGCCTGGACGGCCGGTAATCCGGCTGTGCATCCGGATACCTATCTGGTGATACTGACGCAAAACCCGGCCGGCGACTGGATGGTGCGGCGGTATGAGCAGTTCGGTTTCGATGCAGCCAAGGAGGCCGGACGCTGGAAGCGGGTCAGTATGGACTGGACTCCGCAGGATGGCCAGGGACTGAATGAGCCCATAAAGCTGCGGCTTCAAAGCAATCGGGGACAATCCTCTTGGGACCTGGTGCGGTTCGAGCAGACCGCTGGCCCCCCACTGCCGAAGGAGACCACCCGATTGCGGGTGACCCCCTATTGGGGGCGAACCGTCAGCCGAGCCGGTCAGGAAGAGTTGCTGCATCTCCGGATTGAGGCGCTGGGGCCGATCCGGGGAGCGGTCAGCGCACAGGCTGTCGTAACGGGCGCATCGCTGCGGTCGCCGATTGGCCGGTCGTCTCAGCAGTGGATCCGGCGTCCCCTGGCGCGCGCCACAAAGCGCGGGATATTGCGCACACAGGAGCTGTATCCCAACGTCACACTCACTTGGCGGTTGCGCGCTCCGCGGGCCGGTCTGGTGCGGGTGCGGTTCCGCATCAGTGGTGGAGGAGCGGAGTCCGCCACGGCAGTCATTGAACGGGTGTTTACGCCGCCTGTGGCTTCCCGCCGCATTGGATCGGCGCCGACTCCGGATGTAGTCAAGCCCGCTGACGGATTGGTCTTGGGCGTGATCCACTTCCCGGGTTGGACGACCGCCACAACGTGGGCGACCGGCTGGAGCGCCGTCGAGCCATTCCCCGACCGTCGCCCCGCGCTGGGATGGTATGACGAGGCGGAGCCCCGTGTGGTCGACTGGGAAGTCAAGTGGGCTTTGGAGCATGGACTCCAGGCGTTTCTGTACTGCTGGTATCGCGAACCCGGTAATGAGGGTAAGCCCATCCGGCACTTTCTGGGTGAAGCGATCCACGGCGGGCTGTTGCGGTCGCGCTTTGTCAATCACTTCCGGTTCGCGATCATGTGGGAAAACCAGCCGGGTTTCGCCGGCATTCGTGATATGGACGACCTGAGACAGCGGCTTATGCCGTATTGGCTGCGCCACTATCTGCGCCATCCGTCCTATTTGCGGATCAACGGCGTGCCGGTGCTGGCTATCTACCGGATCGAACGGCTGGCTGCCGATCTTGGCGGCGAGGACCGGGCGAGGGAAGCCGTGGCGCTGCTGAAACAGATGAGCCATGCCGCCGGATTGGGTGGTTTGTGGGTGATCTCCGAGTATCGCGGCGATGATGAACCGAACCTGAGGCTTCAGGCGGAATGCGGCGCCGACGCGTCGTTCGCGTACTGCTTCAACGTGCCGCGCAACTATACCGGAACCGAAGCGGTGAACCGGTATATGGAAAATCTGACCAACCGATCTCGAAGGTCGCCCATTCCGGTGGTGGCGACGGTGCCGGTACGCTGGGATCCGAGCGCATGGGAGGAGTATTCCGGCAGCGCGCCGTCCGCACATTGGCGGGTGACCACCGCTCAATACCGAGAAATGGCCCGGCGCGTCCGCGCACATGTGTTGGCTCAGCCGGCCGGTTCGCTGCAGCGGCAGCTGGTGCTGTTCGATAACTGGAACGAATGGGGCGAAGGCCACTACATCGCTCCGTGCCGTGAATTCGGCTTCGACTATCTGGATGCCATACGCGATGTGTTCACCCGTGCGCCACGGGAACACATCGACCGTCTGCCCGAAGAGGCCGGATGTTTTCATCTCGATTCCACCTATCGTAAGTGGAAATCGGGCCTGTTTCCCGAACACCGCAGTACGTTATTCGCGCCTTGATCGGCATGTGCCGGCTGACCGTGGCATAATACGGTGATAGAGAAACGCACACGTGTGCAACAGGAGCGTCGCATATGCCCGATATGCTTGTCAACCTGCTGCGGTTGCCCCCGCTGCAGCCCGAGTTGGACCGAATGGCGGCTTTGGGAGTGATTATCCGTCGCGTACTGCCGCATGAACTGTCGAAAGTGCAGCCATGGATCGCTGCCCGGTTTGGCGACGGCTGGGCTGCCGAGGTTGTCCCGGGGTTTTGCAATAAGCCCACCACTGTGTACATCGCCCTGAAGCAGGGCCGACTGTTGGGATTCGCCGGAGTGGAGTGTACGCATAAGGCATTTTTCGGCCCAACCGGAGTGGACGAAGCGGAACGGGGGCAAGGCATCGGTAAAGCCTTGCTGATCGCTTCGCTGCACGGATTGCGTGAGTTGGGATATGCTTACGGCATCATCGGCGGTGCGGGGCCGACGGGCTTCTATGCACAATGTGTGGGCGCCGTCGTGATCGAAGGCAGTGTGCCGGGTATCTATGCGGACGGAATCAGCGGTGACTGACCGATGGAATGAGCGGAGTCAACGCAGGTGATGCGTTGGCGCCGTGTTCCGCTCGATCGGGAAGAGGCCGAGCTGCGCCAACGCTTTCTGGCGGATCTGATCGCCTCGGTGTTATGGAGCGCCATGATGGGCGCGATCGGCGCGTATGCCATGGTGCTGGCGCGCCGGGCGGGCGTGGGACCGAACATTATCGGGCTCACGGTGTCGATCAGCTATCTGCCGCTGGCGATGGCGTGGCTTGGTCCGCTCGCCTGCCGTTATGTCCCGATCGGGTTGTTCCATGCTGTGCTGCGAGGTATGGCCGCGAGCGTCTTGCTTGTCGCGGCCATTTGGCCGTCTTTGCCTGCCTTGCTGGCAGGCACTTTTGGAGCGCTCTTTTTTGGGCCGTTGGCCGACTCGGTCTATCCGGCGCTCTTCCGGCTCATCTATCAGCGGACCGATCAGGCACGGCTGATGGGCATTCTGTATGGCGCCAAAGTTCTGGCTGGAGCACTCTGTGTGATGTCGCTGGGGCATTGGATGGATCACCTGAGTATCGATGGGTCGGTCCGCCTGCTGGGGGCGATGGGAGCGCTCGGACTCTGTTCGTCGGTCGTCATGGTCAGATTTCGACGGCTGACAGAACCGCCTATGCCGCCGGAAGAGGCGAACTACCGCCCTCAGGACCATCCGGAGTTCCGGAAGCTGTTGCAGACGATCACCGTTTATGGCGTGGGTGTCTGTCTGCTGGTGTTTGTCTCTCCCATCTTGTGGGCCGATCGCAGCGCGTTTGCGTTTCGGCCGTCGCAAGTGGGCTATCTGACGGCGTGTGCGTTGTTGACGCAGATGGCCGTATCGGTCTGGTTCGCACGTCGAGCGCGGGTCACCGCATCGAACCGGATGATGGGCGTGCCCTGGATGTTGCAAAGTGCGTCGATGTTCACCGCCACCGTGCTGCTGTTGGCGCCGGGAGGGCGTGAGCAGGCGTTCTGGCCGATGCTGATTGCAGTCGGTGTGAACAATGTGGGTGTGGGCTATCAGCTGTGTGCTCAGGCGCTGATGGTGAACGCCATGGCGGCCGGTCACTCGGCGCTTCGGTTCCAAGCCGTGCAGTTCACGGTCATCGGTGTCAGAGGCGTGGTGGTGGGACTGGCTGCGGGATACCTGTACCAGTATGTCGGCCTGTATGTGACAACGGCTCTGGCCGGAATCTTGATGTTCACGGGTGGTGTGCTGGCGCTGCTGCGCAGCCCACGCCACCCCGCAGTTCCTGACAGGAGAGATCACCAAACCGAATGAGACCTCATCGGATCATAATACAGCTATGCCTGTTGATCTGCGCCCTGATGGCCATGACATCGGCGGTGTTCGCTGAATCCTCCCGCAAATATCCTGCCGTACGGGTGACCGAACCACCGACGATCGACGGCCATATACGGGACGCCTGCTGGAGCAAGCTTCCGGAGGGCAGCGGATTCACGAATGAAACCTTACAGGAACCTTCCGGAGCGTTCGACACCCGGTTCTGGCTGGGATATGATGACGAGTTCATTTACATTGCCTTTATGTGTGCCGATCCAGAACCTCATCTGATCTCAGCCAAGGAGACGCGCAACAATGCGGGGTTTCATGGCGATGATACACTGGACTTCGAGCTGAACTGTTACAACTCCAAGCGCGGGGAAGATCGCAACCTGTTGACGGTGAACCCGGCGGGTGCTCAGAATACCCGACTGGTAGGCGGTCGAGCGGCGCAGCAGGAATGGCAGGGCGCCTGGACCAGTGCCTGCCTGATCACACCGCACGGATGGCAAGGCGAACTGCGCATACCATGGAGCATGTTTACCCGTCCGAACGGAAGGCGCCTGACGATGGGCATCAACTTCGAGCGCGGTGTGGGCAGGCACAGCGACGATCATCGCTGGTCGTGTACAGGACCGAAAGATTTGCAGGATCGTACCGGCGAGTGGGTGGGGCTGGAACTGCCCGCGGTTCAGTGGAACGATCCCATATCGATGTTGGCGTATGTCTCCGGGGGGTATAGCGATGGAAAAACGCCGTTGCGTACCGGTGTGGATATGCGCAAACGGTTCACTCCGCAATTGACGGGTGTGGTGACTGTCAATCCGGATTTCGACAGCGTGGAAGGGGCTGTGGACACGGTGGACTTTTCGTATTCCGGACGGCTGACCGCCGAACGCCGGCCGTTCTTTCAGGAGGGCGGTGATCTGTTCAACGAAGGGGGTGCCGTTCGTCCGTTCGCCAGCGTGCGGATACCCAAGGTTCGGACAGGCGCCAAGCTGTATGGGCGGTTGGGCACCACCGTGAATCTGGGGAGTTTGATCACATCCGGCCCCGATGGGACGCACGACTTTGTCAGCCGAACACAAGCGTTCTTCTCTCCTTATACGTCGGTCAGCGGGTTGGTGGCGTCGCATTCAGAGGCAGACGCTCAAAGCCTGGTGCTTTCGATGGGGGCAGGGCATCAGACCGGTAATTTCGGCGGTGGGGTGAATTGGGGGATCTCATCGGATGAGATGGGACGCGGTGAATGGGCTCAGATGAGTGCTTGGTGGCGAGATCGCCTGTGGAATGCGAATGGATGGATCAACTACATCACGCCTCAAGTACGGCTGCCGATCGGCTACGCGTCGCATGTGGACCAGGAAGGCGGAGGCGGCAGCTTCGGATACGGCGCACGGTACCGGAAGGGGATTCTGACCAACCTGTGGCTGGGAATCCATACCGAAAGTTTGCGCCGCCGGTCGTCAGGCTTCTTCCGCGATGGCTTGGGGTTTGGGCTGGGCACAGTGTGGAACGAAGAACTCAAGCTGGAGTATTCGGCGTCACGCGGCCGATATGAAGCGAACCACGACCATGTGCAGTCCATCAGCGGGGGATGGCCTCAAACCAATAAGTTCAATCAACTCTGGTTCCGCCACGCCTACGGGCGGATGAGCAGCAGTCCATACCGGTTCACCGGCCTGGGAGGGTATGTGCGGTTGTGGCGGCGCTGGGATGTGTCGCTGAGCCATGAGCAGCTGAGCCACACCGAAAAGGCGACCCAGCAGATCATGACTGTCAGTTGTGATCTGGGAGGCGGACGCAGCGTTGGCGGGCGGCTGGTGCGTCAGGCGGGTCACACAAACTGGTATCTCAGTCTGAAGCGCGCCGGGTATGGCGGCATGGAGTACTTCATCATGGTGGGTGATCCCAATTCGGAGTCGTTCCGCGAGCAGCTGCTGTTCAAGATCATCCAGCCGTTATGAGATCGGGGCCAACTCGCAGGTGACTCGAGCGAGTTTCATGAACTGTGCCAGTGACAGCCGTTCACCGCGCAGCGATGGATCGATGCCCGCGGAGGTAATCACCCGGTCCACCTGAGTCCGATCAGCCGCAAACAGCGAGGTGAGCACATTGGACAGCGTCTTCCGGCGTTGTTGGAACACCGCGTGTACGATCCGAAACATCTGCGTTTCCACGTTTTCAGGTAGGGCGCGTGGGGTCGGCGTCAGACGGATCAACGCGCTCTCCACCCGAGGGGGCGGATAGAATACGGACGCGGGAACCCGTCGCAACATCTCCGGCTGACTGTGGTAATGGGCGAACACCGTCAGCGCCCCGGCCGCATCGCTGCCCGGTTCTGCCGTCAGCCGCTCGGCTACTTCACGCTGCACCATCAGTACCGCGCAGCGCCATCCGGCAGTATCGGTGAACAGACGCTGCAGGATCGGTGCGGTGATGTTGTACGGAATGTTCGCCACGACGCGCCAGGGCCGCTGGGCGAACGTGTCGCGTAACAGATCCGGCAGGTTCGATCTCAGAAAGTCCTGTTCGATCAGACGGACATGGGGATAGGGGGCTATCTGGGCGTGCAGCACCGGCAGCAGGCGACGGTCGATCTCGAATGTCAGCACCTGTGCGGCGTGCTGAGCCAACTCCACGGTGAGTGTGCCGATACCCGCTCCGATTTCCAGCACCCCTTCATCCGGTTGCAGTCCGGAGGCGGCGATCGAAGCCAGAAGAATATTGCGGTCCGCCAGAAAATGTTGTCCATGCCGGCGATCGGTGCGCAGGCCATGCTCGGCGAGCAGGCGATGCACATGGGAGGGAGTGGTCAAATGAGGTGAATCGGTCATGTCGCAGACATGATATAGTTCCTGTGCCGGTTTCGTCCACTGGAAACCGGCACAGGGGCGCGGTTAGTCGAGCACGTACACCTTCACACGCTGACGGCCTACCCGCAGCGCGTCACGTCGGGTCTCGTGTCCCAGGTCGATGCGGTGGCCCTTGACAGCTCCTCCCGTATCGGCTGCGATGGCGTACCCGTAGCCCTCGATATATAACCGGCTGCCGAGCGGTATCACTCGCGGGTCGACGGCTACCTTACCGTAGCCGGCCCGTACGCCGGTCGCCGTTCGTCCTGTCCGGCTTCCGCCACAGGCTCTCGGGGCATAGCCCGTGGCAAGCATGTCCAGCACGCGCCGTGTGCTGTATCCACTGCGCGAGAGCAACGCCTTCCCGGTGCCGAACGCTTCGACACGAGACTTCGGCTCTACTACAGTCTTCGATGCCACCCGTTTGCGGGCGACCTCCTGGCCATCCGCGAGATAGACCTGATAGGTGTCTTCCCTCAGGCCATCGCGTCCTTCCTGGACTACCCGGACCACTCCGGGGCGGATGGTACGGTCCGCGAAGCGGCGAACTGGACGGGGCAGAGTTACGCGGTCCGTCGCACTGCGGCGCTCGATTCGTGTGACCGTTACCTCCATGCCATCGGCTAGAGGCTCTTTCGGGCTGGGAACACATCGGTCGAGTTCGTTCAGCCCAATATTCGCTTCACGAAGCATCTCTGCAACGCTTGCGGCTTGCGTTTGGATTGTACGCACCGTGCCACCCTCTCGCAGGGTAATCGTTCGAACCCCTGCATCGGCGGTCACGAACGCGCACCATGTGGCGGTGATCGTCACCAGCACACTGCTGATGGCGATCCGATGTCGCATGTGCACGTCGTTTCTCCTTTCTGGCCCTTTCCCGAACAGACTCGGAAAAGTATACGGTGCCGCCAGGACGAAGGCTTCTGAAGTCTACCACATGTCACAAAACGGGATCAACTCCTAAAGATGTAAGACAACATGCAAAACAAATAAATAGTGACATATACTGACATATAATGGCTAATATTATATGAAATTAATCAATATATATAAGTACATAATTCTGCTAAATGAAGTCAGGGCACGTCATGCTCCGGTGTGTGCCGGCACACTATATGCTGTATGTCGACATCCGGCCTGCCCCGTTATATAGCGCGTTTTCGGAGAAGCGAACGTCCGAAAACGTCCATATTTCTGTGAATATTTCACAAAACAAGCATATATACTAGTATTTCGACGACCGCATGACCCCCCCGGGGATGTTCTGAGGGCAGGTGTCAGATCCGTGTGTGGCTAACAGTCTGGTCATCTGGATCGTTCGTTCGGAGGGCATTCACGTGAAGCTGTACGCCTGTATGTGCGGTGTCGGCACCGCCTTTGCAGTGGCCGCCGGGGCCGTGCCGTTTAACCGGCCGTTTGCACCGGACTATCCCCGCGTGGCGCCTGTAGAGGCTCCCCAGCGGGGTTCGCTGAGTTTGAACGGACTTTGGCAGGTGCAGGACGTGGAAGATGACTCCGTAACAGATGTCCAGAGACCGCTGTCACGTCCGAAGGCCGTGCGATGGCAGCAGGAACGGCTGAAGGTCCCGTCTCCATGGAATGTAAACAGCTTTTCTGCGGGTGACGGCGGCGATTTCCGATGCTACCCGGGCTATCCGGTCCGGTGGGAGACGATGCGTGCGGCCTGGTTGCGCCGCGTGGTTAAGGTCCCTGCGGGATGGAAGCACAAGCGTATCACCTTACGCCTGGCCGCTGTGGCCGGTGAATGCGAAGTGGTTGTCAACGGGACGTCATTGGGCCGTCACTTGGAACTGTTTTTACCGCGCGAGGAGGAGATCACCAAGCTGGTGCGTGCTGGCCAGAAGGCGGAAATCCTGTTGGGCATCCGGAAGGCTGATCTGTTCACACAGAATGGGCCGCTGGGTAATCTGACCTGGCCCACGGGTTCTTTCTGGGGCATGTCTATGGTGGGACCTTGGCAGGATATCGATCTGCTGGCCACTCCTCAAACACACTTGCGCGATGTGTATCTCAACCCCCGCGTATCGCGCGGGGCGCTGGACATCACGGCGAGGGTCGATGGGCCGAAACATCCTGACATGACCCTGAGCGTTCAAGTGCATGAATGGAAACCACGCGTGTCTCCCGCACATCCGGATGCGGCCGAACCAAACGGAGCGCCTGGCCGGCTGATCTTAACACAGAATGGAATTCCTGTGGCGGCGAATGGACGATTAAGCGTCTCATTGCCGGCGCACGGTTGGAAGCGGTGGTCGTTCTCATCGCCTCGCCTGCACGTGGCGGTGGTCCGTCTGTATCGGGGGCGGCAACTGGTCGACACGCGATCTGTGCGCTTTGGCTGGCGCGAGTGGCAACTGAGCGGGAGGCGTCTGCTGTTGAACGGTCAACCGGTGTCGCTGTATGCGGACTCCTGGCACTTTATGGGCATTCCGCAGATGAGCCGACGATACGCCTGGGCGTGGTTCTCCGCCTTGAAGGCCGCAGGCGGCAACGCCGTGCGGCTTCACGCACAACCGTTTCCGGAGTTCTACCTGGACGTTGCCGATGAGATGGGCATCGCGGTATTGGATGAGACAGCGATTTGGGCCAGTCATTGTGCGTTCAACTATGACAATGTGGAGTTCTGGCGACGTTGTGCGGATCACGTGGATCGGCTGGTGATGCGTGACCGTAACCATGCGTCGGTGATGGGCTGGAGCGTAGCCAATGAGATCGTGGCTGCATTGGGCGTGCGCGGTGCGACGGATGGTGTCGTGCATCGGGTGGCCTCACAAGTGGCCGATCTGGCGGATCGCATGCGCGCGCTGGACCCCAGTCGCCCCTGGATCAGCAGCGATGGAGACGAGGCGCTGTTCGGACGGCTGCCCGTGTCGATTGTGCACTATGGGGACGCGACGACATACCGCCGCATCGCCGCGGAACGACGTCCGTGGGGCGTGGGCGAGGCCAGCTCCGCCTATTACTCAACGCCGGCCGAGGTGGCAGGATGGTTTGGCCCGAGAGCGTATCAGAGCGTGCAGGGCCGTATGGAGGGTATCGCCGTCGAAAGCTGGCGGTTGTTGACCGAACAGCGCAGGTTGGGGGCGGTGTGGAACAGCATCTTCAATGTGGCCTGGTATGGTCTGCAACCCCTTCCCATTGGCCTGCGGGATACATCCCGGCCGCCCACGCCGGCCGATGGGGTGACATTTCCGCCCTATCGGGAGGGCGCGCCAGGGGTGCAGCCCGAACGGTTGGGTCCCTGGAGCACCACGTTCAATCCGGGGTATGATCCCTCTCTGCCTGTATGGCGTACCTGGCCGCTGTATGATGCGGTGGCTGCGGCTTGGGCTCAACCGTCTCCTCGACCGGTTCGATGGAGACCGGCCAGCCATCCAATTGTGCGCACCGATCCGCCCGAGACAGGGCCCATCCGGTCTGTGGCTGTCGTCGCCGCATCCGATAGCGCGGTTTTCTGGACGTTGCGTGCCGCGGGGGCGCCAATAGAAACGGCCACGGCGAACGATATAACCAAGCCGCTGTGGATACTGGACAGCGCCAGCGGTGAGGCGGCGTTGGATCGATGTCGGCGCGCATTGCAATCGGGTGGCACGGTGGTCTGGTGGGCCACGGAGCCTGCTGGCGTATCCGCCGTACAACCGTTGCTGAAGGCGCCTCTGGAGGTGACCCGGCGTGAGGCGTCCTGCCTGCAGAAGCCGTTACCGGCTGGTGAAACGCGCTGGATGAACGAAGCGGATCTGTACGGAGCCCATGCCCGTGACGCTCAACCATTGATGCGCTTTGGTCTAGGCGGCGTGAAGCGCGCCGGCGGTCAGGTGTTGCTGGGGGCGCATCGTACCGATTGGCGCCGATGGAATGACCGTCCGGAAAATATCAAGACGGCTTCAGTGTTCCGCTCGGAGGTGGAAAGTCAGCCTGAAGGCGCCGCATTGGCGCGATTTCAAGTGGACTCCGGTCGTTTGTATGTGCTCACGCTCAACCCGCGCGCTGCGTCGGTCCGTCCGCTGGTCCGGCGGTTATGTGCCGGGTTAGGTGTGCGGGTGACCGCCCCGCCGGATCTGGCCGGCGGGGCCGCCGACAGCGAAGGGGTGGTGCGTCAGGCGATGGTCTTGGGACCCGTTGCACACACCAGTTATGCAGAGGCGGCTGCTGCCGATCCCGCACAGGTGTTGGCGAGTGCGTCGAGCCGGCAGCCGCTGGAAGGATTGACGTGGAGACCGGTAACCGCCGAACCCGGCGGCTGGTTTGACCTGCGCCGGGTGTACGGGAACGCTGTATCACAGAACGCCGCCGCCTGGTTCAGCCTGTGGATCCACTCTCCCCGCCCGTTGGATGAACTGCTGGCCGCGCCGGATGTACCGCGTGTGGGCTTGTCGTTTGGCTCGGATGACGGTGCGCGCATCTGGTTGAACGGGGAGCTGCTGTATCAAGATGCCGCGATCCATCCGTTGACGATGGACGCTCAAAGGATCGACCGGCTGCCGCTGCGTCGCGGATGGAACCATCTGCTGGTGTGTGTCGCTCAGGGCTGGGGAGAGTGGCAACTGGGGCTTCGGATCACCTCGAGTGATCCGCAACTATTGGGGACTCTGCGCGTTGCCATCAATCCGGATGAGTAATACGGATGCATATCCATACGCTTGACCTTGAGTGCTGTACGATCCCGTCAAGACAAAACAAGGGATGCACAATTTCCAGTAATCGCCGGATGGGGGATCCGTGAGGTTGCAGTCCGTCAATTCAGTGGTATTATCTATCGGGCTTTCCACGGTGTGACAATGGAAAAAGCACCGTGACTGCCCGATAAACAGAGGCGACCCATTGTGACTCGAACGGACCACCCTTACTGATGTGTTGACTACCGGTTGCGTATGGTGTTGCCGGCTCTCGTTTTGCCAGAGCCGTGTATAACCTCACGAAACGGTGTCCACAGGATCCGTGGCTCCCCGGTCCGAAGCTGCCGCCAATTTACCTCGATTGCAGGTGATAAGGCGTCGATGTTTACCTGGAGTACACTGCGCACAGTTCTGTTCGGCACCCCGCTGGAAAATGAGCGGATCGAGGAACAACGCCTCCCCAAGGTGCTGGCTTTACCGATCTTTTCATCCGATGCGTTGTCATCGGTCGCATACGGCACGCAGGAGATCCTGCTTCAACTCACCATTGTGGGCGCTGCAGGAATGGGCTATGTCACTACGGTTTCATGGACCATCATCGGGTTGCTGCTCCTGGTAGCGCTCTCGTATCTGCAGACCGTATACGCCTATCCCAACGGGGGCGGATCCTATGTGGTCGCCCGGGAGAATATCTCGGTTCAGGCCGGTCTGCTCGCGGCGGCCGCGTTGCTGACCGACTATGTGCTGACCGTGGCTGTGTCGATAGCCGCGGGGGTGCAGCAGGTTACCTCGTTTATACCGGCACTGCATGGACATGAGGTCGGGTTGTGCTTGGCTGCGATCGCTTTTATCACGATCGCCAATCTGCACGGTGTCCGGGAGTCCGGCGCGTTGTTCGCCATGCCCACTTATTTCTTTCTTTTGTGTATGGGCTCCATGCTGGTCACCGGTATTTTGGGGCCGTATCTGGGATACCAGCCCTATCCGTTGCACACCACTCCTGAATATCAGGCCTGGCTGGCGCGTCATCAGGGGGCCGGCCCCATTACCGGAGTCGTGCTGGTGCTGCTGTTGCTGAAGGCGTTCGCCAGTGGCTGTGCGGCGCTGACCGGCATCGAGGCCATCAGCAACGGCGTGCAGGCGTTCCGACGTCCAGCCAGCCGGAACGCCGCTCAGACCATGCTGATGATGGCCGCGTTGCTGGCGGTCATGTTTGGGGGCGTCAGCTGGTTGGCGCAGAAGC
This sequence comes from uncultured bacterium, assembly GCA_964650005.1. Lineage (GTDB taxonomy): Bacteria > Armatimonadota > HRBIN16 > HRBIN16 > HRBIN16 > CAZHSN01. The sequence continues at coordinate 76,902 of CAZYPZ010000010.1, read as the reverse complement.
TTCATGTAATCTACGCGCATGATTTTGACTCGCATACGGTGATCTACTGGGTTGCCAGTTCGGTGTTTCATCACAACCGGGCGCTGGTGGGAACGGTATTGTTCAGTACCGCGCTGATCTTGTTGCTGGCAGCCAACACCTCGTTCAACGGGTTCCCGCGATTGGTGGCGATACTGGCGAAAGACCGTTACATGCCCCGGCAGATGGCCAATCTGGGTGACCGGCTGGTATTTTCCAACGGCATTATTCTGCTGGGGTTATCTGCGGGCCTGCTGGTGATCGCGTTTCAGGGCCATACGGACAGCCTGATACCGCTGTATGCGGTCGGTGTGTTCCTGTCGTTTACTCTTAGCCAGACGGGTATGGTGCGCCATTGGATGAAGGAGCGCGGCCCCTGGTGGATCGGCAAGGCGTTCTTTAACGGATTGGGCGCGGTGGCGACCTGTGTGGTGCTGGGGATCATCATATTCGAAAAGACCGCTGAGGGCGCCTGGGTGGTGCTGATCATTATTCCGGCCATGATGGGATGGTTTGCGGCTGTGCACCGCCACTACGAACGCCTGCGGGCGCAGTTACGGATCGCTCCGGGATATGTGCCGGAGGTCGATCGGCGGACTCATACGGTTGTGGTGCTGATAGACCGGCTGCATCGCGGAAACGTAAAAGCGTTACAATATGCGAACGCGATTTCTAAGGACGTACGCGCGGTGCGGATCGAACTCTCACCCGATGCCGAGTTGAAGCAGGTGGTGCTTCGCGAATGGGAAGACTGGGGTCAGGGGATCCCGCTTGTCATCATCGACTCGCCCTATCGGTCGCTCGTCGGCCCCGTGGTGGAATATGTGCAGCAGGTGATCGCCGAAAATGCGAACGGTGTGGTCACTGTGGTGGTGCCTCAGTTTGTGGTGTCCAGCTGGTGGCAAAGACTGCTGCATGCGAACACGGCGGTGCTGCTCAAGCTGGCGCTGGGTGGCCTGCGCGGCGTAGTGGTGACGAACGTACGGTACTGGCCGGACGAGTCACCGAATGAAGGCTGTGCTGCCAGCGCCTGAGAGAAACTCAGCAAGCGCAAATCGAGTGTATCGCTAGACCGCTGTGCTACAATATGGGCGTGTTCCTGCCGTTGCCCCCTGAAGGGAGTCATCTGAGGAGGTTGACCGCCCATGTCATCTGCATCGCTTCATCATTCCGAATCAGCCCCCCATCGGATCCGCCTGGTGTTTATCGGCGGCTTTTTGGGGGCTGGCAAAACCAGGCTGATCGGCGCGCTTACACGCGTCTGGTTGTCCGATGGTCTTCGGGTGGGTTTGGTGGCTGCTGGAGACCCGGCGGAACTGCTGGATAAAGTCGCATCGGAATACGGCGCACCGTTGGAGGAGATAGGCGACGGCTGTTTTGCGTGCCGCCTGGTGGATCTGTTGGATGACACGGAGACGGTGATCGCTCAGAACCCGCAAGTGCTCATCTGTGAACCGGCAGGCAGCTGTGCCGATTTGGCCGCCACGGTGTTGGCGCCGCTGAAGCAGTTCTACGGCGCCCAGTTCCAGCCGGGCCCGTACGTGACGGTGCTTGACCCGGAACACGCCTACGAGATGCTGGCGGATCCGGAAGAGACAGAGCTTGACCCGGCTGTGAAAGAGATGTATCGGCGCCAGATCGACGAAGCGGATATTGTGGTGCTGAACAAAGTGGATCTGCTGAGCGCTTCGGAGGCGGAACTCATACGGGGGAACCTGCAGGCGATGCACCCGGGCAAGCAAGTGGTGCTGGTATCTACCCGTGACGGTCGCGGTGTTGTGGAGCTGGCTGAAACGCTGCAACGGGATGCTCCTGCCGGTTCTCGAATGCACCACGAAGCGGATGTCAATGCGTACGCCAGCGGCGGAACACACATGGGATGGGTCTCCTGCACGGTACAAATACAGTCGGAGGCTCCGTTCTCGGCGCGTGCCTTCTGTGAGTCCATGATGCGCCATCTGTGCGAGGCGTTTCGATGCCGTGACTGCCGGTCGGTGCGCTTGCGCTTCCTCCTGCGCGCCGGTGAACAGATGATGGGTGGTAACATCTATCGGCCAGGTGATTGCCCTGAGATCGGGGGCGCGGAGTTGGGGGAGATCCGCAGCGGCGTGCTGGTGCTTTACGCGCGTGTCAGCATGGACCCGGCGCTGCTGGGAGCGGCTGTGGTGCGCACCATCACCCAAACGTCCCTGGCGATGGGAGTGTGTGCTGAGTTCACCAAGCTTCAATCGCATACGCCCTGGTATCCGTGTCCGCAGCAACGGCTCTGTCAGCTTATGAAACAGGTGTGACCGCAACTCAATGACACCATGGAACATATTGCGCCGGCTGGTATTCGGCCGGCCACTTGAGAGTCAACGGATCGAGGAGCAGCGCCTGCCGAAATACCTGGCGTTACCGATCTTCTCCTCGGATGCGCTCTCGTCAGTGGCCTATGGTACTCAGGAGATCCTGCTGCAGCTGACGGTTGTCGGCGCGGCGGGCATGGGGTACATCACCGATGTATCCTGGACGATCATTGTCCTGATGATCCTGGTGGTGCTGTCATACCGGCAGACCGTTTACGCCTACCCGAGTGGCGGCGGCGCCTACTTGGTGGCGCGCGAAAATATCTCGCTGCGTGCCGGACTGTTGGCAGCTGCCTCACTGATGACCGACTATGTGCTGAGCGTGGCCGTGGCGATCTCCGCGGGCGTTCACCAGATCGTGTCGTTCTACCCGTCTCTGTATGATTATCGGGTGCCTCTCTGTCTGGTTGCCATCGGTTTTGTGACTCTGGCCAACCTGCATGGGGTGCGGGAGTCGGGTGTGTTGTTCGCCATACCGGGGTACCTGTTTCTGTTCAGCCTGTTTCTGATGCTCGGGGTGGGCATCATCGGGCCGCTTTTTCATTATGAACCGTATGTGCTGAGAGATCTGCCGGAATACAAGAGGTGGTTTGCTGAAAACCCTGGCTCCGGGGAGCTGGCTGGTCTTGCGCTTGTGGCGTTACTGTTCCGTGCGTTTGCCAGCGGTTGCGCGGCATTGACAGGCATCGAGGCGATCAGTAACGGGGTGCAGGCTTTTCGCAAGCCGGCAGCAAAGAACGCTGCGCAAACCATGTTGATGATGGTGTTCCTGCTGACCGTCAACTTTGGCGGTGTCAGTTATCTGGCCGACAAGCTGGACGTGATATACCACGAATCGTTCGACACCCATACCGTTATTTACTGGATCGCCTATTCGGTGTTTCATAACAACCGGATCCTGGTGGGACTGGTGCTGTTCAGCACGGCGCTCATTCTGTTTCTGGCGGCGAACACATCGTTCAACGGGTTTCCGCGTCTGGTGGCCATCCTCGCGCAGGACAAGTTCATGCCGCGTCAGTTGTCCAACTTGGGCGACAGGCTGGTGTTTGCGAATGGCATCATCATGCTGGGACTGTGCTCCAGTCTGCTGGTCGTCATTTTCCAGGGACGCACGGAAAGACTGATCCCGCTCTACGCGGTGGGGGTGTTCATGTCGTTCACCCTCAGCCAAACGGGTATGGTGCGGCACTGGTTGAAACTGCGCGACCAAGGCTGGATGATCAAAGCGTTCTTCAATGGCATCGGTGCGCTGGCCACCTTTTTGGTGCTGTTGATCGTCATTTTCGAGAAGACGCTGCATGGAGCCTGGATCGTTTTGATCGTGATACCGTCGTTGATGGCATGGTTCAGCGCGGTCAATCGACACTATGAGAAGCTCAGAAACCAGTTGCGGTTGCCGGCCGACTACAAGCCCGATACTTCTGAACGCCCACATACGGTGCTGGTGCTGATGGACCGGTTGCATCGCGGAAATATCAAGGCGTTGCGCTACGCGCGCCAGCTCTCCGAGGATGTACGTGCTGTCCGGATCGAGACCATGCCGGATACGCAACTTAAAAGCGTCATCCTGCGTGAATGGGAAGACTGGGGGCATGGTGTACCGTTAGTGATTATCGACTCCCCCTACCGCTCGCTGGTGCAGCCGCTGGTGGAGTACGTGAAGCAGGTCAAAGAAGAACGGCCCGACGCACTGGTGACGGTGGTTGTGCCGGAATTTGTGGTAAGTGGCGTCTGGGAAAAACTGCTGCATGCGAACGCCGCGGTGTTGTTGAAACTGGCGTTGGGTAACATTCGGGGTGTTGTGATCACCAATGTGCGTTACTGGCCGGATGAAGAAGCGCCGGCGACGGAGGAGGTAGCCAATGACGGATGATATGTATCGCTGGATCGAGGGAGGGGTAACGGCCCCTCGCGGATTCCGGGCGGCCGGTGTGCGTTGCGGACTCAAGACACAGGGGCCAGATGTGGCGCTGATCGTTTCGGATGCGCCGGCTGATGTGGCCGGTGTGTTTACGCGGAATACCGCTTGTGCACCCTGTGTGAGATACTCGAAACGCGTCGTGGAGTCCGGGCAAGCGTGCGCCATAGTGGCCAACGCCGGGAACGCCAACGCGTTTACGGGTGACCAGGGGTTCATCGATACCGCTCAAACCGCCACACGCGCCGCCAACCTCTTGGGAGTGCATCCTTCAATGGTGCTGGTGGGCTCCACCGGAGTGACCGGACGGCCCATGCCCATGGACCTGTTGTTGAACGGAGTGGAATCCGCGGTTAACGCCTTGTCCCCGGAGGGCGGTCCCGATGCCGCACGCGCCATTATGACCACCGACACCCGTCCCAAGTGTGAAGCGATGGAGTTGCGCCTTCCCGAGGGGGTCGTCCGTTTCGGAGCCATCGCCAAAGGATCGGGCATGATCGCCCCCAACATGGCGACCATGTTGTGCTTCTGCACCACCGATGCAAAGGTATCCTCGGCAGGCCTTCAACGCTGTTTGACCGATGCGGTGGAACGCACGTTCAACTGTCTGACCATCGATGCCGACACCAGCACCAATGACATGGTGTTGGTGATGGCGAATGGCGCGTCAGGGGTGGACTTGACGCGCCGGCTGGATGAAGTGGAACGGGCGCTGGAGCTGCTGTTCACGCGACTGGTGCGCCAGTTGGCCGCGGACGGTGAAGGCGCCACCAAGCTGGTCACGGTTACGGTGCAGGGCGCTCGGACGTTTGAAGCGGCCAGACGAATGGGAAAAGCCGTGGCGAATTCCCCATTGGTGAAGACCGCGCTGTTCGGCAATGATCCCAACTGGGGGCGCGTGCTGGTGGCCTTGGGGTACTCCGGTGTGGAGTTCGATCCGGACGCGGTGAATATCAGCATTGCGGGGATCCCTGTGTGTGAGCGGGGACTGCCTGCCGCGTTCAACCCCGATGAGGTCAGCAACGCCATGCGAACCGATGAACTGGATATCCGTATCGATCTGCAGCAGGGCACGGAGAGCGCCACGGTGTGGACTTGTGACCTCACGTATGACTACGTGAAGATCAACGCGGAGTACCATACGTAGCGCTTCCGCTGGACGCCTGCACCATGCGGGAGACAGCAATGACAAGCATCTGGAACTGGCTGGGCTGCATCGGGTTGCTGATGGCAGTGGTGGCGTCGTCAGCGTCCGTACAGACACAAACACCACCACAGGGAGGGAAAGCGATGAAGGCGGAAGTCGTAGCCTATGGCGGATGGGACCGCTGTGTCCGGCTTACCAACGGCCAGATCGAGCTGTTGGTGACCGCGGAGGTCGGCCCACGTGTGATCCGTTTCGGTTTCTTGAACGGTCCCAACGAATTTGTGGAGTTTGCCGAAGATATGGGAAAGACCGGCGGCGATACTTGGAGGCCGTACGGCGGACACCGACTGTGGCATGCTCCGGAAGCAAAGCCGCGTACCTATGCGCCTGACAATGCACCGGTAGAATGGGACTTTACCGATGGCGAACTGCGGATTACGCAGGCCGTCGAAGCGTCCACAGGGATTCAGAAACAGCTGTCTATCCGAATGGACACCGATGCCAATCGGGTTCACATTCGACATCGCCTGACAAACCGGGGACTTTGGTCCGTGACATTGGCGCCTTGGGCGCTCTCCATGATGGCCCCTGGCGGGCGGGCGATCGTGCCTCAGGAAGCCTTCCGAAGCCATTCAGAATGGCTGTTGCCGGCGCGGCCGTTCGTGATGTGGCATTACACCAATCTGGCTGATCCCCGCTGGACACTGTCGGCGCGCTATGTGCAGCTCAGACAAGATACCGGGATGCCCAACCCGCAGAAGTTCGGCGCCCGGGTCAGCGCGGGATGGGCCGCCTATTGCAACGGCGACCGTGTCTTCCTTAAGAGATTTGGTCTGACTCCGGATGCAACGTATCCCGACTACGGATGCAATGCGGAGTTTTTTACCAATGACGCCTTTCTGGAAGTGGAGAGCTTGGGCCCCCTGGTGACGCTGGAACCGGGTGAGTCCGTGGATCATGAAGAGAACTGGTACCTGTTCAAAGGCGTAACGATCGGCACAACGGATGACGCCATCGATACCGCGATGACGCCACTGCTGCAGCAGTCGGCTCGATAACCACACAAAGGAGAGTAACCGACATGATCGTCATGCAGACCGATATTCCCGGTATCCGCCGGGTGGGCAGAGGGAAGGTACGCGATATCTACGACTTGGGAACCATGCTGCTGATCGTTGTCACCGATCGGCTGTCCGCTTTCGATGTGGTCATGTCGGAAGGTATTCCGGACAAGGGCAAGGTGCTGAACCTGATGGCGGCATACTGGTTTGAGCGCACGGATCATATTGTCCGGAACCATTTGGTTACCACCGACATTGATACGGTGATGTCCGAGATCGAGCGGGCAGGCGGCCCGAACGACGCCACGACGCGCGCGCAGCTCGAAGGCCGATCGATGCTGGTGTTCAAGGCCAAACCGTTCCCTGTGGAGTGCATTGTGCGCGGCTACCTCGCCGGTTCGCTTTGGAAGGAGTACAAACAGGCCGGAGGGTGTGAGCGCCCCGTAACGCTGCATGGGATCGATCTGCCTGCCGGCCTGCGTGAAAGCGATCGGTTGGACACACCGATTTTCACCCCATCGACCAAGGCCACCGAAGGACACGATATCAACATCAGCCTGGATGAAGCGGTGAAGCTTATCGGAGACGCCGCATTGGAGTTGCGTGACGCATCGATCCGGCTGTACAGCTTTGCCCGCGAAGAGGCTGCAAAGGCCGGTATCATCATCGCCGATACCAAGTTCGAATTCGGTGAGTTCGATGGTGAGCTGATGCTGATCGATGAAGCGCTGACGCCTGACAGCAGCCGGTTTTGGCCGGGTGACGCCTATCAGCCGGGCGGAGCGCAACCCAGCTTTGACAAACAGTACGTACGCGACTGGCTGGAAGCCACCGGATGGGATAAGACGCCGCCGCCGCCCCATCTGCCTGACGAGGTCGTGGAGCAGACCGCGCAGCGGTACCGGGACGCGTATAGATATATCACCGGTAACGCGTTGCCCTCCTGAAGGAATGCGCCGCCGAGTCGTATAACGCTGACATCGTCGTGAGTCTTCGATGGGACAGGAGGCGTAGATGAGGTGGATGCGCATCGGTTGGTTGCCGGCTCTGCTGGCGTGCGTGATTCAGGCGGCTGTTGCCATGCCTGATCCATCGTTCAGCGTTATCCAAAACGGAAAACCGGCCGGATGGTCACCATCCGGCCCGGCCGTATCCGGCCAGGGATGCGTCACAGTACGCCCGGGTGGCGCCTGGTTGAGCGACCCCCAAAAGTTTTCGCGTGGCGGGTTGTACGAGCTGAGCGTGCGTGTCCGCTGGCGACCCACGGGAACCGCTGTAAACACGCCATGTGCGGTGTACGGCCCCGAGTTTGCACTGCACGTGATGCCGATCACCGAGCCGAATGTCTGGCGGACTTTCCGCTTTCTTTTTACCGCCCCTGATCCTGTGGATGCCTCGCTGTGTCGCGTGCGGTTGGGTGAGTGGCTGCTTCACGGATCTGTCGATTATGACGATGTGCATATTCGACCGGCCAAAGCGTTCTACGCCCAGACCGCGGTCGGCCCTATGGGCGAAGGGGAAAGTGTGACCGGAACGGTCTATCGGTTCTCGGCTCCGCTGTCCCGACGCACGCCCTTCAGTCGGCCGCTGTTAGCCTACAACGATCGGTTCCACGACAACCGGTGGCGGTTTACCCGCCCGGGATCGCAGGTTGTGTATCGCCATGAGATAACCGGGCGCACCATTCAGCGTGCCCAAGTGTCCATCACCCCCATGTTCCACGAGCAGACATCGCTGTCGCTCTCCGTCGATGGCTCCACCGATGGATCCCACTGGATCCGAATGGGGGTTGTGGCCTATCCGGCTGCCGGTGCGGTAAGCGTGGACGTGCCTGCCGAACTGCTGCCGGCGCGTACGTTTTGGGTACGGTTGCGTTGCGATGGGGCCGACTCAAGACTTCCGGTGTTCTTTCAGGTAACCGGATATGATCTGCAAGCCACCGTGAGCGGTACACCGGTATATGTATCCGGACGAACGCTTCCCACATCGCAGGCGCCCGGGGCGGCTTCCCTATGGCAGGCCCAGCTTCGTCTGCAGGCGGACAGCGGCTCAATGACCGCCGTCATCCGGAACGCCTCGACCACTCGGCGACCACTGACCGGCGCTTGGGAGTTGACCGACAGCGAAGGGCGCGTTATTGGAACCACGCGCTTCCATACCCAGGTGGCGCCGAACGGAACGGCGGTCGTCGTATGGCGATCGAGCGTGCCGCCTGGCGACTACCGGTTACGGCTGCGGGTCGATCGGCCAGCCGCCGCATGGGAAACCGCATGGCGTGTGGGAGTGCTTGACTCAGGCCTGTTTGGGCAGCGTCTGGCGTCACCGGATGGACAGGTGGGGTTATGGTGGGCGCCGTCCGGTTGGAAGATCGCCCGAGACAGGCCAATGCCTGCGCAGCGCGGTAACGGGTTGAGCGTGTCTTTGGCTGGCAACGAGTCAGAAGCTGTGCAGCTGGTGGTGCGTCCGAAGCACCGTTTGACAGGTTTGACCGCCCGGGCGGAACCATTGCGCGGTCCGAATGGTCACACACTGCCCGCGGCCTGTGTGGAGATCCTCTCGGTTCGGTACGTGTCGGTGGATATCGCATCGGATGAGATGGGCTCGATCGGCTGGTGGCCGGATCCGCTGCCGCCGATGCGCAAAGGGCTGGAGGTGGAACCCGGCACGAATCAACCGCTTTGGATCCGGATCACGGCGCCGGCCGGTACGCCAGCGGGCCGTTACCAAGGCGTTGTCACTGTTCAGGCGAATGGCTTCACGGCGCGCGTGCCGTTGGATGTGCGGGTGTACGGATTTTCGCTGCCCGAGCGCCCGACATGCAAATCGCTTTTCGGGTTCAACCACACCACCACCTTGTCATACCATCGGGCCGTGTCGGTTGAGGATCAACGTACGGTATTGGATGGCTACCTGCGCAGCTTTGCCCGACACAAGATCAGCCCCTACAACCCGGCGCCGCTGGACAGCCTGACTTGGTCCATGCCGGACAGTCTGGCGTGGGCGGGCGGTACATGGGATACGCAGAACCCTGCGGAAGGAACCCGTTCGCTGCGTGTCACCGATGACAATCCGGCGGGCAATCCACAGGCCAGGTTCTTGAAGGAGATGCCGCTGGGGCAGACGCGCCGGTTGCGTCTGCGGTTGCAGTACCGTACGGCCGATGAGCACACACCGGCATTGGCGGTGCTCTGCTTCCTGGATGCGTCACGAGCGCACATCTCGGGCCGAAACGCGCATATCGATCTGGCCCCCACCACGGAATGGCGTCCGGTGGATATGACGGTCGACGCGGTCCCGGAGCGGGCTGCGTTTGTGACGCTGCAGGTTCAGGGCTGTACGTGGACCGAGGACGGCTCCGCCACCGGTACGGTCTGGATCGACACGGTGTCTCTAGCCGATACCGATACCGGAAACTGGCTGTTGGAACCGGAAGGTTTCGAGCCTCGAGCCCAGATGGCCGAGCGACCGGTGCGGTTCGAATGGGAGCCGTGGTTGTCCGCCACACGGAGTGCGCTGGATCGATATGGTTTCAACAGCTTCTTGATCCATGTTCCGGGATTGGGATCGGGTACGTTCTTCGAAAGGTACCCGGGTGAGCTGGGCGGATACAAACAGGGAACGCCGGAATATGAGCGCCTGTTTTCGGATTGGTGCGCCCAGATGGAAGCGCAGATCCGGGCTCAGGGCTGGGACGACATGGTGGTGGTATATCCATTCGACGAGCCGGCGGAAAAGGACTATGACTTCGTGATCGAGCAGCTGCGCTGGCTCAAACAGTACCTGCCTTCGGTGCGTCGTATGGTGCCCATGAACTTGGGTGCGGACAACCGATTTGTCGGCTGGGTGAATCAGTGGTGCCCGATACTCTCTTCGCATAACCGGTCGTTCGCCCGCTCCCGGATCGCCGCCGGAGACCGGTATACCTGGTATATCTGTTGTGCCCCGACGGCTCCCTATGTTGCCAACTTCATCGATCGGGCGGCTACCGACCTGCGGGTGTGGTTGTGGCAAACCTGGCAGGAGGGCGTGCAAGGCATTCTGATCTGGGAAACCGTGTGGTGGCACAGCCCGGAGGCGTATCCAAACGGTCGGCAGAACCCGTACGAGGATGCGATCAGCTGGGTCAGCGGGTATGGAACGAAAACCGGCCAGCGCATCCCGTGGAAAGCCGGCGACGGACGGTTCATCTATCCGCCGGAAACGGTATTCGAGCCGGGCGACAAGCCGGTGCTGGATGACCCGGTGGATACCATACGATGGGAGATGCTGAGGGACGGCGTGGAAGACTATGAATACCTGACGATGTTGCGCAAGCGCCTGGAGACCGCCACTCCCGAACAGCGTCGCCAATATGAACCACTGCTCACGGTGCCGGAGTCGATCAGTGCCGGCCTCACCCGCTGGACGTTCGATCCCACTCCCATACTGCAGAGGCGGCATGCGATAGCCACTGCCCTGGAACAACTGGGGGCGCCTCGACACACAGGTGAGCAACGATGAAGCGTATTGCAGAGCAATTGGAGTGCTTTTTGGCGCTCTGGCGCGGCGAATGCCCGCAACGGCCGGTGTGGACGGCGGATCTGTCTTATTGGCTGACCGCCCGCCAAATGGACGGGACGGCCGATCCATCGTGGAGCAGTGAGGAGGGTTTTCTGAAACTGCACGCCGACTTGGGGGTGCTGCCGTACTATTACTATCCGACGTTTTTCGCCTGCGAGGCGGTGTACGATCCCTGCATCGAGTGGCGCACCGAGCGACATGGTGACGTTACGCGGATCACCTGTACAACACCGGTGGGAACGATATGGCAGGAGTCGCAGTGGCTTCCGGTCAGCTACAGTGAAGGCATCACCCGTCATTTTGTGCAGTCAGAGCAGGACCTAGAGGTGCTCTGTTATCTGATGGAGCATCGGCGTCTGGAACCACGTCATGTAGACAGCTACCCCGAGCGGCGCGCGCGGTTCGCCCGATATGGCGGTCTGCCGGCGTTAGCCATGCCCAGGTCACCCCTGCCTGCATTCTTCACCGAGTGGAGCGGTGTGATGCACGGGACCTACCTGCTGATGGACTGTCCGGATCAGTTGGACGAGTTGTTTGCACTGATGGAGGCGCAGGCCGAGCCAGTGTTACAGGCGCTGTGTGATCTGGCCCCGCCGCTCGTGCATGTGCCTGACAATCTGTCAGGCGAGACGATGGCAGGGCTGTACGCCCGATGGCTGAAGCCTGTGCATACACGATTGCTGAACCGACTGCATGCCGCGGGTATCTGCGCAGCGGTGCATCAGGACGGAACCATTGCCGGTCTGCTGCCACAGCTGGCATCGGCGGGCTTTGACGCCGTGGAAGCGTTGACTCCGGCGCCCGTCGGCGATGTACCGATAGACCACATACGGGCGATGTGCGGCAGTGAACGCCTGGTATTGTGGGGCGGCGTGCCCGGTGCACTGTTCGCGCCCCCGTTTGAATGGGAGGACATGGAAACCCATGTGAAAGCACTGTTACGCACATGGGAGGGAGAGCGGTTTGTCGTTGGAGTGGCCGATCAAGTCCCTCCGGACGGCCGTATCGAATGGTGCCGATCGATCACTCAGCTGATCGATGAGCTGTATTCGGGGCCGTCATCATGACGCCGTATACATTTGTAGTACAGTACACTTGCTGTATGAGTATCTGAAGGAAGCGATGTCAGTGACCAAGTGGAATCTGCAACAACGGACTTTGGCGGTTCTTGGCGCGGCTTCAATCGCGTTGCTGGTGATGTTCGGTTCGGTACTGATTGTACACACGTATGTCAGCAACCAAAGCGCCCAGGAAGCGTTGGTCAGTTCCATGGCCCAGCAGCTTCATAGTCAGATCCGAAGCCGAGCTAACAGGAATATGAAAACGTTGAGCGACTGGGCCTGGTGGGATCTGATGTGGGAACGCATGCGGGCAGGCGTTCCGATCTTGCAGTCCGAAGTCACTGCGACCAGCTGGGACTCCCTGGATACTCATCTTTTGGCCACACTCGATACCACCGGCCGGATACGGGAAGTGCGCATTCGTCCGGGACTGGCGCACCAAGAGGCGGTTCAAGTGCGTGAACTGCTCGCCTATGCGCCCAAGACCCCGGATGGACGGCCGGTCTGGGTCATGCGGCATGGCCGGCCTTGGGTACTGATGGCGCGCTCCATTCGCCGATCCAACGGATCGGAACCCATCGCCGGGATGCTGTTTTCGGCGGCATCGCAGCCTTTAACGATCAACCTGCCCGACTCGAACGATCAGGCGGAACTTAAAGCCATCGATGACCGATCCATCCCGGTGTCGGTGAGAAAAGCACTGAGAGATCAGCGCAACTGGTATGCGGCGCCTGATCGTGGCGGGTATCACCGGATCTATATCGCCCTTCCCGGTCCGGAAAACCCGGTGTGTGTGGTGTCAGCGCGTGTCAAACATCCGGAAATGGCGTCGCGGATGCTGACGGCGTGGACAATTGTGGTGATGATGGGCCTGTTCGGGCTGGTGCTTGTGTTGGTGGTTATCTGGCTGTTGCGGCGGTTGTTTCTGGATCGTCTGCAGCAGCTGGCTGAAGAGGTATCCGCGTCCACGGGCCGCGATGTCTCTTTCCGGGTGACTGAAGGAAAGCCCGATGAGATCGGCGAGGTGACGCGTGCTCTCAATCGCCTGATGGAGCAGGTGGAGCGACAGCAGCGTGACTTGGACTATCAATTGGGGTTCACTCAGGCCGTCGTCGAACTGATGCCTGCAGCGATGGTGATGAAGGACCTGCAAGGCCGTTATGTGATGGCCAATCAGTTGGCCGTTCAGATGATCGGCCGTCCGATGGAGCAGATCATCGGTTCCCGAATCGAGGAGTTCACTTCGTCAGAAATCGCGCAGCAGCACCTGGCCGTGGATCGTGACCTGGTGGTGCATGGGGGTACGCGGCAGTATGAGGCGCCCCATCGGGATGCGGATGGTACGGTGCGTGAATACCGCTTTGTCAAAACGTTGTTCCGCGACAAGGATGGAGTGCCTGTGGGCATTATCGGTGTTGCGGTCGACATTACCGAACTGCGGCAGGTGGAGCGGGAGTTGGTGCGGCTTAATGAGGAACTGCGGGAACGGGTGGTGGAGCGCACCGCTGCGCTGACCGACGAGCAGCATCGGAGAGCCCACGCGGAGCAGGTGTTGAGTCATACCGAAGCGTTATACTCCGATGTCGTGACGGATCTCACCGAATGGGTTGTCCGTTGGAACGCGGACTCCCAGATCACGTTTATCAACAAACCGGCGCAAGATGGGCTGAATATGTCCGGAGTCGATGCGTCCTGTCTGCCCGACTCATTACGCGAGATAGCGGCCACATTGACGCCCGATCAGCCTCTGTGTGAGTTACGATGGCAGTCCCCTGCTGCAGACGGTCGGTCGGCGCGCTGGATCGATTGGACCGTACGCGCGATCTTTCAGCCCAATGGCGCGCTGGGAGAGGTGCAGGCGGTGGGACGGGATGTGACCGACGCCTATGAAGCCCATCAGGAGCTGGAAGAGCAACGGGAGCATCTGGCGGTACTGGTCGAACAACGCACAGAGGAATTACGTGCGGTCAACGATCAGCTGGCGGACGCGATGCGCCTGCGTGACGAGCTGCTGTCGAACATGAGCCATGAGTTGCGTACCCCGCTGACCACCGTTATGGGTGAGTCAGACCTGTTGACCGATGGTCAGTACGGTGCGCTGAACCCGGCCCAGGAGGTCGCTGTCTCACGCATCTGTGAACAGAGCGAGGCGTTGTTACAGTTGATCGACGACCTGTTGGATCTGTCGCAAATTGCCGCCGGGAGCATTGAACTCAGCTTGGAACTGACACGCTTGGACGAACTGGTACGCGAGTGTCTCGCGAAGGTACAGGTCATGGCGGTTCGCCGCGGGGTGCACCTGCTGCCAGCTCCGAACGGCCAGTGCGAGTTGATCGCGGACCGCAGACGGCTGAGCCAGGTGTTGCTGCAGTTGCTGCACAATGCGATCAAGTTCACACCGGACGGCGGCGAAGTCGGTATCGATCTGTGTCAGGCTGACGGGAAAGCGATCCTGGTGGTGCATGACACAGGCATCGGCATCGACCCCAAACTGCAGGAGGCGGTGTTCGACCCCTTCCGCCAGGTCGATCGTCAGTCCGGTGCGTCGCCAGCCGGAATGGGGCTGGGTTTGCCGTTAGCCCGTGCCTTGGTGCAACTCCACGGGGGAACCATCACAGTCGAAGCGCGCCCGCATAAAGGCAGCCGGTTCATTGTGACGCTGCCGATGCGCGGTCCAAAGGGTTCGCCCTTGCGTGACAAGACCCGATAGTCGTCACTCGCCAAGCGCCTCACCCACGCCCGGCAGCCTGTGCGTGACTGCGATATTATGGTAATGGCGCTCCGGTGTGCCGGATGACGCCTATTGAACCCACAGCAGGGAGTCCCCGCAATGAACGAAACGTATGAACCCCGCACCATCGAGCCGCGTTGGCAGCAGCGATGGGCGGAAAGTGATCTGTTCCGGACCGATGAGTCCAGGGACAAGCCCAAGTTCTACGGCCTGGATTTCTTTCCGTACCCATCTGGAAACGGCCTGTCTGTCGGCCACTGCCGCAACTACGTACCCACCGATGTGTTGTGCCGGTACAAGCGGATGTGCGGTTACAATGTGCTGCATCCCATGGGCTGGGATGCGTTCGGACTTCCTGCCGAAAACGAGGCAATCAAGCGCAAGTCGCATCCGAACCGCACTGTGCCGCAGTATATTGCCAACTACAAACGGCAGATGAACCTGATCGGCATATCTTATGACTGGTCGCGTGAGATCAACTCCAGCTCGCCTGACTATTATCGCTGGACGCAATGGTTCTTCCTGCTGCTGCACCGCCGGGGACTGGCGTATCGCTCCACAGCACCCGCCAACTGGTGCGCCACCTGTAAAACCGTGTTGGCCAACGAGGAGGTGGAAGCCGGCAGCTGCTGGCGGTGTGGCGATTTGGTTCAGAAGCGCGACCTTCCGCAGTGGTTTTTCCGGATCACCGCGTATGCCGACCGATTGGCAACCGACTTGGATCTGGTGGACTGGCCGGAAGGCATCAAGACGATGCAGCGTAACTGGATCGGCCGCAGCGAAGGCGTCGAGTTCGATATGCCCATCCACGGACGGGAGGGGCTGTCGTTCAGTGTGTTTACCACGCGTATCGATACCGTGTTCGGGATGTCGTTTGCGGTGCTGGCGCCGGAGCATCCGCTGGTGGCGCAGGTCACCACTCCGGAGCAACGCGATGCGGTCAATGCCTACATCGAACAGACGCAGCGGGTAACCGATATCGACCGTCTGTCCACGGAGCGGGAGCGTACCGGGGTGTTTACGGGCGCATATGCCATCAACCCGTTCAACGGACAGCACGTGCCGGTCTACATCGCCGACTATGTGCTGATGGGATATGGAACCGGCGCTATTATGGCCGTGCCCGCGCATGACACGCGCGACTATGATTTTGCGCAGCGATATGGGTTGCCGGTGACCGTGGTGATCGCGCCTCCCGGGTGGACCGGTGAGCCGTTTACACAGGCATGGACCGAGGCCGGCACGATGGTCAACAGCGGCGAGTTTGACGGTATTCCCAACGAAGTCGCCAAATCGCGTATGGCGGACTGGCTGGAGGCGCGTGGACTGGGACGCCGCCGGGTGAACTACAGGCTGCGTGACTGGCTGATCTCCAGACAGCGTTATTGGGGCGCCCCTATCCCGATCATCCACTGCGATGCCTGCGGAGAGGTCCCGGTCCCGGAGGATCAGCTGCCTGTGCTGCTTCCCGATGTGGAGAACTACGAGCCGACGGGCGATGGACGGTCGCCTCTGGCCAACATACCCGAGTTTGTGAATACCACCTGCCCGCGATGCGGCGCGGCCGCCCGGCGTGAAACCGACACCATGGGCGGATTTGCATGTTCCTCTTGGTATTTCCTGCGGTTTGCCTCGCCGCACGAAGACACGCGCCCGTTCGATCCTGAAAAGGCGGCCTATTGGCTGCCGGTGGACACCTATGTGGGCGGAGCTGAGCATGCCGTGATGCACCTGTTGTACGCCCGGTTCTGGACCAAGGTGATGCACGATGCCGGGATGATCCCGTTCCTGGAACCGTTTCAGACGTTGCGTAACCAGGGCATGGTGCTGGCGCCCGATCCGCGTCACCCGGATGTCATGGTGAAGATGTCCAAATCGAAGGGGAACGTGGTAACGCCCGACAGTGTAGCCGAACGGTACGGAGCCGATACGCTGCGCCTGACGGAGCTGTTCGGCGCACCGTTCGCACAGGCCATCATCTGGAAGGAAGAGGGGGTGGCCGGTTCCTACCGGTTCCTCAATCGCGTGTGGCGGCTGGTCAGTGAAGAGAGCGCCGGGTACCGACGTGACTGGCGCGACCATCTGAACGAGCCGGCGAATGACGCCGCCCGCGCGATCCGGCGTAAGACGCACCAGACGCTGCGCAAGGTCAGCGAAGATATCGAGGGGTTTCAGTTCAACACCGCCGTCGCCGCGGTGATGGAATGGGTCAATACGCTGTATGAGCACCGCCAGGCCGCGCGCGACTCCGCTGCGCTGTCCGAGGCGATCGAGCTGCTGGTGCTGGTGCTGTCGCCCATGACTCCGCACATCGCCGATGAGATGTGGCAAGCTCTGGGCCATGACGGGTTTACATTGCTGCAGCCCTGGCCGCAGGCCAATGAGGAAGCCGCCGCCGAAGACACCTTTACGCTGGTGCTTCAGGTCAACGGCAAGTTGCGCGACACCGTCCAGGCGCCCGTGGGATGTGACCGTGAAACCTTGGAACGCATGGCTCTCGACAACCCGCAGGTGCAACGCTTCACCCAGGGCATGCAGATTGTGAAGGTGATCGTCGTGCCGGATCGACTGGTGAACGTGGTGGCGCGCCCCGCCTGATGACTGGCGATCGGTACGACATACTGATCATCGGCGGCGGACCGGTGGGGCTGTACGCGGCGTTCTACGCCGGTTTGCGCTCGATGCGTACGCTGGTGCTGGATTCGCTGCCCGCGCTGGGCGGCCAGCTGGCGGCGCTCTATCCGGAAAAGCCCGTGTATGACATGCCCGGATACGCCGATATACGCGCCGGTGATCTGGCGCAAGTGCTGATCACACAGGGATTGCGCTTCCATCCCGATGTGCGTCTGGAGCGCCGCGTGACCGGGTTGTCTCCAGAAGACGACGGTTGGGCGGTAGAATCGGACTCGGAGTGTTTCCATACCCGTACCGTGCTGATCGCCACAGGCGCCGGCGCGTTTGCGCCGCGTAAACTGGACGCCGACGGCGCACGTGTGTATGAAGGACGCGGCGTGTGGTACATGTCCCCCGACTTGACGGCCCTGCACGGCCGACGCGCGATCGTTGTCGGCGGAGGAGACAGCGCCGTGGACTGGGCGCTGCAGCTCGCTTCCATTTGCGCGCATGTGACGCTGGTACACCGCAGCGACCGATTTCGTGCGCTGGAACGGAGTCTCGAGGCGTTGGGGCCTGCGGGCGTGGAGGTATTGACCTGGTGTGAACTGGTGGAGGTGCGAGGCGACGGCCAGCGGGTCACCGGTGTGACGCTGTGTCACCAACCCGAAGGCCGGCGTGATGCCCGCGAGGCGGATGCGGTGATCGGCGCCATCGGCTTTCAGGCAGGCCTGCGCGCCTACGAGTCCTGGGGGGTGACCGTCGATGAGTCCGCCATACCGGTCGATGCGTTCATGCGCACCAATCTTCCGGGTGTGTTCGCCGCTGGGGACATCGCCACCTATCCCGCAAAGCTGAAACTGCTGGCTACCGGCATGGGTGAGGCAGCAGTCGCCGTCAATGCCGCCCGCACCCTGATCGACCCCGACGATGACTATTTCCCCGGGCATAGCACCGATCTGTCGCTTTAGCCGGCAGGATACCCTTTTGCTTGGCGCGAATAGACATCGGTGTATTTCATGCCGGTGTATGGGGAACACTCCGGCCACCAGGGGAGGCGACATTGAACGGTCTTGCAGGTGTTGGGTTGACGGTGTTGCTGTTGGCGCTGTGCATGGCGGTGTCGGATGCGGCGGAGCAGAAACCGTCGTTGTATCAGCGGTTTTCCATCCGACCGGTCGGATACGGCCATGTGCATCTGGATGACGGCCTGTTCAGGCGGCTGTTTGACGAGGTCTGCGACTATTATCTGCGGATCCCGAACGACGACTTGCTGAAACCGTATCGTCGGCGCGCAGGGATGCCTGCGCCCGGCGGCGATATGGGCGGCGTGTACGTGGGACATGACCCGTTTGGGCAGTTCCTGTCCGGATATGCGCGTATGTATGCAATCACGGGGCGACCCGAGTTCCGCGACAAGGCGCTTGCGCTGATGCGCGGATGGGGCGAAACGGTCGAGCCGGATGGCTTCTTTTACTCTGCAGCGGCGCCCCATTTGCAGCCGTACAGCTTCGACAAGATGGTCTGCGGGCTGGTGGATATCAACCTCTTCCTTGGAGGCGCTCCGGATGCGCTGCGGCTGTTGGAGCGGATTACCGGTTGGGCGGAGACGCACCTGGACCGCCAACGCCGCTTGTGCGACGTCGTCAGTCCGGAGGGCGGCGAGTGGTATACCCTCAGCGAAAATCTGTATCGCGCGTACCTCACCACAGGTGATGAGCGCTACCGTCAGTTCGGGCAGGTGTGGGAATACAGCGAGTACTGGAACTACTTTGACACCGCCCCGCCCACCATTTCGTTCAGCGAGCGTTGGTACCACGCCTATAGCCACGTCAACACGTTCAGCGGTCTGGGTGTTGCCTGGCAGATCACCGGTGATGAGCAGTATCTGCGCAAGATGCGCCACGCGTATGACTACATCCGCTCTCAGCAGTGTTGGGCCACCGGCGGGTACGGCCCCAATGAGGCGCTGCTGCCGCGTGAGGAGATGTACAAGGCGCTGATGCACGGGGTGAACCACTTCGAGACGCAGTGTGGCTCATGGGCGGCGGTGAAGCTCTCCAAAGCACTGCTCTGCGCGACCGGTGAGGCTCGATACGGGGACTGGATGGAGCAGGTGCTGATCAACGGCGTGGGCGCCAGCATCCACATGAACGGTGACGGCCGGGTGTTCTACTATTCGGAATACAGTCCCGGCGGGGCGTTCAAGCGCAACATCAACGAACCCTGGCCCTGTTGCTCGGGCACACGCGCCCAAGTGGTGCCCGAGATCCACGATGTGATCTATTTCCAGGATGACGATGCGCTGTACGTCAATCTGTACCTGCCGTCGACGCTGCGCACACAGATGCGCGGGCGTGACATCACGCTGACCCAGTACACCGCGTTTCCCGAGAGCGACACCACCCGTCTGACGCTGCAATGTGCGCGTCCGTTGACGTTTAAACTTCGATTGCGAGCGCCTGAATGGCTGACGGCGCGTGCCGAAGTGACCGTGAACGGACAGCCGGTCGATGCGCCGGTGAATGACAAGGGGTGGATCGAGATCGCCCGCCGATGGTCACGCGGTGATGTCCTGCAGCTCCGGTTGCCCATGGGGTTCGGCGTCAGCCGACTGATGCCCGGTCAGCCCTACCCTGCGGCGATCACGTACGGGCCGGTGGCCATGGCGGCGCGGTTGCTGGATATGAACCCGGCGAAGGTGATCGATCTGGATAGGCTGGCCGAACGATTTCAGCCGGTGCCGGGCGAGCCGCTGACCTGGCGGTGGCGCGATGACCCCAATGTACAGATCCGTCCGTTCTATACGTTCGCCGAAGGACAGCGGTATGTGCTCTATCTGGATCCCTCGCGGACGTTGAACTATGTCAGTTACCGGGCGGCCCGATTCAGCGAGAGCTGGACGGATTTTGGACGTTGGAAGACCGCCTATGAAGCGGGGCAATGGGCCGAATACGATTTCACCGGAACGGGAATGCGGATCCACTACTTCCGATATGACGATGGCGGCTTGGTCGAGGCGTTTGTGGATGGCGTGTCGGTGGGCGTCCTCGACCAGTATGGCCCCAGTCGGGGTGAGGCGGCGGTTCACACGCTGTCAGGACTGCCGGATGGCCCTCATACCCTGCGATTGGTGGTGCGCGGAGAGCATGCGCCCGCGTCCAAAGGCACGTTTATCAACATCGCCGGCTTCGAACTGGTCAGCCGGTAAGCACGCGTATGTCTGTTCGGGCCGAGGGTGACCTGCGGCCCGAACAGGCCACGCCCTAAGCCATGACATTCCCCTCTGCGGTGATCAGGGGGTTGTGAGTCAGCGCTTCGTAGACCGCCGGATGCAGTCCGTGCAGCATGTTGTTCGAGAAGATCACCCGGCTGCCCGGATCGGCGTCGCGCAGATCCACCAGTTCGCCCTCCGGCGGATCCCCCGAGCCTGTCGAGAGATTGGTGCTGTACGCCATCACGTCATTGCCGGTCAGCGTGGCCAGCGTGAGCGCCCCCGGCATAGCCTTCAGCAGCGCGTCCCGGAAGTAGACCACGTGTGAGGATGCGATCATCACACGGACCAGGCGATTGCCCTCGACCCGGCAGATCGGCCCGGCGCTCTGGGCGTGCAGTCCGCAGCCCACCAGCCGAACGTATGACTGAAACGTAGGGTGCGGACAGGTGTTGCGGACGCGCAGCACGCACAAATCGGCGGGTGTGTACCGGATGTCTGCAAACAACCGGTGCGATTCGCGGGAGTATACATCGTCCGGCTTCCGGGTGAACCCGAACGGCGTATGGAACAGGAAGCTGTTGACATATTGCACCTGATCATCCACGGCAGTGCTGTCGAACCAGACCGGGATCATCGCTTCGATGTTCGCGTTGCTGATCCGCACCGAGAACGCACCCGGGCTGGACGGTTGGCAGCGGTGCAGCATGCCGATGCCCAGGCCGAATACCAGTGCATCCGATATCGAACAGCCGTCTGTCTTCCCCAGCACGAACCCGATAGACTGTTGCGATATGACGGCGCATGCGTCGCCAAAGAACGATGGCCGGAACTGGATGTTACGTAACACCACGGTATCCAGGCTGTTTTCGATGCTGATCCCGACCGACAACGGATATCCCCACAGCCCATCCACCGTGATCTGGGCGATCTGATACCGCACTGGGTGGTCGCCCGACAGGTCCACGATGTGGTACGCGTTGATCGCGCCGATGTCCCGGATGGTGACCGAACGGCCCGATATGGGGCCATCGGCTGGGAACGCCGGCTGGCGTACGATGCCCGGAACCCGTGCTCCGTGGTCATATCCCTTCACCTGGATGAACGGTGGATAGGGGCGAATCGGCCCCGATCGGTACGGCGTCTGGAACGGATACACCGCCGTCAGGCCGGACGCCGCCGCCCCTTGAGCCAAGGTGATCGCCGGAAACCTGTCCTGCATCACCAGCAGGGCGCCCGGTACCGGCTTGGGCGGCTGAGGCTTGGGTTGCCCGACGGACGCATCTGCGGCGGAGAGCAGGTGCCCGTCCGAAGGCCCCACACGAAATCCCTGCAGGGTGACATGGGGGCGCACCAGCAGCGGATGGCGCAGTGCGAAACCGTTGGGCGAGCCGCCCACGGTGACGATGCCGCCTCCGGCGAGACAGGCTGCATCGATGGCGCGCTGAAACGCCGGGGCGTCATCGGATGCGCCGTCACCGCGTGCGCCAAACCGGATCACGGGAAACTCACGGGCCCCTGCCTGCATCTTAGCCTCCTCTGTCATGACTATGGCTGGCGCTCGAATCGCAGACTGTCCAAGCCGATGGTGGTTTCCGCCGTTGCGCCGCTCACAAATCCGATCCATTGAATGGCGTCAAATGTCGGGTCACACGGCAGGTCGCGCCGCTCAAACGCGGGCTGGCCTGGCGCCTCGATACGCAGTGACCAGACCCCTCGTTGCCCCTCCTTCAGGGAACAGACGATCTCGATGCCGATCCACCGGTCATGCGGCGCCACCAGCAGCTTTTGCTCCTGAACACGTACCGCACCGTCCGCATCGATCACCAGTGACGGACCAACCCGGTAGTTCGCC
This sequence comes from uncultured bacterium, assembly GCA_964650005.1. Classification (GTDB taxonomy): domain Bacteria; phylum Armatimonadota; class HRBIN16; order HRBIN16; family HRBIN16; genus CAZHSN01. The sequence continues at coordinate 54,376 of CAZYPZ010000010.1, read as the reverse complement.
GCGGCGCTGCGCCACTCGTGCCAGAATACGGCGCCAGGTGAAAGCCGCACGAAGAACGATCCGGCCACTGTGCCGCCTTCCCAGTTGGGGCTGAAACTGACGTGCGGGTCATGGGCATATTGCTGTCCGGGCGCATCGATCAGTGTCAAATAGCGGCTGCCGGACTGCGGTGAGTCACTGGCGACGATCACCGCGCCACCGTGCGGATCCCGGTTCACCTGCAGCGTTCCCTGGTAGTTGCCCGGCTCTTCCATTTCGAACCCTTCCACAAACTGAGTCAACTCGATCGGGCGGTGCCGCAGGCCTGTGGGAAACGCCGGAGGGAGCGCACGCGGAAGCGGCAGCCGCTTGCCGTTGCGCATACGCCCTGTCCGCGATAGGTCGATCGGCTGGAAACCGATGGTGCGTTCAGCCACATCGGATCGGAAACCATGAATCTGCGCATCAACACGTACCGGTCCGGGATTCGCGATCACCGATCCCTCGTCACGGCCTGCGGCCTGCCAGTCGGCCCAGGACTTGCCGGCCATCACCACCGGCTGGCCGTCGGTTCGCCAGTACAGATTGTTACGCAGCACGTATTGGCTGTCGTTCCATAACGACTGCAGCGGATCTCCGGATCGCCATACCACGACGTTCCGTTCGAATGTGAACGACAGATGATCCTCGATACGGCTGCGTTGCATCTGGCTGTCCTCATTGAATGCGAACAGATTGTTGCGGGCGATGTTCTCACGGCCGTAATGCTGATGGAACCCCGCCGTTCGGCAGTGGAATACCACATTGCGCTCGGCCAGAACCTGGCTCGACCCCTCATCGAAGTAGATGCCCCAGCCGCCGTAGTCGTAGCTCTGTATGTCGTGGATCAGGTTCTCCCGCTCCACCGTGCCACGGTTGCTGCCCAGCGTGTAGATGCCGCCCATGTCACTGAGCACGCCCTGGCCGATCCGCGCGATGTGGTTGCGTTCGAATATGTTCTGCTGGGTGGGATTGGGCGCGTATCCCCAGGTCCAGCCGCACGTGATGCCCGTGTAGTACAGGTCATAGATGGTATTGTTGGAGATGCGGTTGAATCCCGAGGCGCCGATGGCCACTCCGGCGCCCGCCGGATGCAGCCGGCCGCCATGGGCGATCAGGCAGTTGATCACCGTGTTGTGGCTGCTTTGGCGGTCCGGTTCCACCACGCCAAACTCCCCTAACTTGATCCCTCCAGCGCCCAGGTCGGTCAAATCGCAGTTCTGAACAGTGTTGTTGCGGGAGCCGTCGGTGATCTCGATTCCGTATCCACCGGTGTGACGGATCTGGCAGTCCTCGATACGCACTTCCCGACAGCCCGACAGCTGCACGGCCGCCGGAAGGGTGACTTCGGACTGCCAGACAAACTGTCCCTCCGGAGGGCAGACCCATTGCGTGTGTGAGAACGTGATCCCACGGAACTGCAGATGCTGCACATACCGGCGGGACGCCGCATCGCCGGCCAGCTGCAGCAGCGCTTCGGCCTTGGGTACGGTGATCACGGTGCGGTCCGGGCGTTCGCCCCGAACCGGAATATAGGTCACCGTGCCGGTGGGACGATCCAGGTACCATTCACCCGGGGCGCTGAGCGCCTCCTTCACGTTCTCGGCCAGGAACCGCTGTTGGGGCTTGAACGCCAGAAACCAGGCGTCGCGCAACGGTGTGCCCAGCCGAACCTGCCGCTTCGACATGTCGATCTCGGCCAGACGGGAGCGGGTCATCGTCCACAGTTGGTAGATCAGCAGTTCGATGTCGTCACGGTTCGTCCAATCGGCGCGCAGCGCCCCATCGGGAAACGCAAACCGGTCATATCCGCTCGATCCCTCGGTGGTTTTCATCCCGCGTTCCATTAGTGAATAACCGCTCTTGGGCCATCGCGGTCGGTAACGGCGGGTCTCGTTCGCCCAAAGCTGTGCGAACTGCTTGGGAACATCCGGGTTGTCGGCAAGATGGGTGATCCAGCGTCCGTCCGCCTGCACCGTCCAGCCCGTCAACGGCACACCGCCGCTGATCACCGGACGTTCGCTGCGCCAGGCGGTATAGATGGTCGGCGACACACGCGTTCCGCTGTCCAGCGGTTCGAAACGAACCGGCTCGGTTATGCGGTAGACGCCTCCACGCAGCGCCACCACGATGGGCCGTTCCCGATCGGGTTCGGCGGCCCGCAGCCGACGCACCGCATCGCGTGCGCCGGCGAGCGTTGCAAGCGGCCCGTCGGTGCCTGCACGGTTGGGCGCCGCCAACCGGCCTGTCCAGTGGTCATTTCCCGCAGGTGAGACAAACACGTCCGGTGAAGGCGCCGCCGATGCCTTGCCGGAAAACGCGGCAATCGCCAGACAGGCGACGCTTAGCAGTATGCAACGCTCCATGAAGACTCCTGTGAAAGGTGGAAGCGCGGAGCGTCTCCCCGTGGCGACGCCCCGCGGCATGTGTTATGGCAGCGGCTCGAACCGCAAAGCGTCCAGCCCAATGACCGCGTCCTGGACGCCATCACTGACGAAACCGACCCATTGGATCGACTGAAGACCTGCCTGGCTGCTCAAGTCTCTCCGTTCGAAAACCGGTTGTCCCGGCGCCTCGATACGCACCGACCAGCGGCCCATGGTCTGCGGCTGCAGCGAGCATTCGATCTGAATCTTGACCCAAGTGTTCAACGGGATCTGCGTCAGTTGCTGATCGCCGGTACGCACGCGACCATCCGGTTCGATGTGCAGCGTGGGCCCCACCCGATAGGGTGTATGTTGATCGCGCCATTCATGGTAGAACCGTGAGTCCGGAGAGACACGCACCTGGAAAGATCCCCGAATGACGCCTTTGGTCCATGATGGTGAAAAGAGGACATGAGGCACGTAAGCAAACGGCTGCCCCGGTGCGTCGATGAGCTTCAAATAGTGCTTGCCGTCAGGCGCGCCGTCATCCGCAATGACAACCCCGCCCAGCGAGTCATGCTTGATGACCGTGAGCGATGTCGGCCCCGAACCGACCTCATCCATCTCGAAGGAATCGATCAGTCGGGTGACGGTTACCGGTTGGTTGCTTTCGCCCGTGGGATAGGCGGGAGGCGCGAGTGCTGGCAGCGGCAGCCGCTTGTCGGCGCGCACTCGGCCGGTATACGACAGGTCGATCGGTTGGAAGCCGATTCGTCGCGTGGCCTCCGCCGAGGCAAATCCACGCCACAACGTGCGGGTATCCCGCAGTCCCGGATCGGCGATCACCGAGCCCTTGTCGTGGCCGGCTGCCTGCCAATCGGCCCAAGGCTTTCCAGCCATCACCACCGGCTGGCCATCGGTACGCCAGTACAGGTTGTTCTGCAGCGTGAACCGGTTGTCGCCCCATAGCGATGCAAGTGGATCGCCTGAGCGCCAGACCACTACGTTGCGTTCGAACGTGAACGAGAGGTGTTCCTCCATCCGACTGCGCTGCATCTGAGCGTCCTGGTTGAACGCGAACAGGTTATTGCGTACGATGTTCTCCCGGCCGTAATGCTGATGGAAGCCCGCGGAGCGACAGTTGAACACCACGTTGTTTTCGGCCAAGATCCCGCTGGTGCCCTCGTCGAAATAGATGCCCCATCCGCCGTAGTCGTAGCTCTGCACATCATGGATCAGGTTCTGACGTTCGATGCTGCCCCTGTTACTGCCCAGCGTATAGATGCCTCCCATATCGCTGAGCACTCCTTGGCCGATATGCGCGATGTGGTTGCGCTCCAGGATGTTGCGCTCGGTAGGATTGGGTGCGTAGCCCCAGGTCCAGCCGCATGAGATGCCGGAATAGTACAGGTCGCAGATGGTGTTGTTGGATACCCGGTTCTGGCCAGATACACCGATCCAGACGCCGACACCCGCGGGATGGATGCGGCCGCCATGGGCGATCAGGTTGTTCATCACGATGTTCTGCGAGCTCTGTGTGTCGGCATCGGTAACACCCATCTCACCGATCTTTACGCCGCCCGCGCCCAAGTCGGTCAACTCACAGTCATACACGATGTTGTTGCGTGCGCCTTGAGCCATCTCCAGCGCATATCCGCCGGTGTGGCGTATGGTGCAGCCCTCGAACCGGATATTGCGCGCGGCGGTGAGTTGGATCGCCGACGGTAGAACGACCTCCGCTTGACCAAAGTGGTATCCACCCGGGGGGCAGATCCAGTTGGTGTACTCGAACTGGATATTGAAAAACTGGATATGCTCGGCCCATTTCCTGGCCTGCAGATCTCCGGACACGCGCACCAAAGCCTCCGCGACCGGTACGGTGATCACGCAGCGCTCGATCCGCTCGCCGCGTCTGGGTATATAGGTGACCGTGCCCGTGGATTTGTCCAGGTACCATTCGCCCGGTTCGCCGAGCGCTTCTTTGACGTTTTCCACCAGAAAACGCTGCTGATGTCGAAACGCGAAGAACGACACGTTCGGTACCGGGTTTACCACGCGCACCGCGCGGGTTTGCGGCTCGATTTCGGCCAGTTTCAGCCGTGCCATCGTCCACGACTGAAATACCAGCACGTCAATATCTTGCCGGTTGCTCCATCGGGCATCCAGACTGCCTTCGGGGAAACGGAAGCGATCGAGCCCCTGAACTCCCGGGCTCGACTTCAAGGGGGCCTCCATGCGGAAATAGCTGCGCTTGGGCAGCCGCGGCCGGTAACGGCGTTCACCGTTGACCCACAGCTGCATGAAATCGGCCGGCGCGCCGGGATTGTCTGCCAATCGTGTTGTCCAGCGTCCGTCCGCGCCTTGCTTCCAACCCTTGAGCGTGACGCCGCCGCTGATGACGGGCCGTTCATTCTTCCAAGCCATGAACACCAGCGGAGCGACCGGCGTGCCGGTGTCTTCCTGGGTGAATTGCAGGGGCTCGCGCACGGGATAGATGCCGCCGCGCAGCGCCACGATATAGGGATGGCTGCGCGCATATCCTTTGGCGCGCAGCGCCCGCACCGCGTCGCGGGCACGGGTTATGCTGGCGAACGGCCCATCCGTACGCGTGGCGTTCGGTTCCGCCAAGCGCCCCGACCAGGCGTCATTGCCCTTTGGCGACACGTAGTAGTCGGGGATCGGTGGCGGCGGGATCGCGTGACCCGCCTGTGCGGCCAGCCCGCAGACCAACGAATAGATCCAGAGACGACGCATGCATCGCCCTCCTGTTGCGTATGATCGATACGTAACGGTACGCCGCTCGGAGGGCGTTCTCCTTCCCCCGGGGTAGCGTACGCCTCATCCCAAGGGATGTGTTGTTTCAATGGGTGCCACGGACGGGTTGATCGGCAAGCGGCCCCAACAGGCGACGGCGGATGAGCGGTTTGACCGCGGCCATCCAGGCGCGGAACTCGGGACCGCCCCGAAACACGCGCGTCCGTTCGGAGTGGATCTGTGGCAGAAGCCCGGCGTACAACGGGCAACGGTCGGCCAGTACCGCGAACAGAGACCGGTGCACGGGGATCAGATACTGCTCCGCTCCGTCCGGAGTCAACCGCATCGCGTTCTGCACCACCTCCGGCGAGGCCAGCAGTGCGGCCAACTCTTCCGCCATTGGCTGACGCGGGGTGCCCAAAGTGGCCGCATGGACGCTGACCACGTCGACGTATATCAGCGGGGGAGCCGGCCGGTCGGCGTACTGCATCAGCCGGAAGTCCATCCGGCGGCGAACATCCACCGGCAGTACCGACAGCGACTCGAAATAGCCCAGCACGGCGCGGCCGAACCCCGCGCCCAACCAGGCGGTGCGCATGTATAACGGGTCGTCCGGCAACAGCACATGCTCGGGACTGGCCAGACGCATCATCCGGTAGAGCGTCTCCAGCGTTGCGCCATCCAGGCGCATATAGTCAGCCGGCGCCGCCCCTTGCCAAGGGGGACGCCCATAACGCTGCCAATAGGCCTCGGCGTAGTAGTAGGCGGTGCGTTCGTCGTCCGCCAGGTCGAACAGCAGCCCCTGCCGTCCCTCCGGGCGCGCGCCGGCGAAGCGATCGAACCCGATGGCTTCCTGCAGCGCGGGAAATGCGATCGCCCGGGCGATCGGCAGATCCGAGCCCCAATGAAGCAGGAAGTTGGCGCAGGCGATTTGAGGCAGTCCGTACAGCGTGGAGCCAACACGCCCGGCATCCCGGGCCGGAGTGACCAGGTTGTCCTTGGGGCCGAGCAGCCGCTCCGGCAACGGCGCGATCAGCTTTTGGGCGTGCAGGTGGTCCAGCAGAACGGCATCATACGCGAACACATCCAGCGACGGCGGGGGATCCTTCAGGTAGACGTCATGCGCCACGAACCGCAGCGCCACATCGGGATGCTTCCGCTTCCAGGCGCGCTCCAGCGCGGCCTCGAACGCCTGCGGTCGCGGCGTCCAGGGGTAGACCGCCACCGACAGCTCCCGCACGCGCGGTTGTGGATCCGCCGCCAGCGGTGCGCCGGTCCACAGCAACCCGGCAATGACAGCCGCCAATGCGACCCGCCAACCCATAGAACGCCCCCTTCTGCGCAGATGTGCGAAGTATACCCGTTAGGGGGGGCGCCCTGCGGCCAACCAATAGATGAAATGGGCCGAACCGCACGGTGTGCCTGTTGCGCTTGTGGCTTGCGGGATATTCATCTGCCAGCGGGAGCCTGTTCGCACCCGCTGGCGACGGGTTGGCGTTAGGCGCGGATGTCCGGCACGCCGTAGGCTTCGGCGGCTTCGGTCAGTATTGCCAGGTTTCGCAGCGGGGTGCCGGGGCAGACGTTTGCGCCGTCGCCCAGCATGAATCCCCCGCAGGGCGCCAGTGTCTGCAGCGCGTGATCGGCCGCCGCGCGGATCTCCTGGGGCGTGCCGTCCTTCATCAGCATCGGGTTGATGTTGCCCCACAACAGCGCGCGGCCGCCCAGATTGGCTGCGACCACTTCGGGTTCCACCACATATCCGAACACATCGAAACTGGTGATGTGCAAGTCGTCCACCAGCACGCGGTGCAGATGCCGGCTGTCTCCGCACATGTGCATCCCGCGGCCGTACGGTGAGTCGGCGCCGAGCGCTTCATACAGCCGGAGGTCATACGGCACACAGAACTGGCGGAACTGCGCCTCGGAGAGGATGAGCGCCGAGTCTTCCGCCATGCCGTAGCCGCCGCGCGGACGGGGATCGATCGAGCGGAAGTACCGCTCGTTGGTGAGGATCGCGTTGGTGATCTTGTCCAGAAACACATGGCAGGCGTCCGGGTACTCCAGGATCCACCAGTAGAAGTCCACGCCGACAAGGTCCACCGCCAGCGAGAACGGACTGAGCGCCCCGCCGGTCAACGGAGCGACATCCACCCGTCCCGGCTGTCCGTTGAACGTGAGCCGCGTCTCGGCGGCCAGCGTGCGCATCTCGGCCCACCAGTCCCGCACTACGCCCCACAGTCCGGCGTCAGGCGGCGGGATCTCGAACGCCTCCATCTGATCCACCGTATGGATGGTCGGGATCGCGTGGAGCGTTTCGTTGTCCGGGTAGACCGTCCGGGCTCCCAGGGCGTCCGAGTCGATGACGTTGTCGAAGTAGGGACGCACCACCAGCGTCGGACCGCAGCACACGATGTCCTCGGGTATCTGTTCGATACGCATCTTCAGAAACTGCAGCGTCCAGTAGTACTGTTCCCGGGCGCTGGCGAAGAACGCGCTGTAGGGCATGTGGAACAGGGGGGTGAAGAAGCGCGCCTCCAGGCAGAAGCCCACCGGCGCCCGATCGGCGTACAGCCAGCTGTTGCGGGCCTGCAGTCTTTGCAGGTTCGCCTGCATCCGCTCGGCTGGATAGTCGATGTCCAGTGTGAACTGCATGCTGTCTTATCCTTATCCGTTATTCAGGCGCACCCGTCAGGGCACGATACTCAGCGCGCCGTATTCTTCGGCTGGCGACTTACAGGCTGTCTATGATCCGGCGCGTGTCGCCGAACCGGATCGCCATGCCGGTACGCGGTCTGTTCAGCAGCGGCGTCCAGGGCGCCAGCGTGGCGGCGTCGAACCGGTCGGTAAGCACCCACCGGCCCGCTCCGTCCTGTCTGGTATACGGCAACGCCGCACCGGGATCCTGCAGACCCGCAGGCGCCAGGCGCGTGCTGATGATGCAGGTTGCGCCGTCTCGTACCCGCTGCGTGATGGCGCGCTGTGCCTCTGCCGAGAGATAAGGGCCGCACACCACCAGCAGTCGGCATCCCTCGAGCGGTTCGGGGCCTACCAGGTGGTCATAGGCCGCCACCGACGGTGACGGATAGACGCCGCGCCAGGCGCCGGCGCGACCGGCACCGTGGATTGCCGGACTGTTGGCATTTACGGCTTGGGCCAGCTCGGCATGGCCGGTGATCCAGGCCCATACCTGCAGATGCTCGCGCGTTGCGGGGGTCGACGGCAAATCTAGAGCGCCATACAGCATGTTCCAGTATCCGCAGGACGCCTGCCCCCAATCACCCGCCGGGAAGTGGATCAGCGCGACTTCCGGCTGAAAACGCGTACGATTCGCTCGACGTTGCTGACGCGGCAGCCACTGATGCACATGCTCGAGCAGGGCGTGTCCCGGGGCGTTGAACCGGTAGAGCGCGCCCTGCCGCCACATCAGCATCGTCAGAAACTCCACATACACCGTGTCGACCCCTGCCTGCCAGGCCATGCGGAGCGCATGCGTCAGTTCGCGCGCCGAGTGACCGCCGAAGTCGGCCAGCCACCACAGGTCCGGGCTGAACCACAGGGCCGCACCATACTGCCGGGACGCCCCCAGCCCTTCGGCCAGCACCACGGGGTAGACGCTCTCCTTGAGCAGCTTCGGACAAAGCACCGAGCCGGCGCGAGCCAGCGGGTGCCACAACGATGGGAACACGCTCTCCACAATCACCTGCGATCCGTGCGTCCGGTTGTAGGCGACCACTTGCCGGACGGCGGCCAGATAGGCCGCATAGGCCCGATCCAGGGACAGGCCGGTGGTTTCGACCATGTGGGGCTTGCGGCGCTCGCGGTCGGGCAGCCCGCTGTATGCGTTGCGGCACATCTGCATGTGCTCCGACTCGTCATAGACCACACCCTCGAACAGTCCGGTGTCCGCACATCGGCGCAAGGTGCGGGCGTCCAGATCCCAGCGGTGACAGCCGTTGGGGGCGTTGAAGGTGTTGGAACCGGTGGGATCCAGCGCCTCCGGCATCCAGTTGGCCGCCTCGTTGTTGATGGCGAACCGGCAACGGGTAGCGCGGCAGAACTGCAGCAGCGTCTCCAGCGTGTCGGTATGCAACTCCGACGGCATCAAATGGACCACCAACAACTCGGCGCCCATCTCACGCAGCGCCCACCATACAGCCGGCTGCATCAGCGAAGCGCTGTTCAGGTTGACGCCCATGCGTCGTACCGGACGGCGGAACGGACCCAGACGGGCGCAGACTGCGCTGAGCGGCCCCTTGGGGTCGTCCAGCAGCGCGTAGCCCAGCGTGGCCGTCTCGGCTCCGCGCCATCGCAACGTCAGCCGGTACGCTCCCATCGGTTGGGCCGGAATGGAGACAGACCACCGGGGCAGCCCCGCCCCAGGTTGCGCGCTGCTATGCGATCGCCAGACGCGGCGGCCCGACCAGTCGTGCATCTCCAGCCACAGCGTGCGATCCACCGTCAGCGTGCAGGACCAACCGGTCACGTGCAACATCCACGGCTGATTGGCTTGCAGGATGTCCGTTTGACCGGGTGTGTTCGCCAGCAGGCATGCGGTGATGGGCGGCAGACCCGGGGTGCGCAGGTCCCGCGGTCGTCGGGCGGCGTACATCGCCATATCATCCACGGGCGCCGGCTCTTCCAGTCCGGCGGGACGGCCGAATACGGTGGTGGACCGGCTGTCGGTAACGATCTGTCCCGCCAATTCCCCGTTGTTGGATGTGCTGAGCTCCAGCAACACATACGCCCTGGGCGCGATACCGGTGAACCGATAAGCCACTTGCACCCCTTCGCTGTCGGGCGTCAGACTCCAGGCGTGAAGCGGCCCATGACCACTGCGGATCGCCCAGGATTGCGCACCGGGAAGGAATGGCTTGCCGTTGATCCGAAGCGAACCGATCCGTAATTCGCCCTCAGGGGTCGACCGGGTGTGCTTCTGGTCGATCCGGAACCTCAGCAGCACCACGCGCTCCGGCTGGAAACGCGCCGGACGCTGCAGTTCGGGTTCCCGGCCTGGACTCCAGCCTATCTCGCGCGTGTTCCCGTCCTGTCCCAGTCGTAAATCAGAGCGACCGGTTTCGGGACAGACAAAGCCGCTGACGCCGCCATCCGCGTCGACCGCCTGCAGGTACAGCCACTCATCGCCCTGTGCCTGGGACACAACGAACTCCACCCGGTCAATAGAAGTTGGCTGCGGCAACGGCAGTTCCAGAACCGCCCAGGCGTTCTCCGGCGCCGTCTGGCGCTGCGCCAGCACATCCACCTGCACCGTATTGCGGCCCGTACGCACCATCCCGTCCACGTTCCATTGCTCGGCGCGCGGGTCGGAACAGGCCGCGACCGGTCTGCCGTTCACCCAGATGCGATAGGGGCCAGAACTAAGAACGTGCAACAGCGCGTGACGGCCGTGTTCGGGCAGCTGTCCTTCCATGCGGAATCGTACGATCGGTTCTCCGTCGTGTGCGTCTCCACAGACCCACACAGGCATCTGGTCAGTCGGCATGAGCCAATCCCTCCCAATCGGGGCGTTGTATACCTATGATGGTACCGGCTCTGTCACGATGGCCGTTGTCGTGTCGGGCGGTTTTGCCGGATATCACCAACCGGATGCAGGTTGAGCCATGGATGCCGGGGACGGCGGTTGACATGATGGTGTTCAGCGACTGGTGGATACGGCATGGGAGGACGCGATGAACCCCTGTACGCTCTGGTTTGTACTCGCTGTGGTGTTGTGCGCGCTGGGCTTGCAGAGCCGCGCCGCTGACACGGTGCTGCTGGGAGATGAGGCGCTGCAGTTGCGCCTGCGCTGCGGTGATACGTCGTTGCTGGAGCAGGAGTGGCGGAGCTATGGTCAACACATACGCGGATTGACCGGATCGGGCTGGCGGCTGGAGACGGACAAAGGTGTGTTCTCGGCCTTGGACAGCGAAGATGTCCGTATTACGGAGCGGAATCCGAGGGCGTGTGCCGTGGAAGGCCGTTGCGCCGTCGGACGCTGGCGCCTGCGCTACGCCGTTACGGGGATCGGCCGAATCACCGCATCCTTGTCGTTGACGCCCGCCATGGATCTGCAGATACAGCGTGTGCAGGTGTGGCAGGGGCGGTCCGATACCCCTCCTGTGGTGGCTGCCACGCCGCTGCAGGATATCGCCGCATTTTACCGTCAGAGCCCGGTGGGGCTGTTTGTGTCGCTGGATTTTCCCTTTTCACGGTGGCGCCAACAGGGGGGCGTGATGCGTGTGGAGTACCCGCCATACGTGACGGTTCCGGCGCATAGTGCATGGAGCTCGCACACCGTGACACTGGGCGCGGTGCGTCTGACAGGACGCAGCCGGTACGGCTACGATGACGGCGAAGTGGACGCCATGGACGCCTACATCCAGCAGCATGTCACGCCCCGGTTTGACCGGCCGATGTTTGTCAGCGCGTGCATCAACAACCGGTTCACGCAGGTTCAGGGCGACATTGTCTGGTACACCTACAAGGATCAGCCCACACTGAGTCACAACATCGACCTGCTGCGGCGTGAGATCGCGTTGATGCCGGAGCTGGGGATGGAGTACTACCAGGTGTGGCCGGGAGTGTTCGACTCGGCGCCGGGTGATCCGGATCCGGCCACCGTGCGGTCTTTGGTGGCTTTCGGCCATCGGCGCGGCGTGCGGTTGGGTGATTACAGCGGATGTAACTCGCTGTTCTGTGGACACTACAACGAGCATCGAAATACGCTGGAGAACCATCCGGAATGGGGCATTACATCGTCGGATGTGTGTTTTGGCAATCCGCGCTTCAGCACGTTTTATGCCCGTATGGTATCGGACAACGTGCGGCGGTACAACTTTCAGATCCATTGCCTGGATTTTCTGAACCTGCACCCGTGCAGCAATCCGGATCACGGCCATCCCCCGGGGGACGACAGTCTGTACGCGCAGGTGGTCGGGCTGATGCATGTACTGCAGGCGCTGGCGGACACCCATCCGCAGATGATGGTCTGGTCCAACTCCGGTAACTGGACGGACCTGTTGCCGAAGATCGCCTGGACGAACCACAACCTGTATCTGACCGACCCGTTCATTGCCACCGCGTGGCAGGGCTTGAACATGACCCGTTTGCTGGATGACGCCCGTCGCGAACAGATGGTGTCGCTACACTATACGCACTTCATCCCATACCGATTTCTCACCAACTGCCAGTACTTCTTCAGCCAGAACTCGGTGAGTCCCGATATCCGCAACTACCAGTACGGCGCTTTGAGCACGCTTGCGGTTACCCCCAACCTGTGTTTGGGGGAGATCCGTCCTTGGCTGGACCGTTTGCCGGAAGCCGAAGCCCGCCGTGTGAAGGCGTTCTATAAATACTGGACCACGTTCCTCAAACGGAACTACCGGTACTGGACCTGCACATACAGCGCGGCCGATAACCCGGTACCGGGCGGTGTGGAGGTGTACGGCCACGCGATCGGCGGACATGGATATGTGTTCGTCATCAACCCCAACTACTGGGATAAAACAGTGAAGCTGCCGCTCAATGCCGCGTTGGGGCTCAACGGTTCCGGACGCTGTGAGTTGCGGGAGTTGTATCCCACGCAAAGACTGATGCTGACCAGTCATGGACCCCAGCCGCAATATGGTGACGTGCTGACAGTTGACGTTCCGGCTCAGCAGGTGCTTGTCTACGAGGTCAGCCCTGCCCCCGCGCGTGTGACGCAGCCTCGTTTGTATGGATTGCCCGGCCGGATCTCCCGCACCGCATCCGGTTATCTGCTGAAGACGTACGGCCTGCAGGGCCGTACCGAGCCGTTTGCGCTGCTGCTGCCCGATGGCGCGCCGCCCGTCCGATCGGCTGTCGCGCGCGACTTTCCGCCCAGGCAGCCGAAACGGCTGCAGGTGCCGACACCGGTGCGCCTGACGTCACTTACCGATCGGGATGTCCGGGGAACCGTCACCTTCCGACGTGATGCCGCGCCGGACACGCTGCCAACCTGGCAGGTGGTGGCCGATGACCTGGCATCGGGTGTGCAGTCGGGCCGGATGAACGGCTTTGCCGACGGCGTGGCGATAGACCTGCCGGTGGCAGGCGCGGAAGCGCCGGAGGCGCTGCGCTGTCTGGGAGCGCCGTACATTGAAAACGCTTTTCAGGAGACGCAGGAGACCTGGATCGATCTGCATACAGGAGCCGCCGCGGCGGAGATCATTCAGGAGGCATCTTCCTCGCATACGACTGAAAAAGCGAGCCCGTCCCGGTTGACGGGCGGGGGCAAGGGTTGGTGGTTGCAGACCGAATTCCATCTGCCTTTCCTGTACACCATCGGCGCCGAACCGTTCTTTGACGAACACACGCTGCTGGTGTTGCCGCTGATGCAGCGTGAACGCGTGGTCACGTTACGCGCCTGGATAAACGGCGCGCCACTGGATGTCCAGCTGTACCGATATCCGCGTAATCGCGCCTTGGGTTGTCACTGGGCCGATCTGGTCGGTTCCGCGGCCCACGGTGGACTCAACCGGCTGGTGGTGTACGTGGAGAGCGCGCCTTAGCACCTCTCCCGTAGCGTATGTGACCAAAGGCTATGACGTGACGGCCGGTTGTGCTGCCCGGAAGTTGGTTGATGCGAGCAGCGCCTCGGCTGTGCGATGCAGCACCCATTCGCGCTCGGCTTCGGACAGCCCCAGCCGGTGAATGCGCGCCAGCGATTCCGACTGAGACGTCCAGGGGGAGTCCGTGCCGAACACCACCCGATGGGCGCCGTGTGCTTGGATCAGCGCGGTCAGTCGATCGTCGGGCAATTCATGCGTATAAGAGGTATCCAGCCAGCAGTCTCGCCCGAGCAGATGGCGCTCCATCTCGTCCCACATATCCCATCCGCCCATGTGCGCCGCCACCAGTTTCAGATCGGGCGCCATGTCCAGCATGGCGGCGATGCGATCCGGTGGACCGTGCACCGGTTCCGGCAGCCCCACATCGCGTCCGGCGTGGATAAGCACGATCAGCGACGCGTCCGCCAGGGCGCGGTAAAGCGCGCGGAACTGCGGCTGATCCGGCATGAACTGCTGGTAGTCCGGATGCAGCTTCACGCCCGGGACGCCGTGCTCGACCAGTTCATCGATCACCGGCTGCCAATCGCCAAGCGGATGCAAAGCGCCGAAGGGGATCAGCTGAGGCCATTCCTGTGCGGCTGACCGCGCAAACGCGTTGATCGTCGGTACCTGCGCCGGTTGTGTGGCCACGGGAAGGGTAACGCAATGGGTAATACCCGCCTCGGATGCCGAGCGAATCAGACCGGGTGCTGTGCCGTCGGTGAACGGGGTGATATCGGCCTGCCGGCCAACCACCGCCAGCGCGCGTGGCGCCAGTTTGGGCGGGAAGATGTGTGTATGGAAGTCGATAACCATCACGTTTATGGTACCGTTTCGGGATCGCTGACGGGTTTGTCAGGCCTCTCTGGGGGTGAAGATCCGCTGAAGCAGGGCATCGCACTCGGCTGGATCGTTACAGTTCAGCCATTGACGCAGATATTCGCTGACCGATGTGGCGGTGTCATGGGAATGGACGGAGGTAACCGGAGCCTCCTCGATCAGCAGCTCGGGATAGCGGGCCACCGGACCGGGCGATAGAGGTTGCTCCAGTCCCAACGCCGAGACAAAGGTGCTCCACCAGCTGTTGCGTGACCGCTCAAACCCGGGAAGCACCAGCGTGTGGATTGCGCGCGTACAGGCCACATACCACACGCGCGTGGTTTCATCGCGATCGGTATCTCGTTGCCAGATCGCCAGCGCCTGCATGTCCGGTGTGTCCCCTTGAGGACCGCAGGCGATAAACCGATGTTGTGCGATCACCCCCAGCAGCGGCGGTTCCGGCCGGCGTCGCGTCACCGGAGTATCGATATCCGGCAGGATGACTACGGGGAACTCCAATCCCTTACTGGCGTGAATAGTGTAGAACCGCGCCACATCGGCCTCCTGCTCCAGCAAAGGGGCATCGCCCTCCCGCACCGCGATGCGCTCCAGATCCCCCATCTCCTCGACAAAGCGATGGGGAAGGGCCTCCGGGTTGGCCAGCGCCATCTGAAGCAGCTTGCGCACATTTGCAACCCGTTGCCGGCCGTTGGGCCGGCACAACAGCCGTGTCTCATACTGAACACCATCGAGCAGCACGCGCAGTGCCTTGGCGGCGCTGCAGCCTTGGTCGGTTGTCTGTAACTGGTACAGCGCCTGGAGCAGCGGGCGCGCAGGAGCCAGACCGGGCAATTTATCGTGAAGTTCGCAGACAGCTTCCCACAGGGTACCCTCCGCAGAGCGCGCCTGAGCACAGGCCAGCAGCGTATCCAGATCGACATCACCCAACGGCGAACGTAGCACCGCGGCCAGGGTCAGATCGTCACCCGGCGCATCGATCAGCCGAAGCGCCAGCACCAGATCGCGCACCTCGAAGCGCTCGTAATAACTGCGTCGCGCGGTGTTGTAAAACGGTATCCCGGCCTCCCCGAACGCTTGCTCGAACTGGCTGACCGACGTGGTGGTGCGGAACAGCAGCGCCACATCACCGTAACGAACGGGTCTGCCGTCCACTCCGTGATCGACGGCTCGGCGAACCCAGCTCGCCACCGCTCCGGCCATCACCGCTTGCCGGTCGCCTTCTGCGGGTGATTGGACGCAAAGCAGCCGGACGGGATGTTGTTCGGGTGTATCGAAACGCGCTGCGGCCGTCAGCGGACGCAGCCGGTTGCCGGGACGTCGCGATGTCTCGGGCGGCCAGAGAGCGCTGAACACGCGATGGGTAAACACGAGGATACCCGGACGGCTGCGGAAGTTGTCCGCCAAGCGTACCAGACAGTTGCCGTTCTGATGGGCTTCATCCTCCATTCGTTGCAGCAGATCGGGTGCGGCGTGCCGGAATCCGTAGATCGACTGCTGGACGTCGCCCACCACAAACAGGTTGTCCCCGCGTACGATCAACGAGACCAGCCGCTGTTGCAGCGGGTTGGCATCCTGGTACTCGTCCAGCATCACATGTTCGAAGCGACGGCGGTAGCGCTCACGGATGGCCGGACAGTGCTCCAAAAGGCGTACGGCGGTTTCCAGCACCTCGGCGAAGTCGAGCGCCCCGCAGTCCCGGCGGACCCCGGCATATTCATCCCACAGGGCCGCCAGCAGGTGCAGCGCGCGTACCGCCTGCTGGGCTGCGTCGTCGTCTCCGGCTACGCGCCAGACTCCCATCCAGTCGCGCAGTCGTTCCGTCAGATCGCGTGCTGCCGGGGTATGCGGCAGCCCTTGCGCACCCAGACGCAGGCACTGCGGCGTCCACGGTTCGTCGCCATCCAGAATCCGTTGCAGCCTCGACGCGTCCGCGTACCACGGTGTACCGGGAGTCGCTTGATTGAGGCAGGCCGCTAGTGGTGCGACCAACGAGTTGCGCATCAGGGGCAGTAATCGGGTGGGCATGTCCGGAGGCGACTTCGTCCAAGTCTGGATCCAGCCGTCCAGTTCGGCGCGCTCCATGCCCCAAGCGCGCAGTGTCTGCAGCACACTCCATGTGTCGCGTCGCAGACTGGCCAGTCCGGTGCCCAATTCACGCGACGCTCCCCGCCCGAACGCGGCTCTCAGCAGCGGGCCGGCCGGATGATCCGGATCGGTCGCAATCCGATCAACCACGCGGGTGAACGCCAGGTGGAACAGCCGGGCGGCGTCATATTCGGACAGTTGCTGCAGGTCGGGCGGAAGCCCGGTGTCGAGCGGGTTTTCGCGCAGCAGGCGCGAGCAGAACGCGTCGATTGTGCCGATCGGCGCTTGGTCGATCCGGCGTGCGGCATCGTCGCATCCGCGCGCTGAAAGCGCCTCGCGGATGCGGTGCTGCATTTCGGCAGCGGCTTTGCGTGTGTACGTGATGGTGAGGATCCGTTCGACGTCCACACCACGCTCCACAACCAGCCGTACGAACCGTTCGGCCAAAACGGCTGTTTTGCCCGCGCCGGCGCCGGCCGACACCACAATCACTCGGTCGTCCGTGTCGATGGCCGCGCGTTGTTCCGGTGTCCACTGTCGTGTGATCGGTTGAGACATCGCTCCTCGAGTCGCCGGTGATCGGTCTGTCTGTCAGCCCCCACATCACATTACACCTGACCGAGCGCGTTGTTTCATCGGCGCTGGTCGACGCCGTGTGACACACTCGGTATCATGTACCCATGAAACACACAATCGCGCTGCTGCTGGCTGCCGTTGCGGCCGCCTGGATGCTGGCTGGATGCGGTGGTTCCCAGTCGAGCAATCCGGACCCGGTCAAGACCACGTGGACCGTGCTGGTCTTCATGAACGCCGCCAACGACCTGGAACCGGACAGCTTCGATGATGTCAACGAGATGGAGCAGGTTCGATATCCTGCGAATGTCAATGTGATCGTGCAGTGGAAACGTTCCGGGCGCTACGATAACCGCTTGGCCTGGACGGGTACACGCCGGTACAAGGTGCTGTACCATCCGCTCTCCACCGAGATCGGTTCCGAGTTGATTCAGGACATGGGGTCCAGCGTGGATATGGGCAGCCCCAACACGCTGCGCGACTTCATCGCCTGGGGACGCGCGCGCTATCCCGCCGACCGATATGCGGTGATCATCTGGAACCACGGCGCCGGATGGCGCAAACCGGTAGAGGTCGGCGGAACACGCGGCGTCTCGTATGATGATCTGACCGGGAACAACATCCGGACCTGGGATCTGGCGGGCGCCTTGCGTCCTACGCAGGACACCCCCCGACTGGACCTGCTGATCTTTGATGCCTCGCTGATGCAGATGATGGAGGTGGCGTACGAGATCCGCAATACCGCCGACTACATCGTGGGGTCCGAGGAGAGCCCGCCCGCAGCCGGATATCCCTACCATCGTATTTTGGCGCCGCTGGCGTCCAACCCCGGCCAGTCACCATCATCTTGGGCGCGTACCATCGTCCAGCAGACGGTGAACTACTACACGATCGACAGTCCCAAGGACAATATCACGCAGTCGGCTCTTGACGCCTCCAAGCTGGATGCGCTGGCTTACGAAGTGGACAACCTGGCGGCGGTTGCGCTCGCTTCCGGTATTTCCACATCTGCTGCGACCACTGCGCGCGACGATGCGCGAACGTACGCGAACTCGAACTATAAAGACCTGGTGGACTACGCCGAGCGGCTCGCCCGCGCCGCTCCCGGCGCGCGCATCGAGGCCGCTGTGATGAGTCTGAAAGCGGCGATGAACACCGCGGTAATTGAAGAGGGCCATGCGTCTCAGCGTAATGGATCCAACGGGCTGGCGATCTACGTGCCCAGACCAGCCCAGTACGAAAACAACTATGGGCTGTTGGCGTTCGCCAGGGCCACCCGTTGGCCGGACTGGATCAAGAAGCAGGGACCCTGACCTACTGTGCAATGGCGCTGACCGTATATCCAACCGGTCACGCCGGGTAAGGAGATGCAGATGACTCGACGAATGTGGGCTGCAGTGGCCATTTTGGCTGTCGCGTTGTTGGCCGGCTGCGGCGGGGGAGGCGGAGGAGGCAGCGATCCCGTCAACCCCGGGCGCACCTTTACCGGCCAGGTGCTGACCGATACGGGAGCCGCCGCGCCCGGTGTCACAATCTACGTGATCACCACCGACAACACGGTTTACAACGCCGTGACAGGCGCTGATGGCCGGTTCACCGTGACGAACCTGCCGGAGCCAACACTGATACGCGGCTTTACGGTGGATACGCGCACACCGAACGATGCGTACTACCGGGTGTTTCGGTATGCCAACGTGCTGTATCAGATCGACTGGTCGCGCGTGGCCAGTCCGGCTCAGATCACCGGCTCGGTGTTGTTCGCGTTTCCTGCCTCCGGTCAGGCGTCGGCTATCCGGGTATATGCCAGCAGCAGTGCGCCGCCACCGCCTCCCGACGACGCGAATATCTATCCGCGCTAGAACCGCCATTTCTGTCGCCCGCCCAACGGCCGGGCGGGCGACCGTTCATCTGTCAGGTGAACTCTTCGGAACGGCCACTGCAAACAGCAGTTCATTGCCCACCTGCCAGCTGTCGGCGCTCCAGCCCAGCGCGTCCAGACAACTGTTCATGAACTGTGTGTAGTGCGCGTTCATGCCCACGCCCCGCCCACCCAGCGTTCGGGTGGGAAACGACACGACGATCCACCGGCTATGCAGGGACCGCAGCAGACCGCATGCAGCGCCTGTCTGTTGTTGTTCCAGGCAGGGCAGCGCCTTCAGCACCAGAGCCACATCCGCCTCATGATCCACAACTCGACAGAGCAGATCGTGCTGAAGCGCGCGCGTGCGCCATCCATACGCGGTGCTGACCCGGTCGATCAGATCCGTCACACCGCTGTCGATGTCCAGACCCAGATAAGGGACTTCCGCCGGTAGTCCCATCCAGGGACGGCTCAGGGGGTTGAGGCCGCAGGCGAGATCCAGAACGGATTCCGGCACACCGGTGCGCTCCCAAATGGACGCATAGAACGTGTCCAGCACACTCTGTCGTTCCGCCGTGGATGCGTGAGCGCGCAGCATTTCGGTCAATCCCGAAAGACCGGAGTGTGGGTTCCAATGCGGCAGCCCACTCGCCAGATACGCACCGAACACCTGGTGAAGTTTTCGTTTGGCGGCTTTCTCCGCCTCGGTTTCCGGATAGCGCGCGAGCGCCCAGCCGGCGATGCGCTGCAGCGTCTCGTCGCCCAACCGCCGGTACTTCCGTGAGGCCGCCAGCCGGGCCACCAACTGCTCCGCGGTCAGGCGCATGGGCGCATCGCGGTCAGCTCGCTGCAGAGTTGCGTGTAGAACCGCAAGTTATGCAATGTAGCCAACCGGCCGGCCAGCGAGTCATTGATCTGGAACAGGTGGTGCAGGTACGCGCGTGAAAACCGGGCACAGACGACACAGTCACATCCTTCCTGCAGAGGACGTGCATCGCGGCAGTAACGCGTATCCTGAAGATGCAGATACGTATACCAGTGATCTGAGCCTGCCGGCCCCCCGGTGCGCACATACAGCCGCTTGTGCCGTGCATCGCGGCTTGGCAGCACGCAGTCGAACAGATCGAAGCCCATCCGCGCCGCATCGCAGACGGCCTGCGGATTGCCGATACCCAAGGCGTGCCGCGGCAGCTCCGGTGGCGTGTCTTCGCAGAACCAACGCACGGCCTCCAGCAGCTCGCCCTGTTCGTTTACCGGCCAGCCGCCATACGCATATCCGTCGAACCCGATCTCGATCAGCCGTTCGGCGCACTCGCGGCGCAGCGCGCGATCATTCCCTCCCTGCACCACCGCCAGCAGCAGCGGACGGTTGGCCCGCTTGCGATTGGTGCATTGCCGGTCGAACTCCAGACGGCAGGCTTTCGCCCATCGGATGGTCAGTTCCACGCTGTCCCGCTGCTGTTGCGCCGGCGCGTTCGGATGCGTGCAGTAGTCCAGTGTAAACATGATGTCGGCCCCCAAGCGGAACTGGCGCTCGATGCACCGTTCCGGAGTCAACACCTCCGCCGGTTTGCCGACAGCGGGACGCCACCGGAAACCTTTGATGTCGACACTCCCCAATGATGGGTTGTCGGTGAGCAGCGAATAGACCTGGAATCCCCCGGAGTCGGACGCCACAATACCGTCCCAGTCCATAAACCGGTGAATGCCGCCCACCGAAGCGACAGCCGACACGCCCGGTTCAGCCGCCAGGTGCAGCGAGTTCACCATGACGGCCTGCACTCCCGCGGCCCGCAGGTCAGCGCTGTCCACACCGCGCACTACGCCGCGTGTCGCGTCGGGCAGAAACGCCGGTAACGGTACGCTCAGACCCTCGCGCACGGAGAGTTCGGTCGGTCGCACGTCAGTCGGTTTCTCCATGGCAGGGTGTGCGTTTGCGTGACTTGCCCGACACCACGATCACCACCTCGCCGCGCACGGTCTCCTGAGCGAACCGCTCGGCCAGTTCGCCGGGCAGTCCGCGATATACCTGCTCGAACATCTTGGTCAGCTCGATACACACCGCAGATGGCCGATCGCCCAACACCTCGGCCAGCGCCTGCAGGGTGGCATGCAGGCGGGTGGGGGCTTCAAAAAGAACCAGCGTGTGCGGCGAGTCCCGCTCGGCCTCCAGAAAGTGGATCCGCTTGCCCGGTCCACGGGGCGGGAAGCCGAGGAACGTGAAAGAAGACATCGGCAAACCCGACACCGCCAGCGCGGTGAGTACGGCAGATGGTCCGGGCAGCACTTCCAGCTCGTGCTGTCCATCCAGCGCCTCCTGTACGGCCAGATAACCGGGATCGGATACGCCGGGGCAGCCCGCGTCGGTTACCAGCCCCACATGATTTCCCGCATCGAGCAGCTGGCGGATGCGACGGACCGCTTGCCGTTCATTGTGTTCGTTGCAGCTGAAAATAACCGCGGGCTTGGCGATATCGAACCGCTCCAGCAGAATACGCGTATGACGGGTGTCTTCACACGCCAGCGCGTCCACCTCGCCCAGTACCCGACGAGCCCGCAGGCTGAGATCCTCCAGGTTGCCGATGGGTGTGGCGATCAGCGTGAGTCGGCCCATGTCGTCAGCATTCCACCACCCGGCGTAGCCGCGCCAGGTAGTGCTCGTAGTCCGCCAGCGAGACGCCGGGATGCACGCTATGGTCAAAACTGGGTATGTATCCGCCGGTCGGGCGCAGCGCATTCACCACCCGGTCCACTTCGGCGTCGATGTGCGAGCCGCCCAGAGCGATCTGCAGCTTGTCGATGCCGCCGATCATCTGGAGTCGAGGATATTCGCGCCGCAGGGCGACCGGGTCGACTCCGGCGATACGCTCCATGGGCAGGATACCGGTGATGCCGCCGTCCAGATAGGCTGGGATCAGAGAGCGCATGTCCCCGTCGGAGTCCACGATGATATGGCGAACACCTCGGCTGCGCAGGAACTCGGTCAAGCGGGCGTACCTCGGGGTCATCATCCGCCGCACCATGGCCGGAGAGATCATCGGGCCGTTCTTGTAGGCCATGTCTTCTCCCAGTACCACCAGATCGATCTCCACATCGCGGGTGACGCGGTCCCAGAGTTTGATCAGGAACTCCAAGTGAAACTCCATCATCTCTTCGACCCACTCGGGCTGTTCGGCGAACGCCTCCATCATGGCAGCGAAGTCCATAAAATCGCGCTCGAACGCCAGAAAGCCGCGGCAGACCAGACCGACCGGATAGTCACGGGTACGGAGCGCCTCGACCTGTTGGTCCCAGTCGGCCGGGTATCGTGCGGGATCGTCACCCTGCAGTCGCGGGATCAGAACCAGAAAGTCCTGACGGCAACTGATGGGGAACCGCACGTAGTGCGGCATGGCCGAACCGTGTTTGTATCGCACCTTGACCACGCCGGTGCAGTCCTGCACCAGTTCGCGATCGCCCTGGTCTTCCAGCACCACTTCCGGAAACGGAGGAATAAAGTTGAAATCGATGGGCAGCACCACATACGGGTCGAAACCGAAGTGCCGCGTCATGTCTGTAGCTTCCAACCCTTCCTGAGCCCAGCGTTCCAGTGTCTCGGGCCAGTATCCCATAAACTCCATGAAAGGCAGCCGGTCAACCGCCTGGAAGTCCAGCACAGCGTTGAAACGTTCTCGCGCGTTCATCTGATTACCTCCGAATGCGCTTACCATGCAGAACGCCCGAGGAGTCTCCCCGGGCGTTCTGAACGTGTGGTGTAAATATGGTCAGTTGACTTCCAGTTGGCGTGTCAACACCAGCGGATCCTTGATGCCCCATATGTCCTTGACCGTGAGCGTGATGGTATAGGTGCCCGGTTTGCGGTAGCGATGCGAGGGCATCGGCCCCACATAGTCTTCTTGAATGCCATCACTGGCGTCTATATCCCACGACCATCGGAGTGGTGACAGACCGCCATTGACCGTGGCGGTGAAGAAGACGCGAGTATTGGCGATGACAGATGCCATGTCGGACATCATATCGGACTGGAGCGAGTTCTGGTCGTCGTTGACGCGAATGCTGTCGCCCTGGATCGGCTGTGCGTCGATGCCTGCCCAGACCATACCCAGATTCATCGTGTTGTCGGCGTTTCCGGCAATCCGAATTTCTCGAAGACCCTTGTCCCACGAGATGCCGCGAAATGCGGACAGCGGGATGGCCATCAACGCCCAGCCTTCATCGTCCCGGGGCAGTCCGGCGATGTCCGCGGTGGTTTCAGCGGCTTTCCCGTCTGCATCGATCACGACCACCCGGATCTTGTTGAACTCCCTCCGTGCGGAGGCCGTGCGTGTTCCACCCATTCCCGGCATCCCCGGCATTCCGGCGCCCGGTGCGCCTCCAGGCATTCCCGGCATGGTGGCTCCACCCGCCATCCCCGGCATTCCCGGCATGGTCGCTCCGCCCGGCATTCCGGGCATCCCCGGCATTCCCGGCATACCGCCCGGGGTCACGCCCCGTCCGCCGGGTCGCGTTCCGGGGCGTCCGGGGGCGCCCATCCGAAAGCCGGTGGCTCCGCCGGTCTCTACACCCAGTCGCATGCGAAACTCCAACGCGGCGTGCGGATTGCCGGCGAGTGATGCCAAAGGAGTCGGATTGGAAAACACGAGCCGTCCGCCGGATGTAGGTCCCTGAGTGCGCAGTCGCAGCGAGTGACCGCCCTCGTAGAACACCTCCGTGTCGTCGTTGGCTTCACCGCCACCCCAAGCCAGACCTCTGACCGCACCGCCGGAGAGCGGTTGGCCATTGTACAACACGATATCATTGGCGAGACTCGCGCCGGCCACACACGCCATGGCGAGACAGCCTGCGCCCAGGCGCGCCAGAGTTGTGAGCGTCATTGGTACCCTCCCGGGCGGTAGCCCATTCAGTTCACATTAAACCATAACACAGCGCTTCAGTGCGCGGGAACAGCTGCTTCCAGCGGCAGATCCAACGCTCGGCAGATTTGTGCCGTCGTCTGTGGCAACGCCTGATGCGGCGCCGGCGGTCCCTGCTGCAACAAACCGAGTAACGCAGGGTCTCCCGGCGGCAGCGATTTGATGCGCTGCAGACTCTCGGCATCATCCGGCAGATACAGTCCGTTCAATGCCAGCAGCGCCAGGCAGCTGACCAGCGGCAACATCGGATGTCCGTCAACAAACGGCTGCTGAACCGCCAGCCGTTGAGCCATACGCAATGCCTGTCGCTGGATGTCGCTGCTGTCGCCATAGCCATACTGGGCTGCAACTGCGTTCTCCAGCCGTTCATAATCGAAGGGATGAGGCGCGCCGCATAGCCCGGTATGGATCCAGACGACGTCCTGAACGGTCAGATAGGTGTTCATCGCCTCTCAGGCGCCTCCCAAAGTTAGATGGGTCTCTTCGAGTTGTCTCATGATTTCGATGCGCTGCGGGCAACGGGTTTCACACACCCCGCACTGGATGCACTCCGCCGCGCTGCGTTTCCCATCCTTGTTATGTGGACCGAACGCCTGGTACATGCGTTTCGCCAGCTCAGTAAGTCCCCACACGCGGTGATGGTTCATGGCGGCGAATATCTCCGGGATGGCCACACCCTGTTCACAGGGCAGGCAGTAGTTGCATCCTGTGCAGTACAGCTCCGCCAACCGTTTGTTCTCTTCGAGCATGCGCGCTATGTTCTGCCGCTCCACGTCGGTTAGCGGCTCTTCGCGCGAAGCGGTGGCCACATTCGCGGTGATCTGATCGAGAGTGCTCATGCCGCTGAACGCCACCGTAACCCCTGGATTGGATAGAACGAAACGAAGCGCCGCATCCGGGGTGCTCTGCACGTCCTGTGAGACGGAAGTGATCCGGTCAGACGCCATGCCCAGCCGACCGCCGCCGACAGGCCCCATCACTTCCACCCCCATGCCGGCCTCCATGGCCGCTGCGATGGCTGGCTCGTTCGCTCTGTCCAGCAGGTTGTACTGAAGCAACAGTCCCTCAAATCGGCCGGTTTGGATGAGCTTGATGATGTTTTCCGGAGTGTCATGCGTGGAAAACACCACGTGGCGTATCAGCCCCTGCTCTCGGGCTTTTTCCACTTCGCGCAGCAGCAACGGTTCGTAGACTCGCTGATACACATCCCAACTCAGCCCGTGCACTACCTTATAGAAGTCGATGTAATCGGTCTGCAGCCGCTCCAGCGTGGTGTTCAGCCGCTTCCACCATCCGTCGACGGTTTCATCGAACAGCGGGTTCTTGGATGCGATATACACCCGGTCGCGGCGGTCGGCAATCGCGCGGCCCACGGCGATTTCGCTGCGTCCTTCACCGCCGTAAACGAACGCGGTGTCAATGTAGTTGATCCCCATATCCAAACCGGCGCGCAACAGCGCGACGCTCTGGTCCATGTCGTCGAATGGCAGACGCATCGCGCCATACCCCAGCACGGAGACCGATAGGCCTGTCTGTCCGTAGTTCCGATACTGCAAAATCTCGCTCCCTGTGTTACTTTTGTCATCTTCGCATTATACCTGCCCGTCAGAAGGCAAAGGTGCGCCTGATGGCGTATGGCGCACCAATCCGTACAGGCAAGTCTGCTGACCGCTGCGAACCGCCCAGGCTGCATCACCATACGAGTAATGCCACCACTCTTCTCGGCAGTTGCTGAATCCGGCGTTCACCATGGCCTCATACAACAGCGCGCGCAATCGAGCCGCCTCGTCCGTCAATCCTGTTACAAATGTATAGGCACCGTCCCATTGAGTATACGGTGCGGACAGGTCGAATGGTTCGCCTGCCTCATCGATCAGCGCCACATCCACCGCGCCGCCCGTGCAGTGTCCGGGTGGCGCCTTGCGGTCCGGCGGGGCGAACCACCGGTTCACCATCCGACGCAGTACGGGCTCCTTCCATTCGGGATGGTCATGCTGCATCTGCCGATAGACGCGCCAGTACATACGCTCCTGATCGGACAGCAGACGCCAGGCGGTATTGACCATCAGCCGATACCCCTCAGGCAGTGATCGCGCCGCATCGTTTAGCATTGCGCACACACTCGCCCTCAACCAGGGACGGCATCGCAGGTTCAACCGGATTTCCGGACAGGCTTCGGGCAGATAGAGCATCGGCTCACCGCATTCAACCAGCCGAACCCGATCCAATGCGGCCACAGGCTCGCGTACGCCCGGCGCATCTCCCCGCCAGGTGCGTCGGCTCACCGGAGCGTCACCTTCAACCGATCGGGGTGTTCAGGGGCGGTGAACACCACCTCGTGACGCCCAAATCGGAACGTCATCTCGTGCGGACTTCCCAACAGCGGGCGGATCCGCTCCACCAGTTCGGGATGCTCGAAGTCATCGGTGACGATCCATCGTCCGCGGCCGTGGGCCACCACGGACGGGGGTTCAGCGGAACTCCGTGCCCGCATCTCGGCCGGTGCGAGATGCGACGAGACCACGGCGGTGACGCCTCGTTGCACCAGCGAGTCAACCAGGCGCATCGTGGCCGGTGATACGGACAACCCGCACACGAACACCAGCCGGGTCTGGCTGAACAGCGCCGGGTTATCCACCAGGTGGTCGAACATGGCCACACCATGCGCCGGCATGAAGAACCGATGGGGTTCACTCCAGCCCACATTCCAGTTCACCCCGCCGCGCGGCAGTTGTCCATGTGTCAGCGTGCGCCACACCGCATGCCACTCTCGGGTGCGCGGATTGGCCATCAGGTTATCGGCGCCATACAGCCGTCCCCGGAACTGTCCGTCACGGATACCCCAATCGGAGTCGGGGAAACGGATGATGGCTGTATATGGTCGGAATTGGCTGACTTGAAACGGCCTGCGAGCGGAAGGCAGGAAATCATACCGGAATTGCCGCACAACTTGACCCCAGGCGTTCAACCGAGCGGAACCGTCCTTGGGTTGATACAGGCTGTTCTTATAATTGACGTTCTCCACGAACGCCAGCTCACACCCGGTCCAGAAAGCGAAGAGCATTGCCGACCAAAGCTCTTCGGGGGAATGGGACGGGTAGCCCTGTGGCCCCCACAGATCGAGGCAGGCCCAGACCGGCAGGCCGTACTGGATCGCGGCGCCCAACGACGAGGCGGCGACGACCGGTGTGACGCTCTCCTTAAGATATTTGGGCGCTGGAACGATCCCTGCCCGTGCAAACAGATGATGCAAATCGGGGAATACATACTCTCCCGCAACCCGCGGCCGGCGTCCCATCTTGCGGGTGCGGGCCAGCGCGGCGTAATGACGGGACATCATCACACGCAGGTTGTGCAGATTGCCTTCGTAGCACTGATCGATTGTCTGTCCATCGCTCTCGTAAAAGTGATGTTGAAATGCCCGTCCGCCGCCGGTTACCCAAACGCCGTTTTGGATCCAGTGTTCCGCCTCGTCATAAATCACACCGAGAAAGCCGCGTGACGCGAGTGCGCGCTGAACCCACGCATCAGGCGGCTGGAAGAACAACCCCGGTCGTTCATATTCGGAACCGCCCCGAGGACGGATCGTGCACTCCTGGTTCCAGATTAGCCCCATACCCAGCGCGTCGGCGCGCGCGTGCATGTGGTCGATCTGCTCGAGGGTGTAGCTGTCATACAGATGCCAGACCAGGAACTGAATGCCCATCTGGCGCAGCGCATCCAGAGCGGCGGGATCGTCCAGCACCGACACCTGCGAGCCGGCGTCATCGACTCCCAGGAGCATCTGCGGGTTGGAGTCAGAACTTGGTGCGATCATGGCGTCCTCCGATCGGCCGTCTGGCTGGTATTCTACCGTAAGCATTGGACATCAGGCGGGTTTGGCCGCAGACGAGGGGCAATTGCCGGACGGATGCGGTCGCTTCCATAAGTCAGGTATACTGAGAACAGGCTTGGTTAACCGTGCCAGCCCACAGATATCATACGGAATACCAGATAAGGTCCTGCATACACTAATTTGAGTGTCGCTACTCCCATCGCCCGCTGTGCTCTGTTCGACATCGACGGAACGCTGATCGATACCGTCGAGTCGATCGTAGGAGCGTTGCACGACACATACCGCCTGCATCTGCATATCGATGTGCCCCGCGACGAGATCCGGGCCAGCATCGGATTGCCGTTGAAGACACAGGTCCGCATGTATGACCACCTGGTGACCACCCCACCCGATCACGCCGCCATGGAGCGGGATACGCTGACCCATTACGAGTGCCGCCGCCACTTGGAGCGTCAATTTGAAGGCGCTGTGGCCGCACTGCGCGCTTTGCATCGTGCCGGGTGCTTGACAGGTCTGGTCACCTCCAAGAACGCCATTGAATGCGCCGAGTTTCTTCCCCGGTTCGATCTGTTGCAGTACGTGCAGACCGTAGTTAACTCATCCGACACACACCACCCAAAACCGCATCCCGATCCCGTCCGGGAGGCGATGCGGCGCCTGGGCGCCACACCGCAGGAGACCGTGTTCATCGGAGACACCGTCTACGACATCGAATGTGGTCAGGCTGCAGGTGTACGGGTCATCGCCGTGACTTGGGGTGCGCATCCAGCGGAGATGCTGCGCGCGGCCAATCCATGGCGAGTGGTGGAACAGCCTGAAGAGCTGGAAACGCTGTTACTGCGGTATGAAGCGATTGCGCGGCGATAACGGGTAACGACCTCTCAGCGGTCACACGCATTGAAGAGGAGAACCCGCTATCCATGGTTGACGAAACAGACGTCATGGAGCCGACAGGCGCCGCTGATGCGGCAACGACCCAGGCCGATCCAACGCCTGCGCGCCGACGGTCCAGCCGGCGCCGAAAAACTGCTGCAGGCGCCACCGAGCCGGCCGCCGAAACGGCATCGCCGTCCGAATCGGTCCGTCCTGCAGACGATGGCGAGCTTTCGGATGGTGAGGCCGCAACGCCTGCCAGCCGGAGGCCGCGTCGCCGTCGATCGGTGGCTCAGGCGGCCAACCCGGAAACCTCGGAATCAGCGAATACAGATAGTCAGACCGATGCGCCGCCATCCGGGGAGTCCCGACCGCGTTCGAGTTCAGGCAGCTCGGATCAAATCGAGCCGTTGCCGGTCTCAACATCGGCGCCTGCCAGTGAGCCCATCGACACGCCGTCGGCAGAGATCCCATCCGATGTGTCCGATATTGGACAGGAGACCGCTTCTGCAGCGTCCACTTCCGGCAGAACGGCGCGGTCCAGAAGATCCCGCCGCCGTCCGCGGACGCCGGAAGTGTCTGTCGAGGCGCCGGCGGACAACGAGACAACCGACTCGACACAGACTGTGACGCCATCTGACACAGAGCCTGCGGTGGAACCCGAAGCGGCGCCCGGTACTCCGGTCCGGTCTCAAAGATCCAGGCGCTCCCGAAGCCGCACGCCCGTAACCGAAACCGTCTCCAAAGAAACGGTAACGGAAACTCCTGTCGAGACTTCAGACGCCGAAGAGTCGCCTGTAGAGACTACACCGGAAATGGAGTCGGTGATCGAAGCGTCCGGGTTTGATCCGCTGCTGTCCGAAATGATGTCCCGGGCGCTCCAACGCGCGGCCGAGGCCGATCAGAGCGCCGGGGAGATCTCGGTTTCATCCGAACGACCGCGGCGTCCCAGAAGGGAGCCGCCGGTGGCCCCGCCCGTGTTGCCCTCCCATTTGGCGGTGTCGACGACGGAAGGCCCGGTAGTGCCTGAGGCGACGAAGGCGGTTGAAACGGAGCGTGCCGTGCCGAGGGGTCGACGCGAAGCCCGAGGGACAGGCAGACCGAATACCGATGGAGCTCAGGCAGAGCAGCCCGTCGCGACACAACCGGCCGCTGTACAGTCGCCCTCAAGCGCCAAGACCGAGAAACCGGCTGCGCCCAAACGCGTGCGCACACCTCGCGTGGTGAAACCAGCCGTTTCCCGAGAGCCCAAACCCCGGGTGAAGTTTGTCCCCGCTCCAGCCTCCGAGTCCATGCGCATCGGCCTCCGGAAGGCGCATCCCGAGATCCTGGTCAGAGGGAAACCGGTTCCCCCGTTCTTCTTTTTCGGGTTCACGCAGGATAGCCAGAATGACGCCCGGATAGCCGAACAGATTGGTCTCGCAGCGGCATCAGGGATACACCTGCATATGCTGTTTCTTGAGATACCGGTCGATGAAGCGCGCCAACCCGACACTCGGGATCGGGCGGTCGAGCTGATCCGGATGGCCCGTCAGGCCGACCCGGAAGCGTTGGTGATGTTGCGGCTCTTTTTTGTGCCCACCCCGGGATGGATGCACCGCTATCCGGGGTCAGCCGCCCGGTACGGCAACACCCGTACGGAAGATCCGTCGTTCTTCGCCGACGAGTTTTGGATGGAGGCCGAATTGTCCGTGGCCCGTCTGGCGGAACTGCTGGAAGAGACTCCCGAGGCCGAATATCTGCTGGGATACCACCTGGACTGCCGGGAGTGGTTCCATGACTATCAGCGGGGTCTGGACCGATGCGATCAGGCGCGTGAGGCGTTCCGACGCTGGTTGACCGTGCGTTACAACGGGGATGTGGTCGCCCTGCGAGCCGCCTGGCACAACGGCAGCGTCACATTCGCCGACGCCGAAGCGCCTGACCGTCCGATCGAACAGAATGTGGCGATTTTCGATACACACCGCGACCAGGCCTGGATGGACGCGCTGTGCTTCCATAGTGAAACCGTGGCCCGGCGGATCGCTGCGTTGTCGCGTGCCGCCAAACGGGCCGGCATGAATCGGCGGCTGATCGCTGTATCGTATGGTTACACGTTCGACTTTCCGTCTGCAGCCAGCGGACATCTGGCGCTCAACGAGGTGCTTTCCACCGGTTCGATCGATATCATCTGCGCACCGCCCTCTCATCGGGATCGAGGTCCACAAGGCGCGGCCTCGATCGCCACTCCGGCCGACTCGGTGCTGATGCACGAAAAGCTGTACATCGTGGAAGATGACACCAAGCCCTACACGGCGCAGGTGGATGCGGACGATTTCAATCCGCGTATGCCGGACGCTGAAACCACCGATGCCGCCCGATGGCGTACGATCGGATCGGCGATGACGCTGCAGTCCGGCGTGGCGTGGATGGATCTGTGGGGAGAGGGGTGGCTGAAAAACCCCGATCACTGGCGTCGCGCCGGCCGGTTGAACGCCCTGTACGCGGCGTTGATCGAGCGGCGGAAAACCACACCGCCCGATGTAGCCGTGGTGGTGGATGAAAAGAGCCTGTACCGCATCCGCGATCTCGACAAGCTGCTGACACCTTTACTGGAACAGCACCGGGAGTGTTTTGTACAAGCGGGTATCCGATTTGGCATCTATCTGCAAAGCGACATACCGTATAAGGCATTCCCTGACAGCAAGTTGGTGATCTTTATCAATCCGTTGCAGATGGATACGGACGTGCGCGAGGCGGTGAAGTCCAAGCTGCAGCGCGACGGCCGTGTGCTGGTCTGGATGTACGCCCCGGCCTTATGGGACGAGAACGGGGCCACACCGGACGGACCGCGTGAGGTCGCCGGGATCTCGCTGCGGCCGCTCCCTTGGAACAGCGAGGTGGGGTCGGTCATCGTATCGGATAGACACCCGATCACCCGCGGATTACGCGATCAGGCGGTCGGTGTCCGTGAGCGGTTGAATCCCGCCTGGTACAGCATCGATGATCAGGCCCAGGTGCTGGGCGCTTATGTGGAAACCAGCCTGCCGTCTATTGTGGTGCGCGATCACGGCTCCTGGAAAACCGTGTTCGTGGGGGAACGCCGGCTGACGGTGGAGCTGGTGCGTGGTCTGTGCCGATGGCTGGACATTCCGGTGTATCACAGCGGCAACGCATTCGTGCGGGTCTCACCGCCGTTCATCTCCGTGCAGGCACGGGAGGCCGGTGAACACTCCATCCAGTTGCCTGCACAGCATGTGGTGTTCGACCTCACCACCAACGAATGGCGACCGGTGCAGGCCGGTAGTGTCCGGCTGCAGTTGCGCGCTGGAGAGACGCATCTGTTGCTGGCTGGCCCGGCAGATGACATTCGGCCATTGACCGACGTGTTAGGTGTGGAGTTTACACCGGTGATCAGCGAGGAGCCGCAGCCAGAAGCCCTCAACGGCGCATCCATTTCTGCTATTAAGAAGCGCCGTCGGCGGGGAGGACGCCGACACCGAAAGCCACGGGAAAACGGCTCTGACGGAGCCGTCAACCCAACCGATGGTGTGGCCGGTGAACAGCCCTCCGCCTTGAATGCCGCATCGCCTCTCAGCGCGGCCGAACAAGACTAACGGACTCCCGGCGGGGAGCATATAACGCCTCTCCGCCGGGTCACTTGCGCGTGTTGCTCAGTCCTGCTTCATGATGTGTGGCAGATATTCCTGCAGTTTCACGGCCAGTTCGCGGGTGCTGCGCACATCTTCCAGGCAGTATCGGGCCATGGACGACAGCTGAAGCGAGTCATGACGCTCTTGCCAAAGAGTCCATGCCCGCAACGCGTCGACTCCATCATCCACACGATTGAACTGCTGATAGAGCAGCGGGCGATCGATATCGTACCACGACAGCAGAGATTTCAGGCCGAGCCTCGGTACGGTGATGCGTCCTGCCACACGGGCCGGCCGCATCACATCCGCCAGCAGGTCTGTGTGTTTCCACTCGGCCATCGCGTCCGTGGCATCCGGCAGATGCGCCCGAATGAACGGCAAATCGAAGTCACGTCCGTTGTAGGTGACCACGTCGCGCCCCCGCAACGTGTCGGCGTACGCCACGAACTCGGTCAACGGATTGACCTCCAGCACGTCACAATGCAACTGCTGGGGATCCCGCAGCTGCTGGCGGACCGACTCCACCGCCCCGTTGAGGTCATTCACGAAAAGCATTCCCCGACGTTCGGTGGTTACCGCATACGTGGCGATCAGCGTGATGATGTGTTCGGCGGCTGAAAGCCCCGTTGTTTCGATATCGAGATAGGTTGCAGTCCGCCAGTCCACCCTGTCGTCTCCCATGTGGCGCTCCGGCATCACTGTAGCAGGCACCGTGGTCAACTGCCAACTGGAACGTGTCAACCGGTGGCGCCGCCGCGGGTGTATACTGATGGGTAATTGCACCGGGAGGGGTGGCCGTGGATCCATTTGCCGTCAACCGTGACACGTATTCCATGCCGTTGGAGTATCACCCTGACGATTTCACCTCGTTGTCACGGCTGTTCATCCATCCGGGCAACACGTTGTGGTGGGACGAACACTTCTGTGCTGCCGATCTGCAGCAAATCACGGCTGATGGCAGGCAATGGGTGCGCTGGATCATTGGACGCAAGACAGACGCCTATATCCCCTGGCTGAGTTACCGCAACCAGGCACGGGTGAAACCGGTGCGATTCACGGTGCGGGTGCGCAACCGCTCACGTCTTCCGGCTGCGCTCTCCCCGTATGGGGTGAATGACCCTGAATACTGGCAGATGCTTCAGCCGGGCGAAGAACGGCGGATCACATTCGACGGTGAACCGGATTGGGTCTTGCAGACAGCTCGACTGGGCGAAGTCTATATGCTGGACTTTTGCGATCTAGTGCTGCATTACCCCGCCGCAGAAGACGTGAGCGTGAGCACCTTGCAGGCTCCCCGGCAAATCATCGCCGGCAAGTCGGTCAGCTTTCAACTGGCGCTGGATGGCCGCTGTTCAGACCGTGCGCTGTTTTTGGAGCTGGGGCCGGAGCCGTGGGTCTGGTGGCGCATCGCGTTGACAGGTGATGAGACTGACGCATTGGTGCGCCGCGGCTCTTGCACCGTCACTCGCACCGTTCCCTGGTATCTGTCCCCAGGCAAAACAGTTCTCAGGCTGGTTGCCGACGGGCGGCGCGTCGTGGGGGCACATCCGACTGTAGTCGTACGGAATACACGTCAACCCGGTCTGCCCCGCACGGAGCGGCGCATGTATAACGGCCGGCCCACGTTTTTCGTGAACGGTGAACCGTTCACCTGGGGCGGGTATGCATCCTATTTCAATATATCTCCGGCGGCCAAACAGGAGTTTGCCGACTCTGGCGCCTGCCTGTTTCACCTGTTGTGTGCGCCAGGACGCCACTACCATAACGTCAGTGCGCCCACTTGGCTGGGCGGCGGGCGATGGTCGTTTGGCGAGGTGGATCAATGGGCGGCGGCGGTGCTGCAGGCCAATCCGGACGCTAAATTGATCGTGCGGCTGGCGCTGGGAATGCCTCCGTTCTGGTTCGATAGACATCCCGACAGCGAAGCGCATATTCAGACGCAAGATGGCAAGATACTGCCCTGGCAGGAAACCTCCAGTCAGGTCGCCACGATAGCCTCCGATACGTGGAGGCGTGAACAGGCCATCGCGTTGCGCCGGCTGATCCGATACATCGCGTCGCGTCCTTGGGCGAGTCAGGTAATCGGATTCAACCTGGGTGGCGGCACCACCGAAGAGTGGTTCGCCTGGGCCTGTAACGACAACCTGCTGACGGAGGTCGCCTACTTCAGCGACTATAGTCCCGACAGCCAACGCGCATTCAGCAGTTGGTGTGCCCGGCAGGACCTTCCATGGCGTAATATTCCGCCGGTGTCGGCACGGAAACGGGCGGGGCATGAGTATTTTGGTGAGGACGCCTCAGGTCGTCAGGCGTTCGCCTACAACCGGTTTGCGAACGAGCAAACCGCCCGTTCACTCTGCTACTTCGCGCGCGTGGTCAAACAGGCCACGCAAGGGCGCAGCCTGACCGGCGCGTTCTTTGGATATGTGGTCCTGTTGACCGGTGAAGCGCGGCAGAGTAACTCGGGTCAGTTCGGTTTACGGATTGCTCTGGACTCTCCGGATATCGACTATATCAGCGGCGTACCGCAGCATTTGCTGAGGCAACTGGTGCACACCGGATATGCGGGGCAGCCGACGGCGGTGGACAGCGTGCTGGCCCATGGGAAACAGTATGTGGACGACAACGATCTGTTCTCCTGGCTGCATGAAGGACATTGGCACACCACGTATGGCGACCCCGACCCGCGGTACGCCGCGATCGAGATGCATCGCCGGTGGATGGCCGCCGAGGCCGTGCGCGGCAACCCGTGGGAATGGTTCAGTCTGTCGCCGACCTGGCATCACGATACGACGTTGATGCGCGAGTACGGTCTGGAAGCACGACTGCAGCGGCAGTCCTTGAGCCTGGATCGTACTCCTGTCGAAGAGGTGGCTTTCGTTGTCGATGACCACAGTTTCGCATCGCTCACACCCACCGCCCACGCTCACTACGCCCATCAGCTGTTACTGGGCGCGTTGGGACGTACCGGCGCTCCACTCGGCGTTTGGCTGCTCAGCGACATCGATCGGCTGCCCGATCGGATCCGGTTCGTGGTCGTGGTGAACGCACAGGCGGCCCGCACGGTCGACCTGCAACGCCTGCAGCGCTGCTTACAGCAGGGTGGTCGAACGGTGATGGTGGTGGGAATGCCGGGATTGATCGATGGGCGCACAGGAGAATGGACGCCGGATCGCGTGAGCGACCTGCTGCAAATGCCGATACGGATCGATACGGAGCCGGGGCCGGCGCGCGCTTCGCTCACATCCGATGGACTGGTTGTCGCACTGATACAGGACGGCAAGGAGGTCTCAGAGAGATGGGCGCCTCGGGCCTGCCTGGATGGGGACGGCTGGCTGAAATATGACGATGGGCGAATCGCGGGTTCCCTGCGCGATCTGCCAAACGGCGGGCGGCTGATCTGGTGCGGAGTGCCTCCCTTTGGCAGTGAGCGGTGGCTGCGCACCCTGCTGCAGTCGGCCGGCGTGCATTGTTACGCTCCGGCGCCGTGTTCCGTGCATGCCAGCCTGGAGTTGACGGCCATCACCTCGGTTTATCCCGACGCACGCACCATCGAACTGACATGGCCTCATCCGGTGCAGATCGTCGATCTGTTCAGCCGATGGCGCGGCGCTGGTCAAACCATATCCTGCCCGTTTGATCGCGGTCAGACGCGCCTGTTTAACGTGCAACGTTTGGGCTGAACCGGGATCTTAACGGGTGGATTGCTCGCGCAGCCAGCCCGGCCGATCGGTTGTGATGCCGTCGACTCCCAACTGCAGGAGTCGGCGGGCCTCCGCCGGATCGTTGACGGTCCATGCAACCAGTCCCATTCCCGCCGCGCGGATCGCACCGGCGGTACGTGCGTCGATGACGCTGAAGTGCAGATCCAAACCGTCCAGCGCCGCATCGCGGCAACGCCTCACCCACTCATCGGCCATATAGCGTATCGATCCGTCTTCCGCTTTTTCGGGACCGCGCAGCCAGAAGTGGGGAACCATGGGAAGCTGCTGCTTGCAGGCGGCCATAGTGGCCAGATCGAACCCGATCACCGCAATGCGGATCCGTTGCAGATGTCGACGCACCTGCAACGCCAGCGGCCGCGCGGCCTCCGGCCCGCACTTGACCTCTATATAGATGCCCCGATTTACCGGAACGATACGCAGCGCCTCCGGCAGTGTGGGCATGCGTTCTCCGCGAAACATTTCGCCCTTCCATGCGCCCACATCCAGTTGTCTCAAACGTCTCAACGGCTCACGGGCGATCGACAGCGGCTCGCCGCCGGTGCGACGGGTCTCGCTGTCATGAGA
This sequence comes from uncultured bacterium, assembly GCA_964650005.1. Classification (GTDB taxonomy): domain Bacteria; phylum Armatimonadota; class HRBIN16; order HRBIN16; family HRBIN16; genus CAZHSN01. The sequence continues at coordinate 17,770 of CAZYPZ010000010.1, read as the reverse complement.
CAGCACGAGATGGCCGTCTGCTGTGAGATGAACGTCACACTCGATGGCGTCCGCCTGCTGCGCCCATGCCATTCGTATGGCGCTCAACGTGTTTTCCGGGGCATCATACGACGCACCCCGATGTGCTATCCAGTACATGCGTCATTCCTGTCTCCGCTGGTCAGCGCCGGCGGGTCATTCCGGCTTCACTATACACGAGGCTGCATCGGATGGACGGGGAACAGGCACCGATTGCCACCGAGCCGCTTGGGGCCGTTCTGCTTCCCGTATTCTGAACCAAAATCGGGCGGTAACCTGGCCGAATTCGCAGGAATGTGATCACAGATGATGTATATATGAAGACAGTACTACATGTGTCCCGTTCACACTTACATGTGGTGCAGTGTGTCGCGGTCGGCGGGTAAGGGGCTGCGCTGTTATGTGCAGCGCCTGTCGGCCAGTACAGATGGCGTCAGAATGATGTGCGAGCGGGGTGTTCAGGAGGGTGTCATGGCGAACGCGGAACCGGTCTCCGTCTCTTCGGCAGTCATGCGAGACGCGTTGATTACTATGGCCATTGAAGCGTGGCGCTTTGCCCGCGTGTTTATCCGTATGGCGAATCGTCTGGATGCAGGTGAGCAGAATCGATTTCGCAGCCAGTACAGCTGGTTTATGAAAAAGCTGGACGAGTCGCTGGAACAGGCTGATCTGCATATCGTGAATGTGGAGGGATACCCGTTCGATCCGGGCATAGCCGCCACGCCGCTGAATATCGATGAATTTGGATCGGACGACGCCCTGATCGTTGACCAGATGCTGGAGCCGATCATCATGGGGCCGGAAGGTCTGGTGCGCACGGGTACGGTGATGTTGAGGAGGTTGGAACGATGAGTTTTTACGTGGGTATTGACTTGGGCACCACCAATAGCGCCATCTGCTCCTATGATGGATCCGAGACCCGCATCTGGAAAAGCCCGGAGCAAAACGACGTAACCCCCTCGGCGATCTACATCGACCGGCGCGGTAACAAATACGTTGGCAAACGCGCGTATGATACCGCCCCATACAGTCCCGAAAGCTCGGCCACACTGTTCAAGCGGCTGATGGGCACCAGCACGCCGATCACGTTTGCCGCAACCGGTATGACCAGTACCCCGGAAGCGTGCTCAGCGGAGGTGCTGAAGGTGTTGTTCGGGTACCTGCCCGAGGAGATACGCAACGATCCCCGAACCGGCACGGTGATTACGGTGCCCGCTGCGTTCAATCAGATGCAAAAGGACGCCACCATGCAGGCGGCCGAAATGGCCGGCATCGGTCGCGTCGCGTTGATGCAGGAACCCGTCGCTGCGGTGATGAGCGTGATGCGCGCACGAAAAACTGACGGAATGTTTCTGATCTATGACCTGGGCGGCGGCACACTGGACATCGCCATTGCGGAAAGCATAGGCGGCCGGGTGAATCTGCTTGCGCATGGCGGCATCGCCATGTGCGGCGGCCGCGACTTCGATCGCGCCTTGGTGGACAATGTGGTGCGCCCTTGGCTGGATGAGCGCTTCGAACTGCCGGACGACCTGATGGTCAACAAAGACTACCGTATGTTAATGCGGCTGGCGGCTTGGGCCACGGAACGCGCCAAGATCGAGCTGTCCGCACGCGAGGAGTCGGTCATCACGTTGACCGAGACCGAGACCCGCACGCGCGACCTGGCCGGGGCGGAGATCTATCTGGACATCCCGCTGACGCGCGAGACATACGACAGGCTGATCCAGGCGCGGGTCGCGGAGTCCATCGAGGCCGCTCGCGAGACGATCCAGAAAGCCGGACTGAGTCCGCACGATCTGGACAGCATCGTGTTCGTGGGCGGTCCGACGCATTACAAGCCGTTGCGCGATCATGTGTGCTTCGAGTTGGGGCTGAGAGGCAGCATCGACGTCAACCCGATGACCGCGGTGGCCGAGGGAGCCAGCCTTTTCGCCGAGTCGATCGACTGGAGCACCGAAAACCGCTCCCGTAAAAGCAGCCGGGGCCAGATCTCCGTTGGCGACCTGTCAGGCGTATCGTTCAGTTACATCGCCCGAACACCCGACGTACGCGCGAAAATCGGGGTGCAGATCACCGGCCGCGCGAAGCCCGGTCTGGAGTTTCAGGTGGACAGCGTGGACACCGGCTGGACGTCTGGCCGCCGGAAGTTGGAACACGGGGCGACTGTGGAGGTCATGCTGGCGAAGAACGGTGAGAACACCTTCAAGGTGTTTGTGTTCGATGCGCAGGGCAGCCCAATGACGTTGCAGAACGACCGTATCGTGATCACCCGAACCGCCGCGACCGTGGATGCTATCCCTGCGTCTCACTCCATCGGTATCGAGGTGCTGGAACGCTTGGGCGGCCGTCCGGTACTCGAGTACCTGGTGAAAGCGGGCGACTCACTGCCGCACAAAGGCCAGAAGGTGTTTCGGGCGGCGGAGTCGTTGAAGGCGGGCGACTCCGGTTCGTTGAACCTCAAGTTGTGGGAGGGGGAGATCGAGGACCCCATCACCGATAATCGGGCGATCGGCGTGTTGAAGATCTCCGGATCGGACTTCAGCGATGGGGTGATCCCGGCCGGTGCTGAACTGGTGTGCGACTATGAGGTGATGGACTCCGGCAATATCGTGCTCGAAGTATCTGTACCCTGCATCGGCGGCACGTTCAACTCGGGACGTAACTTTTATTCACGGCAGGAGGGGCAGATCGACTATACCGCGGCGGCCCAGACGGTCGCCGAGGAAGGGGCGCGCACCCATGAGCGCATCGATGAGCTGGATGGTGTTGTGGACAATCCCAAACTGGAGCAGGCCAAACAGAAGCTGGAAGCCGCACGCTCGCTGAACGACGATGAGGCCCAAACCGAAAAGACCCAGGAAGCCATGGAAAATGTTCTCGAGGCCCGTCGTCTCCTGGCTCAGGTGCGTAAGGAACACCTCAAGGAGATCCGACAGTTGGACTTGGACGCAGTGGTCAAGGTCTTTGACGATCTGGTTCGACAGTATGCCCGCCCTTCGGAAGAGACCGCCTTTGATAACCTCGTCAAAACCGCCCAGCGGTCCATCGACCGCAACGACCAGGACTTTGAACACCATCTGGATGAGCTGAAGACGCGCAACTTCGAAATCCTCTGGAGGCAGGATTGGTTCGTGATCGGCCAGTTCCAGCGGATGGTGCGCTCACCGCACCAGTTCCCCGACCAGCGCCGGTTCGAGCAGCTGGTTATGGCCGGAGAGGAGTGTATCAAGGCGGATGATATCGATAAACTGCGCCGCATAGTCGCTCAATTGGCCCAGATGCAGATGGGCGGCGGTTTGGACGAAAGCATGTTCGATGCGGCCAATATCCTGCGGGGCTAGAGACCATGCGGGACGCGTGGATGCCGGTGGGATACCGGCTGTCGGACGGGCCGGCGATCCGATCGCTGCTGCATGCCGGTGAGGACTGGCAGATCTACAGCACCGCGGATCAGCGCCGGGCGTTGATCGCCCGTTCACCGCTGGCGGATCGCTGGGTTCAGCATGGGTTTCTGGAGGAAGCGTTGCTGAAACCGTTGCCGTTCGGATCGCTATCATTGCGCGTGCTCGTGAGCTCGCCGTCCCATCGGCTGGAGCCGGTGGAAGAGGGTTGGCAAACCGGTGAAAAGGCCGATGCACTGGCGTTCGCGTTGGCGCTGCGCGCGTCCCGCCAGGTCAGCGCGGACGTTTCGTTTCACGATGCGGTCTATGTTGAACAGTATTCACGCCTGCTACCGGTCTGGTCGATCAGTCCACCGGTGGACGATCGGGTAGTGCTGGGCGCCTGGCTCTCCGGTGGGGTACCGGTCTCGGTCGACTCGTTCCGGCGTCTGGTGCAATTGGCCGGCCGTATCCCTTCCGATGAACTGGCGCAGGTGGTGCGTTCCGCTGGATTTGCCGCTCCGGACGTTGAGAGTCCAGCCGAGACAACCGATCGGCCGCAAGGACAGGCTATCCGGATGGCATCCGGCGGGGCGGCTCCGGAGTTTCGACTGCCCGGGCGCCCCCGGTTGGAGACATTTTTCAACGAGCATGTAATCGATATCATCCGTCACGCCGATCGCTATCGGGCGCTGGGCATCGAGTCGCCTGCGGCCATCGTGTTGCACGGACCGCCCGGGTGCGGCAAGACCTATGCGGTGGAGAGATTGGTGGAATACCTGGAGTGGCCGTGTTATTCCATCAACTCCAGCAGTGTGGGCAGCCCTTACATTCACGATACCAGTCGTAAAGTCTCCGAGGTGTTCGATACCGCCATCGACAACGCCCCCTCGGTGGTGGTGATCGATGAGATGGAGGCGTTCCTGACACACAGGCGCCTGGGCACTGCCTCTGGATTGCATCATGTCGAAGAGGTCGATGAGTTTCTCCGGCGCATTCCCGAGGCGACCGCCAAGGGCGTCCTGGTGATCGCGATGACCAATATGATCGAACTGATCGATCCCGCGGTGCTGCGGCGCGGACGGTTCGATCACATCATCGAAGTGGGCATGCCTTCCCGAGAGGAAGTGGCCTCGCTCATCGCGGCATTGCTCGAGAAGCTGCCTGTGTTGCAGCCGCTCGCGTTGGACCGTATGATCACCGCACTGGTGGGGCGTCCGCTGTCCGATGCGGCGTTTCTGGTGCGTGAAGCGGCCCGTCTGGCGGTCCGGGCGGGTAAAGATCATCTCGATCAACAGAGCTTGGACGAAGCGTTGAGAACTTTGCCTGTGCTGGGCGTTGTGTCGAGACCGCGTAAGGAGGATATGTCGAATAACTGATGAGCGTACGTCATGGATCTGCTGCACAACCCGTTTTGCATACTGAACGCATCTGTTCGCGATGACCGTCAGCGTCTATACGCCCTGGCCCATGAGCGTGCCCTGTCCCCTGACTGTGCGGAGTGCGAAACGGCCGTTTCAGCACTCACCAACCCGCGCAGGCGATTGACAGCGGAGATTGCGTGGCTTCCCGGTGTGGAGCCGGAGCGCATCGAGACCCTGATAGCCCGGCTGAAGGCAAGTGAACTGAAACCGGAGGATGTCACCGCTCTGCCGCCGCTCGCCTCGGTGAACGTTATCGCCTCGGCGCTGTCGATCGGGGTCGTTCGAGACACCGATACACAGGTCCACTGGATAGCGAGTATGGCCTGTGCGCTGGATCGGGTCGAACCGGAAGATGCCCAGCAATCCATCAACCTCGATAGAAGCCAGGCTGGCTTTGTGGAAGTCACAGATCGAACGGCCATCGAGGAAGAGCTGGACGCCAGGCGGCAATACTGCCGCTCTGTACTTGGTCGCTGGATGAACGGGTTGTTACCCGACGATCGGCGTAACCTGGTGTCGAAGCTCATTTTACAAGCGACGCAGAACGATCGGTGTGCTGTACCGTTGCTGCTCTGTGACTTGGTGGACGCCTATGAGGTTCTCGAGCAGACCAGTCTGAAGGAAGTGCTTGTGCACGTCGGAGCGGTGGCAGAACGCATACGTCAAAACATATCACTTGGCTACTCGGATGACTCCCTATGCAGGCCCGTTGAGGAGCTATGCGCCGCGCTTCAACAATGGCGCCATATAGCTTTGCCGATGCTGCTGTGCAAGAACAGTTTGGGGTCGATATACGAGCCTGGTCACCGGTTGGCAAGGATCATCGATACCGCGACGATGGGTTTGCACGAAGGATATCGGCGTGTTGAGCTTGCCATCCAGTTAACCGAGCGAATGGCCGATGTGTTTGCTGCAGATTATCAGCTTTCCGGGCGGGTCGCGGATGACCTGGATTATCTCTGCCGTTATTTGAGGCCGCGGCAACTCCTGGCGGAAATACGTCGCGTATGCGCTAAAGGTAAGGCAAATATCGAACTGGCTGGCCGATACGCGTGGATGAGTGCTGACTTGCTGATGGCATCTTTGAAGCCGTTGATGTTGCGCCTGGAAGAGGTATCGCCTGATCAGCAGGTTGTCCTTCAGGCAAGACAATCGGTCGCCCAATACTTGAATGAATGCGCCATATTGTTGAGCCGTTACCGAGAAACCCGCCAGAAAGCGGCAGAATGGTTCCAGCTGGCACTGGAATATGCAGAGTCTGACGACATGCAATTGAGCATTCGACAGAGCCGGATGGACACGCTCAATCAACCATGGACATTGCGGATAGCCGCGAGGATGTTTTGGCAGCGCGTTCTTGCGATCGATTATTACTCGATATTCGCCTCGGTATTTATGTACGCCGTGTTCATTGTTTTGTTAATGCTCGTGGCCAGTTGGGGCAACCATAATCGGCATGCCAGCGGATATGACGAGGACAGCGGTTACAGCACATCCGTTGAGGATGCGGACGAGGATCCGTGGTCGTCTGATGACTCCGATGACTCGGAGGACTCTGACAGTGCTGAAGACACGGAAGACTCCGACGAGGATACCGGATCCGACATCGATTCCGATGATACGCTCGGTGGCGAGTCCCGTGACAACTCGGGCAGCTACGGTTTGTACGGCGACGACAGTAACGACGATTCGTACAGTTACCGATCCCGCACTGACGATAGTAGCGACTCCGACGGATACAGCAGCAGTGACGTGTTCCGTGACGATAATGAAGCGCGCGAAACCGACAGTTGGCGATCGTCTGAGGATGGCCTGAGCGACGACAACGATGACAGCGAGTGAAAGACGAGTGAAAGACCACACGGCGGCCACGGGACTGCTGCCACCGATGCATGCGGACAACTTGGAGGATGGCGACAATGGATCTGTTGGTTAACCCTTTTTATGTGTTGGATGCCCGCGCGGAAGACGACCGACGGCGCATTATGGAGCTGGCTGAGGAGCGCAGCCTTACGCAGGATGCGGCCGCATGCATGGCTGCCCGCGCGGAGTTGACCAATCCGCGCAAACGGCTTACCGCCGAAGTGGCGTGGTTGCCTGGCGTAGATACTGAGCGTGTGGATGATCTGATGAACATGCTACAGAACGCGCCCGATGACCTCGCCGATGAAGATGATCTGCCTGCGATGGCCCGGGCCAATCTTCTGGCCGCGGGCCTGCGGCGGTTGGACGATCCGTTACCTGGCGATCTGGTGGACTGGATCCAGTGGCTGGCGCAAGCGCTGGATGAAGTCGAACCGGATGAGCTGATGGAGTCAATCAATGAGCAGCGTAACGAGTCCGGTTTTCCAGAAGTCATCGACATCGCGGCGGTGGAGACGGAAATACAGAGCCGGCGACGCGAGTGTCTGGCCGCTGTCCGGGAAACGCTGTCCCGCTTTGGTGAGCATGAACGCCTCAACATACTGACCAAGCTGGTAGCGGCCGTTACTGACGATGGCGAAACTGAGTGTCCTGTACTGGTGGCTGACCTGGTGAATGCCCATGAAGTGGAGACACAGCAGACCCTGCAGGATCGTGAGGAACGCATCGAGTCGCTTGCAGAACGGGTTCAACAAGCAGTGGCCGACGGCAGACCGGATCCAGAAATCAGGTCATTGCTGGACACACTGGTCAAAGAGGTGAAGGATTGGGATACCTTGGCTCAACCGGTGCAGTTGGGGGCGCGGAGTCAAGGGTTGAAACATGAACCCAGCCATCGCGTGGCCGGTATCCTGCGTAATCTTTCGTTACGATTGCACAACGATCATGGGAAATGGCAGTATTCCCAAATCTTGACAGGGCTGATGCAGGAGGTGTTCGCCGAAGTCGATGCCGTGGCGGAGCGCGCTGCGGAAGACGCCGAAGCATTGGCCGCAATCGCCGACAGACGCAGCAGGGAGTCCGCCTTGGAGCCGCTGCTGACGCTGTGTACCCAGGCGCTGCAACGCGCTGAAGCCAACCCTTCGGCCGCCAGTCGCGAGGCGCAGCAGGTCATCGATGCCGCGCCTAGACTGCTGCAGCGCTTGCGCGAGGCGGCGCTGGAGGCGCATGCGCTCTCCGAGATGGAAGACGCCGTCGCCATCACGCTGCTGCGTTGCGCCATTCTGTACGGCAACGAAACGAGGAGCTGGGCCGAGAGCGAGCGCCTCTTACAGGAGGCGCTTACCTATGCACACGCACCGGATCTGCGCCAGCGCATCGATCAGAACCTGACCACAGTACGTGGGAACATGTTCTTGGTGGCCGGCAGCAACATGCCAAGCCGTACTGGAAGCGGTATCTTGGGGCCGCTTGCGGGACCGGTTGGCTGTCTGGCCGTCATTTTCCTGGTTGGATTGATCTCCTCCTGGCTCGGCGGTCTTTCTGGTGGCGACAGCAGTGCCAGATCGACGGATTCGCAGCCTGCATCCAGCACGACGCCATATACGGACTCGTCCTACAATACCTACAGCTACCGAGATGCATTACGCGCGGAGATCGAGCAGGGAAAGGAACGAATTGCCGCATTGGAGGCGGAGATCACGCGATTGGACTCCCGTCTGGCAAGTATGAAGAGCGAAATGAACAATGCTCTTCTGATGGGTGATGCTCGCGGCCATGACTATCTGGTCCCGGAGTACAATCGGTTGGTCCAGCATCGTAACAACTATTACCAGGATTACAGCCGTCTCATCGATGAAGTGAACGCCAAAGTGAATGAATACAATGCGAGTCGACGCTAGCCGGCCAGTTTTGAGCACGTATCCATTGGAGGTGAGAATATGGATGATCTGAAACACGCGGATGGACCGGGTGACAAGCGGTCACTGGATGACCTGGCAATTAGTGAGAGTCCGCGTCGGCCACAAGTGATCGACTATATGAAACTGCCCTCCGCTCCCGCGCCGTTTATCAGCGCCGATGCGGGGGAGGTGTGGGCATGGGGCGACTTCTTTCTGTTGCTGCAGAAAGATCCCCCCGCGTTCATCAACACCAAACCCGAACTGGCGAAACTGCTCCCGTTCGCGTTTCCGATCACCTATCCATATGCGCTATCGGCGTTCTACCACCTGGCCAAGAACCCGCATGGGCCATCGTTTGGGCCGGTGGCGGTGGCGACTATCGAAAAGGGTGTGAACGGTCATTTGATGCTGTGCATGTTCACCTCCCTGTCACACTTGAACTGTGGTCTGTATACGGATGCGATGGATGTGGATACGGTCCGCCAGAAGCTATTCGATCTGATACGGTCTCAGCTCGGGGTATCCGGACAGCCGCATCGGATCGGGGTGTTGAAGGACGCGTATGGACATCCGGAAACAGGCCTGCCGGCACGGTTGACCCAACCGGACAAGCCGAAACCGGTCGGTCGGGCTCGCGGATGTGCGGGACTGCTGGTGTTGCTGTTCATAGTGCTGTGCGCTTGGCAGTTGATGAAATGACGCCTGCCTGAATCGTCCATATCCACCGGTCTGGCGTCCATTCTGGCGTTCCACCGCCTGACGTATACTTTCGGTAACACTATCGTTTACCGGGGTGACCATCATGCGGGCGATCGCCTGGATCCTGCTCCTGGTTCTGGGGGGCGTTACGGCACGGGCTGTTCCGTGCGTGACGCTGGATCCGCCGTCACAAGGGGGAAAACCCACCTGGACGGTGAGCTGGTGGAATGCCGAGGCCGGCCGCCGCGTCCTGCAGTTCCATTCGTACTTCAACGGCGAGTGGCGGACCGGCACACTGGTCAGTCCTGAATTCACCTGCCCTCCCGCGTTGAGTTTCCGGCTCTCGGGGCATAGTCGGCGCGGGGCGAACCGCGTCGAACTGGTGCAGGCGCACAGCGGACAGGTGTTGCGCACTGCAGACCCGCCCGGCGTAAATGAGGGCCGGATCATCGAGTGGCCTCTGGAGGCCGAAACGGGACAACCGGTGCGTCTGCGGTTTGTGGATGGGGACAACGGCGATGGATGGGCTTGGATCTCCGTGTGCGATATCCAGCCCGAAGTCGTGCCGATGCCGCTGCAGGAGGGCGTGATGCCTGAAGGCTGGCGAGAAGTTCCGCCAGCCGTGACGAGGCAGGTGGTGGATGGCATTCCGTTCCGGGTCAGCGCGTCGTGGTGGACGCCCTACCCAGAGGGGGCTGCGGTCACCGTGCCGATGAATGGCATCCGCGGCCAGATGCTGTACTGCCTGGGCGGCGTGCCTATGCCCGAGGCGCCGCATATTGCGTGGGGCGGATCGAACGATGCGCGCAACCACTTCATCGGCGACGTGATCGGCCATCTGGAACTGCGTTACCAAGGCGGCATCACGGATCGGATCCCATTGGCGTTCGGCTTTACCGTCTGGTGGCGCGGCCCGGTGCGTCACTGCCCCGAGCCGTTCCTCAGCGATGAGCCGATGAAGCGCGCGCTGCAGGAGGCGCTGTGCGTGGCGCACGCGGCCAACCAGAGTGATGACCCGTGGTACATAGCCATCCGGCTGCGCCAGTTGCCGCTGGAGTCATTGACTCTGATCGACACGAAAGGCAAGCAAGGCTACGCACTGATCCAGGCGGTCACCTTGACCGGAGTGGAGTCCGGTGCACTCGGTGTGGCGGATACCTGCGCGCCTATGCCCGAAGCCGCGGCCTGCTGGCTGCGTACGCATGCCATCGACTCGGCGCGGCCGCTGCCGCCGGCGCGGCGTCGAGCGCTTGCTCGAATCCAGTCGGCTTTGCAGACCACGCGCCGACAGGTGACGCGTGCCGAGGTCGCCCGGCTCGCGCGCACCGCTCCCCCGCAGTCATTTGCCGGACCGTCGGTGCGTTTCCATGGACCGGCGGAAGCCGATATCCTGACCCATGTCTATCAGGATAATATGCAGGAGACACTGTCGCGGATCGGGCCGGATGGCATGGTGCATGAGTCGGCCAAGGGGGCGCCGAACTGGGGAGGTCCGGGCACCTGGCACCCTTCACTCGGGCCGTTCCATGATGATGCGTATACTCGACTGCGCGCCCTGCAATTAGTCGCGGCTGCGGGTTATCAGGCGCCGGCGGAGCGCGCCGTGGGGTTCTTCGATCATTGGCTGATGTACTTTCCACGCGCCTATCCCGAGCTGCAGATGGGCGGCAAACCGGTACCCGGGCACGCCACGGTGGTCGCCAACAAGCCGCACCTGTACTTCGATGCGCTGCGACTGCACGGGTGGCCGACACGGTTCACCACACGGGACTATGGCAATCCGGAAACCGATGGCCACGGCATGCTGATGCTGGCGCGTTATCGGGTCTGGAACAAGGCCGGACGCACCGCCGAATGGGTGAAGGAGCGCTGGGAGGCGATCCGCGAAGCCGCGGAATGGATCCCGTGGTGCCTGGACAACCCGGAACTCTCCCTGAGCACCAACGGGTTGTTGTATGCCGAGAGCGAAGGCGGCATGCTGACGCATACGATTTTCTGCGATACGCCATGTTATTACGGGCTGTTGGCTTATGCAGAAATGGCCAGCGCAGCGGGCCGCATTGACTATGCGCAGCGCTGGCTGCAGACGGCAGACCGGCTGAAACAGGCGATGGATGCCTATTATCCCAGGAATGTCGATCCATGGGGCGATGTGTGGAAACCCGACCAGGGGCTGTGGGGATACGAGCACGGCATCTTGGCCCCGATCATCCACGGGGCCGACCTGTATGGCTTCGATGTCGCCCGTCGGATGCCGGCCGAATGGGCCGAGCGTACACGACGCAGCTACCGCATGCAGCTGACTCGCAATAAACCCGAGTGGTGTGCGCCCGCCGGGTTTGGCTATGGCCAGGGATACATCACCGAGAGCGCACTGCTGCTGGACGAGATGGACGATGCCCGCCATATGGCCGAGTGGATGGCCCGGTTGTGTTACGCACCCGGTCTGCCGCATCCGTGGCGTGCTCCCGAAGGCGCCATCGTGGCGGAAGACGGCTCCCGCTGGCGGCGATGGGGCGACTTGGGCAACCTGTACCAGATGGCCGAGACGGTGTATAACCTGCACATCATGGCCGGTGTGGATGACTGGGGAGACGATGTGGTGCGGATCATGCCCCGATGCCCGGCCGGGTGGCGGGGGATCGATGTCACCGACTGGCCCGTCACGCAGTCCGGCTCCCGCTCCGCAAAGGTGAGTTACCGGGTGCGGTATGACCGATCCGGACCGGTCTCCTGCGAATTGAGTGTCAGCGAGCCGGTCGACCGGCTCAGTTTGCGGCTGGGGCCATTCCGAACCCGTCAAGATGCGGAGCGATGGGCGCAGGGCGGTGTGGTGTACCAGTCTGGCATGGCGTATGGCGCGCCGGCGTGGTGGGGCTGGCTGCCGGAGCAGCGGATTACCCCTGCACAACCCATTCGATGGCGGAGGTAACAAGTAAATGAAACCGATTGGCTTTCTGCTGATCTGCCTGGCTGTTTGTACGCTGGTTCGGACGGCAGAGGCTGACGCCATCCGATGGCTGCAGCCAACCGTTAAGGAAACGGCCAATCTCTCGGCCGATGCAAGTACTGGACTGTGGGGAGGCGCCGTTACCGACCCCAAAGATCCCTGGATCAAACTTGGTGACCTGCTGCTGGACGCCAACGCCGCGCGCCATCTGTATGTGCGGATGAGTGTGAACGGCGGTCGGTCGATTCAGCTTTTCTATGACGTGGGCCAGGGTATCCAAGAGCCGCAGAGCGTTCGGGTACAGCGGCTGAAGACGAATGGCAAACCGCAGGTGTACCGGCTGGACACCAGCGACTGGCCGGGTTGGCGGGGCACCGTCCAGGGCCTGCGTGTGGACATCGACGGAGCCGCAGCGGGTACGCGCGTGGATCTGCTGGGGTTGGGTTGGTCGGAACAGCCGGTGACGGAGGTGGATGGGCAGAGGGTAATCCCGCTCAGTTCCCGCATTGCCGACCTCCAGGAGCGTATGGCCGCATGGCAGTATACGCTGGTAGCGACCGACTCGGTGGTGCCCGCATCCTGGTTCGGTTCCTACAATATGGGCCGGTTCGACTATATGGGGGTCTGGCAGTTGGCGCATCTGCGCCCGGGTGTGGAGACCCCCACCGGTATGGAATGGGTTCAGGATGCCCACGATGTCCGCACGGAAGACCTGCCCGGTGCGGTGCGCAGTCGGTTCATCCTGGGCAACCGCGAGGTGACCACACAACTGACGCCGCTGATGCGCCGCGGCGCCATCGAGGAGCCGGAGGGCGCCGCCGTCTACGAGTTGGGCGCCACCGGGAACGGAGCGCTGCGCGTGGAACTGGGCGACATGCGGTTTCTGCAGTCGTGGGAGCGGCGCGGCACGCTGCACCGCAACACGGTGCGTACCGAGGGCATGCGCGCCGAACTGCTGCCGGATGGAACCGCGCGGCTGTATACCGACAGGCTGCCGGTACGTGTCGGCGTTTTGGCCGAGTCGGGAACGCTGCGGGTGATCAGTGAAACCGATGGGCAATACCTCGAGTATGCCTCTTCGGGTGCATCGGGACGGTTGCGGCTGGCCTTCGCCTCTTCTGAAGAGCGCCTGGCCGCATTGCTGGCGCTAGACCCCGATGACGAACTCAAACGGGTAAATGCCCACTACCGCGCGCTGCTGAGCCATCGCATCCGAACGCCTGAACCAGTGCTGGATGAGGGGTTCCGTACGGCGTTGATCACCATGGAGTACAACTACCTGGATCCGTTCGGTTGGAACGAGTGCATCCATCATTGGATGACGTTGTGGCATCAGCAGGCGGTGGGTGCGGCGCTTTGGGCCGGGCAGGAGCAGCGTGTGCGCACGGTAAACCGGCTGCTGGCCGACAACCTGTTGCCCTCGGGGCACGTGCCGCACTTCAACCCGGACAATACCCGGCGACGCGACTTCGGCGGGGCGGACCAGTTCTTCGCCTGGCAGTTGATGCAGCACTGGCGCTTTACCGCAGACCGTCAGACAGCACAGGCGGTGCTGCCCGCGCTGGAGCGCGTCATCGAGGCCACATTCCACGAAAACGATCCGGACGGTGACGGCCTGCTGCGCTGGGGACAGCAGATCGGCAACCAGGAGGACTATGTCTCCACCCCGCAGAATGGAACCAGCCCCTCGGTGGAGGGGATCAACATGCTGCGCACCGCCGCCACACTGGCGCGCGCCCTGGGGCGCGACGACGCCGCTGCCGCGTATGAAGCCCGCGCACAGGCAATCGCCCGGACGCTGCGACGGCGGTTGTGGCAGCCCGATCTGGGGCGCTACGCGTTCTTCGAAGACGCTGCGGGCAACGGGCTGCTGCCCGATGGACAGTACCATACGCTGATCTATCCGGTGCTGTATGGCCTGTTGGATCCATGGGACAGCTGGAGCAGCATGCGTCACCTGACCGACCGGCTGATGGGTATGGATGGCGAGGTCTATCTCAGCAACAATTTTGCCTGTCATGTGGTTTGCACTGCCGGACCGCAGGCCGGCGCCGCGCAGCAGCCATGGGCCGCCTGGGGGTTGGCCGAGGTGGGACGGCGAAACGCCGTTTGGCAGCCGCTGCGTGCCGCCGCGCGCTGGGCCATGAACGATGACCATCGCGGCGCTTGGCCCGAGATCAGCCTGGAGTCGACTCCGGCCTACTTTTCACCTCCGGCCGCGTTGTACGTACAGGCGGTGGTGGAGGCGTTGTTCGGACTGCGCATGGACCGTCCAGCGCAGACATTGCATGTGCGTCCCTGCTTCCCGGATCATTGGCCGCAGGCATCGATCGCCGTGAACGGGGTACAGGCGCGGTACCGGCGCACGGGCGATGTGTTGCGTTACGTGGTGCAGACCACCCAGCCGTTGCGCCGGCAGGTGCGCTGGTCATTGCCGCCTGCGGCGGTCGCGGCGGTCACCGTCAACGGCAAGCCGGCGCCGTATCGGGTGGAGAGCGGTGTGGGGTGCCTCTGGCTGACACTGGTCACCGAGCCGTTGCGCGACTCCGTGTTCGAAGTGCATCTGCGGCCAATTCCGGCGTCGGTACAGGGGCCAAACACAGTGGCCGAGGGCGAGTCGTTGACGCTGCGCGCCAAGGGCGCACGGGTGCTGCAGGTGCGCGATCCGATGGGACTGCTGGAGGCACCTCGTGTATCGGGTGACGCTCTGCACGCGCAGGTGCGGACCGGCCGGCTGGGCCTTGCTCAGCGGTTTGGCCGGCTGGGGCAGATGAACTTCGCCCGTCGGACGGTGTATGTACTGGTGGAGCATGCGGGTGTACGCTGGTGGGCGCCGCATGATCTGACGCTGCTGCCGCGGCTGGAACTGGCCGGGCAGGTGCGAATCAGCGAGTCGGGAGATGCCGAGTTGCAGATTACTCTGCGGAACAACACCGAACGCCCGATGGGGCCGCATCTATCGGTTTCGATCCGGCGGATCGCGCTGTCTGCAGCCTGCCAGGTGCCAGCTTGATCCGAGCGCATCGTGCGCCTGACGCTGCCTCCGGGACGGCTGCATACGCTGACATCGGGTGATAATGACTGTGTTGTTCAGCTGGGGGGCGAGGTGGCTTCCTGCCAAGTGGATGCTTCGCCGGTGTTCGCGCAGGTCGAGGCACTGCAGGCGCTGGCCGCCCATCGGATGATGCCGTTGACGTTACCGGCGGATCGGCTGAGGCCCGATACCGACTGGCGCAACTGGGCTTTGTTCAGCGGCTACGGTCATCCACCCTGGCACTTCAGCCGGCCGCCAATGGAGGCACTCTCAGGCAGAACCACTCTGTCGGTACCTCAGATTCCGGGGTTGATGTTTACACTGGCCGAGCGTCAACTGCTGGTTGTGGGTGCGCTGGCGGGAAGCCGCTCCGTAAGCCTCCCGGCGCCCAACCAACCCGTGCGCAAGTTATACCTGTTGGTTGTACCCTTGCTTGACAACCACGATACCTTCAGCGATGTGGCCCGGGTGGAGGTGCGCACCGCATCTGGAGCGGTTTATGGTCAGGTGCTGCGCGTTCCCGGTGACCTGGATTGGTGGAACCCTCAGGAGATCGTTGGCGGATTCGCGACATACCGCGGGCAGCGTGCAACGCGACATGCGCTTAACCCAATGCCCGATCCCGTGACGGGTGACTGGCCGGATGCCAAACCGGAGCTGTCCGGTTTCCCGCAGCCGGCCCTCTGGACGGATACCGTAGTCGTGCATACGCCCGCTTCGCTGTTCAATGTCATCGAGGTCCCGTTGGCCGTTCCGGCTGAAGTCACCAGCCTGAGCGTGACGGCGCTCAATGGATATGCTGCGTTGGGGATTGCGGGTGTGACGGCAGAACTGACGACGGGCAGCGAGCAGTTGGACGGTACCCGCTGGGAGGCCGAGCCGGGATATCGCGATCCGCGTGTGTTGTTCCGTTTGAACACACCCGAGGCGCTGGATGGCTGGGAGCGTGAAGGGGATGCTTTTACGGTGGCGCCGGTCCCCAGTCTGTTTGCCGAGAGGACACTGAACTCACTGGCCGCCCGGGGAGAGTCGGCAACGGGGTCGATTACCTCACCTGTGTTTACATTGCGTCCCGGTGAGACCCGCCTGGTGCTGCGCATGCAGGGAGGCATCTCACGCGCTTCGGAAGGGCCGGGGACGCTTCAGGTGGCCATATTGGATGCGGCCACAGGGGAGGTGCTGCGACGGCTATACGCCACCTCCAGCCATCTGCTGCGGCTGGAGGAGATCGACGTCCGCGGATTGGCCGGTCGTGCCCTGCGCTTGCGCCTGGAAGACCGCAACACCGACCCGTCGTATGCCTGGCTGGGGGTTGCGGAGGTGTCTGCAGCTGACTGACCATGCGTGCCTGCGGCTTTCGCGTATGCTCAAGCTGCGAACATGGCGGTTGTGTCGCCGGGCATAGAGGTTATCGCATACCGGGAACGACGGTGCGTCGTCGTGTGGGAGCTGGGCTACAGCTCTGCGGGCTGTGGGCGTGGCGGCTGCCCGCCGGGCATATGGGCGACCGCATATCTGACAATGAGGTGCGAAACCGTCTACAGGCGGGGATCTCTCCGCCCCCAGTTTTTCGCCCTTGGTAACATGCCATATCACGTGGAAATCTGCCCTGTTGCTGTAAGGGCGGTTCATCAACCGCCCACGACCGGCCACCCCGTGCGGTGTGATCGGCACGTGTGGCTGGTTTCCGGAATTGGCGATTGGGTAACAGGGGCGACCAGGTTTGGGGCGGGATGAACCCCGCCCCTGAATCGCTTCGGCGACTACTTGCCGCGTTTTTGGGACGGTGCCATGATGCTGGAGTACGTTCCGTAACAACTTACACATAACGCGGGGTCAACAGATCTGCTGTAGGCCGGTTCGTGAACCGCCCCACAACCGTGTATATCTCTGTCCGCACCGTTCCGTAGTGGCTGCGGTTGGCGCGTAAGTCGTTGGTGCGGTCAGTAATCGGCCGGTCAGGGGCGGTTCACGAACCGCCCCTACAGCAGGTCGGCACGTGGTACGAGTTGTGGAAGGTAAACAATGGCCCAGGGTTTGATGAACGGGTTAATGAACGATCGGGGTACATGGGTTACATCGAAACAAGCCGATGTGGGGACTATGAGGGCGTCAACCTGCCAAATACGCGACCAGTCCCGGCCGAAGCGATGTAGGGGCGGGGTTCGTCCCGCCCCCAAGTGTGCGCCTTTGGTGACATTTCATCTCGTGTTGCAACATATCGCGTTGCTGTAGGGGCGGTTCGTGAACCGCCCGTTTGGGGGTGAAGTGGCCTTCACCCCCCGTGCGGCGCGAAGCGCCGCACCTCATCCCCAAAACCTGCCCGACGCCCGCGTGGCGACAGCCACGCTTGCCCGCGCCGAGCCAAGCGAGGCGCATGCCCGCGGCCCCCAGGGCCGCATGCCCGTGCGGCGCAAAGCGCCGCACATCACCCCTTGCATTCGTTGCATGAGTCTGGTATATTATCAATAGCCACAGCACAGGTGCGCTGTTGAATG
>CAZYPZ010000009.1:0-143814 GCA_964650005.1 uncultured bacterium | reverse complement strand
TGTAGTCTACTTGAGACGATGGAGAATCTCCAAATTCGACAGGCTCAACACAACCGAAGCGGTACGCCAGCGAGGCGGATACCTCAGCCTGCATTCGGACGGGAACGTGCTGAGCGTAGTCGATGGCGTAATCGACCTGGGATATCACGTTTTGCACCCATGGCAGGAGTCCGCCGGAATGGACCTCTCGATCCTGAAAGACAAATACGCCGGCCGACTGGTGGGCATGGGCGGTCTGGACGTCCAGACCACGATCGGTTTTGGTCGCTTGGATGCACTGCGCGCCGATATCGAGCGGGTACTGGGGATGTTCCGATTCGGAGGACTTCTCTATTGCACATCGCACTTCATCCAAGACCATTGCACCATAGACGAATTGACATTCGCGTTTGATCTGATCCGGGATACGGTGCGCGCCCAAGCCTCTTAAGGGAAAAAAAGCCGTGGCGGGCGATACCCGCCACGGCTTTCCAGGTGAGCGGAAACGACCGACTCAGTTGGTAGGCACCACGTATACCCACCGTCCGGCTGACTGCCCGTCGATGACAAACGTGGCCCGGCCATCCTGCACGGAGACCGAAACCGGTGATCCCTTGCTGCCCGGTTTAGCGCCCTCCGCCCATGCGGTGAAATGCGCCGGCAGGACAGAAGCCGGCACATATACCTCGCCGGCGCCGTCCGAGCGCAGTTGGAACACCGCCCCGCCAGGCTTTCGCCGCTCGGGAGCCACCGGCCCCCACCCCACGGTCGCCATCGGAGCGCTGCAAACCTGCCGGCGGACGCCGTCAACCGTCAACCAAGTGGTATTGCGACCGGTGTACCCCAGAAGATCACCCTGCTCGTTAAGCAGTATCGTCACGCCGTCCTGCCCTGTGTAGGTGATCGAGTGCCCGGCTACCTGAAACTCCTGCAGGTTCATCTCCGCCGGTGGCAGATTCAGCCGGGCCTCTATCTTGGCATCCTCTTGGGGATCACGCCCAAACCCTCCAGGCCATCCTTCACGCACGCGATGCAGATGGCGCACGACGGTGACAGCCCCGTTGGGGAACCGGCAAGCCAGGTACTCACCGTTGCGCGAAACCACCTCCGGGGCGTCGTTCCAAGCGCCAAAGCGCCCACTTGCCGGATAGGCGCCCAGTCGGGTCAACGTCTCGATCCAGGTTCGGGTTTCATACCCCAGGCTGGCCGACTGATCATCACGCGGCCGGAATCCCAGAAATACCGCTTGGCCGCCTCCCGGTAACACCCGACGGGAACCGACAATCGCATCATCGATGCGCGCAACAACCTCTGTGCCGCTCTCGCACTCCACCGGATAGATCCGATCGACCGTGAAATCGGTCAGAATGGACATCTCGGGCGCTCCACTCAACGCGCCCTCAAAACGAACCACAGCACCCGGCGCGCGCATCGGATCCGCGGCAGGGGTGTAGCGGACTCCAAACAGGCTCTCCCATGCAGCGGTTATTGGCGTTCCTTCCGCGCTCAGAACCGGAGGCGGTCCGCTCCAGATCACCCGGCCGCCCTGCTCCACCAGCTGCTGCAGCATGCTCATCAGTTTCTGTGAGGGAAACGGTTCGAACTGCGTACAGACCGTAGTGTACCGCCGCCCGCGGACCTCGATGGCGCCGTTAGCGACAGTGCCCAACTCCAAAAGTTTCGCTTGGGTGATGTAGTTGGCATACGCATACAGCGTCATCCAGCTGCCAAACCGCTCGTCCACTGAAACCAGATCCAGCGGATACAGCATCAGTACGGGTGTTTCGCGATGAACGCCGCCTTGGGGCACCCCCCAATGACTGGGCGAGCCTACGACCCCATACGCGACCGCGCACATGCTGCGCCGATGACTGACCGCCGCCGGCATTCCCCAATGCGCACCATATGAGTAGGGCACGTCGTTGATCGCACCGGTCGAGGCCGCCAAGGACAGGCCCCAATAGTTGCGGTCCAGATAACCGCCCTCTGCTGTGTCGTTGCCATTACCGGTGAGAAAGTCGCCCCATTTGAAGTAATCGTGACACGCACTGGCGGCTTGATGTACGGTACACGACCAGATAAAGTCCGGTGTATATTCATAACCCCACTGGAACAATGAAACGGGATCGCGACGCCAGAAGTCGATCGTGGGACTTTCCGCCCAAGTGGCGTGTGCCCGGGCCTCCAGCAGATGGCCCATCTTCTGCTCGGCGTATTTCTTGGCGCTGGCGAACAGGTCGACCACCCCGTCCTGGAGCAGCGCAAAATAGCGTTTCCGGAACAGCGCTGTCCGCTGAATGTCATCTACCGAAGACCCCATCACATGCATCAGGTCTTCCTTCGCCGACAGATCGTTTGTCGCGTCTTCCTGTCCGCTGACGAAGTAAACCAGGTACTTGGCGAAGTCGGAGAACTCCGCTCCGTACAGCTCGGCATACTTTCGAGCCAATCCAGGGCTGACATACCGCATCGCAAACGTGCCGTTGTCATGGTGGTTGAAGTAGTTCCAGTCCTGCTGGATATGCATTTCATCCGCATACAGGGCGTTCAACTTGACGCCGGCGGCCGCATACCGATCGACCAGGTCGGTTAGAAACGCACTGGCTGTCGGGCTGAAGTAGTCCATCTCCGGCGTCTTGTATTCCTGCACCACCAGAACCCGGTTCTGTGTTGTCAGATCCACACGGCCCTGGCCGCTCACTTCCATCCGAATGGCAGTGAAGCCGCCGGCAGTCGCCTTCGTGTCTTTCCAGACCTTGGTGCGTGCGGTGTCGGTAATCTCCACAATCGATCCGGGATCAACTGCAAGATACCGTGTGCCGGGTATGCGGCGTTGTGTAAACGCGAACACCCGAACCCGATGGGGCTGTATGGCCAGAACGCCTTTGTTGTTGGCCCAGTGTGTATGGCGCCACAACTGTACACTGTATCGGCCCGTCTGCGTGTCACGCAATCCCTTTCGGTAGTGCATCCAGATACCGGACTCTTTGGTCTTTTTCTGGTACGCCGGTCCAATTTCCAAAGGAGACAGCATGCTCAGTTCCAATCCAAGGCCATATTTTGCGGCGAATTGACTGACCTTGGCGATGTACTTGATGAACGCGTCGGTATCGCATGTCATCTTGCGGGGTTCATACTGTCCGGGGCGGTATTGTGCGAAGAAGTGATCGAACGCCACGATCAGCGTACGCGCTCCTTGCGCCTGCGCCTTCTCGCAGATGCCCTTCAGGCTGTCCTCGTGTTTCTGCTGGGTCACGGAAAGGTCCATGACCTTGTTCGGATCATTGGCCATTTCGACCAATTCCGCATCGCGTACGATGATGATCCCCGCCCTGGGAAGGTCAAACGCCCATTGGGATGGGAAGTTCACCAAGTCGCCTTCATACAGATGCTCTGGAACGTGTGAGTTCATGGGTACCTCCGCGCCGATTGTGGCGGTCACCGCCAGCGCCATCGCTGCAGCCGTCCATATGAGTTGTTTCATGGATGGTGTCCTCCTGGCCGTCTTCCTGGCGGAAACAGGCTGACACATCATTTCGGATCCGCAGAGAGAAAGTCCTGCAACTATGGGGATGATTGTCTATTCGTAACGCGTCAAAACAACCTGCTGTCCTGCAGACGCGTCCGTATTTCCGGTTTTCCGCCGGTGTTCACCCCATCGATGGCCTTTATGGTATGCCTGATGGTACACATAACGCCTGATGGGGGCGGTATATAGTCCGTGCCAATCACGAGTTCGAAGTGACCAGATCACGTCCCGTGCCCACGACGAGATAAAACGGCGCAACATGGATGGTACGGTATCGGTTCCGCCATAAATGAACGCGTCCGCTTCTCCTTCGATGTAACGACGTCCATACAGCTGTCGCAACGTATAGTTGTGAGAATGCATAACCAATGCATCGGGCACATACCGGACGCGCAACCCTTCACGCCGCGCCCAAAGGCCCCATTCTGTATCTTCGGACCCCCAGGCGTCGGTATAGAACCGATGTTTCATCCAGGCGCTGCGGCGTATGCCGGCGAATGGCAATGAAAGCGTCATCCAGGGTGGTGCTTCGTCAGAAGCGGGAAACGACACCGCATAATCCCGGCGAACCCAACCGTCCGCTTCCGGCCGGGGCAGCTGCCGCCCAAACGCAGCAACGGTATCGGGGCGCTCCAAAGCGGCCACCAACCTGCCAAGACTCTCCGGCGACAGGAGCACCGCATCGCTGTTCACAAACACGATCAGTTCTTGCGACAACGCCTCGATGGCGCGGTTGAGTACGGCGCCGGGGTAATAGTCGGTTGCCGGAATGTGCTCCACGCTGCACGGATACGCAGCTACCATGGACAGCGTAGCGTCGGTCGATCCCGAGTCGACAACTAACAGTTGAAAATCCGTGTAGTGTTGAGCGTACAGGGCCGCCAACGCCTGGTCTATGACCCAGGCAGAGTTTTTGGAGCGCATGATGATCCCCACGCGTGGAGTCATCTCAGCGGCCCTCCATGTAGTCGATCACTTCGCTCATGAACACCGTGTGACGTTTGGCAAGGTAATCCCGAATACGCTGGAAACTACGAAAACCATCCGCCAAATACAGCGTAATCGGGTGGATGATCATGCAGCTGATAGCACCGCGACGCTCGTTATGCTCCAGATTGTCAAGTACCCGGTCTGTCCAGTCTTCCGCCCAATAAGATTCAGGCCCGAAGTCGTCAGACCACTGGTATCTTTCTTGCCACCACTTCACCCAGGCGGGCGTTCTCTCGGCATGATACAGGTGCTCATGATCGGGCATGACATTCAGGGGAAACAACCACAAACCGGTTGGATGACGAACAGGCCCCATGGACGCCGCCTCGACGCCATCGCTGCAAACCCGTATTTGCATGCATGAAAGTACTTCCTCGGTGAACGGGCCGTGCATATACATGTGGTTTCGCCAGCACTGAATAAACTTGCCTGTCCAGGTATGTATTACGGAACGGGTCATTATCACATCGCGCAGCTGCACTTTGAACGGGCCGTTGTAGCTGCCGATCAGCTTTTTCCATATGCGGTGAGGCAGCGCCGGTTTGAAGCAATACATGTTGTGTCCGCCGATCTCCACCCAAGGAGACTCACAGATGGGCAGCAGGTCCTGCCGATCATCGTAAAAGCTTTGGCCAGACACAAAAAAGGTGACCTTGATCTGCGCCTCCTCCAGCATGCGCAGATATCGCCGAGCCGCAACCATTTCGGAAATATCGCTCGCCTTCTGGTTGCCGGTCCGCAGTGATGAATGATGCAGATCCCCTGTTAAACAGATCATACGTGACTCCGTTCGATCAAACGTCTATGCGTAGACCCATTTTGGCCGCCGCTGATGCGAAGTTGATATCGATATATTGCCCCCAATTTCGAAGGTAGGCATCTCGCAGCGCTTTGTCGGTAGACGACTCCGCATTCAGCGCATGCCGCGCCAAATCGCGATATCGCGTCTGCTGGAGCCGGTACGCCACCACAGGATACACCACGGGCATCAGTCCGCGCGGGCCGGCCATTCGGTAACCGCGTAGCGCAGCGGATGAATATGGCAGCCGAGGCGCCTGATTGCTCAAATAGTTCACCAACAGTTTGAGCTTCTGCGTCATCGTGACCGCCGCCTCCCGGGACACATACTCCAAAGCCAATTCGGGATAGTTGTCCCAAGTGAGACCGGGATGGTTCAACCGGGCAGACTCCACCTGCAGATGCACATCGGCCAAACCGTTTCGGATCTGGTTCATCCATTCCGCCAGATCCCGTTCCATCCATGGCCGATAGTCAGGACGGAACCGGAACTCCGCTGCCATATCGTAAGCAGCCCTGAAGGACTCATCCACGCCCTGCAGACGTTTCATTCGTTGCTGTTTTTCGCGGTAGCTCCAATCATATTGTTTGTTGACATAAAGCAGCGCGTCACCATAGCCAATAATACCTTTCATGGCATGGCGGATGATCGTGCGCCGTTGAACTTCGGTAAGATCTCCCTGTGCCAGCAACGCGTCATTGATGACAAACAACGAACCTCTATTGGTCATCAGATTCCGCACATCCGCAGCCAGAAGCTTGTCCAGCGTAAACTGCTTCAAGTTGCGCACATAGTCTTTGTCGCCCAATATGGTCTTGTGTCCGTACCGCATGTCATACCACATCACCAGACAGGGTGCCGATTCCAGTTCGGGTGCGGGAATGGTCGAAAAGTCGATCCCCACGCCGTATCGCTCGATCAACGGGCCCAGTTTAGCGTCGACCATGCGCTTGAGATCTTTATCCCTCTGACCGACATATTCGCGCGTGATCAGCAGAAAGTCCAGATTATTGTGTGGCCTTTCTACACCATCTACGATTTCGACACCACCTTCACCTCGCCCATAGCCGCCTATCAGAACCAACGCCTTATAGTCATTGGGATGCACGCAATGACCCACAATATCACTCACCGATCGAACAATGTCGGTGATCTGCGCTTCCAGTTCATCACTGCCATACACGGTAAACCGTCCCCAATTGCCAGTCATGCAATCACCTCCTGTGATGATCACTGCTCAGGCTGTACATCAGCGACATGAGACGCTCCAAATGGGCATCTCGAGTGTAATGCGCGCGAACTTCACGCTGTCCCGCCTGACCAAGGCGAAACGCTTTATCTGGATGGGTTAACGCGTCATCGATGGCGGCCGCCAAGGCCGGGACATCGTCCGGTGGAGTTAACCATCCTGTCTCTCCATCCCGGAGCCATTCCGGAACACCACCGATGCCAGTAGCGATGACCGGTGCGCCCACGGAGAGGGCTTCCATGCCGGAAAGCCCAAAGGTTTCGGGCGTCCGGCTGGGCATAACAACCACTGCGGCCTTTCGAAACAGATCGTACAACGTGCGGCGATCAACCACTCCCGCAAACGTGCAACGCGGCATCAGTCCCAGTTTCGAAGCGACCTCGCGGTAGTACGGCTCGATCCGACCGGCGCCACAGATCATCAGGCGCCACGGAGAACGGACGGACGCCAGCGCGTGCAATAACGTATCCAGCGCTTTGCCTCGCACCAGCTGACCGGCGAATACCACTAGTTCGGACTCACGCTGCCCCCCTGTAGTTTCATCGGGTATATCCACAAATAACGGAATGTGCGTCAACTGTTCTCTGCGAAATCCATGCGCAACCACGTGGTCAGCCATCCAGCGCGATCCGGTTACAATCCGATCGAGCCGTCTCCACATCCGATGCGCCCGTCTGAGCATGTATGGAAACCGGAAACAGATAGGGAAACGTCCCTCTGAGCGGTTAATGAAACCCAAGCAGGGATAACACCATGGACCGATAGGACGCGTACAGGTACGATGACCGATGGTGGTGTATTTGTGCTCCCGTAGGCAGAACAACCGATAGTCGTGGACAAAACCAACTACAGGCAAGCCGGTCGCCAGCAACTGACCGATCCATTGCAACGAATCGACCCGGTGCAGATAGATCACATCGGGCGCCAGCTCGCTCACTTGACGCACAATATCCACAGCCGGCCAAGCCCCGGCGTCGAAAGGAGCGATGTAGTCGGGATCTACCCGACTGCACACGTCGTACATGAACGCCTGAGACCAGCCCTTGGCTCGCAGCCCTTCGGCGGTCGCATGGATATAGCTTTCGGCGCCTCCCACACGGCGAGCCCAGGCACTAACCCACAAGACTCTCATTTTCTTCCCCCGGAATGCCGTTGGATGACATCCGCATACAAAGTCACCAACCGGTCTGTGATGCGGTCCCAGCTGTACCGGTCACGCGCTTTCTGCATACCGGCGTGCGCGATCCTTTGGCGTAGTGAGTCGTTTGCCAACAACGCATCCAACGCACTCACCATGCAGACCGTATCGGACGGATCAAATAACAACCCGTCTATCTGGTCATCGACAAAAGAGGGGATCCCTCCCACTCGGCTCGCTGCAACCGCCAGCCCCGCCGCCCACGCCTCCAGGATCACAATACCGAAGGGCTCATGCACGGACGGTGTTAACAACACATCTGCCGCATGGTAGGCATCTACCAGTGCGTCCGAGTCACCGGGCAATCCGTCGATGATGCGTACCCGATCGTCCAGTCCTAGTCTACTCACGTCCCGAGCCAGCTCGTCTCGATATACCGGGTTTGTGACGTGACCGATCAGCACCAGATAAAGATCCGGATGTCGTTTTCGCAAAATGCTGAATGCCTCTACAGCGCCACGCTGGTTTTTCTGTGGGTCGATGCGCCCCATCACCAAGATCATCCGCCCATCGAGGGGAATATCGAACTGCTCGCGAAACGCGTGTCCATTCCCATGGGAAAACCGATCGATATCGACACCATTGGGTATGGTCTCCACACGCACGTCAGGGAACCGCTGCTCGACTTGACGGCGTTCACGGTCGCCGACGCAGATGACGGCATCTGCATCGGGTACAACACGGCGTGATCCTAAAAGCCAGCCCAATGGTTTTCCCCATTCAAACGCATTTCTGAATGGGGAAGTCACCGAGTCGAACTCCTGATCCGGCACATCATACAATCCGCCGTGTAGCGTGACCACGTAGGGTATACGTCTTCGCCGTGACACCGTGCGCACAGTGCCGCCCAACCGCTTCAACGTGTGCAGATGCAACAGATCCACTCCCGGCTCTCGCTGCAGTGCTCGCCAGAGGGCCCAAGACATCAGGTTGCCGCCTTTTCGATCCATCTGATCTCGAGAACCCGCATCGAGCCCCCACCAAGGATAAAAATACGGAAATCGCTTTACAGTCACACCATCGAAAATCTCAACAGGCTCGGATGCAAGCGCCATGGATGTAAACACAGCGGTATCCCACCCGCGCGCAGCCATCCGCTTGGCGGTCTGTAAAACCACTGTCTCGGTGCCCCCCCAGTCACTGCGAACGAACCGACGCGGCACATGGATGACCTTCATGACGCCTCCTCACTGTTGAGAAAACAGAAGCATGTACGTTCAATCCAGAAATAGAGTATCCACTTGGTTGACCACGGCCCCGATGATCGGCACACCGGTGAGTTGCAGCCGGTCACGGGCCTTTCGTATCACCGGCGCTTTACAGTCATTGGCCCGCACCACCAGAACAGCGCCTTGTGAGTGCTGCGCCAGAAGCTCCGCATCTACATTCTCCAGCACCGGTGGCGCCTCCAGTATGACCACACCAAAGCGTGACGACAGGTGCTCCAGCAGCTTTTGCATCCGCCGTGAACTCAGCATGTCCGGATGCACCGGTGCGCCCACTCGGGGTATCAGGAACAATCCGGGAACTGACGTCGCACAGATGATCGAATCGGCCCGTGTTTCCAGCTCAGCATCCTGGGCCAGCAGATCACTAAGCCCTGATGAGGGCGTCTCAGGAAGCAAGTCCGTCATGTGTAGTTTGCTCTTCGCTTCCTCGTCGGCACCATCGATAACCAGCACATGTTCATCCTGACGGGCCAATGCCGCGGCCACGTGTGCGGTGATGTATGTGACCCCTTCACCATGACGTGAACAGGTGATGAGGATGCGGGCGCCTTGTTCTGGCACGGCTTGCCGGATCAGTCGTGCGATTACGCTGAACTCTTCAGGCGGCTTTGTATTCCTCGGCCCCGGCATCTCACGCGCCCCTCCCCTGAGTCGAGGCAATACACCTAACACCGCCAGGCCGAGTTTGGCGGTCAAGTCAGGCGCCGATTTGATCGTTAGGTCGCCCACCTCCAGAACCAGCACGGACCCGATGGTAAACACGAACCCCAGGAACGCAATGATGATCGTAAGCGTTTTGCGGTTACTCTTGATTGGCAGCGCCGGAGGCTTCGCTTCGCTGATCACCACGAAGTCGTATGACTCAGAGCCATAGTACCGCTTCGCCTTACCCAGGATTTCCAGCAACCGATCGCGTTCCGTCTCCAGGTTGGCCACTTCCCGCGTCAACACGATGTATGTGCGTTGTTGTTCCGGTAACGCGTTGATGCGTTTGGTCGCCTCGTCACGCGCCTTCTTGAAGTGCTCTTCCTTGATGTCGAGCGCAACCATCTCCAGCTGAAGTTCAAACTCCCGCTTCAGCATGTCCTGAAGCAAGTCGCCGGTGGGTGTGTTGGAATTTGCGGATGGAATGACTACCTTGTACAGCTGCTCTAACTGCTCTTTCCACTGCTTGATGGCCTCATTATCCACCGTCGCCACCCGCTGACGTTCATACGCCAGCCGTGCGGCCTCATATTGCTGCTCGGATATTGCGCCGGCATCCAGAAGGCGCTTGGCGCGCGCCAGCTCCAACTCCTTTTGCGCCAACTCGGCCACATTGATGCGTAACGCCCGATCATCCTGAATCTTTTCACGCAAGTTCTGGATCCGGGTGTTGATGTTGCTCAACCGGTCCAGCTCCACCATGGAAGTACGTTCCTGAGCGACGCGTTCCTTGAGTTGGTCAATGATCCGGTCGAGATTTTTTACCTGCAGCGCCACCGTCTTGCGATCGCTTTTGGCCTGCTCCCATAACAGATCCATCTGGTTGAATTGATCCAGCGCCGACTTGCTCATCTCGACGAATTCGGTATACTTCGTGCGCTCCACAAACCGGTTGAGCGCGTCGTCGGCCTTGGCCAGCTGAGCATTGACCGTGTTGAGACGCTTGGTCACATCTCGGATCTGATTGCGCGCCGCTTCCCGATCGATCCGCAATGCCGTGTTCAGGAACTGATCACGTACCGTGTTGGCGATATCGGCGGCCACCTGTGGATCATCCCAATCGACCGTAATCACCAGAATGTTGGTGTTCTTCTCGACATCCACTTTGATGGAGGATCCCAGCTGGTCCAGCGTGACCGCCAGGTTCAATGCCCGGCGAGTGGCTTCCAAGGTCGGTTTGACCTTCACCATATCACGCTGTGTCATCAATTCCTTGCCAAGATCGAGTATCTCGCGCTTCTTCTCTTCGGCAGGCTTGTACAGCATGACGGTCGCAGTCTGATACGTACTGCGGTTCAGCGCCCGGCCGCCCGTCCACGCAAGCGCCAGGGTGAGCGCCAGCATGATCAGCATGAACCAACGCCGACGCCAGATACCGATCAGCAGCGTACGCAGATCGATAGGCAGCTTGCCGCCTTCCTGCTCGGTTGTGATGACGTCATCGGACACGCAGTCACGCCTCAGTACATTGCGATGGGGTTTTCGTGTATACGGCTACATACTATAGTCTACCGGGATTGCCGACGGAGACGTGCGCCAATACGCTCCCGCTCATCGGCGCGAAGACCCCATCGATAGAACGCCGCCGCATATGTGAGGACACCCGGTATGGCAGCCAACAGGACTTCGCCCATACTGGATGGATGCAGGTACCGCCTGATCATCAGCGTCACAGCCGCTTGACAGAGCGCCGGTGTCACTGGAGGTAGAACGACCAGCCGCAGATAATCCCGTAAGCGCACTGCATAACAGCGGCAAGCCAGTCGAATGGTCACCCCCACATTTACACAGACGGCGGTCACCAACGTGCCCAAAGCCACTCCAATCAATCCCAGCCACAACGCCAGCGCGACGCTGCTGATCACATTCACCACCGCTCCCAGAGCAGCCGCTTTCGCCGTGATCCGATGACGTCCGGTCATCGACAACACGATAGACGCGACCTCCTGAAGCATAGCCAGAGTCATGGCAGCGGAGAGCACCGCCAACACCGAGGCGGCAGCCCGAAACGCCGGTCCAACCCAAGCCGTCAGCAACAGGTCGCCCAGACACCAAATCACCACCGCTAACAGCAACGGGATCGCCAATGCAAACCGGCTGGCCCGAAGA
This sequence comes from uncultured bacterium, assembly GCA_964650005.1. Classification (GTDB taxonomy): domain Bacteria; phylum Armatimonadota; class HRBIN16; order HRBIN16; family HRBIN16; genus CAZHSN01. Next base: position 132,027 of record CAZYPZ010000009.1, on the reverse strand, counting down.
AGCACCTCACGGATCCGCGCTTCGTCCCCCTGCCCCTTCAACTCGGCCACATAAGGCGACAACACGTTGACCATCTGTTTGGATAACAGGAACATCGTTTCAGAAAGACGCAAAGCGATCGCGTATAGGGCTACGGATTGAAGCCCCAGCGTCAGTTGAACGATGATCGGATCCGTACGCAGCAGAATCAATCCCGCCACATTGATGATCAGTTGACTGGCGCTAAATCCGGTGATCTCCTTCAACAATCGTCGGTCTGCCAGTCGGGGCGTGATACGCAACTGGGGCGTCAGGCGAAACGCGCTCCAGACAAACCAGCCGTGGTCCACAAACAGGCAGAGCAGGTTAACCCAAGCCAAGCCCACCACTCCATATCCATGCGCCAACACCCACCAGCCCAGCAGGGCGTAAGCCAGCACGGCGACGGCCTGCAGACCGTTGATCAGGCTGATCCGCTGCTCGCCGAACAGAATACCCCGAAACATCGCCAACGGAAGGCCCAGTGTGACAGTCCGCACACCCAAGATCCATAACAGCGCCATGGCTGTCCCGTGTTCGCGCGCCGGTATTCGAAACAGCCCATCGAACCACAAGCTCAATAGAATAATCGCGAGAGTCGCCACCAGAGACACCAGCGCATAGACCACCGCGATCGTACTGAGTATGCGGTTTCTGCGATCCAAGTCGCCGCTGCCGCGCGCTTCTGCCACGTACTTCACCACACTGGTGGCGAACCCGAAGTCCATCAACCCGAAGAATCCCAACACCGAGAAAACCAAAGACCACAGGGCAAAATGCTCCGATCCGACCATGCGGATCATATACGGCGTAAAGAAAAAGAACACCACTGTAGACAGCAGTGTCTGCGCATAGTTACTGACCGCGTTGAGTATCAGTCTAGGGCCCGAGGATTCACTCATATTCATATCGTGGCATATCCACGTAACGCTTTCCAGTGAAGCCCATCCGAATCGTATTGGGGCCGTTCGAACGTAGCGTCGCAGGAATCGCCCGGCCCGGCATCGAACAACAGATCAGATCCAGATCAGGAGGAACCGATGAGTATCGTTCCCTGGCCCTCGGCAGTACTCAGGGCGTCCGGCCCGCAGCGCCGTTTTTCAGGCGACCAGCTTCAGGAGATCGCATTCCCATTGGGGGGTATCGGCACCGGATGCATCTCGCTGGGCGGTCGGGGCAATTTGCGCGACATCGAGATTTTTAACAAGCCGAACAAGAATACATGGTTGCCGTTCACCTTTTTCGCGTTGCACGTACGACCTGTGGAAGGGGGCGGGATGGCGAGGATCCTTGAGGGGAGGCTTCGTCCACCGTATCGCAACGGATTTGGAGAACCTCAGGCGCAACTTCAGGGACTGCCCCGGTTCCAGAACGCAGAGTTCACCGGTACATATCCCACCGCGCACCTGAACCTGTCGGATCCGGAAGTGCCGGTAACGGCCCAGTTGCAGGCTTGGAATCCGTTTATACCGCTCGATGTGGATGCGAGTTCGCTACCGGTCGCGATGTTCGAGTGGACCATCGCCAACCCCACAAACGGGCTGGTGGAAGTGACTTTGGCTGCATGTTTGACCAACCCCTGCACAGCGCCAAAGCCGGAAGGTGGACGCACCGCTGCCGGCAGCATCAATGATTGGTTCAATGAGCATGGCCGGAAGGGATATCTGCTGCACCACCCGCAAGCCCCCGCTGACGATGCCGACACCGGAACGATGTGCCTCTGCACAGAGTGGCCTGATACCGAAGGGCTCAGTCACTGGTACCGGGGCGGATGGTGGGACGGCGCTCACTTGTTCTGGGATGCATTCACCGCCACAGGCCGTCCCGAGGGGCCCCAAGAGGGTGAACCCGCGCCGCAGAATGGAGAGACAGCCACGTTGCTCATGCATGCAACTATTCCGGCAGGAGGGTTTGTTACCATTCCCGTCGTGATGAGTTGGCTATGGCCTTGGATGGCGAATCCTTGGCAGGCCCCCGAAGCGCCACCTGTACCGTTGCTCCGGACATGGGCTGGAGCCCGTTTTGAAAATGCCAAAGCGGCTGCGAACACATTTCTCGATCAGCTGTGTACCCTGCGCTCCTACACCGATGCCTGGCGTGACGCCTTATATGCCTCCAGCCTGCCGGCTCGGGTCAGCGAAGCGGTAGGGTCTCAAGTCAGCATCCTGCGTTCCCCCACCTGTATGCTGCTGGATGATCGGCTGTTTGTGGCCTGGGAGGGTTGCGGAGACAACTTCGGCTGCTGCATGGGCAGTTGCACGCATGTCTGGAATTATGAGCAGACATTGGCGTTTCTCTTTCCCACACTCGAACGGTCGATGCGCGTAACCGAGTTCTTGCATAACACCCGTGAGTCAGGCAATATGGCCTTCCGGTCGTATCTGCCTCCCGGCAACGGGCTGATGAACTTCAAGCCGTGCGCCGATGGACAGATGGGCGCCATCATGCAGGTCTACAGAGACTGGCAACTCAGCGGGGATACCGAGTTCTTGCGCTCCATTTGGCCCCAAGTGAAGCGTGCTTTGGAGTATGCCTGGACAATGACCCCCGACCGTATGGAACGCACATCCGAAGGGCAGATCATCGACTCCCTGTGGGACCCGGATGGTGACGGTGTCATGGAAGGCGAGCAGCACAACACGTATGATATCGAGTTCTTCGGTCCAAACACCCTCTGCACCGTCATGTATTTGGGGGCGTTACGGGCCGCGACTCTGATGGCCGAGTCGCTGGGGGAGCATGAGACGGCTGCCGTCTACGATGCCAAGTACCGAAGCGGACGTGACCGGGTGGACCAAACCCTGTTCAATGGCGAGTTCTACGTACAGCAAGTACATGTCATCCCGGAAGTCACCATTCCAGCGCATCTGGCCAGCCCATCACCGGTGAGCTGCGCTTGCCGCAACAATGGGCAGGTGCGAGAGACGCCGCTGCCGGCGGGAACGGTCTACCCCAAGTACCAGTATGGAGCTGGTTGTCTCGCCGACCAATTGTTGGGGCAGTGGGCCGCACACGTCTACAACCTGGGGTATCTGCTGGATCCAGACCATGTGCGCAGCGCGGTGAAATCGATATACACATACAACACCCGCTACCCCATGGGGGCATTTCCCAATGTCCAACGTGTGTATGCATTGCCCGAAGAGTCCGCATTGCTGTTGTGCACATGGCCTCACGGCGACCGGCCGGCTCTGCCGTTCGTCTACAGCGATGAAGCATGGACAGGTATCGAGTTCCAGGTGGCAGCTCATCTGATCTACGAAGGATATGTGGACGAAGGACTGGCTGTGGTGCAGGCGGTAACCGATCGCTACAGCGGACACAACCGGAATCCATGGAACCATGTGGAGTGCGGACATCACTATGCCCGGGCGCTGGCCTCCTGGTCTGTCAAGTTGGCTCTCGATGGATTTGGATACAGCGCAATTGACGGCTGGATGCGGTTTGCACCGCGCATCCGCACTCCGGAATGGACGACCTTTTGGTCCACCGGCTCTGCATGGGGCCGATATGCACAAGCACCCGAAGAGGGACGTTTCTGGCTAGAAGTCACCTGTGGCGAGCTGACATTGAACCGACTGGAGTTGGCAGATCTGCCGCAGGGCGCGCTGAGTGCGCGGTGTGGTGATACGGTCTTGCGTGCTGAACGCCACGACACCATGGTTGTGTTCCGGCCCGCATTGACGGTTCTACCCGGTTCTGCATTGCACATCCATATCGACAGGAGATAACTCGTGATGAACGCCCCCGCGCTGTCAGTTGGATACGCCACACGCGATATAACTCCCCCCAGAGGGGTGGAGTTGTGCGGATTCGGCTACTATCTGGGGCGCACCATGGAGCGTATCGAAAGCCCGCTGAGCGCACGAAGCTGTGTCCTTCGTTGCGGGGGCGACATGGTGTGTCTGCTGGTGACCGACCTGATTGGCTTCTCAGTCGATGAAGCCGACCGGCTGCGCGCTTTGATCGCTGACGATCTGGGCATTGACCCGATACGTGTGTTGCTGGCATCCACGCATACGCATGCGGGGCCGGCAACTATCGCGCTCGATGGGATCGGGCAGGTCGACACCGATTACGTAGCGGAGCTGGCGGATAAGCTGCGAGGAGTGGCCATCCATGCAGCCGAGTCGCTCGAGGACACCACCGCCTACTGGCTCTGCGAAATCATCGAGCCCTTCGGGATCAACCGCCGTCGGTCCGATTTCTGCCAGATAGACCCTAGACTGAAGACCCTGTGGTTCGAAAGTGAGCATACGCCGGTCGTGATCACGTCGTATGCCTGCCATCCCGTGCACACCGGAGCCGATCCGGTGTTGTCTGCAGATTGGCCGGGCGCGGTCTGTGAGTGTGCCGAGCAGGCTGCAGCGCGGGCATTGGTGCTGCAGGGGTTCTGCGGCGACATAGATCCAGTCTCCTGGCACACAGGCCATCATGAGCACTGGCCGCAGGAAGTGGCATCCATAGGCAGGCACGTCTGGAACCGGGCCAGACGTGCCCGTCATTCGCGTCACCTGGAGTGTCAGGGATTGCCTGTTGCCGAACAGCGCGTGGCTATCCCTTTGGCTGTGCCGTCATTGGACGAGTTGAAACGTGACGCAGCCAATCTGCTGCAACACGCAAGCTCGCCCGGGCACCGTCGCTTCGCGGACGAATGGGTGGACAAGGCGATGTCGTTGAGAGAGCAGTTTGCCGCACACCCATACACCCTCCCTGTACCGATCTGGGGCTGCCGTATAGGTGACGTCACACTCTGTGCACTCCCATTCGAACCATTTTCTGGCCATGACACCGTGTTGCGGACACAATGCCCCGACCTGATCACGATCGGGTATGCAAACGGCTTGGCCGGTTACCTGCCCACCCCGGATGTATACGACTGCCCCGGTGATTATGCGGCTTACGAGGCGCCCCGTTTTTTCAGCGTATTCCCATTCACACGCCAAGCGCCCGAACTGGTGATGGACGCTGCCGCACAACTGATCAGAAGTCTGCACCAACCAGCGCTCTAGCGAATCGCGGCGATGCCACGCGTTCTGGCTCACTGCTGCCAGTCGAACACAGTACCACCCAGTTCCCACGGCCTGTCACGCAACGCCTCGTAGATGCCCGACGCTTCAGACACCGGAGCGATTGTGCGAATCAATGGACCGATGGAGAGTCGCCCTCTGGAGGTCAACCGGCAGACATTCTGCAAATCGTCTCGGTCAAAGTGGCTGTTCTGCTTAACGGTCACCTCGTGCGCCTGTCCCAAGTTGAAAGTATAGTTCACTTGAGATCGGCCGGCTATGAGCAGCACCCGTCCCCGCGCTCGTACCGCGTCAATTAACCGGTCTTCCATACCGGGCGCCCCTGCCACGTCGATGACGGCATCGAAGCTGCTGATGGGTACATGCTCCGTCCAGCCGCTGGTATCACTAAGAAACGCCGTCTCCACCGCACCGAGGCGGCGTGCGGTCTCCAGTCGCGCGGCATCTATATCGCAAATCGTGACTCGCGCCCCCATAGCGTCGGCGATCTGGGCGGCCATCTGCCCAATGAAGCCTGCACCAACAACCAGCACACGTTCTCCCATTCGTAAGTCGGCATGCCTGCACGTTCGCATGGCCACGCTTGTCATACCGAACAGGGCGGCATGCGTTCGATCCACCGTCTCCGGCAGCTTCACCAGCAGCCAATCTTCCGTAAATACCGCGTATTCCACGTGATCAGCGCTGGAATACACCACATCGCCCACCTTCAGATCGCGGCAGTCCGGCCCCGCCTCGATCACGCGTCCCACATTCTGATAACCCCAGGTGGCCGGCAAGCTCTCGGACGGCGTAGCATAGTTGCCGCCGATCAGGTCATTGCGCTCAGTTCCATTGGTTACACCGGAGTAGAGCGTCTGCACACGCACCAGATTGCCCGTCACTGCGGGCGGATCCGGCCAGTCCGAGACCAATCGTTTTTCCCGCACTCCATCCTCACGCAGTTGTGTAACAAGAGCTTTCATGATGCCTCTCCAAGCCGCCCCCCGGCCCACAGTATGCCGCGACGTAAAACGGTTCGAAATTCCGGATTGGCCCACGCGGTTTGATCATGTCCTAATGCAAGGCAGAAAACACGGGACTGCCGGAACGTGCGTGTCCAGCCCACTGTGCGCATACAAAGCGGATGGTCTACGGTCAATAAAGCATGGCTGCCGACGTCAGGCGACTGCATGGTGTAGCTCTCGTCGGTTATCACCCAATCCACCATACCGGTGGTGATAGGGTGTGTTTGATCGGCAACTTGGATGGTCAACGACTGATCCGGATGGTACCCGAAACGGCGGTCGGAGATCCCAACCAACTCGGACCACAGCGCATTATCCGGATACGCGAGCAATGCGTGATGCAGAAAGACGATTCCCTGCTGAGTCCGTCCCAGACCATTCAACACGGATGCTGCAAGTTCGTCACTGTGCATATGCATATTGTAAAAAAGAACCACATCGTACCGGTCGCGCATCTGTCCCCAGTCCCAGTTGTAGTTTTCCAAGTCCTGAATGTACGCATCGATGCCTTCCATCTCTCGGAACAGGCGATGAAAACCCGGAACATCGAACGGATGCGCTCCCGTGATCACTGCCGTGGTCAAAGGTGCGCTTATGGTGTCACCACACATGGCATGCCCCTGTTTACGTGTAGTTTTGCGCAACTACTTTGCGCCATCCACAGTATCGGTTTGCAGGGGCGGTTGTTGTTTGTCGCTTGGCAACATCGGTTTACACTTTTGCGCCATGATTCAGTCTGGATGAGCTGCCGCCTGCCGGAACCGGCCGGGAGGAACGCCAAATGCGCCCCTGAACACGCGCGTGAAGTATTGGACCGTGGGATACCCACACATCTCGGCAACCAGGGCCACAGGCATCTGTTCGTGCTGCAGCAGATATCGGGCACGGTTCATGCGGCAGCGGGTCAAATAGGCAGCAGGAGTCATGCCGTAAGCGGCTACCATCAAGCGACGCAAGTGTGTGCGACTCAGATGGCAGTGAGCGCACAAATCCTGTACACCGATCCCATCGGCCAAGTGCTCCTCGATGAACGCCGGTACTCCAGAGAGCATTTCTCGTGCGCGCTGTCGAAGTCCGGGCTGCTTGTCTGCAGGGACTCCTGAGGCATAAAGATGCGCCAGAAGATCCAGCATCGCCCCCTTGGCCCGGATGCGGTCAGACGGACGGGTTGTTTGCACCGCGTTGTGAATGGTGAAAAACAGCTGTTCGTATACCGCAGGGGCGAACACCTCGATGGCGACAGGCAATACAAGTGAAGGCTCTGCCTCGAAGGGCTGTCGAATACGCTCCGGATGCAGTCGCGTCTCCTCCGGGGTCGCGCTGCAGATCGGCAGGCTGGCGCTGTCATCCCGCTCGATATAGTCAAAATGCAGGTTATACATCAGGAACGGATCCATAACGTCATACCAAGTCTCATGTTCCATACCGGGTGGCACCAGCAAGAGCGAATGCGGGGTGATTCGGTGGATGTCGTCTTCCACGCGCAACCATCCATACGCGTCACAAGTATACAGCAGCAAATGATCGTTGATCACCCGCCTGGGAATGCGCCAACCCGCGGGAACCGGGTAGTAATGAGCCAGCCGTATATATGGCGATAGATGACTGATCACATCCATACGCTCATTATCTCCTAGACGAGGGCTACGGTTCATTGCCGGTTGCACGCCAGCCCAAGTCCTTCAGCGCTGCCGTGATACACTGGTAGGTGCCATGCGTGCACCAGATCGTCCACAGCCACGGCGCCCGTACGAACAACCAGAACCTCGGTACTGGTTACGCAATATCGTACTGATCTTGCTGCTGGTGGCGCTTTGGTGGTTCGCGTGGGGACGGTTCCGCCACCAACCAACCCCGGCGCTTCAGATTGAATACAGACAACAGGAGAGATAGACCCGCGATATGAATGTCGGACTTATCGGCCTACCCCAGTCGGGGAAAACCACGCTGTTTCGTGCGCTCTTAAGCGGCGCACCGGCAGGCAGCGTACCGGGCATGCCCAACGCCCATCAGGGCGCGGTCATCGTGCCCGATCCCCGATTTGACTTCATGGTGCAGGTCTACTCCCCCAAACGTGTAAGTCCAGCCACCGTCCAATTCCTGGACGGTGCAGCGCGTATCGGAGAGGGACACCATAAAGGTTCTCTGGGCCAGGATTTTCTGTCGGGCATCCGTCAGGTCGACGCACTGGTGCATGTGGTAGACGCATTCAGCGGCACCGTAGATCCGGTTTCGGCCGCCCGGCGCATCGATGAAGAACTGTTGTTGGCCGATCTTACGCTGATAGAGACTCGCCTGGAGCGGCTGGACAAAGCGTTGAAGGCGCGCAAGAGCCTACCCGCCGAGCAGGCGGAGCGAGAGGCGCTGCACGCATTTCAATCCATTCTGGAGCAGGAAATACCGTTACGTAACGCCACCCTGCAACCTGAACATGAAAAAGAGCTCAGAGGATTTACCTTTCTGACACAAAAACCGCTGATATTGGTGGCAAACCTGCCCGAAGAACAGGCATCCGGTGCGGAGGTTCCGCCTGATCTGCTCAAATACGCGACCGAGAAACAGCAGCGATTACTCCCTCTTTGCGCAACCATTGAAGCGGACGTTGCGGAACTGGATCCATCGGAGGAAGCCGAGTTCCTTCAGGCTCTGGGGATAGCCGAACCGGCCCGTAACCGCCTGATAAGTGAGGCGTACAGATCGCTGGGTCTGATCACCTTCTTCACCTGTGGCGAGCCCGAGGTCCACGCGTGGACGCTGCGTGAAGGCGGCAGTGCGGTCGAGGCCGCCGGTCGGATCCACTCTGACCTGGCGCGCGGCTTCATTCGGCTGGAGGTCATTCCGTTCGACGTGCTGCAGGCGCATGGGTCCTGGGAAGCCGCTAAAGCGGCGGGCGCCATGCGCTTGGAAATGAAGGACTATGTGGTAAAGGACGGCGACGTCGTTTACGTTCGCTTCAAGGTGTGATGCAAGGGGGATGTACCACCAGTACCCCCCCTGACATCTTACTGAACTAACCCCGTGCAGCCAGCAGTTGCTTCAAACCCTGAAGGCTGCCTTCGATGCTTTTCATGGGACTGCCGCAATAGCTCTCCTGCTCGATGGTGAGCCACTCGCAGACGCCTGCCTCATCGATGGCATCCAGGACCGGCCCCCATTGCACATCGCCCTGCCCGATCATCGCGGGTTGTCCGCTGAGCGCGTGTTCTTTGATGTGAACGGTCACAGCGCGAGGCGCACAATGACGCATCTCCGCTACGGGATCGACACCGCCTGCAAGCGCGTTACCGGTATCGAACTGCATGATCACCTCAGGCCGTGTCCGCTCCATCAACAAGCGCCAAGGGATCTCACCATCCAGAGGATTCCATTCGGTCATGTGGTTGTGGTACCCCGTTAGCATCCCATGAGGAGCGAGTCGTTCGGCAATCTCGTTGAGCAGATCGGCGGTGCGGCGCCAAGCCTCAGCCGACTCGGTATATGCCGGTGGAAGGCCGGGTACCACCAGGTACTTATTGCCTATGGATTTATGGAACTCTATACTGCGCTCCAGTTCATCTCCCAGGAGCGTATCGATGCCCACATGCGCTCCAGCGACCCCTAATCCCGTGTCGGCGAGCATCGCGGCGATCGTTTCTGCGTTGTGGCCGTAATATCCGGCGAAATCCACGCCGTCATACCCCATGGCCCTAATGCTCTTCAGAACACCTGCCAGGTCCTTGGCCGCGTCATCGCGAACCGAGTACAGTTGAACTCCCAGCTTGGCTGTAATCATCGTTTCCTCCGGATGGTTGAACATGCCTTTCCCCGTTACACGTGTATAACCACAATTCCTGCATCCGTGGTGACACAGGTGAAGCTTGTACAATTCAAACTGCAGGCCGATGACTGAGCAGGAGGTGGATTGCATGAACCATTTCGGTATCTGGCCGCTGATCCTGGCAAGCGCCGTCACCTTGGGCGCCCCTGCCAAACAACTGGAGCGCCCCGTGAACATAGAGATCGAATCCGACTGGACCATTCGTGTCTCGGCAGGTGTGATGAACGTGGCAGGGACACGCATCACCATCCCGCGCGCACAGTATCTGAAGATCACCAACATCTCACCGATACAGGTGCGCGATGAGGTCCACGAACGCATACCGGAGTTCAACCCGAACACGGGCGGCTGGATGAAGGGAGCCCGTCTCAAGCGTCTGATCGCGGACGAATGCACGGTCCCCGGAAGTCTGGTACCCGGATCCTTCCGGCTCAAGCCACAGCCAGGTCCCAGTCAGCCCTTCGAACAGGGAGAGGACTATCTGTTGGACGAAGAGTGGGGCACATTCGGCCGGGTGGTGGACGGCAAAGTGGCGCCCGCAGCGGTTGTATATGCCGATTATGATTACACGCCCAGCCGATGGGACACACTTGCCGTGTCACCAGATGGACGTTGCCGGGTCGTTCGGGGAACCGAAGGTGTCGGCAGATTGTTCCCACCGTCTTTACGCGCCGGCGAAATCGCATTCGGCACGGTGTATCTGCCTCGGCCAGCTGCGCGTCTCAATGCAGAACACCTGTATCTGATTACCCTCAATGCGACTCCTGTCGGAGCGCCCGTGGCGGAGCGGCTCTTGCCGCGCACGCTACAGAAGCTACGCGACGGCGCTCCGTTGAAAGTATTGGCGTTTGGTGACAGCGTGACAGCCGGAGGCTATCCGTCCTTATCACCCCAAGGGGGCTGGCAGTATCAGTTTGTCGCCAAGTTGAAGCAACGGTTTCCATCTGCTCAGATCGAGTTGACGACCACGGCCCAGGGCGGCGCCACCAGCGCCGTCTTCACCGATACGATCGTTGATGGGCGCAGCCGATTTGAGCGGGAAGTCGTTGACAAGCGCGCCGATCTGGTGATCATCGAATTCGTCAATGATGCCGGATTGGATCAGGCCGGAGTCGACCGGCAATATGGGCGCATCATCGATGCGCTCCAGCAGGCAGGTGCGGAAGTCATCCTGACCACACCACACCTGGTTCGCCCCGATTGGATGGGCCAGAAAACCGCACGGTTTACCACCGATCCGCGCCCCTATACGGCTGCCTTGAAGGCGTTTGGAGCAGCACGCGGAGTCGCCGTGGCCGATGCAGCCGCGGGTTGGGTGGCCCTTCAAAAGCGAGGCATACCGTATATGGCGCTCTTGGGTAACAACATTAACCATCCCGATGACCGCGGAATGGAGATCCTGGCGGATACATTGCTCGGGTTGTTTCCCACGCGTTGATGAATGAGCGGATAATCCCGCGGCCCGTGCCGCGGGATGCATTGTCACGCACTCTTGGCCGGATACAGGATGCGGCTGCAATTTTCGCATTGCACAATGGCGCCACCCTGCAGGCGCTTCATGACAGTCACGCTGATTGCGGTACGGCACAGCTTACAGTGGTCTTCTTCGACCGGACTCATGCCATAACCGCCGCCGCGTTGTCTCAGCGTCTCATATCGGCTGAGCTGACGAGCGTCAACACGTTGCGCTGCGCGATCTCTGCGCGACGATAAATCGACCAATTCCGCTTCGATGCGTTGCTTTTCAGCTCCCAGCGATGCCTTTTCGGTTCGGTACTGTTCCAGCAACTCGGTGCTGGCAGAAACAGCCTGATTAGCCTCGGCCTCCAACGCCGTCACCCGGTCCATGGCTTGCAATACCTGGCCGTCCAGTTCATTCTGACGTTCCTTCAGCGCCGCCAGCTCGTGTTCCAGCGCATTCAACTCGCGAGTGGCTGTCACAGTACCGCCGTACAACCGCTTGTGTGTCTGTTTCCGGCGCTCTTCTGTATGCGCCAGTTCGGTCTCCAATGCGGTCAATTCCGAGCGGGCCTCTTCCAAAGCCCGCTCCGCTGCCTGTCGACGCTCCAGCAGCCTACGCGCCTCTGCAGCACATGGGGGCCCGGCTTCAATCTCCTTCAGCCGCTTTCGGCGCTTCAGGATCTTGGCGTCAAGCATCTGCAGGTCCCATAAGAGTTCCAGCTGCTCTGTATCGCTCATTCTTCGGGCTCCAATATCGTCCGCCGGCGTTCGTTAATCGGAAATCGGACTTCCGCCAGTGCGAGTCCGTCACGGTTGAACATCCGAAACGAACCTCGCAGTCCTCCACGCACCAGATCCTCGACAATCCGCAGACCCAAGCTGGGCGTTTTTCCGGGATCGAAGCCGGATGGAAGCGGCACGCCATCATTCGCAACTTCCATCACAATGTGCTCTTCATCCTGGTACAGATTGACCAGTATCGAGCCCTGCTTGCGTTCAGCGAAGCCGTGTTCAATGGCGTTCTGAACCAGTTCATTCAAAACCAGGGCCAGCGACGTTGCACGGTGCAACGGAAGCATCAGTTTGGCGCATGATGCACGCATGTCGATGCGCTTATCAGGCGGTACCAGTCCCTGCTGTGTGGCAGAAAGAATCGACTCCGCCAGTCGATTGAGTGGTACGGAGTCGAGATCTTCACGGCTCAACAGATCATGTACAGACGCAATCGACAGAATCCGTCCCAGACTTTCCCGCAACGCCTCTTTCGCATGTAGATCGGAAGTAAACCGCATCTGCAAACGAAGCAGGCTGGCGACTTGCTGCAGATTGTTCTTCACACGGTGGTGCATCTCGGCCAGGATAGATGAGCGCACGCTTAACCTTGCGTGCTGTATGGCCACGGCAGCGGTGTTTGCGAACGCCGACAGAATATTAAGCTCATCGTCCGAAAATCGATGGGGTGTCGCCGTATAGCAGTTCATCACTCCGATGATGCGATCCTGAGTCCGCAACGGGATGCTGGCCATGGAGCAGAGTCCCTCACGGGCTGCGATGTCGGGGAAGTGATAACCCGGTTGCCGCTTGACATCATCCACCGTGATCGTGGTGTTGCGCGATACGGCTTGTCCGGCTATCGAGCTGCTGACAGGTATGTTGGGTTTCGAGATGTACTCATGGCTGGTGCTGCTGGTTGCCTTCAATTCCAATTCATTGGTCTTCTCATCGAGCAGCATCACGGTGCAAAGCTTGTACCTCATCGCCTGTACCGTGACATTCACCAGAAACGCCAGTTGGTCTTCCAGGTACAGATTACCTGCCAGCCGCTTGGTGACCTCGGTCAGAGTCGATACCTGCTCGGCTCTCTGTTCGAGTTCACGCAACTGACGGGCTTTGGTGATCACGCCGGCTGCCTGAGCGGCCAGGTTGGACAGAATACGGATCTGATGTGGCCCATAGGTGTGCGGCTCTACTGTTCGCACATTCACCACACCGAGAACCTCATCTTCATAGACCAGGGGAACGGCCAATATGGACTCGAACCGGTTCATCGTCACGTCTGGGAGAAACTTGAAGCGGTGGTCCTTATAGGCTTCCCGGGAGACGGCAACAGGACGTCGTTCTTTGGCCACCCAGCCGGTGATCCCTTCTCCCAATCGAAGCCGCACCTTGCCAACCATAGACCGTCCTTCTTCATCCGAGGCACGAAGAACCAACTCTGTTCTTGTCGGATCGAACAGATAGATATGGCAGGATTGGGTGCCGGTCAGCCGTTGTGCGGCTTCCACCAGTGCATTGAGGCTGTCCTCCGACTGCATCGCCGATCCAACGGCGTTGCCAATCCGACGCAAAGCGTCCACTTCGGCATTGCGTTCGGCCAGCTGGGCTTTCAGTTCCCGAATGGTGGCCTCCCGCTCGATCAGTGCCTTATCCCGAAGCTCCAGTTCCTCGGTCAGCACCGCCAGATCGGTTTCATCTCCGCGAAGGCGGCGGCCCAGTTGTCGCATTAACCGCCGCACACGCAGCGTCGGACGGAATCGATGACTGCCGGATTGCATCACACGCTGTGAGCGATGATGATCGCTTCGGCGATCTCCTTCATCGATTTACGGGTGTTCATGCTTTGGATCTGGATCCGCCGGAACGCCTCCTGTTCCTTCAGGCCATATTGATCCATTAAAATGCCCTTTGCCCGCTCGATCAGTTTGCGGGTATTCAACCGCTCGTTGAGGTCGTCGACTTCTTCCTCCAAAGCCAGAAACTCTTTGTACCTGGCGAGAGCGATCTCGATGTTGGGGCTCAGGTCCGGCTCTTTGAACGGTTTCACCAAGTATGCGAATACACCGGCGTCCTTGGCGCGGTCAATCAGTTCTTCATCATAGTAAGCGGTCAGCAGCATTACCGGCCCCAACTTCTCTTCGGTAATGATCCGTGCCGCATCGATGCCATCCATGTTGGGCATCTTTACGTCGAGTATCACAAGATCCGGCTTATGCGTTCGGACGGCTTCCAACGCCTCCAGGCCATCACCGGCTTCAGCCACCACATCGTAGCCGAGCGCCTCGAGCATGTTTTTCAGGTCGATCCGTATGATCGTTTCGTCATCGGCAATGACGATACGCAGTTTCGCGTCGCTCATTTGGGCGCCCTCCTTCAGGCTAATGCAGACCCTTACTCGATTTTCCAAAGAGGTCTGTCTTATTGATTTTACCAGCAACCGCCCATCGTCTGCGCAGCAGGGGTGGAGCACCATTGACACAGCAGGCCGAAGCACGCCATAATGGGCTTCGATGAACGCAACGAAGCAATTTCCAACAGTACGCTGGAGGAACCAGCTCGTCACATTTCTTCCCGGCAGCACTCGGCGACAACCAGCACCGGCAGCCTTGCTGTTTGCATTTTTCTCCGGGCGAGCGGTGCTCGTAGATATCGAAGGACGCGGCTGGTCAATCCCCGGGGGACATGTGCAAGAAGGCGAATCTCCGCGCAGTGCGGTGCTGCGAGAGGCTACCGAAGAGGCGGGGATTACAATGCAGCGTGTCATGCCGCTTGGCAGCTATCGTTTGGAAAAAGACACGGGCGTTATCTCTTGGGTGCCGGTGTTTCTGGGTGAGGTGTCCTATTTCCGCCCGATACCCGATGATCAAGAATCCCACGCCTGCCTGTTAGTGGAGCCACATGACCTGCAGCATTTGTATTACATGTGGGATCCGTTGTTGGAAGCTGTCTGGAACTACGCGCTTGACGCCTACGCGACACACTGTACCGTGGGTTTCCGTATGGCTGACATGCTAGATGTGTTTCGCAAGACACAGCCTCCGACTGCGGAAGACTGAACTCACACAATGCGCACTAACGGTTGAACAGCAGATCCATGTAGCGCTGTACAACCACCGGTGTATCGAACTGCCGGACGAACTCAACCGCCCGCTGTACGCGCATCTGCGTGGCGTACTCACATTCGAGTGCGGTCAACATCGCGTGCGCCAGCGCCTGGGGATCACCCATCGGCGCTAAAAGGCCGCGTGCATTTTCTCCAATCAACTCCGCAGGTCCGCTGGGGCAATCGGTTGACACGACAGGGGTCTCCAACGCCATCGCCTCCATCAATACCATGCCCAGACCCTCATACACGGAACTCAACACCAGTGCGCGCGCCTGCGCGATCCACGGGTATGGATTCGGAGCATATCCCACAAAGTGCACATGCTCTGTCAGGTTCAGCGAAGCGGCGTATTCGATCAACTCATCGCGTAAAGGGCCATCACCCACAATCACCAGATCCGGCACAGATTCAGTGAGAGTGCACAACTCCCTGTAAGCGGCAAACAAAGTCCGATGATCTTTTTGCGGACTCAGTCGCCCCACACTCACCAGATACGGCCGATCGATGGGCGGTTCTGCATCCGCGAGATCCCGGATATGATCGATAGGGAGTGGATTATGTACGACGTGGGCGTTCGGACAGCCGTTCTGTGTTGCCTGCTGCAGACCGCGCTTTACCCCCTCAGATACACAGACCACGCCTCTGAAACGCGGGTACACAGCCTGAACAAACGCCTGACGGCGCGTATGCCTGCGAAAAGGAGTGTAGGCCCCGAGATCGATGTGCACCATCGCCCATGACTCGACGTTCTGGCACAGGCGGCCGAGCCGATAGACCACACGATCTGTGTGGAACTCTAAACCGGATACAATCACCCGATACTCTGTCGCGAGCCTGTACAATCTGGCAATGGCGAGCATGGCAGTCCACGGTTGACGCGCACCGTGGCCCAGCGTGTAGACAGACACGTCCGAATGCAACGAGGCATAGTCCTCCTTCGCTGCGCGGAACACAACCAGGCCGGTTCGCACACCCTGTGCCGCCAAACCGTTGCACAGCGTCGTCACCACACGCTCGGCCCCCCCGCCACGCAACCGTGGCATCACAAACAGCACGCTGGGTCGTGGGTGGCTCATGTCACGCGTAAACGGCAACGAAGGGTCATCTTTCCGTTATGCACTCATTGCCAGGCATCGCGCAGACTGTAGACCATCTGCGGACGGGCATGTAGGTATACCGCCGGGTAACGCAGATACAGCGCCGTCATGACCCGCCAATCCAGCAGCTGGTGCGGCCGGGGAGTGCCATGGAACTTGACCACCACCGAGCGGGACAGTACGTCCATCGCGGTGAAGTGGCTGCGGCGATGGACTCTAAACAGTCGCCGGTACGAGATCACCCAATCCGGCGGCCACCAGGTAACCCAGTCATGCAGGTGATGTACACGCAGGTGGTCATCGATAAAGTCCTGGTCTCCCTTGAGTGGACTCTGATACCGCGCACCCGCGCGATAAGCGTCCCAGATGGATTGAGTCTCTTGACAGGGCGTAATCCACATCACACACGAATTCAGACAGTCATAGTTCCAGTCTCTGACCGCGACAAACGGATGTGATCGAGCGAAAGATATCATAGGATCCAAAGGGTTGTGGATGATCGTCGACACATCGATATACAACAACGGTTCCCCGTGCAGTACCTCATTATCAAACAGACGGAGTTTGGTGAACCAGCCGGTCAGCCCCCAGGTGGATGTGTCCACCTGACGGATCGCCGGATCCAACGGGCGCTGCCTGTCCGTGTAACAGACAAACCGGAACGGCGTGTTCAGATGGCGCTGTACCATTCGATACAGGCGGTCCACATAGATGTCAGGGTATCGATCACCTGTATTGACACATGCTACGCTGAGCAAAGCTACCTCGAAAGGCCAAATTCGGCCGCACGGTCATTGTACATCTGCATATGGCAAGAACTGGAATCACACCTCGCCTATCAGCGTCCGCGCCTCAGCGGCGCTGAGTCCATGGTGGACCATCTGGCATATCGCATGCAGCAGCTCGAGCCGTTTTTCGCGCTCCCATACATTGCGACCAATACAGACTCCCGCTGCTCCCGAATGCATCACTTCGTCGACCATCTGAATGACACCTTCCACACCTGAGGAAACAGGGCCGCCCGCAGCCCAGACAGGGACCATGGCATTGTCGACCACATACGCAAAAGACTCGACGGAACCCGTGTAACAGGTCTTGATCACGTCCGCTCCCATTTCGGCGCCAACCCGCGCTGCGACCGCAACGTGTTCGGCCAGCACGGCACGCTCGGTTGCCGGTGCATCCACCGCATAGTGACGCGCCAACGCCGCTCCCGGGATCATTTCAGCAACCAGCGGCACCCCCCATCGCCAGCACGCCTCGGACACGCGCCCCAACTTTCCCAGCATCTCGCGCTCGCTGTCCACCCCGATGTACACATTCAACACCACAGCATCTGCACCGGCGCTGACAGCCTGTTCCACACTGGCGATCTGGTCTGTGACTTCCAGACTGGGCCCCAAACGGGTAACTGTGCCATCGATTCGTGCGATAACACCTTGGCGTCCCATCACCGTCGCCACACGGTTCAGGCATCCCAAAGTCATCAAAATCGCATTGGCTTCTGACTGAGCCACTTCGGACACCCAGATATTCGGATCACGTAAGGCGGGTATAGGGCCAAAGAAGATCGCATGATCCATGGGCACGATCACCGACTTGCCCTGTTCGAATAGTCGTTTGAGCCGCAACGCCTTGCCTGTCATCCATGCCTCCCGTCTGCTCGTTCCCCGAGCAGGGAATACGGCGACATACCGCCAATACACACATTAACGTATCACGACCGGAGGCATCACATGCGCACCATTCTGACTGCGATTTCGGCCGCCTTAGTCATGCACGGGTCTGCACATGCAGCACCGACAGGATTTCTTCAGCGTCAGGGAACCGACTTGGTCATGAACGGCAAACCGTTCCGCGCAATTGCTGTGAATAAATTCGACCTGTTTCTGCAGTACCTGAAAGGCGGAGACGAACGCCGACATGCAGAGACCGCGATGCGGGAAGCCGCTGAACACGGGTTCAAAGTGATCCGGCTTGCCGGCGTCGGATTCTGGCCGGAGGACATGAAACAATGGGCCGACACCGAAAACTGGTGGAAAGCCATGGACGGTATAGTAGCCGATGCCGCTAGACTGGGAATTTGGCTGATCCCTACCATCAACTGGAACACCTACCTGTTTCCGGACATGGCGCACGAATGCGTCCAAGACATGCTCACCAACCGCAACAGCCGTTCCTGGCAATATTTGGAAGCCTACACCGCGGAATTCGTGAAGCGCTACAAGGATAATCCGACGATCCTTATATGGGAGATATCCAACGAGCTCAATCTGGGCGCCGATTTGGAATCCATGCGCCCCAACGGTTTCCATGATCTCTGCGGCGTTCACCAAGGCGGGCCTCCCGTTCGCCTCCGCCGTGACAACTACACCACGAACCAAATGATCCCGTATGTTCGAGACATTGCCCGTCTGATCCGATCACTGGACCCGAATCACCTGATCACCCCCGGGTATTCCTCGCCACGGCCTCCCGCTCAGCATCTGAGGCGAAACCCCCAAAAGGGTGACTGGACGCACGATTCACCAGCCGATGTCGTGCGTTGGTACCGGGATACCCATCCAGCCCCTGCTGAGGTCATCTCTGTGCATTTCTATCCAAAGCATGACAACATCCGATTTGGCAATGAAGACGTCGACTCCGCCGAGCCGCTGCGAGCGCTCAAGCGACTGGCCGATAAGGCCGGCATGCCGCTGTTCGTGGGAGAGGTGTACGGGCCGCTGCCTTACATGAAGAATGTACTACAGGTCGCCATTGAAGAGGACATACCGATCGTTCTGATCTGGCAGTGGCAAACGCCATGGGACACGCAATGCAATGTCACGCCCGAAACGGCGCCCGAGCTGGTGCAGATGATGCAGGACGCCAACGAGCGGCGCCAGCGCCGGTAACCCATCGGTTGTGAACCTGTTCACAACCGATGTTGCCTGCGCGCTATGGCTTCCGGTTACAATGTAGTCACGCTGTAATCCTGCAACAGGCCGTATCCATTAGGAGGAAACACTCAGTGAAGATATCCGAACGTGCCCGGAACACGGCGCCATCGCCAACGCTGGCGATTACCGCCAAGGCCAAACAGCTGAAGGAGGAAGGCGTCGATGTGTTGTCGTTCGGTGCAGGCGAACCCGATTTCGACACGCCAGAACCGATTGCCGATGCAGCCATCGAGGCCATTCGCACGGGTTTCACCCGATACACACCTAGTGCGGGCATTCTGCCCCTGCGCCAGGCCATCTGTGATAAGTTGCACCGGGAAAACGGCCTGTACTACACACCATCGCAGGTCATCGTGACCGCCGGCGCCAAGCACGCGCTGTTCGGTGTATTCCAGGCGATTATCGACCCGGGCGATGAAGTCATCATCCCGGCGCCCTACTGGGTCAGCTATCCGGAAATGGTGAAACTGGCCGGTGGAGTTCCAGTGACCGTAAATGCGGGGCCGGACACAGGGTACGTGCCTGACCCCGCCGATATCGCCGCAGCGGTTACCCCCAAAACACGCGCGATCGTGGTGAACAGCCCGAACAATCCTTCCGGAGCCGTATTCCCGGAGGCGGTGCTGAAGGCCATCGCCGACATCGCGATCGATCACCAGATCGCGATCATCTCCGATGAGATTTACGAAAAGCTGGTATACGGCAGTCACCGGCACGTCAGCATCGCGTCGTTCTCAGATGAAGCACATAAGCTCACCATCACGATCAATGGCATGTCCAAGGCGTTTGCTATGACCGGTTGGCGTGTGGGATATGCCGCCGGCGACGCCACCGTGATTGGGGCTATGGTGCGCATGCAGGATCAGTCCACATCCAATATCACCTCATTCGTGCAGAAGGGCGCGCTGGCAGCCTTACAGATGCCGGAAGAGCCCATTCAAAAAATGGTTGCCGCATTCGCAGAACGCCGTGAGGCCATTGTGGCCGGACTCAATGCCATTCCCGGCATTCGATGCCCCGAACCCGGTGGCGCATTCTACGTCTTCCCTGACGTGTCCGCTCTGTATGGCAAGCGAGCCGGCGACCGTATCTTGACCACATCGGATGATGTCGCATCCTGGCTGCTGGACACGGTACAGGTTGCCGTGGTGCCTGGCAGCGGCTTCGGCGCGGACGCGAACATCCGGCTGTCGTACGCCTGCTCACTCCAGCAGATACAACGCGGTATTGACCGCATCGCCCAGGCGGTCAGTTCACTTGCCTGATCGGGCGCTGTCATCCAAACTCGGCCTGCCTCAGCATTGCGAGCCGATGCTCAGGCAGGCGCTGACCCACCCGGCAGCGGTCGACGGGGACATTACGCGTAGTTACCAACGCCTTGAGTTCCTAGGGGATGCCGTGTTGGGCATGATTGTCGCAGAGGAGTTATACCGGCGACATCCGGACAGCCCGGAGGGCGAGCTGACACGAGCTCGCGCAACGGTGGTCAGTAGAACCACACTCGCCGAAGAAGGCGACCGCATGGGCTTGGAGGCGTTGTTGATCACCGGAGTGGCCGATCCGACGGGAGCATCCAGCGCGCGCCGGAAGAAACTGGCCGATGCGCTGGAAGCGGTCATCGGGGCCACATACCTGACATGCGGTTTGGATGCAGCCCGGGATTTTGTGCTGAGAGTGCTGGGCCATCGGATCAATGCCGCCATGTCAATCTCGCACGCGGCTGATGTGAAAAGCCGGCTTCAGGAATACTGCCAGGCACAATATCGCGCAGTTCCGCAGTACACTGTTCTGGCCAGTTCCGGACCGGACCACGCCCCCAACTGGGTAGTTGCGGTCGCCCTTGGTTCACACCGACTGGGGGTTGGAGAAGGGCGCACCAAACGGATGGCAGAACAACAGGCCGCATCCTGTGCGCTGGAATTGCTGACACAGCGGGCGGCCCATTCTGAACCAACCGATTGAGAAGCGCTAGACCGCCCCGGGTTCCACCACCCTCACCGGGCCAAAGGTCTGCATCGCCCCTGTCAACGCGTCAGCATCGCCCACCGCAACCACGACCATATCGGCCGGCTTGATCCAGCGTTGCGCCACCTGCTGCACGGTGCCGGCGTCGATAGAGCGCAATCGATCCCGATAGGTATGGATGTGATCCTGCGGCAAGCCGAACACCTCGATACCTTCCAGCAATGCGGCCAACCCCGACAGGGTGCCCAACTTCATGCAAAACACCCCATCCATGTAGGACTTTGCCGCAGCCACCTCATCTGGCGTCATCCCGTCAGCGCATAGCCGCTCGGATTCTTGCAGCATTTCCCGGGCGGCGTCTGCCGCGGCATCTGTGCGAGTCTGAGCCGTCATCGTCCAGGTGGCCACACCCAGATGGCTGCTGTAACGAGAGCCGACGCTATACGCATACCCCAAGCGTTCCCTGACGTTCAGGAATAGGCGTGATCCGGTGCGGCCACCCAGTACACAGTTCAGCACCCCCAACGCCAGCGCATCCGGATGCGCCGCTTCGGGAGCGAGCTGACCGATCGCCAGGTTGACCTGTACCGAGCCCGGTCTATGCACAATAATCACCTCACGTCGGGGGGGTTCGCTGACATCAGGCACAGCAAACGGCGCTGATGAACAGGACTGCCAGCCGTTCAGCACCGAGGCAACATCGCCATGGAGTGCGTCCGGATCGATATCACCGACAGCCACCAGTACACAACGATCCGGACGCCAACGCTCGGATCGGGCCGCCAGCAAGGTGTCACGTTCCGCAATCTCCAGGAACCCTGTATCGGGTGCGATCCGGCTATATGGGTGTCCTCCATAAAGCGCCTTTGCAATCGCTTCGGACGCCAAAAACGCCGGTTGTGAGCGGTTGATGCTCAGGGTTTGTAAAGCGTTTTCGCAATACAATGACACTTCGTCGTCTGGATACTGCGCGTCCCGAACCGCATCAAATAGGAGCGCAAGCATCTCCCTCTGTCGCCATGACAGCACCTCGGCCGCCAGCACTGCATGGTCTCGTGCTGCACTGCCTGCCATTTCACCGCCCAGAGACTCGACCTGTTCAGCAAACTGCCTAGAGCTCAGGCGAGAGGTGCCTGCCGTGAGTAACACCGCACAGGCTTCAGCCAGCCCGGCCATTCCATCCGGATCGTGCCCAGCCCCAATGGTATTGACCAGATGGAAGGCCACCAAGGGCATACCCGTCTTACGTACGCAGACCACCGACAACCCATTCGGCATCACCATGCGCATTGCATCCGGAATATGCAACACTCCAGGTGAACCCGCTGCGGGACGTGGGTACCATGAACACTTCATTCGTCTTCTCCCTCCGACGCCGGCGCAGAAGCCCCGGGTTCGATGCGGATCACCGTCCGTTGATCAGGCGACATCCATCGCTGTATCGCTTGCTGCACATCGGCAGCGGTGACGGCCTGTATGCGCGCAATTTCCACATTCGTGTACGCCGGATCACCATATGTCAGCAAATTATCGGCCAACTCGATCGCTCGTCCCAATGGCGTCTGCAGATCGCCCATGCCCACAGAACCATGGCGAAGCCGCATATACAGCATCATGTTGCGAACACGCTCCATCTCCGCCTCGTCCGGGCCACGCTGCGCCAGCTGCCTGATCTCGTCCAATACAGCCGCTTCGATCTGTTCGTCCGAAAAGTCCTGTTTATACACGCCGGCGATCACCGTCAGACCGGGGCCTCGCCGCGCATCCAGCCAGCTGAACACAGTCGAACAGGATCGATCCTGCTTGACCAGCCGCTGGTACAGTCGGGACGCTTCACCTTCTGCCAGCAGGGTATACCCCATGCTCAACGCAGGCATATCGGCGTGCGTGCGCGGCGGCGCCTGCCAAGCCATCGCCACTGCGGGCTCACTGGCCAATGGATCGAGATAGTCGACGTGCCGCGGAGTCGACCGCCCCGGCTCGCGAAAATCCGGCGATGGCGGCAGCGGTTGTGCCGCAATGCCGCCAAAGTAGGTTTCGATCCATCGCCTACACTGTGCCGTGTCGATATCGCCCGCCACAGCAAGGATCGCGTTGTTAGGCGCATAATACGTACGCCAGAACCATTGCACATACTCCAGCGAGGCCGCGTCCAAGTCCTCCATGGAGCCGATCACGGAGTGCCCGTTTGCGAAGTTATCGAACGCCTGCTCGTATAGCAGGCCCATCAACGCCCAATTATACGGCTGATTGTCGTACCGCAACCGTTTCTCTTCCTTGACTACATCGCGCTGGTTATCGAGATTTTCCTGGTTGACGTGCAGCGCTCGCATCCGGTCCGCTTCCAGCCACAGCGCCAGCTCCACCTGATGCCCGGGGACCGATTCGTAATACACCGTCATATCGCTGCTGGTTCCGCCGTTCAATACACCGCCCGCTTCCTCTACACGCGCGAAGAACTCGCCTTTAGGCACGCATTCAGACCCCTGAAACATCATATGCTCGAACAGATGTGCAAAACCGGTGCGTCCCTCCGGTTCATTGCGCGCCCCCACATCGTACAGCACCACGACAGCGGCAACCGGCGCCGATGCATCAGGCGCCAACACCACACGCAATCCATTGGGCAGTGTAAACAGCTCGTGATCCAATCGCACGTAAGCTCTGCGGTTCTGCGTGTCATCCATATGATGTTCCCCCTTGTTCATCCCAACAGGTTGAGTTCAGCCTAATCTGTCATCGATACGCAGTCTGGCGCCGCGCGCCCAGTCCAATGCGCTCATTTTGGGCCGCCCGTCGGGCTGTACCTGCTGCATCAGCAGGCTGCCCTCACCGCAGCCAATCTGAAGCCCATCCGGATGGATGGCCAACACGCATCCCGGCAGACCAGCATCTTCCATTAA
Organism: uncultured bacterium; assembly: GCA_964650005.1. Taxonomy (GTDB): domain Bacteria; phylum Armatimonadota; class HRBIN16; order HRBIN16; family HRBIN16; genus CAZHSN01. Next base: position 107,907 of record CAZYPZ010000009.1, on the reverse strand, counting down.
GGCCGCCTTCCATAATTTGACCCCTCGACCCCGATGGCAGAACCGGGCGCCCGGACGCGGAGACATCGCTCGCACACGTCCTACGCACCGCACCGCCGACTCGTCCCAATGGATCTCTGCATCTGCAGGGCCGATGGGCGGCGCGTACGTCACACCTGTATCCGGTTGCGGCTGTGGACGCAGTCCATTCGGAATTCGTTCCAGCACTTCCAGCAACAGCTGCGCGCCATCCTGAGCCAGCAGCGCTTCCAGGGTACCGGTATCGTCGTCCGGTTGGATTGGACGCCGACAGCTGGCGTAAACAGGCCCTGCATCCAACTCTTCCACCATCTGCATGATGCTGACGCCCGTTTCACTGTCTCCGGCCAACAACGCGTGATGGATGGGCGCTGCGCCGCGCCAGCGCGGCAACAGGGAGGCATGCACATTCAACGCCGCACCACTGAGCGGAAGCTCCAACAAACGTCGGTTCAGGATCTGGCCATACGCCGCGGTAACGATGAACTCCGGGGCAAACGCCGCAGCCTCCTCCCAAAACGAACGTCGACGGCATCGTTCGGGCTGGGTGACAGGTAAACCGGCCTGTAACGCCATACGTTTCACTGGTGACGCTGTCAATTGAAGGCCTCGTCCGGTGGGGCGATCCGGTTGCGTGACCACCAAAAGCGTATGTCCAGCGTCATTGAGTGCCGATAAGATCGGAACGGCAAACGTCGATGTACCGAAAAACAGAATACGCGCCATCAGTCTGCATACGCCGGATCAGCCAGCTCTTCCGGTGTCAGCCATCGCAACGTATCCGGATCGGCGCGATCGATGAACAGCACCCCGTCGAGATGGTCGATCTCATGCTGCAGCACGCGAGCGTTCATTCCTGTGGCGCGAAAGCGGATCGGGCGCGCCTGTTCGTTCAGGGCCTTGACCCAAATGTCGGCAGGACGGGTCACCATGCCTCTCAGCCGAGGCAACGAAAGGCACCCTTCCTCCATCATCTCGGTCTGTTCGCCGCTTTTGATGATCACCGGGTCGATGAGGGCCCGTGGAACCGGATGCTCCTCGTCGGTAAAATCGGTGTATATGATGACCCGTTTGGACACCCCGATCTGAGGCGCAGCCAACCCCACGCCATTCGCGTCGTGCATGACGCGTTTCATTTCCGCTATCAACCGTCGCACGTCCCCCGTCAGCCGGCCCACCGGAGCCGCCTTTTGCCGCAACACGGGATCTCCATATATGCGAACCGGGTAGTCGTCATCCATCCGGAACAGTTCTGAGTTGAATTCCATCTCTGTCTCCCCCGACCTATTCTACCTGTCCCTCTGCTGTCAGCAACGGCCTGTCCTCTTGAAAGGCACAGCGTGTATACTGATGGCATGAAACATCCGATTGCCGATACAGAACCCGAGCCGCTTCGGTTCCCTGCCTGGCTGGCGGGGCTGGTGGTGATAGTGCTGGTTCTCTTCGCAGTCTATGCGTTATGGGTTACCGCAACAGATCAAGCATCACAACTGCCTGCCGGGCATCGTGTTATCGAACAGAAGCTCCCCGACGCTCCCTGATCAACGGCAACAACCGATCCAGCAGTTCAGAAGCCACAGCCCGCTTGCTCATTTGTTCCCAAGGATCGATGCGGCCGTCGGCCCAGATGAGCGTGACCCGATTGGTATCCACATCGAAACCGCTGCCCGGTTCACTGACATCGTTCGCCACGATCAGATCCAGTTGCTTGTCGATCAGCTTCTGACGGGCATGGGACTCCACCTGATCGGTCTCCGCAGCAAATCCAACCACTACCTGCCGGTCGCGTATTCCCATAAGCGAACGCAAAATATCCGGGGTCGGTTCCAGTTCCAACACCCAGTGCTCGGCTCCTTTTTTGTGCTTCTGCCGTTCCGGAGAGGGCACCCGGTAGTCGGCCGGCGCCGCGGCTGCAATAAACAGATCGGCCTCACCAAACCGCGCCTGAACAGCCTCCAGCATCTGCGCCACAGTGGTCACAGGAACCAACTCCACGCCATTCGGCGTCCCCAGTGAGACGGGACCGCTGATCAACGTTACTTCAGCACCCAGTTCAGCCGCGCGCGCGGCGATGGCATAACCCATTTTGCCGGAAGAGCGGTTGGAGATGTGCCGTACAGGATCGATCGGCTCCACAGTCGGGCCTGCAGAGACCAACACCCGAATGCCTTTCCATGGCTTGTCCCACAGCCCCTCGATCGCAGATAACAGATCGTTCAGATCGGCCAGACGTCCAGCGCCCTGTTCGCCGCAAGCCAGCCAGCCACCGGCCGGTTCGATGATCTGCCAACCATGCTCCCGAAGCAGGCGAACGTTGCGCTGCGTCACCGGGTTCTCCCACATGCGCGTATTCATGGCTGGGGCAATCAACCGTGGACCGGACGGAACCAGAGCCATCGTGGAAAGCAGATCATCGGCAATCCCCGCGGCAATCTTGGCGATGATATTGGCGGTGGCTGGAGCGATCACCAGGACATCTGCATCACGCGCCAGTTCGATATGCGCTATGGAGTGATCCTCCGGCTCATCGAACAGGTCCACCAACGGACGACGACGCGTCAACGCGCGAAAGGTATCGGCGCCGATGAACCGCTGGGCGTGGTCCGTTAACACGGTATCGACCAGTGCGCCGCGCTTTACCAGCGCACTGGCCAGTTCAGCCGCGCGATAGGCGGCGATACTTCCCGTTACCCCCAGCAGGACACGACGCCCCTGCAGACTCTGCACATCACTCATGATGTCTCGACTCCGTTGCGGCTTCCCCAAATCGCATCAGGCCGATGACGTTCTGCCACGATGATGCTTCTCAGGGCATCCACCGCGTCATCCAGCACGTCGTTTTCAATGACGTAATCATACAAGCGGATGTGTTCCATTTCCCAGCGGGCGATATCGAGCCGTCGGGCAACCGATTCCGGGTCATCACTCCCGCGGCGCTCCAGACGTTCGCGCAATGTATCGAGTGAGAGACGGGGGGGCGCAATGAAGATCAGCACGCTGTCGGGGCGCCGCGAGCGGACATCCAATGCGCCCTTCACCTCGATTTTCAGCACGACATCCAGCCCCTGCTCGCACCAGGCATCCACCGGAGCCCGCAATGTTCCGTATCTGTGCGTGCTGTACCGCTTCCACTCGAGAAACGCATCGTTTTGGATATGCTCAGAAAACGCATCCTCACTCAAGAACGTATAGTCGACGCCATCGACTTCACCCTCTCGAGGCTCGCGCGTTGTGGCGCTGACCGACTGCCTGACGCCCGGCAGAATGGCGTACACCCCCTGCAAGACAGTGTCCTTCCCGACACCGCTGGGTCCGGACACGATGAACAGACGGCCCCGCCGCATCACTGAAAACCGCCCGACCGAAGGTCGATTACTTCATACTGCATCTCCGGCAGACGCATGATCACTACAGTAGCCCGGCGGGTGACATATCCGCACACCTCACCCGGGTTCAGCACCAGCATGTCGCCTTTGTTACTGCACTCCAGCAGATGGGTGTGTCCGTAGATCGCCAGGTCCGCCTTGGCGTTGATCAACTCCGCATCGCGTTTCAGCCAATAATCCTCGTGCATCACCGCCACCCGTCGGCCGGCCAGATCCAGCCAGGCGACAGACCGGGCGAGCGTCGCTCCAATCTCGTTGAACGCGGCTTGCAGCCCCTGATGTTCACCGTCGTTATTTCCCAGCACGCCAAACACCGGCGCCGGAGCATTTCGCATAGCCCGAACGGCAAACGGCGCCACGAAGTCGCCTGCATGAATGATCTGATCCACCCGCGCATCGCGAAAGACCGCCATTGCCGCGTGGATCATGTCCAGCCTGTCGTGACTGTCGCTCATTATGCCGATGATCATAAAGCCCCCACCTGTTCCACCGGCCTGTTGGCCGTAGATTCGGCTGGCGCCGCCACATTCAGCAGATCACAGTACAGATCGATGAGCTTTTTGCGGCTGTAACACCAGGCCAGCCGTTCACGCACCCGTTCGATGCCGCCTCGGGCGATCCACTCTCTGCGTTCCGGGTCATCCAACAGATCGACCAGCTTTTCCGCGAATTCGATTTCATTGTTCGGTGTGACATACACCGCATAGTCGCCCGCACTGTAACGGGTCTCCTTGAGATCGAATGTCACCATCGGGATTCCCAAAGCCATGTATTCGATAACTTTGTTTTTGGTCGAATTGTCGTTCAAGGGGTTGCGAGGGTCCGGCACCACAGCAGCATCGGCTGTAGATAACGCCTCCAGCAGCGCATCGCCCGTCAGGAAACCGGTAAACTGCACCCGGTCGTTCAGCTCCAAAGAGGCACACATGCGCTGAATGTCCGGCAGCCAGTCGCCTCCGCCCACAATCAGGAACTGAATATCATCCCGTTCCAGCTCCCGCGCGATGTGGTTTACCGAACGCAACAGATAATCCAGGCCATCTTGTGGTCCAATCACCCCCAGATAGACCACCAGATAGCGGCGTCCATTCCGGTACGCCGGATTGGGTGCTCGCCGCGTAAAACGCGACAGGTCCGGTCCGCTGCGTACCACGGTCACGATATCCGGGTTACAACGACCGCGGGTGATGGCGATCTCCCGGTACGACTCGTTGGTCGAAATCACTCGGTCCGCGGTAGCGAACTGTCGACGCTCCAGCCAAAGCAACACATTGTAGACCCAGCCCTTGCGCCGGAACCGTTCTTCGTAGATCTCCGGATTGATATCATGGTGATCGAACACATACCGTTTTCCAAACAGCTTGTAAAATCTGCCGATAATCCAAAACGTGTCGGGTGGATTACATGCATGGATCACGTCAAATCCCTCACGTTTCCAGACCACCAGCGACAGCCAGAACGTCATGATCCAGCAATAAACAAACTCATACACAAAACTGAGGACTCCGCGGGTCGGTGGCGGCATTCTGTACCGGTATACATGAACACCTTCGATCACATCGATCGGTTTATCACCGGGTTCACGCGGGGATATCACAGATACATGGAACCCTGCCTGATGCAGTGTGGTGGCTTCCATCCACACACGCCGATCGAACGGAACCGGCAGGTTTTCGACCAGTATCAAAATGCCTTTGCTATTGGGTTGAGATGGTGAAGACCGCTCACCAGTCATCATCAGCAGAACGTCGCTTTCTGAACCGGCCAAAAAGGCGTTGCAGCCAACCGCCGTTATCGGCATACTCACCGGCAGAGCGATAGCTGTCATAAATCTCGCTGTGGTTGACCTGCTGTCCGGTTACGAGCCAGTTTGGCACCGTTCGGGTGAGAAGCACGGAGACGCGCTCGTTAACCAGTTGGCTCAGCAACTCCGCCCCTCGGTCCATTTCTATCCCACGACTGCGCGTGTTATGCGCGTCGGAGGCAACCAACCCGCACAGTCCCTCCTGAAGCAGGAACATGGCCGCGTCATACACCGGCTTGGTGGCGCGGTCTCCGCGCAAGGAGGACACCGTTACCTGCAACAGTGCGCCCGTATTGACGGCTTGATCAAAGCGACGGTGATCTTCCTGAAACCAGGCACACCGCTCAGGGTGCGCCAACACCGGTTGGATCCCCTCGGACATCAGCTGCCGTAGTTTGGCCATACCATCCTCAGGAAACCGCTCGAATGGGGGTTCGACCAGAACGGCCTTTCCATGCCCGCCGTAGGACGCCCAACGTCCTGATACCACTTCAGGGATCAGATCCAAATCCAGAGGGATCTCACAACCGCTATAGACCTGAACGGGGCACCGGTTGAGCGCAAGAAACTCCCGCAGTTCATCCAAAAGCTCTTCGATCTGTTCCGTATCGAGCGGCTCTCGGTCTTTCCAAAGCAGGTGTGGGGTTGCACAGATACCGGTTACCCCTTTGGCCTGCGCTTGCTTGGCCATCTCCAACGCTGCATCCAGATCGACACATCCATCGTCCACACCGTGCAGGATGTGGGTGTGCGTGTCCACCATACCGGATGCATGCGTCATCAGTCAGTCCCGATCAGATCTCTTCGCTACCTGAGGAGTCGTCATCAGCCAAGATAACTTCCAAGTCATCCTCGGCATCATCGACGTCCACTTCTTCATCGTCGGTATCAGACTCTCTGTTCTCCTTCTCGGCCAGTGCCTCCAAGGACAGAGTCGGCTCCGACTCTTCGTCCACTCCGGTGCCGATAACGACTTCATCCTCACCGATGATCGGATCCAGTTCCATCACCGCACGTGCTTTGACCGGGGCGCGGTGTTTCTGTCGGCAGTCTTCGCAGACGAATACCACGTTAACCGTTTCCAGCCAGAGCGGGATCTTGTCCAAGGGTTTATGACAGTCTGAACAGCAGACGGGACTCATGACGGTGTCTCCTTAGCGCCCGATGCGGCTCGGGCGGTCTTCAGCCGATGCACGCGAATGGATATCAGGCCATTCAACGCCATCAATACAGCGCCTGCCAGGTACAGTAAAGGCAACCGCATGTCTCGGGGTTGTGCTGGATCGCGCAACACGTCAGCCCCTTGTACGAAACCCCAGATGGCCAGTACGAACAGTATCAGCCCCACGATCATGAAGCTGTTCAGATATCGCCACATGCGTCAGTCGATGACCTCCGGTACAGGCTGAAGAGTGCGCATTACGCCAGCATATGGTATTGTACCACTCGCGGGGCAGTCCCCCGAATTCCGGATCATCCGGCACAGATGGTAAAGGACACACGCGATGCCCACATTCCTGGTGATGACGCTGGGATGCAAAGTCAACCAGTACGAATCGGAGCAGTTGACCGCTCAATTCCTGCAGGCAGGGTTCACACCCGCCGACAATTGGCGCTCCGCCGACTGTGCCGTGGTCAACTCATGCTCCGTCACGGCCACGGCAGCCCGCAAAGGACGTAACCTGTTGAACACGGCCTCGCCTTCATCGTTGCACGTTCTGACAGGCTGTTATGCACAGATGCTGCTCGATACAGAACAGGCGGTGGCCAACGTCGACCTGCTGGTGCCCAATACTCACAAGGATTCGCTCGTAGCTCAGGTGTTGGCCCGTCGCCCGGACTGGCAAGGGTTAACGCCCGTTCAACCGCCAGTCCGACGGCGGCGCACAAGGGCGTTTCTCAAAGTCCAGGATGGCTGCTCCAACCGATGCGCTTACTGCAGCATCCCACTCACTCGGCCGGCCATGTACGCCAAACCACTCCCGGACATATTGGAGGAAACAGCCGGGTTGGCCGCTCAAGGAGTCCAGGAAGTGGTTCTCACGGGCATTCTGCTGGGCGCCTGGACCGATGCCCAGGGACACAATCTGTCGGATCTTGTCGAAGCACTGGCATCGAGCGAACTGGTCCCGCGGATACGGCTGAGCTCGGTGGAATTGACGGACATCACCGAGCCGCTGATCACACTGGCTGCACAGCACCCGCGGGTATGCCCTCACCTGCATATTCCGCTCCAGAGCGGTGACGCCGGGGTACTCGCCCGCATGGGGCGTCCTTACACGCCCGAGGACGTGTTGCGCATGGCGGATAGCATCTACAAAGCATCCGATGAAATCGCCATCACCACCGATATCATTGTCGGTTTTCCGGGTGAAGATGAGTCCGCATTTCTCCACACGGTTAACCTGGTGCGCGCCGTGCAGTACGCACGATGTCACGTGTTTCCATTCAGCCCGCGGCCCATGACCCTTGCACAAACCATGCGTCCGCAGGTGCCGGAGCGCGTCCGCTCAGAACGCAGCGCCATACTGATCCACACAGCCACCGAAGTGGGCATGCAGTATGCCGCCCGCCATATCGGCCGTATCACTCCGGTATTGCTGGAGCGACGCACGGCATCTGGCAACGGTCGCGGGTATTCTGCCAACTATCTGGATGTCACCATCGACACGACCCACGCGCCCGTGGGAGCCATTATCCCGGTGCGCCTTCTCGATGTGACTGAAACCGGCGTACGCGGAGAACAGGCCGGACGGCCGTTGTTCTGCACGGCCGCAGGCTGAACATCCGCGCACCACCTGTCGGATGTATGAAATCGCTGGCTGGCATTGCCGTCTACCAGCTCAAACGGATCCGCCCCGAACCGGTCATCCGCACAGCCAATACGCCGTCCGCCGCGATCTCAGTCCGTCGCACGGGACGGCCGTTAACCCGGCGCGGCATCCGGTTCAGCCCCGAAATCAGCACACGGGCGGACGTGTCGGGCCAAAGACGGGTGCTGAGCACCCAATGGTGCTTACCCTCCTCTAGCGTGCGCACACTTCCGGGAGCATGTACTATGCCGCCGTGGTGACGGCTGACGGCAACCCCATATAAAGGGATCCCTGTGTACATGTTCATCGCACACGCCTGTACCGTACCCGGATTGATGAACACCGGATTACGCGTCTGTGACCGGGGTTCGAACGAGTCCGGCAACAGGCCAACCAGTTCCTGGCGTCCGTTCAAAGGCTCATTCTGTTGTATCCCGGACGCCGTGATCCCATCCGCCAGTCGTCTCCAGGGCCCGGCGCCATCCAGCCCGGCCAGATCGTATAACGCGTCCGCATAGACCAAGCCGCACCATTGCACCGGCAGCCCCATCCAGTTGACCATGTCCCACATGGTGCTGCCAAACACCGCGATAGAGCCATAACGCCCGATGGGACCGGAAGCGGGATCACGCAGATAGATAAATGGAACCCCCGTCCATGCCCAGTACGTCGCCCGCTGAAGGTACCGCTTGTCGCCGGTGAGCCGGTAGCCCGTCACAAATGCCTTCACCAGATGGGCCGCCGCCAGGATATCAGGGACGTGCAAAGGGCACTCCCATGTCTGAGCCCCCCGGGGCACGGTGTTGTCATACTCCATCAGCGCATCCAGCAGCTGCAATCCACGTTGACGCAGTGACCAGTCGCCGGAAAACATGGCGCACATGAGCAACTGCTCCACCAGAGGAGCGGTCAGCCCGTTCGCATGATTCGCGAAATGTGTAACCCCCTGGTCCTCTTGTCCGGGTGCAGCCTGATAGATCACACGCCCCTGCTGGTTGAACCGGTGCAGTAAGCCGTATCCCGTTTCACGTGCACTGGCCACAGCCTGAGCGATGTCGCCAAACAACAACGGGGCGACCGGTGGACGGACATGGGATACTGTGCGGTGCAGATAGTCCTTCGAAGAGACCGATGGAACGATCTGCTGGATCACACGGGATATGGACCGTTTGCGCGATGCAGGCAGCGGCTGTGTCTGCAGCCAGCGGAGATACACCGCCGGATCAATAGCGGGCGTGGGATGGAACGGACTGCCCGGATAATATGCATGTCTACACTGCGGCCACTCGGCCAGTTTCGAATCCAGCCACCCCGCGGCTGCTGACCTGGCGTACTCGGCGCGTCCGGGAACGGGAGGAGATGAGGGCAAACCGTTGCGCTGAACATACCATTTCAAGGCAGGAACTACGCTGGCGCCCTCTCCGGCCTTCAGCACGCACCGTGTACTGATCGTCTGCCCAGGCTTCATTCGCAAGGGAACATCAGCCCACATCGTGGCGCCAGTCCGGTTGATCCCGTCGCCGCCCGGCGCCACAACACCCTGCAGGTGGCCTGTGGACTGGAACACACGGTCGGGCGAGTCAAACACGGCGCAAACCGAAGTGTCGGGCTGCCAAGTGACAGCAGTCCAGCGGTTGGCCGCCTGCACCACGCTCATGGGGATGGTGACTTTCATCTGATCCGGCGCGAGCCGCCAACTGCCAGGGCCTCGAATGTCTGCTTCAGAGCTGCTGGTATCGGGCGCGTCCAGGTACTCCAGCCCCGGAAACAGTCCTTGCTGCCGCGTGTAGCGTTTTGGGCCGCTGAATGCGCTGACCAGCAGTAACGGCGCATAATGCAACCGCGACGCCTTCCGCGCGGTCAGCGATGCCTCCACCAGGATCTCACCGTTTCGTCCCGGTGTGAACCGCTGCCGGAGCAGCCAGGACGCCGAAGCGTCGCTAAGCACCGCCTGGCTGACTATCGCTGAGTCCGTTTTATACACAACCGTTTGCCGGCGGTTTATCCATCTGACCCGGGAACCATTGGCGCAGGCGATCTGCGGATCACCCAGACCGATCAGCATCCGCTGGTCGCCATATCGCAGATCGAAATGGCCATACTGCCCACCATGGCGCAGCGTCAGCGGTCCGCTGCGGATGGTCAGTCCGCCAGTCAGAACCGTCAAGTCCGGACACGGCCATCGGGTAGCCGGCAGTGCAGGCAGCGCTTCGACCGTCAAGGACCGGACAACTGCATGCATCCGTGTCCCTGGCGGGTCCAGACGCAACCGTGTGGTGGGAGGAAGCGCCGGTAATGCCGCCTGCACGGTCTGCCAGGCACCACCCTTGGAGACGGGTAGTCGGACGCTCTGAGACTGCACCGGGTCCTTCCCATCGGCAAACCAGAACAGCTCGAACACACCGGGAGTTGCGGACCACACCCGGGCGGTCACCAGAAACCGCGGTGCATCCGGATAGGAGCGGGCCGGCCCGATGATGTACGGATCCATACCCGCGATGGCAATGCGCATGCCTTCACGGGTGGGTACCACCGACGATACATGGTTCGCTGCACGCCATAGACGCACTGTGTCCTGTCGGGTGAAGTCAAAGTGAACACTCTGAGCCGTCGCCGCGTTGGCAACGACAATCGCTCCCGTAATCCACGCCATCAACTTGCCGCCGTGTAGCATCGAGCGCCTCCCGTTGTGTATTACGAGGGCTATTTCCGCAACACGGCGTCTGGCTCCTCCATAAAGCCGGCCGCCCGGGGCTATAACTCCCGGGCGGTCAGTTTGAATGTGCACGCCGCTTCAGCGGTCAGTTACTGCCCACCGCCCCAAAGGACTTATCGATCACCAGGTAGTCGAACAGCGTGACCGTTCCGTCTCCATCCAGATCGGCCATTTTGTCCCCCAGTCCGAACTGCGCATCCAAAACCAGGTAGTCGAAGAGGGTGATCTGATTGTCCCCGTCGGCATCGCCGTTCACCAGGGATACGGCGATACCCGGCAGGTCTGATTGCAGATTGATAGGCGCCGAGACGGCCAGCCAGTGCCCCACCTGGAAGCGGACCGTGTACTGGCCTCCTGGAACACCTTTGGTTTCGAAGCCGCCTGCGCCGTTCAATGGGATAGTGCGCTCGATGGGCGCCGCACCCGCACGAGTCAACCGGAGGTTGAGCGGGAATTGTAAGGGACTGCCCACATAGTCCCTCAGATCGATCTGCCCGCTCAGCGCATATCCGGTGTCCACAACAACTTGGACATCGCCGGTAACCTGGATCACCAGTCGTTTATCGGCAGCGCTGTAGCTGTTGTTGCCAGTAAGCGCGATCGGCTGACCGTTCACCCATACACGCGGCGTGCTCGGCACCCGGTTGATCAGCAGATAATAGGAGCTGCCGTACCAATTGGTCACCGTGAATGCGGCGCGTGTCTCGGTCTGCTCGGTAATCTGTACCCGGCCGGGGGCGTGGATAATATAGCCGCACGGATGCGCCACCTTCATGTCATACAGGAAGTTGCCCGTGTATAACACAGTGGCGCACTCCTGAATGGTTCCCGGATTGATAAACACCGGATTGCGCACTTGCGCTCTCAGGTTGAACGAGTCCGGCAACAGACCCCGCAAGTCGGCATTCCCGTTATCCGGTTCGTTCTGCTGGATTCCCGACAGGGTTATCCCATCGGCCAGCTGCTTCCAGGGGCCCGAGTTGTCGAAGTCCGCCAGCCGGTACAGCGCATCGGCATACACCATGCCGCACCACTGAACTGGCAACCCCATCCAGTTCACCAAGTTGAACCCGGTTGCGCCGAACACCGGGATCGTGGCATATGTGCCAATCGCACGGGCGGCCGGATTGACCAGATACACAAATGGAACGCCCGTCCACGCCCAGTACACCGCGCGTTGAAGCAACGCGGGGTCGTTGGTCATCTTGTAGCCCATCAGGTAGCTCTGAGCGATCCAACCGGATGCCAGTATGTCGGGTGTATGCAGAGGCACCTCCCAAGTCTGCGCACCGCGGGGCACCGTGTTGTCGAACTTGCTGAACTGATAGAGCCGGTTCAGCGCGGCATCGATCCGGTTCTGATCACCGCTGACGCTGGCCAGTTCCAATGCGGGCTTCAAATAGCTGGCGGTCAGCCCGTTCGCATCAGGGGCAAAGTGAGTGGCGCCATAATCCACCCCGCCGGGTTGCGGTTTGTAGATAATCCGCCCCTGATCATCGAACGCCGCCAGATATCCGTCACAACGCGCTCCCGCCCCGTTGGCAATGGCCGCAGTCTGTCCCCACAGCAGCATGGCGATGGGATAGGCGTTGTGTGACACGTTGGCGTAGTTCCAATCCCACCAGTTTACGTTCGCCTTGGCGGCTGCACCGGCGGTTCGCAAAGTCGTCGCCAGCCCGGCATTTCCGGTCATGGAGGCCAGCCACTCCATGTAGATCGCCGGATCAGCCACATTCAACGGATCGAACGAGGTGCCCGGCCAGTAAGCATGCCGGTACTTGGAGCCATCGCGGATCTTCGAATAAAGCCACGAGTTGGCGGTGGTGGTCACATACTCCGCCTTGGTCAGGGTATTCGGAAGCGCGGGCAGTCCCTTGAGCGCCACATACTGCTGGATCGACGGCACCACACTCGCGCCATCTCCCGCGATGATCCAGGCGCGCGTCGTGTGCGGACTGGCAGCCGGCAACAGAGAAGGCACCCGTGGTGTCAGGCTGGACGTATCCCGGATCACCCCATCGGACCCGGGCATGACCACGCCCATCACGTGGCTTCCTGACTGAAAGAACCGATCCGGTGAATCATACAGCCCACACGTCGCGCTGCTCATATCCCAGACCAGGCCGATGTAGCGGCCCTGTCCCTGAACCGACATCAGCGGAAACGTGATTTTTAACGTATCCGGCAACTGGCGGTTCCTCTCCGCCGTGGTTATGTCCGCAGTGGAACTGCTCGTATCGGGCGCGTCCAAGTACTCCAACCCGGCGAACAGCCCCTGGTTGCGGGCTGAGCCAAACGCTTCGGCCCCACCGAAAACGGTGATCAGCGGCAGATAGATCAACGATACGTCGCGGCTGACGGCGACGCGGCTTTCCACTTGGAACGTGTCCGGCAAAGGCCCCGGCTGGTATACCGTATCCAGCGTCCATGTCCGGCCGTCCGGGTCCACCAGTGTCGCACGTGTCCTGATGCTGTTGCCGCCCGAAATCGTGACATTGGATGTGGCGCGAATATCGATCCAACCCGATGAACCGTTATCGCGCACATAACCGAGCATGGGCTGATCGTGCCCGTAGCCAATGCGCTGGCCGTTTCGAATGATGTCAAAACGGCCGAACACAGTCGCACTGTGCTCCAGACGCGTCTGGCCATTTGTCAGCACCAGAGCGCCGTTGCCTGCAAACGACTTGGTGGGCGGCAGCCAGGAAGCCGGCGGGGTCAGGTTCATGGCTTGAAAGGTCAATGATTGAATGACGCACACGCCTCCGGACCCGGGGGGATCGATCCGCAAGATGGTGTTCGACCCGAGTGCAGGCAGCACAATCCGAACGTCCTCCCAGACACCAGGCTGAGTTACAAACGCCCCAGCTTCGTTACCGGCTACCGGATACGATCCCTGTTTGTACCAAAAGATCTCGGTAAATCCCGGTTGATCACACTTCATCCGCATGGTGGCGATCAACGGGCTGTCGGACGGGTAGTTGCGCACGGGACCATGCAGATACGGATCCTCACCGGAAATGACAATGCGCATGCCCTCCGCAGTGGACGTAATGGAACTGATGCCGTGGTCGGCCTTCCATTCCGCCACTACCGAGGCTTTGGTGAAGTCAAACGACGGCAGTTGTGCATGCAATGGCGCCGTGTGAAGCGAAAGCCAGACTACGCAGAAGATCAGAACAATACGGGCAGTACCGGACACAGATGACGCCTCCTGTTGACGACTGGCGACGGCAGGCCGGGAGCGGCTGCCTGCCGTCGCCGTAACCTGTCAGTAACGGGCGATCACCACGACCGAGGTGTCTTCAATCGGCAGCCGGATATCCCCGGACATCCCTTTCGCCTGGATCACGAGCTTGCCATTGATCCGCAATTCGCGTATCGGCTTGCCTTCCGGATGACGCAAGCGAAGCGTTACATGTCGCGGGGCCCCGCGCGGCTGACGGGTGACTTCGGCGTGGATCTCCCCTCCGTTCACGTGTGACGTCACGGTGTAACTGACGGTTCCAAACGCCGTAGGGGCGTTCGTAACCCGAAGCGTCGCGCCGTCCCGCATCCATTCGGCCGGGGTGAACCCGGCGAGCAGCAGTCCGTTGTCCCGTTCCATCACCAGCATCGTGCGAGCCTGATGCAGAAAGCCGCCGGTTTCGTGCGTCTTGTTGTAGGCGCCCACCATGAAGTGTTCCCAAATCGACAGATCCTCACGGTTCAGCAGTGAGCAGAGGCTGTTGAAGAATGTACGCAGGAAGGGTTTTACATCGTCGCGCAGAGCCAACAACTCGGCATAACGCAGGTAGTAGGGCTGCACCTTGCCAAAGCCGCCCAGATCGAACCACGCCTTGTGGTTCTGTGCAGACGGGAACCGCCCCCATCCGTCCGCCAGAAACTGCACATCTTCCAGATGGTCGATCATCCAGTCTGCTCGACGGCCATGGGCATCCAGCACACCGAACGGGATCAGATGGTGACTGCCCAACTCCACATCGTAACACCAGCTGCGACCGGCGTCTTCACCGGGGTACATGTCGCCTACCGGGCCCGGAGCAAATGCCTGTGTGGGATAGTATGGCACCCATCGTCCATCCGCCAGCTGAACCATCGGCGCTTCCGCTTGCACGCTCAAATAAGCCTGCCGCGTGGCTTCACGCAAGCGCCGATACCCATCCAACACCCGGTCGGCATCCGGATGCCCTATCCGCTGCAGGCTCAGTCCGGCTTCCCGCAATCCGGCGGCAAAGTAGCCGTTCAGGTAGAAGTAATACGCGTAGACGTCCCAGTCAGCCATGACGCCGGGAGGCATCAAACCGCTCTCTCTCAGCGGACGTCCATCCGGGCCGTTACGCCGTGTCTTGTCCATCTGGGCCAATGTCCATCGACAGATACGCGCCATCTCATCCGCCCGCGCACGAAGCCAATCCTCCTGCTGTTGCCACCGCATCGCTTCGCCCAGCGTCCACAAATGCCATCCCGTGCCCATCCAGGTGTACCCGGTGGTAAGATAACCCTGCGGATTGTACCGGTGAATGAAATAGTCCAACCCGCGCCGGGCGAACTCGTCATGCCCTTGCGCCGCCATTCCGCGTATGACCGCATGACTTTCGCTCTCCAGCGGTCCGTAGTAAATCGACCCGATCCACGGAGCCACCCGTTCGCCTTCTGCCTCGCTCCGCGCGGCCATCCAGCAGTGAACCCGGTTTGCCAGAATGATATGTTCCAGTCGCTTGTCCGGCAAAACGATCTGCATGCTCTCGCGCATCAGATCATCCCAGTAACGTCGAGTGGCAGCCAGCGCCGTTTCACCCGCCATCAAGTCGCTGCTGATGCCCGGACGTGAACAGATCATCGCGCTGACCACGGCGCGTTCGCCCGGCGCCAACTGGCCATGGGCGATCCATCGGCCATTCTGGATGCGTGCCGACAAGCCCGGGGCGAAGGAACGCATTCGGACCTCAACACCGTGCGGCGCGGCTGCAACGGCGGTCTCTCCGTGCATCTGTGGTTCCACAGTCCCGTCCGGCAGTTGCAGCAGCCAGCTCACACGTGCCTCTGCAGGAGTCTTGCCTTCGTTTTCCACGGTGGTGCGCAGCACGCAAGCAGCGTCGGGACGGTACCACTCAGGCCGACCGGGCACACGCCCTGAAGGCGGAGCCATCATACTGGCCTGGGTGTAGACCATGTGCCCTTCACGCCATCGGGTCACCACGATCGGATACCATCCACGATGCAGGGAACGCGATCCGAATCTTGCGTTTCCCATACCCACTTCCGGTTGCAGCCGCCAGGCAAAATGCCGGTTCAGTCCGGACTCCACCAAGCTCAACATATCCGGAGTCCATTCGAACAGCACGGCCCCCTGTTGCTCCAGTTCGACTTTGTGCTGATTGGCCGCCAGTGAAAGCAGCGTGGGACCAGTGTTCATACCAGGCCACTGCACCCGATTCAACGCGCGTGACAGCGTCTGCTCGGGCATCTTCCGCACCCGCTCGAGCACCGTCTGCTGGCCACGGCGGGCATCCCTGGCCTGTTGAACCCGCGACCAGCCGGGGCTGAGCGCAATGGCAATACCATAATCTTCTGACTCGATCGCCCCGTTCACCAGCAGGTCATCGATGGCGACTCCAAAGCCTCCGCCCGGCAGAATAAAACGCAAAACCGATCGGTCCTGCCGCCAGGAGGTCGGTCGTGTGTAACGTACCCTAAGGGTCGTATCTCTCTGCGCGGGCAACGTCATGGCGTAACGCAGCCCGTTCGCATGCAAAAACGCCAGGTTGTAACCGGTTATCTGAACCGAGCCCGAGTGACTGGGCCGTGTGCGGAACACGTGCAGCGTCAGGTCGGCTGCAGTGCGTCGGGCTTCGGCCTGCAGCGCTGAAACACGCGCAGTCGCCCCGGCATGTGGCCAGATCCAGCGCACCTTCAGCCGGGACTGTTGACCTCCGAGCTCACGCACTGACGCAGGGGTAAAAACATAACGCCGGCCCATTCGCGTGACGACGCCCTCGTACGGCTCCCATCGTCCCTGCCAACGGGTGCCTTCGATGCCCGACTGCGGCGTCGGTTTTGTCCAAGCCTCCACACGTACGGACTCCGGGGCAGGTAACGGTTGATCGTCCGCCACTTGCAGCGTCAGCGAACGGAACTGTCGACGTTCCAGCCATTCCAGCCCGACACACGCATATCCGTCGACCACGGATACCACATAGGCGCCATCCTGTTCAGGGGCCAAGGGCGTTCCGGGAAACAGTTCACTCGTGTCGAACTCCTGCAGCCTGTGGTTGGGCGCCCCCGATGTGCGCCGCCAATCCCAATGCATCACTTGGGCGAATGGGGCCAAGTCCATGCGGAGTGCGGAACGCGTCGCTCCACTGGGAGACGCGGCGACCAGCACGGGATCACACCAGTTGCCCATGTCGCAAACAATGCCATCTCCCGCATCGTCGACGTGAAGCTCCAACAGCTGCACCCCTTTGACGTTGACAGAGACCCGTCGGGCCGGGGTGTTCTGGCGCATCACGTCGCTGCGGAACAGCTGACGCCCGTCGCCGACTATCCTAAACACGACCGAACCCGCACTGCTGTTCTGCTGTTGAATACCGATCCAGGCCGAAAACCGCTCATACTCTCCCGACAGTTCAAGCATCATCACACCGGGGGCATGGGTGCCGAATCCATGGGTGAATCGGCGGTCGCCAATTTGAAGGGGCAGTGGTTCCACTCCGGGCTGATGAGCGGCGGTGCCCAACCCCAGCACACCCCATCCCTGCATGTGGTGAACCACCAGGTCAGGGCGACTGTCCACCGGAATCTCCGCGGCCTGGCAGGCTGCCGTGAGCAACACCAGGGCCGCAGCCAACCAGATCCGGATATCATGGAAATCCATCTAACATAAGCCTCCTGTTGCACGCCGTATGGCTGTTTACCATTCCACCCTTATGGGGAGTCCGGCCAGAGAACACGTCCACTCGGCCACCCATGCCGGTGAAGGCGGCAGTATGTCTACCAGCGGGTTCGTATGTCCCAGCATCTCCCATTTGACATTGCCGGCGCGGTGATACGGCAGGATGTCGATGCCCTGCAAAGCCGGATAACGCGCTGCGACCTGATGGATCGCCGTCGCCAGACCATCGGTGTTCACTCCCGGAATGAGAGGCACCCGAAGCCGCACCGCCGCATCGTGATGCATCAAGAGATCCAAGGTATCCCACAAGGCGGAGCTTTCCGCACCCACCAGCTCTGGATATCGCTGCAGCGGAGCTTTCAGATCCACCAGCCAGAGATGCACCCATGGAAGCCAGGAGGCGATCACCGCCGTGTGCAGCCCCGCCGTTTGCACCGCGCAGTGCACTCCCGCATCGGCCAGCCCCTGCAGAACAGCGCGGACCGCATCGGGCTGCAGGGCCGGTTCACCGCCTGAAAGGGTGACACCTCCCTGCGAGTCGCGATACCATTCACGATCGCGCAGACACTCCTCGATCACCGTTTCAGGGTGCATCCAGTCGCCCACCCGTGTGAGAGCGGTCGTTGGGCAAACATCCACACACGCGAAACAGCGTTGGCAAGCCGAACGATCGACCGCCCCGGCCGCCTTGAAAGCTCCGGACGGGCAGGCGTCCACACAGCTGCCGCACTGCACGCACAGCGATCGATCCGTCTGCAGTTCGGGCATGGCGCGATGTGTTTCGGGATTGTGGCACCAGGGACAGCGAAACGGACACCCTTTGCAAAACACCGTGGTTCGCACCCCGGGGCCGTCGTGCACACAGAACCGCTGAATGTGCGTGACCAGCAAATCCGGCGTATCGCTCACGCGTGCGCCCTCCGGTTGATGATGTCCTGCTGGATCTCGGCTGGCAAGCGTGTGTAATACGCCGAGAACCCGCTGACGCGCACCACCAGGTCCTCGTACTGCTCGGGATGACGCCGCGCCTCTTCCAGAGTGGTGGTGGACGTGAAGTTGAACTGCAGTTCCGGAACGCGGCGGCGCACAAATGCGTGCGTCAGCGCGCTGAATCGCTTCGCGCCTTCCTCGTCACGGAACAGCTCCGGGTCAAAACGCATATTGATCACACTGCCTGTAAGCATTCGGCTGTAGTCGGGGCGTGAGACAGACTCGATGACCGCGGTCGGCCCGTTTACATCCCGGCCGTGTGCCGGACTGCCCGCATCGGACAGCGGCTCACCGGCGAGCCTGCCATCCGGAAGCGCCCCGACCTCGCGCCCGGCCGGTATATTGGTCACGTTGGAGCCGATCGCGCCCACATATCGGCCGCCTCCGTTGACGGGGCGTTCCAGAACGGCCCGTCCCATTACGTCCACCAACCACTCGGCGATGGTGTCGACATAGGGCACTCCATTGCCGTATTTCGGCGCCCGATGGATCAGCATCTGTCGAAGGGTTTCATAACCGACGAAGTTCGCCTCCAACGCATCCAACAGCGTGTCATAGGAAAACCGGCGCTCTTCAAACACCAGCTTCTTTACCGCCGCCAGCGAGTCGCTCATGGTGCCAATGCCCAGCATCGCCACGCCGAAGAACCGATCAAACTCTGCGCCGCCATCATTGATGTCTCGCGCCCGTCCGATGCAGTCCCGGGTCAGCGCCGACAGGAACGGATCAGGATACCGATCACTGGGACGTGATACGGCGATCTCATCGATCCGGTCCAAAAAGGCGTTCAACCGGGTATGCAGCTGATCGACAAAAGCCCGCTGAAGCATCTTCCAGTCAGGATCGCATCCGCGCAACTGATGCAACGCCGCCTCGAGCACCACAGGCGTGTTGAAGAAACAATCAGACCAAGCCCGCTGCCGGCCGGAAATCATCGTTTCAATGCATCCCACCATACAGGTATCCCGGGCCGCTTCCGGGGGAATGCCGATATCGATCAACCCGGGGATCAGCACGTGATCATTGAAGATTGCCGGGAACCCCACACCGGTTCGAATGCACTCGAAGCACGATCTGTGAAACCACTCCGGCGTTCCGTCATGGAAGCGCGCCGACAGGTTGGTGTGGGGAGACTGCACCAGCTGGGTCGCCTCGATCATCACGCCGGACAACTCGTTCGAGCCGTCTTCCCCCTCGGGAGTCAGCCCACCCACACAGATGTTGGTCACCTCACCCAGCTCTTCGATGTGCGCCCACAGGTGACACACCAACTCCAAGGCGCACTCACGCGACATCCCATTTTCCCGATCCTGTTGGTACAAAGACCAAAGATATTGATCCATGCGGCCGATGGCCATGTGGTACCGTTCTTCCGACACAAACGCCATATGGACCAGCCAGATCAGCTGAAGCCCTTCGTGAAAGGATTGGGGCGCACGATGCGTCAGCGCCTCCAGTGCGTCGGCGCACGCGTGGTTACCGGCCAGCCGTTCCGCTTCGGCCAGTCGCGCGCCGAACAGGATCAGCGCTTCCAAGCAGATCGACATGGCCTCCAGAGCTGTTCGCTGTTCGGCATCGGCGGACAGAAGCCTGTTCCGGATCCGCTCGATGCGGGCCGGTATACCCTCCGGGATCAGGGTGCGAAAGTCCGCCACCGAGTGGTCCCAGTTGGCCTGAAAATGCCGTTGGCCGCGTGTCTCGCAGGCACCTACACAACGCGCCCATTCCGCAGCCGTAACGCCATCCGGCATGTCGTCCTGTACAAACCCTGCCCGGCTGCCGCCGATCAGCTCATGGGGATACACAGTTAACGCGCAGTGCTGCAACACCGATGCGAAACCATATGCCCGCACCAGCGGTTCGGGTTCGCCTTCGTGTTCCAGGTAGGCCCGTCCCCGGTAATACGCCCGCCAGTCATACCGGCCGGGTCTGTTGCGGTTCCAAAGGCGTGTCCTCTCCAGCAGTGGCTGCCAACTGTACCCGGTGGATTGAGAGGCGCTGATCATCGGGTGAACACTCCTTTCACACAGACACCTTCACATGCGTCACGCATCGCCTGATTGGCATCCGCCACCGCATATGTGTGTGTCACGCAGGCCTTTGCCAGGCGCCGTAAATCAGAAGAGGCGTGCATCAGTTGAAGATAGGCGCGCAGATCGTGCAGCGTATATTGTCCACTGCCAATGATACGCAGCGCCCGAAACGTGATCTGTTCCGGAGAGACCGATACCGGTTCTTTCACGGAATACTGGCCGGGTACCACGAACCGCCCGCGCGTGCGGGTGACTGCCAGTCCTTCTACAAACGCCGCCGGATTGCCGCTGCACTCGATCACCAGATCGGCGCCATCCGCCTGGTTGCAGCGCTGCGCCCACTCCAATATATGAGACACCCGAGACGCCGTGTCACCAGCCCGATAATCCAGCACACTTACAGCGCCCGTCTGATGGCACAAATCCCAGCGAACGGGTTGCTTGCGTGAGGCCACCATCACCACCTGACATCCCTGACTCACCGCCAGCGCCGCCATGAACAGCCCCATCGATCCGGAACCGTACACCACCACAAATTCGCCCGGATGGAGGCCTCCGGCATACTCCAGCGCACGAAGTACCGTCGGCCCGGCGCAAGGAAAAGCACCGGCAACCTGCGCAGATAACCCTTCAGGCAGTTTCACCAGATTCGCGGCAGGACTGTACAAAGCTTGGGCATAACCGCCAAACAGATGCGGGGGCGTTTGCGGATCTCGGGTGTATGTCACCCCGAACGCCAGACAACTCGCAGTCTCGCCGCGCAAACAGGAGGCGCAACGCCCGCACGGAATGGCCACACAGGCCACCGCAATGTCTCCGGGCGCCAAGGGAGCACCACAACCGTCCGCCGTCACATCGGGCCCTAACTGCTCGACGCGGCCGATAAACTCATGTCCCAGAATACAGCTGCAGCCAATAGGCAACCGTCCCTGCCAGATATGTACATCCGTGCCACAGATCCCGCTGCTTTGCAATGATAGCAGCACCTGCCCTTCGCCCGGATCGCTCAGCGGGAACAATCGAATGTCCAGCGGCTTCTGCGGTTCCGAAAACACCGCCGCTAAAGCAGATTGTGCAGGCATATTAACCCTCTCTGTATCGGTACAGATACCACGGCCACCAGCAATGGTCCCGCAGCCTTGCTGGTAGAGTATCGCGAACGGCAGCCGGATGCCATGGTAATGTGTGCTGAGGCTTGGTATTATCTTGCACGTATTCCCGATCTTGACCGGATGACGGTCTTCGAGGGATGTCCATGAGCGACACACAACAGACGCCAGCACCGATACAGCACCGCGGTTTCACATGGGGCGCTGCAGTGGCGGATCCCGGCGTGATTACGGTTGTCTCGGTTCAGCGCACATTCAAAGGCGCCATCAGCACATACCGGGCGCAGCACTGGGTGTTGGATTACACGTTCACGGCATCCGGGCGGGCCTGCATCGAAGATCGATGGCGTGAACGGGCGCCTCATCAGGCGCATTTGTACGCTCCCGGCACCGAGTACACAGAGGATCTTCGCGGGTGCGAGTTCACACGTTCCGCGTTTGTGGTGTTCCACGCCAGCACTTATCACCCGTTGCCGGAATCAGGAAGCCACGCAGTCATCCAGGATCCCGAAGGAACGCTGGGACGCATATTGGAAGAGATGGCCGATATCGGGCATCACCGTGGACATC
Source organism: uncultured bacterium (assembly GCA_964650005.1). GTDB lineage: Bacteria > Armatimonadota > HRBIN16 > HRBIN16 > HRBIN16 > CAZHSN01. The sequence continues at coordinate 85,570 of CAZYPZ010000009.1, read as the reverse complement.
AAGGCTTGTGTACTGTGCAATCGCTGCTCTGGCAACTGTTTGGTGCGGTGCAGACCGCCCGACGCTCCGGTCCGCATGACTATGTGTTGAAACCTCCCGATGCGCACCCGATGGCATGGAGCCGCCGGATCGACGCACTGCTGGCCGCCAATGCCGAACAACCCGTCAGCCTCGAGGAGATCGCTCGCGCCGTGGGCATGAGCCCGTCCGGTCTGGCTCATCGGTACGCACGGGAGACCGGCGACAGCGTGATCTGCCGTCATGCCCGCCTGCGCGCTGACCGTGTGCGTCAGCGTTTGTTGCAAGGCCAATCACTGAAGCAGATTGCCGAGGAGATGGGCTTCTGCGACGCGTTCTATGTATCCCGTTTCGTGCGCCGCTGGATGGGCGCCACACCCACCGCGCTCCGCGCGGCATTATTGCATCCATCCCGGAAGGAATTCGATACGGAGATGGAATAACCTATTGTTATCCCGGCGATGGGAAGGAGGAGGCGACATGTCAGACTGTGTCTTTTGCCGCATAGTCAAGGGTGAAATCCCTGCCAATGTGGTGTATGAGGATGATCTGTTGATAGCGTTTCACGACTTGAACCCACAAGCCCCTGTGCACCTGTTGATCATTCCCAAGGAGCATATCACCGACGCAACGACAATCGAGGACTGTCAGCAGGCCGCGGTTGGACGGCTGTTGCAGGCCAGTGCACTGGTGGCCAAAAAGATGCAACTGGACGGCGGTTTCCGGTTGGTGACGAATGTCGGCGCCGACGCCGGACAGACTGTGATGCATCTGCACATTCATCTATTGGGAGGGCGCAAGATGGGTTGGCCTCCCGGCTGATCCGTCCAACCAGAGCCGGTTCGATTCGTCAGATAACGATAAGCTGATGGTCCGGCTGCGGGGAAGCCAGTCGGCGGGAGGTTAACGCATGCGCGTGCTTTTTGTCCGGATCATGGGGCTCTTGTGGGCCGCATTGTGCGTCGCCAGTGCATCTGCAGGTCCATTTCTGGATCCCCGCTCCGGTCCAGTTGAATTGGAGGATGTCGGGCTCTATCGTTGCGGGTATGCCTATTACGGCGCTGACTCACTCCCGGGGCGGACACACGCGCTGCCCGATGGGTGGTATGGCTGGCCCCATCCGGACTCCGGCGTCGGTATTCGGTCCGAAGGCCAAGTGTTTGGCCGACGGGCCACCCTGCTGCACTGTCCATGGCGCGGAGGCCGCGGATATGCCTGGCAGGAGTTCGACGTCGCCGTGCCAACATCCGGCAACACTCACATGGAAGGCTGGGTCTGTATCGGACCGGCCAGCAACGGCAAATCCGACGGAGTTCAGTTTCGCATCGCAATTGACGGAATTGAAGTTTGGCAGAAGCTCACCGACTCGGCCATCTGGCAGCCGTATCGCGTCGATCTGACGCCGTGGCGCGGCCGCACCGTGGCGATCCGCTTCGTGACAGACCCCGGACCGGCAGGAGACGCCAGTTTCGACTTTTCACTGTGGGGTGATCGACGCATCCTGTGTGAAGGTACGGCGACTCACCAGTCCTCCAAGCGGTTCAACAGCCCGCCGGTACAGGGCGTCAGCAGGCCAACCCAAACGGTTCTCCCCTCTGTTCATGCGCGTGGACAGTCGGATGTCCAGATATCCGGCAAACGCGCGATATTCCAGTGCCGCACCGCAGAAGGTGTGTATCGCTACGAGTGGCAGGTATCCGCCGATGACACATCGAGTCCATTAGGGCGCGTCACCCTATCCGGCCCTGCGGGCGGCGGCCCTGTGCCGCTGTCATCGGCCGGAGAGCTGCGGTGGTCATCCGACGGCGTCCGTGTTGTGTCCGACGAATTAGCGCCGGACGGCCCGGAGGGCGTCGTGTGGACACGCCGCATTCGCGCTGGTGATAAAGTTGCCGAATTGCGAATAACCGCCCGCATGCGTGACAAGCAGATGACCTTCCGTATACAGTGTGATCAGCCTTGGCTTCGGCGCATCTCGTTCGGCATGCCCGGTCCGGTAATGTACCGACGCCACGTGACAGTACCATACCTGTCTGTGCCAATTCTGTATCTTCGCGACCAATCGCTGTTCATCAGCGCCTATCTAGATTGGACAAAATCGCGATGTTCATGGATCGATCCGGAGAGCGCCACCGCCGTCTATCAACCGCTCACCGATGGTTCGCTGAGAGCTGCCGATGAGACGATCTGTTTCGCGCCGTCGATTCATCTGGCCGAGACGCTGCCGGGCATACCCAATCCCCCCTCGCCCCATATCGCTGACGTGGGCGACCGGATGGTGCTGGACGTGTGGGGAGGCCATTTCGATGCGATCCGCGAAGATCTCGGCAAGCTCTTCGCAGCCGGGATGGACCGCGTGGCGGTGATCATTCATGCCTGGCAACGCGACGGTTATGACAACGGTCTGCCCGCACACTATCCGGCGATGGCCTCACTGGGCGGAGAACCGGCGATGAAGCGGCTGGTGGCCTGCGCCACGCGCCAGGGCGCCCGCATCATGCTGCATGAAAACTATGTGGACTACTACCCGAACTATGAAGGGTTTTCCGACGATCACATAGCCTTGGACAGCGCCGGTCAGCGACAGCTTGCCTGGTTCAACGAAGGCACACAGATTCAATCCTTCGCAGTGCGCCCTTCCGCCATACTTCCATTGGCGCAGACCCAGTCCCCTGAGATCAAGCGCCGATATGGCACGAACAGCTGTTATCTGGACGTGCATTCAGCGGTTCCGCCCTGGTTCCATGTCGATCAGCGGGCCGGCGAGCCGGATACGGGCATGCATGCGACGGTGTTCGCCGCTCATCGCGACCTGTTTGCCTATGAACGCCATATCTACGGCGGCCCGGTGTTCGGCGAAGGCGCGAACCACTGGTACTGGAGCGGCCTGCTCGATGGAGTCGAAGCGCAATATGGAGTCGGCTATCCCGCAAATGCGGGTCTGGATGCGCCGCTGATGGTGGACTTCAACCTGCTGCGCATCCATCCGCTGCAGGCAAATCACGGAATGGGTTACTACGAACGATGGTATGCCCCCGGAGAACCGGGCATCTCCGCGTCCATGCCGGTACTCGACCGCTACCGAATGCAGCAGATCGCGCATGGGCACTGCGCGTTTCTGGGAGCGGCCACATGGAATAACCTGCCGTTGGCCTGGCTGGAGTACCATCTCGCCCGTCCCGTCGCCGGACGTTACGCCGGCGCCGCCGTACGCGATATCCGGTACCGGATCAACGGAAACTGGGTGGACTCCTCACAAGCGGCGCGCAGCCAGGAGTGGAACACCGTACGCGTACGTTATTCCAACGGTCTGACCATCACGGCTAATCGCATTGAGTCGGACATCAAAGAGGGGCGGTTCCAACTGCGCACCGACTGCTGGGCAGCGAGCGCCCCCGGTTTTCAGGCCGTCTCGGGCTGGCTGGGGCCGCACCGCGTCGACGTCGTGCAGACACCGAACAGCCTGTTCGTCAACGCAAGAAACCCGAAGCATTGGTCAGACCGTCAGAGCGACACGGCTGCGGTGAGTATTACGGAGTTCCATTCAGACGCGCCACGCCGTGCCGCGATCACCTACCGATGGACCGCCGGAGAACCCACGGCCGAACCGGCGCAGGTGTTTGTTCACTTCGTGGACCCGAGCGGACGGGGCTCCGAAGGCATTGCGTTCCAGGATGACCATACGCTTCCCGAACCCACCGACAGCTGGCGTCCTGGTACCGTGTATACTGTCAAACGCCTCATCACGCTGCCGGATGATCTGCCCGATGGGCGGTATCAACTGGCCTTGGGCCTGTACTCACCCCAACGCCGGTATGGCGTCACCGGGCATCGTGACAAAACCGGTAGGACTGTTTTAGGCGCCTTGGTGATACGTGACGGAGGGCGTGTGATCTCGTTCGAGCCCGAGACACGACCGGCGCCCGTACCCAGGGCACTCCCAAAAGCGGTGAACAGCGGAGGGCCGCTGGTGGATTTCGGAGACATCCGCACGGACGGGTCGGCACGGGTCTATAGGGAGGGTTCACGCTGGACCTTGCAGGTCATGCCGGGCACGCGTCCGGTTGTCTGGCTGAGCGTCAAGCGATGGCCCGTTCCGGAAGAGGTCCGGCTGAGTGACGGACGGGTTGTGAAACCGACTATCCAGAAAGGCTGGTGGCGCATTCCCATGGAAGACGCGCCATCAGCCAGCTGGTCTCGGTGAGCATCTGATGGTGGTGTTGCCGGCCCCTTGAGAGGGCCGGCAGCGTTTTCAGTCCGGCTTCGCGCCGGACGTCTGGCGAATTTCCACCGTCACCCGGTTCGGGTCGCCGGGCGCCTGGCGCAGCATCACTTCACCCTGACGGAACCGGTAACGAATCACATCGGATTTCGGCAGCCATGGGGCCAGCGCATCTTTAACAACCGGATCAGTGAAGTCGTTGACCAGAACCCAGCGCCCTTTGCCGTCCGTGCGAACCGGGTTGCCGGTCGCAGGAACCTCCATTCCTTGCTTCCGCGCAAGCGGAGCCCACAACAGACAAACCGCACCGTCCTGCACACAGCGTTGTATGGCGCCCCAAGTGGAATCACTCAACAACTTTCCCGTCACGATGAGACAGGGCACCCCGGCGAGATCACGGTGGGTAACCAGGTGGTCGTAGACCACCACGTTGTTGAACGGGACGAAGAACGGATGGACGGCCGCATACCCCGGACGGGTCAGGTACGAGTCCCTCTGGTGTGCGACAGGTTTGTACTCATGACCGGGGTATTGAATGGACGCCTTGAAGTAGCTTATTCCATCCGTACCCGTAGCGCCCAACGTCAACAGGTTCCAGGCATGCAGCCAAGCGCCCGTATCCGCGTCCGGCTTGAAGCGCTCGGATCCGAACAGCACGTTGCCGAACGTCGAATATGCCTGCCCCCAGTCGGAGTCATCGAACCGAACAATCGCCACATCCGGCAGCAGATCGCGATGCGTCCAGACACGCGGATGGTTCGGCACATACTCCCGAATGAACCGCCGAAGCATCACACCATGCGGGGTCAATTGGTACTCCTCGTCCGTGACAGCGGACATCAGCGAAAACGGATACCCCTGCCTTCCTGCCGGATACAGGTTGAACCCGCACCCCTCCAGGTACACCAGGTCGACGCCCGCCCAGTAGGCCAGCATCAGATTGCTCCACACCTCGTCCGGCGTGTGACCGGGCACCATGTCCCAAAACCACATATCCACGTCCGCCCAGCATTCCCGCCCATACTGTCGGGCGGCGCCCATTCCGACCGCCAAGCTGACAGGCGAGTAGAACTCCTTACAGATCTTCGCACACGGAGTCCAACCGGCTCGGGCCGCCGTATGTAACAGAACAGGCCAGACATGTGTGGAAGTCAGCCGCGTCACGCCTTTGTCCGCATAACGCTGACCCAGCTGCTTCCAGCCGAGCAACGCACGCTCGCCGGCCTCTTCCCACGTCGTCGCGGCATCCATATCGATGAGCCATTCGCCCGGAGGCGGGTTCAACCGCCAGAGCATCCTGATGTGTTCCAGTTCATCGATCAACACGCCCCGAAAGCGCGGATCGTTCGCGACGGCCCGAATAGCCGCCTCCGGCACATCCTTATGGTGACAGGCCAGCTGATACTCGATGTCCAGATTCTGAGCCAACCGTGCAACCATGCGTGCCGTGAGTTCAGGAGAGCGCGCCTTTGGCCCGCTCTCGCCGTTGTATACGTACGCATTGATGTACTGCACGCCGATCTCGCGAAGGGCATGCTCGATAGCCGGTTTAGCGGGTACATTGGTGGGAAGCTCGATTCCCACCCGAAACGTCGGAGCGGCGTTCATGGCGGCCTCCAGTATCAACAGAGCGATTCCTGCCAACAGCACTGCTCGTCGCATCAGCGCCTCACACTTTTTCCAGATTTACTGCGTCCCTGTCCAAGGGTCCCGATAATCAAGACAGGGGCGATGATGCATCGCCCCTGTCTGCAAGGTGTATGATATGGCCGTTATTGTCCCGGGGGCCGGTATCCCGGCGGTGGGCCGCCGCCCAGCGGCGCCGGGCCACCACCTCCCGCGCCTCCTGGGGGCGGCATATATCCGGGCAACGCTCCGCCGCCGCCCATCGGCGCCGGACCGCCGCCACCTGTTCCCCCTGCGGGTGGTCCCGAATAGCCCATCGGCCCGCCTCCCGGCATCGTGGCGGCAGGCGCTCCGCCACCGCCAGCGGCCGGCGCCGATGCAACCGCACCGGCAGGACGCTTGTAGGTGGGCAGCAGATCACTGGATATGCCACCCGGCTTCACGCCCACATACCACACCGGCCGAAAACCAATCACACGATCCATGCTGCCCGCCGGATGGCAGTGCCATCGGTATGCGGCGCGTGCGAACGAGTTATCACCCTCGAAACCGACAGATCCGCCGCGCACCACCCGATGCACCCCCGACTTGGGGCCGGCGGGGTCTTTTGTGGCCATCTTACCGTACGTATCGGGATGGTACCAGTCCGCGCACCATTCGGCGGCGTTTCCGGCCATGTCCAGTGCTCCGTATGGAGACCTGTTAAACGGGAACGAACCAACCGGGGCAGTCTCGTAAATCAGGCTGTTGTTACCGGTGGAGGTTTTGTACAGCTTCCAGTATTCGGCGGTATTGGCCAGCTTGGGACGCCAGCTGTTGAACTCGTTGCCCCAAGGGTACTCACGCCCATCGGTACCGCGCGCCGCTTTCTCCCACTGCGCTTCCGTTGGCAATGTAACCCCTGCCCACTTGCAGTATTCCAGCGCGTCGTACCAGCTGATGTTGGTAATCGGAGCATTCGCCTTCCAGCCGTACACCGGCGGCTTGGGCATCTGGCGTCCGGTTTCCCGGCAGAAACGCCTGTACTGAGCCACCGTGACCTCTGTCCGGTAGATCCAGTATTCGCCGAGCGTCACCTTCTTGGCAGGCTGCTCATCCGAAAAGCCTCTGCCAGCCCGGCTGCCCATCCAGAACGGCCCTGCCGGCACGCGTACCATGACCGCACCGTCTTTGGGGTTCACCCGCATTCCGACAGTCCGAGCGGCCCATGTAGCGCCTGGGCACAACAGCGCCAGCGTGATGGCGCCGGCTATCATAGCGCTCTTCATCCACATCCTCCAGATCCGGAGCCGACGCATCCGTCAGCACGGATGCGTCTTATCACCATTACTGTAACACAGCCCAGAGTACCGTTTCAGCACATGTCTGCAACGGTCACTCCATCAGGAAACTCATCTCCAGCAGCAGCACCGGCTGTCCGCCCTGATCATCGGCAGTGGGCGAGTCCAGATAGTTCTGCATATACTCCTGCCAGCGGCTGTGCACTTCACTGTTGGCCAGATAGTCGCAGGTGGCCTTCCAGTCGTCCACTTCCACGTAACCGAATTCCGTGCCGTCCGGACACAGCCACAGGCTATAGTTGCGCATGCCAGCCTTCTTCAACTCCGCCAGCAGATCAGGCCAGACATTGGCGTGTATCTGTTTGTACTCTTCGATTTTGTCCGGTTTGACTTTGAGCAGCATGCCAACGCGTTGCATCAGGCGCCTCCCATGTACGTATGTATGCATGCATGATACCGGTTGCGGTCCGGTATGAGCAACCGTGTCCCTTGCAGGCGCGCTTCGTGTGGCCATACACTGAACAGGTGCTGCGTTAAGCACCCAGTTCACCAGAGAGGCTTTTCCGCTGTGCGAATCATGTTATCCGGCAACGAGGCCATCGCCCGTGGAGCCTGGGAGGCCGGAGTGACCGTAGCCACCGGCTACCCCGGAACTCCCTCCACCGAGATCATGGAGGCCATGGCCACATACGACGGCGTCTACTGCGAGTGGTCAACCAATGAAAAAGTCGCACTGGAGGTGGCCGCAGGCGCCAGTATGGCCGGGGCGCGCTGTATCGTCACCATGAAGCATGTGGGGCTCAACGTAGCGGCCGACCCTTTGCTGACGCTGGCGTATATCGGCCCTGTGGGCGGCTTGCTGATCTGTGTGGCGGACGACCCGGGAATGCACTCGTCTCAGACGGAACAGGATACCCGACAGTACGCCCGTTTGGCCCGATGCCCGGTTCTGGAACCCGCCGATTCCGCAGAGGCCCGTGAAATGACCATGTACGGTCTGGAACTGTCAGAGCGTCACACAACGCCCGTGATCTTGCGCACGACCACACGGGTCAGCCATTCCTGCGGGCCCACACCGACCGGAGAGCGGCACATGCCCGAACGGTCGATCGGTTTTGTCAAACATCCGCCACGTTATGTCCCTATTCCCGTATGGGGACGCCCCATGCGGCAACGGCTGGAAGACCGCGTGGACGTTCTGGCGGCCGAAGCATCCGAAAGCCCGCTGAATCGGATCGAGAGTCGAAGTGCTCAATTGGGGATCGTTACCGCATCCGCGGCGTATGGATATGTCAAAGAGGTGTTTCCTGAGGCGTCCATTCTGAAACTGGGATGGAGCTATCCTTTTCCCGACCAGTTGATCCGCCAGTTTGCCCGCACGGTGGATCAACTGCTGGTCGTGGAGGAACTGGACCCCTTTTTGGAGGAGCATATCCGCAGCCTGGGGATCACCGCCGTCGGCAAAGCGATTGTTCCGCGCGTGGGCGAACTGACCCCGGGTAAGCTGATGCAAGTTCGAGCCCGACTCGAGGGCAGAGAACACGCACTGCCCGAACCGGCGCCCGAAGCGCAGGATCTGCCTCCGCGACCGCCGGTACTGTGTCCGGGGTGTCCGCATCGGGGAATGTTCGCCGCACTTGGCAAATTCGACGTGGTGGTCACTGGGGATATCGGCTGTTACAGCTTGGCGGCGTTTCCGCCCCTTAACCGCACCGATACCATCTTGTGCATGGGCGGCGGGATCACCATGGCGCATGGCATGGAGCGCGCAGGAGAGACACGCCCTGTGGTGGGAGTTGTGGGCGACAGCACGTTTTTCCATTCCGGCATCACCGGACTGCTCGATATCGCGTACAATAAAGGACTCAGCACACTGATGGTGCTGGACAACCGCACTACCGCCATGACCGGCCATCAGGAGCACCCCGGTACGGGATACACCATCCGGCAGGAACCCACGATCAGTGCATCGATCGAGGAGATCGGCGCCGCGTGCGGATTCCGCCATATCCTCACGGTGGATCCATACGACATGAACGCAGTGACGGCTGCCATCCGTGAAGCCATCCATACCGAAGCGCCCAGTCTGATCGTGTCGCACGCGCCCTGTCCACTGAAGGAGCGCAGCCGGCTGGGGCCGGTCAGATGGATCGATTCGGATCGATGCAAGGAATGCGGGCTCTGCCTGCGTGTGGGTTGCCCGGCTATCGAGCACAGCTCCGGTCCGCCTTCCATCAACCCGTCGCTCTGCACGGGATGCGGTCTCTGCGTGCAGTCCTGCCGTCACGGCGCGATCGGTGTCTGGGACGGGGTGACGGCATGAACGTCATTAACATCATCATCACCGGTGTCGGCGGACAGGGCATCCTGCTGGCGGAGCGCGTTATCGCATCAGCGGCGCTGCACGCCGGGCTGGACGTTCGCACTAACGAAGTGCATGGTATGGCGCAACGAGGCGGATCTGTTGTGGCGCATGTGCGCGTCGGCGAGTCGGTACCCGGACCGTTGTGTCCGGAAGGAGGAGCGCACCTGCTGCTGGCGTTCGAGCAGACCGAGGCGATCCGCCAGGCGCATCAGTTGCGCGCTGACGGCGTGGCGGTCGTTGCGGCCACAACCGTTATCCCGGTCAGTGTGTCCAGCGGGCAGGCGTCGATGCCCGATGATATACCGCAGCGCCTCCGCCGTGTCTTTCCGAGACTTGTCTACATGGATGCACGCGATATCGCCCGGCGTGCCGGTAACGAACGGGCAGCCAATATGGTGTTGACCGGTGCGCTGTCCAATCATCTTCCACTGGCCGACGCTCATTGGCGCGCCGGCATGACAGACACCATTCCTGCGGAATACCTGCAAACCAACTGGGAGGCCTTCCTGGCCGGAAAGGACTGCCGCATCGATGACTGACCGCTATCATCAGCCTCAAATTGAATGCATGCCCCTCGAAGATCTGCGCGCATTGCAGTCGCGCCGACTGCGAACGGTACTGGATCACGTATGGGACGCCAACCCCCTGTATCGCACGCATCTCGGTCAGTCCGGTTACCAGCCCGGCGACGTCCGAACACCGGAAGATCTGCCACTGCTGCCCACCATGAGTAAACAGGAGTTCCGCGACCATTATCCCTTGGGCCTGTTGTGCGTGGATCGGTCACGCGTTCGGGATATGCATATGTCATCCGGTTCAACCGGCGCCCCCGTGGTGATGCCCTACACAGATGGCGACATCGATCAGTGGGCGGAGTGTATGGCGCGCTGTTATCTGATGGCGCATGCCGCCAAAGGCGATGTCGTGCAGATCACGCCTTCGTTCGGGTTGTTCAACGGCGGGTTTGGCTTTTACCATGGAGCACGCGCGGCGGGGCTGTTCGTTCTACCCACCGGTTCGGGCAACACCGCCCGTCAGATCAAGCTGGCGCGCGATTTCCGGACGCGTGTTTTGACCGGCGTGGTGTCATACGGCGTGCGGATCATGGAGATGCTGGCCGAAATGAACACCACCCTGCCCGACCTGGAAGTGGGACTGTTCGGTTCGGAGACCTTTTCGGATGCGATGAAACGCAAACTGGCCGATGGTCTGAACATCGAAGTGTTCGACATCTACGGAATGACCGAAACCGGAGGAGTCGGTACGCTGGGTATGGATTGTCACGCGCATGACGGCATCCACGTCTGGGAGGATCACTACATCGTGGAGATCCTGCCGCGCGGAGGCAACACGCCCGTGCCCGACGGTGAACTGGGCGAGTTGACCATTACCGCGCTGACACGCGAAGCGCTGCCCGTCATTCGCTTCCGCACCGGCGACCTCACGCGCATCGTTTCCCGCGAGCCATGCGCCTGCGGACGCACCCATGTGCGCATCGCCCCGATCACCGGCCGGGTGGACGACATGCTGATCATCAAAGGGGTGAACTTCTTCCCCAAACAGGTGGAACAGGCTCTGATGGAAATCCCCGGTGTGGGCGCCAACTACCAGATCATCATCGAAGAGACGAACGGCGTGCGAGATGTGCGCATCAATGTGGAGGCCGAACTGGGCGTCACCGGGTTCATGGTGGCCAAGCACCTGAAAGAGGTGCTGGGGTTCACCCCCCAAGGCGATGTGTTCGCCATCGGTGACCTGCCCCGCCAGGAGGGAAAGGCCAAGCGGGTATTCTTCGAAAACCACGAGTCCTGAAGCATACACGGGCGACATGCACCGCGGTATCCTGTTGCCATGAGTGTCTGTTGGACTGATACCCACTGTCATCTGAGTCACCCGCGATTTGCGGATGATGTGGAGGAGGCGTTGAACCGCGCCTGTTCGGCCGGAGTCACGCGGTTGATCGAGGTGGGTTACTCGGCCGATACCTGCCCATGCGTGCTGCAGTTGGCCGAGCGGCATCCGGAGGTGGTACGGGCGGCGGTGGGCATTCATCCTCACGAAGCAGCCCGCTGGACATCCGATCTTCGTGCGGATCTGGAACGCTGGCTGGACCATCCGACGGTCTGCGCGTTGGGCGAAATCGGGCTGGACTACTACTACGACTTCGCAACGCCCGAGCAACAGCGGCAGGTTTGCTTGACACAGTTCGAAATGGCCCGCGAGCGCGCGCTCCCCGTGCTGTTACACTGCCGGGACGCATGGGACGATTTATTGGCGTTGCTGGCCGATGAAGCCGCCGGATTGCACGGCGTGCTGCATTGCTTTACCGGTTCGGTGGATCAGGCCTGCCGAGCGGTGGAAATGGGCTGGATGCTGGGCATTGGCGGTCTGGTAACCTTCAAAAAGCCGGGGGCTCTGCCTGATGTTGTTCGTGCGGTAGGCATCCACCACATCGTGCTGGAGACCGACGCCCCCTGGATGACCCCGGAACCGCGTCGAGGGCGGCGTAATGAACCCGCGCTGATGCTTCACACAGCTCAACGGGTGGCTGAACTGCTGGATCGGCCCCTGCCGGAACTGTCCACAGCGATGGAAGCCAATGTGAACCGGCTGTTGATGCGCCGCACGTCGGAGGCAACACCATGACCGACGATAACCTGCGCCAGCGTGTGGAGTGGCTGAGGGACTGGCTGCGCGACGCTGAGTACCGCTACTATGTGCTCAACCAGCCCACCGCATCGGATGCCGAGTACGATGCCCATCTGCGGGAGCTGCAACAACTGGAAGCGGAGCACCCCGAGTGGTACGATCCCGCGTCACCCACCCACCGGGTGGGTGGTGCTCGCAGTGAAACCCTGCCGCCGCACACCCATCGCGTACCGATGCTCAGTCTGGACAACGCGTTCGCCCCCGAAGAGCTGCTGGCGTTCGATGCACGCGTCCATAAACTGGCGGGCATACCGGCAAAAAAGCCTATCGCTTACACCGCAGAACTCAAGATCGACGGGCTGGCAGTCTCCCTCACGTATGAGCAGGGAGTATTGACCGCCGGAGCGACACGCGGCGACGGAGAGACCGGCGAACAGATCACGGCCAACCTGCGCACAGTGCGTGGATTGCCGCTGCGCCTGCGGACCCCCAATCCCCCCGATCTGGTGGAAGTGCGCGGCGAGGTCTATATGAGCCATCACGCGTTCGAGCAGCTCAACAACCAGCGCGCGGAGCGGGGCGAGCCCACATTCGCCAACTGCCGAAACGCCGCCGCCGGCTCGTTACGCCAATTGGATCCGACGATCACCGCGCAGCGCCGATTGGAGTTGTTCACCTATGCGCTGGGGGCGCTGGAGGGCGCCGACGAGCCGCAAACTCAATGGGACCTGTTGCAGCTGCTGCGCAACTGGGGATTTCCGGTCAATCCGCATGCACAGCGCTGCGCACACATCCGGGAGGTGCTGTCGTTTATCGCCCAATGGTCGCCTCCCCTGCCCGGTGACGATCCGCTGGCCCCGTACCGCCCTTCCCGGCAGCTCTGCTTGTTCGACCAGCCATCCGAGGGTGTCACCCGAGAACAGCTGCCTTATGACATCGACGGTGTGGTGGTAAAAGTGGACAGCCGGGCGCTGCAGCAGACATTGGGGTTCGTTGCGCGAAGTCCCCGCTGGGCCATCGCTTGGAAGTTCGCGGCTCAGCAGGCGCGCACACGCGTGCTGGATGTGATCTGGCAGGTCGGCCGAACGGGCGCGATCACTCCGGTGGCCGTCATGGAGCCGGTCATCGTCTCGGGGGTTACCGTCAGCCGCGCCACACTGCATAACGAGGATGAAATCCGCCGCAAGGATGTGCGTATTGGCGACGCGGTAATGGTTCAACGGGCCGGGGATGTGATTCCTGAGATCGTATCGGTGCTTACCAATGAACGGGATGGCTCGGAACGCCCGGTGGAGCGCCCCACCGTCTGCCCCGCCTGCGGAGGCCCCATCGAACGCGCCCCTGATGAAGCGGTCGCCCGGTGCAGCAACATCGTGTGCCCCGCGCAGGTGGTGGAACGGATCGCCCATTGGGCGTCCCGGTCCGCAATGGATATCGATGGCTTGGGTGAACGGCAGATCCAGGCATTGTATGACGCGGGGCTGGTGCATGACCCTGCCGACCTGTATCATCTGACGGGCGAGCAGCTGCTGCCGATGGAGCGAATGGGCGAACGCTCTGTCGCCAACCTTCTGGCCGCCATCGACGCCTCGCGCAACCGACCGCTGGCGCGTTTTCTGGTCGCGCTGGGTATCCGCCAAGTGGGCGAAAAAGCGGCGCGCACCCTTTCGGCGCACTTCCGCACGCTTCAGGCGCTTCGGGATGCCGATCTGGAACAGCTGCAGCAGGTTCCCGATATCGGGCCGACCACGGCGCTGGCGATACGGCGTTTCTTCGAGTCACCCGACAATGCGCGTGTGCTGAAACGGCTGTACGACGCGGGAGTGGTCCCGCAGGAAAACAGGCCCGGTTCCACTGAGGGGCCGTTGGCAGGTCAAGTCATTGTATTCACGGGCAAGCTGAACCGCGCCACCCGTGAAGAGGCGGAAACGATTGCGGAGTCACTGGGGGCCCGCACCAGCGGAAGTGTCAGTCAGCAGACCACTCTGGTCGTCGCCGGTCCTGGTGCCGGCAGCAAACGCGTCAAAGCCGAACAGCTGGGCATCCCCATCATCGACGAAGAGACATTCTGGACCAAAGTCGGGCAGCAGCCGGAACAAACTTAGAAACCTGCAGTCTGTCCGCTTATCTGTAGTTTCCGGCATATCACCACATCCGAGCGCCGGCGCGTCCATTTGTATCCATGCGGATCCGGCCGGTTCCGACTGTCCGTGGCTAATTTGTCAGTGGGGGTCAGCTGGGGGACAGCGGCCAACAGAAAAAACAATCTGCCTCTACGGTAAAACAGCCAGATCGTTCCGTTGCACTGCCCACTTCGAAAACTTCCAGCTTGCAGCCATACAGGACCATCTCTTCAGGCCGGTTGCGGGCAATGACCATCAGCGTCGGCGCAGTCCGCTCGGGGCGCATCGTGTTACTTCCACACCGCAATCGATAAGCGGTGAATATGAGGCCAGTATACCATAAAGCCTCTTTGCGTGCGCCATGAGTCGCCTGACGGGGTAACACCCTCATCAAAAACGAATATAGATCCTTGGCCGGTGGAGTGAATATCAGCTGGGTGTCGGCAGTCGGCAGACCAGGCAGTCGCTGAACTCACCACAGATCGAGTCGCGATGCCACGGTCCGCCGCCGGCCAAGTTCTTGCACGAACTCAGGATCGCTTCCTCGCCGTGTGTTCGGGTCAGCACATGAAGCTCAGGCGTTCGCCAAGCGGGTCTCATCGAGCGCCCCGATTGTCCGTACCCGGTACGCAGGCCATCGTTCTGGTCATCGCCACCGGCTCGGTTAATAGATGACTCCACACCTCGGCGGAATGTTTAACTGTCATAAACCGCATTGCATTGTGAACAATTCCCACCGATAGAGAAACAGGTATAGTTATCTTTGTATGAGTCGTCGTCGTCTAGCGACTTGCAGGATATCAATACCTGCTCCTCCGGATGATTGCGGGCCAGTACGACCAGCATCGGGGTGTTCCACCGTTTCATGGGCAAGCCTCCTTGTCCCGTCACTCCGTTCATGTGCCGAGCCCGTGATTGACTTCATAATACCTGACTGACCCCATTTCCGGTAGACCGCTCGTTCCGCGTGCCCATCAGCCAGGCGGATCATATTCGGCCCGTTGATGGCCGTATACCTGACCCGATCAGCCACGACCTGCTGGTGTCGGCCTGCCCGAACGGCTCCCCCCTCTCCTCGCGCGATCGACTATTTGGGGTTGAACAGCGTCAGCCAGGTGGCGTCCACCAGCGCGTGCACCACACAGCCCGCGGTCAGTCGACCGGTGCGCAGATAGGCATACCCGTACACGGCCGCCGCCAGTGCGGACATCAGCATGTACCGGGCGGCGTACCCCAGTTGAAACCAAGCCGGTCCGGAGGCCGTCAGGAACGCCCCGTTGTCATAAGGCTTGAAATGCAGCAGTCCAAACACCGCCGACACCACCGCCAGCCCTACCCAGGGACGCCCGGTGCTGCGGGCGATCAGATTCTGCACTGTGCCGCGAAACAGCATCTCTTCGGGAATGGCCACCACCAGGTACATGCCGAAGGGTAGAGCCAAATGCAGCAGCACGGTCATCCAGGGATCGGTGATCTGGTAGTTCTGCTGTACGGTGAACGGACGCCAAACCAGAAAACCGGACAGCCAGCCCGCCGTGACAGCCAGTCCACCGTAGAGTGCGTATAACCCCAGTCCGAAACGCACATCCGGCCAAAGCAGCTTCCAGCGCAGGTGAAATCCCGGCAGACGCCGAACCGCCATCATCGACCACAGGAAGATCACCACCGCACAAAGTGTCTCCAGCTCGATGCCCTTCTTCAGCGGAACCCTAGGCAACCGAAGCAGTTCCCGTTCGATAAACGGGGCGGCAATCACCAGCACCAGCGCCCAGTCGGCCCAAGTAACGCGTCGGCTGGCAAGCCAGACGGGCACAATCACATAGACCGCCAGGCGCAGCGCTTGATCGATATGGAACTGTCCCGAAGCCAGCGCGAACAGTGCGTACAGCAGCCAGCACACAGCCGGAGCCAGCCAGATCAGCGCCGGTTGCCTGTCCAATCGCGTTCGCCACCACCGCAGCCCTATTCCGGACGCCAGGGGCGTAACCAGCAACAGGTAAGCGGCGAGCATTGCGGCGGTCGCCAACGTCCCACCCATAGGGTATACAGGCAGACCGTTGATCCCGGGCAGATAGAGCCGCACATAGGCGACGTACGCACCGGCGCATACCAGCGCCAGCAGCAGCGACACAGCCAATTCCACCCAACCACCGGTGTCGTCGTCGGTGATCTCCGGCGATGGTGCGCCCAGAATGCGGCGCAGAAGCATGAGCGAGTTCATCATGTCAGCGTATCGTAACAACCGATGCGGATGGCTGTCAATCGGTCACCAGCTGGCCGTCACGCAGCAACAGCACGCGGTCCGCCTGTTCCAGCATCTGAGCGTCGTGGGTGACCACCAGCACCGCGCCATGTTCACGGTAGGACGCCAGCAGGTTCATCACCTCCAGCCCGTTCGCGCGATCCAGCGCGGCGGTGGGTTCATCGGCGAAGATGATATCCGGCATATGCGCCATGGCGCGCACCACGCACACCCGCTGTCGCTCGCCGCCGGACAGCTTATAGGGCATGCGGTGTGTCAGGCGGTCCAGCCCCAGACGCTGGAACAGATTAAGTATCCGTTGCCTGTCCTCTGCCGTTGCACCGGGTGCGGCCAGCAGTACATTCTCCAGCGCGGTCAGGTAGGGCAGCAGAAACGGTTGCTGAAACACGAACCCAAACTGCTTGAGACGCAGGCGGGTCAACGCGCTCTCGCTCAGCTGATCCAGCCGATGTTCCTGAAACCAACAGCTGCCGTGTGTGGGACGTTTAAGCCCGGACAGCAGATAGAGCAGGCTGCTCTTGCCCGATCCCGACGGTCCCATGATGCCGACGAACTCCCCCGTGCGCACCTGCAGCGATACATGGTCAACCGCCGCGGTACGGCTGTCACCGTCGCCATACACCAGACAGAGCGATTCACAGCGGAGCAGTGCACTCATAACTTGCGCTCGATGATCTGCACCGGATCCAGGCTGAGCAGCCGCGGTCCCACAGCCAACGCGGCGAACAGCAGCACAGCGAACGGTATGGGGATCGTGTAGAGGTACGCCCCTGGGTCCAAAGGATTCAGCAGCAGCCCCCGCGGATCGAACAGCCAGACCTGCAGGCTCTTCAGAATGGCCGCGCTGAGCGCCGCCCCCAGCACCCATCCGAGGAACACCATCCAGGCGGTTTCACGGACGATGCGCCACAGCAGCCGCGAACGCGTGTATCCCATGGCCACCAGCAGACCGAACTCCGGCAGGCGCTGCGCGAAAAAGATGTTCGAGAGCATACCCATCATGATCGCCAGGACCACCACCACGATGGTCACGACCACACGCATGATCAGGTACAGGTTGGTCAGCGAACTGCGCAGTTCGTCCACCAGCTGTCCGAAGCTGAACATGCGCACATGCGTGGGATCTATCTGGCGTTTCAGGCGGCGATCCAGTTCCGGCTGTTTGCGTGCATCACCTGCCGAAACAATCAGGCTCTGCAACGCCGGAAAGAAGTGACGGGTCACAAACGAGCGATCGGTCACCGCGAACCAGCTGGGGCCCGACAACAACCCCACAAGCTTCACCTCGACGGGTGAAAAACTGTCCGTCTGGTCGGGCGTCAACACCGGATCGCCCAGTTTCAGACCGCGATTGCGCGCCACTTCCACCGAGATCGCACACTCCGGCTGTCCCTCCCGCGGCAAGCGGCCCCGTATCAACCGCATCTGGGTCAGCGACAGCATGGGCTTCATATCCTCAGGCGTGAAGCCGAACAACACGAATGGGAACTTGCCGAAGATGGTATGAATGGTGGTGAGGCACACGGCAGTGACTGCGGTCTGGCGCACCAACGGCTCGCTGAGTATCTGCGCTTGATCCAGTGGCGGCAGCACAACGCCGGTGCGGGGCGCCAACACGCAGAAGTGACGTTGATATCCATAGACCGTGAGTACCGTCAGGTCGATGCTGCGGATGATCGTGATCACCGTACAGATCAGTACGACCGACAACACGATCACAAAAGTCACCGGTGCGGTGCGGTTCAAGTTCCTCCGCATGTAGAGCCAGGGAGAGAAAGGGTCGACCGGTCTGCCGCGTAACATTTTCATCGCTCAGTCCGGCACGTCCAGCCCCATCTGCACGGCGACCTGCCGGAACAGCGGGTCAAGATACGCATCCACGCAGATATCGTCGGGCTTGGGGTAATAACCCGTTGGGCCTTTGTTCACCAGGATCACCGGCCCCTGGGCCAGCGAAGGCAGCGCCGCGGCCGGGTACACCGTCAGTGATGTGCCCAAGACCAGCAGCATATCGCTGTCCGAGACCGCCGCCTGCGCTTCCGGCATATACTTGACAGCTTCGCCGAACATCACGATGTCAGGTCTGATCACGCCGCCGCAAGCGCATACCGGCACATCCGCCCGTTCCAGCATGTTCGCGTACTCTGCAGTTGGCCAACGGTTGTGACATCGCACGCAGTAGGCCTCCGCATAGCTGCCGTGGACAGGGTACACGCAGCGTGATCCGGCCAGCTGGTGCAGCGGATCGATATTCTGGGTGACAACGATCACGTCATACCCGGAACGTTCCAGGGCGGCCAAAAACCGATGCGTGAAACACGGCTGGAGTGCGCTGACCATGCGCAGCAGGTCTCGGGAGAAGGCGCTCAGCAGCTCAGGGTGTTTGGCGAAGTACCGGCAATCAAACACGCGCTCGGCGTCATACGCTCCAGTGGTATATAACCCGTTCGGCCCGCGAAAATCCGGTATGCCCGCAGCGGTGCTGATGCCGGCTCCGGTCAACGCTGTCACATGTCGTGCGTTCTGCAACAGCGACGCGATCGATGCGGCGGCCTGTTCCATGCGCGCCTCGCTCACAGCCGCACAGACTCCAGGTTCACCGGCTCCGGCCGCCGGGCGTTTCGACGTATACGTTCCACCTCATCATCGGGGATGGGGCGTTCGAATCGGCGGAACCCCGCCACCCGGAAGCCATGTTTGTCTGCCAGCCGTGCGATTTCGCGCACTTTGTCCACATGGATATCGCCGCCCAGCGTGAAGCACTCGAATCGGCCCTCCAGCGCCAGCAGCATCGTTTCGGCGATGCACGCTTCGGCATGTTTGGGGGGAAATCCGAAGTTCAGCCCGAAATCCAGGTTTTCGCCGGGCACCGCGATCACGCCGCCGTCGATCACCAGCACATCCTGGCGGCGCTCATACACTGCCTGTGAGATGTTGCGCGGCCGCGCCACGTCACACACCACCGCCCCCGGACGCAGATCCTCCGGCTCGATCAGCGTGTCCGTCGCACTGGTGACCGCTATCACGATATCCGCGTCGCGCACCGCCTGGCGCGGATCGGTCTCTATCAGCACGCGCGCCTGTGAGGCGGAGAGCTCATGTTTCAACAGTTCCAGACGGTCCATCTGCCGGGCGCATAACACCACCTCGGCGGTATGATCCGCCAGAATACGCGAACAGGCCGCGCCGATCGCACCGGTGGCGCCCACCACTGCCGCGCGCGCCTCACCGGCCGCAACCCCCAATTGGGCTGCGCCCTGCAGTGCCCCCTGTAGCGCACTGGCCGAAGTGTAACTATTGCCGGTGGTCACCGGCACGTTCAATCCCGCGGCAACGCTCACCCCGCGGTCACCCACAACTTTCAGGAACGCCCCCAAGCCGATTATCTGCGCCCCCAGTTCTTCGGCGATGGCGCCGGCGCGCAGAATACGCGGCAGCACCACCTTTCGAAAATCCGCCTGCAGCATCTGCTCGGGTGTCATAGGCACCACGATGAACCAGCCTTCACATTCGGCGCCCGTTGCGGACACACAACCGGTTATGTGCGACACCTTGAAGGGAGGCGCCAAGGAGAACAGTCGCCCCGTCCAACTGTCCGGAAGCGGCTTCAGAAACGGAAATTTGCGAGTGATATCCGAGATCCTCAACGGATGCAGCACAAATGCGAAACGATTCACGTATCGTCTCCCGTTCCGCTCAACATCCGGTCAAGCTCATCCTTGGTAATCAATATCTCACGCGGCTTTTGACCGTCCGCTCTTCCCACGATGCCTCTGTCCTCCATGGTTTCGATCAGCCGCGACGCGCGGTTGTACCCGATGCGGAAACGTCGCTGCAGCATACTGGCCGACGCGCTGCCGCTCTTCACCACCAACCTCAGCGCATCATTGTACAGTTCATCCTCGCCGCCGTTCATCTCGCCGTTGTCGATCGCCGGATCGCCGGTATCGATCGGCGTCAGGGTGTATTCGGGCAGGGCCTGATCCCGTAAGTATGACGTCAGCTGCTGCACCTCGCGTTCATCCACATAGCAACCTTGAATACGGATGGGCGTAGGCAGATCGGCCGGCTTATACAGCATGTCGCCGCGGCCGATCAACCGTTCGGCTCCAGCGCTGTCCAATATGGTACGGCTGTCCACCTGGCTGGCGGTGGCGAACGAAATGCGGCACGGCAGGTTGCTCTTGATGACGCCGGTGATTACGTCGACCGAAGGCCGCTGTGTGGCCACCACCAGGTGGACGCCGGTCGCGCGGGCCATCTGAGTAAGCCGTTGGATCGACCCCTCCACCTGCTGTTTGCGCTGGATCATCAGGTCAGCCAACTCGTCGATCACAATCACCATATACGGGATCTTCTCTTCGTGCTGCGCGTTATACCCGTCGATGTTCCGTGTATGCGCCCGGGCCAGCATCTCATATCGGCGCTCCATCTCGTGCACGGCGGCTTTCAGAATGCCATCCGCCTGCTTTACGTCCTTTACCACCGGACAGATCAGATGCGGGATCCCCTCGAACAACGACAGTTCCACCTGTTTCGGGTCGATCATCACGAACTTCACCTGCTCAGGCGTGGCGCGCATCAGAATACTGCAGATCAGCGAGTTCAACCCGATGCTCTTGCCCGACGCGGTGGCTCCGGCAATCAGCAGGTGCGGCATACGCGCCAAATCCGCCACATGCACGCGATTGGCAATATCCCTGCCCAGCGCGAATGTCAGCAGCGATCGCGCATTGCGGAAATCCGGATCCTCCACCACCTCGCGCAACGATACTCTACGGGGGACATCATTGGGCAATTCGATACCCACCAGCGATTTGCCGGGGATCGGCGCTTCCAGACGCACGTGCGTGGCGGCAAGGGCCAGCGCGAGGTCATCCTCCAGGGCAGCCACTCGAGCCACGCGTATACCCGGCGCCAGCTGAAGCTCATATCGGGTGATCGTCGGCCCCTGCGTCACCCCGACCACCGTGGCGCCGATGCCGAAGGTGGACAGTTTCTCTTCGATCAGCTCGATCTTGTCCCGCAGTTCACTCTCGGAGCGCTTCCGGACGGGCTCCGGTTCGGCCAACAGGCTGGTGGGCGGCAACTGAAACCCGTTGGGGTCCGGATCGATATCCATCACCATCTGCCCGCTGCTCTCCTGAGCGGGCGCGGTGGTCTTGCGTTTACTCGGGGAACGCCGCCTCGATCCGGTTTCCGGTTCGTTAACGCCCGGCGCACTCCCTGTATCCAAATCCTGAGCGATCTCATCGGGGCCTTCATCACCGATGGCCGGCGGCTCGCTGTGTTCGACCGAAGCGAACGACGGCGTATAACTGTTGCGCGCCTTGGTGCGAGACGGCTGCAGGGAACGCTCAGCACGCCGATCCCGGGCATGCTGGACAAGCGCCTTTCCGGAGTCGCTGACCCGACGACGCAACCCGTCTCCCCAGGCGAGTACTTCCGTGAACGAACGATCCAGCAGCACCAGCAGCGACCCGATGGTCAGTGCCGACAGCACCAGCACCAGCCCCACACGCCCCATCCAGGGTTCGATGGCCCAGCAGACGACTCCGCCCAGCCAACCGCCGGCGGTTACCGTCAGCGCCGGGTCGAACCAGCGACCGGCGGGTACCCGCAGGTGACAGAAGCCGATCACTGCAAGAAAAAGCGTGAGAGACCCAATGACAATGCGGGGGGTGGAAAGCCAGAACTTACCGATCAGCAGCCGCACGCCTATGGCTGTGGTCAGTACCGGTATCACCCAGGCACACAGCCCGGCGAAATGCCGTAAGTTCATGCTGACCCAACGCCCCATCTCGCCATTGGCTGCCAGGAACAACCCGATCCCCATCCAGACGCCCAGCGTCACCAGGGCCAATCCGACCGCGTCGGAGACGCGCTGCCACTGACGCGCATCCATGGGTGGTCTGGTGCGCTTCACGGTACGCTGATCGTTCTTTTGGTTGACACGCATATGGTTTGATGCCCCGCTCAGGGAACTGCCACTTCATTGTACTGTGAAGCGAGAAATCAGCACTCCTGCCAGATACTGCCGCTGACCAGAACCAGGTCATCCCGGTGGATCACCTCATCGCGGCGCTTGTAGCCCAGCCGTTTGACAATGTCACGCGTCTGGTATCCGGCGATCATGCGCAGTTCCGGTTCGCTGTAGTTACAGTATCCCCGGGCAAACACATTTCCATCGGCGTCACGTACTTCCACGATGCTGTGAGGCCCAAACTCGCCGCCACAGCTTACCACACCTGCCGGAAGCAGGCTTTTATTCGCATGCAGCGCCTCTCGGGCGCCATCGTTCACCACGATCCATCCGCTGGCAGGCAGTCCGTACGCCAGCCAGCGCGCGCGCTGTCTAAGCGGATGTTTTTGGGCCAGGAACTGCGTGCCTACCGGCTCGCCTGAACAAGCTCGCGTCACCACCGAAGGATGACGTCCATGGGCGATCACCATCCGCACGCCGGAGGTCATCGCCACTTGAGCCGCACGCAGCTTGGTGCGCATACCGCCGGTACCCACGCCCGAGCGGCTGTCACCGGCCGCCTGCCACGCGTCGGCGCCGATCTCGGTGATCGTGTCGAACCGCACCGCTCCAGGTTCCGATGGATCCCTGTCGTACAGCCCGTCCACATCGGAGAGCACCAGCAGCAGGTTCGCATCCAGCAGCGATGCCGTCAACGCCGCAAGCGTGTCGTTGTCGCCAAACCCCACATCGCTGGTGGCGATCGTGTCGTTCTCGTTCACAATCGGCACCACGCGCAACTGCAGCAGCGCGTTCAAGCGGGCGCGCGCCTGCAGAAACCGATGGCGTTCTCCGAAGTCGCTGCGGGTTACCAGCACCTGGCCCACCGGAATACCGCTCTCGGCGAACGCCTCCACATAGGCCTTCATCAGGATCGGCTGTCCCAGTGAGGCGGCTGCGTGCTTCATCAGCTGCGGATCGATCTCCTGCGCAACATCCGCACAGGGATGCTGACGCAAGGCGATCCGACCGGTGCGCACCGCCCCCGAGCTGACCACCACCACGCCGACCCCCTGCCGATACACCTCGGCGATTTGGCCCGCCAGTGACCGGATCATCGGAATATCCAGCGTTCCCTCCGGGGTCACCAGCGTACTGGTGCCCACTTTGATAACCGCTCGTCGCACCATCAGCGTCCGGCCTCCGGCGCATCCGGGTCATCATCATCGGATACATAGTCGAACTCCAGCGATGCGATGCGGACCACATCACCGGTGGCGGCGCCCTCGCGCTCGAGCTTACCCAGTATGCCGAACTTGCGGAGTTTGCGATGAAGCCGCATCATCGCCTCATCGCTTTCGATGTCTGTCATCTGCACTAGTCTTTCGATGCCCCGGCCCTCTACCACCCAGACGCCGTCGTCAGCTCGGCGCACGCGCCACGCGCGTTCATCTGCGTCGCCGGTGCGGATCACCACCATCTCGTCCGTCTCCGGACGTTCTACCGGGATCGACTCCAGCCGTGAGGCCAGATGGTACACCAGTTCGCGCAAGCCGGTGCGTGTCACAGCTGAAATGACGTGTACATCGGCGCCACGCGACTGCAACTCATTCAGTACCCGCTCCAGCATATCCGGTTCGGCCACATCGCTCTTGTTGAGCGCAATCACCTCAGGACGCTTGGCCAGGCTGGCGCTATACAGCTCCAGTTCCCGACGGATTGTCTCGTAGTCGTTCAGCGGGTCGCGCGCGGTCATCGGAGAAAGATCCAGTACATGCACCAGCAGCCGGCAGCGCTCGGTATGCCGCAGGAACTGATGTCCCAAGCCCGCGCCGGCATGCGCCCCTTCAATCAGCCCGGGCAGGTCCGCCATGACAAAATGCCGACCGGTTTCCACCTGCACCACTCCCAGGTTGGGCACTAGCGTGGTGAACGGATAGTCGGCGATTTTGGGCCGCGCGGCTGATACCGCGGCGATCAGCGTACTCTTGCCCACACTGGGATATCCGATGAGTCCCACATCCGCCAACAGCTTCAACTCCAGGCGCAGCGTACGCGCTTCGCCCGGCTCCCCTTTTTCGGCAAAGCGGGGGGTCTGGCGGGTGGCGTTGGCAAAGTACGCATTGCCGTGACCGCCGCGTCCTCCGCGCGCCAC
This sequence comes from uncultured bacterium, assembly GCA_964650005.1. GTDB lineage: Bacteria > Armatimonadota > HRBIN16 > HRBIN16 > HRBIN16 > CAZHSN01. The sequence goes on along the minus strand of CAZYPZ010000009.1, from coordinate 60,907 downwards.
AGTCACTTGCTGACCGGGGTGCACCAGGTCGGCCAGCAGTTCACCCGTCTCGGCATCATAGATCTGCGTACCCACCGGCGCTTTCAGGACACAAGGTTCGCCCCGCTTGCCGTGACAGTCACTGCTGCCCCCGGCGCCGCCTGCTTCTGCCCGGTAGTGTCGTTGATATCGATAGTCCAGCAATGTGGTGATACGTTCGTCCGCCACAACGATCACATCGCCGCCACGCCCGCCGTCGCCGCCATTCGGGCCTCCACGCGGCACGTACTTTTCCCGCCGGTATGAGACGGCGCCGTTACCGCCGTTACCGGCGCTGACCTCGATGACTACCTCGTCGACGAACACGATACGCTCACCCTCAGATGCGAAAAGGGGCCCGCGATGCGGCGAGCCCCCTGACGTTACGATTCACCGGCCGCTCAGGCGATAACCTGATCGCCCTCTTCCTGCGGCAACGGTAACACGGAAATCCGCTTGATATGACGGCGGCTGTCAAACTTCACCGTCCCGTCGATCAGCGAATAGATCGTGTAATCTTTGCCCAGACCCACATTGAGCCCGGGGTGGAATTTGGTGCCCCGCTGCCGGACGATGATCGAGCCGGGCTTGACGATCTGGCCGTCAAATTCCTTGACTCCCAGGTACTTGGGCTTGCTGTCGCGGCCGTTCCGCGAGCTGCCCATTCCTTTTTTGTGTGCCAACTTCCGTTACCTCCGCCGCGTCAGGCCTTGATCTCGGTCACGCAGAGCTTGGTATACCACTGCCGATGGCCCCAATGACGCTGCGTATGCTTTTTCGCCTTGTACAAAAAGCCGTGGATCTTCGGCCCTTTGCCGTGCTTGACCACTGTGGCCAGCACGCGCGCGCCGTCCACTGTGGGTGAGCCCACCCGAAGCCCGGAGTCGCCGCTTACCATCAGCACATCGGTAAGCTCGATCGTGGAGCCCTCTTCGGCGTCGAGCTTCTCGACGTACAGTTCGGTCTCGGGCTCTACCCGATACTGCTTGCCTCCGGTTCTGATGACTGCAAACATATCGTAAACCTCTGCCTGTTGTTGCCTTGTAAGCACTAGGCCAGTATACCAGACTCTGCGCTCGGCGGCAAGCATTCTGGCCACTGAAACCTTGTCTGCCTGGATAAAATGCGTTATCATCCGGGCAAGTGATGACTGCCGGAGTCAGAGAGGTGCCCGATGGAGTCCACCCTGCAACTGTCTCACCTGGTCGGCGCGGTGATCCTGCTTGCAACGATTATGATAGGCAACGCGGCCGGTGCTCCGCAATGGCCGGAACAGCTGCTGAATCCAAGAGGACGAAATGAACGCCCGTGGAAGGCCGACACGCCGGATATCGATCTTTTGAACTTCGGACATGGCTGGGGTGAGATCGAACGCCGGCGCAGCGTAATCCAGACACCACTGACACCCGGCGGCCGTCCTGCAGAACGTGGATTGGGCGTTCATGCGCCCGGCCGGCTGCGCGTCCGGGCTGAATGCGGTATCACACGGTTCACCGCCACCGCCGGTGTCGACCTGAACGAACGAACGAAGGGCAGCCCGGCATCCGTGGCGTTCCAGGTGTCGGGTCCTAACGGCGTGTTGTACAGCACGCCCGTACTGCACGCATCCGACAGCGCAGTGAATATCGATGTGGTCTGCAATGGAGCGCGTTGGATCGACTTGAGCGTAACTGACGGAGGAGATGGATACGTGTGTGACCATGCCGATTGGGCAGACGCCAAGATCACGCTGACGAATGGAACGACACGGTGGCTGGATGAGCTGCCCCTGCAGGGAATGCCGCCCGTTGCTGCGCGCTACCCGTTTGGCTTCCGATATGACGGTATCTGCAGCGACAGCCTCCTGCCCAAATGGAAACGTGCCACTCGACAGCTGGCGCAAACCGCCGACCGAACGGTCATACGAACCGAATGGACCGATCCCCATACCGGGCTTCGAGTCGCATGGGAAGTGACTTATTACCCGAAATACCGCACGTTGGATTGGACACTCACGTTTGAAAATACGGGAACAACCAACACGCCGATTATCAGCGATGTACAGCCTTTAAGTCTGGTGCTGCACGATCCGATGGCTGGCGCCGCTCCCTACATGCTGTATCGCACCAACGGCGCTCCCTCCAACCCCACCGATTTCGAACCAAGCGTTCATCCGCTGCAGCCCGGACATGCCATCCGGTTCGCCACCAGCGGCGGGCGTTCGTCCAACAGCGAACTGCCGTTTTTCAAAATCGACACCGGGACGGGCGCTTGGATTTTCGCTATCGGATGGTCCGGTCAATGGGCCGCCCAGGCCGGCTGTGATGCGGACCACCGACTGGGCATCGCCGCCGGTATGGAACTGACTCATTTCCGGCTGTATCCAGGCGAACGCGTACGCTCCCCGCGTATCGCCTGCCTGTACAACCCGGGCGATACGTGGGAAGCCAATGCCCGTTTTCGCAACTGGATCTATGAACACGTGGCCGCCCGACGTGACGGCAAACGGCTGCTGCCAACGCCGTTTTGCAACACCTGTTTCACCCGTGGCGGTGGATGGCTGAACGAATGCACCGCGGAAAATCAGATATCGCTCATCGAGGCCTACGCACCGCTGGGCCTGGAGGCGCTGATAACCGATGCCGGATGGTTCGAGGGTGGCTGGCCGATGGGAGCCGGCAACTGGACGCCAAGGCGTGACGCTTACCCCGAAGGCATGGCGCCTGTAGGACGCGCCGCCCTGAAGCATCACATGATCTACGGGCTATGGTTTGAGCCTGAACGGGTAATGGCCGGGACCAGATTCCACACGGAACACCCCGACTGGGTTCTTTGGACCGGAGATACCCGCGGTGCGGACGGTCAGACCGGGCTGGCCAACTTCGGCCTGCCCGAAGTGCGCGATTACTTTCTGAATGTGGTACGCGCCCAGCTGTCACTTCCCGGAGTACGCTTCTATAGGCAGGACTTCAACATGGATCCGCTGCCGTATTGGCGGCAAAACGATCCGGATGACCGACAGGGGATCAACGAGATCCGGTATATCGAGGGGCTGTACGCCTATTGGGACGCAATCGCTGCCGAATGGCCGGATGGTTTGCGGGAAGAGTGCGCCAGCGGCGGCCGGCGTATCGATCTGGAAACCGTGACACGGATGCATCTGCATCAGGAGAGCGACTACTGGTTCGACAATGATGTCGACCAGGCGCAGATCTGGGGACTGAGCCAGTATCTTCCCAACAACACCTTCACCACGCCCATCATCCGGTTGGACGATTACACGTTCCATTCCACGTTGGCCACCTCGATCATTCCCGGATGGATCGCCGACGATCCGGCATTTGACGTCTCACGCGCCAGGCAGCTGATGGACCGATGGCGTGCGTTGCGTCATTACCTGATCGGAGCTTGGTATCCGGCGCTGCCGTACACACGCGAACCGGACGCGTGGGGAGCCCAGCAGTTTCATCGCGGTGATCTGGATGCCGGAATGGTGCTGTTGTTTCGCCACGTGAACGCGGATGACGCCGAGCGGACGATCATCCTGCGCGGATTGCATGCGGACAAGACCTACAGCGTGCGTTCAGACCGCACCGGCCCGCTGGGAAGCTACACGGGTCGTGCGTTGAAAGAAGGCCTGCGTGTCACGCTTCCGTCCGGCCCGTCATCCGATGTGCTGGAGTATTCGGCGGTGCCGTGAATCCCGCTCAGGCGGCCTGACGCTCCCCGGCAGGGCGATCACGAAACCGCCAGAGCGTCAGCAACCAGGTGAATGTGAGGATGACGCAACACCCCACGAATGGCGTATGATGGCTGGACAGGTGAAAGCTGCCGATCGTAATCGGCACGCGATCATACAGCCAGCTGCCCAACGGCGCCCCGATCATCGCGCCGACACCCTGAGCGGTGAAAACCGCGCCCATCACCGCGCCGCGACGCGCCCCGCCGATCTCCGAAACGATCGCCATCCACGCCGGGATTGCCAGAATGTAACCCAGCCCGACCACACACGCGCTGAACAGGATGAGCAGCTTGATACCGGTAAACGGGATGCCCCACATTCCCAGGCAACACAGCGTCATGCCGATGCGCATCGCGCGCCGCTTCCCCCATGTATCGGCCGCCTTTCCGGCCGGTACGCTGAAGACAGCAAACACCAACGCCGGGGGCAGCAACATCAATCCGTAACCGCTTTCGCTTAGATGCAGCACCTCCATGGCGAACAGCTTCACCAGCAGCATCACCAGCCCGATGGACAGGAAACAGAAGAACCCCAGCACCAGCGTGTCCGGGACCAGCTTGGCAGCCTCCCAAATCTCGCGAAGACTCATGTGCGGACGTTCCGCATCGTGATGCGTCTCGGAGTGATGCCGTGGAAGCACGCGAGGTATGGCCACGTACCCGATCAGCGCAGTCAGCCCGAACAACACCCCGGCAAGCCAGAATGAGGATGTCATGTGGCCGGTATAGTCGTTCACCAGACCGCCCAGTAACGGTCCCATGGCCACACCGACCAGATAGGTGACGTTGAACAGGCTCATCGCCGTGGCGCGTTCTTCGGGGTCCGCAACGTCAGCCACCGTGGCGAATGCGGTCGGCCACAGCGCCGCAGCGCCGACACCGTCGATGGCGCGCAAAAGAAGCAGCGGAATGGGCACGTGGAACAGCACCGTCAGCGGCGCGGTGATCATGCTGATCAACGGCCCCAGCAGCAGCAGCGGTTTGCGCCCCCAGCGGTCGCTCATCAGCCCCAGCGGGGACTTCAGCGCGGTCTCCACCAACAGGAACGCCGCACCGATCGCTCCCACCCAGGCGCCGAGTCCCAACTCGAACCGCAGATAGGGCGGCATGGCCGAAAAGTTGACGATCGCGTACGCCAATTCAGCCATACCGGCCATAGCCACCAGAGCGAACAGCGCCCTGCGCCGCTGCCGCCGGTGTTCCGGCGACGGCGGCGTGAGCGTGACGGGTGCGTCCTCGGAGGGCGCACAGGATCCTTCGACCACGCGCGGGGCTATGGCAGTAGCACCTCGCGACCGGTCTCACTGGAGGTATACACCGCCTCGATGATCTGCTGGGTCATCAGTCCCTGCTCGCCGGTCACCAGCGGCTCGGTATCTTCCAGAATGGCTTTCAGAAACGCCTCGATCTCCAACTGATGGCTGGGAGGCAGATTGGGACGCCACGTGGGAGTCACCTCGATCAAAGCGCCGCATTCTTCACGGAACAGCTTCAACGGCGACAACTGTGCGCCGCCCTCGGTGCCCAGCAGCGTGCTGTTGAATACGTCGTTCTCCAGATTCGCCACGAAGCTGGACTCGATCGACATGGCCGCGCCGTTCTCGAACTTCACCAAACCGCAGGCGAAGTCTTCCACGGTGAAGTTGTTTGGATCCCACGGTCCCCAGATGTTGAGGATGCCGCTGCGGTGACCGAACTTCCGGCAGGACATACCGGATACAGACACCGGCTTCGGATGCCCCATCAACCACAGGGTGGTGTCGATGATGTGCACCCCGATGTCGATCATCGGGCCGCCGCCCTGTTTGTCCTTCTCGGTGAACACGCCCCAGGTGGGTACGCCGCGGCGGCGCAGGGCCTGAGCCCGGGCGTAGTAGATGTCACCCAACTTTCCTTCATCGATAAATCGCTTGAGCGTCTGCTGATCGGATCCCCAGCGCATGTTAAGACCGACCTGCAGTTTCATGCCGGTCTCACGCGCCACGCGCACCATTTCAGCGCCTTCGGCTGAGTTCATCGCCAGCGGTTTCTCAACCAGCACATGTTTGCCGGCCTTCAGCGAGTCGATAGTCGGTTGCTTGTGGAAGGCATTGGGCGTGGTTACGCTTACCGCGTCAACCGATTTCAACGCCAGCATATCCCGATAGTCGGTGAACACATGCTCAGCGCCGAACTTCTCAGCCACACGCTTCGCGCGATCGGGCATGGTGTCGCATACCGCCACAATCTTACACAGATCCGGATAGGCCGCATAACCCGGTAGATGGGCGCCCTCGGCGATTCCGCCGGCGCCGATTACGCCAATACCCAGAGGCGCCTTGGCCTTCTTCTTCTTCGCCATATCAGTCCGTTTCCATCCTTTCTGTAAGGAAGGTATCGTTGCGCGGCGGCGCCGCGCTGTGATCATATGGTACTAGCGCAGATACCGGTTATCCTGCCTGGTCCCACACCAACCCGGGCAATTCCGCCAGCGTATCGATGATATAGCCAGGCCGCTGATCCGCAGGGCACGCGATCGCATCGTCCCGCGTGCTGACCCCGGTCAGCACCAGCACCGTGTGGATGCCTGCGGCGTTTCCCACGGCGATGTCTGTATCCAGCCGGTCTCCCACGAGCCAGCTCTGTTCAGGCCGGGCGCCGGTCTGTTCCATCAGGCTCAACACCCCCCAGGTTTCCGGTTTGCCAATCAGCCGGGGTTCCACACCGGTAGCGGTGCGAATCGCGGCCACAATACACCCGGCGCCCGGTTCCACGCGGTTGTCGGCCACCGGGTAGGTGGCGTCTGCGTTGGTGGCGATGAACTCCGCACCGTTCAGGATCGCATATTGCGCGCGCTTCAAGGTGGCGTAGCTGAAGTTCCGGTCAATTCCGGCCACCACAAAGTCCGCGGACTCCTCTTCCGGATCATCGACCAGATGCAGCCCAACCCGCTCCAGTTCGTGCCTGATCCCAGCCTCGCCGACCACGAACACACTGCGACCTGCGGCTCCCCGTCGCTGCAGGTACAAAGCCGTCGCGTAGGCCGATGTCATGAAGTCATTCTCGTCAGTGGGAATGCCAAGTCGTGTGAGTCGCTCCACATATCCCCTGCGGGAGATACCCGAGTTGTTGGTGAAGAAGCGAACAGCCGCTCCCCGACTTCTCAACTCCGATACTGTCTCCACTGCGGACGGCATCAACTCATGTCCGCGATAGATCACGCCGTCCAGGTCGAATATCACCAACGGCATCTCAGGCATCCCGACTCACCATGTAACGGGCGAGCTGCCTCAGCGCCTCGCGGGCATCGCTGGCGGGCAACTGATCGAGATGGGCCACGGCTTCATCCGCTAACTGTGCGGCGCGAGCGTTGCAGCGTTCGAAGCCGCCGTACCGGACAATAAAATCACACACATCGGGAACCTCTTCGGCCGAGACGCCAGCCAGCAGACGATCGGTCATGTGTTGACGTGACGCAGGGGGAGATGCATCCAGGGCGTAGATCAGCGGTAGCGTCAGTTTGCCTTCCAGCAGGTCACCGCCCACCGGCTTGCCCATCCGGGATGGATCACCCACATAGTCCAGCACGTCATCCACGATCTGGAAGGCCAGGCCCATGGCGTGGCCGAACGCCTTCAGCGCGCTGCGGGCTCCATCGGATGCGCCCGCGCATCGTGCACCAACCTCACAGCAGACTTCAAGCAGTGAACCGGTTTTTCGACGCGTCACCTCGAAATAGTCCTGCTCGCTCACATCCACCCGGCCGACATGCAACAGCTGCAGCACCTCGCCCTCGGCCAGCAGCACGCTGGCGTCGCTGACGGCACGGATCATCTCCAAGTCGCCGTCATGAGCGATGAGTCGCACCGCCCGCGCCAGCAGATAGTCTCCGGTCAGCACGGTCACGGTGTTGCCATACAGCGCGTTGGCGGTGGGGCGTCCCCGGCGGGTTCCGGCCTCATCCACGACATCATCATGCACCAGCGTGGCCATGTGCAGCAGCTCGACGGCGGTGGCCAGCGCCACCAGTCTCTCGGGCTGCGGATCACCCGATGCACGCCCTGCCAAGCACAGCACCGCCGGACGCAGACGCTTGCCTCCGGCGCCCAGTACATGTTCGCCGAGATGGGTGATTGTGGGGATGATGGACACGACCTCACGCCGCAGACGGTACTCCACCGCCTGCAGATCGTCCTGCACCACCGACTGCCAGCGCACAGCGTTACCGGTTACGCCGTGTTCTGCCATGTTGTTCCTGTGCGGGTTTGGTGCCCGAATGGATGCACACCGCACCCAGCGTCAGATCGCGCCAGACATTCCCGCGCAGACCGGCCAGGTGCATCTGTTCGGCCAGCTTGCGCCGACCGGGAAACATGCGTACGGACGCCGGAAGGTAGCTGTAACCGGTACCCCCTGACAGCACCCGTCCGATCACGGGAACGATCGCGTTGGTGTACAGGGCCGTCAGCAGACGCGGCAGCCGCTTTCGTGGACGGTTGAACTCCAGAACGACCAAACGGCCTCCGGGCTTCAACACCCGAACGATCTCGGCCAGTGCGCCTTCCAAACTCACCGCGTTGCGCAAGCCAAATGCCACGGTCACCACATCGAAGGTGTTGGAGGCTATGGGCAGAGCCTGCATATCGCCCTGTATCAACATGTGGTGACAAGGCGGATTGACGCGCGCTGTCTTCTCGCGGGCCAACAAGAGCATCGGTTCACTGAAATCCAACCCGCATATCTGGCCTGAAGCGTCCAGTCGTGACGCGCACTCGAGCAACATGTCACCGGTACCGCAGGCAAGGTCTAATACGCGGAAATTGGGCTGCAGTTTGGCCATATCGACCGCGGCGCGCCGCCACTTGGCATGCTGCCGCAAACTGAACAGGTTATTCAGCGCATCATACCGTGGAGCCAATGCGCTGAACATGTGGTACAGATAACGCCGCTTTCCTTCGCCCAACAAAGCGAAGGGAAGATCGACAGGTTGTGACCACCGGCGGTGGTGATTTTCTTTCTTACGCAGCCAAGCCATGTTCCACCTGCGCCATTATACCCGCTGCCCTATAGATCTCACAGACGAACCGAACTCCGAATTTCAATCACCGCTGCTGTTGGCCACGCCAAAGGGCACATGCCCTGTGCGCGCCACGCCGGCGGCGCTGTCACAGTACACCCGTTGATCATCAAAGTAGAAGTCCGGTTGGAACACATTCAGGAACTGCGCTTTATCCAGACCGCCCAGAAATACAGCCTCGTCCACCTCCAGACCGAGTTTCATCAGCGTCTTGATCGCCCGCTCATGCGCGGGTACGCTGCGCGCCGTGATCAGCATGGTCCGAACGCTGACCGGACATCCTTCCGGCGGGGACGCCCGCAGCCCTGCCAGCGCACGCAAAAACGGCATGAACGGTCCTTCGCCCAACGGCACCTCGGCATTTTCACTCTCCGATTGATGAAACGCTTCGATGCCCTGCAACCGATAGAATGTCTCGCTGGAGTCATCGAACAGCACACCATCGCCGTCGAACGCGATGCGCAGCTCATCGGGGTGGGTATTCAACAGTCCCGTATCGGCCCCGGTGTATACCGTGGCGGCAGGAAATCCCTGTTGCAGCGCCCCCCGCACATCGGCAGGCTCTGCCGAAAGAAACAACGCCGCCCCAAAGGGCTTCAGATAGGCATACGGAGGACGACCGCGCGTAAAAATACCGCGTGACACATCGATACCATGCGTGCGGGTGGAATGGAACACGCGCAATCCGCTGACCGGATCGTTTCGGGACAGCACAATCACCTCCACCCGCCTGTCCTCACCGGAATTGAACCGTAATAGCTTCGTCACAAGCGCGTGCGCCACACCGGGCTGCGCAGCCTCTTCGAGTCGCGCCAGCTGATATTTGCGGTACTCATCCACACCTTGTGATTCGAACACGCGGTTGGCGTCATCCAGATCGAAAAGCGCGCGCGACGAGACCGCGATCACCAGCTTTCCATCCAGTGATTGGGGCATCGGGCATCCTCCCATCCGCTGAACCTGTTGGCCAGTGGCTTTACAGCTTTAGTATAATGCCTGCGGTGTCTGGGGTCTGATTCACCTGTATTCCCACTGGAGGAACTCCGTTTTGAACACGCATCTACGCTGGTGGATCGTCATCGCCGTCGTGACGGTCCTCGCGATTCTGGCTGTAACCATGAAACCGTTTAAGCCGGGTCTTGACCTGAGAGGCGGCATCCGTGTTGTCCTCGAGGCAAAAGTCGACCAACTGCCGCCCGACAAGCTGAAAACTTGGGGCCCCGAGTCGATGAACTCGGTGGTGCAGATCGTCGACCGCCGCGTAAACGGACTGGGTGTTACCGAGCCTGTCATCCAGGCACAGCTGCAAAAGAACCGCGTGGTGGTGGAGCTGCCCGGCGTGGCTGATGAAGCTGAAGCACTGCGCATCATCCAGACCACGGCTCAACTGGAGTTCCGGTACCTTCCGTCTGTGATGAGCGACCGCAATACCAATGCGCGGTATGAAATACAGACGCAGACCGACAGGAACGGCAACGAAGTGCATGTCGTCTGGGACCGCATTGCCAACAAAGAGGTCGACATCGCCACATTCCTGAAAGAGCAATCCGAACTGGTGGTCACCGGTGCGGATCTGTTGCCCAAGAGCAAACCGGACTTCGGCCAGAATGGCGCCCCCATCGTGGAGTTCGAGCTGAACCGCGAAGGCACCCGCCGTTTCGGTGAGTTCACCCGCCGGCATATCGGCGAGATACTGGCGATCGTACTGGACGGACGCATCATCAGCGCACCGCGCGTCAACAGTGCGATCCTGCAAGGCAAGGGCATCATCGAGGGCGGCTTCACCAGCATCAAGGAAGCGGCTGACCTCAGCAACCTGCTCAACTCCGGTTCGCTGCCAGTGCCCCTGGAGATCATTCAGACCACCAAAATCGGCGCCACACTGGGTAAAGAGGCCGTACATCGCAGCCTTCTCGCCGGGATCGTCGGCATCGGACTGGTACTGCTGTTCATGCTGTTCTACTACAGACTGCCCGGCCTGATCGCTTGTATCGCCTTGGGACTCTACACGCTGTACAGTATCGGCGCTTATAAGGCGCTCGGCGTGGTGTTCACCGTTCCGGGCATTGCGGCGTTCATTCTGTCGGTCGGTATGGCGGTTGACGCCAACATCCTGATCTTCGAACGGTTGAAGGAAGAGTTGCGTGGAGGCAAGACGCTGCGCCAAGCCATCGATGACGGGTTCAAGCGCGCCTTTACCGCGATTTTCGACTCCAACGTGTGTACCATCATCACCAGCATCATTCTGTACAACTTGGGCACTGGGCCGGTAAAAGGCTTTGCCTTGATGCTGATGATCGGTGTCATCATCTCCATGTTCACCGCGATCACCGCCACACGCACCATGCTGTGGAGCCTGGTCTCCACCGGCAAGGTGACCAATCTGGCGCTGTTTGGAGTGGGCAAGGTTGCCTGGCATGTGAACTATGACTTCATTGGCAGACGGAACATCTGGTTCACGTTGAGCGGCGCCGTTATCCTGCTGGGGATCGTGTTCATGGTGCTGTTCGGCTTCCGGGCGGGGATCGATTTCGCCGGCGGGTCCGAGCTGCAACTGCGCTACACGGCCCCCGTCACAGCCCAGCAGGCTCAGCGCCGACTGGCCGAGATCGGTCTTAAGGACGCGCGGGCGGTAGTCGGTACGGACGGTTCCGGGCACACCACGGTGTACATCCGCGCGTTGGAGATCAAACCGACCGAAAAAGACCGTATCAAGGCCCAGATGGCCACATTGGCGGCAAACAACCCGGCAGACTTCGAGCAGGGCTTCGAGCAGGTTTCCGGCACAGTCAGCAGCGAACAGACCAGCAACGCGCTGAAGGCGCTGATCTGGTCGTGGATCCTGATCCTGCTGTACCTGACGGTGCGCTTCGCCATCGGCGGCATCAAGGACGGCTTCAAATACGGCGTGGCGGCTATCGTTGCGGTGCTGCATGACGTGTTCGTCGTCGCCGGACTGTTCGCGATCATGGGCAAACTGGCCGGTTGGGAGATCGATGCGCTGTTTGTCACAGCCATGCTGACCATGATCGGCTTCAGCACCCATGACACCATCGTGGTATTTGACCGGATCCGCGAAAACCTGAAGCATCGGGCGCGCGGTGAAACGTACAGTGAGGTAGCCAACAAGAGCGTCAACCAGACAATCGCCCGGTCGATCAACACCTCGTTGACGCTGGTCCTGACGCTGATAGCACTCATGGCGTTCGGCACCGAAGTGACCTTCCTGTTCAACATGGCGCTGCTGGTGGGTGTTATCACGGGTACGTACTCGTCGATTTTCAACGCCGCGCCGCTGGTGGTCGTCTGGGAGAAGATCGCCGGACGCGATACCCCGGCCAAAGTGAGCGCGACCGCCACATCGGCTGGCGCACCGTCCCGCGACGGCACCGAACCCACGGTCACCGAACCGGCGCAATCCGCGCCACGGCGTTCACGCCCCAAGAAGCGCAGCCGTTAACGGCCCAAGCAGAAGCCGGGGAGTTCACCGATCTCCCCGGCTTTTTTGTGTGCAGAGTAGACTGCGCCCTTTAGACGCCGTCAGTCCACAAGGGTCACCGCGATATACTGCTCCGGGTGGCTCTCATCAGCCCAGTAGTACGCCACGACCAGCTGACCGCGCGCGTTGATCCAAACGCGCGGATACCCGAAATCCATGTCACCATATGTATCGGCCAGAAAAGCGTCACGCAGGATATGCGGAGCGCCCCAGCCCGATACGCCATCAACGGATGAACGCATTTGCATCGTCCCAGACGCCCGGTCGCCGTAAACGCACGTCAATGAACCGTCAGGCCATACGACCAGTGCGGGTGGATTTCCGTTCTGCCCCCCGGTCTCGGCCACCCGTTGCGGGGTTGACCAGCTGACCCCTCCGTCGTCGGAATACGTGACATCGATCCAACAGGCCGCTTGGGGATCATCGGGATGCCGTCGACGCAATGCGGCAACCAGCCGCCCATTCGGCAAGAGCACCGGCGCCGGCATCACCGACCGGTACGGGTCATCAGTCGACGTCATCCATCCGGCGAAGTGAAACGTCATCCCGCAATCAACCGAGGTCGCTACAAAGGCCCGGTCACGTCCAACGCCGCCGGTTGCCCGTCGAACGGACCCGAACAGGAGGATCCGGTCTTCGATGATCAGATACGCTGTGCGCCCGGTGAACTGCATTCCATGCAATGGTGGGGTATCCATCAGTCCGGTCAACCGGAAGGGTCCAGCCCATGTCCGTCCCCTGTCGGTGCTCACCAGGAAGGCGCCTTCGGGACGCCTGGAACCGTGGTATCCCGCTCCAATCATCCGCAGCGCCAGCCCGTCCGCTGCGAGATCGAGCGGCGTCGGCAGTTCCTGCACGGGTGCGTCGGTCTCGATGAATGGCTGCGGGTATTCCACGCTCCATGTATCTCCGCCATCCAGGCTTCGCGCCAGTCCGCTGCGATATCCTTCATACTCGTCTGTCAATCCGGCGATATTATGGCCAGGCTGTTCCTGATACGGTCCTTGCGTAAAGCCGACGAGCAACGTACGGCCGTCGTCCCAACTCCAGGCGCCGTTATTGGCTGGCCAACCCAAAAACGCGCGGGGCACTGCCGCAGCCACTCGATGCGTCATCTGGTACCTCCCATGGGCCATGCGCCGCTGATGGATGCGGTTGCAGGAATTTCTGCGTGTCATGGCGTATGCTGTCATGATAATACCGTTCAGGAGTGTGACATGTACGCACAACTCGTACTCACCGTAGCGCTCTGCCTGTGTACCTTGGTAGCGCTCGGAGCCAACGAGCAACAACCGCGCGATCTGATGTCCGACACCTGGGTTGGAGTCGATGCATTGGGCCGCACCATGCCCGATATCACTGAAGTGGGACCGGTCAAAACCGACAAGCGGCGCGTGGTGAGCATCTTCTATATCACCTGGCACGCCGATGGACACCACACCGCGTTCAAAAGTCCCTACAAAGCGGACGTCAGTCGAGTCTTGAAGGAGCATCCCGAAGCCCGACTGGACGGCAAGCATCCGGCATGGACCGAGGGCTCCTACCACTGGGGTGAACCCGAAATGGGCTACTTCCTCAGCAAGGATAGATGGGTCATCCGGCGTGACATGCAGATGCTGGCGGACGCCGGCGTGGACGTGCTGATCATGGATGTCACCAACGCCGTACACTACTGGGATGAGTGGGATACGCTGTTCACCGAGATGCAAAAGATGAAGGCCGAGGGAAACCGTGTTCCGCAGTTCTGTTTCTGGGCGTTCAACGGGCCGGTCATCTCCGTAGTTCAGGCGCTCTATGACCGTATCTACAAGGAAGGCAAGTACAAGGACCTTTGGTTCTATTGGGACGGCAAGCCCTTGTTGCTGTACAACGGCACGCCGTTCGCCGACGCCACAGGCGCCCAACATCAAAACAAGAACCCGCACTACGATCCCGCAGCCAAGACCGACCCGAACCATCCGCATTACGGTGATCCGGACTACACAGAGGAGTTCTACAAGGACTACACGCGCGAAGTGAAAGAGTTCTTCACGTTGCGCACGATGTGGTGGGGTTATTACCAGTGGGCAGGCAAGCGCTTTGTGGGCACCGAAGGCAACTGGAGCTTCGGATACGACTTGGGACATGAACCTGTCCGGCGGATGAAACCCGACGAGCTGGTCGCTCCCTGGAAAGGCCGTAAGGAACAGGCCGCGGTTACGCCGGCACAACACCCGATGAGCATGGTGGGTAAATCCTGGACACGCGAGAACGGCTGCCCTCCGCTGAACGAATATGACACCCCCCTGCCCACGTATGTGCCATGGCTGAAGCGTACCGTGCGTAATCCTGAGGCATACGGGATCTATTTCCAGGAGCGATGGGACGAAGCGTTGGCGAGCGATCCGGACATGATCTACATCAACGACTGGAACGAATGGACTGCCGGCAAATATCCGTTTGAAAATGGCGGCACGTACATGGGCAGACCGAGCGACTTCTTTTTCGTTGACCAGTACAACAGTGAGTTCAACCGGTGCGTTCAGCCGATGAAGGGCGGTTACACAGACAACTACTACATGCAGATGGCGCAGAACATCCGGCGCTATAAGGGCGTGCGCCCCATACCCGAGCTGCGCACTTACCACCATATCCGCATGGATGGACAGTTCTCGGATTGGGACAAAGTCGCCGTGGAGTATCTGGATACGATCGGAGACACCATTCACAGGGACTATCCGGGGTACGGCGGCGAAAAATACGTGGACACATCGGGACGGAACGATATCGTTCGTGCTAAAGTGGCCGCCGGACACAACAGCATCTGGTTCTATGTGGAGACGGCGGACAAGCTGACGCCACATACCGATCCCAACTGGATGTTGCTGCTGATCGACGCGGATCGAAATCCCGACACCGGCTGGTACGGTTATGACTTCCTGATCAACAAGAAGGTCATCGACGCCACCACGACCACCCTGATGCGTTACGTGGACGGACAATGGGTAGAGGTGGCGCAGCTACCGTACCGGGTACGACATAACAAGATGGAGATCGAGGTTTCGCGCAGGCTGTTGAGATTGCCGGAAGGCGCCTGCAGCTTTGACTTCAAATGGGCGGATAATCCGGCCGATCTGGTGGATCCCATCTCGCTCTGCACCCATGGCGATACGGCGCCCAACAGGCGGTTCAACTATCGCTTCATCTTCCGCCCATAAAACTCGACGCGGCGGCCGGTGTCATTCCGGCCGCCGCCCCTTCATTCCCTATCCATCAGCCCCAGATCGCGCCGAGCAACCAGTTTGAGCGGCCATTGTTTCCAGTAGTACTGCCCCTCTGTGTCGCTCCAGCCTTCGTAGATCTGTTGCCAGCTCAACCGCTCGTAATGAGGCAACAACGAGTCGGGCACTATCACGTTGTCTGTGCGCTGGTAACGGAAGTCACAAGACAACCGCAGGCGATCACGCGTGTGATTAGGCGTGGCCCGATGCACGGTGTAGCTGTGGAACGTCAGTAAATCTCCTGCCAGAAAGTCCACGGTCCGCCAGGCACCCGGCAGTTCGCGCCGGATGGCCATTCCACCGGGGCCTAACGCGGGAACGGTGCGTTGCAGGCCAAGCCGATGGGAGCGTTCCTTCACCGCCAGTCCTCCAAGCTCTTCGGGCAAATCGGTAAGCGGGATCCAGACTGTATAGCACTCCGGCGTGCCCTGGATCAGCGGAAAGTCCTGATGGGGCGGCGTGGTGTAGGGCACATAACCGGGAGGCATCACGCGACCGATGTTGCGGGGATGCGCCATCACCGGCTCGCCCATCAGGCAGGTCATCAACTGCAGTATTTCAGGCCGCCATGCCAGGCGGTGGAACGCTTCCAGCCGCTGCAGGTGGTCATACATCTCCAGAAACTCCGGCATGCCTTCCGGACGGCACCGATCGGTCAATCGCCCATCTGTATCCAGCCACCACTGTTGCCTCAACATCCGCAGGATTGCGTCCAGGGCGGCGGCGACCGCCTCGGGGTCCACAAAACCCCGCAGATAGAGATACCCATCCTCGCGCATGCGTTGCCGCAACAGGTGCGGCTGATCCAAACAGGGTGTCGAGTCAAGCAACTTTTCCATCCGGGCTCTTCCTGTCGACAGTGGAATATCAGTGAAACCATACCCGATAGGCATCGAGTATTGGCCTGCACAGGCACAAAAGAACCGGCCGGACCAATGGGTCCGGCCGGAGGGTTCTGTGGCGGGAACCGAGGAGCCGGGGTTCATCACCCCATGCTAAAAGGGCCGCCCAGCCGATCATCACACGGAGTTAAAACTCCCGACTCCTGTGAGTACCGTGACTATCTGTCATGGGCATCACCTCCATTTTCCGAGAGGATGATTCAGTATAGACTGAAAACGTGCCCGATAGCTACCCGCGGAATTACCACAGGCTGCTTACTGATGCCACAGATGTGCGCCGATGCGCAGTTTGATGATCATTCCGGTTCAGTCTCCTTTCCATCAGCGCTTCCCGGGTTGTTACACGGACGGACGGCAGGGTCGGTTGCGGATGTTTTACGCGCGTTGTAGCGGTTCATGGCAATCTCGAAGCCCTCTGTCACGGCGCACACGATCGCTTCGGCCGCAGTCGCGTAGGCTTCCCGTATCACAGGCCACTCGGTACGGGAGAAACCGCTCAGCACATGATCGACCAGATCCCCTCGCTGCGCATCACCCACACCGATACGCACGCGGGCGAACTCCTGGGTTCCGATGCAGGATATGATCGATTTGAGGCCGTTGTGCCCACCCGCCGATCCGCCCAGCCTCAGACGCAGACGTCCCAACGGCAACGCCACATCATCCACCACCACGATCAACCGGTCCGGCGGGATGTTCAATCGGTTCATGGTCTGGCGAACCGACAGTCCGCTCCGGTTCATGAAGGTAATCGGCGTGGACAGCAACACACGGATGCCTTGAATGTCGCCTTCTGCCAAGCGCGCATCGTCCCGCCCGGGACGAAACGTCCAGCCCTGCTGCCTGGCCAGATGGTGCAACACGTCAAAACCGGCGTTGTGACGCGTATGTGCGTAATCGGGTCCGGGATTGCCCAATCCCACCACCAGCCAGTCAGGCGGTGTCTGCACGCGCGGCGCCTTGCGGAACATCACCGAAAGCTACTGCCCCAATTTCTGCCGGTGTTGAGCGACCCAGTCCGGTTTGTTCACCTGCCGTCCACGCGCGATGCCCAGCGCTCCCTCCGGAACGCTTTCCGTAATGACGGAACCGGCGGCGACATACGCATCGTCACCCAATTCCACGGGGGCCACAAGCACGCTGTCAGAACCGATGAAACATCGCTTGCCGATGGTGGTCTGGTGCTTGTTCTTGCCGTCGTAGTTACATGTGATCGTGCCGGCGCCCACATTGGTTCGCGTTCCAACCACCGCGTCACCCAGATAGGTCAGATGTCCTGCCGAGACCTTTTCTTCCAGCACGGCATTCTTCAACTCCACAAAGTCACCTATCTTGCATGAGGGTCCGATCACACATCCGGGACGGATATTCGCGAAGGGGCCGATCCGCACTCCATCGGCAACCTGGCTGCGGTCCAACTGCGAGCTGACGATGATCACATCGTCGCCCACCGTGCAGTTCATGATGCGTGCACAGGGGCCGATCTCACATCCGGAACCGATGACCGTCGCTCCGTGCAGGTATGTGTTCGGGCGGATCACGGTGTCGGCGCCAATCTGCACGGCGGGGTCAATATATGTACTGCCTGGGTCCTCGATGGTTACGCCGTCCAACATCAGCTTGGTCAGCGTCCGTTCCCGCATGCGGCGCGCCAGATCCGCCAGCTCCACTCGAGTATTCACGCCCAGCGCCACCTGCCAGTCGGCGCTGGATATCGCTTCGACTCGCCGGCCTCCCGCCACCAGATCCGCGATCACGTCAGTCAGATAGTATTCACCCTGTGCATTGTCCGGTCGTACACGCTCGAGTGCATCAAACAGAGAGTCCGTCCGGAAAAGGTACACGGAGGTGTTGATTTCGCGCACGCGCAGCTGGTCGGGTGTGGCGTCCTTGGCTTCCACAATGCCCACCACCCGCATGTCCGCATCGCGGATCACGCGCCCGTACATTCCTGCATCATGAGGCAACTGAGCGGTCAACAACGTCGCCTCCGCATGCGTGCTGAAGTGTCGCTCGGCCAACGTGCGAAGCGCCTCGCCGGTGATCAACGGGATATCCCCGGGCAGCACCAGCACGTGTTCACAGCGGTTTTCCAGCAGATCACGCGCACACATCACCGCATGGCCGGTGCCCTTCTGCTCGGTCTGATAGGCGTACTCCAGATCACCGAAGATCACCCGCATCGCTTCGGCCTGATGTCCGATCACCACCACGGTGCGTTCGCTGCCGGCATCTGCACAGGCCTGTAGAATATATCGGAGTATGGGTTGACCACATATCTCGTGGGCGGGCTTGGGGTAACGTGATTTCATACGAGTGCTTTTACCGGCAGCCATCACCAGTGAGGTGAAACCGGGCATGGACATAAAGAGGCCTCCTCGATAGGCATCGATGCTGTAAACCGGGCGTCGTTGCAGCAACAAGGTATCATAGCAACCAAACAGGGGTCAAGCGCGCCGGCCCAGACGGCGTTCGATCGCGACGGTCGAAACAGAAGGAGAACACCATCGTGTCACTGCGAAAACAGTTTCAAAACCCAGGTAACGAGTACCGCGGCGCCCCTTTCTGGTCATGGAATGACCGACTGGACGCACAGGAACTGGAACGGCAGATTGACGAAATCGAACGGGCCGGAATGGGTGGCTTTTTTATTCATTCCCGATCAGGGCTGCTGACCGAATATCTCTCCGACGAGTGGATGGAATACGTCCGCCGCAGCGTACAGACAGCGCGTGCGCGCGGCCTGCAGGCCTGGCTGTACGATGAAGACCGGTGGCCCAGCGGGTTTGCCGGCGGCGAGGTGCCGGCGATGAGCCCCCATTTCCGGATGAAGATGATCATCTGGCGTGACGGCGATCAGCCGGTACCATCCAGTGAAGATGGCGGCGTATTGGCATGGTATGAATGCGTGGAAACCAATGGGCAGAACCATCAGTGGCGCTTGCTCAACGCCCCGGAGGAATGCGCTGAAGGAGCCAGGCTCATCCGTTTCGATTGGCTGTACCAGCCAAAATCAGAATGGTGCAATGGCGAAAGCTACCTGGATACACTCAACCCCGATGCGGTGGATGCATTCCTGCACCATACCTATGACCGGTACGCAGAGGCATTGGGAGACGAATTCGGAACCACGGTGCCCGGCGTGTTCACCGATGAACCGCAGTATTACATGTCCAATCCGGAGATGCGCGTACTGAACACCGGCGTGCCATACACGCATACCGTACCGGATCTGTTCGAAAGATGTTACGGATATCCGCTCATCCACGCGCTGCCCGCGTTGTTCTTCGACACACCCGACAGCGGGGCGCATCGCTGGCGGTATCGGCGCCTTGTCACTCAGCTGTTTGTGGACAGCTTCACACGGCGACTGTATGACTGGTGCGAAGCCCATCGGTGTGATCTCACGGGGCACTTCCTGTATGAGGACAATCTGGTGGTGCAGACTGCGGCCATCGGCGCGGCCATGCCGCATTACGAGTTCATGCAGTCACCCGGGATCGACCATCTGGGACGCCGGATCGCCCCCTCGCTGTTGCCTCGCCAGTTGGCAAGCGCCGCGCGCCAATTCGACAGGCGACGCACGCTGTGCGAAGCGTACGGCGGTTCAGGGTGGAACATCTCCTTCGCCGAACAGAAATGGATTGCCGACTGGCTGTTCGTACACGGCGTAAGCTACATGAACCAACACCTGTCATATTACAGCGCACGCGGCGGACGGAAACGCGATTACCCGCCGTCAATCTTTTTCCAACAACCCTGGTGGCCGCATTATCGCCATCTTAACGACTACATGGCCCGCATGGGGGCAGTGTTGCGCTCGGGCGAACCGGTGAACGAACTGCTGGTGCTGCATCCCATCGGTTCGGTTTGGGCCAGCTATCGCCCCGAGGACACTCACACCGCACAACGGTACAGCGACTCGCTCGAAGCGCTCACAGCCGCTCTGGAGGCAATCCAGCGCGACCATGACTATGGCGATGAAATGCTGATGGAACGGCATGCCTCGGTGGAAGAGGGGGTCCTTCGGGTTGGCGAAGCGGTGTATACCGTACTGATCATGCCCGACATGCTGACGATACAACGCAGCACAGTGGACCTGTTGCACCGTTGGCTGGACACGGGCGGCGTTTTGCTGGTCACCGGAGAGACCCCCACCCTGCTGGATGGCGAACCGACCGATCTGAGCAAGCTGTTCGCACACCCCGGCGTTCGCCGGGTAGCCCCGCGTCCCGATGCATTGAGGGCCGCTCTGAATACGATCTGCCCGCCTCCGGTGGAAGTCATGGACGACATGGGGCGGCTCTGTCCGGACATCCGCGTAAAACAGATCGCCACAGATGAAGGACCGTTGATAACGATCCTGACCAATCTGAATTTGAACACAGATCACGGGGTATTGACGGTTCGTATGCAGGCCATTGGCCAATTGGAGCTATGGGACGCCCAATCGGGCGCGATCATCCCGATTGGCAGCGACCAGGATGAACACCGATGCGTCACCACACTGCGCCTGCCGTTTGGCCCGGGGCGTACGCATGTCCTGTGCCTCGATCCCGACAATGAACCGACGAAGCGCGGCCGCCCGACGATCCGAGCCGATCGGGAACGGATCGCATTGGGCGCCCCTCAATCGGCCGCCAGACTGCAGCCCAATGCATTGGTTCTGGACTGTGCCGCTTTGGACACTGACGGTCTGAAAGTACCTGCAGGGCCTGTGCTGGAACAGACACTGCTGCTTGCCCGGCATCTGGGAGTGCGCGCTGACCTGAACAACACCGGGATCTCTTTGTGGAAACGAGAACGCGACCGGACCACGCCACCCGTCACCTGCGATGTGACACTGACATTCCAGTTCGAGTCGCACACAACACCCGAAGGGCCTCTGTGGCTGGTAACCGAATACCCCGAACGATGTACATTTGTGATGAATGGACAGTCGGTGCCGTCCACACCTGATGGCTGGTGGATCGACACGGGATTCCATCGCCTGCCGATCAAAGGCATGGTCGTAGCGGGGCTCAACACGATCGTCCAACATATTCAGTACCGGGAGGATCTGACGCTCGAGCCGCTGATGCTGCTGGGCGAGTTTGACGTACGACTGCTGGATGGAGTAACACCGACGGTATGGCCGGGATCCCCCGTTCCGGTGACCGGCGACTGGACCCAATCCGGAATGCCGTTCTACTGCGGAACCGTTCGATACACGTGGACCATTCGGCTGACAAAGCCGCCCACTGACGCTGTCCTGCATTTGGCCCGTTTCCACGCACCGCTCGCAACGGTTTCGGTCAATGGAGCGGACGCGGGCATCCTGGCTTGGGATCCATGGGAAACCCCTATCGGCAGGTTGCTGAAATCCGGGGAGAACACCATCTGCATCGACCTGCACACCAGTCCGCGCAACCTGCTGGGCCCGTTGCATCATGTGGCGGGAAATCCGCCCATGCAGGGACCGGACGCGTTCTGCCCTGGATCCCATTGGACCCCGCGCTACCAGTTGGTCCCATATGGTTTGATCGACACTCCGGAGGTGATCATACGATGAAGACGTGGCTGACCCGCGCATGGCTGATCCGCAGTGCAGCGATAGCCCTTCTGGTCGCTGGTATCGTCTTGGCGGTGTGGGCTTCGGTCTCCGTGCGTGCGTCTCTGAAGACCGCCAAAAGCCGCGATCTGCGTGTGCTGGCGTCCATGCGCATCATCAACAACATCGCCTCGGCCGATCGGATGATCCGTATCACCACGGGACGCGCCATGGACCTCGCCCGTCAGCCCGCCCAGGCCAACCGCGACTCAATCTGGCGAGAGGTACTGAACCAAAGCCAGAACAGGATCACCCCCGTGCTGCAGGATGCCGCGGATGCGGCGCGAGACGCGGGCATACCGATCACCCAGATGGAGCTCATTTATGACCGGTTCGCCCGGCTCATCAGCTTGCTGGAAGCAGCCGTTCAGCAGAACAGCGGCGTATCTGCTGAGGCCGACCGGCTGGCTGGACAACTGCAGCAGAACCTGCTGAGTGCACAGGAGACGGCCGATCAGGCGGTCTGTGACAACCTTCAACAGGCATCGACGCTGCGTACGCGCGCCACACACCTGGCGTTGTGGGCTGTTTGGGGTGAACTGGTGCTGTTCGTCGGCGCTTGGTTGCTTTGGCGCCGTGCAGGACAACCGAGTACGGCATGAGGCGCTCCGTTGCTGAACTGCTGAAACACGATACGCTGACCGTAGCCCGCGAGCTGTTAGGCTGGGTGTTGATCCATGACTCCGCCGAAGGCCGCACCAGCGGGCGCATTGTGGAGACAGAGGCGTACGTTCAGGGAGATCCGGCCAGCCACAGTACGCGCGGACGCACCCGTCGAAACAACTCCATGTTCTGTGAAGCCGGAGTTATCTACGTATACAAAGTACACATGCAACACTGCATCAACATCGTGACAGCGCCGGAAGGAACTGGTGATGCGGTGTTGATCCGCGCGCTGGAGCCGTTGGATGGCATATCTCTGATGCGCCAGAGGCGTGGCAATGTGCCGGACCGCCTGCTGTGTGCCGGACCGGGTCGGCTGACACAGGCCATGGGCATCGATCGAACACATGATGGATTGCACATCCTGACGGGACCGATCTCTCTGATGAGCGGCGACCCCGTGGAAGACGAAGACGTATCGGCCGGGAGCCGCATCGGCATTCGGGACGGGCTGGACCTGCCGTGGCGTTTCTGCGTCAGGTCCAGCCGTTATCTCTCGCGGCCGCTGCGCCTTTAACAGGTCTACTGGTTCTCCGAAGGTTGCACCGGGGCGGAGTCGGGCGAGGTCTTTGGCTTCGTCTCGGCCGCGGGCTTGGTTGTCTCGAACTGGAACGGCTTGCCGCCCAATTGTTTGAACCGTTCGGTCTGGGCCGGGGTCAAAATGGCTGCCAGGTCGGTTTCCAGCTTCTTCTGCATCGCCTTCCGGTCCTGTAGCGGCATGGCGGCTTCACCGGAGCGCGCCTTTTCGAACGCCGCGGTCATCAGCTGCATATGCCGACGCCATACCTCACCGGCACGGCGAACCTGTTCTTCGCTCATGCCCAGTTCACGTTGCACGTCCGGAGCTAGAATGGCCATGATACCTTGCGCCTGTATCTCGATCTGGCGCAGACGCAACAACTGCGGCTGACTCAGCACGCGCATCATCGCCGCGTCCATCTCTTCGGCGATAGCATCCCGGATGCGCATGCGCGACTCCGGCGTATTATCGGCACTCTGCATGGCCAGCATCGCCTGCTGCCGGATCTCGCGGTCAGCCTGCGCCAGTGTGTTCATCTGTTCCGGTGTGATACCCAGCTCACGCTGAACGGCCGGATTGCTGAGCATTCCAATACCGCCTCGCATGGCCGGACCAACGATACCCACATTCTGTGCACAGACCGCAACTGCCGCAGTGATCGCCAGACAGACCGCAATCAATCTCATCGATGTACCTCCGCAAGCACTTATCTCTATAGACGACGATGATCCGCGCCGTGTTGCACCCCAGACATGATCAGTCTTCTATCCGTCCCAGACCTGAAGGGGCGCGCGTCCGCCCCACGCAGCCCGCCAGCACAACCACGGTGAGCACATACGGCATGCAAAGCATCAGCTCCGATGGCAGCGTTAACCCCCACACCTGAGCGCCCTGAAGGCGTTGCTGCACCGCATCCAGTAATCCAAAACCGAAAGCTGCCGCCGCAGCTCCCAACGGGGACCAGCGGCCGAAAATCACCGCCGCAAGGGCGATGAACCCCCGTCCGGCGCTCATGTTCTCGGTGAACACATTCAACTGACTGATGGACAGATAGCTGCCGGCCAGACCTGCCAGCAACCCGCTGAGTGTCACACACCCAATGCGGAGCGCATGAACGGGAAGCCCAACAAGCCGCGCCGTGCGCAACCCCTCGCCCACTGCGCGCACCTGCAAGCCCCATAGGGTCTGTGTCAACATCACATGCATCAGAAATGGCAGCAGCAACGCCAAGAACACAAATGGGCTGAGGTTGGCGAGCAGAGTCCCGATCACCGGTACGGACGTCAGTGCGCTCAGTGACCAGTCCGGAACCGCCGGAGCCGTGGGCTCTCCGGAGAACAGACTGCGCATCAGATAGATGGACCCTCCGGCTGCAAGCAGATTGACGGCCACTCCCGACACAACCTGATCGGCGCGCAACTTGACAGAAACGATGGCGTGCAGCAGTCCGAACACGCCTCCTGTCACCAATCCTGCCAGCACACCCAACCCGGGGCTGCCCGTTACCACGGCAACAGAATACGCCCCGAACGCGCCCGCCAGCATCTGTCCCTCCAGACCGATGTTAACCACGCCGCTGCGTTCGGACAGTACGCCCCCCATCGCGGTCAGAACTAGCGGAGTGCTGAGGCGAAGCGCCGATCGGATTGTTTCCAGGTCAAACAGATTGTCCATCAGGTTGACCTGCGCCGCCAGGCCCAAAGGCCGGCCATGGTGACGATAACCAGAGCCTGCACCACTTGGGCGATCTCACGGGGTACAGAAGGTGTTGTGACCGTCTGCATGTAGACGGCTCCATGCTGTAAGGCGCCAAACAACACACCGGACAGCACGGTATAGACCGGGTGATTTCCAGCGAGTAACGCCACCGCAATCCCGTCAAAGCCGTATCCGCTGGTAAATCCCTCGATAAACCGGTGGTGCAGTCCCAACACCTCCAGCGCCCCCGCCAATCCGGCTATCCCGCCGCTCAGTGTCATCACACTCCAGGTGATACGCCGGCGGTCCACACCGCTCGCATCCGCCGCTCCCGGTGACACGCCGCTCAATCGCGCTTCATATCCCGAAACGCTGCGAAACAGCCAGACGCCCAACACAAGAGCGGCGCATACGGCCACCAAGATACCCGCATGCAGACGGGTTCCATCGAACAGGAGCGGCAATTGTGCGGACAGCGCGATCGCCGATGTCTGAGGCGCCATCGACTCCGGATCGTCCAGCCAATTCACCACCAAAAAATGCGCCGTGTAGGCAGCCACCATGTTCAGCATGATGGTTGTGATCACCTCATGCGCGCCGCGCCAGGCCTTCAGCACGCCAGGCAGCAGTCCCCATAAGGCGCCGGCGCCTATTCCACCAGCACAGCAGACAATGATCGCGGGAACCGTCGGCCACTGTTGAAGATGCATTCCGATCGCGGCGCTGGCCAGGCCTCCCAGCAGCAACTGTCCTTCCACGCCGATGTTCAACAGTCCGGCCTGCATGCCTACCGCAACAGCCAGTCCGCTGAAGATCAGCGGGCAAGCGCGCAACAGGCTTTCGGGCAGCGCGCCCGGCTCGATCAACGCGCCGCGCCACCAGGCGCTCATGGCCTGCTGCGGGTCCGCCCCTATCGCTGCGATCACCGCCAACGACAGCGCAAATGCCACACACAGCGAGCCGATCGCCTGTGTCATGCTGCGCAGCCAACCGGGCATCACATCGTGCCTCCGGTCATGAGTTGCCCCAACGTGGTGCGATTGGCTGCCTGTGAGTCCAGCACACCGGCAATCCGGCCGTCATACATCACCGCGACCCGGTGGCAGATCCGCGGTAATGCGTCCAGTTCATGCGATAACAGGAGACAGCAGGCCCCATCCCGGCAGGCGTTCAGGATCGCCCGATAGACCTGTTCCGAACTGCCGGCGTCCAATCCGCGGTCCGGATGCGCCGCAATCAGCAATCGACCCGGCGCCAGTAGACCGCGACCTACCACCACGCGCTGCTGGTTGCCGCCTGAAAGCGACCCCATCGGTGCATCGATGCCATCGCATTTCACATCGAACCGGTCCACGATTCGCCTGGCGGCTTCGCGCGAGGCGCGCTGATGCAACCAGACTCCGTGCCGGAAAAGGGACCGTTGATAGCCCATCAGCACGTTAGCATGGATCGACCACTCCAGTGCAATCCCCCGCCCCATCCGGTCCTCTGTGATGTAACGGATACCCCGATGCAGCCTCTGCCGGGTCGTCATGCCGTTCAACAGAACATCGTTCAGCTTGATCTGACCGGTGACGGCACGCTGCAGTCCCAGCAGAACGTCCACCAGGTCCATCTGTCCGTTCCCGTCCACGCCAGCCAGGCCCAACACCTCGCCCTGGTGAACCTGCAACGACACACCGCGCAGACCGCACCGGTCCCTGCCGGGCCGACAGGTCACTCCCTCGAGCGACAGCATCACCTGGTCAGAAGAAGGGACCGTATCGGCGATCGGTTGCTCCCGCGGGATATCCGCACCCATAATCGCTTCTGTCAGGCTGTTTATACTCAGCGACTGGTCGTTGATCAGCGCAGACTGCACGCGCCCTTCACGCATCACCGTCACCGTGTCGGCGTGTTCCAGTACATCCGCCAGCCGATGTGTCACCACGATCACCGTACGTCCACCGTCCACCAGCGCCCGTGCCAGGCGGTAAAATGCTTCCGCATCATCCGGAGGCAATACCGCTGTCGGTTCGTCGAACACCAGCACTTGCGCGTCCCGGATCAACAGCCGTAGTATTTCCAGACGCTGCTGCTCGGTGACGGTGAGCGCTTCGGCAGGGCGGTCCCATTCGAATGAAAACCCCGCCTGATCGGCCACGCGCTGGGCCTGGTCCCGCACTGCAGTGCGCGGCAACCGGCCCCAGCGGCGGCCTGATGTCTGAAGCATGAGGTTCTCCAAAACACTCAGCGCTCCGACCAGCGCGTAATGCTGACTCACCATGCCCACGCCATCATCCAGCGCCGCACGCGGCGAATGGTACCGGACGGGTCGACCGCGCACCCAAACCTGCCCTTTGTCCATCGGCAACACGCCGCACAACAGGTTCATCAGCGTGGTCTTGCCGGCGCCGTTCTGCCCAACCACTGCGTGCAGCGCACCTGCGCGTAAGCGCAACGAGACATCATCGACAGCAAGTAGCCGGCCAAACCGCTTGGTGACGTGACGCCACTCCACTGCATCCGGAGCGGCTTCGCCGGTACTCACCGTCTCGCTCCGCAAAACAGATCCCAAAGGCGCCCGCCGATCAGCTGTTCCACCACGACCCGGCCCGGCCGGGACGCGGCATGGATCATCTTGCCGTTGCCAATGTAGATACCCGTGTGGTCGATGCGTGTACGCGCCCGGTTGAGAAAGTAGACACGATCGCCGGGCTGCATCTCACTGGGGGGCACCTCGCGGCCCACACGCATCTGAGGGGTGGCCGTTCGAGGAAGGTGAATGCCATGTTCACGAAAGACCCGCTGAACAAAACCCGAGCAGTCCATACCGGATGGGCTGACCCCGCCCCAGACATACGGAATGCCCAAATAGCGTAATGCAGTCTGAACGATCTGAGGCATGCCTTCGCCGACGTCTGTCTGAATGACGTTCCAGTCCAGCATCGAGATGCGATTTGCAGGCACCCAACCGGTGCGTCCATCAACCATCAGCAGACCCAGCCAATCACCGGCCTGGCTCACCACGGGCACCGAGACACCCGGTTCCAGCGTGATATAGCGGCGACTGGAGGTGTTGGTGCCGGCATACACGCCGGTCGCGACCCGTACCGATCCCACGCGTCCGATGGTGCGCCCGCTGATCGCCAATTTCGCATCGCCTCTATCCGGGGCGCGCATCACCCCTTTGGGCGGCTTGCTCTCTTTAGGGTCGATGTCCCAAGTGACATCGGTGAAAATCTCCTCCTGCTGGGCGCGGATCATTCGGGCAACACACAACAATCCCAGCAGGCCAAACAGTCTGTGGATCATGGGCGCAGCATACTCCACAGGACCGACGGGGCGTCTTTGACCACGAAGTAGACGCGGTCGAACAGCAACGACAAACGCGCCATGATGGTCGCGCCGAACATCGCGCCAAAGGCAACCATCAGCACCAACCGTCCGGTGCGCGCCGAGCCTTTGATGAACCGCCCCTTCTGCTCAAAAGAAAAGAAAAAGTAGCTCATCACGGTCAGCAACACCACCACGAAGATGAGGTTGTTCAGGGCGCCGGACCATCCGATCGCCTCTCCCGCTGCGTTCAGGTGGCCCGGATGGATGGGCTTGAACGACTCACGCACCTGAGGCAGCACCCAGTTGGCAAATGCCTGAAAACCCATGCCGCCGGCCATGCCCATCAACAGACCGATCGGGATACGGCTGATCCAGTTGAGCTTGCGGCTGTAGACAAAGTAGAACATCGCCCCCAGTTCCACCGCCATGATCCAGTACCACTCCCCCCGACCGAACACCGGCTCGATGAAGAACGGTTTGATCACTTCGCCCACAGTGACCACCACGGTATAACCGGCGGCCACACCGATAAAGATGTGCTCAAACAGGCGATATACGGCGTTCTCACGAAACACCAGTGAAAAGATCGCCACGGTACACAGTACGCCAATGATCACTTCTGCTACGCGCCAGCCATCAGGCGTCATCGTGTGCCTCCCCGTTCGGCGCGCCGCGCCATCAGATATCCCAAGTTGCCGATGATGATGAGCAGCATGATCAGCAGGTGGCCGAACGACAGCGATCCCATGGCGCTGGTCGCCCGCCCGGTGGCCTGCGTCAGCTTTTCATATTCGGCCGCCCCTTTCATTCCCTCCATCAGACCGTTCAACTGACCGGAATCCAACAACGGATAGCACTCGGGCGCCATGACGGCAGTGAGAGCGGCGCAATACTTTAACGACTTGCTGCTTCCCACCACGAGCTGGATCCAATACTCGTAGAGAGGCGTACCGGTGACTTCAGCAATGAAATCCACATCGTTGATGGTCTTGATGCCCTGCAGAACCGCATATTCGGTCACCGGCTTGCCGTATCGGTCCTTCACCATGGCAGCCGGGACATCGCGCACCAACGCTTTCATGAAAAGCATCGGTTGAGCCACATATCCGAGATGGATCCAGTCCTTCCCGTATTCCGCCCCTGTTTCGCTAGCGATCCGCGACGCGACTTCATACGAAAGCTTGCTGCCCGCGGGCAGGAACGTCAAGACGACCAGCCGTTTTCGCTGCGACATCAGATGCCGCAACAACGCTTCGGTCTGTGGCTTGCATTCGGCCTGGCTGGCGGCCTGCCAACCGCAACTCACGATCGCCAGTTTGTCCGGACGCACTGATTCGACGGCCTGGTAGAACTTGCGTGTCGCCGGGTTGATGTTC
Organism: uncultured bacterium; assembly: GCA_964650005.1. Lineage (GTDB taxonomy): Bacteria > Armatimonadota > HRBIN16 > HRBIN16 > HRBIN16 > CAZHSN01. The sequence goes on along the minus strand of CAZYPZ010000009.1, from coordinate 31,287 downwards.
ATGGGCAGCCGCACAGTCACGAAGATTGGAATGCCGATCACCAACAGCAACAGCACATACAGGATGCGCCGGTCGATCTGTTGCATGCGCCCCCAGATGGATGGGTTTGGTGCATTCATCCGTCAGGCCTCCCCATCGTAGTATGCGCCGCGTTCCAGACTGAGCCAGATACGCAACGATATCGCCAGACTCCCCACCCACAGGCCGAAACCGACGGCACGCAACGCTGCCGAGCTCACGATCTCCAGCACCCATTGCTTGATGTTCTCCACGCGAAATGCGGACAACCATCCCGTGGTCGGAAGACTGTCCGTCAGCAGATTGCCCAAGGGTATCTGGCCCAGCATCACCAGAAAGGCCGTGACCATCAGGATGGTCGCCTCCACTGATCGGATACGAAACGCCCGATACGAAGCCGAGACGATATAGAAAGCGATCAATGAAAACATGCTGGCGTCCAGGTTCACCATGAACCCTTCAAACAGCAGATCGTAGGTGCGCTTCACCCAAACAACAGGGTGCTCCACCCCGGCCAGCAGCCCGAAAATCGTCATCGAGAAGAGCCCTATCAGCAACGCCAGGCTGTTATGCCAGCCCTTGCGCAGGCGCATCACTTCGCGGCCGTGCAGCCGCAACAATCCATACACACCCAGCGCGATGGTCATGCCCCCGGCCAAACGCATCACGTTGCTGACAGGCACCTGGTAATCTGTCAGAATATTCTTCCCCGGATGCCCTTTCATATCGGGCAAAAAGAACTCCAGTGCATAGAAGAGGCCGCCCAGGAAGGTCACCACCACCACCAGCCACTTGCGTGAGCGGCTGCTCAGCAGGCTGAGCAGCCACAGCAACGCCACCCAGAGCAGCACGCTCGCCACCAGGAAGACGCCCAGCAGATAGCCCTCTTTCTTGCTGAACAGAAAACTCCAGATTGCGTTAAGTCCGTTCATTGCACGACCGCCACATCAAACAGCTTGTAAAGGTAAAACTGCAGCTGCCTGTCCACGGGCTTCCAAGCCTCGGCTACATCAGCGCCCAGGTGAGCGTGCAGCGTGGCCGCCGCCACCCCTAGTATGATCAGCAGCATGATCAGCATCTTGCCGATGTCCTGACCGATCAGGCTGCCCAACAGCGTGGGTTCACGCGAAATGTAGGCGCTGGCTGCGTAGTACTCGTCACCGATGATCGTATAGTCACAGGCCGCGATGAAATAGGGGATCTGCGTGGTCTGCGTGGTGCCTGCCACCTGGATGGCGCCGACCTGGTTGCCCGACTCTGCGAAGATAAGCGATTCGGCGGCAAAATAGCCGAAATGGAAACAGGCGGCCACCTTCTCCCGCTGGATCAGACCGGCCACCCCCGACGCGTACGCGAACTGTTCACTGGAGAGATAACGGACGCTGTCCTGGTCGAAACGTTCCGGTCGGCCTTCCGCATCATACACACCGCGGATGACCTCTTCGGCAACCGTATACAATGTGGAGTCCGCTACAGGCAGCAGAATGCGGTTGTTGAAGCGGGCGGCTGCTCGGGTAATATGGCTGAAAACCGTTAGCGCCTGCAGTGAAATCACATCCAACCCGCCCACACCGGGGACCATGATGATCGGCTTGCCCATCTCAGTTGCGCGCCCGATCGCTTCATCGATCGCGTTCAATCCTGGTATGCGCCGGATGAACAACTTTCGTCCGGAACGCGCCCAGAAAATGCTGATCAGTATGGCCAGAGCCACCAGGACATCGAGAATCAGAACACCGATCCAGTTTTGACTGGCATGCTGCATAGTTGATCCTCTCAAGTGCTGCGCTGTGACAGCTGTTCGATCCGGTCAACCAGACGGTCGACATTTTCGCGCGTCGCCAGCAGTTGACGCGCCTCCTCTACTTTCCGCCAGCCGAAAAACGACGCGGCCAACGGCCCCAAAAACACCACGCTGTGACTGGCAAGGCTATGCAACGGCGCATGCAACTCCAAAAACAGAGTAGCCGGAACGGCCAGCCCCCGTTTGACGACCTCATGCGCCAGCCGTTCAATGATCGCATCACGCCGTTCACGACTCAGCGGTTCATCGATCATACGGCACGCTCCGCCAGTATTCGATGGCGCGCATCACGGCGTCGCGGTTATCCGCGTACCGCAGATATACACCCCGGAACGGCTGCAGACACGACCGAGGCGGCGCTGAGCTGAGCTTTACCCCATCGGTATCCATCATGCAGTATGCCACGCGATCCCATGTAATCTGATATGAGGCACCGAAGTAGCGCAGGGATGCACCTTCCGCATCGATACGGAACTTCAAGGGCAACCAGTATTCACGTGTCGCCATCCAGAGCATCGCAGTTGCGAGTACACCCAACCATAAGCTCTGTAACAGCGCTCCTGCTACCAGCCCGCCCAGCAAGATCATCGTAATGGCCCGCCCCGCATACTCAGGCCGCTGGCGCAGCAGGTGTACGCGCCACTCCAGAACGGGTTCATTCGGGTGCATCAGCGATGGTCACGGTTCCACAGGAAGTGCATCAATCAATTGTATGAACCACATCAAGCCGGTGTCAACTGAGCCAGCGCTCACCCGGGCAGGAGTTATCTGCGGGCGTGTTTAACCTCTATGTCAAGAGACTACAGGCCTCATGCCAGACACACGGAGGAAATGGATGCGCCTTTGGAATGATCGGGAAATGACCGCCGCGGAGGTCCTGCGGCACGTGGGGGATATCTCCCAGATTGCCCGTATCGACCCGATCCGGTATGAAAGCGGCCATGCGGATGGCTTGGCCGGATGGCTGGTGGAAACCGGAACCGGCCTGCGGTTCACGGTACTGGCCGGGCGGGGCATGGATATCGGCACGGCTTCGTATGGGGCTATACCGCTTGCCTGGCGAAACGGCCCCACGGAGTGCCATGCGCATCGCTTCGAGCCGGAGAAGCTGGGCTGGCTGCGCAGTTTTGCGGGAGGGCTCGTCACCACCTGCGGATTGACCACCCTGGGGAACCCGGGGGAAGCCGAAGACGGTCCACTGCCCTTACACGGTCGTGTGTCGCATCTGCAGGCCTACCATACCGGCGCCTGGGGAGAATGGGTCGGCGATGAGTACCGGCTTGTCTGCCGCGGATCGGTCCGTGAGTCGCGACTGTTCGGGGACAATCTGGAACTGACACGCACGATAACCGCCTGGATGGGCGGCAACACCATCGTGATCGAGGATACAATCACCAACCTGGGCTATCGGTCTTCCCCGCTGATGATCCTGTATCACTGTAATCTGGGCTATCCACTGGTAGATGCCGGGACAGAGGTGCTGTCGCCGGGGCAGATCGAGCCGCGCGACGCCGATGCCGCCTTGGGCATGGATGACTGGTCGATGATGAGTCCACCTCAGGATACCTATCCGGAGCAGGTCTACTACCACATCATGCCCGATGATCCGGGCGGCTGGACGGATGTGGCGTTGATCAACCGCCGCTTGGGCATGGCGTTGTCACTTCGATATCGTCCTGAACAGCTGCCGCATCTGGTGAATTGGAAGAACATGGCCGCCGGTCAATATGTTGTCGGTCTGGAGCCTGCGAATACCCGTGTGGGCGGCCGCGATGCCGAAATGGCCGCCGGTCGGGTGCAATACATCGAACCCGGCGAAACCAGGGCGTTTGGGCTGAACCTGACGGTGCACTGCGGCGCGACCGAACTCGCTCAGGTGGAACAACGGATCGCTTCGTTGAAGCGATAATCAAGCTCGAGCCGGGCGGGCGATAATCCCGCCCGGCTTGATCAACGCCCTCTGAGACTGCGCCAATAGGCGTCGCGCTTCAGCCGAGCAGGGCCCATCACCCGTAACGTAATGTAACCGGCTATGAACCCGCCAATATGCGCCATCACCGCCACGCCGGGTTGCGGCAGCAGCACCTGCATGGCGAACCACAGCACCAGCAGCACCATGGCGGGCACGGTGATAACCGTCAACACGATGAACAGCGTCAGCACGCGCACCCGTGCATACGGGAACAACACCAGATAGGCGCCCAGCACCCCGGCCACCGCGCCGCTGGCGCCCAGCGTGGGGATCTGGGACATCGGATCCGCCAGCAGGTGACTCAGGGCGGCCATCACTCCCCAGAACAGGTAAAGAACCAGAAACCGCCCGTGGCCCAGCACATCTTCCACGTTATTACCGAATATCCAGAGATAAAGCATGTTTCCTGCCAGATGCAGCAGTCCGCCATGCAGAAACATCGAAGTGAACACCATCATGAACTCGGGATCCGGCGTCACCACTGCGATATGAGGGCAGCTGCCCAACACCGCGCACGGGATCATCATGTACCGATCCAGGCTCTGAGGCGCCACAATAAAGTTCATGATATACGCCAGCACGTTCAACACGATGAGCGTCACGGTCACGACAGGAAAGGTGCGTGTCGGGTTTTCATCACCCAACGGGATCATTCAGTCGCCTCCAACAGGGCGCCCGGGTCCGGCAAGACCCGAGCGTATCATAGCCAATGTACCCGCAGCGGCAGCCGACTTACCAGCGGATGATCAATTTGGCGCCGGCCGCCAGCTCCACAGGGGACACCATCGTGATCACCAGATCGTCTCCCTCCACCCGCGAAGTACATGGCAGGAGTTGTCGGCCACGGGACGTCTGCAACACGACGGTCACCCGCTTCGAAGTTCGTCCCGGTTGCACCACCAGTTCACGCAGCAAGGCCGAGCCTTGAACCATCTGGATATCGGCGCCGGGTTGCGCCACTCGGCGCTTCTGCGTGAACAGGCCGTATCCGTTGGCCACGGTAAAGAATGACCGATGATCATCCGGGCGCCAACGCGGCCGGAACCCCAGACGGCCGGCTGGACCGTCGTACACAAAGCCTTGCGCGGCCAGCAGCAGAGACCATACGCTCAAGGCGCGGCCGTAATATTTACCGCATTCGTCATCGCCAAACGGATTTCCGCTGTATCCCCATGAGGCGGTGTCACCCGGCGTCAGACCAGTACGCAGCATTCCGTCGTAGCGGTCATATACGGTACGGGCCACAGAAAGACCTTCGCGCATCAAACCGGCATAGATCATGGCGGACGCTGCCGAATACTCGAACCCGGTCATCACCTCATCGGCATACAGCATAAGATGCTCTGGTGCAGGGCGGCCTCCCCGCGGCCAGGAGATCATATGCATTCCGCCGTCGTAAGGTGCGACGAATTGGCGCGGCGCCTGGACGAACCCTTCGAAATCGGTCCGATAGTTGTGACGATACAATGCCGACAGTGCCGAACGGACGCGCTCTGCCGGGTAGATCTCTCCCAGGTCCAGCATGTCCGACCACCACTGCCCCAGAACCTGATCGATATGGCAGCCGGTACCGTACTCCCGTACAGGCTGCGGATCCGGAATCTGGTAGTAATACTCGCCATTGAACAGCGTGCGGTTCTGATTCGCCCGTCCCTTGGCAAAGATGGCTCGGTACCGCTTCGCCGTGTCCGCTTCGCCCTGTAGATCCGCCACACGCGCACAGGCCAGCAGAGACGCCAGATACAGGCTGCCCAGCCAGGAGCTGGTGCCCGTGGAGTCGGCGTCGAGTGTGTTGTGCTGAGGCCCCGTCAACAGACCATCCTCATCGGGATCATGACGGGCGATCAGGTGGTCCAACGCTTTTTTCATCTTGGGCCACATGGCGCGGATCCAAGTTGAGTCCGCAGAACAGAGATGCTCCCGGTAGGCGCCCAAGATCGCCCCGCAGGTACCGTCGAACGCCTCTGGAAAATCCGGGATCTGACGCATGGGTACGCTTCCGTCCTGCCGCTGGGCCCCCAGCTCCTGTTCGCGCATCAGCCGTCCCAACTCCGGAAACAATCGCGCATGTCCTTGGGCGTAATGCCACACATGCGCGCAGTTACCGGCACAGCATCCGGTCGCGTAGCCGCATCCCTCCCAAGCGCCGAAATATCCGCTGCGGGACCAGAAGCAGGTACGCGATCGCAACACTGCCAACTGTGAACTGACCCGATCCAATAGCCACACTGGCAGATTGCTCTCATACAGAGTGGTCATGTACAGTCGGGTCTGACTCTCCAGTTCCCCCAGACGTGTGAGCAGCTCGGCATGGCTTGCTGCCGCGTCGGTCCACCAGGCGTTATAGCGGTTGCCCTCACCGCCCCACGGCTGGACCGTCCGCGGGAAACTCCATGTCAGACAGAACCAGACGCGCGCGCTCTGTCCCGGCGCCAGGGAGACATCCGAACCAACTGCAGCGCTGTGCGTCTGGCCGTCGGGCGTCCCGGAGACAGGATGCGCCGATCCCTTGCCGGCGAGTTCGGCGTATTCACGCCATTGAGTCCACCCGCATGGTTTTCCGTCACCGGTTACCGACCACATCAACGAGTCATCACGTCCACCCGTCATGGAAACGGCCAGCCCGCCTGCCACGCGCTCGAGACTCGCGCGATTGCCCCCGAAATCTGCATGAGACCGCCCTTGAATAGGTGTCTTTGCCTGGTACCCGGTCGTATTGAGCATCGACCCCACCAGCCGGACCGAAAGCGGACGGGTCGAGGTGTTGGTCACCGTAACCGAAAACACCCCTGCAGGCATGGATGACTCACGCAGATGCATGGGCACAAACGGAGACCAGCCCTCCAGCGTACATCGCACCGGCACCTCGGGATCGGCTAGCGACCAACTGGCCAACGGATACCGCCCCAGCATCGCCACATCAGCCATGGGTGCAAAAGGCCCTTCCGGGGTTCCCTGCAGTGCGCGCCACTGTTCCGACCGTCCCGACTGACGCACAATCATGCCTAGAAACGCAAATGGTATGGTCAAAGGCTGCCAGTTGTTGAAGATCATCCAATGACGCAGCCGAGCCTGGCCATCCATCTCCAGACAACCGGCGCCGATGCCGCCGATGGGAAACGCTACAGCCTCCAGCCGGTCACCACGCAGGGGCTGGGGCGCGGTCCGGCGTGAAAGCGCCTCGAGCGACGCATACCGTTTCCGCAACGCACGCCGTTCTGCCAGACGACGCTGGGCGAGACGTTCCTGGGCACGGAACCAGTTCAACGTCCCCTGGTCAGCACGGCTGTTGGCAGCGGGATGCAGAACGCCGGCTGCACGTAAATCATCGAACACCACGTGGCCCCAACTGCCCGTACTTTGATCCACGATGCGTATATAGACGTCCTGCCCCACCAGGTCAGAGACATCCCATACAACCCGACGGAAGTGCTCACTGTTCTGTCCGCTGGCTTTACGATGCTCGCGGCCATCGAGTGTACAGAGCGCTGCATAGGTGCCCGCCCCACCACCGCCGCCAATCAGAAAACTGATCACGCCGCTGCGCAACGTGAATACCGGTGAGTTGATGACGCCGGTCTGCGTATCGTCATACGCATTGTCCGGAAGCTCCAAAGTGCCCAAGAACCAGTTGCCCTGCTTGCTGGCGTACTCACCCGGGATGTTGCGGTTCCACACCCGGTTGCTGATGAGATACTTGAAGGAGCCCGACACCACGCGCCAGCCCTGAAGATCGCCCGTCTCGAAGTCCCAGTGAAGCGCATCGGCCGGCTGGTTTGCCGTCCCGCCGGATAACCAGTCCGACGCCCGATCGCCGGCCAGTCGCCTCCGGCGTTCGGCCGTGGCTGGGACATCGACATGGCCCTGCAGCGTAACCATATCGACGTTGATGTGCCCGAATGGTCCGGTCGCCTGATCGATCACCCGGACACAGACAAGCTGCCCCACAGCCTCCGGCACCGACCAGGTGACCGGGCGAAACTGTTCATCGTCCTGCCCGCTGGCTGCAGCGAACACCTTCCCTTCAAGCGAACAGAGTATGACAGCCACATCCCGGCTGCCTCCAGCCACCATCAGACCGATCGATGGTCCCGTCAGGCGGATTACCGGCGACTCGACCACCGCCGTCTGTGCATCATCGAAGCCACCAGGCACTTCGCATGTGGACAGGTAATAGCGCCCATGTTGACCTCTGGGTTGCTGTGTTGGCCGTTGCAGCGGATGGTCTGACACCAGTTGCCTCAGTGTCCCCTCCACTACAGCCCATCCCTCCGGATGCCCTTGCTCAAATGAGAACACCAACACATCGTCACCCGTGGTTCTGTGGTCAGTAGTCTCAGCCATACACCTGTCCTCCGGTCAGTTATGTCTCACACGGACTCTGCCATGTAAGCCAGGAAAATCGACACGTTTCTTCCGTCTGCCTCTATGAGTTCACCACTCACGGAGTCTGAACCTGCCTGTCAGGCACAGCAGCCGATGTTCATCGGACAACCCGCCCATATACCCGTGCCGCTATGGCAAGCAATACCAGCGTAACGGCTGTCAATACCAGCAGATCCAACGCCAGCGGCCTTCGCGCCATCCAAGCGCCCAACATCAGCGTCCGCAACGCGTCCACCTGATAGGTCAGCGGATTCCAGCGCGCCACATGCTGCAGCCATCCGGGCATCAGATCCAGTGGATAGATGGCGTTACTGGCGAAAAACAACGGCATGGTGATCATCTGTCCAAATCCCATCAGCCGATCACGCGACTTGAGGAGGCAGGCAACAATCAGCGACAACGTGGAAAACAGCATGGCCCCCAGAACCACCACGACCGCAACCGACGGTATTACCCACCAGTTGTGCGGCCGCCACACACCGAGCGCCATCAGCAATCCTTGCAGCACCACCACCTGCACCAATGCTCGCAATCCGGCGCACAACGCCTTGCCGCACACCAGACTGAACCGTGAATTGGGGCTGACCAGCAATTTATGCGTGATCCCCAGATCACGCTCGAATATCGTAGTAATTCCGGCGAATATCGCCGTGAACAGCACGCTCTGCGCCAGGATACCGGGTGCGACGTACTGCATGTACGGTATCCCGCCCGGCGCCACTCCGCGCACACGCTGCATCACCTGTCCGAACAACAACAGCCATAGAACGGGCTGCACCATGCGCGTCACCAATTCCGTGGGATCGCGCCTGAGCTTTCGCAGGTCCATATACACGATTGCCCAGACCGTTTCACAGAACTGCCCAAAAACTGCCATACTAACCAAGCCTTCTGGCGGTACGACGGACACGGGACACATTACGAAAGTCCCCTTCGTCGCCCAGACTGTCGCCGGCATAATGCACAAACACATCGTCAAGCGTGGCCTGAGGACGGTTGAGGCTGGCCTTCAAGGCATCCGGCGTGTCCATCGCCGCGATACGTCCGTGATGCATGATCGCCACGCGGTCGCACAATGCGTCGGCCTCTTCCATCAGATGTGTTGTCAGTACGACTGTCGCACCATAGGTTTCTCGCAAGGTGCGGATATGCGCCCAAACCGCTCGCCGGGCTACGGGGTCCAGACCCACGGTCGGCTCGTCCAGCAGCACGACGCGCGGCTGATGCAGCAGTGATTGGGCGATCTCCAGCCGGCGGATCATGCCTCCCGAGTAACTCTTCACCAGCTCGTGCGCCACATCGCTCAGTCCCATGTGATCCAATGCGGCGTTCACTCTCGCCTGCCGTTCACGGCGCGGCAGGTGATAGAGCAGCGCACAACTCATCAGGTTCTCGTAACCGGTCAGCAGACCATCCGATGAGAGCATCTGCGGCACCAACCCGATGCATCGGCGCACCGCATTGGGCGAGCGAACAACATCAAACCCGCATACCTGTACCGTGCCCGATGTGGGCAGATGAAGCGTTGCGACGATGTTCAACGTCGATGTCTTACCGGCGCCGTTGGGCCCAAGCAGGCCAAAGATCTCTCCCTGGTGAATTGATAGAGTGATGCCGTCCACCGCGACGACCGATCCATATCGCTTCACAAGGGACTGTACATCCAGATGAACCATACCACCAGTATACGCGTTAACGGGCCAAGGGTATGACGATGCAGACGCACCAATCCATGCAGCACGTGGACGTGCCCTTCGTGGCCAGATACGATGGAACGACCCAGCGGTACGTCAAAGTGCTGCCTGCCGGATATGACCCGAAGAGAGCCTGTTCGCTGCTGATTGCACTGCACGGTCATGGATCTGACCGATGGCAGTTCATTAACAACCCGCGCGACGAATGCCAGGCGGTGCGAGATCTGGCCCGGCAAGAACGGATGATCCTGGTGTCGCCCGATTACCGAGCCAGCACATCCTGGATGGGACCGGCGGCAACGTCGGATGTCCGGCAGATCATCGGCCGCCTGCGCCGCGAACACCGGATCGATACCGTGTATATCACGGGCGGTTCCATGGGCGGCATGTCGGCATTGGCATTTGCCACCATGTACCCGCAAGGACTGGCGGGCGTCTGTGCGATGAACGGATTGGCGAACATGCTGACATATGAACAGTTTCAGGACGCCATCACCGCCTCTTACGGCGGAGCGCCGCATCAACGGCTGACAGTATACAAGGCGCGCAGCGCCGAATACTGGCCGGAACGCTTTACCATGCCGGTCAGCTTGACGGTCGGCGGTCAGGATACCGTTGTACCGCCAGACAGTGTGCGACGGCTTGCCGCCACCCTGCAGGTACTCCGGCGTCCGGTGTTACTGATCGATCGCCCTGAACGCGGGCATGACACCGGGTACGCGGATGCGATGGTGGCGCTGCAGTTCATGCTGCACCGATCAAACGCCAAGGAGGCGCGATAGCACCATGGGACTGCGCGTTGCCGGCTTCCAGATGGCGGTCTCGAACGACATCGCGCGCAATGCCGCATCCATTTGTGAAGCCATCGAGTCCGCGGCCGCACAAGGGGCCCATCTACTGCTGACCCCTGAAGGATCGCTCAGCGGGTATACGCCGGTTTTTCCGGAAGCAGATTTGGCAGCCGCACTCGTGCAGGTCACCCGGCATGCTGCCCGCTGCGGTGTCGCGCTCGCGCTGGGCACCTGCAGACGGGAACCCGACGATGGCCGTCTGTATAATCAGCTCCGGCTCTACAACCGTCGGGGAGACTGCGTTGGCTTCCACACCAAGCAGCTGTTGTGCGGTGTTTGTGAAGATAATCCGGATGAAGAGCACAACCAGTTCGATCGGCGACCGCTTCGGGTGTTCGATCTGGACGGGATTACCATAGGTGCGCTGATCTGCAACGATCTCTGGGCCAATCCGGCATGCACCATCGAACCCGATCCGCATCTGACACGTCAGCTCGCCCGGAAGGGCGCTCGTGTCATCCTGCATGCAGTAAACGGAGGACGCGACGCCAGCGACCTGTGGAAGTGGCACTGGAACTTCCATGAGTCGAATCTGCAGCTGCGGGCGCGAGCGGACAATCTTTGGATCGTCACCGTGGACAGCGCGGAACCGGTGACGCTTCCCTGCTCGGCGCCGTCGGGAGTCATCGCGCCTGACGGGCGCTGGGTCTGCCGCACCGCGCCTTACGGTGAAGAGCTGTTCCTGTATGAGATCACCGAAACACCGGCCCGGTAGAGGCTGTATGACGTACGGAAGGGAGATATTACATGACCCACTGCAGGCCCTCTTGGATGATAGCCTTTCTGGCCATCGCTTGTGCTTGTGCCGCCTGCACGGCGCAACAGACAACCCGACCGAAACAACTGACCGCATCTCAGACGCAAGGAGGCGCACCGATGTATGGCATTTCGACAGAGCCAGGTTCGCCCTGGCCCGCCGTTGACGCGATGGCCAGGCCGGTACCGGCCGGAGGCGATGTACCTGCCCCCCGCAAGGACCGCTTTGTGGGCATATTCTACTTCCTGTGGCATACCGAAGCCGGCAGTTGGGGAAATCCGGATGGAGGGCCGTATGACCTCTCCAAAATCTTCGCGAAAGATCCGGACGCCATGAAGCACCCGGATAGCCCCTATTGGTCCCCCCGAAACGGGCAGAGTTACTATTGGGGCGAACCGCTGTATGGATACTATCTCAGCGATGACCCGTGGATCCTGCGTCGACATGCCAGGCTTCTGTCAGAGGCGGGTATCGATACGTTGATCTTCGACACAACCAATGCGGTCACCTATAAGCCAATCTACATGAAGCTGTGTGAAGTGTTCACACAGATACGTGCGGAGGGCGGTCGTACACCCCAGATCGCGTTCATGGTGAACACCCATGCCGGCAAGACCGCCGAAGAGATCTACAACGATCTGTACAAGCCCGGTTTGTACAAACCGTTATGGTTCCTGTGGCAGGGAAAGCCCCTCATGATTTGCGACCCCAAAGAGGCCAACGACGAGCTCAAACAGTTCTTCACACTGCGACGCGCCCATTGGCCGTTCACCATGGTAAACACGCCGTACGCATGGCACTGGGAGGCCGCGTATCCGCAGCCCTATGGGTATACCGATAACGAACGGGTTCCAGAGCAGGTGAATGTATCCGTGGCTCAGAACCTGCGCGCATCGGACGGCAAAGTCACAGACATGAGCAGCGGACTGGCGCGCGGCCGCGGATTCGCCAATGGAAAGCAGCATCACACCGTGGAAGCGATCCACGGAGGCTGGAACGCCGAAGAGCAATGGAAACGCGCCTATGAGCTGGATCCTCCCTTCGTGATGATCACCGGATGGAACGAGTGGTGGGCCGGCCGCTGGCAACGTGGAAACGACTTCGTGTTCGTGGATCAGTTCGACCAGGAATACAGCCGCGATATCGAACCGATGAAAGGCGGACACCAGGACAACTTCTACTACCAGATGGTGTCACATATCCGCCGGTACAAGGGAGCGCCCGCACTGCCCAAATCCTCACCGGCTGTCACCATCGACGTGGCCGGAAGTTTCGACCAATGGCGAACCGTGGCGCCGGACTATCGGATCCCCCGTTGGACGCGCCAAGCCAGAGATCACCAGGGGGCCGGTGAACTCCATTACCGCGACACATCCTGGCGCAATCAGTTCGTGTCGCTGAAGGTCGCTCGCGATGACCGGGAGATCACCTTCTATGCGGAAATGGCCGAGCCATTGGCCCCCCTCGCGTTGGGCACATGGCTGCTGATCGATGTGGACCAGCAGCGATCCACCGGATGGGAAGGATATGACTTCATCGTCAACCGAGAGCGCGATGGAGGAACGATGTGGCTGGAACGGCACGTGGATGGCTGGCGTTGGGAACGTGTCTGTGAGCTGAAACATAAAATCGAAGGTAATCGGATGATGCTGTCCATACCCAGAAACAGGTTGGGCATCGACCAGATGCAACGCTATCTGGACTTCAAATGGGTGGATAACATGCAGAAGCCCGGCGACATCATGGACCTGTACATCTCGGGCGACAGCGCCCCTGTGGGCCGGTTCAACTACCGGTATCAGCTTCGCTGAACAAGTCCGGACGGCCCGGCACGGCACTGCGGCCTGCCGGGCCGCCGACGCTTTAGCGAACCCCGGTTCCGGGGGCGACCGGGCGCTCCGGTGTCAGAAATACCGCCTTACCATCGACATCGGCAGCCAGGATCATCCCCTGAGACTCGATACCGCGCATCTTGCGGGGCTTCAGGTTGGCCACCAACACCACCTGCCGTCCCACCAGATCGGCCGGGTCATAGCTTTCGGCAATACCCGCCAACACCGTGCGCTGTTCATCGCCCAGGTCCACGCGCAACTGAAGCAGTTTCGTGGCGTTGGGCACCGGACCGACTTCCAGCACAGTACCGACGCGCAACTTCACTTTCAGGAAATCATCGATGGTGATCTCCGGAACGGCGGGAACCTCTTCCTGCGGCGCCGCAGCGGTCGGCGCGGTGTGTTCCGGTGTTTCGTTCATGGTCTCCTCCACGGTTTCTGTCGTACGGACTGCCGCCAGATCGATCCGGGGGAACAACGGTTCCGCCGGGGGCAGCGGTTGACCTGAGGTCAGACGGCCCCAGTGGTCCTCTGTCTCCAGTGATGCCTGTACCGGGTCATTAGCGATGCCCAGTTGCGCCCAGATGAGACGTGCGGCCACCGGCATGGTGGGGGCCAGCCAGAGCGCGCACAACCGAATGCCCTCGAGAGCGTTATACAGCACCGCTCCCGCAGCTGCCGTGTCTCCGGCCTTGTTCAGCGCCCATGGAGCCTGTTCATCGATGTATTTGTTCAAACGAGACACCATACGCCAGATCTGATCGAGCACCGCATTCAAGCGGAACCGGTCATACTCGATCTGACACTGAGCGGATATATCTTCCGCCAGCGTCTGCAGCTCGGTATTTACAGGCCCCGCAGCAGGGACAACACCATTGCAGAACCGGATGGCCATGTTGACACTGCGGTTCAGCACATTGCCCAGATCGTTGGCCAGATCGCTGTTGTACCGTTCAAGAAAACGTTCCAACACGTATTCGCTGTCAGAGCCGAACTGCATCTCCCGGCACATCAGATAGCGCAGTGCATCGACGGCGATATCAAGAGAACACCCGGCCCATCCGGCGAGCTGCTCGGACAATCGCACCGGGTGGGGCAAATCGCCTTTGCTCTTGCTGCCCTTTTGCCCCCCGACCATCCACCAGCCATGTCCGAACACGCGCTTGGGCAGTGGCAGTCCCAGCGACATCAGCATCGCAGGCCATAAGGTGGCGTGAAATCGCACGAAGATCTCTTTGGCCATCAGATGATCGGCAGGCCACCACGTATTGAACTGGTCCATATTGTTGGGCCAGCCGATAGCCGCGACGTAGTTGATCAGCGCGTCGAACCAGACGTAGATGACTTTATCCTCTTCACCGGGAACCGGAATACCCCAGCCGGGATTGGCGCGCGTGATGCTTTGGTCACGCAACCCCTGCTTGATGAACGCGATCACCTCGTTCTTGCGGTGTTCAGGCTGCAGCCAGTCCGGATCCGCTTCGATCTGAGCCAGCAATCGATCAGCGTATTTGGAGAGCCGGAAGAACCAGTCCTCTTCACGCACCCATGTCAGCGGCTTGCGGCACTCCGCGTTCGGGCAAAGGTGGTCATCTCCCACATCGGCCGCGTTAAAAAAAGTCTCGTCAGACACGCAGTACCAGCCTTCATACACGCCCTTGTACACATCGCCGTTGGACTGCATCGCCCGAAAGAACGCCTGTACCGCTTCACGATGGCGCGCCTCGGTGGTGCGTATGAAGTCATCACAGTCGATATGCATGCTTCGCCATGTCTGCCGAAACTCATCCGACAGCGCGTCGACAAACGCCTGCACCGATACGCCCTTTTCAGCCGCGGCCCGAGCAACCTTCAGGGCGTTCTCGTCTGTACCGGTCAAGAACCGCACCGACTCACCCTGCATTCGGTGCCGCCTGGCCAGCACGTCGGCAGCGATGGTCGTGCAGGCGCTACCGATGTGCGGTGAGCTATTCACATAATAGATCGGCGTGGTGACGTAATAATGGGGTTTTGACATGACACCTCTTCTCCCGTGGCGCGGTTTCCGCGCCGAGTGTTACCCGCTTAGTGGACAGCTGCCTCCGGAGCAACAAGGCGCGCCGCCGGTATCCGCACAACTGTCGCAGCTCGCCGATGACGGCATGGATTTTCCGGCCCAGAATGCGGAGAGCATTTTGCGCACATCGGTTGATCCACAGCTTGGACATGCTGCGCCTGAATAGTCTGACGTGGGAAACCGTTGTTCGAACGGCTGTCCACACGAACGACATTGAAATTCATAGATCGGCATGTGAATCCTCCTCCCAATGAGGTGTTGACTCTTCTTGTGTTGTCAGTACGGCGGTTTCACGATCCCATCGACACTCTTGCGCCGGATAGCGCCGTATCACCCCGTCCATGAATTGGATACCGATTTGGGCCCGAAGGATGTCCACATCGACCACATGTCCTTCTCCATCGGGCGTCCACACATGGGCGCCTTCCACCGGCAGTTCGCGCCGCAACTCACAGTACGTTTCGTGTTCATAGCGCAAACAGCATAACAACTTTCCACAGACGCCTGAAAACTTGGCCGGGTTCAAGTTCAGGTTCTGGTCTTTGGCCATCTTCATGGAGATCGGCGCGAAATCCAGCAGGAACCGGGCGCAGCACAGTTCCACTCCGCAAAGCCCGATGCCACCCATCATCTTGGTCTGATCGCGCGGCCCGATCTGCAGCAGTTGAATGCGTGTACGGAATGTGGCCGCCAGATCGCGCACCAGTTCCCGAAAGTCCACCCGATTCTCGGACAGGAAATAGAACGTCAACTGGCTGCGATCAAACGTGTACTCCGCACGCACCAACTTCATGGGCAATCCATGCTTGGCCACCTTCTCGGCGCACACGCTGAGGGCGGCCGTCGCGGCATCGCGGTTCTGTTTGTCTACATGCATATCCTGCACGGTTACCAGCCGGATGACCGGCTTGAGTGGGGCCGCCAGGTCCTCATCCGGCACATCCCGTACGGTCGTGCGTACAGTGCCTATGTCGATACCACGATTCGTCTCCACGATCACCCGATCCCAGACCTTCAGGACCAGATCGCCTGGAGCGAACCAATAGTATCGGGATACCGGTTTGAAAGAGACACCCACTGCGAGAGGCATGATTCCGCGGCTCCTTGCTGACGATAGCATTGTAACATGCACGACGTTTATCCCGGAGTCCTCGCCTTGCTCAGACACACCGGTGGAAGAACCGGTACCATATCAGGTGAGGGGCGGCCGTCTTGACCGAAAACCACCCGGCGAGGAGACCACATCATGGCTGATGAACATTCCACCTACCAGCAGGCCGGCGTCGATATCGATGCGGCAAATGCCACGCTGCATCGCATGAAGGATCTGATTCGGGCCACTCAGACCGATGGTGTGCTGGGAGGCATCGGATCGTTTGGCGGTATGTTTGCGCCTGACTTTCAGAAGTACCGGATGCCGGTGTTGGTATCCAGCGTTGATGGTGTGGGAACAAAGCTGAAGATCGCCTTCGCCATGAACCGTCATGTCAGTGTGGGACATGATATCGTCAACCATTGTGTCAATGATATCCTCGTACAGGGCGCCCGACCGTTGTTCTTCATGGACTACTTCGCGTGCGGCAAGCTGCACCCGGAAGTACTGCTTGCCGTCGTGCAGGGGCTTTCCGAGGCATGCCAGAATGCAGGCATGGCGTTACTGGGCGGCGAAACGGCCGAAATGCCCGGCATGTATGCTGACAATGAATATGACCTGGCCGGCATGATCGTAGGCATCGTGGAGCGGGACCGGATCATCGACGGCAGCCGAGTGGAGCAGGGCGATGCCGTGATCGGACTGGCCTCAGACGGGCTGCACACCAACGGCTACTCGCTGGCCCGTTATGTGCTGTTTGAGAAAGCGGGGCTCACTCCACAGACCTATGTGCCTGAGCTGAACGGTGTGCTGGGAGACGTGTTGCTGACGCCGCACCGATGTTATCTCAATGCGATCTGGCCCATACTGGATCGGTATGACATCCATGCCATGGCGCACATCACGGGCGGAGGGTTTTATGACAACATCCCACGTGTGCTGCCGTCAGACTACCGGGTCGTGATCGACAGACGCACCTGGGATGCGCCTGCAGTGTTCCACTTGATCCAATCGCGCGGTGATGTGCCCGAGCATGAGATGTACCGCACTTTCAATATGGGCATCGGCATGGTGTTGATTGTGCCTCGTGATCAGTCTCTTGTGTTGCTGGGTGATCTGAATGAGGCAGGTGAAAAGGCCGTCATGATCGGCGAGGTGCAGCGGGGAAGCCACGACGTGCAGATCGTGTAGCGTTCACCCGGCAGCCGCAGGTCACGGAACGAAATAGGCCTCCAATTCGACGCGCAGCGCCTGTCGCGCGCGGTGTAATCGTGCCTTCACGGCTGCCTCGGTCAACCCCATCTGTTCTGCGGTCTCCTGGGTTGACAACCCCTCCATATCGCGTAAAATCAGTACCGTTCTCAAAGACGCCGGCAGCCGGCTGATCGCGTCCTGAACTCGCTGACGCACCTCTTCCTCCAGCAGCAGATCCTGGGGGTTCTCGGCGTAGAAGTCCGCAATCTGGCGCACCAGCGTGTCGGCCTCGTCCGATGTCAACGGCTGGTCCAACGATACCGTCTCCTGGGAACGTAACTGCTGTTTACGGCGCCAGCACATGTTGCGGGCAATCCGGAAAAACCAGGTGCTGAACGAAGCATCACCCCGAAAAGAAGGCAACGATCGGTAGGCTCGGATCAAGGCATCCTGCATCACATCGGCGGCCAGATCGGCATTGTCGCAGTCCCGCATCAACGCCCGAAAGATCCGCTTCTGATTGGCCATCACCAACCGATCGAACGCTTCGGTATCGCCGATTTGCGCCGCTTTCACCCATTTGCCTTCCAGCTGCTGTGCATCTGATGTCATCGTGTAGCCTCCTCTGTCGGTTCCCCGTTAATCACTCGACTCATGCGCTCCCCGTCCCTACCGGGTGATCGTTTCATATACTCCCAGAGTGCTTTGCGCCATCTGCTCCCATGAAAACCCCGCAGCCCGTTGCTTGCCCATATCGCGCATGCGGCCGCGCTGTTCGGTATCACATAGTACCGCTGTCAGCGCCTCGCTCCAAACCTCCTCTGATGTGGGCGGCAGCAAAAGCCCCGCATCGGCGACCACCTCCCTGACAGCTGGAATGTCACTGGCCAATACCGGACATCCACATGCCATCGCTTCCAGCGGAGGCAGCCCGAATCCTTCATACAGACTTGGATAGAGTAACACATCCGCCGCCGAATACAGCCAACTTAAGTACGCATCCGGCACGTGACCAATCTGCCTGACACGTGAGGTAAAGCCTTCGTCCTCGATCACAGCGCGCAAAGCTTCCTGTCCCCATCCGGGCTTGCCCGCAATGACCAGGTCCCAATGTTCACCCAAGCGTCGACTCATCGCCGCGAACGCCCGTACCGCCACGGTCATGTTCTTGCGCGGCTGCAGCACACCCACCATCAACACGAACGGCCGCGTGATATCGTAGTGTCGACGGAGCGCCGTACGGGCAACCTCGAGGTCGACCGGACCCACATGAGCGCCTACGGCCAGCGGGGTGGCGATCACCCGTACGGGTGGCAATCCGTAGGCATCGATTATCTCCTGACGGCTGAACTCGGACACCGTGATCACGGCGCGTGCGTTGCGGACGGCCGCCGGCACCGTACGATTCAGCAGCCAGCGGTCCATAGGGCGAAACAGATGCGGCATGACCCGAAACGAGATATCGTGGATGGTGGTCACGTAAGGGATGCGCAACAGAGGTGATGCAGAGTATTGCACATGCAGCACATCCAAGTCACGATTCGCCGCTTGTGCCAGCGTGACCAGGCTCCACCAACGGCCTGACACGGCGGGGATCACGCGTAGTTCCATACGGCCATCGTCCGGTACCAGTCCGGGTTCCGGTTCGCGATCCGTAAGCAGCACGATCCGGTGAGAGTGCGGCAGACGCGCCAATCCTATCAGTAATCCGTGCCAATAGCTCCGGTCACCGGTAAACGGTCCGGTCAGGCAACGGATGTCAAGTCCGATGCGCAGCGGCTTGCTCATACAGCACTCCCCACCGGATGCCTCGCCGACTCACTCGAACCTCGGACAAGGCGCATATCCGCATGAAGCCTGCCAAAATCAGCGCCCCGGCGTGTATGTTCGGTGCGCGTTCTGGCTCGATTTCGGCAATTTTGGCGCGTTGAGCCACATTCATGGTGGACAAACGATCAGCCATGCGGACCACGTCGTCTCGCGTCAGTGTGACTCCATGGATCACATCATGCGCCACACGCCCCAGTCCCATATGAAGCGAGGCCAGATTCACAAAAGTACCGCCGACTCCCACACACACCGGATGCACCGTGACAGATGCATCCGTCAGCACCGCCTCAACCTCTTCCAGTAAACGCGCACGCTGCTCCGATGTGACCGGGTCGGACGGCAGATGACGTTCCGTCAGTCTGACAGCGCCCAACGGCACGCTGACACGTTGAGGCGAGTCCATGCTCTCAGAACGGGACGCGATCTCAACGCTGCCGCCACCGATGTCACAAACAGTAAGCCGTTCGGATGCAAACAACGGATCATCCGCCACACTGCGGAACGAGAGTTCCGCCTCCCTCTCCCCGCTGATCACAGTGATCGGTACCCCCAGCGTCCGCTCCGCTTCCCTCCGGAAATCGTCCGCGTTGCGCGCCTTGCGAAATACTGCCGTTCCCACGGCGTGGATCGAGCTGACACCGAATGCATCCAGCGTGCGGCGAAACTGCGACAGCACATCCAGACTGCGTTGTGCGGCATCTGCATCGATGGCGCCGGTCCGGGAAACCCCTTCCGACAGTCGGGTCACTCGGCTTTCATCATGAAGCTCTGCTAATCCCGATGATGAGACGTCAACAATCGTCAGCAAGAAGGAATTACTCCCCAGATCCAGCGCGGCCATGCGGGTCACATCAAACACCTCCTGACGTTTTGTGGCTTAATATACGATCCAACGATCGAGATATCCTTCCACCCGTCACAGTTCCGCATCGAAGTGCATATACTGATATTGGCAGCCAGCCCGTCCCCAGGACCGACTCAGCCAACGATCTTCAGGAGATGAACACCATGCGCAGCGACACCATCAAACGCGGATTTGAGCGCGCACCGCACCGCTCGCTTCTCAAGGCATGCGGCGTCACCGATGAGGACATGAGAAAACCGTTCATCGGCGTCTGCAACTCGTTCTGCGAAATCGTGCCCGGACACGTGCACTTGAATGTGGTTGGCGAAATCGTCAAGCAAGCCATACGCGAAGCCGGCGGCGTGCCATTCGAATTTAACACCATTGCGGTGGATGACGGCATCGCGATGGGCCATGGCGGCATGAAGTACAGCCTGCCCAGCCGCGAACTGATTGCGGACTGCGTCGAGACCATGGCGCGTGCTCATTGCTTTGACGGGTTGATCTGCATCCCAAACTGCGACAAGATCGTGCCGGGCATGCTGATGGCCTCCGTACGATTGAATATCCCCACGATATTTGTCAGCGGTGGCCCCATGGCCGCAGGAACCACATCTGATGGCCGTAAAGTGGACCTGATCAGCGTGTTCGAAGGGGTGGCAAAGCATAAGACCGGCGCAATCGATGAAGCGGCCCTCCGCGAGCTGGAGAACACCGGCTGCCCCACGTGCGGTTCCTGTTCCGGGATGTTCACGGCGAACAGTATGAACTGCCTCTGCGAGGCGCTGGGGATCGCACTTCCCGGTAACGGCACGATCCTGGCCGGCAGGCGGGACGCATTGAACCCGGCACGCGTGGAGCTGTTCAAGCGTTCCGCTCAGGCCTTGATGCGCTTGGTCGAAACCGACACCAAACCGTTGGATATCATCACACCGGAGTCGGTAAGCAACGCGCTGGTGCTGGATATGGCGATGGGCGGCTCCACCAATACCGTGCTGCACACCCTGGCGCTGTGTAGTGAAGCGGGCATCGATTACAACCTGGACACCATCAATGAACTGTCCAAGCGAACCCCCAACATCTGTAAGGTCAGCCCCAGCAGCCACTACCATATCGAAGATGTGGATAATGCCGGCGGCATCACCGCCATCTTGGCGGAGATCTCCCGCGTCCCCGGTCTGCTGCATACCGAATGTCTCACCGTCGGCGGCGTCACCATTAGCGAGGTGATCGCGGGACAACGCAGCCGAGATCCGGAATGCATCCGGGACATCGAACACGCTTACAGCCAGACCGGTGGTTTGGCGATCCTGTTCGGCAACCTGGCAGAACAGGGTTCGGTGGTCAAAACCGCCGGAGTCTCACCGGCAATGCTGGTACATCAGGGGCCTGCCGTGGTGTTCGACAGCCAGGAAGACGCCTGTGCAGGTATTCTGGACGGTAAAGTCAAACCCGGCGATGTGGTGGTGATACGCTACGAAGGTCCCCGTGGCGGTCCGGGCATGCAGGAGATGCTCGCCCCCACCAGCTACATCATGGGCCGCGGCTTGGGTGAAAGTGTGGCGCTCATCACCGATGGTCGCTTCAGCGGTGGAACCCGAGGCGCCTGCATCGGCCATGTGTCGCCCGAAGCCGCATCAGGCGGCTTGATTGGACTGTTGAAAGACGGTGACCAGATCCGTATAGACATCCCGAACGGTACACTGGAAGCGCTGCTCTCTCCGGATGAAATCGCCCGCCGGCGCCAGAACCCGCCACCCGCTCCCCAGCGAAACCTGACCCATTGGTTGAAACGGTACGCTGCAATGGCAACAAGCGCCAATACAGGAGCAGTCCTGCGAACACCCTGACGCGCACAGGGATCGCGTCAATAATAGATGGAAACGCACCGGTCGTAACGGGAACAAGTCCGTTACGGCCGGCGCCTGTTTTTGTGTTTGCGCCGGCCTGACCGCTCTGCTACAATCGAAGGTGCCATTGGTTGGCGATATCCTTCCCGGGGAATTATCTTGAAACAACCGACCGCTTACCTTGCGTCAGTCATTGCCGCACAGCACCGCCACGCACCGTTGCTGTATACACTGACATTCACAACAATCACGGCAGTCTGTGCACAAGTGGCTGTGCTTATTCCGGGCACACCCGTCCCAGTGACGTTGCAGGTATTCGCGGTGCTTTTGTCAGGTATGGTACTGGGCAGTCGTCTGGGGGCGATCACCCAGCTTCAGTATCTGCTGGCAGGCGCCATTGGACTACCTGTGTTTGCGGGCGGTGGCGGGTTACTGCATCTGTTCGGTCCCCGCGGTACAGGCGGTTATCTGCTGGCATTTCCGATTGCCGCATGGCTGGCGGGCTCATTGAGAGGTCGGTTGCCGTTCCCATTGGCCTGTGCGATTGGCGGGTTGGCAGGCGTAGCGGTCATCCATCTGTTTGGGCTGTTCTGGTTCGGCATGCTGATGGGTGTCAATCCGGCTCAGGCTCTCTGGCAGGGTTCCCTGCCATTCGTAGGTGCGGATGTCGTAAAACTATGTGCTGCAGTGATCATCGCAGGTGGTCTGCAACGGATCTGGCATCGTTGATCTACCGGTTGCTGGCAATTGCCTTTGGCCTGGTGCTGTTCTGCACCGGCCTCGAGGCACAGCAGCCCACGTCTCCGGCGCCAAAGACCTCAGGGGCTGTGGGCGCCACCATTGTCATCTTTCCCGATCCATCCGGCCAGGAGGGGATCACCTTCGCCCTATCGGGTGTGGTGCCCCGCGAAGAGATGGCCAGGCGGTTCCAGGCCATGCTGCAGTACGGCGGCTGGAAGGGTCAACTCCTTCGTGTCCGGTCCGGGGTCAGCCGTCAATCGTTTTTGGGAACGCCGTTGCCGGCCGGTACCGATGCACTGGGCATTACGCAGGGCATGGTGGACCGTCAACGGGGCGGTTTCAACCTGGAGCCGATAATCCGTGCGTTTGCGGATGTCAAACGGTTTCATATTTACGTACTCATGAAGGATCCACTGAATTACCGGGGTATCACGGAGTGGAAGACCGATGCGTTGCACATCCGCTTGGAACAGTCGCCCGATGTATACCACTTTACCGTGGACGTACTTGAGCCATCCGGCGACCTGCGGGTGCCAACAGGTGCACCGAGCGTGCTCGATACAGCGCGCGCGCGTGGATCGCTGATCCTGCTTTGGTTGGTGATCAGCCTGGCGGCTGGCATACTTACCGCGCTACTCATTAAACTCGTTTTCCGGCGCGGCGTATAGACCTAAAGAACACTGGGAAGGACACTATGCTCGATCTTGCACATTTGTTGCAATTGGCCAACTCGTTATATGCATCCGATCTCTTCCTGAAAGAAGGTGCCGTGCCATCGATACGCGTCAATGGACGTATCCGCGCGTTGGAGGGGCAGGAGCCGCTAACCGCCGAGGATGTCCGCGAATTGGCCTTCAGTGTAATGAACCATGAACAGATCGGGATGTTTGAACGGCGTCACGAGATGGACTTGGCGTTCACTATGGAAGGCGTGGCGCGAATTCGCGGCAACATCTATCAGCAGCGCAATACCGTGGGCATGGTATGCCGTCTGATCCCGTTGGAAGTAATGTCGCTGGAGGAGTTAGGGCTGCCTGAAGTGCTGAAGACGATTTGCCAATACCGTCAGGGACTTGTGCTGGTGACCGGTCCCACGGGATGTGGTAAGTCGACCACGCTGGCAGCCATGATCGACCTGATCAACCAGACTCGTCCTTGTCACATCGTCACCGTGGAAGAGCCCATCGAGTATGTCCATCCCGACAAGAAGGGCATAGTCAGCCAGCGGGAAGTGGGAATCGATACCGAATCCTTCACGTCCGGCCTGAAGTATGTGCTGCGGCAGAGTCCCGACATCATCCTGGTCGGCGAGATGCGCGATGTCGAAACCATGAGTGTGGCGATGCAGGCAGCAGAAACCGGACACCTGGTGTTCTCTACTGTCCATACTCCCAGTGCGGCGGAGACCATGGACCGGATCGTCAACATGTTCCCGCCTCATGAAAAACACATCATCTCCATGCGAATGGCCACCAGCCTTCGCGCCATCATCTCCCAAAAGCTGGTGCCCCGTAAAGATGACAGCGGTCGGGTGGCCGCGATGGAGATCATGATCGCAACGCCTACGATCACCAAATTGATCGAAGAGTCCCGGTTTGGCCAGTGCTACAGCGTGATATCGGAAGGCCAGTTCTGGGGTATGCAAACGATGAATCAGAGCCTGTACGGACACGTACGAAATGGCGTGATCTCTGAAGAGGAAGCCCTGATGTTCGCGGGCAATATAACGGAAATGAGGCAGATGCTTCGCAAGTAGTACCGGAGTGACTGAAGCGCTGACCTCGGAGAGGGTGGCCCATGCATCTGAACGACCTGCTGACTAAAGTCATTGAGATCGATGCGTCGGATCTCCATCTGCGCGCGGATGAACCACCGATCTTTCGAATCCGAGGCGATCTGGTGCGTTCCGATCTACCGCCCCTTTCCGGCGCCGAGATACGCGACATGATGTACGCGGTGTTGGACCCGGACCGAATCGAACGCTTCGAAAAGCAGCGTGAGCTGGACGTGGCGCACGAGGTTCCCGGAAAAGCCCGGTTTCGGGTCAACATCTTCTTCCAACAGAAGCAAGTGGGCGCCGCTCTGCGGTTGATCCCCTACCTCATCCGATCAGTAGATGATCTGGGCATGCCGCAAGCCGTGAAGCAGATGTGCATGCGCCCCCGCGGCTTGATCCTGGTGACCGGCCCCACCGGGTCCGGCAAGTCGACATCGCTGGCAGCGATGATCGACTACATCAACAGAAACCGCAAGTGCCACATATTGACCATTGAAGAGCCCATCGAATATATGCACACCGACCGTATGTCGGTCATCAACCAGCGTGAAGTGCATGTGGACACGCACAGCTACGCGGATGCGTTGCGCCATGTCATGCGGCAGAACCCGGACGTGATCCTGGTGGGCGAGATGCGGGACCTGGAGACGATACACCTGGCGATTACCGCCGCAGAAACCGGACACCTGGTGTTCTCCACACTGCACACGCAAGACGCGCCGCAAACAGTTGACCGGATCATCGACGTGTTTCCGCCGGAAGCGCAGGCGCAGATACGGATGCAGTTGTCCGTAACCCTGAATGCGGTCATTTCACAGACTCTGCTGGCCAGGGCAGACACTACGGGTCGTATCGCGGCGTATGAAATGATGATCGCCACGCCGGCTATCCGCTCGCTGATCCGCGAGGGTAAAACTCACCAGCTATACATGGATATCCAGACAGGCGGCGACATCGGCATGCAGTCGCTGGATAGCCATCTGCTGTCACTGGTAAACGAAGGCAAGATCAAGTACGAAGATGGCATTCAACGCTCGTCCAACCCGTCCGACTTCCGTCAAAGAGCGCAGAAGCTGGGCATTATTCCCGCCGATCCGCCGGCGCCGAAAGCACGGTGACCAGCCATGGCCACTGATCTGTTCAGCGTCTCACACGGCGGTTGCGATGTATCCTGCGCGGGAGGACGATCATGAGCTACACAATAGACGATCTGCTCAAACGAACGGTTGAGGTCGATGGATCGGACCTGCACATCAAGGTAAACCATCACCCCATCGTCCGCATCTATGGCGACCTGACGCCAATGACCGACTTTGAGAAGGTCACTCCGGAGATGTCCGAAGACCTCTGTTTCCATGCGATCACGGATGAGCAGAAAGACCACTTCATGCGCGATCAGGAGTTGGACTTTGCGTATGAGATCAAAGGGGTCTCACGGTTTCGCGGAAACATCTATCAGCAGCGCGGCTACATACAGGGCGCTTTCCGTGTGATCCCGTACACCATACGGACCATGGAGGAGTTGCGTCTGCCGCCGGTTTGCACATTTTTTACTGAACGCCCGCGTGGCCTGGTTTTAGTCACCGGTCCGGCAGGATCCGGCAAGTCCACCACACAAGCGGCAATGCTGAACCATATCAACGAAACCCAGGCCACGCATATCGTTACGGTCGAGGACCCTTTGGAGTTCGTCCATAAGCCCAAAAAGGCGCTGATCAACCAGCGTGAACTGGGGACAGATACCTGGTCTTTCGCCAATGCGTTGAAGTTTGTATTGCGGCAGGATCCGGATGTGATCCTCGTAGGGGAGATGCGCGATCTGGAAACGATCCACCTCGCGATCACAGCCGCGGAAACCGGCCACCTGGTGTTCGGTACACTGCACACGCCTGATGCCGTACAGACCATCGACCGGATCATTGACGTGTTCCCGTTGCACCAGCAGCAACAGGTTCGCATGCAGATGGCCAGTAACCTGGTGGGCGTGGTCTCCCAAGGGCTGTGTAAACGCGCCGATGGCAAGGGGCGCATTGCCGCTTATGAGGTGTTGGTGGGGACCGCCGCCGTCCGAAACACCATCCGGGAGGCCAAGACATTCCAGTTGTCGTCTTTGATCCAGACGGGCACCAAGCAGGGCATGATGTCGTTCGACCTTTCACTGGCGCAACTGGTGAAGGCGAATTTGATCACGCTGGAAGAGGCTCGCCACAAAGCGAAAGACATCAACGAACTGAACGCCTTGCTCGGTCTAGACGAGGCATCGCTCAAGCATGCCAAGAACAAGAAACCGGATGGCGCGTGAAGCGAATACCCGTTCGACGGAAAGATGATCGGAAAGCCCTCCGACTGGCGGGGCTTTCCGATCGGTTGATACTGGTGGGTCTGGCTGCCATGCTGGGAGCATCGGGTTGCCGTACCCGTGCCAACGGACAGGCCTCCAGGCAGACCCGGCGCGTGCTGGTTATTGCAAACCGACGGGCGCCGCACTCAGAGCGCTTGGCAAGGCTGTACATGCTGTCACGCCATATCTCCTCAGACAGACTATTGCTGATCGACTGCCCGGCTGAAGAGCGTGTGCAGGCTGACGTGTACATCAATCAGATCGAAAAACCGGTGCGCCAGACGTTGCTGGAACTCCCGGAAAGTGACTCCATCGACTACCTCGTCCCGATACGTGGCGTCCCGTTCATTACAGGGCAAAACGCGATGTCGGTAGACAGCCTGCTTGCGGTACATGCCTGGAAAGATGTCAAACCCGCCTGCCCCAATCCGTACTACCAGTCACCCAAACCGTTTCGTTCGCTGGACCATCAGGGCATGAGGCTCGTGTGTCGGCTGGATGGTCCATCACCATCCGATGTGGAAACACTGATTGCACGCTCGCTGCAGGCGCAACGACCGGCCAATCCGGCGGTTGTGCTGGACTCCAGCTCCCGTGCAGAAGCGGGCTACAAGGCGCTGGATGCTTCGCTGGCGGCCGCAGCGCGACTGTTGCGCCGTAAAGGGATCCGGGTCATCACGGATACCCCAAACAGCTTTATTGGCGGTCAATCGAATCTCATCGGATACTGGAGTTGGGGAAGCAACGACCGCGCCTACACCTTGGAGGCGTATCGCAGCAATCGGTTTCTGCCCGGCGCCATCGCCGAGACAGGCGTCTCTACCAGCGCCCGCACCATGCAACCGGTGACAAGCGGCCAGTCGGTCATCAGCGATCTGTTATTGGCAGGAGTGACAGGCGTCAAAGGTTATGTCTCAGAGCCATACACTTACGCGCTGTGCCCGGCAGATATCCTGTTCGATGCGTACACGGCTGGACGCAACCTGGCGGACTCGTTCTACACGGCCAGCCCCGTACTGGCATGGAAGGATCTGATCATCGGTGATCCGCTCTGCGCGCCCTTCGCGTGAACCGCATCAATTCAGCCATCGGATCGGACAGGCCATCACCCGGTTCGACCGAACGGATCGTCCCCGCTCAGCAAACCTCAAGACGGCGGCCAACGCGATAAACGGGGCGATCATCCTGTCAGGGCGGGAGTGGTCGTTTAACGCCACAACGGGTCCGCGCGTGGCGCCGACCTATCAGGACGCCGGCGTGCTTCAAGGCGGGCGTCGGGTGGACGGTCCGGGCGGCGGGGTCTGCCAGGTGTCGGGCACGCTTTACTGGGCGTCGATGCAATCCGGTCTGGACATCATCGAACGGCACCCACACGGGGTGCTGGTCCCATACCTGCCGGCCGGTGCGGACGCGACCGTGAGTCTGTGGCAGGATCTGAGACTGAGAAACCCGTATGCCTTCCCTGTACGTCTAATGATGCGCGTGGAAGGTGACCGGCTGATCGCCGAAGTCCAGGCAACACAGCCCACTGCGTCCTATCGCCCCATCCGGCGTGAACAGCCCGCCCGGTTGAACGGGCTGCGGGCGTTACGGGTTACCGTATGGCGTGAGTCATGCTTTGGAGAGAGGGAACTGATGTCGGATGACACGTATCTTCTCCCGGGCAGGTAACACCCCGATTTCTTTGGCATACTGACACTACCACATCCCCTGGAGGTTAGCGGTACATGGAAATAGGAGTCATGAGTTCACTGGCGATGGATGGGCGTTGCTTTGAGCATGTCCAGCAGTTCGGGCTGAAAGTCTGCCAGTTGAACTGCTGGGGTGAGCCGCCTGCAGATCCTGCGGTCGCGGAGGCCGTCAAAGCGGAGTCTGCACGCACCGGTGTGCGCGTCTGTGCGGTGTGGGCCGGGTATACCGGTCCTGCAGCATGGAACTTCACCGAAGGGCCTATCACGCTGGGAGTGGTGCCCATCGCCTATCGCGCGATGCGGGTCGCACAGCTCAAGGGTTGGGCCGACTTCGCCAAGGCCATTGACGCCCCTGCCATCATTACGCACTGTGGCTTCATACCGGAGAACATGACAGATCCCGAGTATCAACCCGTTGTGGATGCGATCGCCGAAGTGGCTGCCCATTGCCACGCACTGGGACTGGGATTCTGGTTTGAGACGGGACAAGAGACACCGGTGGTCCTGTTGCGTACCATCGAGAAGATCGGCCTGCCCAATCTGGGCATCAACCTGGATCCGGCCAATTTGTTGATGTATGGCAAGGGAAACCCGATCGATGCTCTGCACACATTTGGTCAATGGGTGCGGAATGTCCACGTTAAAGACGGAATGCCGCCCACCAATGGCTCCGAATTGGGTATCGAGGTTCCCGCCGGTCAGGGGAATGTTCGTTATCCGGAGTTCATCAAGCGGCTGGTACAGATCGGTTTCACCGGTGAGCTGGTGATCGAACGCGAAATCAGCGGACCTCAGCAGGCTACAGACATCCGTAAGACAGTGGAAGACCTGAAGGTCTGGCTGGCAGCCGCACATGATGCCTCCTGACTCAGGGCACAACGCAGGGACGGACTCCGACAGGCCCGTCCCACACCCTCTGGAGGCTCCCGGATGAAACCATATTCTTTTGGACGCATACAAAGGCTGTACAACAGCCTGATCGAGCATAATGTCGACCCGGAGATCATCCAACAGATCATGGCCGGCGGCGAGCATATCGCCAACACAGCGAAACCGGCGATCAAAGCCCATTGGTTCTCTGAAGCCATGCATCGCATGGATACCCTGTTAACGAAAGAGCAGCGGATGTCCATTCGTGAAGGGTGCGCCTGTTGCCTGGGAGGAAAACGGCTGCAACTCAGTCGTCAAATTGCCCGTGACCATCACACGCTCGATGCCCGAATCGATGCCGCGAATGCGACCCACTATGTGTTCGGACATTCGGTAACACGCGAGTCCGATGGCAGCGTCTTGGTACGGTTCTTTCCCGAAGGTTCCGAGACCTACCGCTGCGTCTGTTTGCACGATATCGCGGAGCCGGTGTCCGAGACCTACTGTTATTGCTGCATGGGGCACATTCGCCACCATCTGCAAATCGCCCTAGGCGTGCCCGCTGTGGGTGAGGTCGTCGAAACGGCGCTTACATCCGGAGGCCAGGCAGGCTGTATCTTCCGATACCGTCTGAAGGCGGCTCCGACAATAAGTCAACAAGATTGAACGCCATTCGGCTCACCGACGCCCGCGTAGCCGTTTCCACAAAGGCGGTGGCGTATGAGCGTTCAGCCACCGTGTCAATTCGGATGCACCGGGACCGCTTGCGACACGTTGCAGTCGCTTCACCGCATCGATCAGCATAGGAGTTTGGGATACGCCCTCCAGCAGCTCCTGAACTCCTGCCGATAACTCTGCTGGCTGCGGATCCCGCAATAGTGTAAACAACCGAAATGCGGCGTCCATGCGGTCATGTCGGACAGCATTACTGCTAAGCCACTGAGCATACCAATTGCCGGCAGAGGATGCGGCCGGCTCCGCATCCATCCGAATGGGTCTTCCAATGGCCAGCGCCCCGGTTAAACTTCCATTGATCCAGCACGCTAGTCGCGGGTTCAAGCCATCGGCAGCGGTGTCAAACGTACAGGTTGACCAGAGATCATCCGGGATCCATTGGTATGCCGCTACCAATGCCCGGGCAAGTGTCTTGGAGTCCTCTCGGACGGTCCAGACCTGTTCGTTCGTGGCATCGGCAGCCAAATGCGCAATCACGGGTGGACGCTCAGCAGGCGGCGGCAACGGCATGTTCAGACAACTGGCCAGCCAGGCAGATGGCCCCCCCAGTTGAGCCCAGAGCGACAGAGGCCAGATCCACACATCGCACTGCACGGCTCCCGTACGGCCGGTGGTATCACTTCCGACATCGACACGGCACCGCACCGCTGCCAACCGCCGGTCGGTCAATGCATACAATGCGAAACGTGGAGTGTCTTGAGGCTGCCCATAGGCCGTTCGCGGCTCCAAGTACGCCAAATCCTGCTCAGAGGTTGTGTCGTCACGCAACAACCACTGGTAACCGCCGGATCTGCCATACAGCTCACCCACGCCGTACCGAAGCACGGGAGGCGGCCAGTCTATATGACGGGCGCCTTCATCCGACATAGCTACATCCTGTACTCCGTTTGATGAACGTGTATTGGTTCAGCGTGAATTGGAGAATCTGCCATTCTCAATGTAACAGATGGT
>CAZYPZ010000008.1:0-157238 GCA_964650005.1 uncultured bacterium | reverse complement strand
GGCGGAGCCTGGCCCTTTTCCTGCGAGTTTGTGCTTTTATGAATAATCCGGGTATGCGGCGTTCAGGACCGCTTCCGCCGTGAGGTTATGGGATGTCCAGTAACGACGGTCGAACAGCCACAACGCATTCAACAACGGATTCGGTTCGGAAACACCCGGATGCATTCGGATCTCTGCCGACAGCCAGCCGTCGCCGTCAGCATCTCGGCAAGGGATCGCCACCGTCACCGGCATCCGGTGCCCGGCGCGCTGCACCGCATCGACCGTCACGCCCTCTGCCCCTTCGGCCTGCAAGTCCATCACCCGCCTGCCGGGCTCTTGCCAGTACCGTTCCACGAATCCCGCCACCAACGTACACTCCGCCCCCGGATCGACGCGCATCCGATAGCGGATCGGTGCGTTGATGCTCAGCAGATCGGTCAGCATCGCGGGATGGGTGGCGGTGTGCGTCCACCCTTGCGCGGTCATTTCGATCTGAGACATGCGTTCGCCGCCTGAGGAGGGCATCGCCAACGCGAGAGCACACAACACGATCAGAGATTCGCTGATGCGAGTGGACATGGGATACCCTCCCTGGCGTTCCGTTCGGTACTCACAATCTATCTGCTGGCGATGCGTACTGTCAAAACGGATAACTTTGCGAGAACCCAATATCACAATCGACGAGAACCGACTCCCGACGCTTCGGGATCGTCGTCTTTCACCCGCACGGCGCGGTTCAACCGATGTCATTCAGCAGGTAATCTTTGCGCAGAGGTCGTATGTTGTGAATACCCATGCCCGGAGGCCGCCAGGATGACATCGGATCGCGCCGTACTCAGTCCCACATTGCCATCGGTTGGTAAGGAACACACACCGCCTGCTCTCTATGTGGCGCTGCCCGATGCCGATCTCGTGCATACCGATGCGCGACTGCATCCGTCACGCCCGTTCCATTGGCTCACCCGCCCGGGTGAAACGCTGATGCTGCACGTCTGGACGCCAGCAGCAGACGGCGTGGTTTCCGGCCGGATAACAGCATGGGACTGGCGCAATCGTCCTGTGTGGACACAGAGTATACCGGCTCGCTCGCTGCAGTCCATCCCGTTATACAGCGCCCATCGCGGGGCGTGGATGATCACACTGGATGGGGTGCGCTCCGACAAATCAACCGCCTGGCGGATGACGCGCAGTGTGGCGTTTGCGCCCGACCAACGCCGCCTGCAAGCGGCTTGGCGCTCTATGCCTTTCCAGGTAGGCAGCTGCAGCTTTCCGGATCGCCAGCGATGGCCCACCGGCTATGGCCCCGGATGTCCGGATGGAATGGACCCCGAAGAGGCCTGGCGACGCGATGCGGATCTGATGGCCTACGGCGGACTGGGACTGACCCGAATCGACCTGCTCTCGTCTCAAAATGCCGCTGACGGATACATCGATGCGCGCCGGATGGATGAGATCACGGACTATTACCGGCGCCAAGGGTTGCGTCTGTTGCTTCAGGTGTGGGGCCCCTCCGAGGTGCTGCCACACTACAAATCCGAACAGCCCGCCTGGCGATATCCGCGCGCCCTGCAACCGCTGCGCGCCTACATCCGGAACGGTGTCGCACGGTATGCACGCGTCTGTCACGCCATCGAGATTTGGAACGAACCGGACAACCTGGATTTTTGGCGCGGCACCGTGGAGGAATACGGCACGCAGACTCGCGCGGCGCTGGAGGAGATTGCACGGGTTGCCCCCCACGCCGACACCTGGGTCAGCGGGTTCTGCCGGATGAAGCCGGAGTGGACTCAGCCGATGATGCGCGAGGTGGCGCATCGCGCCCGCGGCGTGTCGTATCACTCGCATGGCGACCGCAAGGACCTGCGAACCATGCGGACCGCCATCCGGCAGGACCTGCAAACGGCAGGATGGGGAAACGCCCCGCTGCACAACACGGAGATGGGATGGGCGTGCTGGCGGCTGGACCAGGACCGCATGC
Organism: uncultured bacterium; assembly: GCA_964650005.1. Classification (GTDB taxonomy): domain Bacteria; phylum Armatimonadota; class HRBIN16; order HRBIN16; family HRBIN16; genus CAZHSN01. Next base: position 155,278 of record CAZYPZ010000008.1, on the reverse strand, counting down.
AGGCTGCCACCGGAATCCAGAAACTGCTGGACTGCTGGGCCTCGGGCGACCGTTCGGCATGGCTTTACTGCAGCCGAAGCTATGTGGGCCCCCGCCTGGCCACCGACACCGAAAGCGACTGGGGATTCGTGGACTATACGTTCTGTCCACGATTCGCCTGGGCGGCGCTTGGGGCGTTTCTGCACGTGCTGGCGGGCGCACGGTTCGAGCGGCCCCTGGATACCCCCGAGCCGCTGCACGCACTACAGTTCCGTCGGGGTGACGACACGATCATCGCTGTGTTTCATATCGAAAGCGAACGTCCCACCACCTTGACCGGAAAATGGCGCAGCGCCACAGTAATCGACCCGATGGGCAACGCCTCCGAGCCGACCAATTCAGAACGCGTATCGTTTCTGGCGGACGCTCTGCCCTGTTATCTGCTGCTGCGCGAGTTCAGAGGCAATACGCCGGGCATCAGCTGAATGGCCTGCCCGCCCCCCGTGGTTAACGGGCCGATGGCGCTGCCAAGGACCTGTCCGGTTAACGCAGTCGCAGGCCGCGCCCAGTGACATACAACACGTCTGGTGACGCATGTACCGCGCCGTTGACCGGACGACCCATCATATCGCGCACCTGAACAGACCTTCCGGTCAGACGGATCGACGGCGAGCCATCGGTGGACCAGACGAGCCACAGGTCCTGCCCCGACGCGCGCGAATACTTGGCTATATGGACCGCACCGTTGACCGCATATCCGGCCGGGACATATCCTGCGGTGGCGTGTTGAAAGACGCTCAGTGCAACCATCGCCGGTTTGGGTGCACATCCATACCGCTGATGATGGACCACCCCGAAGTTGTGTTCGTTGTAGTTCAGATCCGTTCCGTCATTCTTCAGGTCATACCAGTAATACCGATGCAAACGAGCTTTTACCTGAAGAATGGCGGCCGTACGCACCGCATACCGCGCCTGGGTGCGCTCATCCACACCGGCGCGGCCATAGTGGGTGGGATACCCCGCTTCGGTGGCCCAGATGCGGTCCGGCGCGCCCGCATTCAGTGCGGCATTCCGGATCCGTGCGATCTCATCGGAGAGACCGGACGCTTCCGGCGGGCTGGGATAACGGTACGGATGAATGGACCAGGCCTGAACGCTGGTCCGGCCCGCCGACCGGAACATCGCAGCGACGTTTTCGGGGCAGTCCGGTCCATATTCACCGCCAATGCCCACCAACATCGCTCCGGGGCGCACCGCGTGTACCGCTTCGGCCACAGCGCGCATCAGCCTGCCGTAAGCCTCGGGGCCGTGATCGCCCGGCTTGCCGTCCATGCCGCATCCGCCTATCCATTCGTTCCAGATTTCGTATTCACTCACGGTGTCGGCAGACAGCCGCGCCAGAGCGGCTGCATATCCTGCAAAACCGGCGATTCCTTCCGGCGAATTCGGAAAGCCTCCGCCGTCGTACAAATCGTTGGCGTAATCCAGGATGACCAACGGCTGCATGCCGCGCTGGCGTGCATAGCTCAGATAGCGCTGAGCGAGTTCCGGCAGTGCATATTGTCCGCGCTCGACCTCCACTGCGCCCCACGGTATCTCATCCCGGAAGCGTGTGAACCCATACCGACGCATCAGATCCATGCACTCCATCGGATAGTGGCCCTGTCCAAAGTGCGTGTTGAACCCCAGAAATGCGTTCTGCACGGCTGGCTGGTCACGTATCACCGCCAAATGGTACTCACGCGCATCCCGCACCGCCCCATCGTGCACGCCTTCTATCAGCACCCGGTAATACCCGGTCGAGGGCGGAGTGAACCGGATGGACGTCTGCTGGTTGCTTGTTCCTCCCGCCAGCCGCGTCCCGAAATAGTCATGAGCGGACCAGCGAACCTGTCCTTGGGTTGTCATGGCGCGCAGCGCGACAGGTTCCCCCGGTCGGTAGAGTCGGCCGAACCGGTCCGCATCGGCCTCGATGCGCAACAGACGTTCTTTCTGGATCGGCTGTGCGGTGGCAAGGTCCGCCAGCCGTACCCATCCTTTGGCTTTGAACCCCGCTGCCGGCTTGTCGAACACCAGCCAGAGGCGTCTCACCGGCAGATCCAATTGACGGTTGTTGTCGCCTCCCCAGGAGTGCCCGTTCTGCAGCAGGTACACCACCCGGCTCCATCCTTCGGCAGGTTCCGCTTCGCCGGTGAATTGATGGATTTCGCCCTTGGCGTCCTCCAGACGCAGCGCATGAATGAAATCCAACCGGCTTCCCTTTACGCGAACCGTCAGCGCCGGGGGCAGCGCATTCAGTTGAACCGAGTGTTCCAAGCTGGCATACTCCAGCCCCTGCTTGCCGATGAACGTGTAATCCATCTGGATACGTTGCGCGCCACTCTCCGTGACCGGCTTGATCGAGGCGATACAGTTCTGATCGTCACGCAACGCTTTCCAGCGGGTGACGTCGGTCAGCGGGTCGATCGATTGATCGACCCGGTACCGATGCAGCAGCGGTTGCCGGGCGTCCGGACACTCCACGACCACCCAACCGTGCGCCTGAACACCCGTCACCGTCAGTATTACGGCCAACAACCCCCGAGATATGCGATGGTTCATCCGCCTTCATTCCTCCCCTGATCGCGCGATTTCAGCGCCAAAGCACGCAGACCGGCATAGGCGATTCGACGCTGGCTGTGGGTTCGCACATACCCGTCGGCTGAATACGCAACAACGTCAGCGTATTGGCATCCTGCGCGGCGATGACCATCCAATCACCACACGGCGACAAGGCGAAATGACGCGGGATGCGCCCGGCAGGCGCCCAGCCGATGCAATACGGCGGTCGTTGGGAATGCAATCTGAACACGGCCAGACTGTCGTGTCCCCTGTTGGATACATACGCCCAGCGCCCTGATGGATGCACCGCCACCTCAGCCGTCGTGGACTCGCCACGCCACCCCTCGGGCAAAGTGGACACACTGTGGCGTCGGGTCAGACGATAAGACCGCCGGTCCAGGCTCCACTCGGACAGGGTATTGGCTAGTTCATTGCACACAAGCAGGCGCTCCCCCCGACGGATCCAGCGCATGTGGCGCGGTCCGGATCCCGGTTCCGCTTCCGCGCGGTACCGTTCCATCAGCCGGCCCGCAGGATCCCATCGATAAACATAAAGTCCATCGTTTCCCAAATCCGCTACCACCAAATGGCTTCCATCGGCGGTAAAGAGGCTGCTGTGAGTGTGCGCACGCTCCTGTCGTTCACGGTTCGGGCCATGTCCGGTGTGCACCACACGCTGCAGCATCTCGCCGGTAAGTCCTGTTTCATCCAGAGAAAACACCGAGAGACTGCCGTCTCCATAGTTGGTGGCGGTCAGGATCTTGCCTCCCGGATGAACAGCCAGATGACACGGCAGCGAACCGTGCGTCGGAAGCCGACGTTCCAGTACCAGCGAGCCGTCCGGGTTGATGGAGTACGTGTCCACGGTTCCGCCGGGCGCACTCTGCCACTCGAAAAGTTCCTGAGTGGAGTACAACTTGGGCAATGTGGGATGCAACGCCAGAAACGACGCGTTGATTGCGGGAGCCACCAGTTGAGGACGGGTCAGCGTGCGGGCCTTCAGATCGGCTTCACACCGATAGATGCCCTGTCCCCCCGCATGGCTGTAGGATCCGATGTACAGCGTGTATACCGTGCGTGTCTGTCCAGACATGGTTGTGCTCCTGTTGACTGCTTGTTCCGCCAAGGATATCGATTAACCCATTCGCGGCGTGATCCCTGCCGGTCCAAGACGCGTCTGCCGGATGTGCGGCACAACCAGCCTCTCTGATATGCTGATGACAATACACACAGACAAGGGAGACAACATGAACGGACTGCCGTTGCTGCTGCTGGCGGGAATACTCACCGCAGCCGTCGTACCGGGAGCGCTGGCGGATGACAAACCTGACGGGCCCGGCAGCCGGGGGATGAGCTACACCATCGACGATATACTCGAGGGCCTGCTGCCGCAGCTGGACACGTTGGCCGCCGGATGGAAAGCGATGGGCGGCACGAGCATCCAAACCTACGTGACATGGGAGAGCTGCGAACGCGCCGGCGACGGCCAATGGGATTGGGGCGCCTGGGATCAGGCGGTGGCCACACTGAAGAGACACAACCTGAAATGGATCCCGTTCCTGATTGCCGGGCCGGCGTATGCCACTCCCAAATGGTACCGTTCCGGGCCGGAGCACGCACCAGCGGTTTGCTTGGAGCATGGCACAGCCAGTGACATCCAGTCACTCTGGAGTCCCCATATCAAAGCACGCGTCAACCGGTTCCTCGAGGCGTTCGCGAACCGTTACCGCGATTCGGGCGTGCTGGAGTCGATCAACCTGGGGATCCAGGGCGATTTTGGCGAGGCGATCTATCCTGTGCAGGGCGGCTGGACCGGAGACTACCATCAACATCCCGGATACTGGTGTAACGACGTATACGCTCTGGCGGGCTTCCGGCGATGGGTTGAACACCGATACGGCTCCATCGAGTTGCTGAACCGCGCCTGGGGCAGCGAGTACGCCGGTTTCGAGCAGGTCGACTATCCGGCGCGCGGTGAATCGCTGGTGGCATACGTCCAGAGCGTACGCGAGGGTAAACCTGCCCAAAAGCGCCGATGGCTGGATTTCGTGAGCTGGTACCGGCAAGCCATGACCGATTTTTCAGAATGGTGGATCCGCACCGCGCGCGGCCATTTCCCTAACACCCCTATCTACCTGTGCACCGGTGGTGACGCCGTACCGACACACGGGTCTCAATTTGCCGATCAGTGCCGCGTGGCGGCAATGTATGGTGCGGGAGTTCGGATCACCAACGAGGGCTCCGACATGGCGGGTAATTTCATGCTCACCCGGTGGGTGGCCAGCGCTGGGCGACACTACGGAGCCTACTTTGGCTTCGAGCCTGCCGCCCTGGAAGATGAACTGGGCGCTGTGGCGCGCATCTTCAACGCCACCACTTCCGGCGCGGTGCAGCTGGCGGACAAACATTACAACACCGTCACCAAGCCCGAACAACGCAAGGTGATTGAAGCGAACCTGAAGCATCTGTTCGCCGTACGCCGTCCGCTGATCCATGTGGCGTTGTGGTATCCCAACACCACCTTGACTTTGGAGAACCGCTCGATCACGCAGATATCGGATGCGTATCTGTTGCGCCGGATCACCGATCTGGACTATGTCGACGAGTCCATGCTGCGAACGGGGGCGCTGGACCGCTATCCCATCCTGGTGATGGTACACGGCCATATCATCGAGCCGGGCGACGCTTGGCGTCTGCAGGAGTGGGTGCAGGCCGGAGGCCATCTGCTGTTGGTGCATATGCCAGCACTTCAGACCGTGGAAGGATCGGACTTGCCGGAACGGCTGCTGTTCGGAGATACCCCGTCCGGCCGGCGTCTGGGCGGCGGATACACGGAACGGGTGACATCGCTGGAGGAATTCGCACCACGGCTGCAGGCGGCCCTGAAGGCGCGCGGACTGCCTGTGGTGGAACAGCAGTACAAAGGGCAACTATACGTCAGCCAGATCGAGCCGGACCGTTGGCTGGTGTTCAATGCCGACCGCGAACAGCCCGGCGCCGTGCGGATCACCACGCAAGCCGGGGCACGTGTATATGAAGTCCCCCCTGCATCAATCCTGGATACGCGCACCCAACGGTAATAGGTATGTGTACATCCGGTTCACTGTGCAGGCACGCCGAGTGACGCGCTAGAATAGAGTCATGCACAATGTCATCGTGGTGGGAGCCGGGGCCAGCGGCCTGATGGCGGCCGCACGGGCGGCTCAATGCGGCGCGGATACGCTGCTGCTGGAGCGAGGCCCGAAGGTGGGACGAAAACTGGCTATCGCCGGCAAAGGCCGCTGCAACGTGACTTCCGCGTCATCGACGGAACGGTTCATCGAAGCGTTCGGCCCAAACGGCCGCTTCCTGTACGGCGCACTCGCGCGCTTCAGCCCGCAGGATCTGCGCGCATTGCTGGAGGCCCGGAACGTGCCCACCGTGGTGGAACGCGGCGAACGCGTGTTTCCGGCCAGCGGCCAGGCGGCGGATGTGGTGGCGGCGCTTTTGGAATGGGGCATCCAAAGCGGAGCGTCGATTCGGTTGAACACACGCATCCGTTCCCTGGTGATCACCGATGGCGCGATACGCGGTGTGACACTGTATACAGGCGACACACTCTCCGCCGGGGCGGTCATCCTGTGTACCGGCGGTGTAAGCTATCCGGCCACCGGATCCACGGGCGACGGATACCGCATGGCGCAGGAAGCGGGACATACCATTCGTCCGCTGCATCCGGCGCTGTCCGCGGTGGTCACAACGGAAACGGAGCCGGTTGAACTGCAGGGGTTGTCGCTGCGGAATGTGCGCGTCAGCCTGATCTCGACATCCCCCGATGGCGCGATCGAACGGTGGGGCAGCGAGTTCGGCGAGATGATGTTCACCCACTTCGGTCTGTCCGGCCCGGTGGTGCTGACTCTTTCGCGGCGTGTCCCGCAGGCGCTGACCCGCGGCGTAACGCACCTTGTGATCGACTTGAAGCCCGCCTTGGATGACGCCACGCTGGATGCGCGCCTGCAGCGCGAACTGGCGTCACCCCGTACACTGGGACGTATTTTGCCCACCCTGATGCCGCGCGCTCTGGCGCCGGTGATCGCCCACCGGTGCGGGTTGGACCCCGCTCAGAAGGGGTGTCAGGTCACACGCGCACAGCGCCTGGCGCTTCGCCGGATGTTGAAATCGCTGAGCTTCACCGTAGAACGGTTACGTCCGGCCGATGAAGCCATCGTCACGGCGGGAGGAGTGGATCTGCGGGAGGTGGATCCGCGCACCATGCAGTCTCGACTGGTCAGCGGATTGTACTTGGCCGGTGAAGTGCTGGACCTGGATGCGGTGACGGGGGGGTTCAACCTGCAGGCGGCGTTTTCCACCGGATGGGTCGCGGGAGAGTCCGCAGCCCGGCAGACCAAAGCGCCGCCGGCAGTCACTTGACAGCGCCGGCGGCGCAGCTCGATACGACTACTTGCTGATGAGCGCCAAGATCAGGCTGGAAAGGAAAAACGCACCGGCCAGATACCGGGTGATGATGTTCAACTGCTCATCACGGCCCAGTTTGCCTTTGAATGTGGAGCTGGTCTGGCCACCGATTGCACCGGACAATCCCTGGTTCTTGGTGGTTTGGATGGTCACCACCCAGATCAGTCCGATCGCCGAGATGCCCTCGATGACGTATATCAGGTAGGTCAGGAAGACCATATCTCATCTACTCCTTCTGCGTGTACGCATCGCAGCCGCCCGTGAGCCACTGAGTCCCACCTTACGGACCGAACGACTTCTGCGCGGGTCCCGGGCATCGACGTGCTCCGCACCGGACACGGTGTCATAAAACTGCTCGGTCTCATCCGGATCGCTGGACTGATAGCCGGTGAACGACGAGTCGTAGTTATCATATTTTGTGGTCGTCGACGGTGGCGAGTACGGTTCGAACGGGTCGTACCGGTAACTGGACGATGACGAACTGGTTGGGTCCATATCGATGGACAGCGTATTCACCACGTCCTGTGACGCCTGCTTGAACTCGCGGATAGCTCGGCCCACCGACCGCCCGATTTCGGGAAGTTTTTTGGGGCCGAACACGATCAGCGCCAGCACGAATATGGCGAGTATTTCAGGCGTACCCAGGCTGCCGAACATGCGTTACCTCACGCACCTGCGGTGCATAGTATATGTTATCGAAGAATCGGCTGGACGTCTACCTGACGTTCCAACCGGTCGACCATGTCGATGTCAATGGACCAAGGGCCGCTGATGGCATTGGCGGACGCGCAGGCCACACCCGTCCGCAGCGCATCGGCGCCGGATTCGGTACGCGTCAGGCTGCTGATCATGCCGGCCAGCAGCGCATCGCCACAGGCAACCGTACTTCCTGTGGTCAACCGAGGCGGGGCCGCATACCAGCACCCCTCCTGTGTACAACAGACAGCGCCCTGAACACCCAATGTGATCACCACCCAGGGAACGCCCTGGGCCACCAGTTGCTGACCGGCTTCTGCGGCGTCTTGGGGCGATTCAGGCTTGTGTCCCAGCAACTGCTGCGTTTCCGCCGCGTTGGGTTTCAATAACGTCGGATGCGCCAATGCGCCATGTTTCAGGGCCGACCCGGACGCATCGAGTGCAATCAACGCGCCGCGGTCGCGCGCCAGCCGGCACAGTTCCGCATACAGATCATCGGGAGCTCCCTGGCACAGACTGCCTGTCAGCACCATCCACTGGTGCCGCGGCGCGAGGGCGCACACCGCATCGCGCAGCCGATCCAACACATCATCCGATACGGTGGGGCCCAGTTCGTTCAACTCGGTCAATTCGCCGGTCACCGGATTGACGATTTTGGAATTGGTCCGTGATTCGCCGTCACACTCGATGGCGACCACTTCCACACCGTGCGCGCTAAGCTGTTGCTTCAGCCACAAGCCGGTATCACCGGCAAACAGACACAGCGCCGTAACCTCCAGTCCCAACGTATGCGCCACAGCGGCCACATTCAGCCCCTTGCCACCGGGCCGGCGCCGCCAGCCATCCACCCGGAACGTGCCTCCGGCATGGAAACCGGGCGCCATGACCGTGCGGTCCACGGCGGGATTGACTGTGATGGTCAGCAGGTCTCTGCTACCATTCATCGATATCACCTCCTGATGCGAGCCGATCCAGCGCATCGGCCCGTAGTTCATGCGCGACTGTCAACGCCTGCACGCGTTGCGCGCCTGCGTTTATCAACGTCCGGGCGGCCTCCGCCAGTGTGGCCCCGGTGGTCCAGACGTCATCTACCAACATTACTGACGCCTCATTCAGCGGCCGAACCGCCTCGAACGCACCAGCGATGTTGCGGCTTCGTTCGTCCAGACCCAATCGCGCCTGCGATCCCGTACGGACGGGTCGCCGTAAGACATCCTTCCAGACCGGCAGGCCGGTCCGATCTGACATATGCCTGGCCAGCAATTCCGATTGGTTGTATCCCCGCATGCGCTGCCTTTGGGAATGAAGCGGCACAGGGATCAAGGCATCCGGTGAAGGCAGGCCAGAAGCCCGCCACGCGTCCACCATCAGATCGGCCAATGGGCCGGCACAAGCCGGACGATGCCGGTATTTCAGTTGCAACACAGCTTGTCTCACCGCACCAGAGTAGAGACAGGCGGCTCGGATCGCATCCAGCGGCAAGGAACGCACCGAACACTCGGGGCAGATACCTGCGCTGACAGGCGCACCACAGCGCATACAGATGGGATGCGGTACAGGTTCGATCCGACTGGAGCATTGCTCGCACCAATCGCGCTCGCACAATCGCGCACAGGCGGCGCAACGTGGCGGACTGATCAGATGCAGTACAACTGCTGTGGCCTCACGCAGCGCCCGGCTCACCATGCGCGATTGAGTAATAACAGCTGCCTCGGGCTAAAGGTCCGCTTGTCGGGAATCTCGTACCGCCGTCCGTTCACATCGGTAATGATCAGGTGGTTCACGGTAATCCGATGCGTGTTGCGCCGCAGATCACGCACCTCAAAGGTGACCGGCCCCCGATCGGTCTCCACGTCCCAAGTCAGCGTGATGCCGTCATACCGCAGTGAATTGAGCGCGACGATGACCGGAATCCGTACACGCCGTTCGATTTCATCCTCGAAAACCCGCCGGCTCTCCGGATCCAGATGTCGCGTCCGTTCTATCAGCCCCACCTCCTCGCCGGCGCCGTCCTTGATACAGAAGTAGCGCCCGGTCTCGGAATAGGGAAAGCACTGGGATATCTGCGGCTCCAGCACACTGCGCTCGCCCTCTATCGTCAGCCTCATCCGTTCATCCAATGTACGGAAAAACCGCAGTTTGGATGTATCCATGAACGGACTCTGACGCTGCTGCTTGGTCTCGGTTGTCGTGTCGTGTGTCGTGGACATCTACATCACCTGCAGTCTCTGTCCGAGAGGGACACCGTGAGTATACACCCTGAGTCGGTATGTGGCGACCCACCGCCATGAAATCATACGCTTCGCATCGGCGCCGTGTTCTTAATCAATCATCGCCGAGGCGGAACACGCCGGACAGGTCGTCTCATCGTTGTTTCCCTCAGACGCTTCCATCGTCAGACCCCATCCCGAGTTCACTGCGGCGGTATTACCGGATTGCACTACTTGACCGTTGATCTTCAGGCTGTTGAAGCCGGCGTTGGGATGCCGGGGCGGACTGTGGCCGTTGCACAGATGATCCCCTGCCGCGGTCAACGGTGTGTTGAATGGGAACGGCCGGATGTGACGGGATACACTATGAGGTGAGAGCACACAAGGGAGCAGACGCCGAATGGGCCTGGAATTCGCACGTTGCAACGCCGACGCTCGTGAGTCCTTCGATGACTGGGTGCGGGCCTTCCCGACGGGAGACTTGCTGCAGGCATGGGCATGGGGTGACTTGAAGGCGGAGGGTGGATGGAGACCACACCGGTTTGTGGCCCGGCGTAACGGAAGTATCTGCGCCAGCGTGTCGGTGCTGCAGCGGGCGATACCCCGAACAGGACGCTCCATCTGGTACTCGCCAAGAGGGCCTGTAATGGACACGCAGGACCGCGAATTGACGGATGGCTTTTTGAAGTACGTCGCCACCGAAGCGCGGTGGTCCGGAGCCATTCTTTGGAAAATCGATCCCCCGATCGAAGTGGATGACACCGCAGCGGTCTGCAACCTCACCGCCAATGGTTTTCGGGCTGTGGCTGCCGGTGGTTTCGGCGGCACACAGCCGCGGTGTGTCATGCAGCTCGATCTGGCCGGGCGCACCGAAACCGAGATCATCGAGTCGTTCAAGCCCAAGTGGCGCTACAACATTCGTCTGGCGGAACGTAAAGGGGTCACCTGCCGTACATCGGAAAGTCAGGCCGATCTGGCGCGTTTCTACCAGCTGTTGCTGGAGACGGCCCGACGGGATCATTTCCTGGTACGCAGTCAGAGCTACTATGAAGCGATGTGGCATCTTCTGGCTCCCCAGCAGGCCATCCGGCTGTATCTGACCGAGTATGAAGGTGAGACACTGTCCGGAGCCCTTATGTATGTCTGGGGCGATCGAGCCTGGTACACCTACGGCGCCAGCAGCAACAGCCATCGAAACCTGATGCCGAACCACCTGATGCAATGGTGTATGATCCGGGACGCGCTGGCTCTGGGTTGCAAGTGGTATGACTTCCGCGGTGTCAGCCCTCAAAAGGATGCCTCGGACGAACACCTGCGCGGCTTGAACCGCTTCAAGGAGGGGTTCAATCCAAGGTTCGTAGAGTACATCGGCGAGTACGATCTGGTGATCTCGCCCCTATGGTATTGGCTCTGGACGGTTGCCGCGCCCCGAGTGCAGCGCGCCATGCGCGGCAAAGCCCGCCAAGCCACGGCGGAATAGACCATGAACGCCTGGATCGAAGTCAACACAAACGCGCTGGAACACAACCTGCGTGCGTTACGCGGCTGGCTTGCCGAAGGCGTGCGCATTTGCGCCGTGGTCAAGGCCAACGCCTACGGTCACGACGATGTGCTGGCATCCCGCGCTTTTATACGCGCCGGCGCAGACATGCTGGCGGTTACGCGTCTGGAGGAAGGGCTGCGGCTTCGGCAAGCGGGCATCGACGCACCAATCTTGCTGCTGGCGCCCTGCCTGGCTGACGAAGTGGGAGAGGCCATTCGAGCGGGGTTGCGCTGTACGGTGACCAATCAGACCGATCTGGACGCGCTGGCGTCCAATCGGTCCGCCGAATTGACTGCGCCACCTGTCCACCTGAAGGTGGATACCGGCATGGGACGGTTCGGGTGTCTGCCGGATCAGGCGAATTCGTTGTTGAGCCACGCTCAAAAGCTCGGTCTGACGGTCGAAGGCATCTATACGCACTTCGCCAATGCGGACAACCCAAACAACGTCAACCCGGCGGAACGTCAGTCGCGGCTGTTTCGGTCTCTCCTTGCAGAACTCGAGACCGCCGGTCTCAGACCTCCCATTGCCCATGCATGCAACAGCGCGGGAACACTGACCCTTCCTGATGCGCATCTGCAGATGGTGCGGGCGGGCAATCTGCTGTATGGGCAATACCCCACGCCCCGATCGCCACGCCCGCTGGACCTGCAGCTCACCTGGCGGTTTCAGGCGCGCATCTGCCAGATCCGTTCATTGCCGGCCGGCGTTTGTCCCGGCTACGGAAGTGAGCAAAAACTGACGCGTGACAGTCGAATCGCCGCGGTCACGGTGGGACTCGCGGACGGCGTTCTGATGGGACCGGAAGCGCCAATCTGGCGTATGTCCCCGTTGGAGTGGGTGATTCGACGTATGCGACGACAACGGGACGGCGCCCTTCATGCCCGAATAGGCGGCAAACAGGCGCGGGTGGTTGGCCGGGTATCCATGCAGGTCACGCTGTTCGATGTGACCGACCTTCCGGATGTGAAAGTCGGCGACACCGTAACACTGCCTGTGAAACGCCTGAACGCTTCCGCGCTGATCCCGCGCATCCCGGTGGAGGTGTTCGAATGATCGGAAGACGTGGCGGCGCATTCGGCCCCCTCAGCGGCGGCAGACTGGGGCGGATGAAACAACCGACAGAGACCCATCTCAAGCCCCCGCCGGGCGCCTTGCGCCGACTGATGGGCTATCTGCACACCTACCGGTTGGCGTTCATTGGCGCGCTTGTTGTGGTGCTGATCAGCGCCGGACTGAATATGGTGCTGCCCTGGCTGATCAAGGATGTGCTCGACTCCGTGCTGGTGAAACGGGACGCCCATGCGCTGGGACTGGTGACCGGCGCGTTATTGGCGCTGTTCATCGCCACATCGCTGTTTGGCTTCGCAGAGAGCTGGCTGCTCAACTATGTTGGCAACGGCTTGACACGCGACATGCGTCAGCAGCTGTACGAGCACCTGCAGCGGCTCTCGCTGGGGTTCTTCGAGCAGCATCACACAGGCGATCTGGTCTCGCGCCTGACCAACGACGTGGGACAGGTTCAATCCGGCATCACCGGAAACTTGATCGCTCTGGTGCGTCAGCCTTTCACACTGATCATCGGTCTGGTTGTGCTGATCAAACTGCAACCCACGCTTGCGGTGATCGCCCTCTCCGTGGCGCCGATCCTGGTGCTGTTCGGGCGGATCGTTTCCAAGCCAATCGGGGAAAACACGCGCGAAGTACAGGAACGTCGCTCGGATCTGAATGTGTTCATTCAGGAATCGTTGAGCGGTGTGGCGGTGGTGCGCAGTTTCACACTGGAACCCAGCGCCACCCGCATGTTCCGCGACAGCAATCAGAAACTGATGAGCGCACTTATGCGTAACGTGCTGCTGGGAAGCGGGTCCGGAGCGGGTTTCGGCCTGCTCAGTTCACTGCCGGTGGTGCTGATCTTCGGCTTGGGCGGCAAGATGGTGCTGGACGGCGTGATGTCACCGGGTTCGCTCATTGCGTTCATCTTGTATGTGCAGTCGGTCACCGGGCCGGTTACCGGGCTGGCGCATGTCTATGTGGCGTTCATCCAGGCGGTCAGCGCGGCACAGCGTGTGTTCGATGTGCTGGACACCGAGCCGGAGGTACTGGACCGCCCGGACGCCAAGCGCCTGACGCCGGGTTCCGTTCGCGGACATGTCGAGTTCGATCGTGTCTCGTTCCGTTATCCCACAGGGGGTAATGTGCTGCACAATCTGACACTGGAAGTGAACCCCGGCGAGGTGTTGGCGCTGGTGGGTCCAAGCGGCAGCGGTAAAACCACGCTGGCCAAACTGCTCCCACGGTTCTATGACCCCACAGAAGGCGTCATCCGATTGGACGGTCATGACCTGCGCGATCTCAAGGTCCGTGACCTGCGCAGCGTCATTGGGCTGGTCCCTCAGGAGACCTATCTATTCGGCCTGAGTATCCGTGAAAACATCCTGATGGGACGACTGGACGCCACTCAAGATGAAGTGGAACAGGCAGCCCGTCTGGCATTCGCGCATGACTTCATCAGCGCACTGGAAGAGGGCTACGACTCGCATGTGGGCGAGCGAGGCGTGCGGCTGTCGGGCGGACAGCGCCAACGCATCGCGATCGCGCGCGTACTGCTGAAAGACCCGCGTATCCTGCTGCTGGATGAGGCCACCAGTGCGCTGGATACCGAATCGGAACGCTTGGTGCAACAGGCGCTGAACAACCTGATGCGCGGACGCACCTGCCTGGTGATCGCACACCGACTGTCCACCGTGCGGCATGCCAACCGGATCGCCGTCATGAACCACGGGCGCATTGTCGAACTGGGCACTCACGAAGAGCTGTTGGCGCACGGAGGCCTCTACAGCCGGCTTTATGAACTGCAGTTCGAGATGTGGGAGGATGAGCTCACCGCACCCCGTTGATCCGGGTCGATCAGTAGAGGGTCAGGCAAAGCGTTCGCGGACCAATGACATCCACCAGTCGATAATCTCCGGATCGGTCTCGTCGCAGATAGGGCTGCCGGTTCCCATGATGAACTGGCGTCCTGCAGCCGCGTTCCGCATGCGGCTCACCTCCTGAGCGATCGCCGCGCGGCCGCCACGCAGCAGCAGGTAGGCATCAAAGTTGCCGAACAGGCAGCAGCCATCCCCCGATGCGGCGTACAAAGCCTCCAGATCGAGATCCACACCTTTGATGCGCTCCTCGCAACTGATCGCGTCATATCCCAGCCGGCTCATCACCGGCATCATCGGCAGCACGTTGCCGGTGTTGTACATGATCGCCCGCATGCCGGCTGCATGCGCCGCCTCGGCGATGAGGCGATGCAGCGGAGCGATCCAGTCGGCATAACACCGCGGGGACATGATGTCTGCCGACGCCCACGAATCCACCATCAGCACCGCGTCGTACCCTTCGGATGCCCGTCGCCGCATCTCCTCATGCTGATCCCCCAAGATCCGCTCGATCATGTACGCACACACGGACGGGCAAGAGTGCAACAGCGCCAGGGTCGGCTCGAATCCCAGCGAGTAGGCGAGAGACGCGAATGGCGGCGTGGCCACGCAGCAGAGTAACCGATCGGGGAACCGCAGGCGTAATGACCGATCCAGAGACTGGACCTCATCGGATTTCACGTCCCGATGCGGGAAATAGCGGTGAAGCCATGAGTCGGCTTGTTCGAATGTCTCAGGTGGGTCAGTCTCCGCAGCGTGATGCGATAGACGCGTCGTGGACACATCCGCCTCCGGAAGCAGCCAATGTCCCTGTTTGTGGAACAGATAGGTCCGCCCCTCTTGGTCGGAAAACCGGACATGGCGGGAGTCCTCCCCGCACCATGACAGGTTCGCCAGCATCCCATTGCTGGCGTGCGTGGGCAGCACCCAATCGGGGGCGTGCCTGGCATCGATCGCCTGCAGCAACTCCAACCCCATATCGCCCGTTCCATATAGCACCTGCCACAAGGGGCGGCCGGTCAGACGCCAGCTATACTCGCCGCCCCAAAAGTAGGGAGCGATCGGTATGCGGTCCACCGTTCGGCCGTCCATGGCCGCCAGCATCCGTTCGCGCGATGTCATACGGTCAGTCCCCGTATGCCGTCACAATCTCCAGCCGGCCTCCATATCCCGAGATATCCACATCGCCGCTGATGGGATCGAACCGTTCATGCAGGGATCCGTTCACGGTAACCCGCCGGGCCGGTTCACCCTGCGGATGACGGAAACGCACCGTAACGCATGCTGGCGTGTCACGCAACGCCAACTCGACATCGGCACGGATCACGCCTTTCGACAGGCACGACGAGTAGGCAACGCTGACCCGTCCAAAGAGGGTTACGACATCTTTGGCGTACAGACTCCGGCCATCACCAAACCAATAACGGGGCAGCGCCCAGCCCAGCCGCAACGTATTACCCACGGGCAGCACAAACAGGTATCTAAGCCACATGACGGCGTTGGCCTCATCACTGGTCTTGAAGTGCGCCGCGTTGGAGAACCCCAGAACGGGCGCAGGATGCTCCACCATACCCGTGAGCTCCTCGCGATAACAGGCGCTCCAGGCGTTGAACAGCATCCAGATCGCCACTTCCGGTTCGTCGCGTTCCAGATACGGCATCAGCCCGGCCAGCAGACAGGGCTGCGGGCAAAAGCCGCCGACATCGTACCAGTCTCCGCCTGGATCGGGCAGCGGGTAACCGAATGGAGGCGCGATGTACCGGTTATCCTGATAGTCATCCAGGATCCATTGGGCTTCCGGGCTATCGACGGGGATCAACCCGGAAATCAGCAGATTGATCGAGCCTTCCAGCGTTTCGCGTATCCAGCCGACATCGCGGCCCCGGCGGTAAAGCCGGCTGGGATAGTGGGGAATCCAACGGCCATCCCGCAGACGTACCAGAGGGCTGTGTTGGCGCGACAAGGTAAATCCCCGAATCAGATCATCCCGATAGGCGTCGGCCTCTTTACGCACCCGCGCCGCATGTTCATGTCCAATTGCCTCCAGCGCACGCGCAACCCATTCCACGCCGCGCCAGGTGAACGCGTTGGTGGACAGCCAATAATAGAAGTCGGTGACATCCTCGAGGCTGCCCGCAGGAAGGAATCCACGCTCCCATCCCCGCGCCCACCGCACACAAGACTGAGTGAGAGCACGCTGACGGAATACCCAGTCCGCACCGCGAATAAGAGCATGCGCATGAGTGCGCAGCCAGTCGGCGTCACCGGTGATGAAAAAGTGATGCGCAAGACACCAAAGCACCCAACCATGATGTTGGTTATAGGTTTCACCGCATTCGTAACCGCCCGCGCCGTAAAAAACCCCGTCATGATCGGTGAATCGCCCTGTCAGTGGCCGGGTTCCCTGATACCGCAGCCACACCTCAAGCCGTCGCCGGGCCTCCTCATGCAGTCCGCGCTGATCCAGCTCCTGGATGATCATGCAGGACTCATTGGCATAGTTCGGATAGGTGGAGGCGCCCACCGAGGTGTTGATCAGCTCCGGTTCGTCGGGCATGGTAAAGTCGCTGATTTGCGTGTGCCATACATGCGCGCGATACACCGCGTTGAGCCGCGGTTCCGGTGTGCGAAGCTGTGCGCCTCGAGCGCCAACCCGTTGCCAAAATCTGCGAACGGCTTGCAGCGACGACTTCAGCTCGCAAGCCGTGAGCGCGGCAATCTCTTCAGATGTCTCCAATGCGATATCTGGCAGTTGCACCAGCAGATCGCAAGCGCCTCCTGGCGCGAGTTCGGTCTCAAACCATACGGCGTGTGCGGTTGTCCGGCAGTCCATGCGGGTTTGAACTGCAGCGCGCAACACCGGCTGATTGTCGAACGTCCCGTACAGCATGTGTGTCTCCGAAGCATCACCGCGGGCGACACTCAGTGTGTCCCATGGACTGTGCGGAACACCGCAATCATCGCAACCGTGACGGCCTGTCAGCAGCCGGTTGTTGCTGCGCGCGGAGTTCTGACTCCAACGTATCGGGATCCGGAACGAGCGCACACCATCGGAGTTGTTGACGCAATGGAACCCGATCAGGCAGACAGTGGGCGAGTCACCCCGAAGCTCGGGACCATCGATGGGCTGCAACAGAGGCACAGCACACACGGTCTGATCCAGCACCAAACCGTCGGCCTCACGACTGATCGTCCAGATGGGCGCGGGCGTCGGGTCGGGCCAACGTCCCCGGATCACCCATTCATCCAGATCGAACCGCATCCGCGCATCTCCCGTGTTTCGGAAACGCGGCGTGTCATGGGCCGGTACGCTGGTGACATTGTGGCGCATCAGCACCACATCGCCGTTCGGCTCGATCCAATAGCGCTGTCGCGCGTACTGGCAACCGACGCTGAACGCCACGGGATGCGGATGGGGCTGGCCATTCAACGCGCCGGACAGGCACTGCTCGGCTTGTCCGCGAACCGTGTCCGTCACGGTGAGACGATTCGATTGCGCCTGCCGATAGTCGGCCCAAGCCATCGGGCGTGTGGCGTCGGTGATGAACACGTGCTCATGCGCGGCCCATATGGGGCCTTGCGCAAGCAGCGACTCGAGCGAAATGGTGAACCGATCCCGTTCCCAGGTGAAGGTAACCAGGCCGTCATCTCCCGATGCAGGGTGGGCGGGCGCCATGGTACGCAGCAGCACTGAAAAGACACGCGGTCCCTCTCCGCTGGAGACCAACAGGTCATCGTGCAGATGAAGTCCGCTGATGGGATGGATCTCCAGGATCGCAGCGTTCCAAACGGAGACATGGATCTGGTCAGCCGGTGTCCGGCCGTCCACGTCCAACTGGATGCGTATCGACCGAGTGACCACCTCGGCGGTCGTGTAGATCTCGACGCGATCGATACGTTCTGGATCGTTGAGCCGAATACCCAGCGTCCGCCGGAAGCGCACGTCATAGTCGGCGCATTCGGGGAACTCCGCACTCAAACCGGCGCAATGCAGACAGACAGTCTGTTCATCGATGCGCTCACAGAGGGTCGCCGCGTTGCGCCAAGGCGCATTGTACGCGTCATCGATGGGGAACCAGCCGGCATGAAAGGGGCGCCGTTCCGGCTGGATCTGCTCGATCCGATGGGAAGGCCATGTTTGCTGCAGATAGCTGAAACCGGCAGCAGCCGGCGGCTTTCCGCGATAACGCACACGCACACATCGGATATCCCGTGGTTCCTCGAAAATGAACTCCCCGGGCGTTTCACCGGGCAGCGCATACGGCGTAATGTCGAACCCCTGCATGCTCACGCTCCTGATCGAACAGTATCACGATCACCGCACTTATCAAGGCATTACGCCGACACAGCCCAGGTTCCCTGCTGTTTGACGTAAATCGCTCACGGGTGCGGAATCTGACCCTGTTCTGGCGATACAGTTCGGGTACGATCATCACCAACCGCCTACGAAGGAGTCTTCACATGCGCACACGATCGTTCATCGGCAAGCATATCGACATGGAAGCATTGGCACGCTACCACCCCGAGTTCTGGTCAGTGGATGATAAGCACGACAGAAACGAGGAGGAGGAGTGTCAAGAAACATCCGCAGCCAAGAAAGACTCAGGGAGCCTGAATGCTCAGTATCCCGATGAAATCACGATCGACCTGAGTACCGATCTGTACGATCGCGAAGATCTGTGCAACTATTGGGACTTCGTGTTTCAGATCCGGATCTATCATCGCAGGGGAACCATCGTCCGAGTGGAACGCTTAAAGGACTTCCATATGTGCGGCGGACAGGGCGCCGCCTATCCCATACGTGAATACCCCGCCCGTGTGCTCGAGCTGGAGGCTGATGCGATTATGGCGGATATCGTGAAGGCTTGACCCGGCGAGACGACCGCCGCTGCGGGTGATATCCTGTAGGTAACAGTGTCTGCTCCGCCCGGCCTCCTTGGCTTTCAGGGTGCAGCGCTGACTGCTGCCTTGGGAGACGCACATGACCCGTTTGCGAATCGTGGCGCCGCGACGCCGCATCGATCTGGACAAACTGACGGAAGCGATCTGGAAAACATTTGGCAGTGACAACTGGACGCAACAGGTCATCCGCGACAGCTACATCACGCACAATCGGTATGACTGGCATGCCTCACGTGTCGGCTGGGTTGGCGACGCGATCGCCACGCACTACGGTGTGTGGGACTACCAGATGCGCATCGGATCGGCCCGGGTGGGTGTGGCAGGTGTCGGTGCGGTCCTGACGCGGGATGAGTATCGTAAACGCGGATACATGGATGCCACCGCCCGCGCCAGCCTGAACGCATGCCGTGAGCTGGGATATGACATGTCCATCCTGTTCGGCATCCCGAACTTTTATCATCGCTTTGGATATGTGCCGGCCTGGGTTGAGAGTGACTACAGCACCGAAACCAAATGGTGGCCGGCTGAACCTCCTGCACGACGCGCCGTGAAATGCGCGGTTGTACAGCATGAGGACGCCATCGCTCTGTACAACCGTGAGAACGACACGATGACAGGGACCGCGGTGCGTCGACGCATCGGCGGCGCATCCGTCAACGCGCTGTTTCAGTCATATCGCTGGAGTGACGAATCGGGAGGATTGCAGGGTTACGTGCTGTTTGAACCACATCCTCCGGCCATCAACGTGGAAGACTGGGCGGGCGAGCCGGAACAGATACTGCGGCAGCTGTTGAAACTGGCCCGCAAGCTGGAGTGCACCGAAATACGGTTTCGCGCCGTACCGTATTTATCACCATTGGCGCGGCTGCTCCGCCGCGGTGACTGCAGGGAGGTGCGACACTATCGGTCGAACAGCGGCGCGATGATCACCCTTCTGAACCTTCACACCACGCTGGAAAAGATGTGCGGCGAGCTTACATCCAGACTGGGCGCCTCTTCTCTGGCGAACTGGACGGGCGACCTGGCAATACAATCCGCAGATGAGCGCACAACCCTGCACATTTCGGACCGGCGTGTCAGCCTGGGAGATCCGCACGCACACACCGAACACTCCATCACCGGAGGCAACGGGATTGCCCGGCTGCTGATCGGTTCCGACATGCCTGAAGAGGTGTGCGAACAGGGGGGGATTGCCTTGGGCGGCGATGCACCGGAACTCGTGCGCGTGCTGTTCCCCGAACAACACCCCATGCTGGCGGCTGTGGACCGCTTCTGAAGCACCCCGGACACGAACGAACCGAGAACACCAGAGGTATAACGTGTGTGGCGTATACGACGCCTGGGAGTATAAACCGTGAATATCGAACTGCTCAAACAACTCTGCACCGCCCCCGGCCTGTCCGGCCGCGAAGAGGGAGTCCGTGCGGTGATCATGGATGCATTCCGAACACTGACCGGCGACATCACCGTCGACAGCATGGGTAACGTGACGGCCCGCTTGCCGGGTGATGGAACCGGTCCGCGTGTGATGGTGGCCGCCCACATGGACCAGATCGGATTCATAGTCAAGCATGTGGAGAAGGACGGCTGGCTGAAACTGCAGCGCGTTGGCGGCGTTCCTGCGCAGTATCAGTTTGCGCGGGGCGCGCGTGTCTTTACGCGTCAGCATGGCATGTTGAACGGATTGTTCGCCTACTCACCGAAGGCGCCGCACAACACAACACCGGAGGATGCCGGAAAGCTGCCGCGTATCGAGGCCGCCTACGTGGATCTGGGGTTGCCAGGCGAACGCGTGAACGAGATGGTGTCTGTCGGGGATGTGGTGCTTTGGGATGCGCCGGCCTATGAGTTGGGCGACATGATTGTGGGACCGGCCATGGATGATCGTGCGGCGGTGTTTGTAATGATCGAAGCGGCGCGCCAATTACGCGCGCACAGCGCCGACATCCATTTGGTGGCTACCGCACAGGAAGAGGTGGGCTTACGCGGCGCCGCCGTCGCGGCCTACCGGATCGAGCCGGATGTGGCGATCGCTCTGGATGTCACCGTGGCCGCCGATGGTCCCGGGGTATCTGCAGAGGACCATGTTACCGCACTGGGAAAGGGCGCAGCCATCAAAATCCAGGACGGCTCGGTTATCTGCCATCCTCCGTTGGTCGAACATCTGCGACAGCTGGCGGAAACCCATGAGATCGCCTATCAGATGGAGATCCTGCCGGCCGGAGGGACAGACGCAGGCGCGGCTCAACGCGCGCGGGCGGGCTGCCCCACCGGCGCGATCAGCATCCCCACCCGGTACCTGCACGGACCAGCGGAGATGGTGCACCGAGCCGATTTGAACGCCTGCATACAGCTGATGACGCGCTTCCTCGAGGCGGTGCATGAAGCGGACTACCGATTTTCATAAGTCAACGGCCCCATGAACCGGGAAATTGCCGCGGCGCGCGGCGCCCTTCTGTTCGTCGCACAGATGGTGCTGCTGGTAATCATCGCCTTGTCATGCCTGCACCCCAACGCCTGGCGCATCGAGGTGCTGGGCGGGCTGTGGCAGTTTATCGGAGCGCTGGTATTGATGCTTGGTCTTGTTGAGGTGTTGCTGGGATTGGTCTCTCTGGGGCGGGTTCCTGATCCTCTTCCCGATACGCCTCCGCCAGCGCTCGTTCAGCGAGGTCTGTATGCACGCATCCGCCATCCCCTATATGGCGGGCTGATCCTGGTGGCGCTGGGCGCTGCGCTGTATTGGCGCACGCCCCTGGCGCTGGTGTTCACCGGTTTGCTGACACAGGTGCTACGCGCCAAAGCTCGTTTGGAAGAGGAGTTCTTGATGGAGCGGTTTCCGGATTACATGGAGTACAGGTCACGCACGCGCCTGTTCTGGTAGTCCGCTCCATCGACGGACTCAGGGTGCAGTCCACCCCTCGACGTCGGCAAGCCTGGGCAATCTCCGGTCCCGCTCGGACAGCAATGGCTCGCCGTCCAGCGGCCAGGCGATCGCCAGATCCGGGTCGTTCCAGATAATCCCGCGCTCGCTCTCCGGTGAATAGTAGTCCGTGCATTTGTAGTGGAACACCGCACGCTCGGACAGCACCAGAAAACCGTGAGCGCATCCCGGTGGGATGTAGAGCTGCTGATGGCTGTCACCGGTAAGCGTCACCCCGACCCATCGGCCCAGCGTGGCGCTGTTCGGGCGCAGGTCAACCGCCACATCGAACACCGCGCCGTCGATCACCTGAACCAGTTTGCCTTGCGCGTGGGGTTGCTGATAATGCAGTCCGCGCAGTACCCCTTTCGTGGAAGCAGACAAGTTGTCCTGGACGAACGGCAGAGGGATGCCGGCTTCGCGGTAACGTTCATGGCTGTATGTCTCCAGGAAAAATCCCCGATGGTCGCCATAAACTTTGGGCGTGATCAGCAATACCCCCGGAAGATCCGTATGCTCCACCTGCATCAGCGTGCCTCCTTCAAAAGTCCCAGCAAATACTGACCGTATTCGTTTTTCACCAGAGGCTGCGCCAAGGACGACAAACGGGCGTCATCGATCCAGCCCATTCGCCAGGCGATCTCTTCCGGACAGCTCATCATCATCCCCTGGCGCTGTTCCACGGTCTGCACGAAGTTGGATGCCTGCAACAGGCTGTCATGCGTTCCGGTATCCAGCCAGGCAAATCCCCGTCCAAGCTTCACCACATTCAGTTGTCCTTCCTGAAGATACAGCCGATTCAGGTCCGTTATCTCCAGCTCACCGCGTGCCGAAGGTCTCAAGGACGCAGCAAAATCAGATACGCGCGCGTCGTAGAAGTATAAACCGGTGACTGCCCATGAACTCTTCGGGCGTGCCGGTTTTTCTTCCAGAGACAGGGCGTGTCCGGCGCTGTCGAACTCCACGACACCGTAACGTTCCGGGTCGCGTACAGCATACGCGAAGACCGTAGCCCCGGTCTCGGTCCGGGCCGCCTGACGCAGATGCTCGGGCAGGCCGTGACCGAAATAGATGTTGTCGCCCAGTACAAGCGCGGCTCCGTCCCCATTCAGGAACTCACGTCCGATCAGAAACGCCTGCGCCAGTCCGTCCGGACTGGGCTGTACCGCGTACGTAAACGAGAGGCCCCATTGCGAACCATCGCCCAGCAGTCGCTGAAACAGGCCCGTGTCTTCGGGGGTGCTGATGACCAGGATCTCGCGAATGCCCGCCAGCATCAACGTGCTGAGCGGGTAGTAGATCATCGGCTTGTTATATACCGGCATCAGCTGTTTACTCACCGAGATGGTTAGCGGATAGAGCCGAGTTCCGCTGCCGCCAGCCAGAATGATGCCTTTATGGATCATACCGAGCCTCCTGAGATCTGACCGTATTGGGCCTCCATCCAGCGCAGATACTCTCCGGAGCGCACCATCTCGACCCATTGCGGGTTATCCAAATACCATCGCACGGTATCGCGCAATCCCTGCTCGAATGTATGCGCGGGGCGCCAGCCCAGCTCGCTCTCCGCACGCGTCGGGTCGATCGCGTACCTCAGATCGTGCCCCGGCCGGTCGGTCACAAATTGGATCAGGCGCGTATAGCGATCAACCGGCTCGCCGGTCTCTTCGGCCAGGATCCGGCATATTTCGTGGACGACGTCGATATTCCTGCGTTCTCCGTGGCCGCCGATGTTGTATGAGCGTCCGTCGACACCGCGCGTGATCGCCAGCCAGATGGCTTCGCAGTGATCGTCCACATACAGCCAGTCGCGGACGTTCAATCCCTGACCATACACGGGTAAGGGCTTCTGCTCCAGGGCGTTCAGGATCATCAGCGGGATCAGCTTTTCGGGAAACTGCCGCGGACCATAGTTGTTGGAGCAGTTCGTCAGTCGTGCCGGCAGTCCGTATGTGCGGTGATACGCACGCACCAGATGGTCGCTGGCGGCCTTGGACGCCGAATATGGGCTGCTGGGATCGTACGGAGTCTCTTCGGTAAACCTGCCGGTCTCTCCCAGAGAACCAAACACTTCATCGGTACTGACGTGATGGAACAGCCCGTGGCCATCTTTGCCCCAAAGGCGACGCGCCGCCTCCAGCAGATGAAACGTTCCCTGGATGTTCGTCCGGACGAATTCTCCCGGCGCGACGATACTTCGGTCCACATGGCTCTCTGCCGCCAGATGGATCACCACATCCGGCGGATACTCTTCAAACAGCGCATTAACCTGCGCCGCGTCACCGATATCGACCCGACGAAACCGATAGTTTGGAAGCGCCTCCAGCGGCTGTACGCTCATCAGGTTCGCCGCATATGTGAGGCGATCGACGTTGACAAATTCATGTTCTGGATGGCGGGGTGCCAGCATGAGTAGCAGGTTGGAGCCAATGAAACCCGCGCCGCCCGTAACGACAATCCGCATAGACAGCTCCTTACCGGGCGGTCAGCCTGCCGCCCATTGAATATCGTGCCGCATCAGCGCGTACATACCGTCCAATCGCCGCGGAAGCGGCCCATCCGGGGTGTTTCGGCAAAGCATCGCCGTCGAGTCTTCATGGGTGGGACGATAGCCATGCATGCCCTTCAGCGGTTGGCGTCCCATGAAACTGGGACAGAGCAGCACATGCGGATCACACACCCAGAACGCCTCACCGTAACGGCGTTGCGGGAAATCACACCCCCAGGACTGCAAGGTATCGTCATCCAGCCAGGCTCCGCCTTCGCATCCTTCCATTACTTGCTCGATACGTTCCCGGAGAGCCGGCTTCAGAAACCAGAAGCGGGCCATGGTGGAGTCGAACATCGCCATATAGTCCTCACCCAGGCGCAGCCCGGCCCGGTTGAGCGCGCTGATGGGATCGGTGAGTTGATGCACATCGGTCATTCCGTGATCCGAGAACACGGTAATTCGCAACTCCTGATAACGGGATGCCGCATCGAACAACCGGGTCAATTGCTCGGCGTACCAGTTGACCTTGCGCGCCACGGCAGGAGCGCCGCAGCCCTCCGCATGGAGCACTGCATCCATAGACGCCAGATAGAGATAGACAAACCGCGGTTCTCCGGAACGCAGCGCCGACTCGGCAGACTCCAGATTCTGCGCCTCCGGAAGCCGCCAGTCCGACAGGCAGAAGGGAATCTTTTCGGCGCGCAGGTAATCGAACACGGTGGGCTGTCCGCCGATGATCCCTCCCGGTTGGTACAGGTCACGTTTTTCGGTGTAATCAAACAACGGCAGCCAGCGGAACGGCACCGCATACAGTTGGAAATACCCGGTGTATCCCAGACGCCGCTGCAGCCACCGGCTGAGCACGCGGCGCACCCGTCCACGGTCAGTCAGCCCGCTGGGAAGTATCGCAAGTGGCTTCAACGCCCGAAAGGGCGAATTGGCCGGATCGTAAACATAGAACGAAAAGTGCCCATGCTCACGGGGCAACACACCGGTCAGGATAGTGGGATCGCATGTGGAGCTGTAACCAAAGATCGTCTCCACCGGCTGACGCACGCTCAGTCGATCGTTCAGGAACGGATACGTCTGAAGCAGCTGCCAACCAAACGCATCGATAAACACATACACGGCACAGCGCATCATCACTCACCCGGAGGCCGATGGGTATCGACCGCCTCCAATATCGCCCGCTTCTCGTCCGTCAACGGCTCCCATCCGCCGCGCGCATCCGCGATGACCCAGCTGGTCCCCACACGGTTCAGATCGATCACTTCACCGGAGGCGTGCACGCAATACGAGCCGATCACCACCATATCGCGCACTTCCGCGCGGCTGCTGACGCGGGTGTAGTCAAAGATGACGCTCCGCTCCACATGCGCCCCATGTTCCACGATGCAACCCGGCCCGATCATACACGGGCCGATCAATGTGGCGCCCGGTTCAATGGTGGCGCTGCCACCCACGCACACCGGCCCGGACCAGTTCACTGTCTCCGGCTGCATGCGCACGTTGAGTCCCAGCCACAGGCCGGGCTCGATCTCACGTCCGGGCCGTTCCACGCCATGTACCTGTCCCTGCAATGCCTGCATCAGCACCGCGTGATAGTCGGTTACCTGTCCGATATCGAGCCATTGGAACGGAATGTCCACGCCATACACCGGCTCCTGCGCGTCCAACAGCGCAGGAAACAGCTGGCTGCCGATGTCATACGGTTGCCCTGCAGGGATGTAATTCAGCACCTCCGGCTCAAACACATAGATGCCGGTATTCACGGTATTGCTGAGCGCTTCGGACGAAGCGGGCTTCTCTTGAAACGATCGCACAAACCCCTGGTCGTCCCGAACCACCACCCCGTAGCTGGACACGTTGTCCCAGGGAACCTGTTGCAGTGCGATGGTGGCTATCGCGCCGCTACGGCGATGTCGCGCCACCAATTCGGTAAGGTCCAGATCGATCACCGCATCGCCGCACAGCACCAGGAAGGTGCTGTCGAACAGGCCGGAGTGGTCCTGTATTTTACGGATCGCCCCTGCGGAGCCCACGGGGCGATCCACAATCCGGCCGGCTTCCAGCACGCCTTCAAACGAGTAGGCCAGTTGAACGCCAAACCGAGCGCCGTTGCCGAAGTAGTTCTCGATGATCGGCGCCAGGTAACTGGTATTGATCATCACCTCGGTGACGCCATGCTTCACCAACAGCTGAAGCAATAACTCCATCACCGGACGATCCAAGATCGGGATCATCGGCTTAGGCAGGAAATAGGTTACGGGCTGTACCCGCGTGCCGCGCCCCGCGGCGAGTATCAGCGCTTTCATGGCTGCCGGTGCAGGCCGGTATCAGCTGCTATAGGCCTGCGCGGCCTCGTCCGCGGTGTTGTAGATGTCAAAGATGCGGTGCATACGCACGAGTTCGAAAAGCGCGCGAACCCCTTTGGACAGAGAGGCAAGCTTGACATCTCCACCGGTTGCGTTCAGCTGGCGCAGACAACTCAGAATCGCGCCCAGGCCGGAACTGTCAACGAAGCGCAGTTCGCTCATATCGAACACGATCTGCTTATGCGCCTCGAGTAGAGGGGCTATATCCCGTTTGAACTCCTTGACGTTACCGGCATCCAGATGATCACCGGGGATTGTGATAATAGCGACGTCATTGTACATTCGCGGTTTCAGTTCCATAGCGATTATCCTCCCAATTCTCTATGCAGGTGCTTGACCAAACGCGTTCCCTTCCAGCCGTCTCCACGGTCTGGATAGGAAACCTCATCCATCAATTCGTTCATGATGAACAGCCCAAAACCGCTGTCGCGGGTGCCATCGAACGATGGCGGAGGGATAACGGACGGATCGAACGATGCGCCCATATGCCACAGCTCCATCACGATCCGGTCCGAATACAGAGACACGCGCAGGTTAATCTCGCGATCCTCTTCACCCTGGTAGGCGTGTTTCATCACGTTGGCCGCTGCTTCATCCAGAACCAGCGTCAGTATATCTATTATGGCCGCGACATCAGGGTCATGTGCACTGAACGACTCGATGAACTCCCGGATGCGCCGCAGTTCGCCCAGTGAACTCGAAACTTCCAGTGTTTCCACAATGATGGGTTCCTCGGCCGGTTGGCCGATCTTCACCGCTATGACGGTGAAGTCATCATTCGAGGTATCGCTGCCGGAAAACGCCAGCGTATCCGCACGAATGACCTGCAAGATTTCATCGGCGGTCTTGTCCGCATTATTGGCCACCAGTTGCTTCAAGCGTTCGATACCATAGAGTTCACCGGCGGCATTGGCCGATTCGGTCACGCCGTCCGAGTAGAACACGAAGATGTCGCCACTCTTGGCAGGGGTTTTCTGCTGTGTGTACAGCTCATTGGCCAGAAACCCCAGTGGCAGATTGTCCCCGCCTATGTCCTCACAGGCGCCTGTTTCAGCCCGATACACCACCGTCTTGGTATGCCCGCAGTCCACAAAGCAGAGCGTCTGTTCGCGCAGGTTGAAACGCGCATAACAGACCGTCACAAAGCTGTCCAGATGAATGAGCTGCTGGGTCAGCTCATTGTGCACCATCTGAACAATCCGGTCCGGTTCCGGAATTTCGCCACACTTGCTCTGCGCGAGCAGTTGACCGATCGCCCGAGGGAACAGGCTTTTGGCCGCCGCGCCGACCAGCGCCGCCGGCACACCTTTACCCATGACGTCGCCCACCACGACATCGAATATGTCCTGCCCGAACCGGGTGAAGTCGTAGAAGTCGCCGTCAATCTCCTGTGATGGAATGGTCATCGCGGCCATACCGGCTCCGGAGATGTCAGATGGGGGCCGGCCCAACAGCAGCGTTTTCTGGATGCGCGCACCGATAGCCACTTCCTGATCGCGGGCCTGTCTGCGCGCCTCTTCGGCCTCACGGTCACTGGTCACATCACGCCCCACGGCCTGGTATTCCACCGTGTGACCATGCTCGTCGTGCAGGCGACGGAGTGTCCACTGCTGCCAGTGCGTTCGACCATCGGGTCCTGTTGTTGTCGTTTCAACCACAGCGGTGGGCTGTTCCGCCGAAAGTTGACGGATCACGTCGCTGTCTGCCGGGTTGACGTCTTCCGGCAGATACGGCACGAACCGGTAGCCGATCAGATCCCGCCGTTGGCGCTGGTAATACCGGCAGAACGCCGCATTGACGAACGTGATGGTGCCGTCCAAAAGAAACCGGCAGATCATCTCCGTCTGGTCTTCCACAATGGCGCGATACCGCTCTTCACTCTCGCGCAGCGCCTCTTCCGACCGGCGCCGTTCCGTGACATCCCGGGCGACACCGACGATCGCCACTTCTCGATTGTTCTCGTCGCGGATGATGCTCCAGGACAGGGAGACAGGGAACACCGTGCCGTCGCTGCGGCGATGCTCGTACTCGCCTTTGTTGGCGTTCTCTGCCAGGGCCAGCAGGTCCAGACGGCCGTCGGTGCTGACTGCCGCTTCCGCCCACAGCATCGAGGTGTGCATGCCCATCACTTCTTCTTCGGTATAGCCGTATGTGTCACAAAACGACCGGTTGACGAAGATGATGCGGTTCTGCAGGTCAGCGATAAACACGCTGTCGTTGATGCTGGTGATCGTATGGGAAAGCATCCGCGAGCGCTGTTCGGCTTCGCGACGCCGGATGGTGTTTTCGATGGTGACCGGCAACACCTTCAGGTAGTTGCGTTCAGGATCTTTGATCAGGTAATCGTAGGCGCCTGCCTTCATCGCCTTGACGGCGATCTCTTCGTTTCCCGTACCGGTGGTGAAGATGACCGGCATGTCACGGGCGAGATCGATCACATCAAATGCGGTTCCATCCCCCAGCAGGTAGTCGGTAAGTACCAGATCATAGCGGTTTCCGGCCAGCATTCGGCGCGCGTCGCTAACGGAGTCAGCAATCAGTACTTCCCAGGGAAGGCCATCGCTTTTGACCAGGCGGCGAAACGCCATCTGGTCGACGATATCATCCTCGACATACAGAATCCGTCTCTGCACGTCGCCTCCGTCACGCACCGATGAGCCTGCCATATGCGTCTGCCCGGGCTTAGGGTAGCTCGCTGAGGGTCCAGTACAGGTTGACTATACGCATCACCTCAACGAACTGCAGGTAGTCAACGGGCTTCAACATGTAACCGGCCACACTGAGGTTGAAGCTCTCGATGCGATCCTGGTCGGCCTTGGATGTGGTCAGCACGATCACCGGTATACTCTTCAACGAATCATCCGCTTTGAGCACCCGTAACAACTCAATGCCGTTCATACGCGGCATATTCAGGTCAAGCAGTATGATCGCCGGTCGCTCGTTATCCGGATTACGGAGGAATTCAAGGGCTTCTTCTCCATCCTGAACCACATCCAGCCGGTTGGCCACGTTGATCTCGCGCAGCGCCCGTTTTACGGTCATTGCATCTACGCGGTCATCCTCTACCAGGAGGATGGGCTTTTTCGAGTTCACCATTGCATCTCCCTTCCGGCGTCCCGGCCCACACAACAAGCGTCTTAGGTGGTGCTTCGCGGCAGTTCAAACGGTCACCTGGCTTGCCAGCATATTATTACCCTGAAGTGCCTAATGGAACCAAATGTTATATTCAGGATTGTGAATCGCCATCACGTTTCAGCGCCCGTGAAAGCGCCGAAAGCAGCTCTCGGACCGCAAATGGTTTGTTTAACAGGGCTGCAAATCCATACTCCCGCCAGCGTTTGACCTGGTCGTCATCCAGGCGCCCGCTCATCAGCACGACCGGCACTGCGCGACTGGACGCCACCGCGCGTTGCACCGCTACGGCATTCATCAGACCAGCCGGGGTGTCCTGATCGAGCAACATCACGTCGAATGACCGCTGGTCCTCATCAAGGAACAGTTTGATGACGTCCTCACCGCGCGGCACACAGGTCACCTCGATGCCCTGTCGGGTCAATGCGCCTTCGATAAATGCCCGCACACCCTCGTTGGCTTCCATCACCAGCACGTGTCGCGGAAGTGGTTCTGAACCCGCATTCTGGGGCTCGTGTTCCTCCTGGGCGCCGGTAATCGGCAGATAGACGCTGAACGTGGCGCCGGCGCCCTCGGTGGAGTTCACTTCGACAGCCCCGTGGTGGTTACGCAGGGTGGTCATGACATTGGAAAGCCCAAGCCCGGTGCCGTGCTCGCGTGTGGTGAAGAAAGGATCGAACACATGTTCAGCGACCTCGGGAGGCATTCCTGGACCGTTGTCGATCAGACGCACACGCAAGTAGGGACCCAAACGACCGGACAATCCGATGTGTTCCGCATCGATCACCACATCGGCGATCAGATGCAATCGGTCTGCCCCGGCTTCCACCGCATTCTTCACCAGATTCTGGATTACGCGGCCGAACAGATGCGAGTCGGCACGCACATTAGGCAGATCCTGAGGTATGTCATGCGTGATGGTCACCGCCGGTGTATCGGACACGCGCAACGCGTCTTGCAAAAGCGTATTGGCGGATATGAGCGTCAACCGCGGATTGTCACAGCGTGTGCCATCGGACAATCGACCCAATATCTGGTTGACTGAGTCCATCGCACGCCGCATGCGATCTACCGTACCCATGTCCTGCGGGTGGATACTTCGACAGGTCAAGAGAGACAGCCCGGACTCGATCACGGTAAGCATATTGCGCATGTCGTGAATTGCCTGCGCGGTACCCAGCATCTCCGCGGTTTCTGCACGGGCAAACTGCTGAAGACGCTGCTCCATCATCCGCTGCAGCGTCATATCGCGGATCATCAGCAACGCTTCGCGCGGTCCTGCATGGATCAGCCTGCACTCATAATAGCGCGGACGGTGGTCGTTGCCCATACGGACGCACCATTCCTCGATTTGACCGGTGGCCAACACCCGGCCCAATCGGTCCATCAGCGCCTCCGCTTCCGGTTCCGGCAACAGATCCATGATGCTGTGCCCCACCGGATCGGCCTGACTGATCCACCCATCGTTGATGGTGTGCCCGCCCGTAATCACGCCTCGGGCATCCAGACGCAACGCCGTGTCAGGCAACGCATTGACCAGCGTCTCCAGCGCTTCGGTACGCAGCCGTTCACGCAACAAGTCGTTGTACCGCTCGGAGGCATCACGCACCGTCACCAGGATGGATTCCCGATGGTTCCATGGCAGTAACGCACACAGCACGTCGCTTACCACGGTCTCTCCGGCAGCTGTGGTGACCGGATATTCGGCAAACACCGTACCCTGTACTCTCAGATGCTGCAATAGATCTCCGGTACTCATCGCTTCCGGAAGCGAGACCAATGCCACCGCGTCCCGGCCGATCAGCTCTTTGCGGCTTAGCCCCCATAACCGTTCCGCTGCGGGGTTCGCCTCCATGACGCGATAATCGTACGGATTGACGATCAGCAACGCGTCCGAAATCGACCGGAACAGGGCGATCAGCTGGTCTTCCGACACCCCCATGGACTGTACGCCGTCGGAGACATCGATGCTGGTGCAGAACCCCACCATCATATCCGCATCACGCAGACGATCGGCGTTGATGCGACCCGCAACCCGCAAACGAACCAGCGAACCGTCGGCATGCCGCACCAACACGGGCACCAGCTCGAAGCTGCTGCCTTGCGCAATCACAGGCGTGAGTTCGCGCCGTAAACGGGCAAGCTGCCGAATGGGTATATAATCGGTCACCAGCCGTCCACGGACGTCGGAGGGCATATACCCCAGAACAGCGCCAATACCCGGCCCGACGTACGTAATACGGAAAAAGCGATCGAGTGCGAACGCGAAGTCTCCCAGTCTTTGCTGGAAGTAACAACGTCGGTTGAGCGGAGCATATGGACAGTATGAGTCTTGCTGCGGTGGTTCCATCACGCCTCGTTCGACTGCACCCGATGCGACTGACGCAACTGTTGGACGACTGCGTGGTTGAGTATTCGACACGGAATTCGTCCCGGCACGCCAGAAGCACCAGTGACCATTCTACCGATAGTCATGCCGGAAGGTCGAATTCCACGCGCAATCCACCGCCTTCCGCGTCTCCCAGCAACAGGTCGCCTCCGTAGTGCTGCAGCACTCTTCGGGCGATCGCCAGACCAACTCCCAGGTGTTCGCTGTCGTCGTGGCGTTCCAACATGGCAAAAAGCTCCAACACGCGCGCCCTATGACGGGGAGCGATGCCTGGACCGTTGTCACTGATCGCGAAGCGCCAACGGTTGCCGTCGGCCCAGCACTCGATACGCACCCGAGGGGACTCCGGGTTCGCATAGGTGATGGCGTTATCCAGCAGGCTGCCGAAAAGTTTGTCCATCCAGTCCAGGTCGGCGCGCACAACGGGGAGGGGTTCGATCACCACTTCCACCGACTCGGGCATGATTTGCGCGAGCAGCTCCCGCACCAGTTCATTCAGGTCGATATTGGTCACCCTTTCACGTACACGCCCGATCCGGGAGTATTCGAACAGGCTGTCCATCAGCCGGTACAGGCGACGTACGCGAGCCACCAGCATATCCAGTGTTTCGCGCCCCTTGGCGTCCAGGCAGTTCCCATAATCAACCTTCAACCAGTCCGCCAGCGAGCCGACCGCACGCACCGGACTCTTGAGGTCATGCGACACGGCGTGAATGAGCTGCTCCAGCTCCCGGTTCGCCGCTCGCAGATCTTCCAGCATCCGGTCCCGCTCGTTGGATAGACGGCTACGGTCCATCGCAATGGAGATCGCCCGTGCAGCGGCGTCCAGCATGTCCAGTTCGATGGGCATCCATTCACCGGCATCGGTGTCGCGCAGAAACGCCAACATACCGCGAAGATGGCCGCCGATCATAATCGGCGCAAGCAGCACCAGTTCGGCCTGTCCTTCACGGGCATCA
The DNA here is from genome assembly GCA_964650005.1 of uncultured bacterium. Lineage (GTDB taxonomy): Bacteria > Armatimonadota > HRBIN16 > HRBIN16 > HRBIN16 > CAZHSN01. Next base: position 121,696 of record CAZYPZ010000008.1, on the reverse strand, counting down.
CACAACTGTTGAGCGATCTGCCCGTCGATCAGGGTGATGGTCTGTCCCTCTGACAATAGTTGCAACATATCGCCGGGGATCGTTCCGCTCGACGGTGACCGGCTGCCCTGCTCCGCTTTGGAATGCCAGAAATGGGTACAGGTATATTGCCCGTTTGAATCGACCGTAAAGATCGCTGCACACAACGAACCGGAGACCTCACCCAACGGCTGCAGCACAGACAGCCCGACCGGCTCCGACTCCTGTTCAATCAAGGCCCTGCTGATCACAGCCAGTGACTGCAGATACCGCTCACGAAGTTGAAGCGCCTCGACGGCGCGCAACGCATCCGAAATGTCGCGCAGGAACACCGCGTCAACCGATCGTCCCCCATACCACATCGGAGCCGAGGTGACCGCCACATCCAACCGAACGCCGTTCATTGCGACGACTTGCTGAACATCCAATCCTTCTGCCACTCCGACAGGCAGCGTCGCAGTGGGCCTGGGATGCAGGCCCAAGGGCCGCCCTCGCAACTCGTGAGGAGGCGCCCCCAAGAGTCGGCCTGATGCCGGGTTTGCTTCCACAATCGAGCCGTCCGCCGCATCCAGCAACACCACGGCCTCGGGCGCCCCTTCAAAGATCGCGCGAAACCGTTCCGCAGAGGCCTCGGCCATCCGGCGACCCAGACGGGTATCAAACGTCAATATAGTAAACACGATCACCAGCAGACAAAACAGCAGAACGAGCACCATGGTCGCCACACGATAGCGTCCGACTTCCTGCAACCAGTCCTCTGCGGGCTGATCCACCCCGGCCACAGCGAGTACCGTTTCGCCAAACTCCGAGTAGACCGGTGCAAATGCCGAAACCCATAGTCCCCATCGGTTGGGCAGCGGCCCATCCACCATAGACCGGCCGTCGGTGAATACACTGCCGAGTCGTTCGGATCCCCCGCTATACACATCTCCGGGGAAGGACGCAGCGGCGCTCTGCAGGGGCTCCGAGTCGACCAGGAACACCACATTGCCATGACGCCGTGCCACCAGATAGGCATGGCGCAGTTCAGGTGTGGCCTCCACCATCTCCCTAAGCTGCCAACGCAGGCGGTCGTAATGCGGACTTTTGGTATCGGACCGAACGCCTTTCAACGCCGCGACGCGGTATGGATTCACCGCGGCCGCGATGGAGCGCGCACGTTCCTGAAGCCGCGCGCGGAACAGATAGTCGCCGGTGGCGCCCGACAGCGTGGTCACCACCCATCCGATGAGCAACATGGCCGGTATCACGATACCGAGCCATGACTGATACGTCGCAAACGAATTGCGGGTACGCTGCACCACATCCGCCTGTGCCATGACGTGACCGTATCCGCACACCGATACACCCAGCAATATCGCCAGAGCGGACCATAGAGCAGCCAAGGGGAAGCCTGTATTGGTCACACCCAACACCTGATCGATACTGACCAGTCCGGATGGCCCCGGCGATGAGATGGAGAAACCGCCGACCGTGGCGAACAACATGGACAGCAAGATGATCACCGCAACGCGCAAGTCGCTTGGCGTCCGCGCGGGAAGCACTCTATACAGTGTCAGCACACCTAACAGAACGGTGAACGCCGCCAGGATCGGACCAATGTGTTGCAGGAACATACCCAGCCCCACCGTAGCGATGAGGCTATAGGCAGCCACTACACCCAGGCCTGTGCCCAAATGGAGCGTCCGACCACGTACCGTATACCAGGTGTCCAGCATCCAGAACACCAGCAGCAGGTGCGTCATGCTCCAAAGGACATGCCGCAGGTTCACCACCCAGATCAATTCGGGGACACCAAGTGAGGACGCCATTCCCCACGCCAGGAGCGCCGTACTGGCGCAGTAGGCGGCCATCCAGATCCATCCCCTGGCGCGTTCACGGGTACGCGAGATGCGCACCGCATCCATCGTGCCGGTGAGTAACACCAACCCTGCACAAAAGAGCAGGTAATCCAGCGAGTTGGTGAAGAAGTAAGCGTCCATCCAGCGGTCAATCAGCCGTTTCCGGCTGAAACCTCCGACTCATCTGTTGCCACAGGCAGCGTGAAATGAAATGCCGCACCTGCGCCCGGTTCGGAGACCACCCAAATGCGCCCGCCGTAGTTCTCCACAATACGCTTGGCCAGCGATAGCCCCACCCCGGTGGACTCGTGCTCATCACGCGTCTGCAGGGTCTGAAAAATCCCAAAGATCCGCTCGTGGTGCCGTGGCTCGATGCCAGGGCCATTGTCGGCCACCACCACATGCCACCAGTCGCCCTCGCGCTCGGCGGATACTTCCACGTAGCCTCCTTCGGAGCGACCGTACTTCATGGCGTTGTCCAGTAGATTCTGGAACAGCTGTGTCATTCGCAGTTCATCTGCGCGTACAGTCGGCATGGGATTCACTCGTATGGTAAAGGTCGGCGGAGGATCGAGCATCACACATACATCAGCCAAGATACGCGATAAATCGACATTCACAACGGTATCGGTACGGCCCACACGACTGTACTGCAACACAGCGTCGATCAAGCGTTGCAAACGGTTCACGCGACTCTGCATCATCTGCAGCATGTCGCGTCCTTCGGCATCCAGCCGGTCACAATAGTCCTGCATCAGCCAATCAGCCAGATTGTGGATAGACCTCAAGGGCGCTTTCAGATCATGCGACACAATATACGCGAAGCTCTGCAACTCCTGGTTGACATTTTCAACCTGGCTAACCAGCTGCCGCAACTGTTCTTCCGACTCCCGACGCTGAGTTGTCTCTTCGACAACCGCCAAGTAACCAATCACCGCGCCGTGGTCATCGAAGATCGGGCATACGTATAACGATGCCCAGAACTTGCGTTCGGTATGGTCAACACCTTGCAAGTCGCCATGCCAAGGCCGTCCGGTGGCCAACGTCCGGCGAATGGCCCGCATCTGTGCCGGCTCGGGTAACAGCACATCGGCTTGATGCCCCAATACCAGTTCTGCAGGCATGCCGGTAATGCCAGTGTATGCAGGGTTCACATAGCCGACCCTGCCGTTGGCGTCCAGCAGAACGATCCCTACGGGACTCTGCTCCACAGCAGCCGACAACCAGGTCAACCGAGAGCGCGAGATGACCCGCTCGGTGATGTCATTGATCAACAACAACGCATGTCGGCCCGATGTAGAGTCCGACGCGGCAGGGGATACCAGCACCTCCGCCATGATCTGACTGCCGTCGAAACGGTTAACGGGAAGCACCACACGTCCGGGACGTATTTCAGTCAACAAGCTGACCAACCGCTGGTACTCGGGCTGGGTGGCATTCTGGCCGAAATAGGAGGCGAGACTCCCTCCGATGACCGGGGAGGTATGCTCCACCGCCATACGGCTCACGGCGGCATTGGCCCACAGGATGCGGTATTCATCACCGTCTATATGCACCAGCAACGCGCCCGACTCGCTGGACTCCAGCGCCTTCAGGATCGCCCGTGAAACATCTATGTCTTTAGCGTGCGACACATCGCGGCTGTCACACGCCCCCTCTCGCCTCATTCTTCATGCTCCGTCAGGTTGTATGCCAATAGTTCGACTCTGCACCAGACTCGAAAGGCTTGCATATGGTGAAACGGAAAGTAGCCCCTTCGCCCGGTTTAGACTGTACGCTCACACTGCCGCCAGCGTCCTCGACCAAACGCCGAACCAACGCCAACCCCACCCCGGCGGTCTCCATCTGATCACGCGGGGACAGTGTGCCCAGCAGGTCAAAGATGCGTTGATGGTACTTCGGGTCAATACCCGGACCATTGTCTTTCACTTCGATTATCCACTGTTTGGCTTGCTGGTGACAGGATACCTCTACACAGCCGCCCTCTGCGGGTACATGGCGCAGTGCATTCTCCATCAGATGCCGCAAGATAATCCGCAGCCTGGAGGGATCTGTCCTGACGATGCATCCCGGTGGAGGCGGGATGACGCGGCGCGATCCGGGCTGCAGCTGAAACGCCACCTCGAGTACCACCAGCGAGATATCCATCGATTCCGTTCGAACCGGTTGGGAGGTCGCTTCGGCAAATTCACTGATCGCATCCAGCATCCGGTACAGCCGTTTCGCGCGGGCATCGATCAGCTGCAACGCTTCGTAAACATCGGGATTCATTCGTGTACCGGATGAAGCCAAGCACTGGCTGGCCAGACTGCCGATCCCTCGTACCGGTGTCCTCAAGTCATGGCTGCTGACACGCACGATGTCGCGCAAGTCTCGGTTGGCCTGCTCCAATTTCTGCACCAGCGCCTGGTTACGCTCAAAGGCCACAGCCAGCGAGTCCAACATTCGATTCAGGGCTATTGACAGCTGAGACAGTTCATCATTTCCGGTGACCTGCAGCCGCGCCTGGATGTCACCGGACCGTGCGATGGCCTCAGCGGATCGCGCGAGCGGCGCAAGCCGGCGAAACACCAATGCTTCGATAAGCGCTACAACCGTCAGTGAAATGGCAAATCCCCATAGGATCACTCCCAACCCCAGACGGTCCAACATGATCCGAGCCAGTTGGTACATATCACGGGGTGAAATGACTACCAACCTTAACGCCTCTCCGGATGTCAGCACCGGTAGAGACGCTTCCGCTACGATATTCTGCCCGGTACGGGAGACTATGCGGTAAGAACCGCCTGCCACCGTAGACTCCGCGGGATCACGCAGAGTCTGCACATCGAACGACAGATTGACGCTCCTGCGTTGCCGCGAAATCTCCCGCCCATCCAGCAGGCGTACCACCACCAGAAAGCCGGGTGAAGGTCCTTTCAACGCACTGGTGTATACAGGCGCCACCACCACCATGGCGGGCGTACGCATCGGGAGTACCGCCAACCCGGACAGGGGGCGTTCCGGAAGCAGCGGCTTGGCGGGTATCAGATCGGTCAGCGTCAGTCGCCATTCCGGCGGTATGGGCATCGGCTGCCGCAGCATGTGGTCTATGCCAGCGCTGGCTTTGATACGCCCTTTCGTATCGGTCAACAAAACGACATTCCAGCGTAAATTGGCCAGCGTCTGTATACTCAAGTTTGCTTTCTCAAAGTCAGGGGTCGGACACCGCAGGAACTCGTAGGTATCGTCCCAAAGACTCCAATCCAGCACCTGCGCCTGCATCGCGCGCAGCTCGGATTGAAGGGTCTCATGCACGCGGCGAACATCTCGTTGCACTCCGGCCTGCTCGATCTTGTCAAAACCGGAACTCAGGATGGTACGCGACGCCAGATACATGGCGGCGAATCCAACCAAAAGAACTCCGGCAGTCAACAGCAGTGTCTTGATTCTGAGTTTCATGGACGCTCGATCATCAGCAGTAGCGGGTGTCTGGAAGAAAATGCCAGTGGGCCTGTGCCCCCTTCAAGGTGTGGTGACGCGTAATACCCGGCGGTGCGCCGGCTCATGTACACTGTACGACAGGAAGAGGCGTGAAAGCTTTCACAATTCTTCTCTCCCTTCCCCTTTTTCGGGATATCTCATGGAGTGGCAAGGAACATTAATATAATGGCAGACTACCGAACAGAAAAAGATTCCATGGGTACAGTACAAGTACCTGTGCATGCATTATACGGTGCGCAAACGCAACGCGCCGTGGACAACTTCCCGATCAGCGGACGCCGATTTCCGCGGCCCTTCATTCAAGCGTTGGGCATGGTGAAATCCGCAGCGGCGGCGGAAAATCGCGATCGCGGCCTGCTCGATGCCAAGATGGCTTCCGCGATCATACAAGCAGCTGATGAAGTGGCGGACGGACGGTGGGATGACCAGTTCCCCATCGATGTGTTTCAGACCGGCTCGGGTACATCCACCAATATGAATGCCAACGAGGTGATCGCCAACCGCGCCCGCCAACTGGGCGCCGACGGCGTACACCCCAACGACCACGTGAATATGGGCCAGTCGTCCAATGATGTCATCCCGACGGCGATCCATGTCAGCGCCATGCTGCAGGCCCACCGTGTGACGTTGCCCGGGTTGAACCATCTGGCCGACACGCTGGAGCGGCGAGCTGCGGAACTTGCCGATGTGGTCACCACCGGTCGCACCCACCTGATGGACGCCATGCCGATCACGCTGGGACAGGAACTGGGCGGCTGGGCCTGGCAGGTGCGTCAGGCGATCACCCGGATAACGGAATGCCTGCCACGCATAGGGCAACTGGCGCTGGGAGGCACCGCGGTGGGAACGGGCATCAACGCCATCCCGGGGTTTGCCGCCGGGGTCGCCGGCCGGCTCCGCAATGTCACGGGGTACCCGTTTGTGGAGGCCGAAAATCACTTCGCGGCGCAGTCAGCCATGGACAGCGCAACCGAACTTAGCGGAGAGCTGAAGACGGCCGCCAGCGCGCTGATGAAGATCGCCAACGACCTGCGCTGGATGAACAGCGGTCCGATTGCCGGGCTGGCGGAGATCACGTTGCCTGCTCTGCAGCCGGGCTCCAGCATCATGCCGGGCAAGATCAACCCGGTCATCTGCGAGTCCGTGATGATGGCTTGCGCTCAGATCATCGGCAATGACGCCACCGTCACCGCGGGCAACATGCTGGGCAACTTCCAGCTGAATGTCATGTTGCCGGTGATCGCTGTCAATCTGCTGGACTCCCTGACTCTCCTCGGAACGGTATCCGCCAACCTCGCCGACCGGGCGGTTGCGGGATTCACTGTGAACCGCGATCGGATCAGCGAGCTGGTAGGTCGCAACCCGATCCTCGTCACCGCACTGAACCCGGTCATCGGATACGATCTGGCGGCAAAAATCGCCAAGCGGGCGTACGCGGAAGGCAGAACACTGAAGGAAGTGGCCCTGGAAGAGACACAGCTCAGTGCAGAAGAGCTGGACCGACTGCTGGATCCACGCCCCATGACAGAGGGAGGCATCCGAGACTAGCCGTCAGTCTAACAGACGGTATGCCGTATCACGGCGTCGCGGGGTGAATCCCGCCCGCACCGCCAAAGCGGCAAGTTCTCCCGGAGCGGGTATGAACGCCCGATGAGACGCACTGGTAACCCGCTCCTCGGGGAATTCGCTGCCCAAATCATCCAGGCCGCAATGCAGCGCCGCCTGCACCACGCGAGGTCCCTGCGTGAGATACGATGCCTGCAGATGCGGGATATTATCCAGCGCCAGCCGCGCCAAAGCCACCATCCTGAGATAGGTATCCGCTCCCGTCTGACGCAGATGCGCCAATTGAGTCCCACGGGGGAGAAACGGCCAGGCAATAAACGCACGCACATGGCCGGTCTCATCCTGCAAATCGCGCAATTTCATCAGGTGCTCCACACGCTCTTCGATGGTCTCCACGTGTCCATACATCATCGTGACGGAGCAGGGCAGGCCGACTTCGGAAGCCATACGCATGACGTTAAGCCAAGCCCGGGAGCCGATCTTGCGCGGGGAGACAATCCGGCGCACCCGATCCACCAGTATCTCCGCACCGCCCCCGGCAATCGACTGCAGACCTGCCTGGTGCAGTCGCTCCAATGTATCGCGAAGCGTTAACCGCGCCCCCCGCGCGCAGGCAGCGATCTCCGCAGGGCTCAATCCATGAATGGTGATCTCCGGGCATGCGTCACGAATGGATGAAAACACCGACTCGTAATAGGAGAGTCCCGCAGCCGAATGGACGCCGCCTTGAAACAGCAGCTCCGTCCCTCCTCGTTCCTGCAGTTGCCGGGCGCGGTGAACCACCTCTTCCACGGACATTAGATAGGCGTCCGCTACGTCGGGAGTGCGATGATACGCACAAAAGACACAGCTGTTTGTGCACAAATTGGTGTAGTTGATGATCGCGCCCGACACCCAAGTGACTTGTGGGGCGGGGTGCCAGGCACGCCGAACGGCGTTGGCCAACCCGCCCAGGATAGGCAGGGGTAAGCGATATAACTCCGTAAGCTGCCTGAAAGAGAACCGGTTATGCACGAGCATATGATCCAAGCGCTGTCTCCGAGCTGACGTTTTTCTAAAAACGCACAATGATTACCCCACAGTCTATGCAATTCGCCCCTAATTCAGGTATATAACACGCAAGTGTCGTTAATCATACTACGCTCCGAACCGACACTATGACAGCAGGAGCCTCACTGCAGTGGCCTCGGGGACATGGGAAATCTTACTTGTGCATTATTGCACAAAGTCGAGTTCACATGGGTATAATCCCGTTAGGCAGACGCTGAAGTAGCGTCTTCACACATGACGGTTCCGGCTGTCACTCAGCCTGATTATCGTACTAACCACATCGAGGAGGGGCACATGCACCGTAGACACGGCTTCACGCTCATCGAGCTGCTAGTGGTGATCGCGATTATCGCCATTTTGGCAGCCATACTGTTCCCTGTGTTTGCATCTGCACGCGAGAAAGCGCGGCAAACCAGCTGCCTTTCTAACACCAAGCAGATGGGCACCGCGTTCGTTCTGTATTCCACAGATTATGACGACACCTTCCCGCTGGCGTTTCCCCAGCTGGTGAACGGGCGCTGGCTGTGGAACTTCATCCTGCCAACACCGGCGGATTGGGGTGGACTGACCGCCAACCCTCTGCATCAGGAACGGATCAAAAATGCCTGGTGTAACTCATTGATGCCCTATCTGAAATCCACCCAGATGGGCGTTTGTCCGACCATGCGTCCATCCCGTGTGGGTTCGTGGCCATACGCCACGGCAGCGAAGAAATGGTGGACCATGGGCTACACCATGAACGGTCTGCTGCATGGCTATCCGATCGCCGGCGTCAACCGCCCATCTCAATTGATCTTGGCTTGGGAAGGCAATGGCACCGCACCGTATGAGGGCGCCGGCACCAGCAACCCGTCGCTGATCTGCGCTCAATACGGCGTGGACTGCCGGTATGTACCGGCGTTCGATGGATGCAGCGAAAGCATTAACGGGCAGCAGGGCGCGATGTTCGCCACTACGTCGTTATGGATCCACAACAAAGGCGCCAACTTCGTGATGGCTGATGGCTCCGCTAAATGGCGGCGACTCGGCGCCACCCTGGAGCCAGACACCACGGATTGGAACACCGACCCGTACGCGCAGTATAACAGCAGTGGCGAGCCGTTGACCTACTGGGTGGATGACTACGGCTGCCATCCGTGGATCTTCATGCCGGACAACTCGTTCGAGTGAGATCGACTGTTGCAATGAATCGGGAGGTGTCAGTACCATGAAAAAAGAGGTTCCCACAGGCCTGGCAGTCGCCATCATCGTGGTTGTGATCGCGCTGCTCGGCTTGGGCTATGTCTGGTGGTCCAACAAAAGCGTGTCCACACGCCGGTTGACGCCCCCAGCAACTGTGCAGTCCGGTGATTCACGTAACAAAGCGCCGATCACACAGGAGATGACGCTGCCGGACTGACCGGGAACCGAACCAATGAATGGAGACGTGAACATCCGATGAGCAATGCCATAGCCGTAACGGCCGCCACTTTTGACGAAGAGGTATTGAAGAGCGCCGTGCCGGTCATCGTGGACTTCTGGGCAACGTGGTGCGGGCCGTGCCGCATGATTGCCCCTCACCTTGATAAGATTGCGGCCGACTATTCAGGCCGGGCCAAGGTGGTGAAAGTCGATGTTGATCAGGAGCCCGATCTGGCGTTGCAATACGGTGTTCAAAGCATCCCGACGTTGCTGTACATCGCCAATGGTGAGGTGAAAGACCAGACGGTGGGGGCGTTGTCCTACAAGGATATCGCCGCCAAGCTGGAAGCCATTCTGTAGGGTTGATCACAGGTGGCAACCGTAACCTCACCATTTCCGGGTATCCGCTGCGCCGATCCCGTATCGGCGCAGCTTTTTTGCGCTCCACCCTATGACGTGATCGGACCGGAAGAGCTGCAGCATCTGCGTGCCCGTCCCTACAACATTACACAGGTCACGTTAGCGGATAATACAGACGACGCACTGTCGAACTGGTCTCGGTGGCTGCACGAGGGTTATCTGGTCCAAGACAGTACGCCGCGCATGTATCTGGTGGAGGAACGCTTCAGTCATCCCATCGAGCTGTCACGAACGGTTACGCGCGTGGGGATCACGTTGCTCGTCCGTTTGGAACGAGACCGCGACCGAGTGGTGTTTGCCCATGAGCAGACCCGCGTATCGGCCCTGCAAGGACGACTGGCGCTTATCCGCGCGCTCCAGGCCAACGTGGAACCCGTGTTCCTGCTGGCTGAAGATCCCGACGGCTCGTTTCACTCCGCCTTGAACCGTATAGCCGCCTCGAGCGCACCAATTACACAGATCACCGCAGCAGACGGAGCTCATACACTGCTCGCGACCGAAGAGACGGCGCCGATCCAGGAGATGCTCTCCACTCGACGCTTGTTGATTGCCGACGGACATCACCGCCATCTGACATCGGAGATCTACTGGCAGGAACAAGGATATCCGGATGACGCGCCATCCCGGTGGATCATGGCTGTGGTATTCTCATCAGCTGATCCCGGGTTGGTGATCCTCCCCACCCATCGTTTGATCGCGCGATCTCCCTTCGAAACGGTGGAGTCGCTTGCGGCGGCTCTGAGTCCTCTGTACCGTGTTGACCCGACCGACGCGACACCCCTGGAGTCCACCGTGCAGGCTCTCCAAGGGGACGGTGTGTTTGGATGTATCACCGCCAATGGTCAAGGCGCTCTGGTGCGCCGACGTGACCCGGCGCCGGGCGCCACCGATGTGGAATTGCTGCAGGATGAGATTTTGGGCGCCCACTTCGGGCTGACGCCTGAGATGCTGCGCCAACGCGACGGGGTGAGCTACACTATCCATGAGTCAGAAGTCCGTGAGGCCATTCGTGCAGGTGTCGCCCAAACCGGCTGGATCCTGCGCGCCACTCCGCTGACTGATGTGATGCGGATCTCCTTCAGCGGACGACTGATGCCGCCCAAAAGCACTTATTTTTATCCCAAGCTGGCCAGCGGGCTGGTGATGCATTCTTTGCAGCCGCCGCAACACTAGATTGACCTGATCCACAGGTACAACGCACAGGAACACAGAGAGTATGGCAAGCATAAACTTGGACGAAGACGACATCAAGCAACCCAAACGGTTCAGCTTGGACGAAGATACGCCGCACACGTCGCAACCGCGTAAGAAGCCCACGTTGGACAGCCAGGCGCGTAATGCGATCGAAAATGATCTGCAGTTCGTGGAAACAACCACGGCAGCCAACCAGCAACAACGCGCCCAAATGGATAAGCGGCGAAGCAGCCTGATCGGTCTGGCGATAGCGGTGACCGCATTGGTGGTGGTGATCGTCGTGTTAATCGTCAACCACCAACGGATGATGGCCCCGGCGGTCATCCAGCAGCCGCCAGCTCCCACCGGCTCGATGCAGGGACCGGCAGTACAGCCGGTACGCCAATACGCCCCCGCTGCCGCGCCGCAACGCCCGGCACCGGCTGAAACCGCTCCTTCTGACATGAGCGGAGGTGAACCTCAATCAGCCGGCAGCGGATCATTCTAGTTAGGCCGTCTTGGGGCTTCTGCCAGTCGGAAGCACTCCTCATACCGGCCTTGTCCCCAATCCTTGCTAACATCGGCTAGTGACTGGATCCAGCGTGCCACAACCATGCTGAATGCTTTATCAGCCCGCGCGAGCCTCTTTCAGATCAACACCTGCGCGCACCGGTGATACCCCGGCGCGCCAGATACCCATGGGATGATCATATGTCGTATTTGACAGGCGCCACCAAACGCCAGTACACTCAGATCAGTACTAAAATATCAGAATAAAAAGCACAATATGGACTGGCCCATGCGGTCTGCCTGAAAGGACCTAAAATGACACGAGATGGATGCATCATGATGGCTCTGTTGCTGTCTGTGTTGTGTGCCACGAATTTGTCTGCTCCTCATGCGTCTCGACCGATCCCGCCGGTTCGAGGTTACCGGCTGCCCGCCTTTACACGCGCCAGCGTGGAGCTTCCCACTTTGAGCGGCATCGGTCAGGTGCAATGTGACAGCCGTTGGTTCGGGCACAATGCCGCCATCGACAGACCGCTCACCGATGGCGAACCGGCCTATGACTACAGCGTCCACATGCTGTGGGACACACAGAACGGTTTCTACCGCATGTACACCGGCGGCCGCTGGCTGCGGCGGGGCGTTCCCTGGGCGGATGGCGACCATGTGCTGCAGCACCAATCCCGCACGGGTTCTCCTTTCACGTGGCGAATGCCGAAGAACGAACCGGAGTTCTACTTTCCCGCCGAGATGGGCCATCCAGAGGCTTGGGACGCCACCAACTGCCTGGAGGCGGAAGTGATGCATGTGAAGGGCGTCTGGTATATGTACGCCCAGGTGCAGGGTATGCCCGGCCCCGCGCTTCCCGGCGAGCAGGAGCCGCGGAATGTGGACCGCATTGTACTGTTCACCAGTCCGGATGGGAATACCTGGACGCGTGCTTCGCGCACCCGGGGCGTGATCATCAACCTGGACGAGCCGGAAACAACCGCCCTGCATCACCAGGAAGTCATCTATGTGCCATGGGATCCGGAAGGACGACCGTTCTGGATGTACGTGGGCGTCAATCGACGGGATGCGTTCACCGGATACTACCGGATCCGGTCCGCGGATCCCACCACATTCGACTGGCGGTTCAACGACGGCCGAGCCAACCTGGCTCAGTTGGGCAATCAGATCGGTTACATCAAACAGGTTAACGGCGGTCCGTTGTTTCTGCGCATTACGTTCACCGCTCATCCGGACGGCCGTTCGGTTCCCTCTCTGCAGTTCTCCCGCGACGGCCTGAAGTGGGAATTCGGAACGAATGGCCCGGTTCTGCTTCAGGGAAGCTCCCACCCCGACACATACCGAAACTGTTATTTCCTGGGATTCAGCACCTTGGATGGAACCGGAGAGCTTCAGCAGCTGGGCCCCCACACATGGCGCGCTCTCTATGGAGCCACATGTGCGGCGACGCCCGTTGCGCCGGAGATCTTTCACAGCGAGATCGGCTTGGGAGAGTTGAAAATCACCATCCAGTAAGCCACCGCTCCAGGTTCCCGCTCATCGCGCTACAATGGTAGTGTTCACGAACCGGTATGTAAATCAGGGGGGCCGATGGCGAAGCTATGGGGTGGCCGGTTTGACCGGCCGACTGCGCGGTCTGTAGAGGAGTTCACCGCGTCGATCGGATTGGATGCGCGTCTTTGGGAGGCGGATATCGACGGCAGCATCGCGCATGCGCAGATGCTGGGGCATGTGGGCGTGCTCACCGCCGACGAGGCGGCCTGCATCATAGACGGGTTGAAGCAGGTGCGCCAGCGCATTGCTGACGGAGAGATCACCTTCGATCCGGCAGCGGAAGACATACACAGCGAAATAGAACGGTATCTTCATGATGCGATCGGCGCGGTCGCTGGAAAACTGCATACCGCTCGCAGCCGTAACGACCAGGTGGTCACCGATGTGCGCCTGTATGCGCGCGGCGAAACGGATACGCTCATCGAGACAATCCGGTCTCTGCAACATTGGATGGTGGAGACCGCGACGCAACATATGCACTCCCTGTTGCCAGGACTCACCCATACGCAACATGCCCAACCGGTGAGTCTGGCGCACCATCTGCTGGCCTATTTCTGGATGCTGCAACGGGACCGCGAACGCCTCAAAGAGATCCGCCGGCGCATCAATGTGCTGCCGCTGGGTTCCGCCGCATTGGCTGGCACCGGTTTTCCCATCGACCGACAGCTGGTCGCCCGACTGTTGCAGTTCGACGGGGTCTCGCCCAACAGCCTGGATGCGGTATCCGACCGCGACTGGATGGTGGAGCTGATCGATGCCTGTGCGTTGATCATGACGCACCTTTCGCGCCTGTGTGAAGAGCTGATCTGGTGGAGCGCCCCCGAGTTTGGCTTTGTGGAACTGGATGACAGTGTGACCACGGGCAGCAGCATCATGCCGCAAAAGAAGAACCCGGACGTGGCCGAACTGATACGTGGACGGACAGGAAAACTCGTCGCCGATCTGACAGGCATCCTGGTGATGCTGAAGGGGTTACCGCTGGCGTACAACCGCGATCTTCAGGAAGACAAACACTTCCTGTTTGACGCCCTGGACACCACAATCCCCGCGTTGCGTCTGACACAGTTGATGCTGGAGACCGCCCGGTTCCGTACGGACCGAATGACCTCGGCATTGTCAGGCGACTTTTCGAACGCCACCGATTTGGCGGACTATCTGGCGGAGCGGGGCATGCCGTTCCGCCAGGCGCATGAGGTGGTGGGCCGAGTGGTCCGCTGGTGCATCAAGCAGAACCGGCCTCTGGAGAGCCTGAGCGCCGAAGAGCTGCGCGCGTTCAGCCCGGAAATCGGAGATGACTGCCCGCAGCGCCTCCAGCATATGGCCGTGATGACCGCCCGTCGATCGGAAGGCGGGACCGCTCCGTCGGCGGTCGAGGTCCAAATCGCGCTGGCACGAGAGAGGCTGGCTGAATGAGCGTGGAGCCAGCCCATTCTCGGCATCCGTACCGGTATTTCGACCTGATCACCGTTATGTTCGTAGTGGTTCTTCTGGTCAGCAACCTGTGCGCCATCAAAGCGTTGCGCCTGCCCATCGGGTTACCGGTAGACATCGATGGCGGCACATTGCTGTTTCCGCTGTCCTACATTTTTGGTGACATCCTGGTCGAGGTCTACGGTTATTCCCGCAGCCGGCGCGTCATCTGGATCGGGTTCATCGCCAACATGATCGCGGCGCTGATGTTCGCATTGGTGGTGGCGATGCCCGCGGCTCCCGGCTGGGACCTGCAGGAGCCGTTCCAAACCATTTTGGGGCAGACGCCGCGGATTGTCGCCGCCAGTCTGATCGCTTTTCTGGTGGGCGAGTTCGTCAACGCCTACGTGATGGCTAAAATGAAGGTGTGGCAGCAGGGTCGACACGCCTGGTGGCGGTTTATCGCCAGCACCGTAGCCGGACAACTGTTCGACAGCATGCTGTTCAGCACCTTGGCGTTTGCCGGAGTATGGCCAGCCGGGTTGATCGTGCAGGTCATCCTGTGGAACTATCTGGTTAAAGTCGGATATGAAGCGCTGGTGACGCCGTTGACCACAGCCATCAGTCGGGCTTTGAAGCGGGTGGAAGCGGAAGACTATTTTGATTACAACACAAACTTCAACCCGTTCCGCCTGTAAGCGTAACCCATTGCGCAACGCAAGGAGACAGTAATGAGCGACACATGCGTGCCCGTACACCAACTGGTGAAATCACGCCCCTATTTGGTCGGGATCGACTCGGACGGATGCGCGTTTGACACGATGGAGATCAAGCACAAGGAGTGCTTTATCCCGAACATCATCTCTCATTGGGGATTGCAGCCGGTCAGCAAATACGCACGCGAAGCGGCTGAGTTTGTCAATCTCTACAGCCATTGGCGCGGCATCAACCGTTTTCCTGCGCTGCTCATGACATTCGACCTGCTACGCGAACGTCCGGAGGTAATCCGCCGCGGCGCGGTGATCCCCACAGCGGACAGCCTGCGCGAATGGTGCGGACGTGAGACCAAATTGGCCAACAATACGCTGAAGGCGGAAGCGGAAGCCACCGGTGATCCGGTGCTGCACCAGGCGCTTCGCTGGTCACAGGCGGTCAATGATGCGGTGGCGCAAATGGTTCATGGCGTGCCGCCGTTTCCCGGTGTACGCGAGAGCCTGGAGCGGTTGATGGAACATGCCCAGTGCATTGTCTGCTCGGCCACTCCCGGTGAAGCGCTGCAACGCGAATGGGAGGAGCACGATATCGCCCGATACGTCGACGCCATCTGCGGACAGGAGGTGGGCAGCAAGGCGGAGCATCTGCGGATGGCGATGGGTGATCGTTGGGATGCCGACCATGTGCTGATGATCGGCGATGCATTGGGCGATTACAAAGCAGCCTGCGCCAATCAGGCGTTGTTCTTTCCCATCAATCCCGGCCATGAAGAAGAGTCATGGCAGCAGTTTCTGGAGGAAGGATGCGACCGGTTCTTGAACGGCACCTTCGCCGGAGACTACCAACAGAAACTGCTCGATACATTCAAACAGTATCTGCCTGACACCCCGCCATGGCGATAGATCAGGACAGTTATCGGGTAGTGCGTACAGAGCCCGCTCCGCGTGAGTCTCAGACGCTGTTCGCAGAAGATGAGCGGGATGCCGTGATGAAAAGCCGGTTGCGCCGCCCGGGAGCGCTGCTGATGGTGCAGCGATTGCGCGGCGCCACGGTACAGGTCGTTTACCTGATCGGCGCTGATGGCGCCCCGGAGGAGATGGGCCGCTACGATTGCTGACTTTCGGCAGATCGGCGCATGACCGCGTCGATCTCCGTCAGCAGTTCATCCGCAGTAAACGGTTTCTGCAGCACGGCCACCTCGCCATAGGCGATCTGCTCACCGTCCAAAGGACTGAAGCTGTAGCCCGTCATAAACAGTACCGGCAGATCCGGACGCAGTTCCCGGGCGCGCTCATAGACGGCGCGCCCTCCCTGTCGTGGCATTACGGCATCCAGAAGAACCACATCCAGTGTATTGGCCAGCTGTTCCAGCATCTGGATCGCCTCCGCGCCATCGGTCGCTTCATAGACGCGGTACCCCGCGTCCTTTAGCACCTGACAGATCAGGTCACGAACGATCTGCTCGTCCTCGGCGACCAGCACATCACCCGAGCGCGCCATGACCGACGAACCATGCGTACTTTGGTTGTCGTTTTGTTCGGACTGGTTCACCGTCACGGGCAGGTACACGGCAAATGTGGCTCCCAGGCCCGGCGCGCTGTCCACCGTGAGTGCTCCCTGGTGCTGGACCACGATCCCGTATACGGTCGCAAGCCCCAGACCGGTCCCCTTACCGACCTCTTTGGTGGTGAAGAACGGGTCGCACAGCCGATTGACAATCTCGGGGGGGATCCCATGCCCTGTATCGCTGACACGCATGCAGACCGCCGGTGCACCCACGGGTGCATCATCGGCCCGCCATGTGGCTTGTGGCATAACCTCTTCCCGAAGCGAGATGGTGATCTGGCCGCCGCATGGCATGGCGTCACGCGCGTTCACGCACAGGTTCATGAGCATCTGCTCGATCTGGCCGGGATCGGCCATAACGACCGGCAGCGGCTCGGGCGCATCCACACGAATCTCGACCTGCTCCCCAATGACGCGGCGGAGCATTTTGAGAAAGCCACGGACGATCGACTCCAGGTCGACCGGTTCACGGTGTGTCTGATCCTGACGGCTGAATGTCAACAGCTGACGCACCAATGCGGCCGCGCGTTCCGTCGCGTCATTCAACATCAGCATCTCCTGATAGGGCCATTCATCCTCTTTCAGCCGACTCAAGATGAAACCGATGTAACCGGTGTACACCTGCAGGATGTTGTTGAAGTCATGCGCCACGCCGCCTGCCAGCTGTCCCACCGCCTCCATCTTCTGGGCCTGACGCAGGCGCGCCTCCAGCTGCAGCTGGTCGGTGATGTCACGTCCCAAACTGGCAACCCCTTCCAGGCTGCCGTCTTCCGCTCGCAAAATGGTATTGTCCCAGACAATCTCCCGCTGTCGACCATCCTTGGTGATGATGGGATTTTGATAACTGAGCGGCAGATCGGACTCCTGAAGTCCTCTTCCGAACGCCTCGGCCATCCAGTTACGATGTGGCTCAGGCACGCATAGCTCATACCAGCAATTGCCGATCAGTTCGGCACGCGTGTAGCCGGTAACTTCCAGCAGATAATCGTTGACAAAGGTGACCATCCCGTTCTTGTTGACGATTTTCGCCAGCATGCGCACGCGCTCCATCATCTCGCGGAACCGGCGTGACGACTCACGGGCGGCCGCGATCGCGTGGCGGCTGGCCGTCAGGTCGGTAACGGTACCGAACAGCCGTTGCGGTACGCCTTCCGCGGAGTACTCGAAAGCGCCCCGGATCAGCACCCACCGCTCAACGCCATCTGCACGTACAAAACGCACCGTTTGTGAACAGACCTGGCGGTTGTGGCGCACCGCCTCCATCGCCTGATGTAGACTCATCCGGTCATCGGGATGGATCAGCTGGTCGGCCAACGGCTTCATGCGTGTAGGCAGCTGCCCGGGCTTGTACCCGGCGATGGCCAGCAGGCTCGGGCTGAGGTACACACTGTTGGCGGACAGGTCCCAGTCCCAGACGCCATCGGAGGACATATCGGCCAGCCGTTGCAGGCGTTGTTCGCTGGCATGCGCTTTGGCCACCGCGTCGTGGTATCGGGAGGTGTTCATGAAGATCATCACAACCTGATCGCCCCCGATGGCAAACAGGGTCACGCGCAGCCAGGCGCGCGCCAGCTCCGTGTACTCCTCAACAGCAAGGGGCGCACCGGTACGCAACACCTGATCACAGCGCTCCAGCCATTCACGCCCCACCAGCTTCAGGCACTGCGTGATCGGCTGGCCTATCAGATCGTCCACCGGCCCCGGATAGGCGCGTCGAAACGCCGTGTTCACCTGAAGCAGGCGCAGATCGGCCACTGTCCCGGACTCATCCCGGATTGCCTCAAAGATAGCCGCACCGGAGGGCAGCTGGTTGAACAACGTGGTGTACAACGCCTCGGCGGTATGCGCCTGTTCGCGCGCGGACATCAGTTCCGTGATATCGGTGCCGTATCCCAGGATACGCCCATCATCCATGCGCACCATCCGAATGGCCAGGCAACGCACCGAACCGTCGGCGCATCGGGCATGCAGCAGACCGCTTTCCTGTGGTGTCTGTTGTTCATCGCTGAGGATCTGTCGACACGCGTCGTGGTCTTCCGGTATGGCCACGTCGAACACCGTCATGCCGATCAGTTGGTCTCTGGGATATCCCAACAGGTCGATGCCAGCCTGGTTGACGTCCAAGTAATGTCCGTCTGGTGAGACCACATAGATGCCCACCGGCGAGTCGTCGAAATAACTGCGGTAATACTCCACCGAAAAACGGACTTCCTCCGCATGCCGGTTCCACCACTGCTCGTGCCGGCGCAGCCGCTCGATCAATTGGTTGACATCCTGGGCCAATGACGTCAGTTCATCAGAGCCGGTGAGGATTAGCGGTGTATTCGGTAAAGCATCCGGTTTTATGTCGCTGACATAGTGCTGCAGCGTTTGAAGTCTGAGCAGCCATTGCTGGTTCAACAGGAACCAGAGCGTGGCAGTAGCGACCAAGCCGAGCAGGACCGAGGCTAAAAGGTGCCATCGGTTGGCCTGCGCTGTATACGCCTGTATCACCGGCGGTACCCGAACCTCGAGCATGACCGGCTGGCTTCGAAGCAGTGAGATCACCGGTTGATACGCGACGAGCATCGAACCTACGCGCATGTCTCCATCCACAGAGGGTTCACCTACTTGCAGCCGGATTCGGGTTTCTGCATTCAACGAGCGCTGGATCTCCGCTAGCGCCTTCGGCGTGATCTGACGCGCGAATACCACCCAGCCCGCGACGGGGCCACCGCCGGTACTGGTGCGAATCGCCCGGCAAGCCACAGCATGCATGTAGCCACCAACTGGAACCAGGCCGGCGTATGCTTCGTTAGTGATATCCGTAATCAACGGGCGTAACAGGGCGTGCACGGCATCGGTCGGGTAATGGTTATCCAAGCTGACCTGATGCAGCAGTTGGCCATTCAAGTTGAGTACCAGAGCCGCGTCCATGTGTACGCGCATCAAGTCCCGCTGGGTCAGTAATGTGTCGGGATATTCCGGATTGATCCCACGGGCGAACCGCCAAGTATCGGTCCAGTGAGCGAAATCCAGCGCCTCGATGGCCATCCGGTCGATATACTGGTTCAGGTTAACCTGAGCGTTATGCGCTTCCGCAGTCAGCGCGCGTGCATCCGCCTGGCGCGCGTATGCATTGAAATAAATGTTGTGGATGGTATACGACACCGCCAACGCCACCGCAAAGGTGATTGCGATGACGCCCGTGATGCGCCGGCTGATGATCATCGGCAGGTTTCTTCCTGTATCTGGTAGTCCATCCGCGCTTCGCGGCGCCGCTGCTTACTGCCGGAGACCGGTTCGACTCAAACAGCTGTGGTGCGCCATTCGCATTATGACGTATGCCTTATGCGTCACAATGAGATATCGGCAGACTGAACTCAAAGATTTACGGGCCGATCCCTGCCCCACTGGTAACCAGGTCATCGATAGAGTCTTGCGCAGAATGGTTGCACATATGCTATACTGGTGGTACCTTGGGCCGGGAAGCCTCTCAGGGCGCGACCCCTCGATTCCCCCTCGTTGGGGGGAAAAGAGGGATGTTACGATGGCTCTCTACCAGGACGAGGTGACTCGGAATGTCCGAGTCCGAAACCGTCCCCGGATTGGGGAGTGGCTTCTGGTCTGCGCAAGCATCGGACTGTCTGTGTACACCATGTCCGGGCAGTATCATATGCTGGCCGCGCAGATTGGCAGCGTGGCGCAGATCCTCGGTCTGTAGCCAGTGCAAACGGTCCGACCGTTACCGGTCGGACCGTTTTCCGTTTGTGTCACAGTATAAGTGAACGCCGGCGCTGTACGCCCTGCAGCGCCGGTCACTGCGAAAGGATCATACACACTCATCGTATGGTTGTAGAGATTGTTTCCGTAGGCACCGAACTGCTGATGGGGCAGATCACCGATACCAACGCGGCGTACATCGCCGCCCGTCTACCCGAGGCCGGATGCCGGGCGTTGTATCGGCAAACCGTTGGCGACAATCTGCAACGACTGGTGGCCGTGCTGCGTACAGCACTCGACAGGGCCGATGCGGTCATCACCATCGGAGGGCTGGGGCCCACTCCCGATGACCTGACGCGCCAGGGTATCGCCGACGCCATCGGAGAGCCTTTGATCGAAGATCCCGAACTGCGAGCGCGGCTCGAGGCTTTGTTTAAGCACCGGAACTATCCGTTGACCAGCAGTCAGTACCTGCAGGCGCTCCGTCCGGTTTCCGCAACAGCGCTCGACAACCCCAACGGCACCGCTCCCGGACTGTCAGTCACCCATGATGGCAAACGCATCTATGCGCTTCCCGGACCACCGAATGAGCTGATCCCCATGTTCGACCGACTGGTGCTGCCCGAATTGAGACGCCTGAACGCCGGCCAGCAGGTGATCCTGTCCCGAATGCTGCGTGTATGCGGCATCGGAGAGGCGTTGGCCGCCGAGAAACTAGGTGACCTGCTGGACAGTGCAAACCCCACCGTGGCGCCTTACGCTAAACTGGGCGAGGTGCATTTTCGGCTGTCTGCGGCTGCTCCTGACCCGGACACAGCGATCCCCATGCTCGACGCCATGGAGCGTGAAGTGAGAAACCGGCTGGGCAACGCCGTGTACGGCGTAGACGATGAAACGCTGGAGAATGTGGTTGTGCGCCTTCTGGCGGAGCGTCACCAATGGCTCTCCGTCGCCGAGTCGTGCACGGGTGGGCTTCTGGGCAGCCGCCTGACCGATGTGCCTGGCGCCTCTGCCGTACTCAGTGGCGGAGTAATTGCCTACAGCAACCGGGTAAAACAGGGCCTCCTGGGGGTCCCGGAAGATCTGCTGACAGCACATGGTGCCGTCAGTGAGCCGGTGGTGCTGGCTATGGCGCAGGGCGCGCGTCAGCGCTTCCATACCGATTGGGCAATCGCCATCTCCGGAGTGGCAGGCCCCGATGGCGGCACTCCGGATAAACCGGTGGGTACGGTGTGGATCTGTGTGGACGGACCGGGAGGACCAACAGCAGAACGGATGAACTACGGGGGCCAGCGGACCACAATCAAGTGGCGCGCCACACAAACCGCTTTGGTCATGCTGCGGGAACGGCTGATGGCATGAGGCTGTTTTTCGCATTGACGCTGCCGCAGGAGGTAATCGCCTGTCTGGCGAAAATACAGCGGGATATGCGTCAGGCCATTCCGGACATTCACAGTCTGTCAGTTCCGGCTCCTGCCAACATGCATCTGACATTGGAGTTTCTGGGTGAGATACCGCCAGATCGCTTGCCGGATTTGTCGGCGGCTGCACAACAGGCCGTAGCCCGTTGCACGCCTTTCGACGCGCAGCTTCAGGGTGCCGGAGCGTTTCCTTCGCTGGAACGTGCTGCTGTGCTGTGGTGCGGGGTGGGTTCCGGACGAGAAGCGATCATCGATCTGCAGGCATCTCTGCGGCGAGCCCTGCAGGCTCGTCGGGTGAAAACCGAACGTCGCCGGTATCAGCCGCACGTGACCTTGGCGCGCGTGCGTAAGCCGGTGTCTGCCGAGATCATCGGTCGGACGCTTGCACACTGCGTGCCGTCACCTGTATGGCAGGTCAAAGAGATCGAGTTGATCGAGAGCCAGCTGCTGCCGTCCGGCGCGCGCTACACACGGCTGGAAAGGTTTCCGCTGTGCGCGCCTGGCGCAAGTGATGTAGAATAAAGTATACGTATAGCCAACAAGGAGTGCGCTCATGGATCAGTCCCAAAAGCAGAAAGCGCTGGAAATCGCCCTTACGCAGATAGAAAAACAGTTCGGCAAAGGGTCGGTGATGCGCCTGGGTGACAATGCCCGTCAAGTCGTTGAGGCGATCCCAACCGGATCGGTGGCGCTGGACATGGCTATCGGTATCGGAGGCATCCCGAGAGGACGCATTACAGAGATCTATGGCACCGAGAGTTCGGGTAAGACCACCTTGGCTCTGCAGACCGTGGCCGAAGCCCAGAAAATGGGTGGAGTTTGCGCGTATGTGGACGCGGAACACGCACTCGATCCCGAATACGCCCGGAATATCGGCGTCAAAGTCGATCAGCTCTATGTGTCACAGCCGGGCACCGGCGAAGAGGCGCTGGAGATCATGGACGCCTTGGTGCGCACGGGAGCTGTGGATGTTGTGGTGCTGGACTCGGTTGCAGCGCTGGTGCCTCGCGCCGAAATCGAAGGGGACATGGGCGACTCGCACGTCGGCGTTCAGGCGCGGCTGATGAGCCAGGCGCTGCGCAAGATCGGGGGAAGCGTCAGCAAAACCAATACGGCGGCGATTTTCATCAACCAGTTGCGCGAAAAGATCGGCGTAATGTACGGCAACCCGGAAACCACCCCGGGCGGGCGCGCATTGAAGTTCTGGGCCAGTGTTCGCCTCGAGGTGCGGCGGGTGGAGACGATCAAACAAGGCTCCGACCCGGTGGGTTCACGCACACGGGTGAAGGTGGTCAAAAACAAGGTCGCTCCACCGTTCAAACAGGTGGAATTCGACATCATGTTTGGCAAAGGGATCTCGCGTATTGGCGGATTACTGGATCTGGCGGTTGAGAGAGGACTGGTCACCCGCGCCGGCACCTGGTTCACGTACGGTGACGTCCGGTTGGGCCAGGGACGTGAAAACGCGCGTAACTTCCTGGAGCAGAATCCGGACCTGCTGGAGGAACTGGACGCCAAGGTTCGGGAGCTTGCGGTGGTAAGCACGGGCATCGCAGACGACGCAACGGAAGATACTGACTGAACACCGCAGATGAACGATCCCATCTTGGCGGTCATACAGCGTGGCGTACAGCGCGGCGGTGTGCTATCCATCGCCGATCTGATGGCGCGAGACACGCTCTCGTCTGAGCTCGCCGCCTGGCTCGCGTGGCGGGTCTGGCAGGGAGACGGCTGGCTGGTGGGCGCGACGCCAGGTGGAGCAGGAAAAACAACTGTCATGAACGCTCTGCTTGGGCTGTTGCCAGCCGGTGAACGGGTACTCAGCGTTGATGACACCCGCTGGACATCTGCCGCTCCGCCGGTAACACTGGTCTGCGCCGAGATAGGCCCGGCCGATATCTGCGGTTACCTGTGGGGAGCCGGTGTGCGCGCCCTGTTGGACGCGGCAGCCAGGGGATGCCGGGTGGTCTCCAACTTGCACGCCGATACATTGGAACAGGCCCGCCACCAGGTAGCGGTTGAGTGCGGCGCCGGTGAACCGGGCTTTCGCCGGTTTGACCTGTTCATACCAATCGAGCTGCATACCACGCCGAACGGGCATATACATCGCCGGATACCGCATGTGCATCAAGCGCTCAGCAATGGATGGCGTATCGTCACGGCTGAACAGGCGTCTGAAGAGACGCCACGCCAAGCGATCGAATGGTTCGACCGGTGGCGTGTCAACCCGGTCGACTTGCCCTCGTTGCGTCGGATCTGGCTGTCCGAGTCGCCGTTTGCAAACAGCCCGGATTTGTGCTAACGTTGGCATATAGGCTTATCTCGCGCCGACAGGAACCCACACGCTCATGGACATGCTCACTGAACTGATCCGTAACCGCGGAGAGACACTGTATCCCGAATCGCACCGCGCGTTGTGTGACGGGATGGAGCAATATCTGGCGGACGGGGCAAACGGCGTACCGACGCTGGTAATCGTTTCCGAGACCCGCCGCCCGCTGCTCAATAATCCCTTGGAGGCCGATCCGCCCGCTTTGGGCAGCGGCGCTTGGGTACACCGGTTTCCGCTTACACTGGACAACGTGGAGCGCCTGGCGGCGCTGGCGCCCATCACACCGAGGGCTTGCCACTGTCATGCATCCTTTGGCGCCGGCGACCGTCTGGGGCGAGTCACACCGGCGCATATTCGCGCCGTCGCATCGGCCGGCTTGTTCCCGGTTCTGGCTCAGCAAAGCCCGCGGGAACTGGAGCGTACCGGCCGGAGCTTCGAGTCGGTGTTGCTGGACGCCATCACGGCGATCCTGCGTACCGGTTGGGAAGGCCCGTGGGGCGCTGACGCCGACCACATCAAGCAGGAGTCCGACCTGAGGGCGGCCATTGGATGCCACTACACGATGTATACCATCGATGTGTCCGAGTGGCTCAGGGACGCGTCGGGACTGGATGACGAAGCACTGGCGCACTGTGAACGCAACCTGTCCCCCATCAGCCGCAGTATTATCGATTACTTCAGTGACTATGTGATCACCCCTGAGGCAGGACATCCGGTCACCTTGACACGGGACGAACTGCTCCGGTCTGCGTTCATCTATGAACCGGCATTGCAACAGGTAAAGCACTGGAGCGTGCTGATTTCGCGCGGGGTCAAGGATCATGACCTGGAAGTGTCTATCGATGAAGGCGCGCGGACGACCACACCGGAAGACCACCTGTATGTGGCGGAGTTCCTGCATCGCGTCGGCGTGGGATTCCAATCGCTGGCGCCGCGGTTTCCGGGTGAGTTTCAGAAAGGCGTGGAGTACCGGGGAGACCTGACCCGATTGGATCACGCGTTTGCCCTACACGCCGCCATCGCCCGCGAACTGCAGGGTTACCGGTTAAGTCTGCACAGCGGCAGTGACAAGTTCAGCGTGTATCCCGCGTTTCGGGAGCGCACCCACGGACGTTTTCATGTGAAAACCAGCGGCACCAGCTGGCTGGAGGCGGTCCGTTTGATCGCCCTGGAAGACCGCGCGCTGTTCGAGGCGCTGTACACTCACTGCCTGCAAACGCTGCCCGCGTCCAAAAAGGCTTACCATGTGGACATAACCGTAGACCATTTTCCTCCAACCGTTCCGGATGGGTCTGCATTGGCGTTTCTGGACACACCGAACGTCCGCCAACTCTTCCACATCTCGTATGGAGCTCTGCTGGACGCGTACCGCAATGAAATGGAGCAGGTGTGGAAAGCGCATGACACCCGGCTGCAGGAGATGGTCGAACAGCACATTGGCCGTCATGTCGCCCTGCTCACTGCCCGGTAAGCGCCATGCAGATCCCGAAACTGTTCGACATCAGCGGCCGCACCGTATTGATCACCGGCGGAACCGGAGTTCTCTGCCGGTCGCTGGCGACCTATTTGGCATCGTGTGGCGCGCATGTGGCGATTACCAGCCGTTCGCTCGATCGCGCCGAAGCGCTGGTTGAACAGATCCGGTCGGCCGGCGGAGTGGCGTTGGGCCTGCAGGCCGATGTACTGGATACATCGTGTTGGGCGCCGATCTGTGAAACGGTAGTGACACACTGGGGTCGCTTGGATGTTCTGATCAACGGCGCCGGCGGCAATCGTCCGGACGCCGGCTCCCGATCGGATCTGTTCGACCCCGCAGATCCCGAGGCAAGTCTGTTGGGGCTCAGCCCCGAAGCGTTCTCCGATGTGGTGGCGCTGAATCTCACCGGAGCGCTGGCGCCCACACAGGCGGCCGTCCGCGTCATGCATCCCAATGGCGCGGGCGTGGTGATCAACATCAGTTCGATGAGCGCGTTTCGGCCGCTCACACGCGTGGCGGCCTATTCGGCCGCGAAAGCCGGCTTGACCAATCTGACACGCTGGATGGCGGTGCATCTCGCCCCTGCGGGTATACGGATCAACGCCATAGCGCCAGGCTTCTTTCTGACCGAGCAGAATCAGTACCTGCTTCAGCAGCCGGACGGCGGTTTGACGCCGCGCGGCAACCGTATTCTGGAGCACACGCCCATGCGGCGTTTCGGACATCCGGAGGATCTGCACGGCATCACACATTGGCTGATATCCGACGCGTCGGTGTTCGTCACCGGCGCAGTTATTCCGGTGGATGGCGGCTTCAGCGCCTACGCCGGCGTGTAACAGGAGGCGATATGGGTAAACCGAACAATGTGGTGGTGGCTCAGTCGGGCGGGCCATCACCCGTCATCAACAACTCGCTGCGAGCCGTCATCGAAACATGCCGCTGCTACCCGGAGCGCTTTGGTACGGTCTTTGGAGCGCGACATGGTGTGGAGGGAATCCTCAAAGAGGAGCTGATCAACCTCAGCGCGCAGAAACCAGAAGAGATCAGCCTGTTACGCACCACGCCGGCTGCAGGCTCCATTGGCACGTGCCGATACAAGCTGAAATCAAGCAACACCGAAGACTTCGAACGGGTCATCGAGGTGTTCAAAGCGCACGATGTGGGCTATCTGTTCTACATCGGCGGCAACGACTCGATGGATACAGCGCACAAACTGGCAGTACTGGCGCGTGAACGTGGGCTGGAACTGGCAGCCACAGGCGTACCGAAAACCATTGACAATGACGTGGGCGACAGCGCCTTCCAGCTGATCGATCACACCCCGGGTTACGGATCGGTGGCGCGCTACTGGATGGTGGCCGTGCAAGGCGCCAACGAGGAGAACCGCGGCAGCAGCCCGGCCGATCCCGTACTGGTGATGCAGGCAATGGGACGAAAAATCGGCTACATTCCCGCTGCCGCGCGTTTGGCCGACCCGCAACGGGAGACACCGCTGTTGATCCTGATGGCCGAATCCGGACTGACGATGCCGGAGATCTTGGACGCCGTGAATGACCGCTTGGTCTCCTACGGCCGTTGCATGGTGGTCGTCAGCGAAGGCTTGGACGTGGGCGACATCGGCGAATCCAAGGATGCATTCGGCCATACCGAATTCAGCTCCAGCCAGACGACCGCCGCCCAGAAGCTGGTAAACGCCTTGAATGCCGCCGGCCTGAAAGCGCACGGCTCGGCACGGGGACAGGTCTCAGGTTGTGACCAGCGTGACTCCATCCTCACCGCCTCGCCGGTCGATCTGGAAGAGGCTTACGCGGTGGGGCAGAAGGCCGTTCAGGTCGCAGCCGAAGAGGGTGGCGGGTGGATGTCCACAATCCTGCGAGACCCCGGCCCCATCTATCGGGTGCGTTACGACCGCGTACCGCTGCAGGACGTCGCAAACTCCGAGCGGACGTTTCCGGCCGAGTGGCTGTCCGCCGATCGGCTGGATGTGACCGATGACTTTGTGAGGTATGCCCGCCCATTGATTGGTGAAGACTGGGTGAGTGTACCTCTGGTGGATGGCCGCATGCGCTTTGCACGCATTGAACCGATCATGGCGCCCAAGCGTCTTCCAGAATATATACCGGTAAGCTACCGCCAGAAGCATTGACGGCGTTCGGGCAGAGGGCATGGGCGCGCCTGATGCGGCAGCGCGCGCTCCGGACGTATCGATCCTCCCGACGGGCTCAGTACCTCGGGAGGTCAATTCCGGTGAGCTGTAACAGCGGACGTTGCCCATATGACGAAGGTAGCAGTAATATGGTTGTTGATACCAGTGAAACAGGTGCGTCCACGTGCGCACACCGGATGTTGAACCCGTCTTTCTGCTCCGCTGCCGCCATTGGCGCAGCGTGACCGGATCCGATATCCATCACTCCCGCAGCCTCGGCGATACGGCATGCACCGGGCTGTCGAACAGCGACCTTAAGGAGGAAGCAGATGCCAGCCAGAGTTTACTACGATAAAGACGCGGACCTGACCGTACTGAAGGGAAAGAAGATCGCCATCATTGGCTATGGCAGTCAGGGTCACGCCCAAGCACAGAACCTACGCGACAGCGGCCTCGAAGTCATCGTGGCCGACCTGCCGGGAACCGATAACTGGAACCTGGCCGTTGAACACGGCTTTTCACCCATGTCGGCTGCCGAGGCCGCCATGCAGGCCGATGTCATCCAGATCCTGACCGAAGACGAAGTTCAGGGTGTGGTTTATGAGAACGAAGTGAAGCCCGGCCTGACCGAGGGCAAGACGCTGTTGTTCTCTCACGGGTTCAACATTCACTTCGGGCAGATTGTGCCGCCAGAGGATGTGGACGTGATCATGGTCGCCCCCAAAGGCCCCGGCCATCTCGTTCGCCGTGTGTACACCGAGGGCGCGGGCGTTCCGGCGTTGATCGCCGTGTATCAGGATGCCAGCGGCGCCGCCAAAGAGAAGGCGCTGGCGTATGCCAAGGGACTGGGCGCCACCAAGGTGGGCGTTCTTGAGACCACCTTCGAAGAAGAGACCGAGACCGACCTGTTCGGTGAGCAGGCGGTTCTGTGCGGCGGTTGCACCGCGCTGGTTCAGGCCGGTTTCGAAACACTGGTGGAGGCCGGTTATCAGCCGGAGATCGCCTATTTCGAATGTCTGCATGAGCTGAAGCTGATCGTGGACCTGATGTACGAGGGTGGCATGGACTACATGCGCTACTCCATCAGCAACACCGCCGAGTATGGCGACTACACCCGCGGTCCGCGCATCATCACCGAAGAGGTGCGTGAGTCCATGCGTGAGATCCTGCGCGAGATCCAGTCGGGTGAATTCGCCCGTGAGTGGATCCTCGAGAACAAGGCCGGCCGACCTGTGCTGCGCGCGGCCCGGCGCCACAGCGCGGAAAGCTACATCGAAGAGGTCGGTAGCGAATTGCGCGAGATGATGCCCTGGCTGAAAAAGAAATAGTCCTTCGGAGATTTCCGCAGGTACCAAGAAGAGGCGTCGCAGGACTATCCTGCGGCGCCTTATTCGTGTATTCCCTGTCGGATATGGTGTACGCTGTAACCGACATCACCACCCATCCGCAGAGGACATCCAGAGATGATCGACCAAGCCCGCTTCTTTGACTCATATGCAGACAGATGGGACAGCATGGAACGCGCCGATATCGGCGTCCGGCTGGCACGCGTTGTCTCGCAGGCGGATATCCGACCGGGAATGCGCCTGCTGGATGTGGGTACCGGTACGGGCGTGATCATCCCGCACCTGCTGGACGCCATACAGGGCGACGGCACGATCATCGCGATCGACATATCACCCGGCATGCTGAGAGTCGCACGGTCCAAAGGCTTTCCCGACTGCGTCCAGTTTCACCTGATGGATATCGAAGTGGCGCCCTGTCCGGATTGCAGCTACGACCGCGTGATCTGTAACGCCGTCTATCCGCATTTCGCCAACAAGCACCGGGCGCTTGTTCACATCCGCCAGATGCTGAAACCGGAAGGTCTTGTGGTGATTTCGCATCCTACCGGGCGGGACGCGGTCAACAAAGTGCATCGGGAAGCCGGACCGGAGGTGGCCGAGGATCGGGTTCCTGACGCCGACACCATGCATGCTATGTTGGAGGCCGCCGGTTTCACCGACATCCGCGTAACCGACGAGCCGGAGTTCTACCTGGCTGTCGCCCGAAAACCCCTCACCGGCTGATCATACTTGAGCTCCGATCCGGGAGGGGATATCATTCGCGATACACTGGAAGTAACACACGCCCGGAGGCCTGCTGTGAACGTACTTGTGGTGCTGATGGACAGCCTGAACTTCCACTGCCTGCAGCCGTATGGCGCCACACAGGTGGCCACGCCCAACATGGCTCGGTTCGCCCAGCGTGCGGTGGTGTTCGACAATCACTTTATCGGTTCGACGCCCTGCATGCCCGCCCGACGGGAGCTGCTGACCGGTCGCCGCGAATTTCTCTGGCGAGGATGGGGACATATCGAACCATGGGACCGCCACCTGGCGCACGACGCCGCGCGGGCAGGCTGTGTCACCCAGATGATCACCGACCACTACCATTACTGGGAACATGCCGCTCACGGCTTTTTTGAACCGTTTCACGGTATGGAATTCGTCCGTGGGCATGAACTCGACTTATGGGACACAGCCCCCATCAAACGGCTGCCGAAGTGGGCTGCCAGCATCGACAAGTACCGAAACCTTCCCGCCGGCCCCTATAAAGGCTGGGGCAGCCGGTTCTACGCCAACGCCCGCAGGTTTGAGCGACACGAGGCGCAGTTCCCTGGTCCGAGGGTTCTGCAGCTTGCCGTACAATGGCTCAAGGATAACCACAGCGGGCCTCCGTTCCTGCTGTGGACGGAGTGTTTCGACCCGCACGAGCCGCATTTCCTGCCCATGCCCTGGCGCACGATGTACAGCCCTGACGGGAAAGACCATCCGGAATACACCTGCTGGCCGCCCTATCAGCATCCCGACCAACTGGCGCGCTTCATGGAGCAGACAACCGACGAGGAACTCGCGTGGATACGCGCCCAGTATCTGGGCAAGGTGAGCATCCTCGATCACTGGTTCGGCAAGCTCTTGGACCAGATGGACCGGCTGGACCTGTGGAAGAACACCACGGTGATCGTAACCACTGATCACGGTCACGACCTGGCATGGAGCCGTCTGGCGCCAACCGTCTTTGGAAAACAGTACCCGCACCCCGAGTCACATGCGCGGATACCGCTGATGATCGCCCATCCCGCTGCGAAACCCGGACGTGTATCCGCCTTGACCACCGCGGTGGATACCTGCGCCACGGTGCGCGACCTGATCGGCGATCCCGAGCCGGATGGCCCCGACGGACGCAGTCTGATGCCCCTGGTTCTGGGGCGCACCCGATCGCATCGCGACTGGGTGATGTACGGGATCTTCGGAGAAGGGGTGGGGTTTTCCACCCCTGAGTGGACGCTGGTTCAAGGCTGCCGAGCGGACCGTCCGCTCTACTGGTACAGCACCACATCACTGCGTGTTTCACCCGATATGGAGTCAGGACTGTTTATTCCGGGCGTGCCCATTCCTCAATGGCGCGTACCCGCGAAATCTCCCAGTCTTCCCAGCTATCTCTGGAAACGGGAGCCGTTCACGTTCACCCCGGTCAATCGGGTAGACACCGATGCGGCCGTCGCGGCAGCCATGCGTAAACAACTTACCGATGCGCTGCACTCCATACCGACGCCTTCCGAGCAGTTCGCCCGGCTGGCGCTGGAATGACACGGCGGTGTGACGCAGTGCCGTGAGACGATTTACAGCGCCAGGCAGTAGTCCCGCAGCCAGATCAAGGTGTCGACAGCGCTGCCCGGCGCACCCATCGGCAATTCATCCGATATGCCGATGATCAGCCGCGGTGCAAACGCCTCCACCAATTGATCCACGCAGCGGGCGATGTCATCCCGTGTGAAGGGCGGCAGGAACAGCGACGCCGGAATGCCGTCCAGCAGCACCTTCCCCTTCATCCAGGGCGCCGTTTCTTCTATGGTGGTGTCACCCATCGGGCGGAACGTGAGCGCTTCGATGCCATCAAACGGCAAATCCGGGAACTGGGGCAACAGCGGTTTGAAGCTTCCGTCGATGTGCACATGTGTATAGATGCCCGCTTCGCGCAGCATGCCGGCGCGTTTTTTCCAGAACGGAATGTGATAGGTTCGGAAGAACCGCGGTGAGGTCAGCGCGGCGTCTATGTTCTCACCAAAGTTGATAATAGGCGTCACGCGCGCTTCCACCAGTTCGGTGTATAGCAAATCATAAGATGCATCGATCGCCTCGAACACCGGTTCGAACAGTTCCGGCTCCTCGGACAACGCCACGGCAAACGTCTCGAACTTCATCCAGTCCAACGCCAGCGCCTGATACGGGCTGCGAGGCAGGAAAAACTGTGGCGCTCCCAAGTCGCCGCACTCCCTGTCGGCCGCCTCATGCGCCTCCCGGTTGAAGCGCCATCGGGTGTGCTCGAAGTAGGACTGAAGCGCCGGCAGGTCATCCGCTGTGTGTACCGGAAAACGGGTCACGCGCCAGGTATCATCGCCGGCGGCATGCACTTCGCTCTCCAACACTCCCCGGGGCGTATGGATCCGGTTGATCACGCCTCCGCCATCCAGCGCAACATGCTCGAATTGGATCTCCGGATCGTGCTCCACACGCAGCGGCCCCTCCAATCCGGTGAAGTAGTGCTGGTACCGCATAGACAGTCCCAGCGTTCGGTAGAACTCCAGCACCGGCATGCCCCGATATTCGGCTGGCAGGTCGCCCAACCTTTGATGGTAGTCGTACCAAGGCTCCACGCGGGGCTGGAACACCACTCCATCGATCTGATCACCGGAAAATACGGCGATATTACGTGCTTTGTGGTCCATGTTCATCTCCGTCTAACATAATCCGCTGCAGACTGTCCGGCGGTCCATCCGGAAGCCCAAGCCCAGGCAAGGTTGAATCCGCCGCGCTGACCGTGAACGTTCAGCAGTTCACCGGCAATGAACAATCCCTTGTGCAGGGTCGACATCAGTGTATCAGTGTGTACCTCGGTATGCGACACGCCGCCCGCGGTGAATTCAGCTTCATTCCAGCCGCGCGTTCCTGTAACCCGTATGACAAGCCGTTTCACCTGATCGATGGGATCCCCCTCACAGCCCGCAATCAACGGAGCGAGCCGTTCCGGCAGCAGCCCTGACCAGATATCCTTATCCGGTATCCCCCGGCCCCGTCGTCTCTCCAGTTCGCGCTGCAGCCGCGGCCGGCTCCAATGCGGTAACAGATCCACCGAAACAGCCAGATCGCGTATTCGCGCGCGGTGATATGCCAGACTCAGCGACTCCGAAACATCCAGGATCGCCGTGCCGGACAGCCCGTATTTGGTGAACAGCAGATCGCCTGTTGTCGAAGTACCCGGTTGACCGGACACCACAGGAGTCACGCTGGCGAAGAGGCGCAGCCCCTGCAGCGGATGGATCCAGGGATGATGGGCGGTCAGAGGCACACACACCGGTACTGGCGGGATAACCGTATGGCCCAACGCAGTGACCAGCGTATATCCGCTGCCATCAGAGCCCAACGATGGATAGGTACGTCCTCCGGTGCACACCAGCACGGAGTGTGCCTGCCAGGTGCGCCCGTCTTCCGCTGACACAGTCCATCGGTCACCGCCAGGTGTCAGGGAGCTCACCCGTGTATCCGTCATGAAATCCACATGCAGCCGGTCAAGTTCCAGTTGGAGCACCTTGAGCACCGACACCGCCTGTCGGGTGGCAGGAAAGACACGTTGCTGCTCTCTGACCAGGTCCAGTCCCAGCTCACCGAACAACGCCTCTATTTGCGGCCAGCCGAAACGCCCCAGCACGCTCTGGATGAGCAGGCGGGCTTCTGCGTTGTACCGCTCGGGAGCAGGGTCGGTGTGCGCCAGATTGCATCGCCCGGCGCCGGTGGCCAGCAGCTTGCGGCCGGCGGATGGCAGACGGTCCAACAACACGCACCGCGCACCCAGGCGTGCAGCGCTGATGCCGGCCACCAACCCGGCCGCGCCGGCGCCGACTATCAACACATCGTGTGTCATGGCAGATCGAATCCGCTCAGACCGTTCAGCGTCCAGTTAGGATCGCGATCTTTGCGAGCGGAAGGCCGGAGGCTCTCCAGACGCACGGTCCGGGCGTGACCGTCCGCGCACACCATCGCGTGTGCTCCATCCGGCGCCCATAGCGTACGCAGGGGCAGTTCGTGTGCGCTGAACCACTCGGCCAGCAGAACCTTCTGCGCCGGGTACAGCACATCCCCTTCCCCGCGCACCCGGGGTGTGTGCAGGCATGTATGCAACGCATCCGATTCCGCCGAGTCAATGGATCGATCCGAGTGGTAGAAGCACTGGGAATACGCATAGGACGTAGCATCATATTGCCGCCGTGAGAGTTGATCGGCCGGGCACCAGAATGCCAGGCGTGCGCGCACATACGGCTGGATCACAGCCCTCCAGCGACGCCCTGTCCAAAGATACCGGTCACCCGTGCAAGGCCAGCCGCCCTCCCAGTCGGAGGCATACAACCGGATGGCCTGCGCCATCTGGCGGAGGTTGCTGAGGCATCCCGAGCGGGAGGCCGTAGAACGAGCACTGTGTAACACCGGCAACAAGACAGCCATCAACGCGGAAAGGATCGCCAGCACCACGATCATCTCCAACAGGCTCCATCCGGCGAGTCGATATCGAGTGGTCACGTGAGGAGTATACGGCATTAACTCCAGAAGCGCACAGTGTGTTACACTCACGACGTTACAAGGCCATTAACCATTACCTTGGGGGATATCATGAACGAACGACTGATCGTCGTCGGCGCCGGCGGGATCTCCAATGCCTGGTTTCCGGTGATCAGGGCAGCCGAACTTCAAGTGTGTGCCGTGGTGGACATGGACATCACACGCGCCCGTGAGCAAATCGCTCGCTATGACCTGGCCGCGGAGGCGTCAACGGATCTATCCGCGATGCTCTCCACATATCATCCTGACTTCGTGCTCGACCTGACCATACCCGAAGCGCATGCACAGGTTACCTGCACGGCGCTGGAAGCGGGATGCCATGTGATCGGTGAAAAACCGATGGCCGCCAGTTTGGAAGAGGCGCAGCGTATGGTGGCGACCGCCGATTCAACGGGCCGCATGTATATGGTCAGCCAGAGCCGCCGATGGGACGTGAACCACGATACAGTGCGGCGCACGGTACAATCGGGCGAACTGGGCGTGCTGACGACCGCGAACTGCGACTTCTACATCGGCGCCCATTTTGGCGGATTCCGAGACGCCATGGACAGCCCGTTGATCCTGGATATGGCGATCCACCACTTCGATCTGGTCCGCTTCATGACCGGCGCCAATCCGGTCAGCGTATACGCTCATGAGTTCAATCCACACGGTTCGTGGTACCGCGGAGATGCCGCCGCAAGCTGCATCTTCGAGATGACCGGCGGACTGGTGTTCACGTATCGCGGCAGCTGGTGCGCAGAGGGATGCCCTACCAGCTGGAATGGCAATTGGCGGCTCATCGGCGACAAAGGAACACTCTTGTATGAGTTCGACAGGACACCGGAAGGCCAGGTTGTTGCCGGACAGGAGGGCTTTCAGGTGCCGTTGAGGCCGGCCGTGATCGATCCCTCACCGATCACCCGACTGGGCTTCGACGGCGGCCTGCATGAGATGCTGTCGTTTCTTCGCGATGGTCAGACACCTCAGACCGAGTGTCACGATAACATCAAATCGTTGGCCATGGTGTTTGCCGCAATCGAAAGCTCGCGCAACGGCGTACGGGTACCGGTTCGCTGGTAGCACAACACGTCCGGCGGTTACTCGACAGTTACCGCCGGACTATCCAGCGCGTGACGCACAGCCACCGCCAGTTTATCCAGTTGAAACGGCTTGGTGATGTACGGAAAGTCCGTCTGCAGCACCCCTTGACTGGCGATCACATGCTCGGGATAGCCGGACATGAACAGGCACTTCAATCCCGGACGCATACGCTGCAAGGTGGCAGCGAGTTCACGGCCATTCATACCTGGCATCACGATGTCTGTCAGCACCAGATCGATGATGGCGCTACTCTCATCGATCAGTCGGAGAGCCTCCGACGGGTTGGTAACGCACACCACGCGATAGCCCAGATGGGTCAGCATCAGACGCGTCATCGCCAACACGCTGGGTTCGTCCTCGACAACGAGTATCGATTCGGTTCCACCCTTGAACGGATGAGACTGGACGATGCCATCCGATGCGGGAGTGACATTGTGCGCAGGGAACCAGAGTGTGAACAGTGCGCCGCCTGACGGCGGAGACTCGGCGATGATATGACCGCGGTTCTGCTTCACAATCCCGAACACCGTCGCCAAGCCCAGCCCTGTGCCCTGCCCCACGCCTTTGGTGGTATAAAACGGTTCGAACAGGTGAGCCAGCGTTTCGGCATCCATTCCCTTCCCGGAGTCCTGCACGCGGAGTCTTACATAAGGCCCTGCCTCGATGTCGAACTCCGCGGCTTCGTCCGGAGAGATCATTACGTTCTCGGTGGTCAGCCAAATGACCCCGGCGCCCTGTATCGCGTCGCGGGCGTTGATGCACAGATTCGTCAATATCTGGTCTACCTGCGTGGGGTCCAGACGCACGGGCCACGGAGATTCGCCAGGATGCCACACCAGCTGCACGGATTCACCGATCAGGCGCTGCAGCATCTGCACCGATGTGCTGATCTTCTCGTTCAGATCCAGTACGCGAGGTTGAGCCATCTGCTTCCGGGCAAATGCCAACAGCTGTTTGGTCAGTTCCGCGGAGTGACGGGCCGCACCCAGTATCTCCTGCAATCCCGCCCGAACCGATTCGGGCAGGTCATCTCGTTGCGACAATAGATCGGCATATCCGATGATCACCACCAGCATGTTGTTGAAGTCATGCGCCACCCCGCCAGCCAGGCGCCCGACCGACTCCATTTTTTGCGCTTCGATCAACCCGGCCTGCAGACGCTCCTGCTCCTGTTCGGC
Organism: uncultured bacterium; assembly: GCA_964650005.1. Lineage (GTDB taxonomy): Bacteria > Armatimonadota > HRBIN16 > HRBIN16 > HRBIN16 > CAZHSN01. Next base: position 84,989 of record CAZYPZ010000008.1, on the reverse strand, counting down.
GCGACGCAGATCGGTCACGTCCAACAGACTCACGATCAGCCTGCGGGCGCCGGTGGTGTCGGCATAGTCCGACAGATAGATATCGACCTGCCGTTCCTGCTGGTCAGCCCGACGGATGCTGCCCACAGTTCGATGCGCGTAAGGCTCATTTCGGACAAACCGGCCGAAGAGATCCAACAGGTGTTCTTCCGAGGAAGGTGCGAGAAACTGGTGGAAGGACTTCACTTCCAACAGCTGCTCCCGGCTGCAGCCGGTCAGCTCCTCCAACTGTCTGTTGGCATATTCCAAGTGGCCCCATTCATCCAGGATACCGATCGCGTTATGCGAATACTCGGCGATTGCGCGGAACCGCGCCTCGCTGTGCTGCAGGGCGAGCTGGTTCTGTTTCAGTTCCGTAATATCGATGCCGAACTCGGTGATTCCGATCATATTGCCGCTGGAGTCGAGCACCGGATGCGCGCGTAATAACCGGTATCCGCCCGATCGGGACCGCACCTCGGCCTGTTGGGGCAGTCCGGTTCGGCGCGTTTCCAGCACAGGACAAACCTCACACGGCGTGTCACGGCCACGCCACACCTCGTAGCAGTACTGGCCGCGCATCTCCGTGGCCGGTACACCGCAATACTGTGCGGCGGCTTCGTTGGCCCACCGCACTTTCAGATCCGGGTCCAAATACACGAAGGTTTCGGCAGCGTTTTGGCGGATCATGTCATACACGGACGCATGTCGTTCAGCCCGGTCCTCACGATACCACCAGTCGCAGAGAGACTGGGACAATTGTTTCAGACTCGCGAACTCTTCAGGATCGAGCGACTGCCCGCGCCAAAGCGCCACCCCCAGCATCGCGCGCACATCTGTAAACCGCCGCAACGGGAACAGCAGCAGAGGGGTGGACGGATCCGGCGTCAGCCGGTTGTCATCAGGCCAGATATCCTGTTCAACCTCATCAAAGAGGGCATCCAACAGCCCCGACTGACCCGCTTGGGCGATTTTCCAATAGCGATCCGTTTTCGGCTGCGCACGCCAGCACCAGACACCTGCATAGAGATCATCGCGGGCCAACAGACCACACAGCTCATTTATCAGAGGGACGAAACCTTGGGCTTGAGGAACAAGCAACTGACAGGCCTGCCGATGCGCAGCGGACCACCGAGCCAACCGGTGCTGACCGTCCTCAGGAGGAACGGCAATAGGGGAACGATGCGCTTCCGCCCGGGCCGTCAGGCGATGCAGCAGATCAACCCAAGGATTCGCATCGTCGGCAACCATCAGGTCACCCGGTCACTCCCTGTCAGCGGACTCTGCACGATATCATGCTGTGGATGCATGCAGATATCCTTCAATCCAGCCCGTTCGGCGTGATGCGTTCCGCATTATGCAGGTAGGGTTTCAGCACGTCCGGAATGCGTACAGTACCATCGGGCTGTTGGTAGTGTTCCAACACGGCTATGAGCACACGTGGCAACGCCAGGCCGCTGCCGTTCAACGTGTGGATGAACTCCGGCCGGGCTCCCGGTTCGCGCCGGAAGCGGATATTGGCGCGTCGGGCCTGAAAGTCGCGGAAGTTACTGCAGGAACTGACCTCGAGCCATTCGCCGCAACCAGGCGCCCAGAGTTCGATGTCGTATTTCATCGCGGCGGTGAAGCTCAAGTCACCGGTGCACATCTGAACGAACCGCATGGGGAGTTTGAGCCTCCGCGCCACCTCCGCTGCGTCATTCAATAACCGCTGCAACTCCTTATCCGACGTCTCCGGGTAGACATACTTGACAAGCTCCACCTTGTCGAACTGATGTCCCCGTTTGATGCCGCGGACATCACGTCCGGCAGACATCTTTTCCCGCCGGAAACAGGCGGTATAGGCCACGAAGTACTGCGGTATCTGGTCGGGTTCCAAGATCTCTTCGCGATACAGGTTGGTGACAGGCACTTCCGCGGTGGGGATCCACCACAGGTCCTCTTCCACATCGCGATAGAGGTTATCGCCGAATTTGGGCAGGTTCCCTGTGCCCACCAGGCACTCACCACGCACCATATACGGCGGGTAGATCTCGGTGTATCCATGCTCGCGTGTATGCAGATCCAACATGAACGTGATCAGCGCGCGCTGCAATGCCGCACCGGCGCCCTTCAGCACGTAAAAACGCGATCCGCTCATCTTCACGCCGCGTTCGAAGTCGATGATCCCCAGGGCTTCCGCGAGTTCCCAATGCGGTTTGGGTTCGAAAGTGAACTGCGGAAGGTCGCCCTCCTGGCCGGTGATCACGTTTGCGGTCTCATCCGGCCCGTCAGGTACGTCTGGATGGGGCAGATTGGGGATCTCCAACAGGCGCTTCTGGAACTGTTCATCCAGCGCTGCCAGCTGTTGCTCGATCTGACCGATCTGATCACCCACGGCGCGCATGCGCTCGATCTGCTGCTGCTTTTCGACGGCGTCCTGTATGCGCGGGATCGCTTTGGACACGGTATTCCGTTCGGACCGCAGGGACTCCACCTGCTGCATCAATGTGCGCCGATCGGCATCCAGCTGCAGAATGTCATCGATTATGGTCACCGGTTCACCCAATCGGGTGAGTCCGGCTTTCACCAAATCGGGATGTTCCCGTATCAGGCGGATATCCAGCATCGGTCAGTCTCCTTCCGGCCGTTCCATAGCGCGCATCGGCCTCTTTCCCCGTCAGTCGCTGTACATGCCCAGCACGTGATACCCGCTGTCAACGTACAGCGTTTCTCCGGTGACGCCCCGCCCCAAGTCCGAAGCGAGGAACACCGCCGCTCCCCCCACATCCTCCAGTTCGGTGTTGCGTCGCAGAGGCGCCACAGCACGCACCTTCTGCACCATGCTGCTGAATCCGGAGATGCCACGCGCCGCCAGGGTGTTCAGCGGTCCGGCTGAGATGGCGTTAACCCGTATCCCCTTCGGCCCCAGATCATTGGCCAGATACCGTACACAGCATTCCAGCGCGGCCTTCGCCACGCCCATCACGTTGTAGTTGGGTATCACCCGTTCCGCGCCCAGATAGCTCAGGGTCAGAATGGAGCCACCGCGCGTCATCAACGGTTCAGCCATGCGACTCAATGCCACCAAGGTATAGGCGCTGATCTCCATTGCGGTGCCGAACCCCGCGCGTGTCGTATCGACAAACCGTCCACCCAGATCTTCCTTATGGGCAAACGCCATACTGTGCACCAGCACATCCAATACGCCGTACCGCTCGGACAGGTCGGCCCCCAGAGCATCGATCTGCGCATCTTCGGAAGCATCCAGCGGCAGGGTTTCCGCGCCGATCTGAGCGGCCAGTTCCTGCACATTCTTCACCAGCCGTTCGTTCTGGTATGTCAGCACCACGCGTGCTCCCGCATCGGCCATTGACTGGGCAATACCCCAAGCGATGCTGCGGTTGTTGGCCACTCCGGTGATCAGCGCCACTTTGTCACGCATCAACTCTCCCACTGGCTACCCCCTGATAGAAACGATGCCGCACCTGACCGGATAGGGTGCGGCATATCGCACGAAACGGTGTTATCGACTTCAGTATAGCAATTTGCCGATTACGGTTTCGACCGGAATGGGACCGAACTGGCGACTGTCATCCGAAACGGGCGCGTTGTCGCCCAGCACATAGATGGTGCCGGGCAGGAGGCGTCGCCCGTCGGGCGCCACGTCTCCCGGCAACGCCGCCACCCGTTTGATCAGATTTTCCCCATCGTAGTGAAACACCACGATGTCTCCACGCTGTATGGGACCGAACAGCAGCGAGCCCTTGCCAACCAGCACCACCTGACCGTCATGCAGGGTGGGCTCCATCGACTCACCCCGAACCACCGACAGAGCAAAGAACGAATGGTACAGAAGCGCAACCACCAAGAACACCAGCACGGCGATCAGGTCACGGATCCACCGCGGAGCGCGCACCACGGACTCGGGACGGGCCACTACGGGCTCTGAGGCCGATGACGACGCCCCGGATGAATCGGCAGCAGACGAAACGATGTCCGTATCAGAGTCGGCATTCGACGCTGTGTACTGGTCGGTTTGATCCATGGGACAAGCACCGTATTGCGATGGATTTGGGTGTTGACGTTGCGTGGCTGTAGTATACCTGTGGCACACGATACGTACAACATGAGGCGTTTATGCAAGGGATAACCCAGATTCCGGAAGCGATTTCCCGTCAGGCAGAGTGGTGGATAGTTGGCCTGCTGGCTGTGGTGATACTGCTTGTGCTGGCGCTGGTCAGTCAACAGGTGCGGATCAATCGCCTCAATCGGCGGATCGAGAGGCTGACTCGCGGTGCAACGGGTGTCTCTTTGGAGCAGGCGCTGACCGAGTATCTGGCGCAGATCGACCGGTATGACGCGCGCATGTGTGACGCCGAACGCCGATGCACCGCCCTGGAAGACACCATTCGCTATTGTCTGCGCTATGTGGGTATGGTAAGGTACGACGCCGTCGAAGACATGGGAGGGCAGCAGAGCTTCTCTCTGGCGTTGATGGACGATAGCGACAACGGTCTGGTGGTCACCAATGTGACGGGCCGGCAGTCCTCCCGGGTATACGCCAAGTCGATCAAGGGCGGACATGCTAACCTGCCGCTGTCTCCGGAAGAGAAACAGGCCATTGCGGATGCCTTGCAACCGGAGCGGTCGGCCAAACAGTAAAGCAACAGCGAACTTCGAACTACCGACGGAGGCGGTCGATGGATACCTCGCTGCTGGTGGAGCGCGCACGGGGGGGTGATCAGGCGGCATTCGATGCGCTTGTCCGCGCTCATGAACGTCAGGTGTTCAATCTGGCCTGGCGCCTCACCGGCAACTACCATGACGCCAATGATGTGGCCGTCGATGCGTTTGTACGCGTCTACCAGGGTCTGGGATCCTATCGGGGCGATGCCAGTTTCAGCACGTGGCTGCACCGGGTGGTGGTGAATACCTATCTGGACTACCGAAAGCGCAAACAGAACCGCCCCATGATCTCACTGGAAGAGACCGTATCCCATGGGGGCGAAGACACTTACGAACGACAAATCGAAGACCCCAACCCGGGGCCAGATGAGCTCCTGGTCCAGAAAGTCGAATCCGAAGTCCTGCAACGCGCGATCGCTCAACTGCCTGAAGACCGTCGCATACTGGTGGTGCTGTACCATTTCGGTGAACAGGGGTACGAGGAGATCGCAGCCATACTGGGCATTCCCATCGGCACCGTCAAGAGCCGGCTGAACCGCGCCCGGTTGGCGTTGAAAGATATTCTGACCCGTCAGCAGGAACCCAACCCGTAAGCGCTTCGTCATACAGATGACACGCTGGAGGCGCCAGACTATGCATTCCATGACCTGTGACCAATTCGAAGAACTCATCTCATCGCTCGTCGATGGTTCCTGCGACCCGGCGCTGGCGGCTATCGCGCGCCGGCATTCGGAGGGGTGTACAGCATGCTCCACTGCGCTATCCGATGTGTCGGCGTTGTACCGGCGTCTGCAGGCGGCTCCCCGTCCCGTCGTCCCGGATCTGGTCACACAGGTGCGCACGCGTATCGATGCAGAGACGGTGAGAAAGCGGCAATGGACCAAACGAGCTTGGCCGGCGTTCGCCGCCGCCGCCGCACTGTTGGTCGCCGCCGTGCTGCTGCAGCCTGCCGGACGAACGGTGGTACAACTCACACTGCTGGAGGCCTCGTCGGGCGGATCCACTCGTCCCGCCGGTACGCCTCAACTCGAACGGATGACCGCCGCTGATGGAACGCAGGGATGGTTGCTGCGGATCCCCGCTTCACAAACCGCCACGACGGTCACCCTGCAAAAGACCGACCAAGACAGTTCATCACGCATCGTATTTCAAGGCGTCACCGAATCGGATCTTCCACTGGTGTTGCCAAATGTACGAACAACAGAAGGGCACAGCACGGCCGTCCAGATACGAATGCGCCGCGGCAACGGTGAAACAGTCCTGTGGGTGCCGGCATCCAACGGTCTGGCCGATCAGCGCCGTTCGCTGTCAATGCGAAACGTCACCGTCGCTCAGTTGCTGCGTGAGGTCAGCGCCACTTGGGGCGTACCCATCCGGTATCTGGGAACACCTGACCGCGCCTTGCGCCTGAATGTGACCGTTCGACATGCGGACGCTCACACCGTACTGCAACAGATAGCCGAGCAGACCGGACTCACACTGTCGCGTCAGGCGGACGGATTGTTTGACCTGTCCTCTCGACTTTGAGCTGACCGCCAGTTAGTTGGCGCGGGCAAACCGGCTTTATGCAGCGCCGCACGCAACTGGCTGCCACTGAAAGGTTTCAGCAAAAACTCCACAGGGATCGATCCGGGGATATTGTCTATCGACACATCGCGATAACCGCTGCAGATCACCACAGGAAGTGCGGGACGCAGCGCACGCAGACGGCTCGCGGCCTCCGTGCCTTCCATGTCGCCCATGCCTTGATCCAACAACACCGCATCAGCCATCTGCAAATGCTCGACAAACCATTGGATGAGGCTGTGTCCGTCTTCAAACTCCTGAACGTCATATCCCGACATCCGTAATACGCGCACCATCGCCGTACGCACTGAGTCTTCATCATCCGCAACGGCAACCAAAGGCGGCTTGGGAAGAGATGCGGGCGCCACATCGCCCTGCGCCGTAACATCCCGCGCAGCCAAAAACGCGACACCAGTATGCGTTTCCGCCACAATCGTGACGGGCACAGTGGTCGGGTCAACGATCGGCAATAGCACCCGAAACTGCGTGCCCACACCGGCGGTGCTCTGTACCAGAACCGCGCCTCGATGCGTCCGCACCGTACCGATCAGACTCGAGAGTCCAACCCCCCGACCGTGGCGTTTGGTGGAAAAGAACGGCTCGAACAGCCGTGACAGAGTGGCTTCATCCATACCGGAGCCTGTGTCGGTTACCTGCAGATACAGATACCGGCCCGGTGGCAACGGCTCTGGCAACGCTCCGTTCAGCTCATTCTCGCCATACTCCTGAACGCCAGTGCTCAGCGTCACGTTACCGCCGGCAGGTGTGGCCTGCATCGCGTTGATCACCAGGTTCTGAGCGACCCGGCTGATCGCCACGGGATCGCCCAGCGTCTTGGGCAACGACTCCGCAGTGTGCAACGAAAATGCCACTCCGGGTTTCAACGACGGCCGAACAAGCGCGGGGATCTCGACAGCCAGCTCGTTCAAATCCACCGGCTCCTGGCGCAGCACGCCCTTGCCCGCGTAATCCAGCATCTGCTCGCACATATCTGCAGCCTGGCGGGATGCCCGCTGCAGGGCGATCATCGCCTCCTGCGCGATGTCATCCAGGTTATGCCCCATTGCGATCACATCAGCGCTCGTGTAAACGGTGGTCAACAGATTGTTCAGATCATGCGCAAACGCGCTGGCCATAAGCCCCAGGCTCTCCATACGTTTGCGCTGCTCCGCCAGCTCCTGGTCGGCCAGCATCCGCCGTTCGGCTTCCACATTGGCGGTGACATCCTGCAAAAGCACTAAACAACCGGCCTGATACATCAAGTCCGTACATGTCACCAGGAAGTGACGTCTGCCGTCAGGATGCTCCACCGGCTGATTGTCACAGGCGCACGCCATCAACCGGTTCCGCAGAGCAGGCCAATTATTCAATACGGCCTGCAAACTTTCGCCGATCGCTTCATCCGTGAGGCCCATCACCTCACGTGCGACAGGGTTCACATCGACCACGCGTTGCAAATGATCGATCACCACCACCGCCTGAGGGAGTTGCAGGAACAGCTCAGCACGGGCAATCGGCGCCAGGTCCATGAAGCGATGGCGTACCAAAGCGTGGTAGGCGACCAAGCCGAACAGCAACATCCCGGCCGGTGTGAAGTCGACACCTTTCACCGGCAGAAGCTGCAGCGTGTAGCTCAGCGCCACACCGATTACCGCGACAGCCCCCCATGCGAGCCAAAGGGTCTGCCGCTGGTAGATACGCGGAGCGCGCAGTCCCTGCCGAAGCAGCAAAAACAGCGCGACGATGCCGCAGAGATAGGCATAAGCGGTCAGAACAAAGAAACCGGCGCCATGATCAAACACCACCGTGACACCGGTAGCGGTTTCCTGCCGGCGGACTTCCGGCCAGACCCAGCCCTGCCAAGATGGAACCCAGAGAATCACCTGACTCAAAACCACAGGCAGCCACAACAGCCCTGTCTGCCAACGCTGGAAACACTGCTGACGCCCACAATAGCACACTGCAAAGCCCAACATAAGAATTGGTACTGCCATGCTGGGGATATATTCCAGACGCGCCCAGAACAACCGCCAGGTCATGTTCAATGTGGCGGCTTCCGCCAGGTAGATCAAGGCCCAGACCATGGAAGCCGCCATGCCGGCGGCAAACCAGTCCGCCCCCGGCGTACGTCTGTGTCGACGCCAAATCAGAACGCTCAGGTAGGCTGCAAGCACAGCAGTCAGCCACAGCACCACGCTATGCAGCGTGAGAATGGCATCGAGCGACATGTGACAGCCTCCAGTCGGGTAGCGTCGGCGACTGGCCGACAGGTCAGTGACACGGCTTGCAACTACAGTGAAGTGTACCCGTTTCCCGATAGAGCAGGCACGCGGACGACCCCGGTTTGGCGCAGACCGATCTGGCGCGTCAGTGTGCTGTCTGGTACACTGAAGGCACACGCAGTGTACGCCACAGGTCCCGTCATGGTGAATGACGGGTTTGGAGAAATCCGGTGAGAAACCGGTGCAGTGCCGCTACGGTATCCCGTTGTAAGCGGGTAAGCCCGAACGCCAGCCTGTGGTTGACCGTCGACGTCCCTCGCGTCAAGGGGTGTGGTCAGTTTTTCTGCCCTCAGGCAGCACACCCTGTCCGTTTCGCGGGCAGGTTTTTTTGTGACGCCGACTGCGATGCGTGAACACGCCGGGCAATGCCCGGGCTGGAGGCAACCTGTTCATGTATCAACGACTCTGGAAAACCGTGGCGGTGTCACTGATCGCAACGCTCACGGCTCTCCACCTTCCGGCGTCCGCGCAGACGTCCGGTTACACTCCGCCTGCCGGCTATACCGCAACCCTTTTGGACGGGGTGACCGGTTCGATGGTGTCGCTTGGCCCCTCCGGTCAACTCGCAATCGCCCAAGATGCTTGGGGAGGAGGCGGGAAGATCACCGTTTACGACACCTGGAAACCGGGACGGCAGGTCATCGCCACGTTCGAGGCGCCCGAAGCGACTACATTCCAGTTCTTCGGGGGGATTTGCTGGATCGACAACAACACCATCGCCTTCACCGAAAACGGAAGCACATCCGCCGCCTTTACAGGCAACCTGCAGACCGGTGCGGTGAACCGGTTGACCGCCAACGGCGCCTTGCCATTCGCCGCACAGATCATCCGGCGTCCATCTGACGGGGCGTTGCTTGTGGTACAGGCAGGCGGCCCCGGGGCCAACGGCGTCTCGATCATCAAAGATGGAACCGTCTCCTCTCTGGCGTCAGGCTTGGGTACAGGCTATGCCGCAGGCATTGGTTTTGCACCCGATGGCGCGCTTCTGATCGGTGACACCAACGACCCGGCGTTCACGGGTAACACGGGACTGATCTACAAGATCGGAATGGATGGCTCCCTTCAGGCCACGTACGACCTCGCCGGCGGGGCCGGATCGGGACTGGCCGACTTCGTGGTCCTGGCAGACGGCAGCCTGATGGCGGCCACAGGCGGTACGCTGACCTTCCTCACCGACAATCTGAACAACGCGGCGCCGTTCGGTGCGTTCGACCCGGGCTGGAACTACGTCAGCGCGGTGACGTACCACGGCGGCTCGTTTGCACCAGGTGGCGATGGCGTGCTGGTGGTGAACGGCACGTTCACACCCGTTGCGGGTGTGTTCGCCGTACAACCGGTTCCGGAGCCGGCCAGTATGCTGCTGCTGGCGGGCGGCTTAGGCGGGTTGGCGCTCAGGGCCCGAAAACGACGGCTGAGGTAGTTGCCATGCGAGCATTCTGCGCGTGTCTTTTCGCCTGCCTCTCCAGCGTCACCTGGGCTTCTCCGTTCGCCACACGGGTGATCGCGTACACACCGGGGGCGGGTGCGCCTGCGACCGATCCCCAGCAGGCGGTAGGCGCCCCCTCGCGCAACGCCACACCGGAAGTGCCCGATCCCACCACATCGGTCTCGGTTGCCGCCGGTGGTGAACTGATCCTGGGATTCGACCGCCCGATCATTAACGGTCCCAGCTGGGACTTCACGGTATTCGGGAACGCATTCTATAAAGGAGGCACCCGAACGATCGCGTTTATCGAACCCGGGCTGGTGGATGTGGGCGTGGATGTTTCCGGTACGGGGCAACCGGACGCGCAGACTCGCTGGTACCGCATTCAGGGCCGCCCCAACCCCATGTACAACTGGGGGGGCGTCGATCTGGAGAAAAACCCGCACTGGGGCCTGACCGACGTTCATCCGGTTGATGGAACGGGCGACCCATTGATCCCCACCGACCCGATGCAGCCCGGCATCTCCGCCGGGTCTGCAGGAGGCGACGCCATGGACCTGGACTGGGCAGTGGACACATCCGGCAAACCCGTCGCACTCACCCAGGTCCACTTTTTGCGCATTACCTGCACCGGCACGTGGTCTACCGAGATCGACGCGGTGGCCATTCTGCACGGTAATACCCGCACCCTGAGCGGACGCGCAGAGCTTCAGGGGCTGGCCTCCGGGGTCACTCCGGCAGGCGCCACCGCGAGCATCTTCATCGGGCCGGCAGGTTCGAACCGCTACGATGAAACCCATGTGGTCACGCTGGATCAGACGGGGTCGTTCTCCCTGGCGACCGCGGTCTCCGGTCCACTGCGCGTGCGGCTACACGTACCACGGTTCGTTCCGTTGACGCTCGAGCCGATCGATCCGAATGCCGCACCTTCCACGTGGTCGCTTGCCAATGGCGACACCGATGGCGATGGAGCGGTCACGTTGTTCGACTATCTGACGATAGACGGCGCATTCGGCAACACCGGAGGGCTGGCGGACTTGGACATGGACGGCGCAGTGACGCTGTTTGACTACCTGGTGGTTGACCGCTTCTTCGGAGCATCCGAATAGCCGGCACCACCTGACGAACACAGGCCGCCGTTGGTTCTCCCGCCGACGGCGGCCATTTTGGTATGAGTCAGGTTTTCACCAGATCACACGAACCCGCTGAGGTGTCTGAGCGGCCGGGATCGTTACCGTAGCGACACAGCTACGGGCGTCCCAGCGCCATCGCACCGGACGTCCGTGTAGCGTCACCCGCGCGGGACGTCTCGGCGTATGCCAGCGCAACTCATAACGCGTCCGCGACCGCATGCCATCATAACGGCCCACTGAAGGTCCCACCACCACGGTCCAGTTCCTTCCGGATCCACTAAGGCTCAAGCGTGTTCGTCGGTACCGGCCGTTCCGGTAATCAAGCGACAGGCCGTCATCTTCATACAAGTTGATCGTGCGGGTAGTTCCCGGGCGTATATCCAAGATCAGCGGATCGACCGGAGCCGCGGCCGTGTGCGGCATATCCGGTTGCATGGGGATGATGCTGCCCTGACGCGCGAATACGGGTATCCGTTCCAGCGGGCACCGGTACGTGATCAGCCGCGGACCGGTATAACGATCACCCGTAAACCAGTCGATCCATTCGCCCGGAGGGATCCAGACACCGCGTGTCGCCACGCCATCGATCATCGGAGTGGTGATCGGCGCCACCAGCATATCGGGACCGAACAGGTATTGATCCATCCGATAGGCGTCCTGGTGGTCCGGCCAATGCAGATACAGGGGTCGGCATAGGGGCATACCGGTACGGTGTGTCTCCCACGCGCAAGTGTAAATGTACGGCAGCAGCCGATACCGCAGTTGGAACAGTTCTCGGGCCATCCGTACGCCGCGTTCTCCATAGTTCCACGGCAGCCGCGGGTTGCCTTCGTCCGGATTGGCATGAGCGCTGTGCAGTCTCAAGATGGGACTGAACGTTCCGAACTGCAGCCAGCGAGCATACAGCTCGAACTCGTTGGTGAGTGGACCGATGAATCCGCCAATGTCATGCGTCACCCAAGGCGCCAGCGCGTTGCCGGCGGTGAGCGTATAGGGGATCTCCCAAGCCAGGACCTTCCAATTGCTGTAGCAGTCAGCGGTGAAGAACGCCGGATACCGATGTGATCCGGGACCGCCATACCGGCTGAAAATGAACGCGCGCTGCCCCGTGTGCCGCTGCAGATAGTCGTAGTACACCCGATTGGTCCACATCTGGGAGTCCAGTCCGGTCATCTGGGCGAAATCGCCGTCGATCCACCAGAAGTCGACCCCCTGGTCGATCAACTCGTTGTGGTAACGCATATACAGTTCCGCTGCGTTCTTGTCGGCCAGATTGAAGTAGATGTTGGTATCCAACCGGCGTAGATCGGTCGTCAGACACACAGGTCGCAGGATCCCCCCGTTATGCCCCCAGTCATTCACACGCAACGCGACCAGATTGCGGCCGGTTTCGGACAGGTACGGCGCGATATCGACGCTGGTTCGTTGGTCATAAACGCTCTTGCCCGGCTCACCGAAATGCCTGACGAACTGCCCGTTGACATACAGATCGTATTCATCGTCGACACCGCCGAAGCTGATGAACGCCGTTCCTTTTCGAAACCGCTCGCCGGCGTCGAACCAGCGTCTGTACCAGGCGACGCCGTCATATCCAGGCGCCAGCACCGCCTCCCAAGGCGCCGGCGCTTTGGCGACCTGCCACGGAATGTCATCGAAATCCCGAACGTGCCACCCCTGCGCCAAACCTGCATTTGCCGGATCCGTATGGAACCGCCAGCCGTCGCTCAGGTCCAGAAATGTCTCGGAGTTCAATGGCCCCATTCCCAACAATTCGCGCGCCTCCTGAGCGCGGGAGTCTTTCTGGCTGAGACCGCTGCCCGGATGGTCGTTCAACGCCACCCGCAATCCGGCCTGGCGCAATCGTTTGAGGAACGCGGGAGGGTCCTCTACAAAGGGACTCCAATCCAGACTGCCCTGCCAGCCGTACGGATGCCAGGCGAAGTCAAATACGAATACATCCAGCGGAATGCGTTCCGCGCGAAAACGGTCCACAATCTGAAAGATCGTCTCTGTTTTGACGGGCTGGTGGGCATATTCGAAGTTCCAGTCCGTCACCCAGGCGCCCAATGCATAACGCGGGATCATTGGGATCTCGCCCATCAACGCAGTAAACCGCTTATACAGCGTGGCGTAGTTACGGCCGTAGACAAACAGGTACCAGTCCTGAGCGTTCTTGCCGGCGCGCGGCTCGATCCATTGGACAGCCCGATTCCACACGGGCGTCTGGCTGTCATCCCATAGCCAGCAGCCAGAGAGGCTGAGGGGACCTTGGGGCCATGGCGGCAGAATACCTTCCGGGCGGGTCGATTCGATGATCGCATTGAAGCTGGACACCGGCCCGCCCAAGTTGCGCGTATCGGCTATTCCCCACCGCCAGACATGGTGGCCTTGCGCATCCTGCCAGACGACATGCAGATTGTCAGAGTGAAATCGGCCGGATCCGAGTTTATAACGCAGCTTCAGTACCGATGTCTGTACGGTCATCCAGCCGCTGCTCTGTAAGACGCGGAACGCCGTACAACGCATGCTGCGGTTGCTGACCACCGCACTGGGCGCATCGACGAACCCATCGGTGCTGTACTGCATGCGGATCAGATCGGGGGCAAGCACGTCAAACCGTACCGGACCGCAGGATACGCGATGACCGTCCACCCGATAAGCGGGGGCCGCAACGGACATCACACTCACGCAAGCCCCCAGCATACATAACAGCGGCCAACCACTCATGCTCGCACCTCCATCGGGACACTTTACAGTGGCTCAATCATGAGTTCTTCGCTTTTTTGTCGATACCCTGCATCGGGCCGTTCAGGGACTGCCCTGTGCGCCGAAGACACCATCGATGATCAGATAGTCGAACAGGTTCACATCACCCGATCCATCCAGATCGGCCATCGAGTCATCGGATCCAAACGCCCCATCAAGCACCTGATGATTATGCATTTTCTGTGTAGCCCGCTTTATTTGGCAATTAGTATCTCGCGCATGATAGTATGTTCGTACAAGCCGTGTGTTCGAACAATGAGACGCAACCTCACGCAACATATCGCTGACGCCATTCGGCGCCGCATTCAGGAAACCGGTGACCCTGCCCCGGGTGAACGCTTGCCTACTATACGTGAACTGCGCGCCCGATATGAGGTGTCGCTCAGCACGCTGGCGCATGCCCTGGACTTGTTGGTGCTGGAGGGGGTTCTGGAACGCACGCCCGACGGCGTCTGCAGGGTGCGTCAACATACGCTCAAGGAGGCCACCACCTTGGGATTGATTTTACCGTTCGAACGCGATGACGACCTGATACTGCGTGTCTATCGCGGTGTAGAACGCGCCTGTCGCCGTCTGGGCGCTTCGCTGATCTCCGCCACATCCGGGCTGGACTATGAGACCGAACGGGCCGAAGCATACCGGCTGGCAGCAAGCGGATGTCGGGCACTGGTCGTGCTGCCTTCGGTTCGCACCGCCGCGCAGGCCCGATCAGACTACGTCAATGACCCCCAGATCGGGGCGCGCCTGGCGTTGATCGATTTGGTGCTGCCGCATCATCGCTGTTCGGGAGTCACGTTTGACAATGCGGCGGCCGCGGCGGAGCTGATGCGACATATGATCTCGGAAGGCCGGCGGCGTATCCGGATTCTGCGCCCAGAGGTGCCCGCAGCCATGGAGATGCAGTATCTCTCGGTAAATGAACGGATCCGCGGAGCCCGGATGGCCGCCGGAGAGGCCGTCGATCTGTCCGTCGAGTCGGTATCGATGCACTCACGGGATGCGGTACACGCTCACGTCAAACGCTGGCTGAACACAGGCGACCTGCCCGACGCGGTTATGGCGATCAATGATCTGTGTGCTGTGTATGTCATCAGCTCACTGCAAGCGTTGGGCGTCTCCAGCCCGCAACAGGTTCGTGTAGTCGGATACGATAATTTAACGATCCGCCAGGCCGTGTGGCCGCCCTTTCCAACAACAGATCCGGATTTCTCACGCGCCGGTGAACTGGCGGTTGAGTTGACGATGCGCCCGGAGCCGGGCAGCGCATCGCGCGTCTACATGTTGCCGGCTCCGGTAATCTGGCCTCATGACGCCATAACCGATAATACCTACCCCTATACAACACAAGGAGACTATGCATGAACTCCCGCGAACGCGTACAGGCTGTGCTGCAGGGTGAACGCCCCGACCGGTTGCCATTCAACTTCTGGATGGACCGCGACCGCATGGCCGAACTGGATGCCCGATGGGGCGCCGACTTCCGGCTGACACACTTCGATGTGGATGTGATCGAAGGATTCGCCATGCTGCCGTTTTGGGCGGGAATCCCGGTGGAAACCATCAATGATGGAAAAACTGTCTGGCAGACCAAACCGATGGTGGACTCGCTGGAGCAGGTGCTGGATCATCCGTTGCCGGATCCTACAGACGAAACATGGCTGCAAGACGTACGGATGCGCCGCGCCCAAAACCCCGACAAAGCGATCTGGCTTCACTTTCCACCCGCATTCGCTCTATTAGAGCCGTTGCGCATGGCGGAGAACCTGTTTCTGGATGTATACGATGACCCGGAGACCATGCATGCGGTAATGCAGCGTATTTTGTCCGTACAGATCCCGTTTTGCGAAATCGTATGTAAAGAGGACTTTGATGTACTGTATATCGCGCATGACATCTGCAGTCGAAACGGCGCCATGCTGTCACCCAAGCAGCTGCGGGAATTCCACTTGGACTACACGCGCCCCTTGGTGGAAATTGCCCATGCCGCGGGTAAGAAAGTGTGGTACCACACCGACGGTTATGTCCTGCCGATTTTAGACCTGCTGGTGGAATATGGATTTGACGGGGTGAATCCGCTGGAACCGCGCTATAACGACGGTGAGGAGTTCATGCATCGGTTTGGAAACGACCTGATGCTGTACGGCGGCGGGGACAACTGCGTGATCATTCCCGACAAGACGCCGGAAGAGGTGCGCGCCCATGTGCGGCACCAGTTCGAGACATTCGGTCAGAGCGGTCGGTTCATCTTCAGCACACACGACATCCCGTCGCACTGCCCCGATGAAAATCTGGAAGCAATGGTCGACGAGATCAAGCACTGCACCTATTGATCCATGTGACATCATCCTGTGGGAGACACGGATCTTCCGTGTCTCCCGCAAGGCACGCTAGAACTCCAGCTCGCGTACGCCGCCATCCAGCGCAGATGCACGCTCCACCTTCAGCTCACCCGATCCTCCGGTCAGCAACACGGGCAATCCATAACGCAGATCTACAGTGGCGGTGGAACTCCGGCGCGGCATGACGGCAGTCTGGCCGGACATGTCCACCATCCTCCAGTCTGATACGGTCTTCAGTTGAACCCGCACATCACGCGCCGCCGACCACAGGGCCACCGTATGACGCCCGCCTTCGGCAAATCGCCACGCCTGCACGCCTGCCGGCGCAGGCAGACGGCCCTGTACGGTCTGCGTACCCAGCGTATTACAGATCGCCCCCAGCGCCAGATAGGCCGGTTTGGGGGCCAGATCCGGATTGCGCAGCACGCCGAAGCGGTGTTCGTTGTAGAACGGATTGTCGCCGTCATCGCGCAGATCATACCAGGAGATGCTGAGCACGGCGCCCGAGGCCGCTGCGCACAGGTAGCAGCGTGAAAGCAACGATGCCTGTTGCAGCTCGGTGACACCGGTTTGCAGCTGCGTTGACCAACCCATCTCGGTGATCCATACGGGCCGCTGAACGATATCCCGCACTTGCTGCAGTTCCCGGATAAACGCGTCATCGTTGAGATGATGGCGGTAGGGATGGATGGTCAACTCGTCGAAGGGAGCGCCGCGGTCCATCACCATGCGGATAAACGGAAGGTCGATACCGGATGTGGAACATCCCAGCACCACGGCGCGCGGATTGGCGCGTTTCACCGCCTGATACGCCGCCTTGAGCAGGTCCGCATACATCTCTCGCGGACCGGACCAGAAGAAGATATTCGGTTCGTTCCAGATCTCCCAGTGGTCCACCCGTCCCCGGTACCTCGCCGCCAGGTCATAAGCATACTGCGCGTATTGGTCGATCCCTTCCGGGGTGTACGCCTTGGCCCAACTGGACCAGTAGCTGATCAGGCCATACACGCTGATGCCATGGGCAAGCGCAGTCTCCACCACCGTGTCCATGTGATCCCAATTGTACCGGCCCGGCTCCGGTGACACCCCCGCCCATCCGAACTCCTCTCGGGTCCATTTCACACCGGCAGCCTGTGCGGCGCGTGCTGCGTCCACCATGCGCTGCTTGCCCGCACCTTGCGATGGGTACCGGTACAGATACACGCCCATTCCCCAGATGGACTCGGGAACCGGTCTACTGGAAGTTTGCTGCGGAAGGGGGCGACATGCCCCCTGGACCACCGGACCGTAACGACGTCCAGCCGACTCGACATGCCATTCCACCAGCGCCATGCGTGCGCTTCCCAGGGGCGCAGTGGCGACCTGAGTGGAAGCCTGACCTAAGCGTAGCGGTAACGAGCGCCGGCCCTGGGCCAACCGCCGGCCGTCCAGAGACCGGACCAGCCAGTGCAAGCTGCCCGCTTCCGGCGGACCGGCCACCCGACGCACAACGCACTCACTGCGGACGGCGCCGTTGTTGGTGCGGGACACGGGCGCCAATTCAACGGCGTACGCCGATTGAACCCGGGTATTGACGCGCAGTTCCACCATCTCGATCTCCGCCTGTAGAGGCGCTTCGGCCACATACTGGATCGACCAGAGCCGTAGGGGATAGATCGGTACTCCATCATTGGCGCCGTGCTCATAGTCCCATCCTTGCATTGAACCCATAGGCGCTCGGAACGTCTGTACACCGCCGCCGCTCGTAACACCCAGATCACGCATAAAAAACATGAAGTGCGAGCCGATGATCGCGCGTAGACGGATCCCTGCGGTGCTCGTGCGAACGACCAGCGTCAACTGGTCGGGGCGCCCCGGGATCGCCAGATCGTTCTGGATATCCAGCGATTCACCGGGCTGAAGATCCAGTGTCAGCACTCCGTCTGGCCGGGCCGGTCCAATATATGTCCAGCGTCCGCGCCTCAGATTCCATGCCTCCGGTGCACGGAAACGGGTCACCACCAGTTCCTCGGCAAGCAACACGCCCGACGCCTCGCCGGGCGCCCATTCCAGATCGTCGATGTCCAGATGGCCCTGTTTCTGTAAGCCGTTGTTTTCAGCCCCCAGTTCGATCCGCACGGCACGACCTTTAAACACCCCGTCCGCCGCTCCGCCCCAGTTGCCGGTCCACCCGTCGAACCGCAGGGTCACGCGGGTCCAGTCCGACTCGTCTACGGCGAATCCTTTTTGAAAGGTCTGTCCGCTTGAATCCACCACGCGCAGCAACAGCGTATTACGGTTGGGATTGCGCACGCGAAGTCGGATCGCCCCTGCCTGCACATCCGCGGGCAGATCCCGTCCGGCGGACACGTAGTTCCCGCCATTGGTGAAGTCAAAGCGCAGCACGGCCCAGCCGTCCCCGTTTACGCCGGGTTGCCAGTCGAACCGCCCGGAAGCGCCGGGAAACTCCGGTCCGTTCCAAAACGCCCACGCTTTGAGCGCACTGCGGTCAGGGAATGAGTCCAACCGGTTCCATCGACGCTCTGTCTGCATCGCGCCCTCCTGAGGTGGGAATACCCCTCAATACTGTGCAGGACCGTGAAATTCCTGCGCGTGACCAACAGGCTGAACCGCCATGTCTACATACGCAGCAAACGATGAACAGACCGGGAGTTCCATTTACACATTTCTGTCTGTCTGATCATGCATTACGGTGCAACAATACAGCGCAAAAACACACCGACATCCACACAAACCGTGTTATACTCGGGGTATATAATGAATGCACTCAGGTGAGCTTTCCACTTACTGCCGGTGCATGGTTGGCATACTCTCACATAAAATCTGTGGGTGTCACCTCATCGGCATATGAGACGCCGTCGGTTACCAGACCATTCACCCGTTCACATGGGAGGCGTGGCATGACCGCTCATCCGGCAGACACACAGCGCGAACATGGTCATCGGACTGAGATATCCGCCTCGACACGCCGGGGTTCGTGGTACCGAACGATGGATGGCGGCCCTTCCTCGTATACGAAAGCGGTTCCATATCAGGCGCCTCGGGCAATACGGGTCCGTTCACCTGGAATCTTTACGCGCATGCACGGCTTGACCGGCACAGGTGAACCGGCAACAGGGTGGCAGAAGACGCTGTACCTGCTGTGCGCGTTTATCTTCTGGTCATATTGCGCCTCTCTCCCCTCCCTTGCCGATGAGGTCCTGCGTGTCGGTATCTACAACAATGCACCAAAAGTATATACAGACACGTCGGGACACCCGGCCGGCATCTTTGTGGACATAATCACCACAATAGCACGCGAGGAGGGTTGGAGCCTGCGCTTTGTGCGCGGCAGTTGGGCGGAGGGGTTGGAGCGCTTGGAGCGCGGCGAGATTGACCTGATGCCCGATGTCGCCTTCACACCGGAACGCGCTACCAAGTACGCCTTTCACAAGACACCGGTCCTCTCGGCCTGGGACCAGGTATACGCCCATCGGAACAGCGGTATTCATTCGTTGCTGGATATCAACGGAAAACGGATTGCCGTCCTAGAGGGCTCGGTGCAACAGGAGACATTCCGGCAGCTCGCAAAGGCATATGGCCAGCATATCACCTTGGTGCCGGTGACCGACTATCAGGCAGCATTTACGATGGTGAGCCGGCGTCAGGCCGACGCGGTTGTCGCCAATAACTATTATGGATCATTGCACAGCCGTGCAGCGGGTTTGGAGCCGACAGCGATCCTTCTGCATCCGTGCGCGCTATTCTACGCCGCGCCGAAAGACGCCGACAGGCATATACTATCGGCTATTGACGCCCATTTGAAAGCGATGCAAAACGATCCCCATTCGGCCTATTACCGGTCACTCAAGCGCTGGACCGATGATGAGGTACGCTTCCGTGTCCCGCCATGGTTGCCAGTTACGGCCATATTGGTCGGTACTGTGTTGTTGATTAGTCTTGTGGGCAGCCTCATGCTAAAGCGTCAGGTCAACGCACGAACACGTGCATTGGCGGATCAGAATGAACAGATGGCCCAGATCAATCAAGCGCTGCAGCATAGCGAACGCAAATACCGCGAACTACTAGAACACGCGAACAGCATCATTCTGCGGTGGGACTGCAGGGGGTGCGTCACATTCTTGAATGAATACGGCCAACAATTCTTCGGGTTCACCGAGGAAGATGTCGTCGGACAGTCCGTAGTAGGCACGGTGTTTCCCGCGAGAGAAAGTACCGGACAAGAGATTCATGCTCTGGTGGAACAGGTACGTCGCAACCCCAACTCATTCGAGCGATTCAATTGTGAAGTTATGCGACGCAACGGCGAGTCGGCTTGGATCGCCTGGACCAACAAAGTATACTTCGATGACCAGGGACAGATCGACGGGGTGTTGAGTATCGGTACGGATATCACCGAACGCCGGCAGGCTGAGGAGGCATTGCGCCGGTTGAATATCGAATTGGAGCAAAAGGTGATGGAACGCACCATGGATCTGGAAGCGGCAAAGGAGCGGGCGGAATCCGCTGATCGGCTCAAGTCGGCGTTCCTGGCCGCCATGTCACATGAACTACGCACCCCATTGAATTCCATCATCGGGTTTACCGGAATCGTGCTGCAGCAGCTTCCCGGTCCTCTGAACCCTGAGCAGAGCAAGCAGCTCGGAATGGTGATGGGCAGTGCGCGCCACTTGCTGGACCTGATCAACGATGTGTTGGACCTGTCAAAAATAGAGGCTGGCCAGTTGGACTTGGAGTGCCAGCCGTTTGACGTACACGCTTCGGTACGCAAGGTAATGCAGCTGGTATCGCCATTGGCCGCACAAAAACGCCTGGCATTGCACGAAGACGTATCGCCGGACGTGGGCGAATTGATAGGTGATCGCCGCCGATTCGAGCAGATCCTGATCAATCTTTTGAACAATGCGGTCAAATTCACCGAGACGGGATCCATCCGTCTTTCCTGTTCCATTTCGGATGCTCATCTAGTCACGCGTGTCACTGACACGGGTATGGGGATAAAATCGGAAGACCTGGACAAGCTGTTCCATCCCTTCCAGCAGGTGGACACGGGACTCACCCGTAATCATGAAGGAAGTGGTCTCGGGTTGTCGATCTGCAGAAAGCTGGCGACGATGATGGGTGGGACCATATGGGTCGACAGTGAATGGGGCAAAGGCAGCACGTTTACCGTTTCTCTGCCTCTGGACCATAGCCAACGGCCTACACAGCATGTGATGTCCCCACCGTAGCGCTTCTAACTGATCGCATGCGAAAGGACAATGAAGATGGGTGATCACATATTGATCATCGAGGATAACGAACAGAACAGGTACCTCATCCTGTTCATGTTGGAGAAGGCCGGCCATACAGTGATTCAGGCCCGGGATGGGTATGAAGGGATTGCGCTGGCCAAACAGGAGACGCCTGCGCTGATCCTGCTGGACATCCAACTACCGGAGATGGATGGCTACACCGTAGCGCGAGAATTGAAGCAGATCCCGGCACTCGTCAATGTTCCCATCGTAGCGGTTACGTCGTATGCAATGGTTGGTGACCGCGAGCGCGCCCTGGCGGCAGGCTGTGTCGGCTATATCGAAAAACCGATCAACCCGGAGACGTTTGTGAACGAAGTGCAACAATACCTGCCCGATCGATGCCCATGAAACGGAAGGTCCCATATGAAACGCATTTTGGTCGTCGATGACAATTCGGTCAATCTCTACCTGATGCAGTCGTTGTTGGGCAGCCATGGATATGTGGTGTCCACTGCCGCCAATGGAGCGGAAGCGCTACAATCGGCGCAGACCGAAAGGCCGGATCTGATAATAGCTGACATACTCATGCCTGTAATGGACGGTTTCGAGTTGTGCCGCGCCTGGATGGCAGATCCACAACTGCAGCATGTCCCTTTCGTGTTCTATACGGCTACATATACCGATGAAAAGGACGAACGGTTCGCATTGGATCTGGGTGCGACACGGTTTATTGTCAAGCCGCAAGAGCCCGACGCTCTGCTGCGCGCCATTGAAGACGTGCTGGCATCACAAGCCGCCGAAAAGGGGGTACCGCAGAATGCATCGTTGCTAGATGACACTGTGTATTACCAGCAGTACAATCAGGCGCTCATCCGAAAACTCGAAGACAAAATGAGCGAACTGGAACAGGACATTGCTGAACGTAAACGCGTGGAAGCGGATCTCAAGCGATTGACGACTGCAATCGAGCATGCATCCGAAGTCGTAATGGTAACCGACCCGAACGGAGCGATCCAGTACGTGAATCCGGCGTTTGAAGCGATGACCGGGTATACGCGCCTA
Source organism: uncultured bacterium (assembly GCA_964650005.1). Taxonomy (GTDB): domain Bacteria; phylum Armatimonadota; class HRBIN16; order HRBIN16; family HRBIN16; genus CAZHSN01. The sequence goes on along the minus strand of CAZYPZ010000008.1, from coordinate 62,492 downwards.
GAGGCGCTGGGACAGAACCCGCGCCTGTTGAAAAGCGGCAAACAGGACTCCTCCTTTTACGAGGAGTTATGGCAGACCATCTCCTCCGGCAAGACGTGGACTGGGCGTATGATCAACAAACGGAAAGATGGACGTCTCTACACAGAGGACTCGACGATATCCCCGGTAACCGATGCCTCAGGTACGATCATCAACTATGTGGCGATCCATCGTGATGTCACCGACTATCTGCTGCTCACTCAACAACTACAACAGGCGATGAAGATGGAAGCAGTCGGGCGGCTCGCCGGAGGCATCGCTCACGACTTCAACAACGCACTGACCCCGCTACTCGGTATCATCAGCCTGTTGCTGCAGCGCATGCATCCAGCCGACCCGTTTTATAGTGACATTAAAGAGATGGTCGATTCCATCGAACGCTGCACCAAGTTGATCCGGCAACTGCTGGCCTTCAGTCGAAGCCAGCAAAGTGAAGTCACTACCTTCAACCTGAATGACGTCGTCGCCAATATGGTCCGCATGCTGTCGCGGCTGATCGGTGAAGACATCGAACTGATCACACAATTGACCTCGGATCCCTGTATGATCCATGCAGACGCAGGCCAAATGGAGCAGATCATTGCCAACCTGGCGGTCAATGCGCGCGATGCGATGCCACAGGGTGGCAGGCTCACCATCGAAACGTCTCATGTACATCTGGATCTTCGGAGCGCACGGCACGTCTCGGTGCCGCAAGCCGGAACCTATGTCGCGCTGACTATGCATGATACAGGAGTCGGTATGGATGCCGAAACGATGGCCCGAGTGTTCGAACCATTCTTCACCACCAAGGACAAGGGAAAAGGTACCGGATTGGGTCTATCGACCGTATACGGCATCGTGACTCAAAACAAGGGAGGCATCACGGTGTCCAGCGAGCCCGGTCAAGGCACCACTTTCACGGTGTATCTTCCCCAAGCTGAATGCGTTACAGAACCAACAGAACACCTAACTGAAACGCGGGTAAGTCCCCTCAGCGGTAACGAAACCATACTTCTGGCCGAAGACGATGACAGCGTGCGTGCGGTGGCCGCCCGTATGCTGACCAACTACGGCTACAACGTGCTGCAGGCCAGCAATGGGTCCCAAGCCGTTCAGATCTGTGATGAGTACCCGGAACCTATCCATCTGCTGATTGCTGATATCGTGATGCCGGGAATGAACGGAAAAGAGATCGCCCGCCATGTGACCGCCTTAAGGCCGGCTATTGCGGTCCTGTTCATGTCCGGTTATCTCGATGACTCGGTCCTGCCCCAAGGTATTGTGCAGACCATCTCCGGATATCTGCAAAAACCTTTTACTTCCGAATCGCTGTGCTCCAAAGTCCGTTCGGTGCTCGATCATAGGTGACCATAGGATCGCCAGTGTGCGCGAAGGCTGGTAAGACAGCCCTTCGCGGTATGTGGTAGGGCTTATTGCACCCTGACATACAAACGCGTGACCAAGACCACTTCGATGCTTCTGCGAAGAGCGCCAGCAAGTCATTGGCCGGTTGATCGTTCACGTGAATGGCTGCAGATATAGCCTCATCACGTTGGCCTCGGCTAACCCTTTTTATTACCTGCAGTCATCACGAAGCGCCTCAAGCGCGACATCAAACCCGATACGGGTGACCCCCTGATTTCACGGCCAATCGCCATGGTTTGTGCCGATGCAAAGGAAAACAGAGCTATCTAAACTTGCGATCACATGCGGAAGGGGGCATTGTCGCACCTATAAAAACAAACCGGTCCAAAACACGCGTCAACAGTGTCTTGGACCGATAACTTGGTAGCCCCTAGGGGATTCGAACCCCTGATTTCCTGGCTGAGAACCAGGCGTCCTGACCGCTAGACCAAGGGGCCATGCGACGTATATATTACCGTAAACCGGTTGAGCGGTGCAAGAGGAGCTCGGCGAATGTCGGCGAAAGGCAACCGAAAGGCAAGCTTCCGGGAACGCGCGGCAGTTGTGCTATCATGACGGTGTGCCCGGCCGGAGGCGGTCATGTGGTGTGGACCACGGGCCGACCTGCCGCGGAGATACCTGCAGCCGCCATTCCGTGTACCGGCTGCGCCCCGTCCGGCCCCGCAACAGTCTAGATTTCCGGGGAGGACCCATGAGCAGCCCTGACCGTGCAGCGCCGCAAGTCACTCACGCGATCCCCCACACCATTTGCGATGCGTTTTTACGGACTGTCGCACGGTTTCCGGACCGTCCCGCCATCGGCCGCGTCAACGGAGACCAGGTAGAGTCACTGACCTATCGCGAATATGCACAGCATGTCAGTGAACTCGTATCCGCTTTACGCGCCCGCGGGTTCAGCCGTGAAGACCGCGTACTGATCCTGTCGGAAAACCGGATCGAGTGGGCGCTCACCGACATCGCCTGCCAGTTCCTGGGGATACAGACGGTGCCCGTCTATACCACCCTGCCCACCTCGCAGGTGGTCTATCTGGCCTGCGACAGCGGCGCACGCGCGGCGTTCGTGTCAAACGCCAAGCTGCTCAAACGACTGCTGGACGTTCAGGCACAGGAGCCCGCTCTGGTGGATTTGTTCGTGTTCGACGCCGAAGACGGGCTTCCCGCCGAGGTGACACCCTTCCGGACACTGATGGCGGAGGGCGAAGGGGCCGATCCGCAACTCTTGCAGCAGCTGGCCCCCGAAACGCACCCTGATGATCCGGCCACGGTGATCTATACCAGCGGCACCACCGGCGAGCCGAAAGGCGTGGTGCTGACCCACCGCAACATCATGTCCAATATCGAAGGCGCGCATAAACTGATCTTACCCAACGAGTTCGATGTGTTTCTGTCGTTCCTGCCGCTGAGTCACGTGTTTGAACGCACGCCCGGACACTTTCTGCCTATCACCTTTGGCTGTTCGGTCGTGTACTGCACCAGTATTTACTCGGTACCGCATGATATGGCGACGGTGCAGCCTACGGTCATGCTCAGCGTTCCGCGGTTCTTCGACAGCATCCGGAACCGCGTGCTGGACAAGGTGGCGCATGCACCCGCCACGCGGCAGCGGTTATTCCGCTGGGCTACCGATGTAGGACGACGCCGCTCACAATTGACACGCACCGGCGCCAAACCCGGTCCGGCATTGGAGGCTCAGTACCGTCTGGCGGACAAGCTGGTGTTATCCAAGATCCGCGCCGTGGCCGGCGGGCGCATCCGCTTCTTCGTGTCGGGCGGCGCCGCGCTGTCGGTGGAAACCGCCGAGTTCTTTCTCAGCCTGGGTTTCTGCATGATCGAGGGCTACGGGCTGACGGAGACATCACCGGTTCTGGCCGCGAACATGCCCGAATGCCCCATGCCCGGCACTGTGGGCCGTCCCCTGCCCAATATCGAGATCCGGATTGCAGAAGATGGCGAGATACTGGCCCGGGGCGACAGCGTAATGAAGGGCTATCTGCATAAACCCGCCGAAACCGCGGAGGCGATCGATGCGGACGGCTGGTTCCATACCGGCGATACCGGATGCTTCGACGCTTATGGCAATCTGAAAATCACCGGACGCAAGAAAGAGATCATCGTTCTTGCCAACGGGAAAAACGTCGCGCCGGTGCGCGTCGAGGAGGCGCTGCGGGAGAGCCCGTACATCACCGAAGTGGTGGTGTACGGCGATGAACTGCAGTACCTGATCGCCTTGATCTATCCCGATCCTGATCAGTTGACGCGCTGGGCGATCGAGCAGGGGATCGACGCCTCCTCGATCGCGGCGATTACCGCCCACCCGAAATGCAAGGCGCTGTTCAAACAGGAGATCGCCCGACGATCCAACGACTTGGCGGAGTTTGAACGCGTCAAGCAGTTCGCGTTTATCGATCAGCCGTTCAGCGTGGAGACCGGAGAACTGACTCCGACGCTCAAGCTGAAGCGTCACGTGATCAAGCTGAAGTACCAGCACCTGCTGGACGCGATGGCGCGCGAATAACGCGCACACCAGATGCCGCGGTGCGCCGTCGGGCGCGCGCATGCCGCCGCGCCCACAACAGCCCTGCAGCCGACGCAGCCAAGATGTGAAACAACGTGAACATCGGCGTCTGGCGGAACTCCCACTCGGTCTGGCTCTGTAAAAAACAGGCTGACATGGCGAAAAACACCGCCATGCCCAAACGCGACTCGATGGCCGATGTGCGCCGTGCCAGAAACCGGGCCGACGTGGCGAACCAGTTCAACCAGCAGATGCCAAATACCACCAAGCCCGGCCATCCCAACTCTCCTACAGTCAGCGCCACCAGGCTGTGAGCGGGCGCCGCTTGAGCCAGATCCGGAGAACCGCGCGGCACTTCGGTGTCAGGTGGACTGTCGGTTCCCGGATAGGCGTTGTACTCCATACCCAGCATGGCGCCGTATTTGTTGGTCACCACATACGACCAGTTGTTCAGTCCTGCACCGCCCGGTTTGTCCTTTACGATCAATTTGGCAAGGTTGAAATAGTAGTTGCGCCCTTGGGTAGGGTCATCCGTGATCTCCTGGGCGTTTTCCGCCATACGCCCGCCGATTGTATCCCATGCCTTGTACACGATCGCGCCTCCACCGGCGACGATCGCCGCTAAGATCATGATGTTACGCGGCGTCGGCCGAAACATGCCGCACATGGCCAATGTGCTCAGTGTCGTAAGGATGACAGTGACAAACCCGGTGCGCGATTGTGTCAGCACCACCGCCAATACACCGCAAAGCACCGCCGCGCCGGCCAACCAGCGCTGACGGTTGGGCAGATTGGACATGAAGGTGGCCGCAGCAACGGCCACGCCCATACAACAGTACATGGACAATGAGTTTGCGTGGTCAAACGATCCGGGCACGCGGTTGCGCCCGCCGAGATAACGCTGGGTAACCGCCAGATAGCCTTCATAACACAGCGCGATACACACCGCCAGCGCCACCACACGCGCCTCACGGGCCGAGCGCACCGTGTTCGCCACCACTAGGTAGAGCACCATTCCCCGCAGGATCTTGCTCAGTTCGAACAGTCCCAACAGTTTGGGTTCGTTCATGGCCACATTCACCACACAATACGCAAAGTAAAAACCCATGGCCGCAAACCCCGCCGGCAGATGCCAGGGACGGGTCCGATCGCGGTTCATCAGTCCCACGATCAGCAACACCCATACCAGCATATCCAGCCAGTTGATCTCGATACCGCGCGTGCTTCCGCGGTACCACTCCCGGCTCAGGTAGTTGATATCCACCAGATCCGCCCGCACCGTACCCAGCACCAGAACGCCCAATATCCAGTCCCTGGCGCGGGGCATAGCCGTGCACACGCCCACCCCGCCCGCCACCACCAGCGCAAACAGCAGCGGGAAGGCCAGTTCCTTCATGCTCATAGGACGCTGCGCCTGCGGTCCGTCACCGGCAGTGTGCGCTCAACCGGATGCACGGGAGCGGAGTTCACCTGCTTGGGCCATCTCTGTATAGATGCGGTCCAATAGACGGGAACCGGCGTCATCGAACAGATGCTGCACTGCGAACGCATGCGCGTTATCCACAATGCGTTGACGCATCGTTTCATCGTGCAGCAGGGTCTGAATGCGTTCCCGCAAACCGTCACTGTCGCCCATCTCCACAAACAGACCGTTTTCGCCGTCCACGATGTAGTCTTCAGTACCGATACATCGGGTGGCCACGACGGGCGACCGCAACGCCGCAGCCTGGATGTAGGTGTATTGACCGCTTGCCGTCTGGCGGTTCGACACGGGGATCACGGTGATGGTTGCCCCTGCAATAATCCCCAGATAGTCATGTTGCGGAATGCTTTCGATGACACGCACATTCGAGGGAGGCGTCAACCCTTCCAGTGCGTAGCGATGTGTGACGACCACCACGTCGATCGGCAAGCCGTCCACTGCACGGAATAGCGTGGCATAATCGCGGCTGGAGCTGCCCAGACTGGCGATATACCGATCCGGCAGGCCATACTTCGCCGGTACATCGGTAAATTGCGATCGGTCCAGTCGGTCTCCCGTCAACCAGGTGAATACAAACCGCTCTTCGGGCAGCCCGAACAACTTCGCGTAAGCGCGCCGCTCATATCGGGTGTATACAATGAACCGGCTCACCCGGCGAAACGCCCACGCCGAGAGACGCCGCATCAGCCCTTGGTATTCATGCCCCAGGTTGAACAGCCACACCACGTGCGGCGTGCGCTCGCCGGTCAGCCGTTGCAGCGCCGCCAACGCGAAACCGACTTGTGGGAAACTGGTAACCACCAAATCATATCGATGAAACAGCAGATGCCAACGCGCTTTCCAGGCGAGCTTGAAATACGCCAGCCACTTGCGCGGGGTGGTACGTTTCGTGGTGATGTCCATGCGCTCACGCAGTCCCACATAGCCGCAATGGTATCGCTCCGGATCCAGAGCTTCACCCAACCAGCGGCGTTCCGGGCGGACAAACCAAGCGACAAAAAGCACACGGCGACGCATATCAGGTGAATCGGACATAAGGCATCACCCCCTGTCGAATCTGTAGGGCCCATGGGCAGACATAAACGAACTTCACAAACAGTGACAGCCCGGAGCAAGGCTCCGGGCCGTACACTTTGCCGGATCAGACGGTGTTACCGACCAGACGGAGGGGCAGGCATGGGCGGAGCGCCGCCTCCCGGGGCGCCAGGTGCGCCAATCGGTGCAGGCATCGGCACGTCACTGCTGGGTTTGGCCAAGAACCACCACAGGGCGCCGGCAATCACGATGACCACAACGATGACGATTGCGGCAACTTGCGGGGGGATCTCTTTTTTCATAGTCTCCTCCTCTACGTGTTTCGGTAGGATGTGCAGATCAGAGTACGGCGCCTTCAGCGATATCTCGTGACACCGCGCTGTCTGGTCATATACTCTCAGATTACTCCGTATTTCTGCAAGCATACCAGCAGTGTATTCATCGCTCTCGGCAACGATACCTGCTTGCCGGCACGTCTAGATTTGACAGCGTCCCAGACGTGATGGCCAGAACAGCCTGTGGCGCGGCTGCAATAACCACGCCACAGTACTTTCGGGGAACCTTACTGACCGCTGGATGGCGGCGCAGGCATGGTCATGCCACCACTGCCTCCCGGTGCGCCCGGAGCACCCGGCGGCGGCGGCAACGCCTCGTTGCTGGTCCGGTTGCCAAAGAACCACCACAGAGCACCGGCGATGATGATCACTACGATAATCACAATCGCTGCGGTCTGCGGTGTGATCTCCTTCTTCATCGTCCCCTCCCATATGAATGATCTTGGTGCGCCTGATCGGCACCGGCACCACGGCGCCCAATGGTGCCGGTGACACAGCCTGTCTAAAGACTGCGTGGGTACGTTAGAAGAACCATTGCTATTGTACGGTACCACCGCGGTTATCAACGCGGCTGACTCTCAATTTGATGATATCCCATTCCGGCGTCTGTTGATGGCACAAATTCGGCGCCGGGGTCTATCCGTAGAAAATATTCACGCGTAAGATCCACCTGCGCGACCCCGTTTTGCAGATTGATCTGCAGCACATGCCCTCCCTTCTGCCGCGTCTTGTCGATAAAGTGAAAGTGATACCCGGCCATGTTAGCCCCTGTGACAAAATAGGGCAACCGGTATCCCACCAACGTCCCTTCGATATCCGTCCAGGTGAACAGCGACTGGGGTACCTGGGTCAGCGGCGGATACGGCGGTTGCTGCCCAGGAACGCTGCGCGCTTTGACCATGCGGAACCGCCCATCCACCCGAATGACGTAGTGTAGCCCCAGTGAAGGCAACCGTGCGTCGATCTGCCGGGAGAGTTCACTCACCGAGTCCACATCACGCAGGGGTATGGTGAGGTCGCGATCATGAAAGGTGACCATGGCGAACGGAGACGTCGTCGTGAGCGGAGGTCGGGTCACCACACCGTCGGATCCGGCACGGTAGAACACGCCGTCCAACAGGATCATCTCCCCATCCAGCCCATGAAAGGTGCCCAGGCCGATGTCGCCTCGGGAGCGCAGATCCCTGAGCGTCACTTTTCCGTCATAGCGGCCCGCCATCAAGGCATCCAATGTGGACACCTGATACAGCACATCGCGCGGCGCAGCCACCACACCCACAGCACAGGTGCACCACGCGACGGCCAACCACAGAAGGCGCTGTACCCTCATCACGAAGCTCCGTACGCGATGACGCTGACCCCTTCCGCAGGTAGTTCTACTAGATCGCCTTGCGTAACCGGTGATCCCAGCAGAGCGGTACCGCCGGCGGGAATGTTCACCCGGTGTGGCTGGCGTGTCAGGTTCACCAGCAGCAGTATTCTGCGATCTGTGTCCGTGCGCCAGCAGGCATCGACGCCTTCGGGCAGCCCTTCCAGGCGCTCCACCCCGCTGCTGTGCAGCATACGGCTGAACAGCGCCTCATACAGGGATGGCTCACCGCATACGCCCAGGTACCAGACGCGCCCGTTACCCACGTCGCGACTGGTGATTGCCGGCTCGCCATCAAACACGGGATGGCGATGCACCGCCTCGACATGTGTCTCCGGCGCAGGCAGCAGCGCCTCCGCCCAGACAGACACGGTGTATCGCGAACCATCGGTCAGTTCCACCGCCGCCGTCGCGGTGCCCAGGGGATCGTAGTCGTCCACCTCTACGCCGGCCAAGGGAGCAAACGGTCCCGGAAGCGGAGCGGTTAAATTGACATTGTGCTCGTTTTTCACGCCCGAGCGCGGGCTGATTACCAAGGCGCCTCCGGCTTCCACAAACCGACGAAGCCGGCAGACATCGCCATCCGCCACCACATACCAGCCGGGCAGCACCAGCAGTTTGTAGCGGCTGAGATCGGCTGTGATGGGCACGATGTCCACATTCACACCCAGACGACGCAACGGTGTGTATAACCGGCGCACCTGATCCCACCAGGCCAAACCATCGGCCTGGGACTGGATCTCGAACGCCCAAGCCTGCGTATAGCTGGTCAGAATGGCCACATCCGCTACCGGTGAGGTGCCGTCTATCTGTGCGGATAGCGCGCGGAACTCCGAGCCAAGCGACTGGATCACACGGTACCGTCGGCGAGGTACACCATCGTGATTCAAGATGCCGTGCCAGTACTGCTCCGTGCCGTACAGGCAGCTGCGCCAGCGGAAGAAACAGACCGTGTCGGCTCCGTGCGCCACCGATTGCCAGGCCCATGCGCGCAACTGCCCGTCAGTAGGTCGCCTGCTCATGCCTTCCCAGCCAACCACACCGCACTGCTGCTCCATCACCCAGAAGTTGGCCTGCTTGATACCGCGCATCACATCGTGCGGCAACGACGGGTCGGCAGCCACGTCAGGATTGCCTCCGGGATAGTTGTCCCAATAGATCAGATCGAGGTCACGCGCCAGGTCATGCAGATCCACACTGTTGTGAGCAACACCCATCATGTTATGTCCGATGAACCGCCCCGGCGAATGCAGCCGGATGATCTGCACCTGCTCACGCTGGAACGTCACGGTCGCCTCGGATTGGAACCGCCGGAAGTCCAGTTGCAACGACGGGTTGTGACTCAGCCCGCAACGCGCCTCGACCGGCAACGGAACCTGCGACCAGGCGGAGTACTCCTGACTCCAGAATACGGTGCCCCAGGCGCGGTTCAACTCATCCAACGTGCCGTAACGTGCACGCAACCAATCCTGCCACTGTCGGGCACAAACAGCGCAGAAACAGATATTCCCTTCGAATTCATTGTCGGTCTGCCAACCGATCACGTTGGGGTGCGTGCCGTACCGTCGCGCCATCTGCTCGGTTATCTGGCGCGAGTAGGCGCGCATCACCGGGTGACGCATGCAACGGTGCAGACGGGTGCCAAAACCGCGACGGTATCCGCGGGTGTCAACCGGATAGATATCCGGGTAACGCTCACACAGCCATGCAGGCGGAGTGGCCGTGGGCGTGCCCAACACTACCTGCACGCCCTGCTCCTGGAGAACTTCGATCGCCCGATCCAACCACTCGAAACTGTACTGGCCTTCCTGAGGCTCCATGCGGCACCACGCAAATTCGGCCAGACGAACCACCGAAATGCCCGCTTCGCGCATCAGTTGCGCGTCTGTTTCCCAGCGAGACTCCGGCCAGTGTTCCGGATAGTAATCCACACCGATACGCATCTTAGCTCCTTATGTGACCGCTCGGGTCATCTTTTGGTTAACCGCCACAGACAGATCCCGTCGCCAGGAGGGATCTCGAACTGACGCGACACCGGCAGCGGCGCGCCCGTCGCCTTTCCGTTCTCATCCAGCCGCTGCAAGGTCAATACGCCACGCACCCTCCATGGTAGCGCAGCCCCATCGATCTGTACAGGCTGCTGACTCTCCACCAGCAGTCCCATTCCTCCCTCCGTGGGCCAAAGCGCGCAGAGCCCGCATACCACCACCGCTCCCACCCGCCGGCGCACCGGGGTCTCCACACTGAACCAGCGCGGCGCTTCGATAACGGCCAGCGGTTGACCATCCACCAGAATGCGCTGCTGACGTAAACCCGGCGCTTCCACCAGGTGCCCCCACGGCGCAATCCGCACCATACGCCCGCGAACCCGATAGTCCTGAGGGCGGTCAGACAGATTGACGACCACCCAGCCGCCGTCAAACACATTGCGTTGCAACGTACAATCCTTAGACATGAACTCATGGCGGCGAAGCGTCCGTCCGAACAGCGCCGCCTGCACATGACAGGTCTCCCGGATAGTGCGCAGCATCCGCGATCGATGCCGATCCCATCCAAAACAATGCGTCTGGCCCGGGTTTACGAAGTCGATCCAAAGCATCGGCATCTGTGCATGCAGGATCGTCCACGCATCGCGTGCTTCCGTCCATTCCGGTGCGATGTCGTAGAAATAGCCGTTGCCGTCACCCCAATACCAGGTGGTGACCAAGCTGTCGTGGTACACCAGATCCCAGAGGGGGATTCGTGTCGCCGGATTCATACCGTAGCGTCTATAGGCATCGGTGACCTCATCGAGACTGGCGACTTTACGCAGATGCCCGCCAGGCATTTGCCACCAGAAGGATGCACTGAGCGCTCCCTCGGTATAATCCAGCAGGTCGGCGTTCCAGTACTTTCCGTGTTCTCCGCCCAGCACCACACGCAGCCTGTTGATGTACTCGAACAGTTGCCTCCGGTACTGCAGGTCCTTCCGCCGGTCGAAACCCCGATCTGGATGCCAGTCTTCATACAGATCGATACAGCTGACCACATCCATGAAACGGCCGTCATATCCAGCTTGGGTGTGCAGCGGCTCAAAGATGCGTCGGAAAGCGCTCAGCATCTCCGCCGTGCTGCGGCGGTAGTACTGCAGCTTGCCATCAAACGTCAACCAGCCTTTCATGGGCCGCCCGTTGCGGTCACGGGCCGCCACGCGCTCGATGTCGTCGTGATGATGGTCCTGTGGTCTCGGCAGCACATCGTCCAGGTTACCGTATTCGGCCACGATGAACCCCAGCCGCTTCTGCCGCTCCACCTCGTCAGGCGTGCACTGCCCTTTGTATGAGTAGAGTAATCCGGACTGAATGCCATGCGCTGCGGCCTGTTCCGCGAAATCCGCCGGACGTCGGTTTATCCAGGCGCCCCACAGCGCGGCCGCTCCGCGCAGCTTGGCCACCGCAGGCTTGTCGGCGATTTTGCGTGACAATGGCTTGATTCCATGCGCCCGCAGCAGTCGTTGACGATAGGTGTGCGCCATACCCACATAACCGTCACTGGTCAGCAGAAAACGCAACACGCGCGGATATCCCCAACCATCCCGTACGCCCAGCCAGCGTACCTGCGGCCACCAGCGGCGATCCGCATCGGCAATCAGATCGATCGCAGCATCCGTCGGCGTGTCCAACAGCAACATCGCACCATCACCTGACCTGCGGCTGCAGACACCGAACCAGGGCATATCCAGCCCCAGATTCGCGGCCGCGCCAAAACTGCGTTGCGGATAGTGCGGATCGTCCTGGTCGACCAGTTGACCGCACGACCGGTTGGTGAATACCAGCTGACCGTCGGTCCAATCCGTTGAGAAAAAGGTGGGATATTTCATCCCGAACAGGCGTCCGTCGCCCGATCCGTCCAAGGTGAAGACCACCTCGCGAGATGACACCAATTCCATAGTCGCTGTATGTCGAAAACCGGTGCTCAGATCGTTGAACGTCAACTCCAATCGGGACCCGCTTCGCCGCTGAACGGAGCTGAGTATGGCCGACAACGCAGGGGTCGATCGCCAGGTAAGCCCGCTCCGACGGTCTTCCAACGTCCACTGATGGTTCGCGGCGGCGAGTGTCAAGGTTAGCCCGCCCCGGTGAATGGACACGGTCTGCGGCAGTGCGGAGGTTCCTGCAGCCGCTGCAGCCTGAGGCAGCGGTGTCACGGCGATCCAAGCGATCTCCGCCCATCCGGGAGCATGCCCCGGATCAAACCGAAGCTGCACCACTTTCCGATCCGTCAGCACCAGTGCTCGCATTGTACGCCAGACCGCGTCGTGCTGCACATCCAGCAGTACCTCGGCGTCCGCGGAAAATGGCGTCTCCACCAACGATGGCGCCAGTTCACGCCAGTACACCCGGGCCTCGTTCCCGTTCTGAAAGCGGGCGCGAATCCACACCTGCACGGGCCCCTCCACCTGTATGGGCGGACTGAACAGTTGAGGATCGGGGCCAAGCGTTTCTACGCGTAACACGTGTGGATGCTCGATGCGTTTGATCTGATAGTCCAACCATCTGTCGGCCGCTTCGGGGAACCGCCATAACACAAGCGCATCGCCCGGCGGCTCCTCACCATCCACGGCAAACAGCGCCATCAGCACACCCGCCGTCAGCAAAAGCCATACCGCGATCCACACCATACCGTGACTCCTATTCCGGTTGAATGGTTAGCCGGAACGTCTCGCCGAACGCTGTCCGGCCCTGCGCTTCCAAACGGAGTGTCACATCGAGCGCTTTGTCGACAGGAACCGGCAGCTGAACACCATCGATCGCCACTCCGCCCAGGAACGGTACGGAATGCGGCAGCGGCCACCTCCGTTCCTGGTCGCCAAAACGCGCCACCAGCCACACATCGCCCGTCTGACCGCCGCCCTTGGGCGCCACCCACAGCGGCTCACCGGTATTACCCAGCTCGACGGTCAGATCCAGAGTCGATCCGGCAGCGCCCCTCAGCACGCCGGACTCAAACAGCGTGGTTCCCGCGCTGGACACCCGGACGAACTCGCTGTTCAGAAAGGCGTGTGGATTGGCGTCATGAGCGCGCCCTCCACCCACGGCCAGCATCGGCACCGAACGCGACGTGTGCCCTGTTGCGCGTGTGCGCAACTCCGGGACGCTGCCTTTCAGAAACGCTTCAGCCCACTTCGGAGCACACTCGGCGAACACGCCCGCATACCCGGAGGCGTGACGGTCCCGTTCGATCAGCATTACACCTTTGTTTGTCACCGAAGGGCGTGCTCGAGAGCGCGTCCATTGCGACAGACTGCGCGCAAACGGCCGCAGCTGACCGTCCGGCTCGATCATCCCGAAATCGCTCTGTTCATCAACCCGGTAACCGCCGGGCCACCACCAGGCGGCCGATCCATCGGCGTCGGTCTCGTGCACCATCCGCAACAGACCGTTACCATAATCGCTGCTTTGCTGCAGTGCGGACGAAGTGACCGCGGCGTACGTGTAATCCGCAGCCTTCAGTCCAAAATAGACAGGATAACCGTACTCCGGCCACCAGACTGGCTTGTTGGCGCTCACGAACCGGGCATAGGCGTTGTTGAACCCGCCCTGCAAGAACGACTCATAGCTGACCTGACCTCGAGCATCGAGTCCGATATTATAGGCCTCGGGACCGATGAAGTCGATATGGCGAACGCCACTGGCCAGGTCAAAGGGAAGCCGATGCGCCACGCCCGGAGAGCCGGTTCCTCCGTATCCGCTGCGCGCTCCCATCAGATGGAACGGATCCTGTTCCTTGACCAGCCTTCGCACCGTGCGGTAGCCGGCATTGATCCGATCATCCCAAAAGCGCCGGTAGGCCGCGGTCACACGCAACCAGGGGCCGTTTCGGGTGAGCTGCTCATCGGTCAGAGCCGTCAGTTCGCCATTCTGTCGCGGGTCAAATCCCCACTCAGCCACTGCGGCATCGATGGAGCCGTACTGATCCGTCACCCATCGCCGCCAGTCCGTATCGAACCGTTTGCGTGCGTTGAAATCTCCCACATGCACTTCCCAGCCCAGGTCATATCCAAAGACAGCCGGACTCTGCCGCAGTTTCGCGGCAGGGAACAGTGCGGCGATCCGGGCAGGGTCGATCGCCAGAGGATGCGTGCCCGGTGTTGTCAGATAGACTTTGAGACCGTGCTTACGACACCGCTCCAGCAGATCCATCAGGTTCCTGGCCTCTTCCGGCTGTCCATAGCTGACACAGATGAGATTCACGCCAAGCCGACGCATGATCGCCAGATCGGCCTCCACGATATCCGGATCATACGCAGTCGGATGCAGCCAGTGTTTCCACTCGGTCCACATGTTGCTGCCGCTGACATATCGAGGCCAGTAGTTGACGCCCAACGCCACCCAGCGATGGTCGCGCAACACAAAGTGGCCGTCGCGGACCTGCACCGTATCGGCAGGAGTCGGATCCGCATAGCTGGCAACCCGCAACGGATGATCGATCACGTCGGGTACGTCCACACCGGGCAATAAGAGTTCCACCCGCACACGATACTCACCCACCGGCAAGGTGACACTGCCCAGCACGTGCCGTTCTTGGGGTACCTCCAGGTTGCGCACTGCCCGGCTGCTCTGCTGAACGACGCGTCCGGCGCTGTCGGTGATCTGCCAACACCATTGAGATCCCTGCGGTAACGGAGAGGCAAACGCCCCCAGTTGAATGGTTTCGCCTGCCGAATACGCCAGATGCTCGGCGCCCGCGTTCACCAGGTAACCGGGCCGCTTCAGATACTCCAGCATCCGTGTCAACAGCGAACGAGTCCAGCGTGAATGGGTGCGCATCCAATCGGCAGGCAGATGGATCCCGCCCCAGATCGCCCCCTGCATCTCGCCTTCATCAACTAAATACAGGTGAGCCACAATCCCGCGTTCCTGCGTCCCCTCATATCCTCTTGCGAATACGATCTGACGCGCGGCATGGCGTAATGCCGAACCGATGCCCGGGGCGCGACGTAAGGCGATATGCACATCGGCGCCTCCTCGTACGGTCGACCCATCCAATCCCTCCACCCGGCTCACATGAGTGGGATACATACGATACCGGGGCGACAGGGATTCCAACTGTGGCGGTTCAAACGACCAATTCGCATCCATCGGGGGCACTGCGCGTATATCGGCCACTGCATACTGATGCGGAGCCTGCCCCAGATTACGCAGACTACGCGTCAAACCCACCGTGATCCGCTCCACCTGGTTCATTCGGACATGATCGGCTGGGCCACCACGCCCCGTGGATGGGTTATCGGGCCAGTAGACGAATTCCGTATCCGGAATGGCGTACCGGCGCCATTCTTGGGTAACAGCAAACGTCTTCATCCAGCGTGAGCCGTCGCGCTCCACCAATTCCACCATCAGTTCGGGAGTGGAGTCATTCGCGCGCGCGGCCAATGTCAGCACCGAACGCTCCCTATTCAATGCCCCATCCGTTACCGGGTGTGTCAGCGTGTCCCAACCTGCCAATGCAGGTACGCGCACCTGTAAACAGGGGTTGCCGTCAGGTCCGGCCTCTCGCGACCATAGGGTAGCGCCCGGCATGCTGTCACTGGCGCGCTGCCAGCCGTCAGGAGTCCAACCGGACGGCAGCACCGCAGCACCCGGACGCTGCGCCAACCGGTCCATCACGCCGGTGTGGTCCAGCCAGACGCCATCAACTCGCGCCAGTACACGGTCGAACGGGGGCGCGCCCAATGTCAGCAGTCTGCCCCCTCTTGACAGATGGCGTTTGAGCGGCCCACTGGCATCAGCGGGCCAGGACGCCCCGTCCGCCAGTATCACCACGTCATCAGGGCGGGTCTTCATCAGCGTCTCAGCGGTCTGCTCGAACGGCACGCGGACCACCACGTATCCCGCGGTTTTGGCTGCCTCTGCAGCGAGACCGCCACACCCATCGTCTTTCGGTTCCGGTGCATCCACCACCCAAGCGGTCATCGCCATTGCCTGGCTCACGGTGACGGCCAACATCACGACCATCAGGCCGATACGCAGCCACTCCATATCAACCCTCCCTTAACACACCGGCCCGCCGTGTGGGTGCAGGCGGGCCGGCTGATCGGTTCACTTACGGTTCAGGACTCGATGTTGTTGAGCCGTTTGACACGTCCGCCCAGTGCAATAGACCATGGTCCGCGTTTGTTTCCCTTTATGATGCAGTTTTCGATACGCAGACTGGCCATTCCTCGCACCAGTACGCCCTGTTCTCCGTTGTCGGTGAACCGACAGTTGAACACGGAGGTATTGGCGCGTTCGTTCAGGTCGATGCCGCTCTCTTCATTGCCCGTGACATCGCAGTCCTCGAACGTACCACGACCTTGGGCATTCACCATGATGCCGTCTCCACGACAGTCATGAATACGGCACTTACGGAACACCGGATCGCTATGGTCCGTGATATGCACGCCAGCCTTGGTGTGTCCGAAGATATCACACTCCTCGAAGGCCCCAAACCCCTGAGCATTGACCCAGACCCCATCGGATTTGCCGCCGGATATGGTGCAGCGACGAATGGTCGGATTGCTCTGGCCGGCCACATACACTCCGGTCAGCGCGTTGTCCTCGATGATGCAGTCCTCGATCTGTCCTACGCCCTGCGCGTTGACGAACAGGCCGCTGGCCTGACCGGAATGGATATGACATCGGCGCACCACGGGATCGGCTTGGTGGGCGATATGCACCCCTGAAGAGGCGTTGCGCGATATCTCGCAATCTTCCACCGTACCGCGGGCGTGATCGTCCAGAAAGATTCCCGCCGCGTTCCCGTTACTGATGTTGCATTTGCGGATGACCGGGTGCGCCTCCTGCCCGCGCACGGCGATTGCGGCGTGCGACGCACTGGTGACGTCGCAGTCTTCGATCAGCGGAGCACAGCCCACGACTTCAATGGCGTACCCTTCCTCTTCACGCAACCCCTGAAGGCGTTTCACCGTCAGGCCACGCAGGGTGACCTTGGAGGCGGTAATCTTGATGCAACTTCCTTCCTGGCTGGTCAGCAGGATGTCCTGTTTCGGGCCGTATCCGCTGATCTCCACGGGGCGCTCGACCACCACCTCTTCTCGGTACTCGCCGGGGCGCACCAGGATCCGCGCACCGGGTGCGGCGTGCTGTACCGCGTCGCTTATCTTTCGGAACTGAGCGCCTTCCCGTCCGACCACTATCGTGGTTCCCTCGAATGCACTGTCGATCGGCAACGTCAGTTCAGACGCCTCCGCAGTGGCCTCCCCCTCCTCGGTGAATGCGCCGCCCAGCGCTTCCAGGAGTTCGGCAGCCGTTGGCCGGTGGGCGCGGTCGCGATTGAGACATCGGCGGGCCAGTTCGCCAAATGGCTCCGGCATGGGGGGTATATCGGCCTGCCCGGACAGCAGAGCGCGCATGTACTGGGCCGCGGTGGCATCCGGGAACGGCAGCCGACCGGCCACGATCTGCACCATCAGCACACCAAATGACCAGATATCCCAAGCGGTGGTGACCTGTCCCTCGAACGCTTCTGGCGCCATGGTGGTCACGGTGCCCGCGCGCACGCTGTGTACCCCTGCGGGCGGGGGCAGCAGCCCCACATCGGCCAGCTTCCAGCTGTCATCGGCGTGGATCACGTTCTGCGGCTTGATATTTCTATGGATGACCTGGTGCGAAGGATGATGCGTGTAGGCAAGCGCTGCCGCGATTGAACGCAGGATGACCAAGGCCTCAGCGGGAGAGATCGGACCGATCTCCATACGCTCCGCAAGCGTCTGATCGCCGACCTCCATCACAAGGTAGTTGAGATTGACCCCGGCAACACGTGTCTCACCGGTGTCAAAACAGCTGAGTATATTGGGATGTCCCATGCGCAGCATATTCGTCAATGCTTCCAGCTGACGCTGGCGTTCGGCTTCGGTATCCGCCACCATCAGCTTGACCGCTACGCGCGGAATCACGTCATTGGCTCGGTCATCGGCCAGGTACACGCCAGCCACAGGGCCGACCCCGAACAACGCCTTCAGCTCGTACCGTCCGCCGATGACGTGCCCTTCCAGAAATCTCCACGGACTGTCCATCATGAGCGTGCTCCTTCTTCGCGTGAGGCTTGACGCCCCGATCAGGCATCAGCACCTGCCGGTGCTGACAGCGCACTCGTGCGATTGCATATGATTTGATATCCGCTACAATGAAACGCACAGGTTTTCCGCAGCGCGAACATACTGCGGCGTCACCTGTAATGTGTACTATTCGACTTCACAGGGAGAATCTCCTTCCCTGTTTGATCGAAGCGTCACCAATTCGAGGGTACCTGCATGGCATGCCGGTTTGCACCACTGTTCGCCACCGAATTGCATTGGCAACGCATCCGGGAACTGTCGGGCAGCGCCGAGATGGAAGAGTGCATACGCAGCTGGCGTGAGTCGGTGACCGCGTTGCAGCAACAACCGTTGCCTCGTTTCGAGCGCGCCTGGTGGCGTACCGCCCGGCTGCAACACTGGTCACAAACATACCCGCAAATCAACCGGCATACTCAATTTGCGCTGACGCCCACCGCCACGCATGTGTTCAACGCCGCGTTGCTCTTTCGCACTACCGAAGAACCGGAAGCGCTGACAGCAGCTTTGAACGGACTGGCGCACTTCACCAAGTACAGATTCTTCGCACGCCATCCGGACACCGGTTTGAACTGGACGGTGTGGAACCTGCCGCTTCTGGACGCCGCCTCGATGCTGGAAGACTGGATGTCCAACGAATTGCATCAGGCGCTGGAAGGCCATTTTCAACGAGCGGCCCGCGCGATCGACCGAAACGATCGCTGGTGGATCCGGAATGTGCCGGGAGGGCGACACAACAACCACCATGCCTTCCACAAAGCGTTTCTGGGTTGCTGGGCCGCGGTCACCCGGGATGACGCATTGATGCGTCGGGTAATCGACGGTCCGGAAGGGGTTCGCGAACTGATGGAGCAGGCGGTGATGGATGACGGACTGTGGTTTGAGAGCAGCCTGAACTATCACTTCGCGGCAGCCGCTCCGCTCTGCTGGCTGGCCGAACGTCTGGCAAACCGCCCGGGCGCCCTGAACCTATGGGAGATGCGGTTTGCCAATAACCGCCGACTGATCGACCTGCTGAAAGCCCCGCTGGGGATCACATTTCCCGATCTGACACTGCCCATGGTGGGTGACTGCTACGCCCGCAGGGCGTGCCTTACGGAGTATCCGCTGATGGGTATGGCGCATGAACTGGATGACCATCCTGACCTGACCTGGTTGGCACAGCGCCATCGGAACGCCCAGACCCGTGTCTTTCATATGCCTCCAACACAGCCCGCAGACGCTCCGATAATGCCCGCCTGCCGCTACTGGCCCGAACACCGATATGTGCGCCTCACCAGCACTCCGGGTCGCGAGTACTGGAGCGGGCACGGTTATACGGCGTTCCTGACGTTGGATCGCAGCGGAATCCACAGCCACTTGGACGGGTTGAGTCTGCAGGCGTTCGGGCAGGGAGCACATCTGCTTACCGATGTGGAGGCGCAATCCGACGTGGAGCATGCGTTCTCTTCAACTGTACAAGCCACGCTGAACCGCACCACTCTCTGCCACAACACGCTGATGGTGGACGGTGCAGATCACGCGCCTCTGGCCCATCCATTGGAATTGGTGACATTGGTCGATCAGGGTGATCTTCGACTGGCGACCGTTGCCGACCGGAACGGCGCCCTTTATGCGGGCGTTCGCATGCAGCGCACGGTAGCGGTCACCAGCCACTGGCTGCTGGATCTGTTCCAGGTGGAGTCCAATGACGCGCACCAATATGACTACCTGCTGCATGGTCCAGAAGGCGGCGGAAGTTGGCATGCCCCGTTGGACTGGATGCCTGCGAAACTGCCCGCCGGCAACCCCTGGCGCTGGATCCGCAACGCCCGTCGAAGCCAATGGAAAGCCCCGGTAACGCTGACTGCACATCCTGCGCGCGTCACAATGCAAGCGGATAGACCCGGCACGCTGTTTAACCTGCAGATGCCGGCGGGCGCCGCCCCCGAAAGCCCGACGCGTCCGATGTTGATGGCGCGCCGGACCGGCCGACGAGCCTGGTTCTGCATGCTGCTGCAATCGGAGACAGACATACCCGGCCGCATTGTCCGCTGCGCCGCGGAACCGGACGGAATACGGATCGTGGTGGAGTCGGATGGAAGTCAGCGCATGGAGTTACGAGTGGCGCGACTCACATGAGCAGATCCGGGCCGCCGTATGACGCGTCAAACGCACACGCCGGCCCGAGGTTTACAGACCAGCCTGACCGGTTCAGAACGTCTGCAGGAACCGCACGGCGTCTGCGATGTCTTTCACGCGGTCATTTCCGACTTCGCGCTCGATGATGTAGTACCCGTCATATCCGATCTCCTTGAGGGCCTGGATATATCGCGGGAAGTCCACATCACCGCTCCCCAGCGGCTTCTCCTGCTCGCCGGAGGCGTCAGGTTTCCGCAGACCGTCTTTGGCATGGGTGTGGACGATGTAATCCTTCAGATCATACACACCGGATATCGCGTCGAAGCCGTTCATCACCAGATTCGCCGGATCATAGTTGACCTTGATCGTCGGGTTTTGAAGCGTATCGAGGAACCGCTTCATCACGTCCCCCGGTTCGGGACCGGTCTCGGTAGCGACGCACACGCCGATCTCCTGTCCAAATGCGCCCAGCCGATCCAACGCGCGGCGCAGCACATCCACGGTAGGACCATAGAGATCATGCGGAACCACACCGATATGCAACTGCACGATGTCACATCCCAGCCGTTTGGTCACCTCCATCACCTGTTTGGTGCGCTCCACCCGGCTCATCGCTTCGGCCTCGTCATCGATGGCGAATCCGCCGATCTCGCCGCAGACCGAGCTGATCGCGAGATTGTGATCCCACAGCACCGTCAGGATGTCTTCGCATTGTTTGGGGGTCAAATGCTCCACATCGATCTCGTTCGGCAGCGAAGACAATTCGATGCCCACCATGCCCAGTTCGTGCGCCGTTTTCACGGCACTGACAAAATCCAGGCAAAACGATGATAAAAACGCGCCGATCTTGAGCGTACCCATGGGGCTGTTATTCTCCTATGTCTTGAACTCTCAGGCTCCGCCTGTCGGGATCTTGTTTCGTCCACGCTGTCACCGATACCTGCCGACTCGCTCATAAGGCTTATCTGAAGGCCACAGGTCGGGTTGTTTGGGTGAAATGGTGTCAACCAGTTGACGGTGTGACACTGCACCAGACCAGGTAATAACACGATAATCACCAATCTGGAGCAGGCTGCAGCCACAGACTATATTGCATATTTGGCCAAATATGCAATTATCCAGTTGTATTGACATATGCCGTGCTGCGGCTCCATCGACATGAGCACACGGCAAACAAAGGAGACCACCATGCAGTATCAAGAACTATTGACTTTGGGCCAACAGTTTCATGGGCACAAATGCCCTGCTATGCCGATGGGCCTGCGGACGGGGCTTGCCGCGATGAGAGCACTGGGGGTTGAACGCGCCAAAGACGGGCAGTTGATGGCGCTGATCGAAATCGACGAAGACCATTGCGCGACCTGCTGGGCGGACGGTGTACAAGTCGCCACTGGCTGTACTCTGGGCAAGGGCAACATCAGGAAACTGGGCCTGGGCAAATGGGCATTGACACTAATCGACAAGAAGGGCCAGCGCGCGGTACGTGTGAGCGCCAAGGCAGAAGCCATGCAGAGAAACAAACAAACCGAGTTTATGGCGATGCGGAAGTCCGGCACGCCGGCATCGCAGATACCGGACTCCATCATCGATCCATTGGTGCAGAGAATATCCGAGGCTTCGGATGAGATGCTGCTGACTATCAGCGAGATCTTTCCCTACCACTGGCAGGACGCCCCGCACACCTTCGAGTCGCTGGTCTGCCCGTCCTGCGGAGAAATGGTCATTGAACGCAACGCACGCGTAAAAGACGGCCAGATCGTCTGCCAAAGCTGCGCCGGGTACTCGCGGTGATCCGGCTGTGAGGCCGGCAGGTGCTCCACCCGCCGGCCTCACAGCCGGACATATGCGCCGTGGTCTGACTCCACAATAGGTTCAGGTCACAGATCCGGCTTTATGGCTGTCGGTTTTCCGATATGCACAGGCATCGGTGATCGGGGGAGAAGCCGCTGGGTACGCATCCCGCCGAAAGCAGGTGTGAGCGGCAACATGCCCTTTGGAGGCTGTTAGTCTCTGTGGATAACAGCGATCCCCGCCAACACTCGATCGCCTATCCAACACACAAGGCATCAGGGGCCGCTGACACGGGCATCCGCGCCGCGCAGACCCGGAGATCAGACGACAAATGCGCCCTCATCAAAAGGTCTGTGGGTATGGAGAAAGGACACATGCATGACGACATACCTGTTCGCTGGACTGGCTACGTTCGGATTCACTACGATACTTACCGTTGCCGGATTGGGCGCCGCGTTCATCCTTGTTCCGATCTTTCTTGCACTCGGAGTTGAACTGCATCAGGCGATGGCCACCGCGCTGCTGCTGAACGCAATCGCCATGATATTCGCATGCACGCGGTTTATTCCAGCCAAACTGGTGGATTTCCGAACCGCCGTGCCAATCCTGATTGTGGCGTCCATACTGTCGCCTCTCGGGGCTTACACAAGCCACTTCCTGCCCGTACCGTTGCTCAAGTGGCTGTTCCTGGGGTTTCTGCTGTTCGCGGCATCCATGATGCTTTTTTACAAAGGACAAGCCGGGCCGGCGCCAGCGGCTATCAAACAACAGCTGTTCTACGGGATTGCGATTGGCGGTGCTGCCGGTTACCTGGGCGGTCTGCTGGGCGTCGGCGGAGGCAACTTCATCGTTCCGGCGTTGATCTGGTTGGGCTTCGATCCCAAACGGGCTTCCGCAACCACCGCATTCATCGTGATCTTCGCGTCGTTGAGCGGATTCATGGGACAGGCATACATGGGAGCGATGGATCAACTGCTATTGAGCTGGACTGCTGCGGGTTCGATCGCGGGTGCGCTGTTGGGAGCATGGCTCATGCAACGAAAGATGCAGAGCCATCAGGTGAAACAGATGATAGGCATCGCTCTTTACCTGATTGCTGCACAGATGGCTTGGAAACTCCTCGCACGGTGACGCTGCGATTCAACAATGGTGAGTGTCAACTTCAGATGGCCGTACTGTCGGCCAAAAAAAACGGCGCAGGCCGGTTGCATCCTGCCGGCCTTTCCGCCTGACAAATGCCAACCGCGATATAATGGAATGCCATGCATGAACACCCCAACCGCACTGTGAGCCTGCGTGATCTGGCGCGGATGGCTTTGTATATCGGAGCGACCGGCTACGGCGGGCCGGCAATCATCGCACAGATGAATACATGGTTCGTACGCAGGAAACAGTGGATCGGGGAACGGGAGTTCCTGACGGGCCTGAGTCTGTGCCAAGTCTTGCCAGGCGCCACCGGCGTGGAGATGATGACCTATTTGGGTTACCGGATGCGTGGCGCCATGGGAGGACTGATCGCCGCCATCGCGTTTACCTTTCCCCCGGCGATGCTGATGATCGTCCTGAGCGCCATCTATTTTCGGTACGGAGATGTGCCCCTCGCCCATAGCGTGTTCAAAGGCTTGGGCGCGGTGGTCGTCGGGTTGATTGTCAACGCGGTAGTGTCGCTGGGACGCTCCGCAATCCGTGACAGGCGCGGGCTGCTCATCGCGCTGGCGGGGTTCGCGGCGATGCAGTGGCTGCACGTCTCCCTGTTGCTTCTGGTACTGCTCAGTGCGGTCGCGGGTTACCTGCTGTATCCCAACCGGTCACCTGGTCTCAAATCCGAGTCACCCACCGATCAACCCGACATACGGACATCGCGTTTCTGGATGGCGCTGACGGCTCTGCTGGTGATACTTGGAACGCTTCTTCTGTTCACGCGCCATACGCTTCTTTCTCAACTGGTGCTATCCATTACACATGTGGGTTTGCTGGCGTTTGGCGGCGGTTTTGTGTCGATCCCGCTGTTCCATCAGGAAGTCATTGTCAAGCACCAATGGATGACTGCGCGCACATTTCTGGATGGCATCGCGTTAGGGCAGATTACACCTGGCCCGGTTCTGATCACGGCCACGTTCATTGGTTACCATCTGTTGGGCGTACCGGGAGCGCTGGCGGCCACGATCGCGATCTTCACACCAGGGACGTTGGCCATGCTGGTGCTGGCTGACCATCAGCAGCGGTTGAGCCGGCTGAATTGGATGGATGCAGTGGTCCGAGGTATAGTAGCGGGCTTCATCGGCGTGCTGACCACCGTGGCCATCCGGTTGGGCGCACAATCACTGACCGACTGGAAAACCGTATCGATCGCTGTGGCCAGCACAATCATACTGGTGGTGTGGAAGAAAGACCCTCTGTGGGTGATTATTGGCGGCGTGGTCCTGTCACTGCTTATGTTTGCCTGAGGTACAGAAGAGATCCCCCGAAGACGGTGCGACGCCTCTGAATAGTCAACACCACTGGTGAATGTGGTGGCACGGACGGCATCCGGTTCAGCATGCTGTCGCTAACGGTAGTTCATTCTGATAGGTCTTCGGCCGCCAGCACCACTCGGCGTCCGCCCTGAGAAATCCTCAGAATGCGCTCAACTGGCATCGCATGCGTCGGGCACACATAGAGGACTTGATCATTGCGCAATCCCCAATAATACGCCTCGAACGCGTCGGTGGCACGATCATTGAGCTGCACGGCGCGCAACGCAGGCATCGAGCGCAGCGCCGGAATGTGCTGCTCACTGGCGCCACACAGGTGCATCATGCCGCCATGCGGGTAGTCGGCCAGGATGCGGTTGTCCTGCGGGGCGATCGATCGGTCATATACTGCCGGAGAGACCAGTTGGGTGGTGCATCCGTCGATCAACCCGTACCCTTCCGGCATGAACCGGCAGGCGGCCACACTCACACGCGCCACGGCTGGTGGTATATGTACACGGTACAGCCGGTGCAACGCGATGATCGTATCGGTAATCACCGCCAGATCATGCTCCGCAGCGTCAGGCGCCTCCAGCAAAGCGATCAGAAACCGTTCACCGTACAGGTTCACCGCGACATTCAACGGACTGGACAGCACCGGCAATGTGATAAAGGTGTCTCCGGCCGTCTCGACAGCCTGCACCAGCGCGTCCGTCACGGCAACCATACGCTGCACTTCCGCGCTCTGAGTGATGTCCGGGACTCGGAGTGTGCCCACATCAGAAGGCAATTCCTTGGACCAGCTGTTGCCGTCCGCCTGCACCGTGACCGGCGCTCCAAATACCGCGTCCACAAAATGGGTGCCATATCCCCAGTGTTCGATAATCAACGGACGGAAGACATGGTCGCGGGTCACATGCTCGCGTTGCGCCCAGAGATCCTCTACAACCGAGCGCACCAGCGCCGGGATGTCCGACACGCTCACCTGATGCTCTTCCGGACCAATCCAACGGGATATCCCGCAAAGTTGTACCGGCTCATCCGGCGATTCCCCGTGGAACAAACCGGCCAGACGTTCGGTATGGTGTGCGTAGTGTTGCGCGATGGCATCCATCATCGTATGATGTCAACGCTCCTCAGCCGGTTTCACAGCGCCTCCAGCACCCGCCGCAGATCGTCCAGCAGGAACGGTTTCTGCAGGAAACCGGTCAACCCTTTGCCATAAAACTGCCCGGCAATCGCCTCCTCCGCATAGCCGCTGGCCAGCAGAATGGGCACCTGCGTGTTCAGCCGTCGGATGGCCGAAAACGCCTCAGCACCGGTCATTCGGGGCATGGTCAGGTCCAGCAACACCAAGTCTATCTCACCGGCGTGCTGTTCGAACGCCTCCACCGCCTCCTGCCCGTCCGTGACGGCGATCACCGAGCATCCCAGAGACTCCAGCATTCGTGCAGAGACGCGCCGGACCATGGGGTCGTCATCGGCCAGCAATACCGTGCGCGCAATTGACGGCGCGGATCCGCTGGACGGCTGAGGAGATACCGTTACAGGCGCCTGCCTGTCGGCAGGGAACAACATCTTGACCGTCGTACCCCGGCCGGGTTCTGAGTAGAGGCGTAACGCACCTCCATGGGTGCGCACGATTCCCAGCACGGCCGCCAACCCCAACCCACGCGCATCGGTCCGGGTGGTAAAATACGGCTCACAGGCCCGCTGAAGGACTTCGGGCGGCATTCCACAGCCCGTATCCGAAACCGACACATGCACATACTCCCCGGCAGGCAGCGGCTCACCCGGAAGGGAGTTTTGAAGATATTCGGTTTCGGTGCGAGAGCATCCCACCGAGACAGTGATGGATCCCAGCTGACCGTTCAGTGCTTCGCTGGCGTTGGTCACCAGGCTCAATAACGCCTGACGGATCAGGCTGGGGTCGACATTCACGGTCGGTACATCGCGGTCCAAGTGCAGATGGAGTATCGCTTTCGGATGGATGCTGGCGTGCAGCAGATGAGCGGTGTCATCCATGAGCGTCGCCAAGCTGATACGGCTGCACATGATCGCACCCCATCCGGCGTACGCCAATAACTGGCTGCACAATTCCGCGGCGTTGCGGCAGGCGGCCAGGATCTCTTCCAGATTGTGCCGCACTGGCGAGAGCGGCGAACACTCCCGCAGAGACAGCTCGGCATACCCCATGGTCGTGAGCAGAATGTTGTTGAAATCGTGTGCGATCCGGCCCGCCAGCACGCCCAATCCCTGCTCGCGCTGGACTTTAAGCAACTGCAATGCCATCAGCTGCTGCTGCATCTGCGCCGTCTCGGCGGCGTCATGGATCAGTATTGCCAGCCCATAGCGACCGCAGGGACCTTGAAAACGCATGCGACTGACCAGCCGTTCCCGGCCGCCGAGATGCTCGAGAGAGGTCATGGTCATGCCCTGTTCCAGTACAGTGCGGTCTGCGCCCTCCCATTCGAGGCTGTCGACGCGACCAATCCGTTCATTATCTCCAGCGGCAATGAGATCGCCCGCGTCGCAACCCAGCAACTCCGAAGCGCGTACGCTGATATAGACGCATCTCAGGTGGTCATCTTTGAGCAGATAGGCCAAGTCATCGTGGTAAAGGAAAGCCTGCCGCCATGCGTCGCTCTCGTCCGCTTCACCAGAT
This sequence comes from uncultured bacterium, assembly GCA_964650005.1. Classification (GTDB taxonomy): domain Bacteria; phylum Armatimonadota; class HRBIN16; order HRBIN16; family HRBIN16; genus CAZHSN01. The sequence goes on along the minus strand of CAZYPZ010000008.1, from coordinate 35,183 downwards.
CGGGCCTCCGCTCCCATCTGAGCGGTATCCGGGAACACATGTTCAGAGGAACTCACCGTTTCAGTCCATAAACCATGTCGATCTCCTGATCAAGGGCTGAAGCCGCATCGCATTGGCGATGCGTCAGATCTCATACAACAGCGTGTCGGCAGAGTCCAGAGTTCTCTGCATGGACGCCAAATCGGCCAGTGTGGTTGAAGCGAGCGCCTGGCGCAAGGCCTTGTTGGCCTGATCGAACACCACACGCAATGCACAACGTGTTTCGGTACTGCAGCAGTTGCTGATTTCGGCGCAGTCGGCAATGTCGATCGGTCCTTCCAACGCCTCCACTACATCGGCAACGGTGATTCGTGCCGCCGGCCGGGTGAGGTGGTAGCCGCCATGCGCACCGCGTGTCGCCGACACCAGTCCGGACTTTCTCAGCGTCAGCATAAGCTGTTCCAAGTAGGCGACCGGCAGGTTCTGGCGTTCGGCGATCGTGCGGGCCATCACCGGTTCGTCTGCGCCGGACATCGCCAGCACCATCATGGCGCGCAGCCCGTACCGCGAACGTGTAGAAAGCTTCACCGCCGCTCCTCATACCGGAGATCACAGCCCGCTGGTCATTCCACTGACAGGCCGTGCACGGCACGATTATACCTGCTTCCGGTATACACGCCCACACATGTTTGACACCATGCCGGATCACGGGTATGATAACCACGTGATCGCGCCATGACCTCTGAAGAACCCCAACAAGAAGAGCCCCTGAGACGTGGGCCAAGTACCCGCGACAGAGTGCTTGTCGCTCTGATTATCGTGGCGGTGCTGACCATTCTGTCACCCGCCTACTTCGAGTTGCGACGCAAAGCCCATAACGCCTCCTGCATGTCCAATCTGCGTCACATCGGCGAAGCGATGAACCTCTATATGCAGGACAACGAGGGACGTCTGCCGCCGGCCGGTTACAAACGTCCAAACGACTCACGCATGATCACCTGGGCGGTACTGATGGGCGCGTATATGGCTCCCAGTCACCTGACATGCCCGGCCGATACCGACCGGAACGGCCCGCCATGGCTTGATCCCTCTGCACCGGAGGCCCGACGCATCCACGTTTCGTACGGTATGTTCCTCCCGGCAGCCTCACGCAAACGAGACACGCTCGAGTACAACGGAGCCACACTGGCGCTGATCGCCGACAGCGCTTCCACCGGGCTGAACCGCGTACCCATGCCAGGAGTACCCGCACCGCAGCAGCCGTTGTTTCTGGGCTTTGACACGAAAGACAATATCGATCCGAAAAACGCACGCGTTGTCCAGCGTCTGGCGGTGTTTTCCAAGTCGGGCGACTTTGCCCGGCTGGATGAAATGACCGCGCGTCATGGCAATACGATCAACATGCTGTTTGCCGATGGTCACATCGCATCGGTCCCCACATCGGTGATCGCTGTGATGACGAATGACCCTTCCGGGCAGCCGGCTGAACCCTGGGGTATTCGCCTTCAGGACACTCCGGCCGAGTAGCTGAGGACCCTGACGATGGCACGAATCGAACACTTGTCACAACTGCTCAACGCACCGGTATACGCAGCATCCGGAGAGCGTATCGGTCGCGTCAGCGAGATCGCCGCGAGCGGAGACGATGATCAGCTGCCTCTACTATCCTCGTTGTGCATCAGCACCCACTCTGGCTCTTTGTGGGCGCCGCTGGACGCTTGCGAGCTGCGTCCCGGTTCGGTGCGCCTGAAACAGGACGTCGATGTCGTCGGACGGCCGGAACCACCCGATGGCGCCATTTTGATGCACCGCGATCTGCTGGACAAACAGATCGTGGATGTGCACGACCACCGGGTGGTGCGGGTGAACGATGTGTGGCTGGCGCCCCTGCGTTCCGGATGGGGTGTGGTGGGCGTGGAGGCCGACCTGCGCTCCCTGATGCGCCGCATCGGCGCGGAGACGCTGCTGAGCCGATTGACGCGCGCCCTGCATATCCGGCCCGATGCGCGGATCATTCGCTGGCAGGACGTCGAACAGCTGACTCACAGCGGCGGTATCAAGCTGAAGGTGGCGTACAACAAGATCGCACGGTTGAACCCCGCCGACATCGCCGACATTGTGGAACAGCTCGATCCGGTCCATCGGGATGAGGTGATCGATGCGCTGGACCTGGAGACAGCCGCCGAGACCCTGGCCGAAGCGGAGCCGGAAGTGCAAACCGACATCCTCACGCGTATGGACACCGACAAAGCCGCCGATCTGCTGGAGGAGATGGAGCCGGACGAAGCCGCCGACATCCTGCAGGACCTGCCAAAAGGACGCTCCGAAGATCTGCTGGCGGAGATGGAGCCGGACGAGGCCGACGATGTCAAACAGTTGTTGGAGTACGACGAGGGCACTGCCGGTGGAATGATGACCACTGAATATGTGGCGTTTTACCGCCGGATCAGCGCCGCGGAGGCGCTGGAGCGTCTGCGCGCCGAACACTCCGAAGCGGAGACCATCTACTACGTGTACGTTACCGATGACGATGGCGTGCTGCAGGGTGTGCTGTCGTTACGCGAACTGATCATGGCCCCGCCGGATCAGCCTCTGGAGGCGCTGATGGAGTCGGACGTAAAAACCGCCGACCCGGATGACGACGAGGACACCGTGCACGAAAGCCTGGCCAAGTATAACCTGTTGGCATTGCCCGTGGTGGACTCCCGTAAACGGTTGCTGGGCATCGTAACTGTCGACGACGCCATGGACCGGCTGGTGGACGCAAAGGAATACCGCCGGAAGGCCTCTCAACGCGACGACTGATGCGTCATCGCACGGCCCTGATCGTTCTGGTCTGTGCCTGCTGGCTCGCCGCTGTGTTTGCTGTCGGCATATGGATGGGGCGTGCCTCTCAAGCTCCTGCGCCGTCCAAACAGCGCCTGTCTGTTTCCGCTCCGACTCCCGGTGAACTGACTGTCTACTTCGTCGACGTCGGACAGGGGGACGCGATCCTCGCGGTCTCTCCGGATGGACAAGCGATGCTGGTGGATACCGGCCCCGCCACCTCGGCAGAAGCGCTGGACCGCGTGCTGAGCGTCGCACAGATCCGCACCCTGCGGATGCTGGTGCTGACCCATGTCCACCAGGATCACATCGGTGGAGTGCCGACGGTATTACGCCGGTGTCGCGTACGCGAGGTCTGGACCAACGCCACGCCATTTACCTCGCTGAACGAACGGGACTGCGTGCACGCACTGAAACGCCAACACCTGCAACCGCGTCCTTGGCCGCCCGCCGTCATCAAGCGGTTGGGAACAGACGTGTCCATCGAGCCTTTGCGGCTGGATCCGCCGCTTCCGGGTGACGCATCTGAAAACAATAACAGCCTGGCGCTGCGGCTAGTCTATGGACGCGCACGTGTGCTTTTGTGCGCCGATCAGGAACAGTACACCCGGGACGCATTGCTTCAACGCAAGGCGGATGTACGGGCTGATATCTTGAAGGTGGCTCACCACGGGTCGCAGAACGGGCTGGACATGCCGTGGTTACGCTTCGTCAACCCGCGCCATGCGATTATCTCTGTCGGGGCGGATAACCCATGGGGTCATCCCGCCGAGAGCACGCTCCAGCTGCTGCAGAGCCAACGGGTACGGGTATGGCGAACAGACCGCCATGGCGTGATTACCGTACGAGCGCGCGGCGACGGCAAGATCGCCGTAGAGGCCGAATATCCGGACGGGCGATGAGGGCCTGAGCATCCCGATCAGGCCCCGTTCGGGCGTCAGACGTAGTTCCCTTCCTCTTTCCAGATCCGTTGCATCAGATCATATCGCTCCAGCCGCATGCCGGTATAGATGCAGTTACTGGTGGAAAAGATGTAGCCGCCACCGGGCATTCCATGACGGAGGGCATACCGGGTGGATTCGATCACGTCTTCATCGGTACCGGTGTCCAGCGCACTGCAGCTGACATTACCGATCAGGCAGACCCGATCGCCCACCAGGCGCTTCACCTCGGCGATGTCCACATGGCCCTGCGGATCCAGTGAATGCAGTGCATGGGGATTGGCCTGAACCAGCTGATCCAGAATGGGCATGATGTTCCCGTCCGTGTGTTTGATCACGTAGTAGCCCATATCGCGGTATCCGGCTATCAGACGCTGCAGATAGGGCGTCACAAACTCGCTGAACTGCCGCGGGCTAAGGAACGGACCGGTGTTGAAACAGTAATCAGCACACAGCGCGAAGCCGTCCAGCAGCCCGGTGCCGGCCCAGCGCTCCGCGGCGCGCAATGCGTTATCCACCATCTCGGCGGCCTGCCGGTGAACGCGCTCCGGGTCGTCTGCGAGCCACTCGGCGAACTCCACCATGTGGTTGCCGTCGGGAACGCTGAATGTCGCATCGCCATGCAACATCACGAAATAGCGGTCGCCGGACTTCTCGCGAATGATGCGCAGCAGGTTGGTCACCTCTTCCGCTTGCCGGTGTCCCGGCACGGGCATGCCCTGCGGAAAGAGCGCGGAGTGTTCGTACTTTTCGGCAGACAGCAGGTATGTGTCAGCCACGTACTCGCGGATCAGCTGGCGTTCCTTCTCTTCCATCTGGTCCCACTGGCTAAAACTCATATGTGTGGGATGCACCCGACCCAGCGCCTCCATGGTGAGGAAAAACACCAATTCAAAGTGGGGCACGCGCCCGGTCAGCGGTTTACGCTCCAGCGCGGCTATGAACCGTTCTCGCGGGGTTGGCATGTTATGGCTCCTGGTTTTCTGTTGATATGTGTACCGAATGTCATCTTCAAGTCAGTGTGCCATACATAAAGTCTGCATACAACCGATGGTTACGTCAGAAAGGCGCCGAGTTCCTGTCGGCCGTTCACGTCGGGTATAATCCCGTTACACACCCACAAGGCCATCGCAGGGGTTCGCGCATTCATGGATGTTCAAAGTCTTCTTCAGAACCGGGTGCAGGAGCCATATTTGCCTGCCTGTCAACGGCTGCTGGAATGCGTCGACTCTCTGCACCAGCCCGATTGTGTAGAACAGGTGGCGCGCGGATGCGTACGCGTGATGGACGCGCCGCACCTCACCCCGGGCGCCATCCACCGCTCGCTGGACATCGCCAACACCCTGGCGGAGTTGGAAATGGACGCACCGACCATCACTGCCGGGTTGATCCTCAGCACTTACACGCCCGACATCGAGCAGCGCGAAATCCTCCGAGAACAGTTCGGCACTCCGGTGCTGGATCTGGTGGAAGGGGTCGCACGGCTGAAGCACCTGGAGGAGACCGAGCTGCAGCGCCAGCAGGACAGCGCGGCAACCCGTCGGGTGCGCCGGTCCGTAACGGACATGGCGGCCAACCTGCGAAAGATCTTTCTGGCCATGGGACGGGATCTGCGCGTGGTTGTGATCAAGACGGTGGAGCGGCTGCATGCGATGGAGTCGCCGGAAGGTGACGATCCGGAAGCCCTGCGACGCATCGCCGAGGAGTCGCTGAACATCTACTCACCGCTGATGCACCGGCTGGGTGTCTGGCAGTTGAAATGGCGCCTGGAGGATACCGCGTTCAAGATCATCATGCCGGAGGAATACCACCGGTTATCGGAGCGGGTATCGCTGACCCGACGGGAGCGCGAAGAGATGATCGAGCGCTCCATCAATATGCTGCGCGAGCGACTGGCGGCCGAGGGGATCTCCGGACAGGTTTTCGGCCGGCCCAAACACCTGTGGTCGGTCTACAACAAGATGATCAAAGAGCAGATCGATCTGGACCAGGTGTTCGATCTGCTGGCGCTGCGAGTGATTACCGATACCGTCAGCGAATGCTATCAGGTGTTGGGGATCGTACACGACCTCTGGATGCCCATTCCCGGTCGCTTTGATGACTTCATCGCCACCCCCAAAAGCAATGGATACCAGAGCATTCACACCAAAGTGTACGGGCCATCCGGCCGGCCTCTGGAAGTGCAAATCCGCACCTGGGAGCAGCACCGGAAAGCCGACTTCGGTGTGGCGGCGCACTGGCTGTACAAGGAGGGAAGCGCCGGAGACGATCCGTTCGAACAGCGGTTGACCGTGCTGCGCCAACAGCTGTTCGACTGGCAGGTAGACGGCCGCGATACCGCGCCCGATTTTTTGAAAGAGGTTGTGGAACGCCTGTTCAAGGATCAGGTGTATGTGTTCACCCCGCAGGGCCAGGTCATCGAAATGGCTTCCGGCTCGACCCCCGTCGACGTCGCCTTTCGCATCCACACCGATCTGGGCCATACCTGCGCAGGCGCCAAGGTAAACGGGCGTATCGTGCCGCTGAATACCGAACTCAAGAACGGCGATGTGGTGGAGATCATCGCCCGGAGCAACGCCAAACCCAGCCGGGACTGGCTGAATTTCGTTCAGACGGCGCATGCCCGCAGCAAGATCAAGGCGTGGTTCCGCAAGCAGGAGTTCGCGGAGAATGTCATCCGCGGTCGCGACTTGCTGGAGAAAGAGTTGGAGCGTTTGGGCCACGACCCACACCAGATGCTCCGCGGCGACGCACTGGCGAATGTGGGACGCCGACTGGGTTTCAGTACCATTGAAGAGGTGCTGGCGGCTGTGGCCGATGGCCGCAGTTCGGCGGTATCGGTGGCAGGGCGTCTCGTACGCGAGCAACCCACCGCGCCGGCCCCCTTCGAGGGCTCGGGACGGATATCCGAAAAGGAGACCCGTCTGCAGGTGGGCGGCATTGACAATGTGGTGACGCGGCGGGCGCGCTGCTGCAATCCCGTTCCCGGTGATGACGTGGTGGGCTACACATCGCGCGGACGCGGTATGATGCTGCACCACGCGGATTGCCCGAACGCCCGTCACCACATGGAAACCGAGCCCGACCGCGTGGCGCGCATCGATTGGTCCGAACAACCTGGGGCGTGGTACGCGATCAAACTGTCCGTCATGGCTGCGGAACGGAACGGCCTCTTGAATGAAGTGTCTGCCATCTTCAGCGATACACACATCAATGTCTCGGCGGTGAACGCCCGATCGCGCGGCGATCACACCGCCCAACTGGAATTGACCGTAGAGGTCTCAGGGAAAGCACAGATCGATCACCTGCTGGACCGCATCCGGTCTATACCCAGCGTCTACAGCGTTCAGCGGCAGGGCGTCAACAATGTCGCGGAAAGGCGAATACGATGAGTCGGCTATCCGCTGATATACGGCTTGCCCAAGCGCGCGATCTCAGTCGTCTGTATCGGGCCGTTCATGAGTTCATCAGTCTGACCACACACCGGTTGTCAGGGGAATGGACCGACATCATGCAGATGGCGGCCGACCTGTGTGTGCACCTGAAACATGATGACTGGCTGCCGCCGGACGAGGTACACAACGTCTACTGGCACTCGCTGCACGTGGCTGAGACGCTGGACAAGCACATGGCGGACGGAGCCACGCTGACCGCTGCACTGCTGTACGAGGTATCTGCGGGAAGGCAAGTACCTCCGGAAGACCTACGGAGGATGTTCGGCGATGAGGTGTTGGGTATATTGCGCTTGCCTCGCACCGGCCGCACGGGTTTTCCTTCGACGAACATTTCGAATACAACCGATAATGGTACCGAACTCCGCCAATTAGCCGATAGGCTGATGGCCGCAGTTGCGACCAACGAACGGACCGTGGTCTTGATGCTGGCTCAAAAACTCATTACGCTGCGTGAAGGCCTGGCTACAGGGTCTGACAGCAGCAGAAAGCTGGCGCAGCACATCCACACACTGTATGCCCCGGTATGCCGTTATATGGGCCTGTACGACCTGGCCACCGAACTGGATGACGAGGCGTTACGCGCCACCGATCCCGACAAATTCGCAAAGACACAGTCGATGTCTGTGCGAACACAAGCGGGATCACAACACCTGCTGGAGTCGGCCCGCTCTGAACTGCAGAATCGACTGCATGATACAGGCATCGACGCATCGGTAGAGTTACGTGCGCGCTCGGTAAATCGGTTGGCCTCTGACTGCGACGCACAGTTAGCCGATTTGGATGAGCCGTTCGATGTGGTGAATCTGTTCGTACTGACCCACAGCAAGACCGATTGCTACCGTGCACTGGGTCCCATCCATGCATTGTGGCGACCCCGTCAGTCACGGCTTCGGGACTACATCGCGAGCCCGAAGGACAACGGATACCAGTCATTGCATACCGAAGTATTGGGGCCGAATGGGCAGCCAATGCTGGTGTTGATCCGTACCGAAGCCATGGACCAGGTCGCACGATTTGGTCCGGACATTCTGTTCCGCCATCGCGGCGATGAACCGGCGATGCAAAAATACCGGATCGCCATCCGCGAAAAGATAGACCTGTTGCCCGGCTTGTCACAAAGTGGTGGACAAACGGCTACTTATTACAACAAGCAGAGTTCCATGATTACCGTGTTCAGCCCAAGCGGCGACCAGGTGAACTTGCCCGAGGGCAGTACCGCTCTGGATTACGCCTATCAAATCCATCCGTCCGTGGGTAACACCGCCACCCATGCCTATATCAACGGTGTCCTGCGCCAGTTATGGACAGAACTCAATCCGGCTGACACGGTGGAGATTGACTGCGCGTCCACCACACAGGTCCAGCCGGCATGGCAGAAATACGCCACTACGATGCGTGCACGTGGACACATCAAAGACGCATTGTCGCAGTCATCTGCACCGGGTACCGAGGGACATCGGATGTTGTCGGAGGAGCTTCAGCGGCGCGGGCTGTCGCTGGAGGATCGCTCGGTCGCACTGGCAATAGCCGCCGTCGCCCGAAAAAAGAATGTCAACACGCCGGATGCGCTCTACCGCTCCATTCAAACCCCTGCGCATGCCGAGCGGGTGGCTCGATCGGTGACCAACTGGGTCGCTTCCCATCCTGACACACAAACGGCGCGGAGTTCGTCGCAGAGCATGTTGTTCGCCCAATTCGACCCCTTGACAGCGGCGCGCGCCCTATGTTGCAATCCGATCGCAGGTGACGATCTCTTCGCACAGGAGACCTTACCGGGGGCTTATCAGTTGCATCAGGCATCCTGTCCGGTTCTGCAAGCGGCGCAGGCGGCGGGTGGCTCCATCATCAAAGCGGTCATGCCCGATCCCGGCCCGCCCAATCCGGTTCAGCTGTTGATCATTACAGCCGGGTCCAACTTTTCACAAGACCGGATCAACCATCTGCTGGGACCGCTTGGGGTGTCCATACAACAATGTCACTCCACACATCCGCATCCGATGGGATGCGAAACGAGGATCACCGTGCTTGTGACCGGATATGACCAGTTGTCCGATGTGATCGAGCTGCTGGAAAGCGCTAAAGGCGTCCTCCGTGTCGAACGAGTGTAATCAAGAAGGGGCATGACGGCGTGACCACCAGGACATGGGATCAGTATCAGGAGAGCCGGGTCGATCCGGGCGTACTGCAGCGCTTCAATGAAGCGGTAAACGGAACGTTGGCCGCACAGCATGACCGGAAGCGGGTACAGGATGCCCTGAGGTATGCCATGTGGGCTCATCGTGATCAACTGCGTGCAGACGGTGTGACACCGTATGTGGTGCATCCCATCGAGGTGGCCACGCTCTGCGCGGAGTTGGGGTTGGACAGCCCATCCATCTGCGCCGCACTGCTTCATGACACGGTCGAGGACAACCCTGAGGAGGTCAGCCTGGATGATATCCGAGGTCTCTTCGGCAGATTGACCAGCCTGCTGGTCAACGGCGTGACCAAGATCCCCCGCGACCGTGTGGTTCTTCAAGAACAGGTCACTGTCGATGAAGCCGCTCGCGTGGCAACCATGCGCAAGATGCTGGCCGAGTCCAAGGATCTCAGAGTGCTGTTAATCAAGTTGGCTGATCGCACGCACAACCTTCGAACCATCGGCAGCCTGAAAGCGGACGCACAGAGACGGATATGTCAGGAGACGCGGAGCATTTTCGCACCGTTGGCGGAGCGACTGGGCGTGTGGAAACTACGACGCGAGCTGGAAGATCAGGCGTTTATGACGCTGGAGTCAGAAAAAGCGAAGAGACTGCAGGTATCGATCGAAGCGACACTTCGGGAAGGCGCGCACCAGCTGGACAACGTTCTAGATACCTACCGGAGCGCACTGTTCGAGCATGGCATCGAGGTCGAGATCAAAGCACAACAGCGGCATCTGTATGAGTTGCACACCCGGACGACACAGAAGCGTCCAGTAAACCTGAAGCATCTGTTTGACCTGCTGAGTTTGGTGATTATACCGAAAACCGTTGACGACTGTTATGCCGCACTGGCCGTACTTCATTCCATCGGCAAACCCGTTGAAAGTCGGTTCGCCGATTTCATTTGCCACCCGCGCCCAAACCTGTACGCTGCGCTGCATACCACCATCACCGATCCAGAAGTGAAAGAGAACATACGGATCGTGATCCGAACGCCGGAGATGGAACGCAGCGCCGATTACGGCCTGGCCACGTTGATTACCAAAGGCCTTCGTCGCCTGAACGACACCGAACGCAACGCTCTGCGACGTCTGCGTGAGGATCTGAAACAATGGCAGAAGCCATCCACTTCGACCTCCGCATTCTTGTACGACCTGAAGGAGGCGGTGAAGCCCGCTCTCTCTGAGGTCTATCTGCCCAATCGCATCCTGCACATGCCTGCCGGTGCGACCGTCACCGATGTGGCGTTTGAAGTCAGCGCAGAGACCGGCTTGCAGTGCGTTAAGTGCCGGGTGGATCGGACCCCGCGGGGGCTGGACTACCAGCCAAAACGCGGCGACTTTATCGAACTCGAGACGGATCCCAAACTCAAGCCTTCTCTGCACATCGCCTCCCGAGTCAGCACAGCTGTGTCCCGACACCACATCGCAGAATACTTCCGACGGAAAATCGCTGAACGTAGTATTCAGGCCGGACAACGGATGTTGCAACAACAGTTCAACAGTTTGGGAATCGCCCCCACCGATCGACATCTACAGCTGGCGGCCCGGCGGCTGCAAGTGGGTTCGCTGGATCAACTGTACCTGGCGGTGGGAAACCGCTGGCTCAGTCCGTTGATCGTCGCGTACCACGCCGGCAAACTGGACCTGCCCGTCATATCGCCAGATATCCAGCGTATGACCGCAGCCTGTTGCCGCCCGGTGCCGGGTGACTCCGTGTACCAAGTGTGGTCCGATCCGGCGGGCAATGTGCTGCACCGGGTGGTGTGCAGCCAGATGCTCACACGTGAACCCACCCAGGAGCCGAAACAGCCAAAGTTCTGGGCGCCGGACGGGCATCACTATCACTTCACCGCTCAAGTGCTGGCGCCGGACGAACAGGGCCTGCTGGACCAGATGGGTGCGGTGTTACGTTCGATGAAACTGGCATATCATGTGGTTGCCTACGGGAACCGCGGACTGGGGCTCATCTGGCTTCAGGTTGAAGTAATTGACTTGCAAACGGCGCTACAGGCTCTGATCGGTTTGTCCGAACACTCGGCATGCATCAAGGTCACACGGCGCGGCGATGTCGACGTCCACAGGCTTCAGGGGGCGAAGTCTTGAGGGCGTTAGTACAGCGTGTCCTCCGCGCTCAGGTGGATGTAGATGGCATCTGCATAGCGCAGATCGGTACCGGGTTGCTGGTGTTGCTGGGGGTAGGGATCGATGACACCGAAGCGGACGCCCAGTATATCGCCGATAAACTGGCCGGGTTGCGGATATTCGAAGATGATGCCGGACGCATGAACCGCGCACTGACCGATGTGGGTGGTGCGTTGCTGGTGGTCTCTCAGTTCACACTGTATGGTGATTGCCGGAAAGGCCGCCGCCCCAGCTTTACAGCGGCGGCCCCGCCTGACCGGGGTGATGCGCTGTATCAGCGTGTTGTGGAGCTGTTGCGCACCCAGGGGCTGCCGGTCCAGACGGGGCGGTTCGGCGCACACATGCAGGTGTCGTTGGTAAACGACGGCCCGGTCACACTGATGATCGAATCAAGGGCTTCAGGTTCATGAGCGACGCCCGGACCAACGGTCTGCGGCACATCGATGCGCACCTGCAGGAGAAGCTCGATGCGTTGCCCGCACAACCCGGTTCTTACATCTTCAAAGACGGCAACGGATCGGTGCTGTATGTGGGCAAGGCCGTATCGCTTCGCTCGCGCGTTCGATCGTACTTCCAGCGTTCCGCCAGCCACTCGGTGCGTATCCGGCGGATGGTTCGCAAGATCGCCGATATCGAGTGGATCGTCACGGATACCGAGCTGGAAGCGCTGGTGCTCGAGTGTAACCTGATCAAACGGTACCGGCCTCCGTACAATATCCGCTTGCGGGACGACAAGCATTACCCGTTTCTGTGTTTCACCCTGTCAGAGCCGTTTCCCCGGCTGATGCTGACCCGGCGGGTGAAGAACGACGGCAACCGGTACTTCGGCCCTTATCCCAGTTCGAAGCCGGTGTATGAAACCATCGATGTGTTGAACCGGCTGTTTCGAATCTGCACCTGTTCCCGTCCGTACACCGGTCAGGCCGTACAGCGCGCCTGTCTGTATTACCATATGGGCCGCTGTCCCGCGCCCTGTGCGGGATTGGCCGACCGCGAGGAATACAGTCAGTCCGTCAAAGAGGTGCTGATGTTTCTTGAAGGTCGACATGACCGCCTCCTGAAGCAGCTGGAAACCCAAATGGAGGCCGCCGCGGAAGCGCTGGAGTTTGAGCGCGCCGCCGCCTTGCGTGACCAGATCAGGGCGGTGCGCCAGATCACGGAACACCAGAAAGTGCTTTCCAGCGATCTGATGGACCGTGACGTGCTGGCTTACGTGGCCGACGAAGAACAGGCACTGGTGCAGATGTTTTTCATCCGCGGCGGTAAACTGATCGGTCAACAGCACTTCATGCTGGAGGGCGCCAGCGAGTCCGAACAACACGAAGCGGTTCAGGACTTCATCAAACAGTATTATCAGCAAGCGCAGGAAGCGCCCGCGGAGATCGTGCTGCCCACACGTATCGAAGAGGCCCGGGTGATCGAGCAATGGCTGCAGCAGCAGCATGGCCACCGGGTTCAGCTGATCGCACCGCAGCGAGGTGACCGGAAGCGGCTGTTGGAACTGGCCACCAGCAACGCCACCCTGACGCTGGCACAGTTGCGCGAACAGCACGACCGCGTGACAGCGCGTTCCGAGGCCATTCTGCTCGGACTGCAGCAGCATCTGGGACTGCCCGCGCCGCCCCGACGCATCGAGGCGTATGACATCTCGCACTTCCAGGGCGCGGCCACTGTGGGTGTGATGGTGGTGATGCATGACGCGGCGCCTGCCAAGAGCCAGTACCGTAGGTTTGCGGTCAAGTCAGTGAACGATGCCCCGGATGATTTCGCGTCCATGCGTGAAGTGATCGGCAGACGGCTTGCCGAGTATCGGAAGGGGGCGCCCAAGTTCAGCGAACTGCCCGCCTTGATGGTGATCGACGGGGGAAAGGGCCAGCTGAACGCAGCGCTGGAAGCGATGCGGGAGGCCGGTGTGGATATACCGGCTATCGGTCTGGCCAAGCGGTTTGAAGAGATCTATCTCCCGGGAAACCCGGAGCCGCTATTGCTCCCTGCCGACTCACCGGAACTGCGGCTGCTGCAACAAATACGGGACGAGGCGCATCGCTTCGCGATAGACTATCATCGGAGGTTGCGCGCAAAACGGGCGACGTTTTCTCTGCTGGATGAAGTTCCCGGTGTGGGACCGGTGCGAAAACGCGCATTGATCAAGGCTTTCGGCTCGATCGGACGCCTGGCGGCCGCCGACGTGGATGCAATCGCCCAAGTACCCGGGATTACCGTGACGCTGGCGCACACCATCCGTATCGCCTTGGACACCGTCGCCGCATCATCGGTTCGACAGCTCGAAGAACAGGAGGTTAACGATGTTGATCGTTCGATGGGTCCTGTCGGCACTGGCCTTGATGATCACCGTGAAGCTGGGTGAGATGCTGGGGGTCGGTCTCAGCCTGGACTCCAGCGGGTCGGCGTTTCTCGCCGCACTGGTGATGGGCCTGATCAATGTGGTGATCCTGCCGGTGGTGCGTCTCTTGACCCTGCCGCTCACCTGTCTCACCTTCGGGCTGTTCGGTCTGCTGCTGAACGTGCTGATGTTCTGGGTTGTCGGTGGTCCACTGGGTAACACCGTGGGGTTCCACGTGACGTCTTTCTGGGCGGCGCTGTTCGGCTCCGTCTGCATGGGGGTGTTCTCAGGTCTGTTCAACGGTCTGCTCACGAAAAGGAAGTAAACGCATGAGCCAAACAAACACTAAACCGCGTCGCCGCCGTTGGGTGCTGATTACCGGCATATCGGGCGCCGGCAAACAGATGGTATCTCACGTTTTTGAAGATCTTGATTACAACTGCGTGGATAACCTGCCGCCGCGATTGCTGCCGCATCTGGCACGGATGCTGCAGGATGATCCGGAGTCCGACCCGCGACACGTGGCGGTTCTGCTGGATACGCGCAGCGGTGCACAATTCCGCGAGGTGCTGGATCATGTGCGCGCTGTGGCCCAAATGGGTGTGAACATCGAAATTCTTTTCCTGGACTGCAGCGACGAAGTGCTGGTGCAACGCTTCAAGGAGTTGCGCCGTAAACACCCTCTCAGCTCGACCCATCCAACCATCCTGGACGCGATCCGTACGGAGCGGCAGATCCTGCAGGAAGTGCGCGAAGCGGCCGATCGGATCATCGATACCTCACAGACCGCCGCCGCTGAAACACGCCTGCTGATCCGTCAGTATTACGCGGGTGACCAGCGCCAGTCCGGACTGATGATCAACGTGGTGTCGTTCGGGTTCAAGAACAGCATCCCCATCGACGCCGACCTGGTCTTCGATGTGCGGTTCCTGGCCAACCCGCACTATGTCAGCGACCTGCGAGACCTGAACGGACAGAATCCGCTGGTTCGCGAATATGTGATGGCCGATCCGTTGGCGGAACCGTTCCTGCAGCGGCTGCAGGATCTCATCGGTTTTACGCTGCCGCAGTACATCCGTGAGGGGAAAGCCTATCTGACAATCGCCATCGGCTGTACCGGCGGACGGCACCGATCGGTCACCTTCGCCGAGTTGATCGCGGAGTACATCCGCAATCAGGGATACCAGGTCACCACGCTGCATCGCGACATCAAGCAGCCGCCGATCCTGCCAGCGTGAGCCGATGAGACATCGGCCCACCAGAGAGACGCGTATCCGCTGGCTGATCCCGGGGCTTCGGGTCAAGCGGTGGTTCGTCGTGTCCCTCGCCGGGCTGGCGGTCATGCTGGCCGGATTGCTGGTCGTGCTGCAGTTCCATTCGCCTGCGGCGCTGACGCAGCTGGCACAATGGCTGCGTGATCTGGGCGAGTCGACAGGCGGGCAGCGGATCTGGATGGTCATCGGAACGCTGCTGGCGACCTCCGGAGCGGTGCTGCTGTTGCTCTCGATGCGTAGTCTGATGCATACCGTCGCCCAGGCCATCGACCCCGCGTTGGGCGCTAACGTGCTGTCGGCGCTTTTCAACCGGTACACGCTGCGCGCGGGAAGACAGATCGCCGCGTTAGGCGGCGGCACCGGCCTCTCCACCATGTTGCGCGGTATCAAACGGTACTCCAGCAACATCACCGCAGTGGTCACGGTGACCGACGATGGCGGCAGTTCGGGCCGGTTGGTCAAGGACTTCGAGATGCTGCCTCCGGGGGATATCCGGGCCTGCCTGGTGGCTTTGGCTGACGCGGAACCGGTGATGCAGGAGCTGTTCCAGTATCGGTTCAAGACGGGCGGTGATCTCAGCGGTCACAGCTTCGGCAACCTGCTGATCGCCGCGATGACCGATATCACCGGCGACTTTGAGCGAGCGGTACGCGAAACCAGCAAGGTCCTGGCCATCCGCGGTCGGGTGGTGCCTTCCACCCTGCACAAGGTGCGCCTGATGGCTATCATGGAGGATGGATCCCAGGTATTTGGCGAGTCGGCGATAGCCGCCTCATCGATGCGCATCCGGCAGATATTGCTCGATCCGCCTGAGGTGGAACCGATCGTTGCCGCAGTCCAGGCAATTCTGGATGCCGACCTGGTGGTGATGGGACCGGGCAGCGTATTCACCAGCGTGATCCCGAACCTGCTGGTCGGCGGCATCTCCGATGCGTTGCGCAGTACAGACGCCACGCGTGTCTATGTCTGCAACGTCATGACCCAGCCGGGAGAGACCGACGGGTTTTCGGCAAGCGACCATGTACGGGTCATCGAAGCCCATCTGCCGGGCCGCGCCATCGATTATGTGATGGTCAACACGACGCGGCCAGCAGACGAGGTATTGGAGCGGTACCGACGGGTCGGCGCACAGTTCGTCGAGCCCGACATCGATCGGATCCGCTCTATGGGATATCGGTGCGTCACCGGTGACTTCATCTCACAGACCGACGTGGTACGCCATGATCCGGACAAACTGGCACAAGCCATGATGCAGCTGGTGCGCCGGCGACGCTGACGCGCTGGAAAGGAGCCGCTTCGTGACGCCTCAAGCGTGGACACCGTACGAGCCGATCGAGGACCTACCGGACGGTTTACGGCTACGTCGCGCCGGCCCGGAGGACATCGAACCGATGGCCGCGTTCCAGGCTCCGATCCATGGAACACCGGAAGCACCCAGTCAATGGGAAGCCGCCTGGGTGCGCGCTTCCATGTCCGGCAGGCATCCCTCCTGCTCAGCAGCGCGCTGGCTGATCGTCGAGGAGCGCGACACCGGCCGGATCGTCTCGGCATGCGGACTGATGCGTCACACCTGGAGTCTGGACGGCGTGCCGTTCACGGTGGGACGTCCTGAGACGGTCGGAACGGATCCGGCGTATCGCCGTCGCGGCCTAATCCGTCGGCTTTTTCAAGAGATGCACCGTATGAGCGACGCCGACGGTGATCTGGCTCAGGTGATCTGGGGCATCCCCTATTTCTACCGACAGTTTGGCTATGAGATGTGCATCCCGTTGGACGGCGGCCGTCGACTGGATGCCGACACAGTAGAGATGCTGGCCGATCAGACACCATCCGGCTGGGACGTACAGCCGCCGTCTCCGGCGATGCGGTCTCACGCGGAGCGATGGAAACACACAATGGATCGGTTCAGCAGCTGGACAGCACAAATGGAGCCGGCGGACTGGGAGTACCATTGGCGCCCCCAAACAGTGGAAGAACAGCCTGAGATCAGCGTACTGGGCGTGATCACCCAACATGGCCAGCCGGTGGGCTTCGCCGGTATAGCGCCCTGGAGCTGCCCTGATAAAGTCCAGGTGTTGGCTGCAGAGGACGGCGTTGACTGGCGCGCGCTGATCTGCGCCGTCTGCCAGTGGATCCGGCGACTCTACCGCACGCTGCGCGGCGCCACCGAAGCGGTCAGCTTGGCGATCGGCATGAACCACCCGGCTTGGGCTGCGCTGGATGATATCAGCACGACGCCCATCGAGCCATATCCGTGGTACCTGCGCGTGCCCGACCCGATGCGGTTCTTCACTCACTTCACGCCGGTATGGGAGAGCCGCTTGGCGCAGGCAGGGCTGAATGGGTGGAGTGGCCGGCTGGGTATCAGCGACTACCACCGCACGGTGGTGATGACATTCGAACAGGGCCGGATTACCGAGTTTTCGGACAGGGCGGACGGGGCGCCTGTCGCGCGATGGCCCGGCAGCGTATTGCTGCAGTCGCTGGCGGGATTCCGGGAGATCGGTTTTTTACAGAACGCCCATCCGGACATGCAAATCCCTGGTGAATTGCGTCCCGTTTTGGACGCCTTGTTTCCGGTACGTTCAGCACACATCTGGCCGAGCGTGTAGAACAACCGGAACAGAACTCGAGGAGCTGTAACGTGAACCGAAAGCCTGCATACGGATTGATGCCGCCGGCGTTCAGCCCCGGAGGGGCTGCATTGCGCGCCCTGATCGACCAGCCAACACGCTGGCGACAGTCACGCCGGCATCTGGACTGGCTGGGCTACTGGGCCACCCATCTGGATGAACAGTTCGATGACGCCTCGCTGGAACGCCTATTCCGTACGTTGAAGCAATGGCGTCTGCCGTTGTCGCTGGAGGTGCGCTGCTTGAAGGAGTACAGCCGCACGGGCCGGATGGCCTGGGTGATCCTGGACCGGATTCTGCGCCGCCTCGACGGTTTGGGGTGCCAGCCCGCTCAATTCTCGCTGGATGAACCCTGGTATGCCACACGGCACATCCTGGTTCAACCGATGGACTACGCGGTGAAGCACACCACCGAGTTCATTTTGCGGCTGCGCGAGCGGTACCCACGCGCGGCGATCTGCTCCATCGAACCGTACCCCGTGCTGACAGAGGCCGAGTTGATGGGATGGGTGGACGCGTTGCATCGGGAATTGCAAAAGCAGGGTGACCGGGGATTGGACGCCTACCGGTTGGATGTGGATTGGGCATCGATGGGAACGGCATACACAGGCGATTGGCCGACAGTGCGCCGTATCGGTAATCACGCCCGCCAGATGGGTCTTACGTACAGCCTGATCTATTGGGCAGCCACGGTGCCGGCGCTGACTGCCCGTCAGGCCGAAACCCCGCAATCCTGGCCTGAGGCTGTACGGCAGCAAGCTGAGGCGGTCCGTGCGGCTGATGCAACTCCGGATGAGCTGGTGCTGGAGAGCTGGATGACGACCCCGGCTCGCAGCGTGCCGGAGACCGACCCGACAACACTGACGGGTATGCTGCGTACATTGCAGCAGTTCCCATGATCAGGTTCAAGTCTCCCGAGGCTAATCCTCATGAACTGACTCGCCCCACTCGCGCTGAACAGGTCGTCCGTCAGGCCGGCTAAAGGTCATCAGTCAAAAAGTTCCACATTTTGCGAGCAGGCGAGACACTGGCGCAGAAAATGACCCGGTCGATGGTTCAGGATGATATTACGTCAGCCGTGAGGAGGTATCTACCATTGAAAAACGTGATGAGCTGTCTGGGGGCTATGCTCGCCATCGGGATGGGCATCCTGCCTGTGTACGCCGGCCCATACACTCCATCATCGCCATCATTCCCGTCGTTGCCGTCGCTCAGCCCGTCCTTTGGCAGCACCTTGCCGAAAATCGGCGGAGACAGCGTCCGATGTGTCACGCCCGGAACACGCTTCGGTCAGGAGACACCGTGCGGCGTCTATTTGGGGCAGTTGAGCGCTAACCGGTTCGACCCCAACTCCGTATCCAATCAGTTCGGCGCCGGCAGCCGGTTTGATCCGAAAAGCATCAACAACCCTTATGGCGAGTATGGAAGCCGCTACAGCAACAAGAGCGCCAACAATCCATACGCCACGGATGCCCCGAAGCTGTATGACGCACAGGGGAACTACCGGGGAAAATTATCGGCCAACAAGTATGACCCGGATTCGATTTCGAACCCGTACGGCCGTTACGGCAGCAAGTATTCGGCCGACAGCATCAACAATCCGTATGGAGCGGGGAACCGCTTTTCGCCGGACAGCCCAACCAATCGCTTCGGTAACGGATGGTCGATCATCGGCAGCAAGTGATCCGTCAAAGACCGCGGTATGCCGTTCGGAGTGTTTTCCACCTCCGGACGGCGTACTCCTTCAGACACCGGGTTTCCGAGCGCGGATGAACGCGCTGAACACCCGGCCGTCCAGCCGTGTCCGTTCTTCCGGAGTCAGCGCTTCAACACCGGCTGCCGTACAGGCGGATTGCGCCAGATCGGCGAAGGTGTAGCGTCGGGTCGGCTCTATCTGGATATCGACAAAGCCGGCAGCCCTCAACTTGGCAACGTATTCCGAACGCTCCAAGGCGCCGGCCACACAACCGATGTAGCTCTCCATATCTTTCCGGATCGCTTCCGGCAGGGCGCCATCCAGCACCACATCGGACACCGCGAACCGCCCACCCGGTTTCAATACGCGAAACGCCTCGCGCAGCACGGCATCCTTGTCGGCTGAGAGGTTGATGACACAATTCGAGATGATCACATCCACATGGTTGTCAGGCAGCGGGATCGCCTCGATGTGGCCCTTGAGAAACTCCACATTCGTGGCGCCGGCCTCCGCCTGATTCCGCCGGGCCAGCTCCAGCATCTCGTCGGTCATATCCAGTCCGTACGCGAAGCCTGACGGTCCGACACGCCGTGCGGACAGCAGTACATCAATCCCTCCGCCGCTGCCCAGATCGAGAACCACCTCACCCTGTTTCAGCTCCGCCAGCGCGGTGGGATTACCACATCCCAGCGACGCCATCAGAGCGGCTTCAGGCATCTGCGACGCATCATGAGCCGAGTACAGATCGGCGGTAATCGCATCCTTGATCGTGATGTCGCCACTGCAGCACGCGGTGTTACCCGTACCGCAACATGCCTGCCCGCCTCCCTGTAGCACAAGTTTTGCGGCCTGACCGTACTTTTCGCGGACCACTTCGCGGATGGCATCAGATGGTGTGTCGTTCATCTCGCTCCCTTCATGGGTGCATGGGGACTGGAGTTCGGTATGCCGCGCCTCTCCGGACAGCACAGCCAACAGATCCTGCACGGCCCGACGATTCACGCTGCAGATCATGTGACGTCCTCGCCGGGTCACGTGGATCAGACCTGCCTGCCTCAGTTGACTGATATGATGGCTGATGGTCGATGTCACCACATCCAAACCGGTGACATGGCAGCATACATCACCGATGGTTGGCCCGTTGACAGGCCGCACAGCGCCCCGGCGATCAACGGAAACCTCCCGATCGCATTCGCTCAAAAACAGCAGAATGCGTAATCGCGTGGGGTCACCCAAAGCCTTAAACTGCCGGGCACGCTCTACCAGATCCCACTCCGTCATGCGCACCTCAATATTTCGATATCTATCGAAATATTACCACTCCGGAGTCGCACATACAACGGCATCCGGTGGTACTATGCGTATATCCACGTGGGTATCTCGCGGAGGGCGCACATGCACATTGAATTGACCGAACAGGACATTATTCGACTGCAGGTAATCGTGATGGACCGCGACACGGACGATGCGTTGGCGTTCATCCGCGAGCGGTTGCTGCCGGAGATCCAGAAGGCCGAAGGATCCGGCATGAAAAGCCATCTGGATGGCGGAAAAGGCTCGATGTTCTAGTTGTTCTGTGCGGGACGCTCAATTCCCGCACAGATGGCGCCTCACGCTGCAGCCGATGTGCCGAAATACCGGCGTTGGAAGAACAACGCCACATTGACCAGCCCGATCAGCACCGGCACCTCGACCAGGGGACCGATCACTGCGGCGAATGCCTGTCCCGAGTTGATCCCGAACACCGCCACCGCCACGGCAATCGCCAGCTCGAAGTTGTTGCTGGCCGCAGTGAACGAGAGCGTGGCGGTCTTTGAATAGTCGGCGCCGATCCTGCGTCCCATCCAGAAGCTGACCAGAAACATCACGACAAAATAGAGTAGAAGCGGTATGGCGACACGCACCACGTCCAGAGGCAGGCGTACGATGTATTCGCCCTTCAGCGAGAACATCACCACGATGGTGAACAGCAAGGCGATCAACGTGATGGGGCTGATGCGCGGGATGAAGCGCGTTTCGTACCACTTCCGACCTTTGGTGCGTAACCCGATCCAACGGCTCAGGATGCCAGCGATGAACGGAATGCCCAGGTAGATGAACACGCTCTGCGCGATCTCGCCGATCGTCACATGAACTGCCAACCCTTTCAGGCCGAACACAGGCGGCAGCACCGTGATGAACACCCAGGCATACACGGAGAAAAACAGCACTTGGAAGATCGAGTTGAACGCCACCAGTCCGGCTGCATACTCCGTGTCACCGCGAGCCAGTTCGTTCCAGACGATCACCATGGCAATACAGCGCGCCAACCCGATCAGGATCAACCCGACCATGAGATCGGGGAAGTTATGCAGGAAAGCGATCGCCAGCAGGAACATGAGGATCGGGCCGACCACCCAGTTCTGCACCAGTGACAGCCCCAATACGCGGGTGTTGCGGAATACCTCTCCCAGTTCCTCGTACCTCACTTTGGCCAGAGGCGGATACATCATCAGGATCAACCCGATGGCAATGGGGATATTCGTGGTCTCCACGGAAAACCGGTTCCAGAAGTCGGCGATCCCGGGTATGAAGTATCCGCCTCCTACGCCAATGGCCATCGCCAGAAAGATCCACAGCGTGAGGTAACGATCCAGAAACGACAGGCGGCGTGTTGTGCAGGTTTCCATCTGATACGGCTCCATCGGTCAGTGTTTGGGCGGCAGGCTCTCGGGCAGCGTCATGACATAATCGCGGATCTCGTCGCGCACGCGCCGGTAGTGCGCCAACGCCTCCTCGGGAGTACGCGCCGTAGCCGCCAGTTTGGGGGGGTCATCGAAACCCATATGCACGCGTATGGTCCGGCCGGGGAAAAACGGACAGTGTTCATTGGCATGTCCGCAGACCGTGATGACATAGTCAAAGGCTTGAACAGGCAGTTCGTTCACAGTCTTGGATGTGTGGCCGCTGATGTCCACTCCGGCCTCCGCCATGACGGCGACCGCATGGGGGTTCATGCCGTGCTTTTCGATACCGGCGGACCAGCAGTCGATCTGGTCACCCTTCAGGTGTCGAGTCCATCCTTCGGCCATCTGGCTACGGCAGGAGTTACCTGTACACAGGAACAGTATCTTGAGTTTATTCATGTCCGCAATGCTCTCCTTTGGTGGCGCGGTGTTGGTGCAACCGCGTCAGATCCGCCGTCACTGTACGATGCGAGGCGTGAAGTGTCTGCAGGCAGACTTGCAGGGCACGCCCGAACTCGGTTTGCGTCGGGCTTAACGAATAGTGCATCCAGGCGCCCTCCCTTCGGGCTGTCACCAGTCCGGCCGAACGCAGCACACCCAAATGGCGTGAGACTTTGTACTCCGGTTCGTCCAGCGCAGCCGCCAGCTCGCAGACGCAGGTCTCTCCATGGATCGCCAGTATCGCCGCCAGCCGCAGTCGGATGGGGTCTGCTAACGCCTTGAACTGGCGCGCTTCCTCCTGCATATCGTGGAAGTCCTCCTTGACCATATTGCGAATCTGCGCATATCCGCAGATAATATACCGAATGAGAAGCCCTTGAGTGTGGTTGAATGAGGGGGTCAGGCTGACAGAAGACTTACAAGTTTCTGAAAACTGATGCACTAAAGACTCGGGATCAAACAGGACATCAATGCCTGCCAGGCGAAAAAGTGGACCAATGGACCGCAACACGAGGTACGCCATGATCCGATTTGTTCCGGTTGTTCTTGCAACGCTGCTCGTTAGCCTGCCCGGCTCCAGCGCACCCATACGTCACGAGTTCCCTCGGGCGGGCGCCTACGTTGTGTTGACCGGTGATTTTCATATGCACACCGTGAATTCAGACGGAAAACTGACCACTGTGGAACGGGTGCAGGAAGCCTATGAACACGGTTACGACGTGATAGCGGTAACAGACCACAGCAGCAACCGGGGCAACCGGTTGGCCCGACAGGCCGGCGAGCGGTTGGGGCTGGTGGTGCTGACGGGATTCGAGACCGGTATTCGCGGCCAGGAACACATGAACGTGCTGGGTGTTCCATTGGATTATGTACCGAAATGCAATCACGTCATGGCCGAAACCCCCGATGGTCCCGGAGCCTATTATCAGACAGAGATCAAACGGATCGCCGACGCAGGTGGTTTCATCTTGTACAACCATCCGCATGTGGGCTACCGCGCACCTGTGGAATGGAGCGTTGCACAAGGCTGCATCCAAGGGATCGAGGTAAAAAACGGCGTGGTGGGCAGCGGTTGGAATACCACACAAAGCCATGGAACCTGGTGCTACCCGGATGCATTCACGTATGCCCTGCAGCACAACCTGACGCTGTTCGCCAATTCCGATGCGCATGGTCCTCGAAGAACAGCTGACCGATGGGCGACGCTGGTGCTGGCCACTGAGCGATCGCGGGAATCTGTGATGGAAGCGCTGAAGGCGCGGCGTACTATCGCCTGGTTTGATGGGATGCTGTGGGGACGCGAAGGTGAGCTGGCATTGGTACTGAGCACTTCTGTGCAGGCCAAGCGAGCAGCCGTTGGTCGGGTTCAACTGATCAATCGCTGCCCCGTGGAGTTCCTGCTCGAGTTCGACGGTCAACGCGTCACAGTGCCGGCGTATGGGGCCGTTGAGGTGTCTTGCCGAAACGATGAGCTGGATGCCGTCTGGACGAATGTATGGGTGAGCCCGGATGCGCAGTTTCGGCGCCGGATCCCAGTCCTCAAGTGACCGGATGGAAACCCTTCAGATCTTCTCTGCCGGTTACGGAGCGGTATAGATCAGCCACACACCGCCCAGAAGCACCAGTACACCACATACGCCTTTGACTACAACAGCGCCCTTGGAGCGCTCGTTCCAGCGCAGATACCGCTCCACCAACTCGGTGGAGGTGCCGGCAGACACAATCACCGCGCAGTGTCCGACGCCGTAAGCGGTCAGCAACGCGATACCGTAAAGCGGATTGCCGACTGCGGCCTTGAAACTGACCGCCAATACCGGCGCCATATAAGCAAATGTGCAGGGCCCCAGCGCCACGCCGAAGATCAGGCCCAGCAAAAATGCGGCCACCGCGCCGCGGCGTTTCATGCCCACTCCTCCCGGTCCGCTGAACGGCATGGGGATGACCCCCAGCAGATGCAGCCCCACCACAAAGAAAATCAACGCTACGGCCCAGTTACCGTAGGCGCCGATATCACCCGCGATGCGTCCCATGGCGGCAGTGATCACTCCGATCAGCGCAATGGTGATCAGGATGCCCAAACCGAACAACAGAGAGATGCCAAATGCGCGCCGTGTGGTCAGTGTCCCTTGCTCGCTGATGAACCCTACGATCAACGGAATGCTTGCCAGGTGGCAAGGGCTGAGGATCACGCTGAGTATTCCCCAGGCAAACGCTGCGCCCAGCGCCACTGAAGCCGACCCTTCGACCGCTCGGGTCAGCGTGATCCACAGCTGTTCCACCTATTTCACTCCCATTCGGGCCAATTGGGCTGTAATCTGTTCTTTGGGCCAAAATCCGACATGCCGATACACTTCACGGCCGTTCTTGTCGAACAACACCTGAACCGGGATCGATTGAATGCCGTAACGCGCTGCCAGCACCTGCTCCTGACGCACATGCACGAACACGACGTTCAATTTTCCGGCGTACTCGGCTTTGATGGCCTCTCGGATCGGCGTCATCATGTCGCAGGGACGGCATCCGTCGGAGCCGAAGTTCACCATGGACGGCAGGCCGGAACGCCGGGCTTTGTCCACCGGATTGTTCAACGAGGCCGTATATTGACGTTGCGCCCAGCTGCGATCGACCTCCACCTCGTAACGGTCGCTGATGCTGTCCAGACGGCGTTGGATTACATCACTTCGTTTTTGCTGTAGCACCACGTCGCGCAGGTTGGGTTTCACCTGTTCGAAGGACGTGTCACCCATCATCTCGCGATTGCGATCATAAAACGCCCGCAGATCAGCATCCGATACCGCCACCGAGCGGGTCAGGTCATCCAGGAACGCGCGCAAGCGGCCGGTTTCGTCCTTCGGCACATTCGGTCGCTTCTGCGCCCACGCAGCGGCTTCCCAGCGGAGTACCGAATCTGCGAACCGGTTTTCCACCATGAAGAACAGGTGGGTGCGCAATTGCCGCTGCAACTCCGAGGGGGCCTTATTGAATTCGGCATCCACGTCCTTTTGCGTGATCCGGATCCGCCCGGACCGGACCAATACGCCTTGTGGAAGGCTCACCAGCCTGGCATTGCGAAGCGGCCCGGAAGATAGGCCAGTAAACACATCATCCACTGCGGGAGCCGTGCGTGTCTCGGCGGACAACGTGGGCGTCCCGTATAACGTCAGGGCTGCCACGATGCCGATCCAACAATAGCGGATACAAAACGTTTGGAACTTCATGGCGCCGGGCTCTTGCTGCAGTCGTGATCTCCCCCCTGCTCATGGTGACCACCACAACTGCAAGAGGAACGCGGCTGCATCTGCTCGCCGAAACGTCCCATGGCGACCATGCCGGCGATCAACGCCACCAGTATAAGCATCAAACGCCAGTCCAGTCGTTTCCGTCTCACAGTTCGATCCCCTTATCGCGGAATACCTTCAATATAGCATCCTTGGACAAGAACCCTTCATGCCGGAAGAACTCGTTGCCGTGCTTGTCGAAGAAGATCTGCGTCGGTATGGCTTGGACGCCGTATTGGGTGGAAGCATCCCGGTTTTCCCACACGTCGATGAATTCGACCGTGAGCTTGCCTTTGTACTCGTTCCTCAACTCTTCCAGAACGGGCTCCATCATCTTGCACGGGATGCATTTGGTCGCGCCCAAGTCCAGAAGCCGAGGGAGTTGCGGCTGTTCGGCCGCCTTGCCTGCTGGAGCCTGGCCGGTGACGGCCGGGGCAGCCGATGACGGGTGATTGGTGCGATTTGACGTCTGGTTCTTAAGAGCTACCGCAGCAGCCACCGCCGCCAGCAACACCGCTACGATCAGCAGTTTGCGCCAGGTCTGATCCATCTGTTTCCTCCGATGCCAAACGCTTCAGCGTCGCCCGGGCTGCGTCGATCACCGTGGCGACGTCCGAGTCATCCAGTTGAAAATCATGCTTTTTTTCGATGCCCAGCTCGGTAACCACCAAGTAGCCGTAGTTTGCCAGCTTGGCGGCTTCCATGGTTTTTCGCGCACAGGCCACCGGACATCCATCCAGCACCAGCACCCGATCGGATCCCTCCACCGACGCAACCATTCCGCTGATGTGTCCGCCGACTCCAGCCAGGCAGAAGAACTTGCCGTCCCCGGCGATATCCAGCTGCTTCGCGGCTTCATTGGTGAGCTGTCCCACGTTGGATCCGCCGGAACAGGCAAGTATGGTTGTCACGCCGCCGGAACAGCAACAACTGTCAGCCATATCGAACCTCCCTTATGTCTAGAACAGCCAGCCGAAAACGAGTCCGGCCAACGTAGCCATGATGATAACTAAAGATACGAAAACCACCGTCTTTTTGGCGCCCATGATGCTGTTGATGACCAGCATGTTGGGCAGAGACAGAGCCGGTCCGGCCAAGAGCAGCGCCAATGCCGGTCCCTTACCCATTCCGCTGCCGATCAACCCTTGCAGGATGGGTACCTCGGTCAACGTCGCGAAGTACATGAACGCTCCGGCCACCGCTGCGAACAGGTTCGCCCCCAGCGAGTTGCCACCAACGGATCGGGCGACCCACTCGGATGGGATCAACCCTTCGTGTCCCGGACGCCCCAGCAATGCGCCGGCTGCCAGCACGCCGAACAACAGCAGCGGCAAGATCTGTTTGGCGTATCCCCAAGTGGAGTTCATCCACTCGCCACCCTGTCCGCGGTCTGCACTCAGCGCAATGGACAGACCGATCACCCCGATGGTGAAGGGGACCAGCGGTTGTTGAGGAACAACGAAAGCCGCACACGCTGTGATCGCCGCGGTCACAGCCATCTTCCACCAGGGAATCGAAAACCAGCGAACCAACAACACCGCCAGCAAAATGCCCAGTGCTCCGGTGATCTGCCACTTGATCGAGTAGACAGCGTTCCAGAACCCCACAGGCTGGGCCGGCTTGCCCCAGTTCGCGAATATCAGAATGCCCACCAGGCACGCAAAGTACAACGCGTTCTGCCACAACGGTCGATCAACCTCAGGCTCGGGCATTCCGATTTGCGCCTGCGCTTTGGCCTCCTCCTCTTTGCGGAAGATCAGGTGCATCAGCAAGCCGATAACCACGCTAAACAGAATGGCGCCAACCGCCCGCGCAATACCCAACTCCACGCCCAAAATCCGTGCAGTCAGGATGATCGCCAACACATTGATCGCCGGCCCCGAGTACAGAAATGCGGTGGCAGGGCCTAATCCGGCGCCCATCCGATAGATGCCTGCAAACAGCGGAAGCACAGTACAGGAACATACCGCCAGTATTGTTCCGGAGATCGAAGCCACACCATATGCGAGTACTTTTTTGGCTGCAGGGCCCAGGTATTTCATCACGGCCGCCTGACTGACAAACACCGCTATCGCTCCGGCAATAAAAAACGCCGGAACCAGACAGAGCAGCACATGCTCTTGCGCATACCACTTGGCCAGATGGAACGCTTCCAGAACGGCCTGATCAAAGCGTGTATTGCCTACCGGCAGATGGAAGGTGATCAAAAAGACCGTCACAATCCATGCCAGCGGTTTCCATTCGGATTTCCAGTTCATGGGGCGCTCTCCAGAAGCGATTCGATCGTTCTGGTTGGCAGTTTAGCCAAATAGCCATGAGATGTCAAGGGCTGGCAGGGCCGATTGCCCTGTGGTCTTATAGGTCGATCAGCGATGGGTGCCGAATGGTTCGACTGCTTGGTCCGGTGCGCAGAAAACACGCCATCGAACGACATCGCTGGCGTCTGCCCACGGACCGCCCTGCTGGATCACCAGCCGCAGGTACCGCGCTGTCGTCAGGGGTAGACGGTCATACGCATCGAACTGTGGCGCATCCGGCCGTTGCACCGCGTGGACCTCGCGCCAATCCTGCCCGTCATCAGACACCAGATACCGGTATATGCGTGGTGAGTACTCCATCTGCGAACACCGTAAGTGGCTGGTATTGAACGTCTGCGGCACGGGCCAGCTGAGCTGCATCCACCGTTCTGTGTCATCCCATCGAAATGTGAACGTGCCCGGTGCACGTTGCAGCACGCGGTCGACCTGATCGGTGCGCACAGACGCGGTGATACGTGCATCCTGCGCCAGATCCAGACCGGGGAGATCGGGCAGTTCCATCAGGTCGCACAGCACGCCGTCATGCATCAACTTGATCGCCAATCTCAGCGTACCGTGCTTGGATAATGCGGCCAAGCTCACACCATCTATCGGCAGCGCAACCGGATATTGCCGGAGCGGTTCACCCAGACGCGTGAGTTCCACCAGTTCGAGCGACTCATCCGGATGCGATAGATCGGCGGCGATACGCAGACGTTCACCGGTACGCTCCAGGGTTATGCGTTTGGGCAGCATGGCGAGAGCCGCCACACCGGACGGTGGCAGATCGAGTACGGCGCGCAAACCGCCCGCCGATCGTTCGGTGCGCAGTTCGGAACCATGCAGCAAGTCCACCCAATGGCTGCCGGACGGGGCAGGCGGCAGGTTCAACAGCTGGCCTGCGACATGATATCCGTTCGCATTGAACGCGGTGACCAGCCGTTTGTGCGACGCCGAAAAACCGTTGCTGTAGACGCCGGACATGCGCGTGGGTATCAGCGGTCGTGGGGTCAGATCACGCAGAGCGTCGCGGTTCTCCCGCAGTACCCGCGCGGCGCGGGCCGCCCAGCTTTCCGGTTCGGTACGCTCCACCAGGCCCGTCATGAACCCGATGCCGTTGAACAGACACATCCGGATCTGGGCATCCGTTTCGACCGGCGCGCCCTCGGGGATGTCCGCAAAGGTCACATCCGGAAACACGAAGCGCATCAAGTGGACAGGGATGCGGTAGATGGGCAGACTCCATTGCCGGCATCCGTAATCCTCCACGCCGTCCAGCCACGGCAACAGACAGTCCACCGCAGGACCTTCGGTGTACAGAGTGATCTTTGGGTCTACCGTATCCAAACCGGCGCGAACGGAACGGAGCAACGCGCGCACGCCCGTCATGGCACCATCCGGTTGAAGCCGTCCCGGCCGATGGTGCGGGTTATCCGATGCGATCTTGTCGCCGGTACCGAACCCCACTTCATCGAGGTAGATCGAGTCCAGTTTCAGGTCGCGGGAAAGTCGTGTCGCGGTCGCAGTCAGCCAGCGATGCCACTCCGGCTCTCCCAGCCACATGCACATATTGGCAAACGCGGTCTGGTATGCCGATCCCAGCATCTGCCCCCATCGTTCCCGGTTTTCCAGCCATACCGGCGACTGCTCATGCACAATGTAGCCTTCGATATAGTGGTTCGTCTGGATACCGCGCTGTTTCAGCGCCTGCACGAACCGCTGCAGTTCGGCCAGTCCCCAGTCTTCCCGATAGCCGTACTCACCATTGCGATGTCGCCTCTGCACCATGAACTGAAGGTAATCAGGACGGACATGACGGTCCAGATAGGCCAGCGCGGTATCGCAATCCGGTTGATCGAACAATGTGTAAAAAGACGCATGGTGGTAGCAGTCCCTCGCTGGGCGTTCATGTAGGGGCATCCAGGTCCGCATCCAGGCGGCATAGCTCTGCAGCGCGTCCCGCCAGCCCACCGAGCCGAATGCGGTAACGACAGGCGGTATGTCATGCCGGATGCCTGGCCGAAGCGCCACGCGCAGCCAGTTGACCGCCATGCCCACACCTGCCGGCGCCCGGAACGCATCGGCGAACGGAAACCCGTATGCATCGCGTTGCGTCACGGGCGTCTGTCCCGGCTGGCGCTTCACCAGTTCGAAGGTCTTGCGCGCCATGGTGGTGTCGCGTGTCACGACGTACATACCGCAGGTGGTGCGTCCGTTGGCATTCACGGCGTGAGCGGCCATCACCTGCATGCGCACATACTGACCGTATACCGAAGCGATATCCGCCGGCGTATCGTTCACAATTCCCGCCCAACGCGGATGCATGTACCACACATCCGAGGCGCGAGAAGACAGCGAGACACCATCGACCACTGGAAAGACAAACTCCAAGTCCACATCCTGATTAGCCAACAGCGACGCGTTCCATACGATTTCCGGCGAGGCGTCGGTGCGAACTGTCAGTCGCACATTCAGCCGCAGTGATCCCTGCTGCCAGTGCAACCGCCAATCGAGCGACGCTTGCGACCCGCTGCGCCGTAGCCGACAGTCCTGCGTGGTGAACTCGGTCGATGGGATCCTCCGTTCAACACCGGGTTGGCCTGCCTTGGAGGGATGCATTGTCACCGCAAACAACGGTTGGGCGACGCCAGACAGCGTTCTTCGGGGTTGACCGGCCTGCAGGCAGCGCCATCCAGGGCGCGTGGTGTCAACCGATAGTGAATAGTGGTTGTTGGACAACGTGACGGCGGATGCGTTCGAGTACATCCCGATGCAGATACAAAGCGCAGGCAACCACCGAATCGTGAACCACTGGCAGGCGCAAGACATGGTATACCTCGTCAGCCGGAGTGACGGTTCAATTCGACTGTTGGCCCGGCGGTACCTGCACAGGCGCACACTCGAGCGCCTGAGCATGCCATACTCACAAATGGTGGCATGCGCCGTGGGAGGTGCGAAGACAAGGTGAGTAGGCAGAGAAGCGAAATGTCGGCCGGTCTGCGGCCAGCGGTGGTCCTGTTGGTGTGCGTTGTGGTGATCTCCGCCATATGGATGATGCGTCTTCGACGCAGTGTGCCGGTCGATGCGATAACGCCGCAGCGTCAGACCGTTACAGAGGTGATCGTGGCTACCGGTCGGCTGCAGGCGGTACGCACCAGCCAGTTGGGCACAGACGTCCCGGGCGTGGTCAGTAACGACCCGCCCGACGCCGGACATCGCGTCAGGGCGGGAGAGCCCTTGGTGGTGCTGAGCGATGAGACCGCAATGCAACGCGTTCTAATGGCGGAGGCACAGTTGCAGACCGCCCAGAGGCAGCTGCAACAGGCCTCGGCCAGACCGCTTCCGGACGAACTGGCGCGTGCCCGCGCCGAGCTGCTTCATGCCGACGAGGTCGGTACAGCACAGGTGCAGGCGGCCCGCCAGCGTCTGGCGCAGGCGGAACGCGGAGGACGCGGTGAGGACCGGACGCGTGCGGAAGCCACGTTGAATCAGGCGCGCGCCACGCGTGAGTTGGCGGAAACGGAGTTGAAACGAGCGGAGGCGTTGTTTCAGCGGGACGCTATCTCACGCGCCGACCTGGATCGGGCAGAGGCCCGTGTAAAAGAGGCGCTTGCGTTGGAGCGCGCCGCTGAAGCCAGCCGTGACCTGATCGCCCGTTCTGCTGACGACTACGACATCGAGGTTGCCCGGGCTCAGTTGCGGCAGGCGGAGGCCCAACGCCGCGGCACGGTCGAAGTGGCCAAACGGGCGCTGGCGGTTCTGCTGCAATCGCCGAGACGTGAAGCGGTGGAGGCTGCACGCTCCCGAGTGGAGGAAGCGAAACAGGCGCTGGAGGCGGCCCGCACCGAGTTGAGCAAGTACACGGTTCGTGCGCCATACGACGCTGTGGTTGTGGAACGACTGACTCAGCGGGGAGCGTCTGTGCAGCCCGGCATGCCGCTGATGCGTCTGGCCGACATGAGCGACACCGAGATCATTGTGGAGACCGACGAGAACAACCTCAACCGGCTTCAGCTGGGCCAAACGGCGCAAGTGGTATCGCCTTCTTTCCGGGATAGACCCTGGACGGCTCGTCTCACGCGCATCGGGCCCGGGGTGGACAGCCAACGGGGCGTGACCTCCCTTCAGCTGAAATCGGATCGGCTGCCGTCCTTCGTGTTGCCGGACATGACGGTGGATGTCTCGCTGGAGGTAAAACGGCTGGAAAATGCGCTGACGGTGCCCTCCACAGCCGTAGTGGAGACCAACAACGAAGCCAGTGTATTCGTGATCCGGGACGGGCGGGCGGTCAGACGATCGGTTCGGGTGTTAGGTCGTTCAACAGACACAGTAGCGGTAAGCGGACTGAGCGAACGCGATCTGGTGATCCGGTCCGCCACCGAAGTGTCTGAGGGCCAACGGGTCACGGCCCGCGCTCTGGAGCGTACCCGCTGATGTTCAGTTCGTTTTCCTGGACCGTGGCGATCCGACACATCCGTCATGGTGTCGGTCAGAGTCTGCTCACCATGGCGGTTGTCGCGGTGAGCGTAACGTTGATCATCTTTTTGGGGGCGCTGATTGGCGGTCTCCAGCGGCGGCTTGTCAGCAGCGTCACGGGAAGCATTCCGCTGATCACCATCCGTCAACCGGAGCGTCAGCCGGTGGCTGTCTGGGAATACGACCGATCGCGGGTGTATGTAGGACGCAGCGTTTCACTGCAGCAGCAGCGCAACAAAATCGAGGACTGGCCGGTTTGGGTGGAAAAGCTTCGCGGGTTTGATCGGCGCATCACCGCCGTGTCGCCCACCGTCACCGGTCAGGGGTTTATCATCCGCGGCGCCAAGCGCATGGCTGTGTCGATCAACGGCGTGTTGCCGGAAATCCATAACGGGATAGTGGACATTGAAACCAAACTGGTGTCGGGGCGGTTCTTTGGACTCAGCCCGGGTGAAATCTGCATCGGCGTAAAACTCGCCGACGATTTGGGGGTAAGTCTGGGAGACAAAGTACGGCTGACCAGCAGCGAGGACCTATCCTCCAGCTTTATGGTCGCCGGCCTGTTCGAGAGCGGCTTCAGCGCGGTGGATTCCGGCACGGTGTACTTGCCGATGCGGGACGCGCAGTCGCTGTTTGCGTTGGGACGTGCGGTAAACCAGATCGGGATCAAGTTCGATGCATTGTTCGAAGCCAACCGGCTGGCGGCCCGGATGCGACTTCAGGTGCCCTATGAAGTGAAAAGCTGGATGGAGGATAATCAGCAACTGCTGACCGGATTACGCGCCCAAAGCCAGAGCAGTAACATGATCCTGCTGTTCACGGTGATCGCTGCCGCATGCGGTATCGCCAGCATTCTGATCACGGTCGTGGTGAGTAAACTGCGGGAGATCGGCATCCTGAAGGCAATGGGCGCCACCACCGGTCAAATACTCAGCATCTTCACCATCGAGGGGTCGGCATTGGCGTTTCTGGGCGGCGTGGCGGGTGTGATCACCGGCGTTGGGTTGAGTCTGGCGATCAGTCTGGCGAGACAGCAGGTGGGCAGCGCAGGCCGCACCATCGAGGTGTTCGCCATCGATCTGCGCTGGCAGACGGTACTGGGCGCGCTGGTGCTTGCGGTGGTGGTGGGGGCTATGAGCTCACTGTATCCGGCCTGGCGTGCAGCCAAGGTGAACCCCATTGACGTGATCCGGGGGCAGTGACCATGCAACCTGTTGTGGAATTGATCGACGTCTGCAAGACATACTCCGGCGTGGTTCCCACCCCCGTTCTGTTCGATGTCTGTTTGACGGTGTATCCCGGTGAGTTTGTGGGGCTGGTGGGGGCGTCCGGAAGCGGCAAGACCACCCTGTTGAACCTGATCGGGCTGCTGGATACGCCGACATCCGGAGTGGTGCGTATCAACGGACGTGATGTCAGTACGTTAAACGAAGACCAGCGCGCGGCTGTGCGTCGAAACGACATGGGGTTCATCTTTCAGTTCCATTATCTGTTGCCCGAGTTCGACGTTCTGGACAATGCACTGATGCCCTGCCGCTTGAACGGGCCGGCCTCGATGGCGAAGAACCGCCAGCGTGTGGCCGACCTGCTGCGTGATGTAGGACTTGCCGAACGACTGCACTACAGTCCCTCGCGCTTGAGCGGCGGACAACAGCAACGTGTGGCGATTGTCCGCGCGCTGGCCAATGACCCGGCGATCGTACTGGCCGATGAGCCGACAGGAAACCTGGACAGCCGAAACGGCGCTGCGGTGTTCAGCCTGATGCAGTACCTGTCTCAGGTCACACACAAGGCGTTCATCCTGGTCACACACGACGAGTCACTGGCCACACAGTGCGACCGTCTGATCCGTCTGGAAGACGGCCGTATCATCGAGTAAATATCGAACAGACGTGGAACCAGTACCGGTTCCACGTCTCAATGCCGGGCAATGCACCAAGCATGTCGTCGTCAGTGTTTGAAACGTGCCGCATCGGCTTCCCGCGGCGCGTCGTTCGTAAGTCATCAACCAATACCGACGACTGTTGATTTAGGCTCAGACTCGCACGAAAAACGCCAGGCTACGCAGAACATCAGAGCATTCAATTCCCGGAAGCGTATCTCGAACTGTCGGTATGTCCAGTCATGATTACCCCATCATTTATGCGTTGCTACGACATAGACATTTGAATGCCTGTTGCCCGAAAGGATCCCGCATGATATCCTATGTATCTTGCATCTTGAGTCAGGCCCGCCTATCTTCCTGGCATTCCGCAATCAGGTCAAATCGGCGTCGGCGCAGCCACTGGCGCACCAGGGGGAGACCAAACGCCCCGCCGCCGGTAAGCAGTGCGAACACGCTTGACGGCTCCGGAATGACGGAAAACTCGGCGCCCAGATCCGCGGTCTGATTGTCCCACAGCGCCACGGCGCCCAGCAGTTCATCGGTGGCGCCATAGGCTTGATGCTCGGCGTTCGTCACACTTTGAAAACGCAGCGTCTGGCCGGCCA
>CAZYPZ010000007.1:0-165758 GCA_964650005.1 uncultured bacterium | reverse complement strand
CCCTCAATCCGCATGTCAACCGGCGAAGTCTGGCAAATTCATGAATAATCCGGGCTTACGGATGTCGGGAGGTGCGTACGGATAGGCTTCCCATGGGCACTTCCCCAGCATGGCGGCGCCGTCCAAGGCGGATTGCTGGTACCACACATAGGCCGCTCGGTTGATATGGCGCATCCGGTATTGCCGGTCAACGATATGTGCGGGATCGGGCAATGCGTGAAATGCGGCGAAATCGAGCGGATCGGCCATAGGCTTTTGGGGAAGAAGGCCGGGCGCAGTTGAACGGCGCCCGGCAGCAGGTTACTCAGCCGCCAAAGCGTATGAACCGCTCATATGCGGCGTCCCATGGTTCGCGTGAACCCGGTGCATAGTGGATAATCTCGGACGATCTGCGGATCAACTCCCTTCCTTCGGACAGGTTTCGGACATCTCCCATGGCGATCATCTGCATCAGCAGGTTGCCTGCAGCGGTTGCCTCGATGGGGCCGGCGATCACGTCACAACCAGTGGCATCGGCAGTGAACTGGCACAGCGCCCTGTTTTGTGTGCCTCCGCCCACGATATGCAGCGTTGTGTACGGTTTGCCGAACAGATCGCGCAGCTGTTCCACCACCCAGCGGTAGCGTAAGGCCAGGCTTTCCATGCAACAGCGCACAAACTGTCCGGGCGTTTCCGGGGCGGGTTGCCCGGTGCGCTGGCAGAACTCTGCGATGGCCCGTCGCATATCACGCGGCGCGATGAACTCGGAGTTGTCCGGATCCACGATCGAACGGAATGGCTCCGCCTCCAGCGCCAGCTGCACCAGAGTGGCATAGTCATAGACTTCCCCGTCCCGTTCATAGGCGCGGCGGCACTCCTGGATGAGCCAGAGTCCCATGATGTTATGCAGGAAACGGATGGTCTTCTCGACACCGCCTTCGTTGGTGAAGTTGAGTTGCTGGGTGCGCTGAGTCACCAACGGTTCCTTGAGTTCCACGCCCATCAGCGACCAGGTTCCACTGCTCATATAGATGAACTCGTCCGTGTTGGTCGCCGGAACAGCGGCCACTGCGGATGCGGTGTCATGGGAGCCGGGCGTCACTACTTTGATGGGCCCTGCACCGGTGTCGAACGCCACCGACTCGCGCAAGGCGCCCAGTACTGTGCCGGGTTGAACCAGATCCGGCAGGAAGTGATGGGGTATGCCGCAGCGGTCCAGCAAATCCCTGGCCCAGGAGCCGGTATGCGGATCCAAAAGCGCTCCTGTGCTGGCGATAGTCGCCTCGGCCGCTTTAACACCGCTGAGGTAATAGTGGATCAGATCCGGCATAAACAACAGGCACCGAGCCGCCGCGAGTACCTCCGGTACGCTGGTGGTCATTGCGTACAGCTGAAAGATTGTGTTAAACCGCATGAACTGGATGCCGGTGGCGCCGTAGATCAGGTCATCGCCAACCTTGGCGCGCAATTCGGTGAATGCCGCTTCATTGCGCGGGTCACGGTAGTGCATCGGATTGGCCACCAAAGCTCCGTCGCTGCCCAGCAGGCCGAAGTCAACTCCCCAGGTGTCCACACCGACTGACTGTACGGCGTCACCATGCTGTTTGGCGATGATCCCGATGCCCGCCAGGATCTCCGCATACAGATTGCCCAAGTTCCAATAAAGCGCGTTGGGCAGCGCCAGTGGCGTATTCAAAAACCGGTGGGCTACCTCCAGCTGGAGCGTATCACCGTTGAAAATACCCGCAATGGCCCGGCCGCTTTCGGCGCCCAGGTCACATGCTATATAAACTTTGTCTGCCATGGGTATGAGGTCTCCTCTGCGGATGGTGTAGTCACGATAGCCACGTTAGAAGTCTCCGCCGCCCATATCGCCGATGTCACCTATATCGCCGATATCACCTCCGGCGTCGAACTCACCGCCGAAACCGCCCAACAGGTCGCCGCCCCCTACGTCATCGCTGAACGCCCCTAGGTCGTTATTCGCATCGGTGTCGAACACTCCGCCCAATCCGCCCAGCAGTTCGCCGCCGCCTGCATCGTTCAGTGTCGCGTCGGCTTGCAGATCACCTGTGTGTGCGGCTGTCGGGTCTCCTATGGGGTAATGATGGTGATGACCGCCCCAGCCCCCGCTGAAGATGCTGCCCAGGATCATCATGTCGACCAGATCCAAGCCGCCGCGCCCATAGTCGCGCTGAGGGTCATAGCCGGGACGGTCGTACCAGGGGGTCACCCGGTCACCATCGCGGAATACACGCATTTGAGGGCGCTCGCCGCGTTTCAGCTGTTCAGCACAATCGGTGCAGGCCCAAACTCGGCGGTCGCCATCGGGCTGTGACAACGTGACCGGTTGCATGGGCTGCACCGAGGTCGGTTTGGAGCAGAAGAAACAGCCGTCCAAGTGGATCTCCGGTATAGGGGAGGCGTCGGTCTGTTGGGCGGAATACATCGTTTCCGGTTCTTCGATGTGCCCACCGGCATCCCGCACATGCATGCGGGCTTTGCGCAATCTGTCGTCGGCTGTTTCCAGCAGGTCCAACGCTTTCCACAATTCGGCTGGTTTGGTGGCGCGCTCCATCAGTGTGGAAGCCTGCTCCAACTCGATGGCGGCTGTCTGTCGCAGGTCCATCGCGCGGTCCCGGTGCGGCCCGATCATCAGCACGTCAAGTTCGTTGTCGATGGCGGTGATGGCGTCCATCAGGCGCGCGCGCACTTCACGCGCACGGCGCGTCAATCGGGTCATCTCCCGTTGCTTGCGTCTGCGGGAGGCGCTTACCGCCAGCACCACGACAGCCCCCACTCCCACCAACAGCACCGTGTTCGTCTGTCGCTGTCGTGTTCGTGCATCGGTTACCATCCGATGCATCTCTTCGGCATAAGCGATCAACCCATCGGTGTAGTTCGATGCGCTGAACCGTGTGGCCACCGCCTGAAAGGCCTGTGTCATCTGCGATCCGGTCAGTACAGAGCTGGATGCGCGTACCCCTTTCGCTGTGGCCACGATCACCACGCCGTTTTGGATGTTGAGATTCTGCCGGACTAACCGCGCCAGTCGCGAGGCATCCCCCACTGTTGAGGGGATACTGTACACCACGATGAACTTTACTTCGAACGGCTTCAGCCGTTCAGCTGCCTGTGTCAGCGCGTTACGATCCACCCGTGGCTCCATTCGTCGCGTGACAAACAGGGCATCCCGCTTCAACGTTTCCACGAGTTGATCCATCGTTTCGGCAGGCTGCTTTGTCGATGGCAACGTGCTGGTTTGGGCATGCGCCCAGACACAGCTGATCAGCGCTGCGCCGATGGCCAGCCATCGCATCATCATCGTGTGACCTCCAACTGCTGCAACCACGGCAAGACCTGTTCGTCTTCGCATCGGTCTCGCAGGTATTCCAGATCCCACTCAGGTTGTACCGCGAGCCAAAGCAATCGGGCGCGATCGTCCACCGTCTCCGATCCGGCGTCGCGGAAGCGCATCAGCAGTGAAATCAACAGGTCTTCGGCGCCTGAAACATGGATCTCGCCGTCTTCGTATTGCAACACATCCACGCAGCTCAAGTCGGATGCCAGACCGCCCAGGACACGTACCGGAACGCCTTGAGGGTTGATCCAGCAGCCGGCTTCGCAGGCATATCCCAACGAAGACAGTGCGGTCTCCAGCGCGTCGGTATCGGCGCAGGCGATCTCCAGAGGGCCATTACCGGTATCGACACCGCACACGAGACGGATCGCTCCATCTCCCATCGCTACCGGGATCGTGCCCTGTGCAGACAACAAGCGCCCCAACGCCAGCATCACCTGACGCTCCTGCTCGGCACGTGAGTATAGGTTAGGTTCGGTCATGTTCACTGGCTTATTGTATCTGGTTTACGCATCTGACGGGTGAGATGCAGCACCTCACGAAACAGCTGAACCTGCTCTGCGGCTTCGCGGCGCCCCAGCATTTTCATGACACCCCAGATACCCATACGCAACAATGCACCGCCTGTGACCAGGCCCTTCAACCGGATGAATCCCGCCGTGCCTTGGCGATCAAAAAAGTAGATGCCCCGGCTGATGTTGTACTGAGCCACCATGGCTGCACGGACCGATTTCTGTTCACTGCTGGCGCCCAAACGGTGGTGGAAAACGGCGTCATGTACATACCAGATCTGTTTGCCGCTCCGTTGGATTCGCTCGCATAAGTCCGTGTCCTCTGCATACATGAAATAACGCCCGTCGAACCGTGGGAACTCGCCGCATTCCTGCCGGCGCAGCATCAGACAGGCGCCCACCACCTGATCAACCAGCCGGTTGGAGCCATAGTCCCACCAGGTGAGCGTGTATCCGCCAAACAGTCGAGACGCCGGAAAGAGTTTGGCCAGATAGTACTGCTCACAGAACACCCACCACAGATTGAGCCGCACACCGGCAGACGCTTGGGTTGTTCCATCGGGCAGCACCAGTCTACCTCCGCACGCGCCGGCCGCGGGATGTGTATCCATGAACTCCACCAGCCGGTGAACGGCTCCGGGTTCGGCTTCGATATCGCTGTTCAGCAGCAGGGCGTATGGCGCGCTAGCTTGTTCGAGCCCAGCATTGCACCCCGGCCCGAACCCCATGTTTTGGGCAAGGTTCAGCAGGGTCACCTCGCTATACTTCTGTCGAACCATCTCCGGGCTGCCGTCTGTGGAGGCATTATCCACAACGATGACCTGGCCCGCGCCTGACTGCCACAGGTCAGCCAGTGTCTGCAGACATCGGTCCAGGCAGTCGCGCGTGTTCCAGTTGACAATGATCACCGAAACCCGGGGGTGTATGCCGGTCACCTCCTATTGAACCTGCACCTTGGCGCGCAACACCGGAGCCGCTCCGCGACGCAGACTCACCCGATCTCCCTGACTTCCTCCCAACGTGATGGTATAAACGCCCGGTGTAAATGCGCGTGCACCGGAGGCATCGATGTACTCGAAATCCCGCGGCGATATCTGCAAGGCGACTTCGCGGGATTCTCCGGCTTTCAGGTTTACGCGTGTAAAGCCGACCAGTTTGCGCACGGGTACGCGCTGACCAACCGGCGGATAGGAGAGATAGGCTTGCACAACCTCGTCGGCATCACGTGTTCCGCGGTTGATCACCGTGGTTTTTAAGGTAACCGGTTGACCGTGCACAGGACGTGACGGTTCTATCCGCAGGCCCTGATACCTGAAACGGCTGTAACTCAATCCGTACCCAAACGGATAGAGCGGCGTACGAGTGCTGTAGCGATAGGTGCGGTCGTCCATCGCATAACTGGTGAATGGGGGCAAGTCGTTGTCGCTGCGCATGATTGTGAGCGGCATGCGGCCTGCCGGCGAGACGTCGCCAAACAGCACATCGGCAACCGC
This sequence comes from uncultured bacterium, assembly GCA_964650005.1. Lineage (GTDB taxonomy): Bacteria > Armatimonadota > HRBIN16 > HRBIN16 > HRBIN16 > CAZHSN01. Next base: position 160,413 of record CAZYPZ010000007.1, on the reverse strand, counting down.
ATGCCCGCCGTCATCTCCCGGGTACCAGATCTGCATGATGGCGGGTATGTGAGCGTCAGCCCATGGGACCGAAACCCCCGCTCCGGTGAGCAGCAGTACCACCGGTTTTCCTGTGGCTGCCAGGGCGCGCAAGAGTTTTTCCTGCATGGCCGGAAGACCGATGTGCGCGCGGTCGACCCCTTCGTCTTCGACGATTTCAGCCTGTCCGCCGCGCAGTTCGGTGTGGCTGCAAACACCCAGTACGGCAACCACCACATCCGCTTGTCGGGCCAGTTCGATGGCGCGGGCCGACAGGCTGGATGGCGCGGAAGGCCGTTGCCACATCAGCGTGACGCTGGCTTGACCCTCGCCTTCGAAATACTCCAGCTCGATGGACACCGGCCGGTTCGCCTTCAGCGTGACCGATCCAACCCGGAGTGACCGGGGGGTGATGATCCAACTGTCCACCAGCTTTTTGCCGTCCACCCAAAGCCGCACGCCATCGTCAGCGGCCGCTCCCAGAAGGTAGTCTCCGTCTTCCGGTGGTAAAAGCGTTCCGCGCCAGACCACCGAAAAGTGATCGGAGCGCCCTTTCAATGCGGTAGGGCCGCTGTTCACCCAGTCGTGATCGACGGGGTCGACCGGTACAGTGGCCTCGGGGTCGCCTTCCGGTGTTTCCGATGCGTAATAGCGGGCAGTCAACCCCTTTCCTGTGCCCTGTTCGGGGCGGAGGTGCTGTGCCGGCACCGGTTGCAGCCCGCCGATGACCAACGGACAGCCTTCGTCGTAATCCACTGTCGCCGTGCCATTGAGTCGCTCACGGATACCCTGATACACCGTGACAGGCTGACGGGGCGAACCCGAGTAGTTGCCCAATAACGGCCTGTCGGCCAGCGGACCGATTACCGCCACGCGGCGCAGACGCGATGCGTTCAGCGGCAGCAGCTGTTTCTGGTTCTTCAGTAACACCAGCGACTCCCTCGCCATTTGCCGGGACAGCTGCCGGTGCGGCGCCGAGCAGACGACATCGGTTCCGATAGACGCCCAGCGGACCGTTTCCGGCGGATCGAACATCCCGAGCCGAATGCGGGCCTCGAACAGGCGACGGCACGCCACATCGATCTGTTCTTCCGTGATCTCCCCGCGCCTGACGGCCTCTTCCAGCTGTCGGTAACTATCTCCAACGCAAGCCACATCGCATCCGGCGGCCACGGCTGCAGCGGCTGCCGCCGGGGCATCGGGCTTAACCTTGTGTGTCTGCCAGATGTTTTCGATGGCGCCGCAATCGGACACGACATATCCCCGGAATCCCCAACGGTCCCGCAGGATCTCCTGCAGCAGAAACGGATTGGCGCAACAGGGTACACCGCGGAACCGGTTATAAGCGCCCATGACAGACCACGCACCGCCCTCGCGGATGGCGGTCTCGAAATGGGGTAAATAGGTGTCCCATAGATCGCGGTCATCACAGGTGGCGTCAAAGGAGTGACGCAGCGGATCCGGTCCGCTGTGTACGGCAAAGTGCTTGACGGTGGACACCAGCTTGAGGTGTTTGGGGTCATTGCCCTGAAGCCCGGTTACGAACGCCACAGCCATACGTCCCGTCAAGAAGGGATCCTCGCCGTAGGTCTCCTGGCCCCGGCCCCACCGTGGATCACGGAATATATTGATGTTGGGCGACCAGTAGGTGAGTCCTTGCATGTAGCCGGTCTGCCCTTTTCGGAACGCGTCATGGTGCAAAGCGCGCGCCTCGGTGCTGATCGCATCGGCCACCCGGTGCATCAAGTCCGTATCCCAAGAGGCTGCCATGCCGATCGCTTGCGGAAACACGGTGGCCTCGTGGCCCATCACTCCGTGCAGACATTCATTGCCCCACGTGTATGCCGGGATGCCCAGTCTTGGAATTGCCGGCGCGTCGTGCGCCAGTTGCGGGATCTTTTCCTGAAGCGTCAGGCGGCGAACGATATCCGCCGCTCGTGCTTCCGGTGAGGCAGTTGTGTCACGAAACAGCTCCTGCGGCTGGCACACGCCGCACACGGTCGCCAGTACCGATGCAAAGATTGGAAACACCCGCATATTGACATTCCTCCTGATCGGCTACAGCTTTATCACGCCGGCGACAACACCAGACGGTCGCCACGCTCGATAACCGGTGTAAAAACGGGCCGCTCTCGATCCCCTATGTTGGGGGCGTGCAGGCTGAGGGTCAATTGACCTTCAAACGTACGAAACAGCATCGCATGGCCGCCATTGTCGGACCACAGCGGCTCCTGCAATTGGGTCCATGGCCCACGGATATCGTTTGCCACCGCCATGCCGACCATATACTCTCCCGTACCGAAACTGGACCACAGCATCAGCAGACGTCCTGATCGCAATCGGTGGATAAATGGGCCGTCGGTGATGAAATGACGTTGACTCGCATCCTGGCGGCGCCGCGGGGCCGATGAAGCATAGAATAGGGTGAACGGTTCACCGATTGTGGCGCTCAGGTCCGGTGTCAGTCGCATGGCGATCATGGAACCATCGGCGATCTGTGTCCATTCATGGCTGAACACAATCCATGGCTGTCGGCGCGGATCGACATACAGGTGTCCGTCCAGGCATTCCCAGTGAAGCGGCGTTACGGCTTTGTTGGTCACCGGTTGAAACGGTCCGCTTGGGCTGCCGGACACGAACACCCCCGTGCCGCGCGTGATGCCGTCGCCCGCGAACGATCCAAACAGATAGTAGCGGCCCTGCCACATGTGCACTTCCGGCGCCCACCATTCACGCGTGCCCGGAAACGATGTATCGGGTTTGTAGACGTTCAGAGGCCCTTCCCAGTGATCCAGATCTGCGCCGATGCTGCGATAGCACCAGTAACCCGGTCCCGGCCCACAGGTGCCGTACATGTAGTAGCGCCGTTCCGAGCGAACCGGAAGCACAAATGGGTCTCTGATCTGCACATCCGACCGGTTCATGGCACGCCTCCTGCCTGATTGACTGTCTTTATCATACGCCCAGACACCGACGCTGTCCTGCCGGCCAGGCGTTCTCACGATGGAGTCCCGGTGGTATACTGTTATCAGGTACCCGATGTCACTGATCCCGTGTGGTCTTCTGTCACCTGTCCCCAATCATCGCCAAGGATAACTCAGCCCGTATGTCCACATCCGCACCGTCACTCGAACCGCGCGTCCGTCATGATGTGCGCAACATCGCCATAATCGCCCATGTCGATCACGGCAAGACCACCTTGGTTGACGCGATGTTGCGTCAGTCCGGTGTGTTCCGCGACAATCAGGTCGTTGCCGAGCGCGTGATGGACTCCAACGATCTGGAGCGCGAGAAAGGCATCACCATTCTGAGTAAAGTCACGTCGGTCAACTGGAACGACGTGCGGATCAACATCGTCGACACGCCCGGTCACTCGGATTTCGGCGGTGAGGTGGAGCGGATCCTGCGTTCAGTCGACGGTGTGTTGCTGCTGGTCGATGCCTGCGAAGGACCGATGCCTCAGACACGATTTGTGCTGCGCAAGGCGCTGCAACAGAATCTGAAACCGTTAGTGGTGATCAACAAGATCGACCGCCCGGGCGCTCGACCATACGATGTCGTGGATGAGGTGTTGGATCTGTTCATCGAGTTGGGCTGCCCGGAGCATATGCTCGACTTCCCGTATCTGTTTGCCTCGGCGGCGCAGGGATACGCGGTGCTGCGCCCGGAGGATCCGCCGAGCGGGATTGCACCGCTGTTCGATATGGTGCTGCGGGAAGTTCCGCCGCCTGCCGCTGACTGCGACGGACCGTTCCAATTGCAGATAACCAATCTGGACTATGACGACTACGTCGGCCGGTTGTTTGGCGGCAAGATACTCCGTGGCCGGGTTCGTAAGGGCGATACCCTCTCGCTGATCAAGCGCGACGGCACGGTACAGACGTTCACGGTGTCCAAGCTGTACGCCTGGCAGGGATTGAACCAGATCGAGCCGGAAAGCGCTTCAGCGGGTGACATTATCCTCATGGCCGGATGTGAGGAGCTGCAGATAGGCGAAACAATCTGTGCGCCTGACGCGCTCGATCCGCTGCCATTGATCGATATCGACGAGCCCACGGTGTCGATGGACTTCATCGTCAACAACGGTCCTTGGGCGGGGCGTAGCGGCAAGTGGCTGATGATGCGTAACCTCAAAGCGCGCTTGGAGCGCGAAACCCGCGTGAACATCAGCCTGCGTGTGGAGCCCGGCGACCAGCATGACACGCTGAAGGTGAGTGGACGGGGCGAGCTTCAGTTGGCTATCCTGATCGAGACCATGCGCCGGGAGCTCTATGAGGTGATGGTCAGCAGACCGCAGGCGATCACCAAGGAGATCGACGGAGTACTCTGCGAACCCGCCGAGGAGTTGACCATCGACGTACATGATGATGCACTCGGTGCGGTGATCGATGAGGTGTCCAGACGTCGAGGTGAGCTGTTGTTCATGGAGAAGGATCCCTCAGGTCTTAATCGTCTCGTGTTCGAGGCGCCCACCCGTGGACTGATGGGATTTCGTTCCGTATTTTTGACACTGACACGCGGCCTGGGACTGATGTCCCATGTTTTCAAGCGCTATGCCCCTTGGCGCGGGGACATTCCCGTACGCTCTACGGGCAGTCTGATTGCGAAAGAGACCGGTATCGCCACGGCCTACGCCATCGAGTCCATCCAGGAGCGCGCAACGCTGTTCGTCTCGCCGGGTGAGGAAGTGTATGAAGGCCAGATCGTGGGAGAGAACAGTCGCGCCGAGGACATGGTGGTAAATATCTGCCGGGCGAAGCAGAAGACCAATGTGCGCTCGTCCACCAAAGAGGCGACCGTCGGCATTACACCGCCCAAGCGTTTCCTGCTCGAGCAGGCGCTGGGCTTTTTGGCGGATGACGAACTGTTGGAGTGCACACCGGATGCGTTGCGTTTTCGCAAGCGAATCCTCAATACCGTGGAGCGCGGAGTCGCTGCGCGACGCGGAGATTGAGCGGCCGGGTTATTCGGTTCCGTCCAGCAGTTCACCCACGGGAATGGTATTCCAGGTATCCCGGTCGACGGTGCGCAGCATCCACAACCGTTGCGCCGGTTGAGCCACCAGGTGGAACAATGTATCGGGTGCGCACGGTCCCCCTGCTTCCACGGGGTTTATCATCAACTGCTTCATGGTTTCCGGTGTGATCCGGCCGCGAAACTGGCGCGCCAAGGCGCACAGATTCCGGTGGCGGTTCACACTGGAACCGGGATGCGGACGATCGGCTGCAGGCAGGTTGGTCCAGCCCGGCTGGGTGAAGTGGTTTGTCACCACCACTAAACCATTTTGACCACGAACATGGACGGTCGGCCGATGTACGGCCCATTCCCAGCCCAAGGCGCGTTTGGCATCTGCGGCGCAGATCAGGTAGTGTCCGGCCCCTCGGCAGGACATGAACAGACGGTCCATCGCCTCCAGCGACTCGATATTCAACAGAAACTCCCATAACAGCCAGACGTTGTGCAGCCGCTCGGGTGCTGTGGTCTCTTCCGCGAACATCCCGCTTGTCAGCCCCAGACAGATGCCTGCTGCGTTCATGGCATTGGTCAGGTAGAGGCATCCTGCCCAGTTCACCGTGGCGACCGGTAATGCGCCGTCGGCCGGATGAAACACACTGATCGTCAAAGCAGGCAGCAGTTCCCGAAACTCGGGCAGCCAGTCATAGTTGCCTCCATACACCAGGCCATTGCCCGTCCAGTCATCCCAAGCCGCCATGATCGAGCAGTGGCCGCTGTGTGCGGATCGTGCGATCGCATCGTGCACGTGGTTGAGATAGATCACTTCGACCGCGTTGGCGGTTTTCAGCTGCTCCAGCGTCAAACCGGAAGTCTCGGCCGCTCCCCGAAAAAGCTCATCCAGACGGCGTACGCCTGCAGGGGGTGTGGGTTCACCCAAAAGGTCGCGATAGGACATCCCGTCGGGATTGGCACACGCGAATGCATGGACGTGATGCAACTCCGGACTGAGCAGTGCTCCATATTGACGGCCCATGTCGCGCCATGAGCCGTGCAGATCCAGTACGGTGACATCGCCGAACGCATACCGTGCGCCGCGTTCATATCGGGACTCGGGGATCTTCATGGACGTCGCGCCCGTCAACGTCCCTGCAATGCGCAGCAGACGATATGCTGGCCGGCGCCCACGGCCGGTTGTCCGGCTCGGACCGCGCCGATCTCGCCACTGCTGTAGAAGCCGGCAAACGGAGCGCCTTTGCAGCCTGCGGTCAGTGCCTGAAGTTCCAGTTCGCGTTGTTCTGCCAATGCGCCCATGCGTCCCGCGCAATCGAACACCAGCACACCCGTCACACCCGTACCGGCTGCCTGTTCCATGGCGGTACGGGCCGATCTGACGATGCCTTCGGTCCCGTCTCCTGAGGCCATCGAGACGCGCACCGTGAAAGCGCCCGTGAGCAGCAGGGCAAGAGCACGCTCTTTGATCGGACGGCCTGCTACATAACACCGGCCCTCCAACGGGTGGGCAGCCCCCACGATTGGGATCAAGGACGCGGTGGCCGGTAACGCGGATTGCAACGAGTTGACAAGAGTGTCATTGGCGGGCACGTGGCAATTCCCCAGAATGACGACGAGTTGTCCATCCCGTGTGTTTGGTCGGATCCACCGGCTTAGCACCGTACCCAATGCGGCGCCGGCGGACGCAGCGTTGCTCAACGTGCAGGGCGTATCGGCCGCCCGGTAACGGATGCGTCCACCGATGGCCATCAAAGATAACCGGTGACGGACACCATAGGGGCTGACCGCGCTGAATCCGTTGGCTCCATAGATCGACTGATGAGGAAACCGCCGGGTGATTGCGCGCATCAACGACTCACTGTCGTTTGTTGAGGAAGGTTCGCCGTCCCACACCAAAAGCACCGTTGGGTTGCGTCCGGCCAGCACATGAGAGAGGTTCGAGACGGCATCACGCGCGGCCGCCTCGGTGTCCATCATGTCAGATCCTGCGGTCGCCACAAACAATCCGCGGTCTTCGCGTAGCAATGCCTGTCTGCTGTCGGCCATCGGATGGTACCTCCTGCTATGCCATGCGCCATTATTGTGCCTCAATCAGGCGAACGATACAGACACTTGGCGTAGCATCCCATTCCGTACAGGTTCGGGAATGCAGGAGATCGGTGTGATGGCGACGAAGCGACACGTAACAGCGGTCAGGAGGGTGAAAGATGGCGCGGCGGCCGAATATCGTGTTTATCTTGGCGGATGATCTGGGATATGGGGACTTCAGCGCGTTCAACGGCGGGCTGTCCAATACACCCACGCTGGACGGACTCATGGCCGAGAGTGTCTGCCTCAGCCAACACTACACGGCCTCTCCGGTGTGCAATCCATCGCGTGCCTGTCTGTTGACCGGACGCTACCCGCATCGCACCGGATCGATCGACACGCTGGAATGGCGCGGTCTGGAGCGCCTGTCACTTCGGGAAACCACGCTCGCGCAGATGCTGCAGCGCAACGGTTATACCACGGGGCTGGTCGGCAAATGGCATCTGGGGGCGTTCGATCCGGCCTACCATCCGATGAACCGGGGCTTCGACGAGACCATCTGTTTCCGCGGCGGAATGCACGACTACTGGCAATGGCGTCTGGAGCGCGGCGAGAGCGTGTTACGCGCCGATGGACGGTACCTTACGGATGTCTGGGCGGAGGAGGCCGTTCAGTTCATCGAGCGCCGTCGCGCAGACGAACCTTTTTTCCTGCATGTGACTTTCAACGCACCCCACACACCGTTGCAGGCGCCTGAGGAAGAGATCCAGCCGTTTCTGGGGGTTCCCGGGATCAACCGGGGTGTCGCCACGCTCTATGGCATGATCCATCGCATGGATACCGCCGTGGCGCGCATACTGGAGACATTGGATAAACGGGGGCTGCGCGATAACACGGTGGTGTTCTTCACCAGTGACAACGGTCCCCAGTTCGGCGGTGATGGTGACGAGTGTCTCGACCGGTTCAACTGCAACTGGGCGGGCGCGAAGGGGCTTGTATATGAGGGCGGTATTCGTGTGCCGCTGTTTGTGCGCTGGCCCGATGGATTGCCTGCAGGTGTCAGCTGCGACCGAATGGTGCACTTTAGCGATTGGCTGCCCACGATATTGAGCATGACCGATACGCCGCTGCCCGAAACGCACCTGCCGCTGGACGGGATCGACGTCTTGCCGGTGCTGCGTGGAGAAGGTGACCGTGTGCAGACCCGTCGCTTTTGGCAGTGGAACCGCTATACCCCGGAGGTCACATCCAATGCGGCCGTTCGGGATGGTGACTGGAAGCTCGTACGTCCCTGTATCGCGGAGTCCATGTTCATTCCGCCGTATGAGATCCCGTGGCACCAAGACGCCATGTACAACCATGACAAGTATCTCACCGAGGGATTGATCTGCGAGCCGCAACCGGAACGGCATCTGCCGGAACCGCCGCCACCGGAGCTGTACAATCTGGCAGACGACCCCTACGAGCAGCACAACGTGGCTGAAAGCGAGCCGGACCAGGTCCGTCGGCTGCTGCGTCTGTTGGAAACCTGGTTTGAAGCGGTGGATTCCGAGCGCCGATCGCTGGACGACGTCTGGCCGAACTGCTGTTCGGCCAGATAACGCGACAATTTACGCTTTGATATCCAGCACCAGCGCGTCCCCTGCAGGGATCCTGAAACTCAGAGTGCCGCCGTTAGATGTGGTCGGGAGGCGTCCATGGGCCAGGTCAATTACGCGCACGCTTTGTGTGAAGGCCAGTGAGGCTACTCGGGGGCGCAGATAGCTGCGGTTCACCACCCATAGGATCCTGCGGCCGGATGGACCGCGATGTTCGGCCAGCAGCAATCCGGGGGACGCGTATTTCAGCCCCATCATTCCCTGGGCCCAGGCGCGGCACAAATAAGGAACGGGTGCTGTATGCGCGGTCTCTACCAGTCGCGTCTGCAGTATGGCCGGCGCCAATGACTGAACCCAGAGATTGACACTGCGCAACAACCGGGCGGTACGTGTCGGCGCTCCCTCGGCCGTAAAGGGCGCATGCGTGAACGCAATACTGTCAGATGCCTGCGATCGGCCGGTGAACCATTGGAGCCCACGCGCTCCATACGCCAGCGCCGTAGCGGCCTGGAAACGCAAAGTAGCCGTTGTCGGCGGCACAATGCCTCCCCACGAACAGCAGGCCGGGTAGAACCAAAGCACTTTGTTATGGGCCAGACTTAGATCGCTCCAAGTCTGCAGATCGGTGTAGAACGTATCGCCAGGGCCGTTCTCCGTGATCGTGTAGTGGTCGAAGGATAGTACATCCGGGTCGACTTGCTGCACAAAATCCCGTGCGAATGCCGGATAGTCATCCGGATATTTGTAGGCTCCGTACGAAGGAAACATCGCGTTCACTGCCAAACGGCCTGGGTCGAGCTCTCGAAGCCATGTATAGACCTGAGCGACCGCGGCGAAATGCTCGCGGTGCGGTTCATCCCACACGTAATACCCGCCCAGCGCCGGGTAGCTGCGGAAATCCTGCACCAGGCTGGCCACCCGTTCGCGCTGGGGATCGGACTGGTTGGTGATACGGTTGTGGTCGGTGATAAGATACCGCATGCCGTACTGCTGGCAGGCGTTCAGTACGCGTCGGTGTTCATCGTTCGATAGTCGGTCGGCGGCAAACTCAGCGGGCGTGTTGCTCTCCAAGGTGTTCAACCCCATATCGTGCAGCATGCGGACCATCTGCTCGATGGGATCACCCGGCCGGACAGCACTGAAAACAGACAGGGTCAGTTGGTTACGCCACCAAGGCGTCGTTTGATTGCTCACGTGCAGGCGCCTCCTTGTCGGTGCCCTGATGAACACCCCGTTCAGCTACCAGTGTACACGGGAACGGGGCTTCCGTCACCGAATGGATCGCTTGATCTGTAGGGGTAGAACTCTGCCGATAATACCGCAGGGCATATGGCAGGAATCGACCCGACTCGGGTTATATATCACGTAGTGTGGCGAATACTTCGCACAAATGGCGCGCAGGGTTTTCCGCATCGTACCTTGCGCGACACACGGGGGGAGGCGACGATGTCCTTTAAACGCGAGTTGGATCAACACCTGCGCGCCTTTCAGGGCGCACTGGGGCAGACACACGCACTGGTGGAACGGCTGCATGCTCAGCTGGAGTTTGCCAGTCTGTTGCTGGAGAACCATCCGGACAAAGCGGACGAATGGCGAAGTTTGATACTGGAGGCCGCCCGACGGGCAGCCGAGGCGGCCGTGGCCGGCGCCGGGCGGAACGAGGTCCTGCGATTGGCCGAAGATACCCTTCAGCCGATCTCCGCGGTGGCCAAGCAGTACACCATTCACTGCGTTGGACATGCACATATCGACATGAACTGGATGTGGGACTGGCCCGAGACGGTCGCCACCGTCAATGACACCTTCAGCACGGTGATCAAGCTCATGGAGGAGTTCCCGGAGTTCCGGTTCTCGCAGAGTCAGGCGTCTGTCTACCAGATCATGAAGGACTATCTGCCCGAGCTGGAGGCGAAAGTTAAAGAGCGCGTCGCCAGCGGTCAGTGGGAAGTGACCGCCAGCCAGTGGGTGGAAGGCGACAAAAACCTGGCGTCCGGTGAGATCCTGTGCCGGCATCTGCTTTACACCAAACGGTTTTTCCAGCAGGAATACGGGCTTCCTCTGGATGCAGTGGTAATCGACTGGGAACCGGATACGTTTGGGCACGCGCACACGCTGCCAGGCATTCTGGCCCAAGGCGGCGTGAAGCACTACTACCATCACCGTGCCGGTCAGGGGCCGCGACTGTACACCTGGAGGGGCAAGGACGGTTCGGAGCTGATCGTTTTCGATGACCGCCATCAAGGCTACAACGGCCAGATGCAAACCGCTTTCGCCCGGTACGTGCTGGAACTGGAACGCGAGACCGGCGTGAAAGACTATCTGCATGTGTTCGGTGTCGGCGACCACGGCGGAGGCCCCACCCGCGCCCTGGTGCGGCGGGCCATCGAGATGAACAGTTGGCCTGTGTTCCCCAACGTGGTGTTCAGCACGACTCGCCAATTCTTTGAAAAAGTGGCTGCTACCAATACAGGGCTGCCGGTTGTCGACAAGGAACTGAACTTCGTGTTCCAAGGCTGCTATACCGCGCAGAGCAACATCAAGTGGGCCAACCGAAAGGGTGAGTGCTTCCTGGGGGAGGCCGAGTGGGCCGCTCTGTTGGGGCAGTCTTGGGCGAATATCCCGTACCCGACCGACGACCTGTACATCGGCTGGCGGAACATCATGTTCAACCAGTTCCACGACATCCTGCCGGGGTCGGGCGTGCACGCCACATACACCTACGCACAGGGGATCTTCCAGGAGACCATGGCTCGCACCACCATGGCCAAGACACGCGCCATGCGGGCCATTGCGGATCGGGTAAAGACGGCATCTATCTGCGGCTGCGGTGGGGTGGCCGGAGACGGCGGGCTGGGCTATGGCCCGGGTGATGTGCCGGCTATAGGCGCTGTGTCCAGGCGTGGAGATGGACCGGCCGGATGCGATCCCTATGTCGTGTTTAACCCGTCTCCCTGGACAAGAGACGAGGTGGTATCCGTACGTTTATGGGATCGTCATCACGGGGCGGGCCATGTGGTGGTGCGCGACGAGCAAGGCGTGGAGCTTCCCGTGCAGTTCCACAGCCAGGGCAACTACTGGGGCAACCATTATGAAGAGGTCAGCTTCCCGGTGAAGGGCATCCCTGCGATGGGATATCGGGCGGTCACGGTGGAGTACAGCCCCGAGCCTCCGGCAGTCGATGGTCCAGCGCGTGCGGACAATGGCTGGGTATGGGACAAGGCCGATCATGACTCCCCCGGTTTCGTGATCGAAAATGAATACCTGAGACTGCAGATGGAACCCGGCTCCGGTGCAATCATCAGCCTGGTAGAGAAAGCCTCGGGACGCGAGTTCGTGCCCTGCGGCCAGAAACTGGGCGCGTTGGAACTGAGCCAGGAGAATGTGCATGGCATGACCAGCTGGGTGATCGGTCAGATCATCGAACGGCAGGTCATCGAAACGGGCGCCACGCTGCAGCTCGTCAACTCCGGTCCCTGGCGCAGCACCATCCGGGTCACCAACAAACTGGGAAAAGAGAGCCGTTACACGCTGGACGTGACACTGAACGCCGGTTCTCCGGTGGTGGATTTCACGCTCAACGTGTTTTGGGTGGAACGCGGAACTCCGGAAACGGGTGTGCCGATGTTGCGGGCGCTCTTCCCGGTAGCCGTGACCGATGGGCGGGCGACCTTCGAAGCGCCGATGGGCAGCGTGGAACGGCCAACGGACGGCAAGGAGGTGCCGACCCAGCGCTGGATGGACCTGAGCAATGACGAAGCCGGTGCGACGCTGGTCAACGACTGCAAGTATGGCTGCAGTATCGACAAGAACCTGATGGCGTTGACCCTGCTGCGGAGTTCGTATGATCCGGATCCGCTTCCAGAGCCCGGTCAGCACGTCATCCGGTACGGACTGCGACCGCATACCGGATGCTGGAGCATCAACCAGAGCATCCGTTTGGGCTACGACTTCAATTTGCCGGTGACCCCGGTGAACACCGGTTGCCATGACGGCGAGTTGCCGGCCAGTCAGGCTTGGCTGGAGCTGCTGAGCGATGGCGTGATGCTCAGTGGTGTGAAACGGGCGGAAGACGGCGAGGGCGTGATCGTGCGCCTCTACGAGACTGAGGGAAAGCCCGTTCGCGCTCAGGTGCGCTTCCCGCAGGCATGCTGCTGTGCCTCCGCCTCGCTGGTGGATGTGCTGGAGCAGCCTGTGGATGGCGGGTCAGTCAGCCTGGAACAGGGCGTGCTGCAGGTGGATATTCCGGCTAACAGCTTCGTGAATGTCCGGGTGATTGGCAGCGGCTGCTGAGTCCGCTGACATCGGAACACAACGCCCCACGGCGACCTTCGCCGTGGGGCGTTACTTTATGAGACGCTCTAATAGTGGCGCGTGCATGGCGCCCTCGGAGGGATTCGAACCCCCGACGCCCTCCTTAGGACGGAGGCGCTCTATCCACTGAGCTACGAGGGCGCGCACCACGTATTATACCAGTCGCGAATTGCACGCGTCGCGCCTGCCTGTTACCATGAAGGCGACACGGTTTTTGACGGTGCTGCGCCGTCGATCACCGCGGGAGGTATGCGTTGCGATCTGTTCTGGCTTGCGCCGCGTGCATGGCGCTTCTGGCTGCGGCGCCGTCGTTCGTCCACTCACAAGGATCTTCTGGAGCCGGCACTCCGGTTCATTCGGCGTCCCGGCCGTCCGCCCGTGTGGCCTCGGTGCGTGTGGTCAACAACCAGATCGAGGTTTCGGCCACTGCCCAGGTTACGTTCCGTCTGCTGCAGCTGCAGGCGCCGCCGCGGCTGTTGGTGGATATGGAACCCTGTACGCTCGATCGGTCGCAGGTATCGCTCCCTGCCCAGCCCTACCCGCAGGGCGTTACGGGAATCAGGCTGGGACAGTTTCAACCCACGATCGCCCGGGTGGTGCTGGATGTCGAATCTGGCGTCACCGGAGAGATGAGCGTACAAGGGCTGACGGCACGTATTGCTGTACGCGTTGGCGGCAGCCAGCCCCGCCAGCCTCAAGTGACCGCGCCCCGGCCCGCTCCGCAACCGGTGCCAACGCAGTCCCGTCCTTCGGGAAACGGCGGGGTGTCGCCTGCACCGTCGGCCCGGCCGGCGACGAAGCCACCCGCTCCGGCTCCACCGCCCACCCAGATCCAAGCCGCCAGCTGGACACTGGCGAATGGTGAGCTTCAGTTGACACTGCAGATGAGTGCGCCCGTCAAACCGAGATTGGTGCCGATGCAGTCAGGTTATGGTTTGCGTCTTGAGCTTCCGTCCGCGTCTGTTGCGCCGGATGTTAAACTGGAGCCCGATACGGTCCGTCCCGTGGTCGATCGGGTGCTGACACAGATCCGCGACGGTTTGGTCGCATTTGTGCTGACCTCGGCAAAACCGGTTGCGATCGATGTGCGTACAGACAACAGCACAGTAACCGTCACGGCTCGACAGCCCCGTCATTTGGGGCTGCGTGCACGTGACGTGACCGTATGTATCGATCCCGGGCATGGGGGACAGTCGCCGGGAGCGGTCGGGCGTGCGGTCGATTACTCCGTGGCAGAGAAGGATATTGTGCTGGCAGTGGCTGCACGGTTGAAAGCGGAACTGGAGAAAGAGTCCTTTCAGGTTGTCATGACGCGTGTGGACGACAGTACGGTGGATCTGGGCGAGCGCCCGCGCATCGCCAACAACGCGGGGGCGCATTTCTTCATCAGCCTCCACTGTGACAGCAACTCCCGCCCCAACACCGCCAGTGGAACCAGCACGTACTACCACACGCCCCAGGCGGACAGTCTGGCGTTTGCTCAGGCGCTGCATGCTTGGCTGGCGCCTGCAACAGGTCTGCCGAACCGGGGTATCCGGCAGGACACGCGGATTTACGCGACAGGCTTTGGGGTGCTGCGGCGCGCCACCATGCCGGCTGTGCTGGTGGAGCTGGCGTATATCAACAATGACCGCGATCGCGACCAGTTGTTGAACCCGGTCTGGCAGCAAAAAACGGTGGAGGCAATGGTGCGGGGCGTCAAAGCGTATCTGCACGCTGAAAACATTGACCAACAGCAGGTGCCTGAACCGGTGGAAGATCCGCAGGTCGCGCCCGGACTGCAGGGGTCCGAACCTATCGATTGAGGAAAGGCAGGAGAGACAGATGAAGCAGCGGACGCAGGTGGTTCTCATCCTTCTCTGTCTGTCAATCGGGTTTGCTCTGGGATTGCGTTGGAACGCGTTGAACCAAGATCTCAAACCATCCAGCCGGCAAGTGCTGGTCTATACGGCGCGCCCCAATACGGTTGGTGATCGTCTGATCGCCCGAGTGGTGAGCATATCCGCAGACCAGGACCCGCTGGAAGGCGCCGTGCGCGCGTTGGTGAATCAGCCAGACGGTGCATTCCCGCTGGGAACCTCGGTGCTGTCGGTTACCCGCAATGGCCCGTTGGTGACGATTGACTTCAACAAGCGGTTGATCGAAGGGTTCAACGGCGGTTCGCAGCGCGAAGCCGACTTGCTGGGTTGTCTGCAGATGACAGTAGGACAGTTCGCCGGCGTGGAACGGATCACGATATTGGTGAACGGCAAGCCGGTGGATACTATCGGCGGACATTTTGAGATTGACGGCCCGATCCCGGTGCGCCCGGTGATGGGAGCGCCGCAGGGTTGACAGCGCCCCGTTCCTTCCCTGACAGGTTGGGAGGAACGGTATGTGGCACTATTCACCAAGCGCGGTGCTGTCTTGCGCGTATCGATGGTGGCGCTGGCGGCCGCATCGCACCCAGCGCGTTTGGATGATGGACCGCAGCCCCATCAAGGTGGCTGCCTGTGGGCGGCGCTGGGGAAAGACCGAGGCTCTGGCGGTTGAGTGCGCTGTACTGGCGGTGCTGAAGCCCGGATGCGTTCAGTTGGTGGTTGCGCCCACCCACGCTCAGGCCCGATTGTTGTTTGAACGCGCGGCAGATCTGTTGAGCCGGGCGCCCGATGTGGATCTGCAGCGACGGGAGACCCCATGGCCTCAACTGCGGGTGGGAAACAGCGTGCTGGCAGCGCGTACCGCAGGTCGGAACGGCGCCGGTTTACGCGGCGGGTACGCGGATCGGATTGTCGTGGATGAAGCGGCATTCGTCCCGGAGTCGGTGATCGCTGAGGTGTTGCTGCCGATGCTGGCCGATCGGCAGGGACAAATGGTGCTGCTCAGCACCCCCAATGGGATGAACCATTTCTTTCGTTGGTTCAGTCTGGGCGAGTCGGCGCACTCTCAGGTCAAGTCATTTCGGTTTCCCACCGAATCCAACCCGGCCATATCGGCTGAATATCTGCGCATGCAGCGCAGGCTGCTGTCTGCCCGGCAGTATGCGGTGGAATATGAGGCGATGTTCTGTCAGTCAGCCGGTTCGGTGTTCAGTGAGGCCGCGCTGAACCGTGCCGTGTCGGTGTATGCGGAACACCGTACGGCGACGGGTGAATACCGGATAACCGGTGTGGACTTCGGCCGCTACCGGGACTATACGGCTGTCGTTACCTTGGCGTCATGCGGGTCCGTGTACCTGGTACACTGGTACGGTCAGCTTCCTCAGGTCGGATGGTCGTCCCAAGTGGACCAGCTGTGTGCTCTGCTGTCCGATCAGCACGTGACATCGGCCGCTTGTGACGCCACGGGGGTGGGGGATCCGGTGATCGAGATGCTGCAGCAAACTCTGATGCATCGAACATTGCCCGTGCGTCTATGGCCTGTGGTGATGTCGGCGCCAACCAAACGCCGGATGGCCGAACGGCTGGCCATCGGTATGGAGCAGGGACGATTGGGCATTCCGGACGGAGGCGAGTTACTGGACCAGTTGCGCGCGTATGCGGCCTATAACCTGCAGGGCGGAGGCGTCCGTTTGGAGGCTGCTCATGACTCACACGACGATCTGGTATGCGCGCTGATGCTTGCCTGGGAGTTGACAGGAGGCTCGGCCGGATGGTCGGTGTTGAGCTCGGAGTGAATGCAGCGCGGAACGTAGACAATACCAAGGAGAGGAGCTTGAAGATGGCGGATGACAATGCTCAGCCGATGACCGCTGACCTCACGAAGGTGGGCTTCGACAGTGCGTGCTTGCATGCCGTCACATGCGATCTGGCGCGTCTGTCCGGTTCGAAGATCCAGCGAATCGTGCAGCCCGACAGCACGTCCGTTGTGTTGAGTGTGTATCATCCGGCCTGCGGCGAGCTGTGGTGGCTGTTGGATCTGTCGCCAGCGATGCCACGCACTTATCTGCTGTCACGCAAACGCAGTGGAAGTGGTACGCCTCCCGCGTTCTGCATGACTCTGCGTAAATACCTTGAGGGCGGTCGGATCGTTTCGGTAACCCAGCGGGGGTTCGATCGCATACTGGATGCCGAGGTGATCGGGCTGGAGGGACGTCGTTATCTGCTGACCGCTGAGTTCATGGGCCGGCACAGCAACCTGCTGTTGGTAGATGACCACGATGTGATCCTGCACGTCCTGCGCCCGGTACCCAGACGGCTCAGTCGTTATCGGGAAGCGTTGCCGGGGCGTCCTTATGTCGCGCCACCGCTTCGGAACAGGTTGAATCCGCTGCTTCCAGAAAACTGGAAGGCGATCGATTTGCCTGCGGAGCCATCAGAGTGGATGGAGGCGCTGGACTCGCAATTCGAGGGGATCGGTCGCATGGCCGCGCACGAACTGGCCTATCTTGCCAGTCAATCGGTGTCAGGCACGGAATATCTGTCCCGGGCCCAGGAGCTGTTTTCACGGCTGGCCTCGGGGCCGGCTGTTGTGATTCGCAGAGCAGACGGTCGTGTGGCCGGCGCCTGGCCGGTACCGCCTTCGTCCATACCATCCGAACGGTTGAGCATACGGGAAAGCATTCATGTGGCCCTCGAGTACGCCTTTGGAGCGATCCAGGAGAAAGAGCGTCTGGAACAGCGACGACGGTCGCTGCACGGTATGCTGGTACGTAACCTGGAGAGGCGGCAGCAGGCGCTGGAGCAGCTCGATCGAGGGGCGCGTGAAGTGGAACACGCCGATAGATACCGGTTGTACGGCGAGATGCTGCTCGCACAGCCTCTCGAGGTTCCCGAGGGCGCTGACACGGTGAGTTTGATCAATCTCTATGAACCGGATACCCGGTTGGACGTTCAACTCGATCCGACGCTGACCGTACATGAGAATGCGGAGCGGTATTTCGAACGGGCGCGGCGCGCCGTGAAGACCGCCGCACGATATGCCGGTATGCGGGACGAGATGCGGGATGCCGTGCTCAGACTGCGGGATGCGATAGCCCGTGTCGAGTCTGCCGAGCACATGGAACAGCTGGAGACTATTCACCGGCTGGCCACTACCGAAGGCTGGTTGTCTCAACAGGAGCCGGTACGCCCCGCAGCAGAGACACGCAGCGAGTTTGAAGGACGCCGCATCAGCCGGTACACCTCACCTGACGGTTACGAAACGCTGGTGGGAGAGAACGCTCTGGCCAACGACTACCTGGTGCAACGTGTGGCGCGCCCGGACGATTGGTGGCTGCATGTCCGCGGTGGTGTGAGCGCTCATGTGGTGATCCGTACCGCCGGTAAACCCGAACGGGTGCCCAAACGCACTCTCGAATGGGCTGCTGCGCTGGCCGTGCGTCACAGCGCCAGCAAACACTCCTCGCTGACCGCGGTGGACTACACACTGCGCAAATACGTCAGACGCCCCCGCAAAGGAGCTCCCGGATTTGTGACATACACCCATGAGAAGACATTGCATGTGGGCGAGTGAGGAGAACGTCGGTCAGTGAGGCAGAGCGACCGGCGATAGCTCGCCGGTCGCCTGTTGAGGAGAGTCAGCGCTGGCGCACGCGCGCCTGCATCACCACGTCGCGTACACCGGGGCGGTTCTTGATTGTGGTGGTCAGTTTCTCGATCTCACTGCTCATGTCGATGGCCGCCTTGTTGGGAGGTTGAATGATGCCGGTGAGATAGACCACGCCCCGGGTGACGTGCAGGTCGAACTGCGTCAGGTCAATGGGCCGTTTGGCCACTTCGTGTAACAGTGCGCGTCGCAATTGGGCGTCTTCAACGGATGACATGATGGCCACCTCCTGATGTCGAGAACGAAAGCGACTATTGCATGCTACGTTTCATTTTGACGTCACAGCCTCGACCAACGGTTCACACCCGGCCATGGAAAGAGCCGGCCATAATGCTGGTTTTGTCTGTTAGCAAGATTTGGGACGCGATTGCCGTCCTTCCTGTGGTTGTTTCCGCATGTCGCCGCATTAAGCATGGTTAGCCGTTGTTGGCTGGTTGCGGGTACAACATGGGTGTACATGCGCCGCACCGCATCGGGACGCGGCGATAGAGGAGGTCGTCGTGTTGGATGCCGTGCTTCTGGCACGTTTGCAGTTTGCACTAACTGTCGCGTTTCATTTTCTGTTTCCTCCTTTGACTATCGGCATGGCTTGGTTGATCGTGGGCATGCTGAACCGGTACCGCAAGACGGGGGATCCGTTCGACCGTTCGCTGGCGCGTTTCTGGGTGCGCCTGTTCGGGATCTCGTTTGCTGTGGGCGTGGCCACCGGTATCACCATGGAGTTCCAGTTTGGCACCAACTGGGAGCGGTACTCACGATTCATGGGGGATATCTTCGGAGCACCCCTTGCCGCCGAGGCGTTGAGTGCATTTTTCCTGGAATCCACCTTTCTGGGGGTGTTGCTGTTAGGATGGAACCGGGTATCCCGCGGGGTGCTCTGGTTCTCCGGGCTGATGGTGGCGATAGGCTCCACACTGTCGGGCTTCTGGATTTTGCTGGCCAACTCGTGGCAACAGACTCCGGCGGGGTATCGCATCGTGGGCGATCGCGCCGAAATGACCGACTGGTATCTGGCGTTTTTCAACCCCTCCATGTGGCCCCGTTTCTTTCACACGATTGACGCTGCCTTGATGACGGGCTCGTTGTTCGTATTGGGCGTGTCCGCCTGGTACCTGCTGCAAGGTCGGTTTCAGGTGTTCGCTGCCCGGTGCGCCAAGCAGGCGATGATCTGGTTCGCCGTGGCGGCGCTGCTGCAATGGCCGCTGGGCCATTGGCATGCGCAGAACACAGGCAAGCATCAACCCGCCAAGCTGGCGGCGTATGAAGCGCATTTCGAGTCGATGAGTCGGGCGCCGATGAACCTGATCGGCTGGCCGAACCTGGAAAAGCAGAGGCTGGACTTCCCCATCCAGATCCCGGGGCTGCTCAGCTTCCTTTCCGGAAACGACGTCAACCATGTGGTGATTGGGCTGAAGGCCTTCCCTCGCGACGAATGGCCTCCGGTCATACCGCTGTTTTTCACGTTTCGTGCGATGGTGGGACTGGGGACGCTGTTTGCACTGTATGCCCTGTTGGGGCTATGGCTTTTAAGGCGCGGCAGCCTGTTGACCGCACGGCCGTTTCTGTGGCTCACCATACTGATGGTTCCTCTGCCGTTTGTTGCCAACAATTTGGGATGGTTCGTGACCGAAGTCGGACGTCAACCCTGGATCGTTCAGGGGTTGTTACGCACGAATGATGCGGTCTCGGTCGTCGTCCCGGCGTGGCAGGTACTGGCGACCATCATCGCGTTCTTGGGGGTGTATGCGCTGGTGTTTGCCGCCTGGGCGCTGGTGGTAGGCAAGATAATTGCCGCAGGTCCTGAGGAAGCGGCCGGGGAAGGAGCGTCTCGATGAGCGGCTACGAAGTACTCTGGTTTGTGCTGATCATGGTGCTGCTTTGCGGATACGTCGTGCTGGACGGGTTCGATTTGGGGGTTGGCGCATGGGCTCTGAGCGCCCGTTCCGAAGAGTCCCGCTGGCGGATGATGCGCTCGATCTTGCCTTATTGGGACGGCAACGAGGTCTGGTTGATCACCGGAGCCGGAGCGGTGTTTGCGGCGTTTCCGCACGTCTACGCCACGGTGTTCAGCGGCTTCTATCTGGCGTTGATGCTGGTGCTGTTCTCACTGATCATGCGTGCGGTCTCTCTGGAGTTCTACCATCAGTTCAGCTGGGTATGGTGGCGCGTGATCTGGGGAGTGCTGTTCGGTCTCTCCAGCATGGTGGCTGCGTTGCTGTTCGGGGTGGCTGCCGGCAACCTGATCCAAGGCATTCCACTGGATGCGCAGTACAACTACCACGCGGGTCTGATTGGCCTCATCAATCCGTTCAGTGTGCTGGTGGGCGTGACGACGCTGGCGATGATCGTGATGCACGGCGCACTGTTTTTGGCGATGAAGACCGATGGAGAGACCTCACACGATGCCCGGCGTAACGCACAAAGTGCGCACGCGGTGTTCGTGGTGCTGTTGCTGACCTGTTTTGCTGTGGCAATCACCTCGCAGGCTCACTTGCTGTCAAATTTCCTGCACCTGCCGGTCTTGTGGTTGCTTCCTCTGCTTGCGGTGATCTTTGCTGCCGGCGCCGGCGTGCAGAATGCCCAAGGACGCCCCACGCAGGCGTTTCTGATGTCTGTGGCTTGCATCATCGCGATTTTCGCCACGCTGAGCGCCGCCGTGTATCCCAATCTGGTGTACGCCAGCAATAACCCGGACCTGAGCCTGACGATCTTCAACGCCCGTTCCGGCGTATATACGTTGCGCGTAATGAGTGTGATCGCGTTCCTGGCGTTGCCCGTCATTGCCATCTACAGCATCTGGGTGCATCTGATCTTCCGAGGAAAGGCCACGGATGAACACGCCTATTAGGCGTGATGGCGTGAAACAGGGCGTGCTGCTTATGTCGCATGGAGCGGCGCGTGATGAATCGGATGTAGAGCGGTGGCTCACGCGCGTGCGCGGTGGTCGCGTCCCTTCGGCAATGGAGGTCGAACGGTCCATCGAAAAGCTTCGTCGGATCGGGGGGTCTCCTCTGCAGGCCGTCACTTTACAACAGGTGGATCGTGTGCGTGAACGGTTGGGGTGTCCGGTCTACCATGGCGCGTTATTTCAGGAGCCGACCATCGAAGAGGCCATTCAGTTGGCCAAGGCTGACGGGATCGACTGCCTCGTGGCGGCGGCGCTGGTGCCGCATTTCAGCGAGGCCGGTTCGGGCAGGTACTTTCGGACTGCGGATGCAAGCGCTGCGGCAGCGGGTGTGGAGCTTCGTATGTTGCGTGAATGGTGGGATCATCCGCAGTTGACCAGAGCATGGGTGTTGCGGCTGCAGCAGGCAGGAGCTTGCGATGTGTCTGCAGGAAGGCATGTGCTGTATGTGGCGCACAGCCTGCCTGCCGGCCCTGATCAGGCCGCCGGGGGATACGCACACACCCTGTTGCGGCATGCCGAACGGATCAGCGCGGCTGCCGGGATAGTCGACTGGACACTGGCTTGGCAAAGCGAGCCACCCGGCGTACAGGGCTGGCTGCAGCCCACCGTACATACCATGGTCCGTCAGCTGGCAGCTTTGGGGGGTTCCGCCGTGGTGGTCTGCCCGATCGGGTTCATCAGCGACAACCTGGAGGTGCTGTACGACCTGGATGTCGTGTTGCAGGGACAAGTTGCCGCATTGGGTATGACCTATCGCCGCTGTGCCTCGCTGAATGCAGACGATGCGTTGATCGAGGCGCTCTGTCATCACATCTTGACACTTTGGAAGGAGTGACCCATATGCGGATAGTGCTGGTTGCCCTCATGGGGGTATTCATGGTCGGACTGTGCCAGTCGCCCTCATTGGCTGCTGTGCGTGAAGGGCTTCGCGCCGGTGTGGCCCGGGCGGATATCAGCCCGGCGCGTCTGCCGTATCTGGCCGGTTATGCCATCAATCGCCGCGCGCTGGACGTGCACGACCCGATTACCGCCACCGCGCTGGTGTTGGATTACAACGGCGAGCGCGTGGCGCTTGTGTCCGTTGACCTGATCGGCCTGTTCCGCCCTGCTGTCCTGCAGATCCGGCGACAGGTGAAACTGGTGCCTGGCAACCGGATCCACATCGCGGCGACCCACACCCACAGCGGCCCCGACTCCATGGGGATGTGGGGACCGGACCTGCTGACCAGCGGAGTGGACAAAGCCTGGTATGCCGGGATGAAAGACCGGCTGGCCCGATTGGTCGATGAGGCCGCAGAGAAGCTGACTCCTGCGCAGTTCCGCGTGGGCTCGATCGAATTGACCGGTGTGGCCAAAAACTGGCGGATCAATGTACTCGATACAACACTTACCACGCTTCAGCTGCAGGCGCGTGACGGCAAACCGCTGGCGACTGTGGTGAATTACGCGGTGCATCCGGAGGTGATGAACCGCAGCACCATGACCGCCGACATGGTGCATTTCATGCGCCAGGAGATCGAGTCGCGTGTGGGTGGTCTGTCGCTGTTTCTGAACGGCGCTTTGGGGGGGATGGTTTCACCGGATCCCCGAAAGGATGCCGATCCTTGGGCAGAGTGCGAGCGCCTGGGGCGGATGATGGGCGACCATGCGGTGCGATCTGTAGAAAAACAACAATGGCTTGACGAGATGCCGATCCGACAGCAGACGCGGGTGTTCCGTGTGCCGTTGGAGAATCCCCGGTTCATTCTGGCTCACCAGGCGGGCGTATTCGCCGAATCGATCGGAAACAAAACGCATGAAGTGACCACAGAAGTGCATCGGTTGACGTTGGGGCCTTTGGAGATCGTCACCATGCCGGGCGAGGTGTTTCCCGCATTGGGGTTGCAGGTGCGCGGACGGATGCTGTCGCCTTTCCGGATGCCGGTAGGGTTGTGCAACGATGAGTTGGGGTACATCATGCCGGAGTCTGATTTCGGACTCCGGCTGTACCGGTATGAAAGCTCGGTGAGTGTGGGACCGCTCGTCGGGCCTCGAATGATGGAGGCCATAGGCGTGCTTTGCGGACCGCGCCAAATTACCCGTTACGACCCGTCAGCCGTGCTGGCCACACTGGTGCAGGATCTGCTGGATGACCGGTTCCGAGGGCGCAAGTTCAATGGAGCGTTGAGGCTGCGGGTAACTACCACAGGACAGGTGCAGGGTACGGTGTATGTGACGGTCGCCGATGGCGCCATACGCTGTTCTGCGGAGAAGACGCGCGAACCGGTAGACGTCGGAGTGACAGCCGATATCGCCGATTTGGCTGCGGTGGCCTCTGGACGGCTGGACCCGTTGAAGGCTGTGACCGACGGGAAGATCAGTATCGAAGGGGACATCACCAAGCTGATGCTGATGGCGATGTTCTGACCGCGTGTGTCACCGCAGTCAGCCTAGTGGCTGGCTGCGGTGACGCTTTCGCAGTTTGGTGAACGCGCGTTGCTCGATCTGGCGTACGCGCTCGCGTGATATCCCCATCTCGGCGCCCACTTCATCCAGCGTTCGGGAAACGCCGTCGTGAATGCCGAACCGCAACCGGATCACTTCGCGTTCACGGGGGCGCAACGCCGACAGGGCGTTGTCGATCTGAGCGCGCCGTTCGGACTGCTCCGCTGCGTCAACGGGTGACACGGCGTTTGCATCTTCGATGATATCGAACAGCTGGTTGTCGTCATCGTCGCCAAATGACATATCCAACGATAACGGTTCCGGCAGCACCCGTAGAATGGTCTGCAAACGCTCGGGTGACAGTTCGAGTTCTGCGGCCAGCTCTTCGTTGGTGGGTTCGCGGCCCAGTTGCTGGATCAGACTGGTGCGTCGGACAATCAGCCGGTTGATCAGGTCCACGATATGCACCGGCAGCCGTATTGTCCGGGCCTGGTCGGCAATAGCCCGGGAGATGGCCTGTCGGATCCACCAGATGGCGTAGGTGCTGAACCGGTAGCCCTTGGTGTGGTCGTACTTCTCCACGGCGCGCATCAGCCCGATGTTGCCTTCCTGGATCAGGTCCGCGAAACTGAGGCCGCGTGTGGAGTACCGCTTGGCCACCGCTATCACCAGCCGTAGATTGTGTTCGGTCAGCGTTTTGCGGGCCTGTTCATCTCCCATGCGTACCAACCGGGCCAGCCGATTGCATTCATCCGGATGCAGTAGTGGACGTTTCCCCGCTTCGCGCAGCCAGGCGAACACGGAATCGTCCAGGGAGTTCCGGCTGTTGCGCCGGGAGTCCTCCCGTATCGCTTCCTCCAGCAGGGCATCCACCTCATGGTTGGCAGCCGGTTCAACGACATCGATGCCGCGTCGCTCCAGGTAATTGATAGCGCGTTGCAGTGTGACGTGGTCATCCGGGTCGATCTGTAATGCGTCAATCACTTCTTCAGACGAGACGAACCCGCGCATCTTACCGGTCTCGACCAGCGGGTCTAGATGAGGTTCGAACGGTAAGGGATCGCGTGTTTGCATGATTTCAACCCGAACCCGACACCGGGTTTGATCGGCGGTGCAGCTCCGCCACCAACCGCTGGTATTCCAGAAACTCCGCATCCTCCCGAATGTGACGGGACAACTTCAATGCCTGACGGCGCTTGGCCTGGGTCAGCAGCCAGCGGGCGGAGTCCCGGATCGCATTGCTGGACAATGGCTCATCACTGCTCAGCCTGCGTGACGCCTGTTCGGAAGCGGCGACGTCTTGCATCGACGCCAACAGGCTCGCCACATCGATAGGCATTTGGGCCTCGATGGCCCGCAGGAGGATCGCGCAGAACTGCTGCGCTCCAGGGCTCTGCATCAGCCCCGGATTGACTACTTCGAGGGCTTCTGTGCGCCATTCATCCGAGCATAAAGCGCGTAGCAGGATACTTTCGGCAACGATGGCAGCGCGCGTCAGCCCCTCATCCACATCGGGTTGCACGGGGGCCGCTTTACCTCGAGGGTTTAACGATGGCGGCTGCGGCGTTCCGAACCGCAGGGCGCGGACGCGTCTCTCCACCTCCCGGCGGATCTGGATCTCGGGAGCGGACGGATTGGTTGTATACGCCGGATGGAGTGGCGCCAGCTGCACGATGTAGGCTTCTCTATCCAGCTGTACCGGAATGGACGCGAGCAGCGGAACTGCCTCTTTCAATGCGGCGATACGGCCTGCCGGCGTGTTCAGATCGTGCCGAGCCATCACCTGATCGATCAGGAACTGGGTATACGGTTTGGCCGCCTCGATAGCTTGACGCAGGGCGTCTGCGCCACGAGCCCGCAACAGGCTGTCCGGGTCGTGACCGTCAGGAAGCGTCACGATGCGAGCCTCCACGCCTTGATCCTGCAGCTCCTGGCCGGCCTTCTGTGCGGCCTTCAGACCCGCCGCATCACCGTCATAACAGACATAGACCAGCGAGGCGTAACGCTGCAGCTCCTGAACATGCTCTTTGGTAATGGACGTGCCCATCGTGGCCACGGCTTCGCGCAATCCGGCCTGATGTGCTGCGATCACATCCATATACCCTTCGCACAGGATCACCCTGCCGCTGTCGCTGATTGCCTGCCGGGCGAGGTGCAGGGCGTACACCACCCGGCTCTTGACGAACAGGGGTGTTTCGCTGGTGTTCAGGTACTTGGGGGTGGCGTCACCGATGGCGCGGGCGCCAAAACCGATGACCTTGCCCTGTTTGTCCCAGATGGGGAACATCAGCCGATGCCGGAAGCGATCATACACGGCGCCGGATTCGCTGGTAGAAAGTAACCCGGCTTCGAGAGCAACGGATCGGTCGATACCTCGCTCTTCCAATCGCTTCAGCAGACCCCGCCAGTCGTCCGGCGCATACCCCAGCCCAAAAGAGGCGATGATCTCGTCGGTGAGGCCGCGTCGGCGAAAGAGATCCTGGGCTTCCTGGCACTGACGAAGCTGAGCTTGGAACCATGCATGCGCCACACGGTTGGCTTCCAGCAGTGCCTGTCGCTTGTCGGCTGCATTTCTGTCAGCAGAGCCGCCCTGCGGACGGTACTCCATTCCAGCCCGCTCGGCCAACAACCGTACGGCTTCGGGAAAGGTCAGTTGCTCAAGCTGCATGATGAAGGTGAACACGTCGCCGTACAGCCCGCATCCGTAGCAACGCCAGCGTTGCTGGTCAGGCATGACGGTAAACGAGGGTGTTTTCTCCCGATGAAACGGGCACAGCCCTTTCAATGTTCGTCCGGACCGCTGCAGGGTGACGTGATTGGAAATCACCGCCACAATGTCGCTGGCCATGCGGACCGTGTTCACATCAGAAACCACACGCATACTCATACTTCCATTATGTCCTGACGGGCGCGTGGATTGCGTGCCCAAGCACGACGGGGGCCGGCAATTGCCGACCCCCGTGATTCACTGTCTTGGGACGCGTCAGTCCAGCGATACACCCGGCCGCATGGTGGAACCGGGGCCGCCGCCGCGCCGTCCTGCTCCTCCCCCCATCATTGGGGCTGGCATACCGCCCATGGGCGGCATGGTCATACCGGCGCCTCCCATCATCGGGGGCATCGTCATGCCGGCTCCCATCGTGGTTCCGGCTGACGGACCGGCTGTTGCGCCCGCTCCACCGGATGCAGCCATAGCGAGGCCGGCATTCGGCAGAGGACGGTCAGCCGATACGGTAATGGAGACGACTTTGTAATCGATGAACTGGAAAGCCAGATGAGCACTGGGGTACACGGCGTTCATGGGCTTTCCATCAACCAATGTCAGGTTTGTTGGCCAGCCGTACTTGTTGACGACCTCTTTGAACGAGCTGCCCAGAACAATACCCCGACTGGTGCGGGCGGGAGTCCGGTTCTTTTGGCCCAGCTTGTCCTGATAGCCGATCGCGGTGACTTCGGTCACCCGTCCCCAAATGTTCGAGTTGGCGTCCGTTGGCTCCATATTGTCTATGGCAAACAGATAGAGCACCTGATGCACGCGGTCGAAGTAAGACATCTCGATCTGATCGTCGTGATAGGCGGCGCCGACCTCTTCACCCAGCGCCATGCCCAGCGATCCAACCGTGGATTGCCCGCCCGGTCCGGAGGCCGCGGCGGCGCCGGTAGTGGTCGTACCGCCCATTGACGGCATACCGGGCATGGTAGCTCCTCCACCCATCGGCGGCATGGTCATTCCGCCGCCCATCATGGGCATCGGCATTCCGGTGGCCCCTCCGCCCATAGGCGGCATCGTCATCCCGGCTCCGCCCATCATCGGCATCGGCGCACCGGCAGCGCCTCCACCCATGGGGGGCATGGTCATGCCTGCACCACCCATCATGGGAATGCTGCTGCCACCCGCTGCGCCACCGGCGGTGGGCACGGCTGAACCGCCGCCTCCGCTGCCCGGAACGAACAGCGCGGTGGGGGTACCCATGACGGCGATCAGATCACGGGCGCGTGATCCCAAGCGTACACCCACCAAGGAGCGTTCCGGTGTCGGTTCTGGCTTGGGCGTAGCACGGGTATACACAAACTTGTTGAGTACCTCGATGTGCATCACAACATTGCGCGACAGAACAAAACGCACATTCTGCTGCCAGTAGTCCATCATGAACAGCGTGCCGTTGCCGATAATCTGTGCGGGCCAGCCGTAACGGGCAACCACGGTTTGCATCGGGCTGCCGATGGTGATACCACGGGAGGTGATGGCCTTTCGAGGCCCACTCATTTTCGATTGAATACGCACCACCAGCCCCATGTTATCCAGGTAGAAGGTGGCGAAGGGGTACTCGAACACCATCAATTGCGAGTTATCGGTGGCGGCATCGGGCTGTCCGGTCAGTGTGGCGCCTGCGGTGGCTCCGGCCAGATTGCGGCCCAATCCCATGCCTTCCATCTGCGCCTGTGTGCGGGAGATACTCTCGGCACGGTCATCCAATCCGCCGCCGTATTGGCGCATCTCGGTCGGGTAGCCGAACATATCCAGCAGTTTCTGCCCAGGCGTCAGCAGTGCGACCCCATAGAGGCTGGTTTCGGCCTTTTTGATGATGTGTTTTCCATCCTTGGCATAAATCGGCCGGGTGCCGGCGCGGTTGCCGGTCTGTGCCTGAACGGCCGTGATGCCGGCATTCACCATCATCGCTGCCGTGATGAGGATGCTCAGGGCAGTACGGTTCATGACCTGTAAGCTCTCCGATCGGTAGTTGGACAATGCCATATCGATTATCCCACAGATACGGCCTGATTACCAGAAAAACGCGCGGGTTTCGTCTTTCCGGAGCATTTCCGTTTGTTCAGTATCTCTTCAGCGTACGGTAACCCATATCCTGCCGTGTTGCATCGAAACTGAAATCGGCCGGGGAAACCCGGACCGATCCATTCAGGAGGAGACACATGTTCCGGAAGCTACTGGCCGGTATCGTGACGCTGGGCATCACGGCATCGGCTATGGCCAGCGCCGCTCCGGCTGTCAAAAACGTGATACTGCTGATTGGCGATGGCATGGGCTACAACCAGGTCATCATGGGGAACTGTTACCGATACGGAACCACCACGGGTTCCGTGTTCGAGTCATTCCCCGTCAAATACAGCATGAGCACGTACGAGTACGGCAAAGGATATGATCCGGCGGCGGCTTGGTCGAACTTCGATTACGTGAAAAGCAACGCCACCGATTCCGCCTCTGCGACGGTAGCGATGTCAGCCGCCATCAAGTCCTACAACGGTGCAATCGGTGTGAATATGGCCAAGATGCCGGTGCGTCACATCACGGCAGACTTCAAGGCCATTGGTAAGGCTGCTGGTGTGATTTCGAGTGTGCCGTTTTCACACGCCACTCCGGCCGGGTTTGTCGCGCACAATGTGTCGCGCAATAACTACACCGCCATCGGCAGTGAAATGATTGCCAGCGACCTCGATGTGATCATCGGAGCGGGACATCCGTTCTACAACGACAGTGCGCAGCTATTGGCGAAGCCCAACTATAAATACATCAGCAAGGCCGACTATGACGCCTTGGTTGCCGGAACAGCGGGCGGCGCCAATCCGTGGACTTTCATCGACACTAAGGACGGATTTGAGAGCGTCGCCGCCGGTACGTCCAGCCCCACGCGTCTGTTCGGTCTGGCGCGAGTTGCCTCTACATTCCAGCAGGGACGCGCCGGCGATGCCAAAGCCGACGCATATGCCGTTCCTCGAAACGCCGATATCCCGACGTTAGCGACGATCACCACCGCCGCCTTACGTACCTTGGCGAAGAACCCGAAAGGTTTCTTCATCATGATCGAGGGTGGTGCGATTGACTGGGCCTGCCATGGCAATCAGAGCGGCCGAGCCATCGAGGAGCAGCTGGAATTCGTGGATGCAGTACAGGCGGCCATCAACTGGGTCGAGCAATACAGCAACTGGGACGAAACAGTCATGATCGTGACGGCCGACCATGAATGCGGCTACCTGACCGGCCCGAACAGTGGCCCCGGTCCCGTGTGGAACCCCATCGTGAACAACGGCGCGGGGAACATGCCGGGTATGGAATGGCATAGCGGCGATCACACCAATATGCTCGTGCCCCTGTACGCGAAAGGCCCCCAAGTGGCCACGCTGGGCAACTGGGTTGTGGGTAACGACCCCGTCTATGGCCCATATATCGACAATACCGGATTGTCAAACTGGATGCGGCTGAACGCCACCGAGACGCGGCGTATGACCGGATCATTGGATATACCCAGTTACCTCGGCAAGAAAGAGACCTTGGGATTGACGGCCACAACGCCGTACGGTGCGCAGGCCGTGGCGGTCGATCCTGACGGATCTTTCACCGTGATGGACCTCAAGGATGGCGCCGTCCGCCTGCTCTTCTCTGCGGCTCGGTTTCTTTCAGTCGCCTATCAGGCAGTAGTGTCCGGCGGCGATGTGTCGGGAGTGAACTTGTTGTTGACTTCCGGCGATGCCGATGCTGACAATAAGGTTACGCTGTTCGACTATCTGGTCGTCGATGGGGTGTTTGGTTCCAACTCGCACCTCGGCGACATGGATGGAGACGGGCAGGTGACGCTGTATGACTATCTGATCATCGATCGATCTTTTGGCGCTCAGGGAGACAACTGACCGACCCCGGGCATATATCAACACTATTCCTGACCAGCGGAGACCGGTCA
The DNA here is from genome assembly GCA_964650005.1 of uncultured bacterium. GTDB lineage: Bacteria > Armatimonadota > HRBIN16 > HRBIN16 > HRBIN16 > CAZHSN01. The sequence continues at coordinate 129,937 of CAZYPZ010000007.1, read as the reverse complement.
TTATGGTGGGTGGCCGGTCTCCGTTTTTCTGTTTTGCAGGGCGTAAACTGATACATGGTGCGACCTGGACAATCTGGGACGCGCCGGCAATACCGAGGTGAAACAAATGAAGGCACGACATACAGCACTCAGTTTGACTGCGTTGCTGTGTACAGCGTTGGCGGCAACCGCCGCACCCGCCCGTCGCGTGATCGTGATGATCGGTGACGGCATGGGGTTCAACCACGTGATCGCTGCTCGGCAGTATCTGGCCGGCGGGCGTATCCTGGAGTTCGAGCGGTTTCCTGTGAAGCGCGCGGTGACGACATACAGCGTGAACGGTTCCTATGATACCGTCAAAGCGTGGGGGGCCTGGGAGTATGTCAAGAGCGGCGCCACTGACTCGGCGGCGGCCGCTACTGCAATGGCTTCTGGGATCAAAACTTATGATGGGGGCATCGGCGTCGATAAGACCGGTAAACCGTTGATGCTGATCACCGAGCTGTTCGAAATTGCCGGACGCAGTACGGGTGTTGTCACCAGTGTGCAATTTTCGCACGCTACCCCGGCAGGTTTTGTGGCTCATAACGCCAAGCGCGGCAATATGACCGATATCGCTGCCGAAATGATCGAACGAAGCGCCGTCGATGTGATCATGGGGGCGGGGCATCCCGGTTTCAACGTGGACGGAAAACCGCGTGACCCGAAATATGACGCGATCAGTCAGCCGGTGTTCGAGCGGCTGAAGGGCGGAACGGCCGGTGCGGATGCGAACGGCGACGGGCAGCGGGATCCTTGGCTGTTTGTGGACACCCGAGATGGCCTCAAACGGGTGCCCCGTTCGGCGAAGCGTCTGTTCTTCCTGGCGCCGGTGGCGTCCACGTTGCAGCAGGCGCGTACGGCGGAGCCGGGAGAAAAGGAACCGTACTCCACGCCGCTGTTACGTACCGTGCCCACACTGGGTGAGATGTCCACAGCGGCTCTGGATGTGCTGAACCGCAACCCGAAAGGGTTCTTTCTGATGATCGAAGGCGGCGCGATCGATTGGGCGTCGCATGGCAATCTGACCAACCGGATGATCGAAGAGGTTGCCGATTTCGATCAGGCGGTTCGCCAGGTGTGCCGCTGGATAGAGCGGAATGGCGGTTGGGACGACACGCTGCTGGTTGTCACGGCGGATCATGAGACGGGATACCTGTGGGGCGCCGGCAGCGGAAAAGACACCGGCTGGAAAGAGATCCCCCGGGCGCGAAAAGGGCAGATGCCCGATGTATCGTGGAACAGCACCAGCCACACGAATTCACCGGTGGGATTGTGGGCCAAAAGCGCCGGTGCGGAGCTTTTCCTGAAGATACGGGGACCACGCGATCGGCGTTATGGCCCGATGGTGGACAACACCGATATCTTTACGGTGACACGCCGGGCGGGATTGGGTTACTAGCTATTGCGTTGGCTCAGGCCGGGGGCGGCACCCCGGTCTGAGCCGTTTGACTGCACGCTCCAACTGCCGCAAGTCACTCAACACGATATGCAGTGGAGAGACGCGCGTCGCCAATGCCGGTCCTATATGGTGACGTGTAATCTGGATGCGGCGCAAAGCCAGTGGATTGGCGCGCAGCCAGCCGACCCCTTCGAAGATCGCCGCTGCCCGCTTATAACCCGCCTGTTCGGCGGCCTCCATGACACGCCTGTCAAATGCGCCATATGGATATGCAAGGCTGGTGATGGGTATCTGCAGCATGTCTTCCAGCCGGATGCGGCTGGTGTTGAGTTCGTCGGTCAGCGTCGCGTCAGTCAATCGGGTCAGGTTGGGATGAGTCTGCGTATGTGATCCGACCTGCATGCCGGCATCGAGCCACGCGCGCAACTGGTCGGCGTCCATCGTTCGGCATGCGGGTTTGTTGGGGTAGTCTTCCCAGTTGTTGGGCATGCCGATCCACCCGGATATGGCGAACACGGTGGCTTGAAACCCGAACCGCTGCAGCACCGGCAACGCCTGCGTCAGGTTGTCTTCATAGGCATCGTCAAAGGTGATGGCCACCGTGCGATCAGGTCGCTTGGGGGATACGCCGATATCTTCCAATGAGACGGTGCGGTATCCCAGTTCATGCAACTGCGCCATTTGATCGGCGAATATCGCGGGCGGAACGGAGTTCCTGTCGCCGGAGATGTCGGCGATCCGATGGTACATCAAGACCGGCGTCTCTTGAGCCATCAGACGCCATACGCCCCATCCGATCGCCACAGCCAGTGCGGTCTCGGCGCTCAACCGCGCACCTCGCTCAGAACCCCGATGTAGTGCTGCTCGACGGCGCGGGTCATCTGTTCGGCTGTAAACAACCGGTTCACCCGCTCGAGTCCGGCCTGTCCCATCCGTATCGCATCGTCCGGGTGTTCGCTGAGCCATAACAGCCGGTCATGCAACGGACCTAACTCCCGCCGCTCGACCAGAAAACCGGTCACGCCGTCTTCGATCACTTCGGGCAGACCGCCCACACGGGACGCCACACAGGGCAGACCGCAGGCCATCGCTTCGGCCACGAACAGTCCGAAGGTTTCGGAAAAGGTGGGCAAAACCGCCACATGGGCGGCGTTGATGGGCTCTTTGATGGCGTCGATGCGGCCCAAAAACAGGACGCGTCGCTGCCGGACCAAGTCACGTGCACTGCGGCGCAATCGGTTTCCATAGGGACCGTCGCCGATCACGATCAGCTGCCATCGGGATGCATCCGGGTACTCACGTAACAGCCGGAACAGCAGGTCATGTCCTTTACGGTACGGAGAAAACAACCGGGCGGCGATCACCAGCGTAAAGGCATCGGGATCCAGGCCGAATTGGCGGCGGAGCCGGGCGCGGTCCGGCATCGGGTGCAGCCGGTTTGTATCTACACCGTTGGTGACCACATGCAGCAGATGAGCCGGGTAATCTGCCTGTTTCAAAATGTCCTGCCGCAGGAAGTCGCTGACACAGAGGATCCGTTGGGCTTCATCGAAGCAACGGTACTTCTTCTGGGTGCGGAACAGCCGGCCGTGTGCGGTCAGTATCCAGGGGAGTGCTGTCTGTCTGCACACGGATGCGGTGACCACGCCCGCATTGGCGGCGTGCGCATGCAACAGGGCGGGGTCGCAGTGACGAATCGCGCGCATCAGAAGGCGGTGAGCCAACCCGGTATGCCATCGGAAGGGCACAAAGTAGTGCCGAAACCCTTCGCGCGCCAGTGCACGGGCGGTACGCCCTCCGCCCGACGCCAGAGAGACCTCCCACCCGGACTGCCGCAGTCCGTGCGCCAGGGTGGACACCATGGTTTCTGCCCCGCCCGTGTTCAGTCGGGGGGCTGTCAGCAGCACAGAACGTTTCATCCCGTCCCATTCTAACCCAAAATGCCGGCGGCCCCGCTTCAGGCAGGTTCCAGGGTCGCCCGCAGGCATTCCTGAGGTTTCAGCGCGAATGGGATGCCCTGAGTCATCAGTTCGTCATGCGAGAACGTGCGGGCCATGGCGCCTTCCAGCCGCCAGCGGTAGCGTCCCGGATCCAGCAGCAGCGGTCGAAGCGTGGCGCTACGAAACCGGCCGGTGGGGTTGTACAGCAGCAGCGTGCGCTGCCGATGCACCTGCATGCTGGTTTCGGCGGGGTCCAGGCAGATCACCGTCAATTCTGGGTCGTTGCAGCGATGCAGCCCTTGGAACATCAGATATTCGATAACAGGCGGTCCGGCCATGTATTGGGCAAAGCTGGCGCGCTGCGGGATCAGCTCCATGGGGGTGTACGCGTATCGGAACGTCTGTCCGGCGTGGCCGGCGGGATAGACGATGGAGTGGCGACGTTGGGCTAACGCCATATAGCGCAGCATGATAGGGGATTTGCGATACCGCAGCAGCGCACTTGCCACACAGATGGGGTGGACGGTTTCGTACGTGGCCACGCACACATAGTCGAAGACCCCCAGTCCGCCGGCGTGCGCCAGGCCAACGTCTTCATAGCCTTCGCTGCGCAAATGGTACAGCGTGAACAGCAGGCAGGCCCACTCCTCGGCGATGTCCAGATAACGGGCGTCTTTGGTGAGCTCATACCGCCGGACATTGGCGCGGCAGGCGAACGCAAAGCCGTTTGGCTTCGGGGTTCGGCAAAGCGTCCAGAACTGTTGTGGCCGGTTCAGGTAGCTGTTCACCAGATCGAGGCGTCGAAACGCTTCATCGCGCCAGGATCGGTCGCGGGTATCCTGGTACAGGCTCAGGCACAGGTCGGCGTATACGGCCAGTGCGCCCGGGTATTCCCCATGATCCCCGCCGGGTGGGATGCGCTCCGCTTTGGTGAAGTGAGATTCTGGAGTGAGATAGTACCAGGCGCGCTCTTGGTCGTTCCAATGCTCTCCGAACGACGAGACGTTGCCGATGAGCGTGCGAATGTACTCCATCAGGCGTTTGAACAGCGTCCCATAGGTGCGGTCACCGGTGATCTTTGCGATCCGGTGTAGATGGTATGCGCCAAAGTCCAGCGTGCTCCACATCGCCGTCCAAGCGACATGCCCGCTCTCTTTGATCCAGAACTCGTTGATAAATCCGCGGTTCTCCGCGCTGGCGGCGGCCCAGGCGGGCAGATTCACATCGGTCAACACACCCCGGTAGTAAGCCAGGTCGTCAGTGCGGCGGTTGGTCCAGCAATAGTACAGCATGGCGTGCAGGATGACCATGGTTCCGTGCCAGACCACCTGGCCGGCGCCGTGCGACATGGCATCCTGCGCCGGAGCGGAGTAGTACCCTTTGCCCGGTACATACATTTCAGGGCCGAATGGGCTGTCCGGCCGGAACGCGCGGATCTGGTTGTCCACCATGCGCCCCCAATCGGCAGGCCATCGCGGTGTGCGATCGACCGGACAGAGGGTGTCCATCGCCGCCGGCCAGTATTGCCGGTAGAAGTCCAGACGGCCGCCATGCAGACCCGGAGTCAGGCTGCAGCGCACCTGATATCTCTGTCCCGCTTTCAGGCGTGTCTCTTCGGGGTAGTCTCCGGTTGCCGGGTCACGATATGTCCAGTAGTACGTGTGTAAAGGAGATTCATCCGGCCGGACCGCGCCCAGCGACCACCAACAGAACCCGGGAGGACTCGGCAGGCGGTTGTACCGGAAGCGTCGCCCTTCGGCTGCGCCTTGTCGTACATCGCTGATCAGCAGGCAGTGATGCTGCAGCCCATCCAGTTGGTGATGCAGCCAGATCAACGGATATCCGCGCTCGATCAATACGGCCTTATCACCCGGCTCATAGCTGATAATGTGTTCCATTTGGGGCCGCTCGGCCGGATGTAAACCCAGCGTGTGCATGATGACCTGCGGAGAGAACCCGGCGTCCAGCGACCGATCCACCGAGTAGTCGATTTCCATTTTCAGGCGGCGCAGCGGTTCCGATGGCTGAAACAGAAATCGGGCGGACCAACGCAGTTCGGCTTTCTGAAGCGGCAGCGTCCCTGCGAACCGTAATCCGGTTCCGCCAACACCGCGTTCGATGTGCAGGCTGTCCGCATAAGCGCACGTGTTGGGGGCCGGTGTGGTCCAGTCCGGCTGAGGGGCGGCATGCAGGAAGGCGCCATGCAGCGATGTCCATGCGTTGCGCCATCGGCGCGCCCGGGGATCCCATACCGCCCATGGGCCTATACGCCAGAGGCCGTCTGAAGCGCGGTCAAACTGACACCGCAGAAAGCCCCGATCGGTCAGCGTAACCCGCTGATCCGTGTCTCTCGAGATGAGGGGATCCGGTCTGTTCATGGACTCCATTGTACAGGGCTTTCGCTGCTTCCGCAGAACGGTGTGCCATAATAGGGCCGGTTCCCAACGACGGGGACCGATACTGCATGACACAGGGAGACAAACAGATGGGAGAGATGGTAACCTTCGGCATCAGCGCACAAGCCACTGACCATTGCCAGACGGCCGTTACGGCCCGCCAGCACCGGTTTGTGGTGGACGAGCCGCCGAGCCTGGGAGGCGGAGACGCCGGACCCAATCCCGTGGAATACATGCTGGGCGCATTTGCGGGCTGCCTGAACGTGGTGGCTCATATGATCGCCGGTGAGATGAACATCAACTTGCGCAGCCTGAAACTGGATCTGGAGGGCAGTCTGGACCCGACAGTGTTCCTGGGCAAAAACCCTAACGGCCGCCCCGGCTTCACCGAAATTCGGGTGAAGTTCCACGTGGACAGCGACGCGTCTGCAGAGCAGCTGGAGCAGTGGATCGCCGCGGTGAAGTCGCGCTGCCCGGTCAGCGATAACATCGGCAACGCAACCCCCATCGTGATCAGCCTGTAGCTGACGTTCAGCCTACTCGGGGCGGATGTCCAATTGGATGTCCGCCCAGTACGCCCAGTCAAACGCGGATGTCGCGCCCGGTTCGGTTTCCAGGCTCAACCAGAACCGGTTCATAGGCGGTAAAACCACCTGAATGGGCGTCCACGGGTCACCCGGTTTGACGCCCTTCTTAGCCACTTCCTGACCATTGACCCGAATCCGGAAGAGCACGCCGTCGGACTGCGGATTTGCGGCTATGCCGGCCATCGCGCGCAGTCGCAATGGTTTTCCACCCGCTTCAACCAGCCAACCGTGCGCCAACACGCCGCGATCCGGAGGGTGAGCATTGCGGGCCATCCTCGATTCGTTGGCGATGAGGGTAGCGCTAACCTGAGGTTGCATGTGGTTGGCGATCGGCTGTGACTGTCCCGATGGGGTAACCGCATGGACGATTGGCGGGATTGTCAGCAGGTCCGCCGGCGGATTGACACGCTGCAGATCGGCCCGTCCGAACACCGTCAGCAGCGGTTCGTAACCGGTGGTGCGCCAGGCGCCCGTGTTGAGAGGCGTCACTTGACCGGAAGACACCAAAGGAACCCATACGGAAGGCAGGTTCTCCACATCGATTTGGAGCACGCCGGGGGCACGCGGACGAGTGGGGCGTAGAAGCGGCCTGTTCAGAAAGCCCCAGTCGAAGGTGGCGTCTCCGTTCGGCCCCGGCCAGACGGTGATCCGAAGCGTCCGCGCGTTCGTGAGCCCTCCCAGCGGCAGACTCAGCACGTCGTTACGCCTGGGAACGGCGGTTGCTTCGGCTTGCCGGATCACCGCACCGAGGTGATCCTTGACTTCCACTTCGAATACCACTCCGTCACTTTGGACAGCGCCCTCCAATAGCTGTGCCTGTGCTTCCAGGGTCATCTCCGCGGCGTTTTCAGGAAGCGCCCACTCCACCCAGACGGCGCCCGGACCGGGCCGTCTGAGGGTGGCTGTTTGGCCCTCGGAGTCCGACTTCCAAGGGGGATGCAGGTAAAAGCCCTCCCCGCGGCGCTCGATGGCTGCACCGGATGGATGCTCCAGCGCGATCTGCGGACTGGCGATGGTGTTGCCGTTCTGCAGTGTCAATCCCAATGTGACGGGCCGTTTCCATAACGGAATGGCGCCTTCCGGCATCCCCGACTGATCGGCCGGTGCAGCGTGCAGCACGGCCACCTGCTCCAAAACGGTCAGCGATGCATCGATGGACTGAGCCGAAAGACCGCTGATATGCGGTATGTCAGGCCATGCCTTGGGCGACCAGAGATACCGCACGTTAGGGTCCAAGCCTATAGCGGCTTGTCCCTTCCAAGCATGCCAATCCACCAGACTGCCCGGTCCACTCCAGCGTGATACGCCTTCCACCCAGCGCAGTTCCGTACTCCATGGGGCCGTATGGCGGGCCTGCGTACGCAACAGCATACCGTCCGGCAGCAGCAACGCCTCGGCTTTGCTGCCGGCTTGGCCTCGCCAGCGCATCGCCAGATGATCGGGCCAGCCGGCGCTCAGATCCGTGTTCAGACGCATAGCTTGCTGTACGCGCATTAAATGAAGCTGAGACGCCATGCAGGGAGTCGGGTGGATGAGCTGGCTTGCAGACGGCCACTTGAGCGTGGGTATCTGACCGGCCGGTAGCGCGCCGCGCATCCATGCCAGCCAGCCCTGCGGGAAGTCACCCGGATTAGGCGTGCCCAAATGGCCGTAGATGGTGATGTAGGGGCTCAATAAAAACTCTGCGATCGGATGGACCATGGTGAGCCTGTGGTTGTCAAACGTCTGGTTCTGCCCGTTGTAACCCCAGGCATGGTATTGGGCGAAATGTTGCCAACCTGCCAGGATCTCGTTTACGCCCTCTCCACTCAGCGCCACATCAGGCAGTGCCGAGACCAATTCACGGTGCAGCCGCACGGCGCCCTGCATGCTGTTGAGGCCGTCAACCGGTCCGTTGCCGTCGTTGTACATACACAGCGATGTATCCAGGTGCAGGGCGTCCACACCGGTCTCCCGCACGAGTTGAACCATTCGGCGGATGAACTCCCGGTGCCAGGCAGAACTGGCCGGGTTGATGAATGCGAAGCGCACCGGCGGGTTGGTGTTCGGGGTGTCATACCAGTGGCTTTGGTCATGAAACTCCATGCGCATCTTATGGGCCGCATGCTGTGCATACAACGGGTGGTTGGCATCGCACGCATACGGGTTCACGTGCGCCATCACGCGAAAGCCGCGTCGATGCGCCGCCTGCACGAAGGTGACGAAACGCGGTGACGGCCGGTAGTCGGGATACTGGATATCGTATGGAGAGACGCGCCAATCCGGAGCGTACAGAAGCGTCTGACGGGGATCGCATACCTTCGTGAGCGGATCGATCAATTCGGTCGACGCTTCGGTGATCACCACGCTTCGGATCTGTGACGCCCAAATTGGCGAGCGTTGCGGTAGGGAGCGCAGCCCAAATCGCCTCGCGGCCTGCCGCCTGTAGACCTCCGCGCCTGCGGTCCAGTCACCGGGGTAGGCGTGGATCCGCCAGTCTGCAGACTCCACCCGCCGTTTGTCGCGGAACGGAGCGCTGTTGCGCGTCTCGAACCGCACATGGATCTGGCCTTCCCTGCGCTCGATCAGCAGAACGACCCAACGGGTCAACATATCCGCGTCCGCCGCGTAGATCAGCCATCCGCCGGTTCCGGTGTCGATCAGTACGCAGGCGCTTTGCCAGTTGCGGGGGTATTCGAACACCTCGGACAGCAAAGGAGATGACTTGTCAAAACGCAACCCGCCGTCCGCCGGGACCAGCACACGCGCAGAGTCGGGAAGGACCAGACCCCATGAGACCCCGGCCGCGGCGGACCGGGTGTCCATCGTTTGTCGGACGGAGACCTCCCCGTCCGGGCGGGACCGGAAGGTCGAGACGGCCCGTGCGTCGGCCCAGAAAGACTCGACCGTCGTGCCGTGAGCGTCAGTCCGGCGCGCTTCATTCTGCGGTGTCAGCAGCGTGCGATCGGCCATTCTGCGGACCGCGAGCGTGCCCTCTGGCGGACAGGCGAGCCGCCCTCCGGTTCGGGGGTTGCCGATGGCGGCGATGCGCGCGCCGGACCACTGCAGCGTGGCGTGAGGCGTTTCGGATGCATTTGACGCGATCGTAACGCCCAAGAGGCACGCCGTTACGCATGCAGCGATGCACTGGCGTTGGCTTAAGGCGCCGTCAAGGCGACAGGGTGATCTCCGCATTCGCCCACCAAGCCCAGTCACAATCGTAGTTGCCCAACGGATCGGTCTCCAGCGTGATCCATTGGGTGGGGTCATCCGGTAATCGCACATCGATCGTCACCCAGCCATCTTTGGGCATGATCCGCTGCTCATGCAAAGTGCGCCCGTTCGCGGTTACGCGGAAGAGTACGCCGTTGGTACGGGGGTTGTCGCGAATACCGGCCAAAGCGCGAAGCCGGGCTGACTGCCCGTCAGTGCGTACGATCCAGGCATGTACCGTGCGCCCATAGGCGGGCGGATGGGCGTTGCGCCCTAACCGTTCCACACCACCCACCGTTACCCGCTCAGTTACCGGTTTGCAGTACCCGTCCGCCGGCCGTGCTTCACCTCCCGGTGTGATGTTCCATGCCTCCGGTTCGGTTTGGATCAGATCGAGCGGGACGGTATGGGCCGGGGTGTCCGGCGGCGCGAACAGTGCAAACAAAGGTGTCTCGCCGGACATGGTCCAGCCGCCATCGGTTTGTCGGCTGATCGAAGCGGACGAGGCGATTGCCCCCCAGCCATCAGGGACGCCGGAGACGGTGGCCGACACGCCGGAGATGTGCGTGCTGGCCAACGGGCGCAAATGCGGCCGGATCAGTAACCCCCAGTCAAAAGAGGGATTGCCCTTGGGACCGGGCCAGGCCTCCACCTGCAGTCGCCGCGCCGTCGTGAGCCCCGTCAGCGACACGGCGATGTCCGCAGGCATGGTGGATTTGGCCATCTGTTCGGCCCGCTTCAACGTGACGCCCCGGGCGTCCAACACCTTGACACGGAACAGCACGCCGTCGCTCTGCTGAGCGCCATGGCGCAACTGGACGGTTGCGCGGAACTCCATTCCGGCGGGGTTGGCCGGCAGATCCCAACGCACCCATACACTGCCGTTACCCGGCAGTTCCAGAGGTTTGGATTGACTCGGCGGGTTAAAGCGCCAGGGCGGATGCATAAACAGCCCTTGCGCCTCTGACTGCACGAGCGCACCGGAGGGATGCTCCAGGAACAGCATGTCGGAAGTTGGCGCCGTTGCGCCGCGCAACGTGACGCCGCTGATCCCCGGGGTGCGCCATAAAGGGATCGACCCCGCCGGCAGTTGTGCCGCACTGACCGCTTCGGCAAGGGCGACGATCCGCTGTGGCGTTACAACTAACTCCCGCGGACTGAGTGACGGCGACAGCGCGGTGAAATGCGGCGCATCGGGCCACTCCGCCGCGCTCCACAGATAGCGCGTATCAGGATCCAGCCCAAACGCGGTGCGCCCGTTCCATGCGCGCCAGCCGGGAATACTGCCGGGGCCGGTCCACGAGCGCACATTCTCGATTCGCCTGTATATGGTTTCCCAGGGTGCGTCGGCGCCGGCTCTTGTCTGCAGTGCCGAGCCATCGCCTTCCGCCAGGACGCGCGCCGCGCTGCCGGACCGTCCGCGCCATTGCATCCGCACGTCGGCCGGCCAGTCGATGGAACAATCCGGATCGAGTCGCAGCCGTTGCCAGGCGTCGGTTTCAGCCAGCTGCGCCGACAACGCGGGTGTGGGTGAGTCCAATTGATCTGCCGATGGCCAGGCCCAAGTGGGTATCACGCCGAAGCACTCGTACGCGCGCTGCCAAGCCATCCACGCTTGTGGTTGGTTGACCGGATTGGTGTAGCCCAGATATCCATAGATGATCGTATGCGGACGCAGCAGATACGAGCTGATGGGATGGCTCAACGCCAGAAGCTCGTTGTTCCAGGTGTGCTGCACATGGTCGTAGCCCCAGACATGCCGCTGAGCGAAATGTTCGTGAATGGCGGTGACTTCGTTCAGCCCTTCGCCGCTGAGCGCGACATCGGGTAAGGCTTCGCTTAGCTCTTTGTGCAGCGCCACATTTCCCTGCATGCAGGTCATGCCGTCGATCAGTCCGTTCTGATCATTGAAGATACACAGTGTCTGATCCAGATGGAATGCGTCCACGCCGGTTTCGGCGACCAGCGCGACCATTCGGCGGATGAATTCTTGGCGCCATTCGCGGCTGGCCGGATTGATGTACGCGAATTTGATCGGCGGGTCGACAAGCGTCCAATCCCACCACAGGTGCGCGCCCGTAAACGGATCGCGCATCTGGTACTTGGCGAACCGCTCATACAGCGGGTGTTTGGGGTCGCAGCCGAAATGGTTGACATGCGCCATCACCCGAAAGCCCAGCCGGTGCGCCTCCCGCACGAATGGAACGAATTGGGGATCGGGGGTGTAGTCCGGGTAGTTTCTGTCGTACTCGTACTTTCGCCAACTGGCGATGTATAGCAGCGTCTGGCGGGGGTCGACCCGTTCGGCCAGTCGTTGCAGGAACGGTGTATCCACGCCCATGATCACAGTGAATCGGATCTGAGACGCCCACTCCGGCCGGCGCTGGTCCATACGCTTCAGCCCCAAGCCTTTCGTGATGTGCCGCCTGTAGATCTCGGCGCCGTGTGTCCAGCCGCCGGCGTAGGCGCGGATCCGCCAGTCCGCAGAGCTGGCGGCTGTGAGCTTGGCAAACGGCGCCTGATTTCGGGACTCGAGCCGGATGACGAACCGCCCCGGGCGATGCTCCAACTCCAATACCGGCCAGCGGGTCAGCGTGATCGCATCCGCTGCGTAGATCAGCAGTCCGCCCTTGGCCCCCTGGATCTGAACGCACGCGCCCTCCCAGTCAAGGGGATACTCGAACGTGCGTGTCCCATACGGCGCGGAGGCGCTGAAACGCTGTCCGCTGTTGCCCGGAACGAGCACAGCCCATGTATCAGGGAGCGACAGCGACCAGGAGACTCCCGCCGTACCGGCTTCCGCCTGCAGCCGTTGACTAATTCGGATCTCGCGGTCCGGCGCAGGGCCGAACTGCGTGACGGCGCGACCCTTGGACCAGACCGAGTCGACTTGGGCGCCCGCGCCGGCGCGACGCGTTGTTTCGCGCACGGGATCCTGGACGGACCGGTCGCTGCGCCGTTGCCGGACCAGCGGCGGCGCGTTGAGACACGTCAACCGGTCGCCGGTCAAGTGGTTGGTGATCTGCGCAATCCGTGAGCCGCTCAGTCGCAATGACAGTTCGGCCGTCTCGACGGTGTGTGTCACGGGGGCCGGAGTGGTCAGCAATAACAGGATAGGGATCATCGGGCGCCTCTTGTCAGCAGGTATACCTCTACAGGTACTCGAATCTATCTAGCGACATGACATACGCCGCGGGGCGGGGGATATCCTGCCTTCGGGCGGTTTGGCACACAGGAGGGGTTTATGGAGATCCGTAAAATCGGCAAAAGTACGCTTCAGGCGGCGCCGGTTGCGTTCGGCGCATGGGCGATTGGAGGCGGCCCGTGGTGGGGTGCCACCGAGGACGAAGAGTCGATCGGCGCTATTCAGGCCGCCATCGATCACGGCATCACGCTCATCGATACGGCGGCGGTGTATGGGTTTGGACGCAGTGAAGAGGTGGTGGGACGCGCCATCAAGGGCCGGCGCGACAAAGCGTTGATCGCCACCAAGTGCGGCCTGTGGTGGGACGATGACCGCGGGGCGTTCTTCTTTCAGTACGATGGACGCACCGTGCGGCGCAGTTTGCGCCCCGAAACGATCCGCATCGAGGTGGAGCGCAGCCTGAAGCGGATGGATGTGGATGTCATCGACCTCTACCAGACACACTGGCAGGCGCTGCCGGAGGATCCCACGCCCATCGCCGATACAATGGCCTGCCTGCTGGATCTGAAGGCGCAGGGCAAGATCCGCGAAATCGGGGTGAGCAACGCCACGGCGGAACAGGTCGATGAGTACCTGGCGGCCGGACTGATCGTCAGCAACCAGGTGCGCTACAGCATGCTGGCGCGGGACATCGAAACCTCCCTCGTGCCTCATCATATCGAACATGACATCGCGATTTTGGCCTATTCGCCGCTGGAGCAGGGGCTGCTTACCGGCGCGATCGGAATGGATCGCACATTTGCCGAAGGGGAGGTGCGCGCCCGGCACCCCTGGTTCCAACCGGCCAACCGACAGCGTGTGCTGAACATGCTGGAGGGCTGGAAGGGGCTGTGCGAAGCGCATCAGTGCACGCTGGCGCAGTTGGTGATCGCATGGACGGTGGCCCAACCCGGGATCACCTTTGCGTTGTGCGGGGCGCGCCACGCCCGGCAGGTCGAGGAGAACGCCGGCGCGTTGCGTGTATCGCTCAGCGCAGATGAACTGGCACAGATGCGCGCCGATGTACTGGCATTGGGCGCTCCCCAGTAAGCCGTGATTGCAGGCCGGGCTGTTCGCACAGGCAGCCCGGCCATCGAGGCACACCCGGTCAGCGCATCTCCGGGTTGGTCCAGCGCTTCTTCACCAGAAACCGGTGGGATGTTTCGTCACTGTACACCACGCTCAAGCCGCGCAGTGGATGAACGCGCCACACGCTGCGGATGGCCGAACAGGCGGAACGAAATTGTTTGTGGACGGCCTGCCTGCTGACGCCCCACATTCGCGCCATCTCTTCGATGCTCCAACCCTCACGGTACAGACGGATAATCTCGGACTGGCGCACACTCAGTCGGGCCAGACGGATCATCAGCTCCAGTTCGTGCGAACGCACCAACTTCACAGCATCCATGCGGGGATCGGGATGCAGGATCCCCAGAAGCGGGGCATTTTGTTGATCCTGTCGGCTCTGATCACGTTCCCAGCGGGCCTGATAGGCGGGATACTCCACATCACGCGGCGCCGAACGCAGCAGCGCATCGGCCAAATCCTCCAGTGGATCGGATGAATAACGAGTACGGGACATGCATATCACCTCCTTTATAAGTAGACATATGTATACTATATCGGGCTTGAACTTGTCAACCCTTGGCCTTTGAAACGCCCCGGTTGGCCCCTTGAAATTCCGTCTCGTGAGCGAACCGCGGCGCACTTTTCGTACCATGCAACCATGGACACAGTAGAGAAACAACAACGGGTAAGGCAGGTGATCGCGATACTGCAGCAGCGGTATGGCCGTCCGGTATGGGCGCCCCGTCTGCCGGCGTTGGATGAACTGATCGCCTGCATCCTGTCACAGCACACATCGGACCGAAACTCCCTACAGGCGTTTGCGCAGCTGCGCCAACGATTTCCCACCTGGAGCGCGGTGCGCGACGCACCGGTCGAACAGGTCGAAGAGGCTATTCGCTGCGGCGGACTGGCGGCGCAGAAAGCCCCGCGCATCCAACAGGTATTGCGCGCGATCAGCGACACCGTCGACGGGGAGCCGCACCTGCAGTTCCTGGAGTCCCTGTCCGATGAGCAGGCGGCCGACTGGCTGATGCGGTTGCCCGGTGTGGGCCCGAAGACCGCGGCGATCGTGCTGGCGTTCGCGATGGGCCGTCCGGTCGTGCCGGTGGATACGCACATCTTCCGCGTCGGATGGCGGTTAGGGCTGTATCCCCGATCGGTCGGCGAAGCCAAAGCGCACGATCTGCTGCGCCCGTTGGTGGCCCCGGAAGACGCGTATGCTTATCACGTGCTGGTGATCCGGCACGGCCGCGAAATCTGCACCGCCCGCTCGCCCCGCTGCGCCATCTGTCCGCTGGCTTCGCTTTGCCCGTCGTCTGGCGTTCATGCCTCGAATGTGTCGGGGTGAGGCGGCCTTCGCCCGGCATTCGGGTTCGCCTCGCCCCCAGTTGCCGCCCTATGCCCAACCGTTCACATTTCGTACCCGCCATAGGCGATAGCTGGTTTTTGCGTTGCGGAAGGTAGGTTTGGGGCGATGGGTTTGGGGCGGGGCGAACCCCCATTCAGGGGTGAAGTGCGACGCTTCGCGCCGCCGTTGCGGCGTTGCCTTACTGGGCAGTTACCTTCGGAGCACATGCGGCGGAGCCGCAATCCGCATCGCGCAATGCGCGATGCACATTCCCCGCGCCGCAGGCGCTTCACCCCCGGCGCGCAGCGCCGACACCCCCGCGGCCCGCAAGGGCCGCCTCATCCCGCGTTGAGCGCAGCGAGACGCCTCACCCCCAAAACTCTGCCCCAAGCCCGTGCGGCCGCAGGCCGCACACGCCCGCGGCGCGATAGCGCCGCATGCCCGCGCCGAGCTGAGCGAGGCGCTTGCCCGCGGCCCGTAAGGGCCGCATTCCCGTGCGGCGCGCAGCGACGCACCTCAGTCTTGTTGCACCCCGTCAACGCGATATGGTACCATGAGCGTCTGGTGGAGACGGAAGTCCCCGAGGCCCTGCGCCCCCGTAGCTCAGCGGATAGAGCAACTGCCTTCTAAGCAGTGGGTCGGAGGTTCGAGTCCTCTCGGGGGCGCCAGTTGCACATCGTGGCGGATGTAGCTCAGTTGGTTAGAGCGCCTGACTGTGGCTCAGGAGGTCGCCGGTTCAAGTCCGGTCTTCCGCCCCAAGCCTTCCCTTACTTCAGAATTACCCTCAATACGGCTTGGCGCCGCGGACGCCCAGCAGGCTCAACACCGCGCTCCAGAAGAAGTGCGCCACGGCGTCGCCCAGCGCCAGCCCCAGGAACAGCGGCAACGAGCGTGTGTACGCTTTCAGCCCGCCATATTTGACCACCAGCCACTTGATCAGCCAGGTGACCATGATGATGTTCCACATGCCCCACTCCAGCGCGAAGCTGGTGGCGAACAGGTAGCCGATGGGGTGCAGCGGAAAGGCGAACCAGGCGTTGCGGGCGGCAGCCAGCGCCAGCACGATCAGGCCGGAGATGCCGGTGCGGATCAGATTGGGGATGTTCAGGCTGCCGTCGGTGCCGGTCCACTGCATCAGGCGCCCCCAGGCGGTGCCGGCGAACCACATGGGGTCGCTGCTGACCTGCGCCGAACTGGCGCCGCGGTCGTACCATATCTGCAGCATCGTGATCATCCCGATCAGCGCCGCGAACATCATCGCGCCAAATCCCCACTGCATCAGCTTGCGTTTGCTCTCCTGCAGCCGGTCGGCGAAGACCATCGCCTCCATCTGGTGACCCATCGGCAGGGTGTCGTAGGTGCGGTCAAACCACCAGTAGGTGGTAAGGAGGCTCAGTTCCCGGCGCGTCAGTGCGTTGACGCTGGCCAGACCGGTGGTCCAGTTGGTGACGCTGAAAAACGCCATGCAGAAAAGCGGCATGGCGATCTGTGCATACATGCGCGTCATCACCAGAATGGCCAGCAGATACAGCCCAAACGTAAGCAGGGCGACCTGCCAGCGCATGCCAGCCAATACCGATAGCACCACCAGCAGCACCAGGCCCGCCAACGCGCCCCATAATGCGGTGCGATAGGACATCACTTCGGTGTCCTCCCCCGGCAGGGGGGGGCCGGTGCGCAGGGCGCGCGCCAGCTCGCTCAAAAAGCCGCGCGCATTCCAGATGACCAGCACGAACATCCCCAGCCACGCGCCTTCCGCCAGCCGTTCGATGTAGGGGAACTGGGAAGAGTCCATCACCGAGTCGGCCGTGCGCCAGGCAAGGATGGCGCTGACCAGCGTGAGCGCACGGATCAACAGATAGAAGAACCAGCAGCTGAACGACACATCCAGCGGGATCAGGTAACAGAGTCCGATGGCGTACGGCCACCACACCACCAGCATCGGCGCCAGGCTGGTGTATGGCGGCGTACGGAATACCGCGCTGCCGTAGTCCACCATGCCCAGCGGGATCCGTGGTATGTTGGGAAACAGCCCCGACAGGTAGTTACAGGTGAGCAGACCGAAGCCGATCAAAAAGCCGATGGTCAGCATCCCGGTGGAGAACAGCGTACGTGCGTCGTTGGTGCGCGCCATCATCAGCGGCAGTTCGATGATCGGGAACTGGATCCGCTCCCGATCGGCCCATTGTCGGCGGAACAGCGAGCCCAGGCACAGCGGCGTCCAGAACAGCCCGAACATGAACACGAACCAGAAGCATATGGGCGCCACCCACCAGCGCCACACATCGGGATGGAAGAACCGCCAGAACTGGCGAGTGCCGTTGAAAAACTCGTGGATGATCTCGCGGTTTTGCGGCAGAAAGAACGGCGGCAGCAGGCTGGCGTAGGGATCATAACCGGCATTGGAGGGCGGCACATGAAACGGCCACAGCAGCGTGGGGAACAGATACGCCAGCATCTTCGCGCTGATCACCACGGCGCTCAACGTGGTCATGGTGAAGACCACCATCATCTCACCGGGTGTTATCACCCAATGCGGCTTGCGGCGTTTCCAGATGGCGTTGTGCAGCATCAGGCAGAACAGGATGCCGATGATGGTGCGGATGGGGGTGACAATCGTCACTTCACCGGTGTTCTGCAGCGTGGTCTCTTCATAGATCGCCCAGATGGTGTGCACGATGGTGAAGCCCATACCCAGCCAGACGGCGCGTGTGGAGAGGCCGCGCCTCGGGGATGCTGTGGTATCGGGTGGTTCATATGATTGCATATTGGGTGGTTATGCATCCGTACCGGCGGCTCCTGCTTATGTGCGTGGCTGTCGCCCCGCGGGCGTGGGCGTCGCTGTGCTCCGCCCGGGCAGGCGTGGCCTGTGGCCGCATGCGTCTAGTGAACTGTTTGCTTGTGGGTAATAGGGGAGCAGACAAAATGACCCCACCTCTAATATGCTATGCTCACTGCTTCAAGCATTTTGGCGGTGTGACTCCGCCAGCGAAACATTACCCCTGTAGGGAGCGCAACACCACACGTCACTCACGCAGATCGCTGTTCAACGCGCCGTCCGCCGTGAACAGCCGGCGGTATCCCATCCAGGCCAGCAGCAGGCACCCGATGCCCGTGGCCGCGGTGATCATGTACATCACCACAATCTGATACCGTACCGCTTCGCGCGGGTTGGCACCTCCCAGTATTTGGCCGGTCATCATGCCGGGCAGGCTGACCAGCCCGACCACCATCAGCGCGTTGATACTGGGCATCATGCCGATGCGCACTGCTTCGCGCACACACGGCCGTATGGCCTCCCAAGGGGTGGCGCCCAAAGCCAGCAGCGTCTCGATGCTGTCGCGGCGGTCACGGGCCATCCGGTAGAGGCTTTCCAGCGACAGTGCGATGGCGTTCATCGAGTTGCCCAGCAGCATGCCGCAGATCGGAATGGCGACACGCGGGGTATACCAGGGATCGGCGCGCACCACCACCGCCAACACGATGACAGCCACCAACGCGGTGCTGAGCCACATCGCCAGGAACGAGAAGGCCTGTGGGAACCGACGAACGGACGGCTGGCGGGAGCGTGTCGACAGTGTCGCGATCACGGTCATGCCGGTGACGACCAGCGCAACAGCCCACCAGTGTGTCCATCGGAACACGATGTGCAGCACCGCGCCGACCACCAGCAACTGCACCGCGGCGCGAACGCCGCCGATGCACAACGGCCGCAGCAGTCCCAGACCTAATACCGCTGACACCGCGCCTGTCAGCAGCAGCAGCAACGCGCTGAGCGCCAGCTGTGCGTCCGATATCGGGACCACGCCGTGGTTCATGGCGCCAGTTCCAGACGGGTGATTGGAGGGTGCAGATGTTTCAGGTCATCCGCCCGATGGGTTACCAGAATCACGGCGCGTTCCGCTTCGGTACGCCATTGGTCCACGTACTGCAGTACCTGGTCCCGGGTGTCGCCATCCAGGGCGGCTGTGGGTTCGTCCAGAAGCAGCACGACCGGGTGGGTCAACAAAGCGCGCAGCAACGCCACACGCGCCAGTTCGCCACCGCTTAACTCCGCGGCGTTCTGTTCCAGCCGGTCAGCCGACAGTCCGCACGCGCGCATCGCGGCGCCCAGTTGTGCATCGTCTGGAGATGGTTGGTCTTTGCGGATCGCCAGCGCGAATCCCGCCAGCAGATTGGAGCGTACTGTGCCCGGGAACGCCACCGGCCGCTGCGAAACCAAGGCGACCTGACGGCGCCAGGATGGTCCGGAGTAGTCTGCGGCAGGTTTTGCGCACAACTTCAGGTGGCCGTCATATCCACTCAGCCGGGCGAGTGCGCGCAGCAGTGTGGTCTTCCCACATCCGGAAGGGCCGCTAACCACCAGCAGTTCGCCCGCGCCCACTTGTGCTGAAACCGGATAGCGGGCCAGCGGCCCCATGAGCGGTCGGAATTGAGCAAACTCCAGGAGCGTCATCCCACCGGGCCAAAGAAGATCAAGGAGTTTCCGTACTGACTGAACCACCGTCGATGCGTGTGGTAGTTCGGCACGGCCTGTTTCATAAGGCTCCAGAACGCGGCGGAATGGTTGGGCTCCTTCAGGTGGCATACCTCGTGCGCAACCACATAGTCGATCAGTTCGATCGGCGCTCCACCCAGCCAGGTGTTCAGCGTGATGCTTCCATTGGGCCGACAACTGCCCCATCGTTTACGCATCGCCTGATACCGTATGCGAGGAGTGGCGACTTGCAGTTCGGCGCAGTGAGCGTCAACCAGGGACGGCGCCACCGACTTCAGGCAGGTTTTCAACGCGTATCTCAGTGCGGGCAGCCACAAGCGCGTGTCGGATGGGTCAGGCAGGATGATGTGAAGCGTCGTGTCATCGATCAACACATTCGGCCTGCCACGATGGATCTTCAACACATGGGGCTTCCCGAGCAATGGCACCACGGAGTCCAGGCTCAATCGCCTACAGCGTTCGGATGGCGGTACCGTCTCAGCTATGTGGCGTAGTTCTGGCAGGCTTTGATATATCCCTTCATAGAGTGTGGATTGGAAGAGTCCATGGGGTGCGAACACATGGACCGAATCATCATCCAACACCCACATGGTGGTGCAGCGGCGACGTCTGTACTCGACCGACACGGGCGGCATCTGCTGTTGAGACAGAGACGACATACGGTTACTCGCGGAGCACCGGTTGAGCCGCAGCGAGCCTTTCAGGCTCTCGCCAGACGACACGGCCGTTCATCTGCACCGACTCCGGTAACGTCTCGGCGCCTTGAGCCATCTGATCGATCAGGTCCACAGCTGTTTGTCCCATTTGCTGAAAGTCGGGATCGGTTGTGGGAAACGGGATCCGGTAGTGTTGGCCCTGCAGATGGTTGTCGAAGCCGGTGATCCGTATCTTGTCCGGAATGCGTACCCCGCGCGCCGTCAATGCGTCCATCAACTGCATGGCGGTGGCGTCTTCCCAGGCCATGACGGCGTCGGGCAGCGGTGACAACGCGAGCAGGCTGTCCACAATGCGCGCTGTGTACTGAAACGCGTAACGGTCTGCGCGTCCGATCGCATTGGGCCATTCGAGATAGCTCTCAGGGATGGCCAGGCCGTTCACCTCCATGGCGCGCATATATCCCGCGCGCCGCTGATGAACGGAAAACATCATGGAGCGGTGGTCGGTGTCCATGAACAAGATGCGTCTGTGACCATGATCGATCAGGGCCTGGGTCATCTCATACCCAAGACGGTAGTTGTTCACACGGACCACCGGACGGTTCCATTCCGGACACCCCAGATCGGCCAGTACGATGGGCAGGTCACGCCAGCGACGAGCGAGCGGGTCCTGAGCGGCTGTGGCCGGATCGCGCATCGGGTAGTCGGTAACGGGCATCAGCACGATCCCGGAACAGCCTGCCTGCTTGAAATGTTCGATCAATGCGGTTTCGCATTCCAAACTATAGTTGGAGGATGCGGAGAGCACCTGATACCCCAGCTGATGCGCGCGCTCTTCGATGCCGCAATACACCAGCGTGGGCAGCGGGCCGCCCACCGCGCGTAGATCAGCAATAAACGGCGCGACAAACGCGATGGTTGGCTTGAGCTGCGGAAAATCGCCCAACTGGCGGATATAGGATCCGCTGCCTCGGCGCCTCTCGATCAGTCCCTGCTCCTCTAGCACCGCCAGCGCACGGCTGATAGTGACGCGGCTGGCTCCCAGTAGGTTGTGCAGCTCACGCTCGGTGGGCAATTTGGCGCCCACCTGCGTGCACGTGGCAATCCACCGCTCGCGAATATGCTCCGCGATGTCCCGGTATGTGGCGCGTCTGGGCATGCTATTCCCTCCACAACACGTTGACTGGGATCTGAATCGTGTCCAATCTTGGTGAGACTCCGGCAACCATTTGGTCCACCATATCGACGGCATACTGTCCCATCAGCCGCAGGTCGGGATTGGACGTGGGGAATGCAGGCTGAAAGTAGCGTCCCTGCATGTGGTTGTCAAAACCGGTGATGCGCAGTTCATCGGGTACCCGTATGCCTCGCTCGATCACCTGACGGATCAGCCCCATAGCAGTTGCGTCCTCCCAGGCGATGACCGCATCTGGAAGTGGATCGAGTGTAAGCAGGCTGTCCGTGAGTTGCCTCAACAGTTGCATGTCATCCTGATCCGATGTGCGGTTGAAGCCCGGAAGCTGTTCCTGGGCGGCCAGGCGCAGCACCAGGTCAGGACGGAAATCCGTAACAGTCAGCGGCCATAGGCGATATGCTGGCGGAATGGGCAATCCGTTCACCTCCATGGCGCGCTGGTATCCCGCACGCCGTGCATGGATGGATGTATGCAGGGCAGAGTGATTGGTGTCCATGAAGAGAATTCGCCGGCAACCGTGTCGGATCAACGCCACGGTCATGTCGTATCCAAGTCGGTAGTTATTCATGCACACCATCGGGCGTCCCCAGGCCGGCGCGCCCAGATCGACCACAGCAATCGGCGTGTCGCGCCAGCGCCGGGCCAGCGGATCATGATGCGCCCGCTCCAGCGACCGTTTGGGATCACTGGTAACAGGCATCAATATCACACCAACCGCTCCGGACACGCGGAAGTGGTCGATCAGCTGTGACTCGGTATCCACGGAATAGTGCGATGCAGCCGATATGACCTGGTAACCCAGTTCGCCTGCGCGCTCTTCGATGCCCATGTGCACCAATGAAGGCAACGGTCCGCTGTAAAATCCTGCCGGTGCGATGTACGGAGCGATAAACCCCAATGTGGGCTTGGGAGGTGCGGTGGTGCCGATGTGGCGCACATAAGTTCCGCTGCCGCGCCGTTGTTCGATGATCCCCTGTTCGGCCAGCAGGTGCATCGCGCGGCTGATGGTGACGCGGCTGACTCCCATCCGCAACTGAAGTTCGCGTTCGGTGGGAAGCCGTGCGCCCTCTTCCGTGCAGTTGACAATCCACTCCTGACGGATTGCTTCTGCAATTTCTCGATATGATTTGTGTTTGGCCATCTATTGCACCCCGACGCCGTCATTGGCATATGCCATTTCATCGTATCGTATAACTGTACCGTTTGCATGGACGACCTGTTTTTCTGGTCCCATCGGTTACGTACAATACCTTGGACACATACATATCACCCGGTAAGGAGATCATCATGGCATCATCCACCTGGCGCGCCATACATGAGGGGATGGCGTTGGAGTTCGTCGATACACCGGCAGGGCCCCGATTGCTGGGACTGCTTCCGGAGGGTGCTCCGACCGCGGAGGGCAAATCTATCGCCACCTCGCCATTGCGGATCGCCTTGGCGGGCCACCATATCGGCACGAATGACAACACCGTGTCCGGCGTGACAGCGTTCAATGAGTCGATGATCTTGCTGGAGCGGAACCAGACCCAACGGCAGTTGGAACTCTGCTACCTGCACGAAGAGACGGGCCTCAAGGCGACTGTACGGTACGAGTGGGTTCCCGGCGCCGCCGTCGTCCGCAGTACAGTCACCGCCGAGAACACCGGCACGGCGCCTGTGGTGTTGACTCATCTAGCGTCGGCATTCTGCAACGGGCTGGGCAGTGACGGATTACGCCCCTGGTGGGACCCCCAACGCTTTCTGGTGCATTACTGCCGCCAGGTGTGGGAGGGAGAGGGCCAGTGGCGATCGGACACACTGGAAGAGCTGGGATTGTACCCGGTATCCTGCCATCCAGACGGCGGCTCCGTGCAGCTTCACACCGTGGGCAGCGACAGTACCGCCCGGTTCCTGCCGATGATGGTGGTGGAGGATCGGGAAACCGGTCACGTCTGGTACATGCAGATCGAACCGGGAGCGTCCTGGCATCTGGAGATCGGTGTCCACTCGGGCTGGGATGGCAGCGCGGGTACGGTGTTCCTGCATGCCGACGCCGCAGATGAGCGATATCTGAGCTGGACGCTGACGCTGCAGCCCGGCGATTCGTTTGTCACCGCGCCCGCAGCGATGGGCTGCTGTCCCGGCGGGTTCGAAGAGGCGGTGCGCCAGTTGACCCGGTACCGGCGCACGTTGAAACCCGCGGCGGCTTGGGATGGTGAGATGCCGGTGATGTTCAACGATTACATGAATGCGTTGTGGGGGCAGCCCAGCCGGGAAAAACTGGAGCCGCTGGTGGATGCCGCTGCCCGAGTGGGGGTGGATGTGTTCACCATAGATGCCGGCTGGTTCAGTCGCGGCGATAAACCGTGGAACCATGGATTGGGCGACTGGGAGCCCAGCCCGGACCGATTCGGGCCGGAGGGCGTTCCGGGTATGTTGAGGTATATCCGTGAAAAAGGCATGATACCGGGCATCTGGCTGGAATTGGAGGTGTGCGGGCCGGACTCCGAAGCGGCGAAACAGCCCGATGACTGGTTTCTGATGCGTAACGGATGTCGGGTGTTCAGTAACGACCGGCTGTTCTTCAACTTCACCAATCCATCCGTTTGTGACCACTTAAACGCGGTGATCGACCGGTTGGTTTCGATGGGGGTGGGGTTCATCAAGAACGATTACAACCAGTGCGTTGGATTGGGGGCCGACAACCTGGCGTCCTCTGCTGCAGCCGGACTTACGGTGAACCACCGGGCATTCATGCGGTTCATCGATGCGGTGCGAGCGCGCCATCCCCGTCTGATCCTGGAGAACTGCGGCTCGGGCGCCATGCGGGAAGATTACGCGCTGCTGTCGCATTTCCACCTTCAGAGTTACAGTGACCAAGAGTACTACTATCTGGCGCCGTCAGTGCTGATGGGCGGTTTGGCGGGCGTGCTGCCCGAGCAGCTGGGGATCTGGGCCACCCCATGGCCGCTGTTGTTCTCCCAGATGTCGAACCCTGAGGTGCTGACCCGTGACGCCTACCGCCAGCAGATGGCTGATGGCGAACAGACTGTGTTTCATATGGTGAACGGGCTGTGCGGGAGCTTGTACCTGTCCGGGCGGATCGAGTATGCCGATGCGTTCAACACCGAGCTGATACGAATGGGGATATCGGTATATCGTGAGGAGCGGGGGTTTATCCGTCAGGCCTATCCGTTCTGGCCTACCGGATGGCTGCGCATAACCGACCGACACGGTTGGGGCAGTGTCGGGCTCGCCGATGAGTCGTACAACCGGGCATTGCTGGCCGTTTGGAGGCTGCAGAGCCACGACGAGCTGTTTAGCGTTCCGTTACCGCGGTTTGCCGGTCGCGATGTGGATGTCACGTTGCGATATCCGGCGGATTTCGCCTGTGATTGGCATTTCGCGCCATCCACGGGGCTGTTGACGGTGCGTCTGCCCAAGCGAGACACGGCCCGTCTGCTGGAGATCCGCGCCCGTTGAGGTCATGCGGCTGTTCAAACATTCTGTTTGACGAAGCCGTATTGGGGCGATCGAAGCGTAACCAATAGAGAAAGGGCGCTCCGGAGCGTGATCTTCGGAACGCCCGAGCCGTGGCTTACTCGACCGTAAACAGATCGAACGGGAAGAGGCCTTGGCAGCCTGCCAGGGAGAGGGTCACCAGCACAGCCAGGGCCGCAATGGTCACCCAGCGCCAGGTCAAGGTCATCTTGCGCCTCCTGAATAAGCCGCATAACGGCTGGTGTGTGAACACCGGCGTGATACCGCCGACATTCACTGTGTTAGTGTGTGTGAAGACCCGTGATGTTCCCGTCGACCATTCGGGAATTGGTAGAGCCTTGTGGTTTGGCATCATCTGTCTATGTATGGGATCTATGGCTATCGGAGCTGCGGAAAAAGGCCGGATATCAGCAGTCCATATCATGCATTGGACTTCCGGTCATGTATACTTAAGGCACAGCACACCGATGTTGTGTGGTGATATCTTCGGAGGTGTTCCATGCGCCGAGCGTTTACGCTCATCGAGCTGTTGGTGGTGATAGCGATCATCGCCATCTTGGCTGCCATTTTGTTCCCTGTTTTCGCGCAGGCACGCGAGAAGGCCCGATCCACCAGCTGCCTGAGCAACGTGAAGCAGTTGGGCCTGGCATTTCGGATGTACGTCGAGGACAATGACGACAAGTACATGATCATGAACCAGCCATGGGCCGACCAGGTGGGCGACACTTGGGCGGAGATCTATGGCGGGCATGCGGGCACCGGCAATGACGCACAAGTGGAATATGCCAAAAAGGCCAGCTACGCCGCGCAGCTGCAGCCGTACGCCAAGTCGATCAAGATTTTTGTCTGCCCTTCGGACAGCAATGTCTCCACTCAGTTTACGGTGGGCAGCAACTTCTCCTCGTATCACTATCGTCACTACATGTCTGCGTCGTTCGCCACCGGTTACTCCGGTGCATGGTGGTATCAGCGCCCTTGGAGTGAGGCCGATTTTCCGTATCCGACCCAGACCTTCGTGATCCATGAGAACAACGCCTGGCATAACGTCAAACGTGACTATCTGGAATGGTTGTCGGGCTGTGGCGATGATAACGGTAAGAAGGGCTGGGTCGCCAGCAGCACCATGAACTTCGTGTTTCTGGACGGTCACGCCAAGACCATGCCGGTCGGTAAGAGCCTGTTGCAAGCAAGCTGGGCGTGCGGTTCCGGTTATGATTACCATTGGCCGAATGTCTATGGGGATTACAAAGACATCGAATAGGGTGTCCTGAAGTCGACGGACTTAAATCATCCAACGTTTGAACGGCCTGAGGGTGGGGATCCCGCCCCCAGGCATTCTTTTTTGAGAGCATTGGAGTATACCAATGTTGGGGTTACAACGGTCGGCCGTGTGTGCATGAGGCAGCGAGCAACTATGGACCGATTGAATACAGGCTGATGGCGTGCAGCGTTCCCCGAAACTGATAGACCGCACCCGGCTGGACGTATTGGCCGATGACCAACGGACGCATGGAGTCGACCGGTGTGGCCGCGGCAGGAGTGCGGTGTGTCTCACCGTTCACCGTCATCACCAGTTCGCCGCCGGTCCATTCCAGCATACAGTCATACGGGACGCCGGATCGGATTTGCGGCCCTACGCCGTCACCGATGGATGTGCGCACCAGCAGTTGCCCGTTCAGTATCTGCACAAACCAACCATCCGCCTGCCAGGCGCCGTTGCCGAATAGAACCGGCATGCCGTCGACGCTGTCCGCCGTAAAGCGGAACTGCAGCCGGAAGCCTTCAGACAGGTTGTACTCCGGTTTGGGAGCCAGTGTCAGATACCCGTCCGAGACGTGTATCCCTGTCTCGGTGATCTGGACCGTTCCCGTCTGTCCGGTGATCGGCTTGGGGTCAGCGGGTAGATGCAGACGGCGGACGGGATCACGCGGCGTGAAGTGGATCAGCGCTTCCTGAGAAGGACCGGTTGCGCCGTTGATCCCGATGGGTGTGAGGACGTAACGCCAGTGACCGGCGCCCGGTTGATCGACGGCCCTTCCGCCCGTGAGGCGTGAGTTGGACGCTTCGGCTATCTCGATGTGTTCTGCGCCAGACACCGCCTCACGTGTCAATCGCACTTGGCGGATGGAACCGGGCAGCGGCGGCCACTGGATAATCACCGATCGGCCGCTGGAACGGATCGTCATGGCGCCGATGGGGCCCGGCGTTGCCGTCCCCAAATTGAACTGCGCGGTTGCCGCAGCCAATGGAGCGCCCGAGGCGCCCAGCGCCTCGATCCGGTAGCGGGGCTGCGCCGAGTCCGGATCGTCGGCGAACTCCAGCGCAGAGGTGCGGGCCAGCAGCCCATCATCCCGATAGATGCGGTACTCCACCGCGCCGGGGATTGAGGTCCAGCGGATGAGCACCCCGGTCTGTCGGCCTGTCTCGGCGTTGACCTGAAGCGCACCCTTCGGCGGCTGTGGCGTCTGTGGCCGGCGCGGCGTGATCGGGTTCAGCGTGTAGACGATGAGAGAGCATGGGCCCCAGGCGATCCGGGTATCGCCCGCCTTGGTTACCGCCAACTCTATGCACGGGCCGCGTACAACGGATGCCGGAACCGTGGCGCGGAAAACCCAGCCTCGTACCGGGGACAAGGGGTAACGTCCCCAAGACTGTCCCGGACGACGCGCCAGCAGCTGTCCGCCGCGGCCTCCGGGGATGATCACCTCCACCGGGAGCGGCTGACCAGCCGGCGCGGAGGTGACCAGCCGCGGTACGGTAACGGCCACCTGCTGTGGATCGAGCGGCGCGTACGGCGGCTGTAGGGCGGACGTTCGAGCGCCATCAGCCCCATGAACTAACTGCAGCGCCTCGGCTCGCAGAGCACGCCAGGCGTGTACCGCTTTCGTGTTGATCGTGGCCAGAACTCCTAGTTCACCTCGGGTGGTGATCGTTCGCGCGAAGGCCTGTACGGCCGCATCCAGCGATCCGCCATCCAGTATGGTCAGCGCTTCGGCCGCTTTTTCGGAGCGTATGGCCGGATCGGTGGCGGCCCGGGCCTGCCGGATCAGGTCTTGAGCGCGTAGAGCGTCCCGCTGGGCGACGTCAAAACGGAGCGTCCATTCGATCTGTTTGTGGAGCCACATCAATCGAGGAGATGGTGAAGCGAGCGTGTTCATCGCGCGGGTCAGCCGGGCGTGCAGAGCGCGCAGTTGCGCCACTTTCTCCGGTTCGCCCGGACCCCAAGTGAACGGCGCACATTCGGACTGCCCCCAGCCGCCGATCCACCGGTAGCCCAGGCGATCCAGTTCCGTATGGATCTCAGCCATCTCCGACGCAATCGTGGCTGGATAGCATGTCGCGGCCAGTTCGGCGAAGTACTGTCGGGCGGTCAGGCCGGGGCGCCAGGCGGCATCCATCATATAACCGAACGCCTCTTCCACCTCCCGGGTGCGCCAGTGGATGCCCAGGATGCCTTGGGCGCCCTTACGCCGTGCGTCGGCGACCATCGGCTCATAGACATGCACCCGGGCCTGCGTATGCCATTGATCGCCGTCAAGCTCCAGCCAGGGGATGGGCCAGCGCTCGCGGTCGGACGGCAGGTCGCCGTAGATCGCGTCCACCCGCTCCCGCGGCCAGATGTGGTCCAGTGAGGAGAACACCACATCCTTGGGAAGCAGCTTGTCCAGTCCGTCGTAGTACTCCGCGGACAGCAGCCGTTCGTCGCCTCCCCAGCCGGAAATGATCAGTCTGGGCGGGTTGGCGTAGGTGCGGATGACCGCATGGGCCAGCAGCGCGAACTGTTCCAGCCTCGCCCCTTCCCGCGCCCGGGCGGCTTCCCCTTCGACACCATGCACCAAAAAGCCGGCCTCTCCTTTGGGTGTTTTCACGATGCGTCGGAACACCTCGCGTCGATGGGCCGCTGCATTCTCCAGCGCCTGTCGGGCGGATTCCGGGCCTTCGGGAAGGCGGTAACCCGTCACCCCGACGGTTTCCGGCTGCCACAGCCAGATGTAGTTGGCTGCCGGATACGTCTCGAGCACGTGTCGCAAACGGGCCACGAACCGGTCGCGGGCGGTGTCCTCAAAGGGGTTTCCGGTGAGTTCGAAACCGATACACGCGTTCAACCCGCGTCGTCGGGCGTAAGCCAGCGCCTCGGCCATCACCCGCTGCTCTCTGCGGATGGCTTCGGATGCCGGGATCGCCGGGTCGGTGGTGGCTGCGCCAAACCGGGGAGCATCGAACAGCAGCCCTGTGCCTCCGGCGAACTGATCCACCGGCATCGGATGCGTTCCCCAGGTGGGCGAGTCGGTGTTCAGCAGCCGCTCACCCCATTTCCACCCGCCGTTATCGGGTACTCCGGCGAACGGTTCCGCATCGTAGGTGTGGAACCCCACGAAGTTCGCACCGCAGCGAATCAGTTGATCGACGAGAGCGCGGTGGTCCACCGGATCCCAAGCGGTGGGACTGTTGAAAAAGTTGTACCACGGCAGCACGCCGCGGATCCGGAAGGCCGGAGACCGTCGCACCGGCTGAACGGGCAGCGGTTTCAGCCGTTCGGGTTGGGCTGAAGAACCCAGGAAGAACCCGTATCCGGCTGTTCGCAGCAAGCCGTATACCGCCGCGGGAACACCTGCTGGCGTCGCCGAGGCGGCGTAATAGGCGGTGCCGGATGCTTTTTGAACGGCCTGCAGGCAGTATCCCTCAGGCCCCAAGCCATCCAGCGGCAGGCGGGCGGCCGCGATCACCTGCTGGCGGCCGTGGCCAACCACAACGGCAGACGATGGGTTGCGGCTCCATTGCTGCAAGGTGACGACGTTTGGCAGGCGTCCGGTCACTCTGGCGATGCAAGCCTGCAGATCGGCTATGGCCAGACGCGCCGGTTCACTGTCGGGCGTCGCTGCGATTGTATCCCAAGGGCTGATGGGAGCGGCGGTCATCCGCGTTACCGCCAGGAACAGTAAAGCGCCGAGTAAGAATCGCACGGTAGGGGGAGCCTCCGGTTGGGGAATGGCCAGTTTCCTCAACCGTTATGCTCTCAAGAGGTGTTTTCCTGCGTGTCGGGCGCTCGCCGGCCGCGAGCGCCCGATATCGCCGCTCAGTCCTGCTGTCGCGCCGTGTACGCGGTGTGCAGCACCTCGTGGGCGGAGTGGCTGCCCGGTTCATCCAGCTCCCGACTGTACAGCTCTTGCACAAACGGGTTGTCCTGGGCGTTGTGAAGCGCCTGCATGCTTTCGCACTCGTACATCACCTTGCGGCGGCGTTCGCGGGCGTTCATGTCGTTGGGCAGCGGCTGTCCTGCGCCTCCGACGCAGCCGCCCCGGCAGGCCATGACCTCGATCAGATCGTAATCGCAGTCACCGGCCGCTATCTGCGCCAACAGGTCGCGTGCATTGGCCAGGCCGTTCACCACCGCCAGGCGCACGGTTCGGTCGCCCACCAGTACCGAGGTCTCTTTGATCCCGTCCATGCCGCGTACATCATGGAAGGCCATGCGGCGGTTTCCGCCACCTGTGGCCAGGCGCAGTACCGCTTCGGCGACGCCGCCGGTGGCACCGAACATCACCCCTGCACCGGTCTTGAACCCGAACGGCATGTCCAACGGTTCCGGCGGGAGTTCCTGGAACATCACGCCGCCCTGCTCCACCATGCGGATCACTTCCTGGGTGGTCAGCACCGCATCGACATCCGGACGACCGTGTTGTGCGAACTCGGGCCGGGAGGCTTCGTATTTCTTGGCGGTACACGGCATGATGGAGACGATTACCAGATCTTCCGGGTCGACTCCCAGCATGCGGGGCAGCACCCGCCGTGCGACCGCGCCGAACATCTGCTGCGGGCTGCGACAGCTGCTGAGATGCGGGAGCAGTTCCGCATGGAATATCTCGGAATAGCGCACCCAAGCCGGGCAGCAGCTGGTGAACATCGGCAGCCGTTCGCCCTTTTCCAGCCTGTCCAGGAACTCCGCGCCCTCTTCCACCGTCGTCAGGTCGGCGGCATATGAGGTGTCATACACATGGCGGAAACCCATCCGGCGCAGCGCCGCCACGGTCTTGCCCAGCGCCATCTCGCCGTCTTCCACGCCGAACTGTTCGCCAATGGCGGTTCGAACGGCGGGCGCGATCTGTGCGACGACCGTTTTCTTCTCGTCATACAGCCACTTCCACACCCGCTCGGTGTCGCTTTTTACGGTCAGCGCGCCGGTGGGGCAGCAGGTGACGCACTGGCCGCAGTACACACAGTCGACTTCGGACAGCGGTTTGTTGAACGCCGGGCTGACTCGCACATCCCAGCCGCGTCCGACGAAGTCGAGAGCGCCGATCCCCTGGACCTCTTTGCACATCCGAACGCAGTCTCCGCACAGGATGCACTTTCCCCCGTCGCGGACGATCGCGGGTGAAGAGGTGTCATAGGTGGTGTCCGAGATGTCCTGTTCGAACCGTTGCCGGCGTACTGCCATCCGTTCGGACAGCTCCTGAAGCCGGCAGTTGCGGTTTTTGGCGCATGTGGGGCAGTTGCCGTCGTGATTCGCCAGCAACAGCTCCAGCGCCATCCGGCGGATCCGCATCGTGCGGGCGGTGTTGGTGCGCACCACCATGCCGGGTTCGGGCGGCGTCGAGCAGGTAGCCTGCAATCCGCGCCCTTCGATCTCACAGATGCACATCCGGCATGCGCCGTATACCGACAGCTCGGTGTGATAGCAGAACGTGGGCAGTTCGATTCCGGCCTTGCGCACTAGTTCCAGCAGGTTTCGTTCGCCTTCCAGCGGTACGCGTACTCCGTCTACCGTTATATATTTGCGGTTCATGCTTCTCCCCCTCAGGCCAACGCGATGGCGTTGGGCCGGCAAGCATCCATGCACACGCCGCAGCGTACACAGATGCTTTGATCGATGACATACGGCTGCTTCGGCTGACCGCTGATCGCGTGAACCGGACACTTGCGGGCGCAGAGACCGCATCCCTTGCACAGTTCGGGCACGATCATGTACCGCTTGAACGCTTGGCATTGGCCAGCGGGACACACGCCGTCACGCACGTGGGCGATGTACTCGTGGCGGTAGTACCGCAGAGTGGACAGCACCGGGTTGGGCGCGGTTTTGCCCAGTCCGCAGAGCGAACCGTCACGTACCGTCTCGGCCAATTCTTCCAAAATGACCAGGTCATCCATGGTGGCCTTGCCGCCCACGATCTTCTCCAGGATGTCCAGCATGCGCTTGGTGCCCTCGCGGCAGAGCACGCATTTGCCGCAGGACTCGTTTTGGGTGAAGTGCATGAAGTAACGCGCGACCTCCACCATGCAGGTCTCGTCATCCATGACCACCAGGCCCCCGCTGCCGACCATGGCGCCCGCCGTCTTCAGTGACTCGTAGTCCAGTGGCATATCCAGGTGCTCTTCGGTAAGGCAGCCGCCTGACGGACCGCCGATCTGCACGGTTTTGAACGGCTTGTTGCCCCGGATACCACCACCGATATCAAACACCACTTCACGCAAGGTGGCGCCCATCGGCACCTCGATCAGTCCCGTGTTGGTCACATCGCCGGTCAACGCGAACACTTTGGTGCCGGGTGACTGCGGAGTGCCGTACTGCCGGAACCAATCCACGCCGTTCAGCACGATGCGGGGCACCAGCGCCAGCGTCTCGACGTTGTTGACGACGGTGGGCTTGCCCCAGAGTCCGCTTTGAGCGGGAAACGGGGGTTTGGGCCGCGGCATGCCGCGCTGTCCTTCGATGGAGGCGATCAGCGCGGTTTCCTCTCCACACACAAACGCGCCGGCGCCTTCCTTGATGTGGATGTGGAAGGCGAATCCGGTTCCCAGGATGTCATCACCCAGCAGACCGGCGCGTTCGGCCTGATCGATCGCCTGCCGTATCCGGCTGACGGCCAGCGGATATTCGGCACGAACATACACGTAACCCTCGTCCGCT
This sequence comes from uncultured bacterium, assembly GCA_964650005.1. Classification (GTDB taxonomy): domain Bacteria; phylum Armatimonadota; class HRBIN16; order HRBIN16; family HRBIN16; genus CAZHSN01. The sequence continues at coordinate 97,061 of CAZYPZ010000007.1, read as the reverse complement.
CCGATGGCGTATCCGGCCAGCGCCATCCCTTCCAGTACCGTATGGGGGTTCCCTTCCAACACCGAACGGTCCATGAACGCGCCGGGATCGCCCTCGTCCGCATTGCAGATCACGTACTTCTTGTCCGAAACCACTTTGCGCGTCAGCGCCCATTTGCGGCCGGTGGGAAATCCGCCGCCTCCGCGCCCGCGCAGTCCGGCGTCTTCTATCACCTGAACGACCGCGTCAGGCGACATGTCAAACAACGCCTTGCGCAGCGCCTGATAACCGTTATGCGCCACATAGTGCCGGATGTCGCCCGGATCGATCACGCCGCAGTCCGCCAATGCCAGGTGGACCTGCGAGCGATAGAAGGGGATCTCGTCTCGATGTACATAGGCCTGTCCGGTGTTCGGGTCGCGGTACAGCAGCCGCTCCACCGGTTCGCCCTGCATCAGCGTTTTCTGAACGATCTCCTCCGCGTCGTCGGGTTTGACGTGTACGTAGAAAATATTGGCAGGCAGAATGCGTACGATCGGTCCCACTTCGCAGAAGCCAAGGCAACCGCTGTAGCGTACCGATATGCTCGCCTGCTCATGGTCATCCAGCAGGTCCACCACGCAAGGCAGTCCCGCCCGAGCCACCGCCTGCTGCAGCGCCGAAAACACTTCATGGCTGCCGTTTGAAGTACAACCGGTGCCTCCGCAGACCACCACGCGCGATGTTTCGGCCTCCAGCGCGCTGTTGGCGCGTTGCCGGATCTCATCCAACGCGTCTGGATGGGTGATGCGTGTCAGCGGGCTCATGCCGGCGCCTCCTCTGCGGCATCCGCGGCGTCGACATCGTCGAGCAGCGCGTTGATGCTGTCGCCGGTCATCTGCCCGTGTACCTTGTCGTCCAGCACCACCGCGGGCGCGAGCGCGCACGCGCCGATGCAGTTCACAATCTCCAGCGTGTAACGTCCATCGGCTGTAGTGCGCTGTTTTCCCGTCAGGCTCAGACGGGTGCGGATCGCGTCGATGATCTCGCGGTTGTCTCGCACATGGCATGCCGTGCCATCACACACGCGGATGACGTGCTTGCCTTTGGGTTCCAGTGAGAACTGGGTATAGAATGTGGCCACTCCGCATACGGTCGCCGGCGGAATGTCCAACTCACGGGCGACAGCCTGAAGGGCCGGCTGAGGCAGAAACCGGTAGGTGTTCTGTATCTCCTGCAGGATCGGGATCAACGCGCTTTCCGTTCGGCCATAGCGTTCGGCGCAAGCCTCCACGAGCGCTTTATAGTGTGTATCCGCATGAGTCCCATGTACAGCGGTGCTCATCGTTTGTGTTCCTCCATGGTGATGGCAGGACGCATCTCCGGCTCCTGCCTGCTTGGGCTTGTCATCAGGTACGAGAGAGTCATCAGCCCGGACTCCAGCCGCTGATTTTCGATCACCACATGCGCGGGCGCCTGCAACGGGTGCGGGGTGAAGTTCCAAATCGCCCGCACGCCAGCGGTCACCAACTGCCCGGCCACCTGCTGTGCAGCGGAGCCGGGAACGGTGAGGCAGGCAGCACTCACGTTGTTGGTCCGGATGAACGAGACCAGTTCACTGGTATGCCGGATCTCCAACAGGCCGACCTGCTGTCCGACAATGGACCTGTCGCGGTCGAACAGGCCGACCAGGTCAAATCCTCCGGAGCGCCAGATGTCACTGGCGGCCAGCGCGCGGCCCAGGTTGCCGCATCCGACCAGCACGATCGGTTTCAGGTGATGCAGGTCCAGCGCCGCCCGAATACGCCCTTGCAGCTCGACCAGGTCATATCCCGAACGGGGGCGACCTTCCGTACCAAGCCGCATGAAATCCTGACGCACGCAGGATGGCGATACGCCGGCATATAGCGCCAGATCGTCGCTGGTGACCGTGGTGCGCCCTTGCTCCTTGAGGTCCCGCAGGCAGCCGAGGTAGAACTCCAGCCTGCTCACCACAGCGCGTGTCATCATGGCCCTTGCCTCCCTGCATCTAATCGTTACGTATGTAACGATTAGATGCTACAGCATATCAGGCCGTCTGTCAAGGGGAGAGGTCGTTGTGTGAACCGATAAAGAACAAAGGGTATGGGCCTAATGGGCCGTCAGGGGTTTCGGTCGCGTTTTGGGCCGATATAGCGCGTGGCGACCACCAGGTCGTCATACCATACGGTTCGGGTCCGTCCGCCTCCCAGCCGATCCCAAGCGTCGCGTTCCAGCCAGAGCGACAGATGCACCCGGTTTACGCGCAGTTGTGCGGATGAGCGCCATTCGATGCGCCGGAACCGGGCGCAGTGTGTTCCGTTGACCCAGCAGTCCAACTCACCGTTTGCCTGTCCCGGCGTGTTCACCTGTACGCGCCATTCCAGGCAGGTCCAGCGTTCCAACGGCAGGATGATGTCAGTATCCGGACGCAGCCAGTTGCCCCAGTAGTTACCCCGGCCGTCCGGCTGCATCTTCCACCAGTAGGCATAGAAGATCAGTGCACCCGGAGGCGGCCGGTCACGCGGGCCTATCGGTTCCAGCGTCGCCCAGAAGTGTCTGTCTCCATCAGGCGCCTTACCTGCGCCCCGGAATCCGCCGGCCTCCGCGTCGGCCATGAAACCGCCGCCGCCGTGCCCCTGGTAGCCGTAATCAGATCCATAACGCACATAGTAGCGCATATGAAGCGTGTCATATCCCGGACGGAGCCACTTCAACAGGGTGACGTCTTCCACACGGTCGCGCTGCAACTGCACCTGGAGCGAGCGCCGTCCCCGGGCGATCCGGGGAGATGTTTCCCATCGTACCGCGCTGCCTAAACCCTGCGCACCGGGATCGGGACGCACAGTGAGCGCATCCCATCCGCGATCCGGTTGTCCCCGTTCAAAGTCCGCATGGAAAAGCACCGCGGGATCGTTTCCGATCCCGCGATCTTCCGGATACCGGTCGGCCAAAGGACGTGTGTCGTCCATGTTAAGGGTGCTTACAGTGACTCCGGCTGCAGGTGACAGACCACGCTGTCCATGGCGTCGGTTGGATGGATCTTGAACATGATCGTGTCCTCATGGACAGCCCATTCCACCGGCGCTTCGGAGGGACAGCGCTCGACGTGTGAGATAGCCTTCGGCGTACGCACCTGCACGCTAACCCGTCCGGGATCGGGCAATTCGTCGATGATCCCTTGTGTGGGCACGGCCGCCGCGACGTATCCCTGGTTCACCAGATGAACGATCAGCCGGCCGGGCTGGCTACGGAGCACCACCTGCAGCCAGTGTGGTGCATCGGTCTGTACCATTCGCCGATTAGCTGGAAGCGCGGCGTCCAGCAATGACATCAGCACAGTCCTCAGCCATGGTATTCGGGTATCGCGGTACCGTTCGAAGACCGGCCCCGGGATGCACCAGATCTGTCCCAGTCCCACACGTCTTCTGGTGACTCCTGCAAAAACAGGTTGGTTGTGCATGATGTCGGGGCCGTCGAATGCCTGCTGCCAGATCTCGGCGTCCCGCACAGAGATCGGCTGCCATTTGCCTTGGACCGCCGCGGCTCGTTTACCTGAAGGCAGGTAGACTGTACGATCAGTGGCCGGTTCAGTTGCCTCGATGCCGGCCAGTTCGCCCAATTGCGTGGTCGCTTCCGCACCGGTGGCCAGCACCGTCAGGCCATTCTGAACTGCGTTGGCGATGCGTACCAACAGATCGGATGGAAGACGCGTCTGCTCGGGGATGATCAGCAGCCTTAGTTCCGGTAACGCTTTTGCCAGATCGTGTTCGTTCATCACCTCGGTTTGCAGATGGGCCTCGAGCAGACACTGCAGTGCGCCCGCCACGGCGTTTTTCTGCGGGCCGCCAACCGGCATCAACGACTCGCCGCCCAATGCGTAGAGGTGACGGCTGTTCAGCAAAATGGCCGCTTCACGCACCGGTTGTGTGTGTCTGCAGACGGACACACGAGAGCGAACGAATCGCCCGACGTCGGCCACTGTGTCGACATGCCAGCCGGTCAGCCATCCGGTTCTTTGGGGAACGTCGTAGATCGACACCGCCCCGCCCATCGCCAGCGCTGCTGCCGCTTCCTGTGTGAGTTGTACCGCCGGTTTGTGGGTCCACGGAGGGCCCCACCCGCCGGGGTGGGTGAAGCCCCAGGCCATCAGATCCCAATCGAGTCCGCGTGACTGCATGAAACGCGCTTCCAGCGCCGCCGACTCCGCCCCCCATAAGTGCGTGAAGTCGCCGCTCAGGTAGTCCGGCATGTGCGTCATCGCTTCAGGATGTCCCACCGTGTACATCCAGTTGCTGATCACCGTACACGCGGGTTTGCGGGCCTTTACCGCAGCGGTGTAGCGTTGAACGTGTTCCACGAAAAGCGCGCGGTGGAAGTCAGCCCAGCAGTCCCAATCCGGGTCATCGGTGCGCATCGGCGGATCCTGTTTCCCGGTGCGGCGCGTATACTCCTCGCGACAGCGGCCACAGTAACAGGGAAAAGTGGCCCAGCACTCACCATCCACCCAGAATCCGTCCACATCATAGGTGTCGATGATCTCCAGCATCTGGGGGATCATCAGCGCTTCTGTGTAGGGGCTGAGATTGCAGGTCGCTCCGGCGTTGTGCGGGTGGTCGCCATCTATCGGTGGTGGCACACGCGCCCAATCGGGATGCAGCTCCACGGCGCGGGCGTCCCAGACGCCGCTGTAGTGCATCACCAGAGGAAGGCCCAGTTCACGGGTGACATCGCGGTAGATGCGCAGTGCGTCGCGGACGATACCCGGTGATGCGCTGCCCGTTGTTGTGGGCCAGCTGGTATATCCCGCATGCCCCTTGCAGTCGCATTGCACCCAGTCCGGTTGAATTCGCTGCAGCCAGAGACGCAGGCGTTCCGCGGTCAATTCTGCGCCTAGTTGCGTATCCTGTGCGTTCGCGTGCAAGTCATGGTGGATCCCGAATGTCACTCCGGTATGCCAGGTATCAACGGGGTACATCGAGGCGGTTCCTCCCGGTCCAGTCTGAGATTGATGTACGCCGGCTTGCCAGGCGAATCCTGCCTAGTGGTGCGCCATTCAAGGGTGGTATTTGGATTCGATCTCAAAACATACATCCTTGTAGTCCTAACGGGTATCTATATAATTAGCAACGCTAAATAACTGGTGGCAGACCCTATCTGACGCCGGAAAGGATACAGAGATGAACCTGCCCAGAGTGACCGCCAAGCCCCTGCCGCAGAAGGTGTACCGCACAGAGTCGGTGGGGATCTCGCGCAAAACGCACGATGAACACTACAAGCTGTACATGGGATACGTCAACAAGACGAACGAGATCCGCGACCTGTTGAGCGGCAGGGCGCCTGACCGCGCCAAAGCCAACCAGATCTATTCGGACATCCGTGCCCTGAAGGCCGACTATACGTTTGCGCTCGGTGGCGTGAAGAACCATGAGATCTATTTCGACTCGATTGGAGGGGACGGCCGTCCCCGCGGAGCGGTGGTCGAGGCGATCACCCGCACCTTCGGCTCGATGGATACGTTCATGGATGATCTGTTCGCCACGTCGATGGCGGCGCGCGGGTGGGCTTGGCTGGCGTATGACCACGATGAGCAGACATTGTTCAACTACCTGGGCGACGCCCAGAACACATTTCCCGTGTGGAACGCCACCCCGATACTGGCGATCGATACGTATGAACACGCCTACTATGCCGACTTTTTGACCGCCCGCGCACGCTATTTGGAAGCGCTGTTCCGCGTGCTGGACTGGAGGGCCATCAATGCCCGGTTCGAACAGGTGATCCGCAAATAGCCTATGGTTTGAGCCGCAGTGGCGGCGTCCCATGTAAATCGCTGCGCTATCGGGGCGGAATCGCAAGCCCCGATAGTGTTTTTTCGGCGTAATATGTGAGCGGGTGGCGCCGGTCTGGCCCCCGGGGAGTCATGATGCTGTATCTGTTTGTGGCGATCGGTCTTTTGATCGCCGGTTACCTGACTTACGGGAAGATGGTCGATCGCCTGTTCGGACCGGACTCCGCCCGGTCTACCCCTGCGTTGACGCATGCCGATGGCGTGGATTTTACGGTCATGCCGACGTGGAGGGTGTTTTTCATCCAACTCATGGATATTGCGGGTATCGGCCCCGTGTTTGGCCCGATCCTGGGGGCTGTGTATGGGCCGGTGGCGCTGGTCTGGATTGTCATCGGAGCGATTTTTGCCGGGGCGGTGCATGACTACTTCAGCGGGATGCTGTCGGTCAGGCATGGAGGCGCGTCAATTCCCGACGTGGTAGGGCAGTTTTTGGGGCGTCCCGCCCGTCATCTGCTGCGCGTGTTTTCCATGTTGCTGCTGATGCTGGTCGGCGTGGTGTTCGTGCTGAGCCCTGCGGGACTGATCAGCCAGCATACGTCTCTGACCGTGCCGGTGATGGTGGTGTGCATATTCGCCTATTACTTCCTGGCGACGATCCTTCCTATCGATCTGTTTATCGGCCGTCTGTATCCGATATTCGGCGCGCTTTTGTTCTTCATGGCAGCGGGGGTGATGGGGGCATTGCTGTTCAAAGGTTATGCCTGGCTGACTCCGGTTCAGGCCGATTTCAACCATCATCCCAAGAACCTTCCCATTTGGCCCATGCTGTTTATCACGCTTTCGTGCGGGGCTATCAGCGGATTTCATTCCACACAGTCTCCCCTGATGGCCCGTTGCCTGCGCGATGAACGTCACGGCCGCCTGGTATTCGCGGGGGCGATGATCGCCGAAGGCGTCATCGCGCTGATCTGGGCCACCGCGGGCATGCTGTTCTATAAAAATTCGGCCGCTTTGAATGACGTGATCGCGGCAGGCACTCCTGCGCTAGTGGTGAAGCAGGTGTCGCACAGCCTTCTGGGTAATTTGGGCGGACTGGCGGCGGTCTTGGGCGTTGTGGTCTTGCCGATCACCTCGGGCGACACGGCCTTTCGGGCCACCCGGCTCATAGTGGCGGAGGCTTTGAAACTGCCGCAGAAGCCCATCTTCAATCGATTGGCGATTGCGATTCCTGTATTTGCGATCGCCTGGTGGATTTCACGTCATGAATTCGAGCAGATCTGGCGTTACTTCGGCTGGAGCAACCAATGTCTGGCGTCGCTGGTGCTGTGGGCCTCTTCGGTGTACCTGGCGCAACAGCGCAAACCGCATTGGATCGCCTCTGTGCCGGCGACATTCATGACAGCCGTTTGCATTTCGTTCATACTGAACTCGCCATTGGGGCTCCGGCTGCAACCCGCAGTCGCCAACTCGGCAGGGCTGGTGCTGTCCATCGTTTGTTGGATGGTTCTGATCGGGTATGCGCGCCGAAGGGCTTCAGACTGATCTGCTGGCTTTACTGGCTCTGGCCGTAGTAGGCGTCTTTACCGTGCTTGCGCAGATAGTGTTTGTCCATTAACTCCTGCGGGACAGGCTCCATCTCGGTGGCGCTGTCAATGCAGATGTTGGACAGGATGCCCATCGCGCACACCTCTTCCAGCGTTATCGCGTTGTCCACGCAGTGCGCCAGCGTGTCGCCCCAAGTGAACGGTCCATGCTGCGACACCAGCACCGCGGGGCAGGCCATGGGGTCGAAGTCCCTCTGCTGGAACGTTTCGACAATCACACGGCCGGTATTGCTTTCGTAATCTTTCTGGATTTCAGACGGACGTAACGCCCGTGTGCAGGGCACAGGCCCATAAAATGCATCCGCATGTGTGGTTCCGAGGCAAGGCAGATCCACTCCTGCCTGAGCCCAGGCCGTGGCGTATCGTGAATGGGTGTGCGCCACAGCCCTTATCTCCGTGAAATGGCGGTAGAGAACCAGATGGGTCGGGGTGTCCGATGAGGGGCGCAACGAGCCCTCAACGACCTGGCCTTGAAGGTCCACCAGCACGATCTTGTCGGGTGTGAGGCAGTCATACGATACTCCGCTGGGCTTGATCGCGATCAGGTTGCGCTCCCGATCCACTGCGCTGACATTACCCCAGGTCAGGATCACCAAACCGTGTCGGACCAGCGCCAAGTTGGCTTCACAAACTTGCTCTTTCAGCTCTTGCAGAGTCATCGTGCAGATATCCCCCATCGGTGTTCGTGTGCGGCTGCCGGTATAATCGTACACGACTGTGAATTACGGCGGAGGATCCCATGCGGTACCTGATTTGCATATTGTGCCTGGTGATGGCCGGCTGCAGCGCACGCAAGCCCGCCGACCAGGGAGGGGTGACCGCCGTGACCGCCACCTTCTTCCCGGTGGCCGAGATCGTGCGCGGCGTCGCCGGCGATCGCATGGATGTACGCGTATTGCTGCCACCGGGAGCCGACCTTCATCATTTCGCACCGACAGTCCGGCAGATGCGCGAACTGGCGGAGGTGAAGGCGGTATTCTGTCTGGGGCACGGAGTGGAGCCATTTCTGGAGAGCATGCTGCGTGGCGTGGACACCAGACCGCCTGCGGTTCACCAGATCACGGAAGGATGCCGGCTGCTGCCAGCCGCCGCGGAGCATCATCACGGTGACGATCCGCACGCACATGATGAAGGTGATCCACACGACCGCAGTCATTCGGGCTCGGCTGGCGATGCCGAAGCGATCGATCCGCATCTGTGGTTATCCATTCATAACGCCCGACAGATGACTCAAAACGTCGTCCGCATCCTTTCAGATATGCAGCCGGCGGATGCATCGGTGTTTCGGGCAAATGCCAAAAAGATGATCTCGCGGTTGGATGCGTTGGAAAAGCGTCTCAATGCCGCCCGGCGACACCGCCGTCAGCCGGGACGGTATCTGGCGGTGCACAACGCGTTTCGCTATCTGGCCGAAGAGGCTGGCCTGGAGCAGGCAGGGGTGTTCGAACCGAGGCCGGGTGTGGAGACATCCGTCAAGGAGCTAAGGGAGTTGATCGATCGGATCCGCCGTGATCGGGTCAGCAAAGTGCTGGTCGCGCTGGAAGACAACCGAAAATTGGTCGACTCTGTGGCGCGCGACGTCGGTCTGGACGTGGTCACGGTGGACGTGATCACACAGCCTGTGGAGCCCGGAAAGGGTTACATCGACCGGCTCGAGGCGAACGTGGCGTTGCTGGAGCGGGTCTTTCCGTGACCGATCTGCCGATCATCGAAGTTCGTGACGCCTGTGTGGAGTTGAACGGACGCATTGTACTCGAGCACATTGACTTTACGTTGAATCGTGGCGAGACACTCGCGCTGATCGGCCCCAACGGCGCCGGAAAGACCACTTTGGTGCGCGCGTTGCTCGGGCTGGTGCCGTTGCGATGCGGCGAGATGCTGGTGTTTGGCCGCAGCGTGGTGCGCCGGCAGGCGGCAGACCGGATAGGTTACGTGCCGCAACGCCTGGAGTTCGACCGGACGCTGCCCCTGACCGTGTTCGAAATGATGCGCGCGTATGCTCCCCGGGCGTCCCGTGAGCAGGTGAACCAGGCGTTGGCCCAAGTGGGAGCGGACGCATTGGTGGATCGTATGGCAGGAGCGCTCTCAGGTGGTCAGCTGCAGCGTGCCGTAATCGCCCTAAACCTGTTGCGCAAGCCGGAACTGCTGCTTTTGGATGAACCGGCTACCGGGGTGGACAGTGAGGGCGAATTGCGGTTCTACGATCTGATCGAACATCTGCGTCAATCGATGGGCCTGACAGTTGTGATGGTTTCGCATGACCTGACCATGGTGAGCCGCTACGCCACCCGTGTCCTGTGCGTCAATCGGGAGATGATCTGTTGTGGTTCGACACAGGAGGCCCTGACGGATACCGCACTGATCCAACTGTTCGGACAGGATGCCGCACGGTACCACCATGGGGAGCACCACCACTGATGGCCGAGATGCTGTCGTATCCGTTTTTCGTGCGGGCGCTTCTTGCGGCGCTGATGGTGGGCGTCATTCTGCCGTTGCTGGGTGTGTTCGTGGTGTCACGCCGCCTCTCGTTCTATACCGAAGCGGTGGCGCACTCGGCGTACACCGGGCTGGCGCTCTCGGCGTTGCTTCACACGCCGCCTGTACCCACATTGCTTATCACCGCGCTGTTGGCGTCGATGGCGATCACTCTCACGCTCAACCGCACCCAGATCCCCGCCGACACGGTCATCGGCGTCTATCTGGCCATCTGCGCCGCAGGAGGCATCCTGCTGCTGGGAATGCTGAGCGGATACAATCCGTCGCTGTTTCAGTACTTGTTCGGCGACATCCTGGCCTTGAGCTGGGCGGATGTCGCGGTAATCGGCGGAGCGCTGGTCTGCGCGGGAGTGGTGCTGTTCCGACTGTGGCCCGCGCTGGTTCGGCTCATGGTCCACCGGGAGATGGCTGTGGCCGCGGGAACGCCTGTGGTATGGCTGGAGATCGGCTTCCTGGCATTGCTGGCCTGTGTGGTGACGCTGTCGCTGAAGCTGATCGGGATCGTGCTGGTGACTGCGATGTTCCTGCTGCCCACCGCTGCCGCCCGGAACCTGGCGACCAGCCTGCGTTCGATGGCGTGGTGGGCTGCGGGTATCGGCTGTTTTTCCGGACTGGCCGGGATGGTGATCTCGTATCAATTCAACACGGCATCAGGCGCCGCCATCGTCATGGTGGCGGCGGTAGTCTTTGGCCTGACCCTGTTGATCCGACGCCGCTGACTGCAAGGAGGTACAGAGTGATATCGAACCGGGGTTTGACGAAACGAGCTACGGTCTGGCTGGGAACCTACCACCCGGAGCGGCTGACATCGCAGCAGATGGATTGGCGGTTTCTGCAACAACATTTGGATGGCGTGGAGTTGTACATCAACTGTGTCGCCTATCTGACACCGCAGGCCGAACTGAAGGCGTTTGCGCGTGTACTGAAGGAACGCAACATTCAAGTCTCTTTGCAGTGCGGATATTTCGACTGGGAACCCACGATCGACGTTTTCAACACGCCAAACCCCAAAGGGATTGCGGATCGGGTGCGCACCGACTTGAAGCCCGGTGTGGGGCGGATTACCGCTGAAATCGAAATGCGCAAGATCGAAGCGCTGACCGAGACGGGGGTCGTCCCTACGGTGGTGGCGCTCGACGGTCCCGTACGCCGCCTGCTCTGGCCCGGGCAGGATGCCGGCCGAAACGAACGGGGACTGACCGATCTGGACGCGGCCATCGATGAGGTGCTTCTGTATATCCGCACGTGGCGTCGGCGTTTTCCCAAGACCCGGTTCGTCAAGATCACCAACTTTCCGAACTGGGGCTGGAAGGGCGAACCGTCTTACCACGGCAGCGGTGAAAACGGGATGCAATGGGGCGACTTTTACACGGTAATAGAGCAGTTCATGCGGCGGGTCCGCCGATCGCGCACGCCGTTTCATGGTATCCGGATCGACAATCCTTATGAATACGCGGTCGGCACGTCGCCTCAGTATCCGGTGAACGAGTCCGTCGCGCAGCGACTGAAGCAGATCGATTTCATGGACCGCGTGCTGCAACTGGAGCGTTACTGCCGCCAGAATGGCCTCGATGTGGAGCTGTTTGTCAATGCGCAGCATGGCGATATCTCTGCGGCCAAGTTCCGTGAGTTCACTCTCAAATACCTCGACGAGTATGTCAAACGAGGCGGCCGGCCGGACGCCTGGTTCGTGGAGAGCTGGTACAAACATCCGGAAAAAGTGGGGCCGGAAACCGACCCCGAATCGATGGCGGGAATTACCCGCGATGTGATCAAACGCCTCTGGGAGTTGGGTGTGCCGACGGCCAGAAAGAGGTGACCGTATGAAGCCAACGATCGTCGTAACGACATCCCTGATCGCCGCCGCGCTGAAGGACCTCGGGGTAGACAGCACTCATCAGGTCACCAGTCTGTTGCCGCCCGGCGCTTGTCCCGGACATGCGGACATCAACCCGAGTCAGGCACGCCGTGTCGCCGATGCGCAACTCATACTGGCTCACGGGGACGACCCGATGCTGAACACCCTGAAACGATGGCCCAAACGCCGCGGCCAGTTGATCCCGTTGGAAGTTCATGGTAACTGGATGCTTCCGGCTGTGTATCGGAAGGCGCTTTCCGCTGTGGCCGCTGCGTTACGGCGCACCTGGCCGTCAGATACTGCCCGCTGGAACCGCGCTGAAGCGGCCGCCGATCGCAAAGCAGCAGCGCTCGAGCGGTCGATCCTGTCCGACGCGGGCGTTCGTCGGCTGGCGGGGCTGCCGGTCGCCGCGGCGGTCATGCAGAGTGAGTTGGTGATGTGGCTGGGGTTGCGTGTGGTGGTCACCTATGGCGATATGGACGCCATGAGCGCATCGCGTCTGCACGGCTTGACCCTGGCCGCACGTCGCGAACGGGTGCGTATCGTGGTGGATAACCTGCAAAGCGGCCCCGAAGCCGGGCGTTCACTGGCGCGCGCGGTCGGGGCGCGCCATGTGACACTCAGCAACTTCCCCGGCGGATACCCGAATACCGAACGCTGGGAGCAATGCTTGCGCGATAACGTGAACCGGATGATCAGGGCGGCACGGTGATCGATTACGACAACCTGGCAGTGCGTCTGGAAGGAGTATCGGCCGGTTGGGGGCGCAAACTGGTATTGCGCGATCTGGACTGGCAGGTGCCCTCCGGTGCGTTGGTGGGGGTGCGCGGTCCAAATGGAGCGGGCAAGACCACCCTGCTGCGTGTGATGCTGGGTATGATGCCGCTGAAAGCAGGGCAGGCCATGGTCTGCGGGCTGCCTTTGCGACGCACAAACTACCGGGCGATCCGTCGTACCGCGGCCTGTCTGTTCCAGAACTTGGATGCGGACGTGCGTATGCCGATCACGGCGCTGGACGTGGTCCTGATGGGCCGGTATGCCTTGCTGCGTACCGGCCAGGCGGCGGGCAGGGTCGATCGGCTCGAAGCACTTCAGGCGTTGCGTTGGACCGGAGCCGAACACCTGGCCGATCGGCGGTTCGGCGCACTGTCCGGCGGCGAACGGCAGAGAGTCCATCTGGCGCGCGCGTTGGCGCAACAGGCTTCGCTGCTGCTGTTGGATGAACCCACCACCCATTTGGATGCCGAAGCGCGTGATGCGCTGATCGAGCTGATCCAGCGCGTTTATAGGGAGCGCGGGGTGACCGTGGTGCTGGTATCGCACGAACCCGAGTTCCTGCAGCGTGTCGGCGGCGCCCACTACCTGATGAACAACGGCCGTTTGGAACGCGTGGCGTGATGGATATCTGGTCAGATCCATTACTGGTACAGGCCATTGTGGCGGTCACGTTGGCGGGTATCGCCTGTGCGGTCGTCGGGGTGATGGTTGTGGCCATGCGGTTGTCGTTCATCGGTGTGTGCATGAGCCACGCGGCGTTTGCGGGTGCGTTGGCAGGGCTTTTGTTTCATGTCTCGCCGATCTGGGCGGGGTTTGGTGCGGCGTTGTTGGCCGCAGCCGTTCTGGGGCCATTGGCCGATCGCGGTGAACTGTCCCCGGACACAGCGATCGGGATAGTATTTTCCAGCTCGCTGGGCGCGGCGTTTCTGTTGTTGGCGTTACTCCCAGGTCCACGCACCCAGGCACTGGGATTGCTTTGGGGAAGCGTGTTGACCGTTACACAGGAGAATCTCTGGCTGTTGGGTGCGGCGGCCGCCGCGTCAATTGCACTGTGCACACTGTTTTTCAAAGAGATCCAAACGGTGATCTTCAGCCGCGATCTGGCGCGTGCATTGGGCATGCCCGCCACGGCGGTGTTCTACGGGATGCTGGTGCTGGCGGGGTTCACCACCACATCGGCGTTGACCGCCATTGGCGGGCTGCTGGTGTTCAGCCTGATCGTGACGCCCGCCGCCGCCGCGGCACGCCTGACGCATCATCTGGGGCGTATGTTCATCTATGCGGCGTGTTTCGGGGTGCTGGCAGGCTGGAGCGGGCTGGCGTTGTCCTGGTGGACCGATCTGCCCGCCGGAGCGCTGATCATTCTAAGCGCTACGGCTATCTACGCGGTTTGTGCGGCGTTTCGCCCGTCAGAACGTCTGCAGTGAATGGCCGGTTCACGTATCGACAGCGTGAACCGGTCATCGGGAACAGCGGCCATCGCTCAAGCGCACAATCACGCCATCCGGCCGTTTAGGGTACCACCAGGCTTCGTTGGTGGGCAGCATACGGCTGTCACTTTCGAAAATACTGGGCACCGTACCAGGCCCCACACTCCATACGGCCCATTTGACCGGTGAGCTGCTCTGGCTGAAGTAAGGCACCATCTGTTGCGATGGTTCGGGATAGTTGGCTGACAGCCAGATCGCCAGTATGGAGCGGGCCCCGTTGGCGTATCCTGGTCCTGGGGCGAGATACTTATACGCCCTTCCCGGGTTGAACGGATCATAAAACCGTTTGGGCAGGTAGCCCATTTTGCTCAACTCCGGGGGCAGTTCGTTATAGTCGTCGATCTGGCCCATCGCGCCGGCGCAGAATGTGCGCGCCGGCGGGAATGCGCCATCGTTGTCATCCGCATACATTTGCAGCGCCACACCGATCTGATGCAGTTCGCTGATGGCCTTCGCCACACGTCCGCGTTCTCTGGCCCGTGAAAATGCCGGGAACAGCAGAGCTGCCAGAATGGCGATGATGGCGACGGCCACCAGCAGCTCCAGCAGAGTGAATGCGATTTGTTGTTTGTTTGTGTGACGCTGCATTACGCTGTTCTTTCTTTCAGTTAGAGACCGCCCCGAAGTTGCGATCGATGATGAGGTAGTCGAACAGAGTAACCTGTCCATCGCCGTCCATATCTCCCTGCGTACCGACCTGTCCGAAGAACCGGTCCAGCACCAGATAGTCGAACAGCGTGATCTGACCGTCGCTGTCCGCATCGCCGCTGGTCAACTGGAAGGGCAACACGGGTTGCTCGACCGCGTTGAACTGCTGTTGCGCCCCCAGGAAGGGATTCGACGGCAGAAGCCGAAGGATATACGCTTTGCCTGGATCGACGGTAATGGGCAGTTCCTGGGTCCAAAGACCCCACTTGTCGGGGATCATCTGATAAGCGTCCAGTTCACCATTGACCGGATCGATCAGCGTCATGTAGATGGGTCTGCCTGTCGGTGGTGTGAATCCCCAATCGGGAACTGCGGTTTCGATGGTGGCGACTACGCGTCCGGACGCGGGAGACGCCTGCCTGCTGACATATTGCGCGGCGATGGAGTTGTCATCCTGACGATTTCCCATCACGGTTACGATATCGTCGATGTGGACCGGATGGTCCGAAAAGACGGTGACCTGGTCACCATTGGCGTCCTGGAGGGTGAACTGCCCCATACCTGGGTTTACCGCGACGACGCGCATGCGCGCCAAAGCGATGCGGCTGCCTTTCGGCGTACCGGGAATATCCGCTATCGCGAATACAGACCGGGCCACATCCGTCTGGCGTTTCACCCAAAGCCGGTAGTTGCCTGTGTACGGAGCCACGGCATCTTCCTGATCCATAATCCCCACCACGGTAATCGGGTAATCCGGCTTGACGCCATCGAAGAGACCGCGTGCGCTGAGCAGCATGTCCACCGCGCCGGTTTGATCACTGATCGGTAGCGTGCTGCCCGCGGCCCAGCTGCCTGTTCCCACGGTAACGCCGTGCAGCATGATCAGACGGGTCTGGTAGCGCTCGCCTCCAAATCGACGGCTCTGGTCAAACCAGTTGACGTTCGAAACCGACGAGACCAGTTCGGGATCGGGCAGACCGATATGCCCCAATTTTTCCACTGTGAACTGCATCTCTGGCGCCGGGCTGTGGCGTTCATTGATGAACACCTTGCCGTTGTGGTTAGCCAGATAGCCGGAGACGCGAAGCACATCTCCCTCCTCAAACGGGATGTACGCTGCAGGTGGATACGGCAACCCTCCGTAATAGAACACACCCGACCAGACCTGAAGCCCGCCGCGCCCCGGCGACTCGGCATCCTGCAGCATGATGGTGTACATCTGGGCTGGATTGACCAGATCTCCCTGACCGGCCAGCGCGATGCCGGTGACCGTGACACGGTTCGCCGGAACGGGGTCCGCATCCACCAGCGGGTGGGTCCCCAGACCATTCGGTCCAACGGCCTGAAGCGGCCACATGGGTACACTCAGAGCGACTTGAGGTAAGGCCAGCATGCAAGCCAGTGCGCAGCCGACAGTTCGAAGCCGCAAGATCCGCGAGATCACAGTGATGCCTCCTGCTGTTCATTCCGATATGACAAGTTCAGTCAGTAATAAGGTTACCCAACCTTCTTGCGGGAAGGTTCTGTGTATGCAGGAAAATGTGATAGTTGGCCGCTTCAGAGGCATTTCAGGAGCCCTGCCCCTGCGTTGGTGTGAACATCTTAAAAGATGTAGACTGATGACTGCATATCTTCCCTCTAGGTTGGCGTGTATGGCCCGAAACATGATCTGCGTGCGTGGAGCGCGTCAGCACAATCTGAAGAACATCACCGTGGAGATCCCGCGTGATCAACTGGTGGTGATTACCGGGTTGTCCGGCTCCGGCAAATCCAGTCTGGCGTTTGACACCATCTATGCCGAAGGGCAGCGTCGGTATGTGGAGTCGTTGTCCGCGTATGCACGGCAGTTTTTGGGGCAGATGGACAAACCCGACGTGGACGATATCACCGGATTGTCTCCCGCGGTCTCGATCGATCAGAAGTCCGCCAGTCGCAATCCACGGTCTACGGTCGCCACCGTCACGGAGATCTACGACTATCTTCGCCTGTTGTATGCGCGTATCGGCATCCCGCATTGTCCGTCCTGCGGGCGTGAGGTTGCCGCGCAAACGGCGGAGCACGTGATCGATACGCTGTCGGCTTTGCCGGAGGGGACGAGACTGCTGTTGATGGCGCCGGTTGTGCGCGGTCGCAAAGGCGAGTACCGCAAAGAGATGGAAGAGGCCCGGCGTCAGGGCTTCAACAGGCTGCGAGTGGACGGCGTGGTAGTGGACCTCAGTGTGGACGATCTGCCGACACTGGCCAAGTATAAAACGCACACGATCGAGGTGGTGGTCGATCGATTGGTGATCCGCCCGGGCCTGGGCAACCGATTGGCCGACTCGGTGGAGACCGCCATGCGCATGGGCAAGGGGTCTGTGGTGGTTCAGGTGTTGGACGGCGAGGAGATGGTATTTTCTGACAAGTTTGCATGTGCCGTGTGCGGGATCAATTTGCCGGAGATAGAGCCTCGGTGTTTTTCGTTCAACAGCCCTTTTGGCGCCTGTCCGGAGTGCCATGGTCTCGGGTTCACCCCGGAATTCGACCCGGAGCTGATCGTGCCGGATGACCGCAAATCTTTGGCGGGTGGTGCTATCGAACCGTTCTCTACCGCCGGAGGCGGAATGGCCGGGCACTATGACAACCTGTTGAGCAGCGTGGCGCGAAAACTTGGATTCTCCATGCAGACGCCGGTAGCTCAATTGACGGATGAACAGCGCCATGCGTTGTTTTATGGACTGCCCGACAACGTGACGGTCACGGTAACCAACCGATGGGGCAAGACTCATTACTACGACAGCCACTGGGAGGGTATCTGCACGATCCTCCAGCGCCGGATGAACGATACCGACAGTGAGCATGTCAAAGACTGGCTGTCGCGTTATATCACCGAGAAGCCCTGCACCAAGTGTCAGGGACGGCGCCTGAAGGACGAATTCCTGGCGGTCACCGTGGCTGAAAGGAACATTGCCGAGATGACCGCTCTGGCGGTTTCCGAAGCGGTGGAGCTGTTCGACACCATCGAGGAGCGGGTGCGCGAACGGGATAGGGTGATTGCCCAGCAGCTGTTCAAGGAGATACGCGGCCGGCTGCGTTTCCTGCTCAATGTCGGCCTTGGATACCTGACCTTGAACCGGGCGGCGGGAACGCTGGCAGGAGGTGAAGCGCAACGGATCCGGCTGGCCACACAGATCGGCAGCGGACTGATGGGGGTGCTGTACATCCTGGATGAACCCAGTATCGGGCTGCATCAGCGCGACAACAGTAAGCTGATCCAGACGCTTCTAAAGCTGCGTGATCTGGGCAATACGGTGATCGTGGTGGAACATGACGAAGAGACCATGCGCGTGGCCGACCACATCGTGGATGTGGGACCCGGAGCCGGCGAGCATGGCGGACAGATCGTGGCCCAGGGCTCTCTGAGCGACATCATGGCCAGCCCGCAGTCGGTGACGGGCGCATACTTGAGCGGCCGGCGTCGGATCGCGATACCGATGGTTCGCCGAACCCCCAGTGACCGATGGCTCACGGTGCGCGGCGCCCGGGGAAACAACCTGAAGAACCTGGATGTCGCCATCCCCTTGGGGTTGTTCGTGTGTGTCACCGGCGTGTCCGGCTCGGGCAAGTCCACCCTGATCCAAGAGACGCTATACCCACGTCTGATGCATCACATCTACCGCGCTCATCCCCGTTGGGCGCCGCATGATCGGGTCGACGGCCTGGAGCACCTCGATAAGGTGGTGGACATCGACCAGTCTCCGATCGGGCGTACGCCTCGCTCCAATCCGGCCACCTATACCGGTGTGTTCGATCTGATCCGAACGCTGTTTTCAGAGACCGAAGACGCGCGGGTGCGCGGGTACAAGCCCGGACGTTTCAGCTTCAACGTCAAAGGCGGACGTTGTGAAGCCTGTCGCGGAGATGGCATTCTGCGGATCGAGATGCAGTTTCTTCCGGACGTGTACGTCCCTTGCGAGACGTGTCACGGGCGACGGTACAACCGCGAAACGCTGGAAGTCAAGTACAAAGGTCAGTCGATCGCCGATGTGCTGAACATGACCGTTTCGGAGGCGATGGAGTTCTTCAAGCCGGTTCCGTCGATCTATCGCAAGCTCAGTACCATTCACGCGGTGGGATTGGACTATATCCGTCTGGGGCAGCCCGCAACCCAGCTCTCCGGAGGCGAGGCCCAGCGGGTGAAACTGGCTGCAGAACTGGCTCGTCGCCCCACAGGCAGAACGATTTATATCCTGGATGAGCCGACAACCGGTTTGCACTTCGCCGATGTGGAGAAGCTGCTACAGGTCTTGCAACGGCTGGTAGACGCCGGTAACAGTGTGCTGGTGATCGAGCACAACCTCGACGTCATCAAGTGCGCCGACTGGATCATCGACATGGGACCTGAGGGCGGTGACGCAGGTGGAACACTGGTGGCTGCCGGCACCCCTGAACAGGTGGCCCGGGTCTCTGAATCTCATACCGGCAGATTTCTGAAAACATTACTGGATTTATCGGAATAGTGGGAAAATACGGCGCGAACACTTGAACGAACGATGACGTTTATGCGTAAGTTAGGAGTGGAAACCAATACGCCTCAACGGCGTGACCGTAAGGAGATACCGATGAGACTGCTCTACACTCTGGTGATGACGACAGCTGTCATCATGGCCGCGTCGTGGGCGATGGCTGGTGATGGCTGTTCCGGCAAGAAGCCTGCCGGCGTGGCTGGGGTTTCCCAGAGCGCCGTGACCGTCGATCCCGCCAAGTGCGGTTGTGGCCCCGCGTGCGCTACCAAGTGCGGTGACAAGTGCGCCTGTCCCACCGGCAAGACAGTGGGGGCCCAAGGCGCTAAGGCCAGTGCTCAGTGCGGCTCGGCCTGTGCAACCAAGCCGGGCGCGCGTGCCGCAGCCGGTTCGAAGGCTGCCGGCAAGGCCATGGGAGCACGTGCCAACTCCGGAGCGAAGCAGGTCAGCTGCACCTGCGCCAGCAACACCGGAAAGACCACGAAGGTGAATTGCCGAGATTGCCAAGGCCCCAAAGATGGCAAGTGCCCGGCGACCGGAAAGTCCTGCAACAAGCAAAAGAACACCTGAAGCGACATATCCCCATACCGCTCATGGCCATAATGGTTATGGGCTGACTAAGAGCGACAGCCCCGATATCGGGGCTGTCGCCGTTTGATACGGTGGCGTGATGGTGGCAAAACATGCAGTCGTGGTGGGGGCCGGACTTGGCGGATTGGCTGCCGCCGCCCGCTTGGCTCATCATGGCTGGCGAGTGGATGTCTACGAACGTCAAGGCTCGGTTGGCGGCCGGATGGGTGAATATGTATGTGATGGATTTCGGTTTGATACAGGCCCCACTCTGGTGCTGATGCGCGAGCCACTCGAGCGGCTGTTCACCGACTTGAATGAATCTCTGGACAGTTGGCTGGACTTACGTCTGGTTGAACCCTCCTATCTGGTGCACTTCGGCGATGGATCCCGTATCTATTCCAGCAGTTGTGTGGCGCGGATGGTGCGTGAGATTACCGCGCTGAGCGGAGCTGATGCCGTTCCGGGTTACCTGCGGCTGCTGGCCGACATATCACGGATGCATCATGAAGCGATACCTCTGTTTGTGCGGCGGCATTATCGATCGTGGCGCGACCTAATGGGCATAAGAGAGGTGCGCACCCTGTTGCGCCATCGACTGCTCGCGCCTATGTATGCGCGGGTTGGCCGATATATGCGGGATCACCGGCTTCGCCAGTTGTTCACCTTTCAAAGCATGTATCTGGGCCTGTCTCCTATTGAAGCACCATGGGTCTACGCCACTCTGACCTATATGGAATGTGGCGAAGGAGTCTGGTATCCCATCGGGGGCATGTATCGGATCGCGGATGCTATACGCCAGATGGCGGTGTCGCGCGGTGCGTGTATACACACACAGGCTGCAGTTCGTCGTGTGATGCACACGGACGGGCGGGTAACGGGTATTGAACTGGAGTCTGGCGATCAGGTGGGCTGTGATACGGTGTTGCTGAACGCCGATGTCGTACCGGCGATGCAGTCGCTTCTTGGCGTTCCGGTTCGACGCCGTTACCGAAACTCATGTAGCGCTCTGGTGTATCTGGCCGGTTATGACGGCCATCTGGATCTGCCCCATCATGCGCTGTTTTTCAGCAAAGATTTTCAGCGCAATCTGCATCAACTGTTTGTGGATGGATCCGTTCCGGAAGATCCGTCTTTTTACACCTGCATTTCGGCACGCACCGATCCAAACGACGCGCCGCAAGGGTGTGACAATCTGTTTGTGCTGGCGCCGGTACCGCATCGGGGACAGACTGATGCGGACGGCGAAGCGGATCGTGTCTGGGCGCATATCGAGTCGCGACTCGCGACCGCGGGCTATCGGCCAGAACGGCTGCGGTTTCGGCGGTCGATGGGGCTGTCCCACTGGCAGTCACTGGGACTGTGGGATGGGGCTGCGTTTGGTCTGGCGCATAATTTCCTGCAGTCCACGGTTTTTCGTCCATCATGCCGTGGTCCGCATCGGGGCTCGTGGTTCGTTGGGGCCAGCACCGCGCCCGGTAACGGTATTCCGATGGTTCTGATCTCCGCAGAACTGGCGTTCCAGCAGATAATCGCCTCGTAACCGGTTCCGGCGCGGCTTACTATATACTCGAAGCAGGTAGTCATGCAGCAAACGGGATGAGCGGTCAGCATGTGTGGGCCGTTCAGGAGGTGCAGAACATGCCCGGAACCGACCGGGAGAGGGCGATCGTGGTAGGGGCGGGCAGCGGCGGATTGGCCGCCGCGCTGGAACTGCAGAGTCGGGACATGGACGTTTTGGTTCTCGAAGCCTCCGATCATCCCGGCGGATGTGCAGCCCTCTTCGAGCGGCAAGGAGATACCTTTCTGGCCGGGGCCACCACCGTCACCGGTATGGGGCCAGATGGATGGTTGCGCGCTTATGCGACGCGACGGTTGCCGGGACTGCGTTACTGGCCCTTGCCGTCTTCCTTGCAGATCCACTACAAGCAGCAACAAGTCTGTCTGACATCACATGATCCCTTCGGAAATGCACGCCGCCTGTCCACCTGTTGGGGAGACGGCTTGGGACGGCTGATGCTGCAGGCTGCGCGTGATGCGCAACTGATGTGGGCGTTTTGGGATCGGGCTGCCACCCTGCCTGCCCGAAACTGGTATGACTGGCTCGCGGCGGCTGTGTGGTACGGTAACCTGCGCACCTCGATTCGGATGCTGTCTTCCACGATGTTGGCGCCTGCCTCGTGGATTATGAAGCGATGCGGATTGTCGGCCGCTGCAACCGCGGTTGCCGAAGAACTGTTGCTCATCACCTGCCAGAGTTCGTCACGAAGCATTCCCTGGGTCTACGCCTGCCTGGGGCTTGACTATGTGCAGCAGATAGACACCTACGTGTTGGGCGGGCCGGGCGGATTGATGGATCAGATGGCTGTCGAGGTGCTGGAAGGGCAGGGTGCGCTGCAGACAGGAACCCGCGTCATCGATTTTGAACCCGCCGATCCCGGTTGG
Organism: uncultured bacterium; assembly: GCA_964650005.1. Lineage (GTDB taxonomy): Bacteria > Armatimonadota > HRBIN16 > HRBIN16 > HRBIN16 > CAZHSN01. Next base: position 74,904 of record CAZYPZ010000007.1, on the reverse strand, counting down.
CGGGTGCGCTCCACACATTCTGACTGGGTGTGTGATCGGCTTGTGCTCGATGTGCCGATCTGGAACGCCGCGGACATGGCCTCGGGTGATGCCGCGGTGTGGCTGGGAAAGCTGGCGCATCGACATAAGACTGACTGGAGCGCCTGTACACTGTATGCACGCGTGCCGGACTCTTTCCCCACGGGGTACCCGCTGTATCACCTGATCGTTCTGCCCTATGAACTGCCGGTTAGCGGCGCGCGCAGCCTGTTCGTGTCGCTGCCGCATGCCGATGACTCGTTTTTGACCACGGATGGCAAACGCTCGGTCACCGTGAGTTGCCATACCGAATCGATGCTATGGGAAGCCGATTCCGCGCAGCGACAGACCGAAGATGCGCGTGACGAGATCGTACGCACTTTGGGCGAGTACCTGCCGGAGATCCCGGTATCCTGCTGGAGGGACGCCCTGTTTGCCTCACCTCACACCTGGCAGCGGCGTACCGGTCGGTCTGGAGGTCTGGTCGGCGGACTGCCTTTCGACTATCGCCGCCTGGGTATGCGTTATCCGTCTCCATTCACTCCGATGGCGGGACTGATGCATGTAGGCGACACCACATTCCCCGGACAAAGCGTTCTGTCGACCATACGGGGGGCCACCCAAGCGGTCAACCGATGGTTGCCTCGGTGATCGGCTGGGCAGCGCTGCTGCTGGCTGTATGCCAGTGGGCCGTCTGGTTGACCAACCGTTGGTTTGAGCGCCGGCAGGCGCTAATTGGAGCGGCTGTCGGATCGGGCCAACCGTTGCACATACTGATCCCCGCGCGATGTGAACGCGAAACGCTACCCCACCTGCTGGATGACTTGCGACATCAGACGGTCAGGCCGGCATCGGTCACGGTGGCCGATGACGGCAGCACGGATGGAATGACCGAGTGGCTGCAGTCAATCAGTACTGAGGACGGCGCGGCGCGATATGGTGAACTTGTGGTTGATTGGTTTCGTGTTCAGGAAGATCCCGCATTCCGAGGGAATGGCAAAAGCCGCGCGTGCGATCTGATGGCGGATCGCGTGCTGCGGAATGCCTCATCCGGGTGGCTGGTGTTTCTCGATGCGGATGTGCGGCTTGCCCCGAACGCCCTGCAGCGGATTCAGCAGTTTCTGTCGCCTAGAGTCCGGCTGTTCAGTGTCATCCCCGCACTCCCTTCCGGCCTGCCGGACGGGCTGCTGGTGGCTGGAGTCCCTTATTCAGTACTCTCGTTGCTTCCATTGCCGCTGTGTGCGTATAGCCTGTGGCCGTCAACCGCATTCGCGAATGGTCAGCTGATGGCGTTTCGAGCGGAGGATTACGCGAACTGGCGTCCCCACCGACAGGTGTCGATGGCCGTACTGGATGACGTGGCCATTGCCCGTTGGATCAAGCGACGGCTTGCTTTGGACGCCGCCGCTCAGGGACCCTTGCGTTGGGTAACCGTTCCGGTGATCCGGCTGGTGTTCGCCACGGACTGGATGGCAGTGCGCATGTATGCCACCGGAAGAGACGCGATGAACGGCTTCACCAAGAATGCCGCTGAAATCGGCGGGCCAGCGGGTGTTTTTGCCACGCTGGTATTCACCATTGTGGCCTGTGTGTGGCCGATCAGCCGGTTCGGGCAGGATGTACCATGCTCGATCGCCGTATTGCTGCAGACGTTGTTGGCATGCTCCATCGTTCGTTGCTTCCGGATGCGCTGGGTGTTGGGGGTTCTGTGGCCCGTGATGTTGATTGCTTGGTGTGGAGTGATGCTGCGTTCTTGGGTTTTACGGGGCAGAGGTGGTGTATTATGGCGCGGACGATTGGTGGGCGGCTCATGAGACCGGCCGCGTTGGGTGTGGGCTGGCTGGCGCGGTACAGCTTGCGTCAGGCGTTCCGAGGCATTTGGCTTCAGGGACATGTACCCGACTCACCGGATGGCGCTGTGGTGTTTTTGAACCATAACCTATGGTGGGACGTATATCTCGCCTGGCTGCTGGCGTCTTATCACAAGCGACCATTGATTGGCTGGCTGGAGAACTGGCAGCCGTTTCCGCCGTTCGGCAGCGCCGGTGCGTTGCCTTTTCCGCCGGGCAATCCAGCCGTACGCGCGGCCACGATGCGTCGCACGGTGCGTCTGTTGACGCATAGCCGGTCGTTGCTGGTGCTGTACCCTGAAGGTGTGTTGCATGATGATGCCGATGTGCGCCCGTTCGGACGCGCACTCTGGTGGTTGCGTGAACATCTGCCGGGAGTGCTGTTTATTCCCGGAGCGACCCATGCCGTATTTGGCACGGAGCAGCGTCCGGTGCTGCGTGTTTCACTGGGTCAGCCCATGCCTGAAGAGGAGAGTGAACCGCTATGGTTGGAGTCGGCCCGCAAACGCGTGGTAACATTGCGAGAGGACCTGGCGCATCGGCCGGCCTCCGATATACAGGGTATGGCCTGCATGCTCGAAGGGTATGAATCAATCGATACACGATGGAAACGATGGATGACACCATAAAGCTCGCGACGGATGTGGACTACAGAGTCTGTCTGAAGGTGCTGCAGCGGTACGGCACCAGTTACTCCTGGGGTACGCGGTTTCTTCCTGCGGAGATCAGGCCCGATGTCTGGGCGCTGTATGCGTTCGTTCGCAGCCCGGATGAATGGGTGGACAATCCGGATTGCCAAGTTGACCCGGATGCGATGGGTCAGCGATTGCGACAGTGGATGCAGACGTTGAGGCGAGCTGCCGCCGGTGAGTGGGTGGAGGATGTAGTACTGCGCGCGTTTGGCGATACCGTCCGCCGGCGTAAGATCCCGCTGGGGTTGTGTGAAGAGTTTTTAGACGCGATGGCTATGGACCTCTACCGGACCCGTTATGCCGATTGGGAGGATCTGTGCACCTACATGCGCGGCAGCGCTGCAGTGGTTGGTGAGATGATGTGTTGGATCATGGGCAGCACACAGTCAGAGGCCTTGCATGCCGCCGGGCAGTTGGGCGTCGCCATGCAGCTCACCAACTTTCTGAGAGACATTGGCGAAGACTATGGCCGAGGCCGGATCTACATCCCTCAGGACATACTGAGGGCCCATGGGATGTCAGACAGCGATGTCGCGGCGCGCTGTGTGGATGATCGACATCGCGCGCTCATGCGTGCGTTGATAGAGAGGGCGCGTGCTCTATACCGGGAAGGTAACGATGGCATTGTGCTGCTTCCAAGCGCATGCCGCCGGGCCATACGGATCAGCAGCGCACTCTATGAGGCGATTTTGAGTAAAATCGAGCAGCAGGACTACGATGTATATAGTCGAAGAGCGCGCACCAGCCGGATAGAAAAGATCCGGCTGGTGGCGCAGTATTGGTCATCCATGTGACTCGTGATTGCCATCGGGCGTCGGTTCTGTCCGGGTCACGTTAATAGGGATCAAACCAAGCGCCGATGCCTTGCGAAACGCCTGTACGCGGTTGTTTACGTTCAGTTTCTGATAGATGTTCGCCAGATGGAAATCGACGGTGCGTTTGCTGACAAACAGACTCTGAGCGACCTCCTTGCTGGATCGCCCTTCGATGATCTGCATCAGCACTTCCACCTCCCGCCGGGTGAGCAGCCGGTACGGATTGCTCTGGGCGTTTGTTTCCTGATGGTTGGTGTCATTCATGGCGTTGCCGTCCTTTCGGTTGGGCCGGCCCGATAGTTAGTCGGGCTAATCGTCTGTCACTATTATGACGCATTGCCTCCAGTATTTGTTCCATCTGTTACTTCTAAGGGGTTTGGCCTTATTCTGGCATGTTCACGGGGGGTGAATCAATGGTCCGGTCTGTTCATAGCGCGTTCCCAAGCGATAAGGGGGAGATACTGGCTTGAATTGGCGGTTGATTTTGGATCCCGCCGGCGCTCCGGATTGGAACATGGCGGTGGATACCATGTTCTGGTTGAGGCCTGGAGGGGCCGGCGTAATACGGCTGTACAACTGGCAGCGTCCGGCGATTACCGTGGGACGGCATCAACGCGCCCAACGGTTGCCCGATTTAGCGCGGTGCCGTTCGGCCGGTGTCGACGTGATCCGGAGGCCGACCGGCGGGCGTGCGGTACTGCATGGGCACGACTTGACCGTATCCGTTTCGGCGCAGCTGTCGGTATTTCCGGGAGACGGAAGCGTGCTGGCGATCCATCATCTGTTGGCCGGGGCTGTTGCGCAGGCACTGGAGCGGCAGTGCCCACGTGCGCAGCCCGTTACAGGCACGCCAGCCCAGATACCCGATCCTGTCAGTTGTTTCTCGATGTCGCTGCCCGGCGATGTGACACGGGATGGCGTCAAGCGTGCCGGCGGTGCGCAGTGTCGCCGGCGCGACCGCGTATTGGAGCAGATATCGATCCCGGTGGGGCCGCCCGATCCGACGGCAGCCGCCCTGATCGATGTTCCGGACATCGGAGAACCTCTCGACATGGCGCAGTTGCGGGTAGATTTAATAACGGCGTTCGAGGGGCTGTTTTCAACCACGTTGACGCCATCCGCGCTGAGCGTTGAGGAACTCGATGCGGCACAAGGCTTGCTGAGCGCGTTTCTGCCCCTGGAGGATGATACACCGTGCCCTATATAATCGCTGAACCCTGTGGACCGGTCAAGAACCGCGGATGCATCCGCGTGTGCCCTGTCAGGTGCATTTTCGAAGGCGTGTATGAGGCGCCCGATGGACGCCGATACGATCAGATGTACATCCATCCCAAGGAGTGCATCGACTGCGGATTGTGTGTGGATGAGTGTCCCGCCCATGCGATCTTTCATCATGCCCGTCTGCCTGCCGAATGGGCGCATTATCGGCAGGTGAACCGGGATGCGGTGAAAGCGCCCGGGGTGAAGCGGCAATGAACCCACACTGTTGCGGGTGTCTGCGGGGTGCGAATCCGGTGGGTTTGGTGATACTATACGCCTAGAACGTTCCGGGAGGTCCCTTTCGTGCCTTACGTCATCACCGATAGTTGCACAAAATGCGGCGCCTGCGTGGAGGTCTGCCCGACCGACAGCATCCACGAGGGTGTCTTCGAATCCTACGATCAGATGTTCATCAACCCTGATACCTGCACCGAATGCGGCGCCTGCGAAGGCGAGTGCCCCAGCACCGCCATATTCGCCGACTTCGACCTGGCGGACGACATGAAGAAGTTCATCAAGGTGAATGCCGACGCGTATTCAACCGGAGCTGTCAGCGGCTGAACTCGGATCGAGCGATACGGCCCGGGCCTGAACAGCCCGGGCCTTTTGTTTGACGATGAAATGGCTTGAAATTACCGTCATATGCCCGCTTGAGGCTCAGGAAGCCGTCACACAGGCCATGCTACGCCATGGGGTGATGGGCGTGGTTCAGCGTGACGATGCGGTGCAGGGCTACCTTCACCAGAGCTCGTTGCCGGAAGCCGCGGATGCTGTGCGTGCGGAAGTCGGCCAGTTGCGATCCTGGGGGCTGCCGGAGGCGACAGCTATCCGCACCCGCTGGATGGACGAAGAGGACTGGGCCAACGGCTGGAAACAGTACTTCGAACCGTTCCGGCTGGGCCGCCGCCTGGTCATCCGCCCCAGCTGGCGCATGTATGATCCGGAACCCGGCGATATCGTGCTGGAGATGGATCCCGGCATGGCGTTTGGCACCGGTCTGCATCCCACCACCGCGCTTTGCGCGGAATGGATGGAGGATCTGGTGCGCCCCGGAGACACGGTGCTGGACGTGGGTTGCGGGTCTGGCATCCTTGCATTATGGGCTGCCAAACTCGGAGCGGGGCGTATATGGGCCTGTGACAACGATCCGGTGGCCGTGAATGTAGCCCGCGAAAACGCCCGTCGGAACGGCTTGGACGCGTTGGTATCGCCGGTACTGGCCGACTCGCCGAAGGACGCGCCGATGGCCGATCTGGTGGTGGCGAACATCATTGCCGACGTGATCATCCCCATGATGCCCGCGTTATGCGCCCGGCGAAAACCGGGTGGTCGTCTGCTGCTCAGCGGGATTGTATCGCACCGCTCACCCCAGCTGCTGCGCGCGCTGTCGGACCACGGGCTGCGTCGGGTGGGTATTCGCGGCCAGGGAGAATGGCGCACCTATCTGGCCGCTGAATAGATGAGCGCACATCGCTTTTTTGTTCCGCCGGATGCGGTCAACGGAGTGACCGCCGTCATCACCGATGATGACGCGCGTCAAATCGTGCAGGTGTTGCGTTTGGGCCCCGGAGAGACGATCTGTGTGTTGGATAACACCGGCGCCGAGCGCATGTGTGTGATCGAACAGGCATCCGCGAACCGGGTGACTGTGCGGTGTGTGGATACGGTGTACCCCGACACCGAACCAAACACCCGCGTCTGGGTGTATCAGGCGCTGGCCAAGGGTGACCGTGTGGAGACCGCGCTGCAGCTGGCGACGCAGGCGGGTGCTGCGGGATTTGGTGTATTCGATGCCGCGCGGTGTGTGGTGCGTCTTACGGATAAGGACGCCGAGCGAAAGGCCGTGCGGTGGCGGCGCGTCATCAAAGAGGCCGCCGAACAGAGTCACCGCGCCCGATTGCCCGGCTGGCTGGGCTTCGGAACGCTGGAGCGGCAAATCGCTCAAGCGTCCGGTATACGGGTATTGCTGCATCCCGACCCCTCCGCCCCTTCGTTGACCGCTCTGCGCGCATCCGCTCCCGTAAACGCCGAGTGGTCGTTATTCGTTGGCCCGGAAGGCGGATTCACCGACCAGGAGGTGTCTCAGGCTGTAGCCGCCGGTGCACGGGTGGCCACGCTGATGCCGCGCATTCTTCGCACCGAAGCCGCCGCATTTGCCGCCGTCGTACAGCTGGTAACTGAATCAACGACGCGAACGTCTCCGGAGCTTTGAACCCGCCAAGCCTGGAGCCTTGCTGAGGAGGTAATGCCGTATGTTCAGCTCATGAATCGGTTGCCTGAGTTGACCGGGCGGTACTGGCGATGGATGATATGGCTGGCTAACAACACTGAGCGGAGGTGTATTGTGATGGACGAACTGACCAGGTTCTGGCATGATATCAAAAAGAAAAAACGGTGCCCTCTTTGCGGCGAGAATACGATCGCTGCTGTGATATACGGTTACTTCACAAATGACGATGATTTGAATGCTAAACTGAATGCGAAACAGGTTGTGTGGGGTGGCTGCGAAACAGAGCCGAATAATCCGAGATGGAAGTGTATGAACTGCGGCACTTGGTTCCATCCATCAGGGAAGATAACCAAGGATCAGTTTATTTGAATGTTCGGCCATGAATGCAATCCCATGAGGTGGTGATGATCGCCGGAGTATGACGACGGGGCCGCTGCAGATCCCGCATCGAGTGGACGCATTGAAGGACAAGAACCTTGCGTGAGCCGGGCGATCTCGGGTCCTCTTGCGTGGCCAGCGGCACTGCAAGATTGCGTCTTAGTTAACGCCAGGCTGGGTCGGTGGCTGCGAGCTGTCATGCGTGATCGGCAATCGCTGATCCCAGGGCCGCCTGACAACCCGGATGTTCGGGCCGGTATAATCGGCATGGAGCGTTATCTCTGGAGGTCCCGGATGAATCCGTTTCGCGACTACTTTCCGAAGCCTGTTAGCACAGTGCGGATTGGCAAGGTGACGGTGGAGCTTTATGTGCAGAGTCATCTGGGGCGAATGCAAGCGGATGCGCTGTTATTGCCCACCAATCGACTGGCCTGGATGGGGCAGGCCGTGGGAAAGCGTGTCCGGGACGAAGCGGGCAACAGGGTGGAGGCCGAGGCGCGTCGGCAGGCGCCACTGGAGCCTGCCGCATGTGCGGTGACCTCGGGCGGGCTGTTGCCCGTCAAGCGCATGGTTCATGTGAACATGTTGGATCCCCAACTGATGTGTCCGCCGGATCTTCTTGTACGTGCCTTGACAGCCGGACTGAATCGGTGCGGCGCGGAAGGCGCGGTGTCGGTCGTGATCCCGGACTACACCGATCAGCTGGTGCGGTTTACCGTGCATGAAGCGGCTGCCGCGCTGAGGCAGGCTTTGCAGCAGACGCCGGTCGGCCTGCGTGTTGTCAAAGTGGTCTGTACCGACAGCGACCGCGCTAAAGAATGGGCCGCGGGGTTGGCAGAGGCGCGCGCCGCGTAATCCAATTTCAGGCGTGCGGCTCCCGGCCGTCACGGATCGCCTCGGCTACGCGCACTGCATCAGCCATGGCTTTGACGTCGTGTACGCGCACCATGTGAGCGCCGGACAGCACCGCTGCGGTCACGGCGGCTGCGCCTCCGAACGCGCGCGCATGTGTGGGCGCATCATCCAGTATGCGGCCAATGAAAGATTTTCGCGACACGCCCACCAGTACAGGCGAGCCCAGCGCGCAGATGCGGTCCAGATGCTTCAGCAACTGCAGATTGTGCGTCACGGTCTTTCCGAAACCGATACCGGGATCGAGCCAAATGCGATGACTGGGCACTCCGGCTTGCAGCGCCAGCGCCCGGCGTTCGGTCAGGTAATTCACTACGTCCTGCACCACATCCTCATACATGGGCGCGCGCTGCATAGTCCGCGGAGTGCCCTGCATGTGCATGACGCAGAGGTGGGCTGAATGGGCTGCCGCAAGTGACGCCAGCCGCGGCTCATAGGTCAACCCGGAGATGTCGTTAATGAAACAGGCACCCGCTTCCATCGCCGCGGCAGCCACCGCATATTTGGTGGTGTCTACCGAAACGGCGCATTCTGAAGCGAGCGCCTGAATAACTGGGATCACTCTGTCCAGCTCTTCCTGAACGGATACCGGTTCGCTGCCCGGGCGAGTGCTTTCGCCTCCCACATCGATGAGGTCGGCGCCTTCATCCAGCATCTGATGCGCATGCTCTAGGGCGCGATCGATGTGCAGGTAACGCCCGCCATCCGAAAAGCTGTCGGGAGTGACATTGAGGATCCCCATGATCAATGTGCGCTTCCCGATAAGCGCATCCAGTAAGCCAGGTGGTGTGTCCATCGCGCCTCCTTGTTGCCTGGTTGGCGGTTTGTCCGGTCTGCTCCACTAGATTTTGTACCCTTGGCGTCATCATCAACAGGCCAATCCACCGGATTGGCGGGAGCGAACCCCCGGACCGCGTCGAAGGATCGGGGAGGGACCCCTCCGCCTCCGGTTCCTTCTCTGCGATCAGGAACACAGCGTTACGGCGCCCCGTTCCCGGTCCGTCCGCCTTGAGGCGCGTTCATCAACGTTGGCCTCGCGAACTCGCTACCGGGTCGGGCACTGAATGTACGCGGTGCGTCTGGTTGGTTGTCAAGGTGCCTTGCAGCTACCTGCATCAGGTGTTTAGATTTGTACCCAACCGATACGCGGGTCGAAACACTCTGTACACCGTATTGTTGCTGGAACCGGACTACAGGAGGGTTAACCAACGGCCCAGCGCAACCCACCACTCCATATGTTCGCCCAATATGTGAAACCCGATAGCGATCAGCACCAGTCCGCCGACCAGTTCAGCGCGCCGTCCGAGACGGTTGCATAGAAGACTGCCGAACAGCACCCCGATGAAGCAGAGCGCAAAGGTGATGCAGCCGATCAGGGCGACGGCCAGATGAATGTCAATCTCTAAAAGCCCCAGCGAAATGCCCACGGCGAGTGCATCGATGCTGGTGGCCACGCCCAGCGTCAACGTTTGGCCCAGGTTCAGGTCGCTGCGATGCCCTCGTCCCTCGCAGGCACAGTCATGACGGGTCAGCGCCTCGCGCGTCATGCGCCCTCCGATGATCGCCAGCAGTCCGAACGCAATCCAATGGTCATACGCGCTGAACACGGCGGACAGGCGCTCGCCGGCCAGCGCGCCCAGAAGAGGCATCAGCGCTTGAAACAATCCGAACACTGCCGCCAGCCGTAACGCCAGCAGCCAACGGTTGCCGGATACCGAAGCGCCTGCGGAGACCGACACAGCGAAAGCGTCCATGGCAAGCCCGTGGGCGATGAGAATGACTTGTAGCATACCGTCCTGACGCCGCTAAGTAGTCGGCAATCGTATTATATGAGATGAAGTCGGTCACATGGTACTGACCGACAGACAAGGAGAATGGAATGGATCGGTTACGCGATGTTATCTTCGATACACCCATGGCGGATACCCATGATCATCAGGTGCGGGAAGACGTCTGGCTGGCAGAGCCTGCCGATATCCTGACGGATCTGTTTCGGAACTATATCTGCGATGATTTACAATCGGCCGGCGCCACGCCGGAGCAGACCGCTCGACTGCTCGATCCCAACTCCGGTTCCATCACCGAGCGGTTTCAGGCGATTGCCCCTGCATGGGAGTTATGCAGACACACGGGATACGGGGAAGCATTGCGACTGACCGCGGCGCGTGTGTTCGGACTGCATGAACTGCATGCCGAAGCGCTGGAAGAGGCTCAGGAACGTTATGCGGCGATGCGGCATCCCGGTCGCCGATTGCAGACTTTGCGTGACGTGGCCATGCTGGACCATGTGCATAACAATCTGACGGGCTGGGATTGCTCACCGGACGGTGAGTCGCCTCAGTTCTTTTTCTATGATCTGTCCGTAGCGGAGTTCGTGACCCCCTGGCTGCAGTTGCCGGACATCCAGCGCGCCACGGGCGTCTATATTGACTCTCTCAGCACCCTCAGGCAGGCGTTGGAGGCGTTGTTCGAACGGCAAGGGCCTCAGGCGGTTGGCGTGAAAACCCAGCATGCATATCACCGCACGCTGGCCTGGCAACCGCGTACGGATGCCGAAGCGGAGTCCGCGTTGGCGCGCGTGTTGGCCGGCGCCGATAACGAGGCAGACAGGCTAACCGTGGGTGATTGGTGCATGGAACGTTCCTGTGAGCTGGCGCAGGCGTATCGCCTGCCGATCAAGATCCACACAGGCCATTACGCCGGCGTAGGGCGTATGACGCTGGACTGGGTGCATCCTGCCCATCTATGTACGCTGGCAACCCGGTTCCCGCAGGTTCGATTCGTGTTGTTCCATGCAGGATATCCGTTTGGCCCGGAACTGATCGCCATGGCGAAACACTATCCCAACGTATATGCGGACATGTGCTGGGCGTGGGCGATCGATCCATACCGCTCGATCGATTTCCTGCGGTCCATGCTTCATGCCGCACCGGTCAACAAGTTGCTGGTATTCGGTGGCGACTCGTGGAGCCCGAACGCGGTGGTCGGATATGCAATCCAGGCGCGCACGGGCATATGGCGTGCGTTGGATGCCGAAACACGGGAACGCGGCCTGTCGGTGAGCGACGCGGTGGAGATCGCTCAGAGGCTGCTGCGCGGCAATGCGCGTGCGCTATTCGAGATTGACCGCAGGCAGGCTGCTGTCTGTTAAAATCGTTAGTGAGAGAACACATCGGCCGGTATGTGCCGACGGAAAATAGGAAGTGATCTGAGATGGAGACGCAGAAACCAGCAAATACGCCTCCGGACGATTCTACCGCTCAGGAACCGATAGAGACGCCTGCTGACGAAGGGGTGGAAGAGACCTCGGACTACGATGTCCTGATGCAGGAGGTCGAGGCGCTTCGCGCGCAGTTGGCGCAGCGTACGGACCAGTTGGCCCGCAGTATGGCGGACTTCGACAACTATCGGAAGCGCACCCGCGCCGAGATGGAAGACATCCGACGTGTGGCGCTCGAGGGGTTCATCCGCACGCTGCTGCCGGTAATAGACAACTTCGAGAGGGCGCTCTCGGCGGCGTCCGACGCCGACTCCGAGTCGCTGCGTTCGGGTGTCGAGATGATCCACCGGCAGCTGATGGGTGTGCTGCGTGATGCAGGAGTGGAGCCGCTGGAGTCCGTCGGACAGACGTTCGATCCGAACTGCCATGAGGCGATCGCTTCGGTGCCCTCGGACGAAACGCCGGAAGGGATCATTCTGGCCGAAGTGGAGCGCGGATATCGTTTCGGCGACCGGGTGGTGCGTCCCGCCCGTGTCTCGGTGTCATCTGGTCCGCCACCTTGACTGGGCGGGCGCATAGACGCATGCGGCTGATCGACAGATCTGGAAACTGAGTCCTGCAAAGGCAGGCAGACCACGGAGGAGTAATGGCGCGACTATTTGGTACCGACGGAGTACGCGGAGTTGCCAATGAACAGTTGACTCCCTTGCTGGCAATGCAGTTGGGAGCTGCGGCGGCTCATGTGCTGAAGCATGGAGACCACATGCCTCATGTGCTGCTGGGAGGTGACACGCGGCGGTCGGGGCCGATGCTCGAGGCCGGACTCATCGCGGGGTTCTGCGCGGCCGGCGCACAGGTTACCACTGTGGGCGTGATCCCCACGCCCGGGATTGCTTATCTGACCGCATCAGGTGAGTTCGACGCCGGCGTCGTGGTGTCAGCGTCGCACAATCCGTTTGAAGACAACGGCATCAAGTTCATCGGCCCGGATGGCAGCAAGCTGGCTGATGATACCGAAGACGCCATCGAGGAGAACCTGGGCGATTGGCAGACGCTGGCATCGGCGCGTGGCGCCGATGTGGGCAGCGCGATTGCGCGCAAGGAGCTGGTGAACGACTACCTGGAGCATCTGCGCTCCACGATATCCGGCAGCCTGGAGGGGCTTCGCATCGTGGTGGACGGTGCAAACGGTGCAGCCTCCCTTTATGCGCCTCGACTGTTCGCATCGCTGGGTGCCGATGTGGTGGCGCTTAACTGCGCGCCAAATGGCGTGAACATCAATGCGGGATGTGGCTCGCTCTATCCCGAACAGATGCAGCGCACGGTGCGGGAACGCGGCGCCCACCTGGGTGTGGCGTTTGATGGAGATGCAGACCGGTGCATCATGGCGGATGAGCGCGGGCATTTGGTGGATGGCGACCGGATGATGGCGATCGCGGCGATCGCCATGAAGGGCGCGGGCGTGTTGCATGGGGACACGCTGGTTGCCACGATCATGAGCAACCTGGGGTTGGACGACGCGCTGCGTGCCCATGGCATCCGGGTGGAGCGAACCACCGTGGGTGATCGATATGTCGCTGAACGGATGCGCGCACTAGGCGCGACACTGGGGGGCGAAAAGAGCGGACACATCATTTTCCGCCAGTTCGCCACCACCGGTGACGGAATGCTGACGGCGCTGCAGCTGATGCGGTTCGTGCGTGACTCGGGGCAGACGATGAGTGAACTGGCCGGGGTGATGCGGGAGTATCCTCAACGGTTGCGCAGCATCCGTGTGCGGGACAAAAACGCCTGGGCGCTCAGCCCGGATGCCGCCCAAGCCGAGCAGTGGGGGCTGGAGCAGCTGGGTGAGCCGGCCCGCGTAAACATACGCGCCTCAGGCACCGAGCCGGTCGTGCGGGTCATGGCGGAGGCAAGCGACCTCAGCCGGGTAGACGCCGTACTGGACCGGCTGGCGGAAATCGTGGTGCAGGTCTGCGGAGCGGAGTAGGCAGCGTATCGTGATTATCGACGAGGCGTGCATGCTGCTGGTGCTCGATGTGGGCAACACCAACATCGTGATCGGACTGTATCAGCAGGACACACTGACAGCCCACTGGCGCATCCGTACGCAGCTGGGACGAACGGCCGATGAGCACGCGATGCTGTTTCTGGACCTGTTCAAGCATGCCGGTATCGCACCGTCGTCGATCACCGATGCAGTGGTATCCAGCGTGGTGCCTCCGATGGACAGCTCACTCCACGATGCGCTCTGTGATGCCTGCGGCATCGACAATCCGTTGTTCATCACAGCCGCCTTGGATCTGGGGATCCATGTGGCGTATCACAATCCGCAAGAAGTCGGAGCGGATCGGATCATCAACGCCATCGCCGCCGACGCCAAATACGGTCATCCGGCGATTGTGGTCGACTTCGGCACGGCCACCACATTGGATGTGCTGGATGCGGATGGCCGATACTTGGGCGGGGCCATCATGCCCGGAATGGAAACCAGCGCGGAAGCGCTGTTCCGTGCCGCGGCACGGCTGCCGCGCATCTCTCTGGAGGCGCCCGGAACAGCGATCGGCCGCACTACGGTGGAGAGCATGCAAAGCGGATTGATGCTGGGGTACGCGGGAGGCATCGATGCGTTGGTTGATCGTATCCGAACGGAGTTGGAGTGCGACATGCCGGTGATCGCCACAGGCGGTCTGGCGTCTCGCGTCGCCGCAGTCAGTCGCACCATCCAGCACGTGGAGCCATGGTTGACCCTGGAGGGGTTGAACCTGGCGTGGAAACGCGTTCGTGGTGGGGTCTAGCGGTAGATCGAGCCTCCTGATCGCCGTTCAGTGATCGGCGCCGTCTCCTGACAGTTCTTGAACAGCATGCGTCCACGGTCTCGGGTGATCAACAACAGACGATCCAGCGTGCATCGTTCGAACCGCGCAGATCCACCTCCAGTGACGGTGATCTGTCCTAATACATCACCCGGATGAAACCAGCCGACCCGGGCATCCGTTACCTCCAGCCGGCATCAGTCGTTGCTCCCATGTCCCACCTCTGTGGTGGTGCATTGCAGTTTCGTGGGCTGTTCGCCGTTGGCGCCGCGCAGTGTCAGCCAGCTGGCGTCACCCAGCATCGATTCGCAAATATTGCTCGGCCCCTCCACGGTGACTCGGCTGGCGCCGTTCAGATACACGCCCCATCCCCATGTTGTGATCGGTCCACCTGACCGCATCCAAGTGACGTTGGCCGTGCGGACCGGATCCTGTATCGAGTATGGCAGGCGCCAGGCGCCGCGCAGGTCGGTTCCACCGATGGACGGGATCAGCGTGTCTGCGTCGATTGCCAGCCTGCAGGGAGGCGCGGTGTCACGGGCGCCCATCGCGAACAGCCACCAGGTGGGAACACGCACCTCTTTCAGCGTAAGCCGCCATGGGGCGCCGGGAACGTTACGGGCATCATATCGGGCATTCAGAGGGCGATCACGCCTCAACTCAAGCCTTCCGTCGCCTCCATTCCACACATAGGCCGACAGGCTGATGGGATATGTGGAGTGTTCGAGCACCACATCGCCCCGGCCGGACATGATGACCGAGTCCGGATTTTCACCCATCATCAGATTGCGTGCGCGCAGCCTTCCCACGGTGTGCCATCCAAAGACCGTGCCATAGACGTATTGGACCATCGTGTCTTCGGCGATCCATTCGCCTTCGGTCAGCTGCAGATTGATCTGCCGGATCGCCCCATCCTGTTTACACCCGCCGATAATAGCCCGCCGCGTGTACAAGGCGCCGCCCTGTCAATCGATGGCGTACTGGCGCGCCCAGTCTCCGCGTATTTCCAGCAGGCTGTCCGTCAGGTTCAGCCGGCCTCCTTTGGTCAGGATCAGATTGCCATGAATGATCACATGACGTTGCTTCCATGCAACCGGGGCGTCGATATGCTGATCGCCCTGCAACTCCAACAACGTCAATTGATTACGGGTGACCGGAGGACTGGCGATCATCGGGCGTTATCGCTATCCGCAGGGGCAAAACGAATGAACGCCTTGAGCACACCATCCTGGCGCTGATCGACACGTTCAAATGCTCTTTGTGCGTCTTCGGGCCGGTCGTGATGAGTGGCCAGCTGCTTAAGAGGCAGGCCCTGTTCGGTAAGTTTGCAGGCCCGTTCAAGCGTGTGCCGGGAGCGTCGAACCATCAGGAAACTCAATCCTTTCCGGCGTGCGACATCACTGGGAAGGATAATCTGACCGGTGTCGGGCGAGCCGATGATCAGGCAGCGTGCTCCGGGAGCCGCCAGCATCACCATGTGACCATGGGTCTCCGCCACGCCGGCGCACTCGAATACATAGTCGTATCCCTTTCGGTTGGCGTGTTCCTGACCGGCCTGTACGATGTCAGCTTCTGACGCGTTCGCAACAGCCGTAGCACCCAGCGCACGCGCCATCCTCAGCCGTTCAGTGACGATGTCGGTACAGAAGATATCGGTCAGCCCCATGCGGCGGAACAGGATCAGCACGCACAGACCCAGCGTGCCACAGCCCAGTATGGCGGCAGAACGCCCGGTGCGCACTTTACCCAGGTCGATGGCATGTAACGCAATAGCCAAGGGCTCCAGCAGCACCGCCTCGTCGTCATCCAGGCTGTCCGGTACCGGGTGCAGCAGCCAGGCCGGATGTGTCAGTTGAGCGCGCAGTGCGCCATCGGTTGGGGGTAGTCCCATAAAGCGCAGGTACGGACATAAATTCGGATATCCCTGTACGCAGTATTCGCAGCGCCGACACGGGATATTCGGCTCGATCGCCACCCGGCGTCCAATCAGGTGCGCATAGGCGCCATCCCGTACTTCGCGTACGCGTCCTACAGCTTCATGTCCCAGCACCAGCGGACCGGTCATCCGGGCCTCACCGATCCGACCATGCCGGAACAGGTGTATGTCCGATCCGCAGATCCCCACCTGGATCACATCGATCAGTGCTTCGCCGGTCACCGGTAGTGGTGGTGGCGCGTCGATGTGTTCCAGCGTATAAGGGGCGGTGAGCTGAACCTGCTGCATGGCTGTCTCCTGCAGATGTAGTCTCTTCCAGTATGATGCGGCGCAGGTTTCTCGGCAAGCCGACGCGAAGCAGCCCGGGTGGTTGGGCATCATCGGCGTGCTGTGGTTCAATGTATGACGATGGCAGTCATTTTGGCTATAGACTTCGGAACACGCCGCTTAGGGCTCGCAGTCAGCGATCCTTCAGGCGTTATTGCTTTTCCACTGCCGGCGCTTACCCGCAAGGGGACGGCGCAGGATATCGCGGCTCTGGTGACCTTGATGCACGACCGGGACGTTAGGCACGTGATCATGGGTTTGCCGCTGACGCTGCGTGGCGATGAGCAGGATGCCGTCGGACGTGTGCGTGCGTTCGCTGACGCGTTGAGCGAGGCCAGCGGATTGACGATCGAATTCATCGATGAACGACTGAGCACCACCGAAGCCAATCGCAGGATGCTCGAGGCGGATGTATCCCGATCGCAACGCAAACAGGCTGTCGATTCAATGGCTGCCGCGATCATCCTGGAGCGCTATCTGGCGGAGCGATCGCGGTGAGCCGGAAACGTCATCCGCTGGTCCGGAAGCGATGGACCGTTCCTGTCGTTGGGCTGTTTGTGATCGCGGCGGTCGTTTGGTATGCCTGGTATCTCACACAACCGGTGGGCGGAGGGGGCTGGCGGGTGTTTCGGGCGCCCAAGGGCGCCAATGCCCGGCAGATTGGCCGGCTCCTGCAGGAGCAGCGATTGGTGAGAAGCGCCCGAATGTTCGAGTGGACCGCTCGTATTCAACGATCGGCCCATCAGCTGAAGCCCGGCATTTACGAGTTGAGTCCGGCGATGTCTGTACAGGAAATCGTTCGTATTCTGGTGGCTGGTGAAACCAGCAAGAACCGCTTGACGATACCCGAAGGGTACACGCTGGATCAGATTGCCGAGGCCGTCGATCAATCCCAGATTGCGGACCGAGAGGTGTTTTTGCAGCTGGTGGAGTCTGGAGGTAGGCGGTTTCACGCTCCGTTCCCGCTTCCCGATCGATTGGAAGGGTACCTGTTTGCCGGAACGTATTATCTGCCTGCAGGCAGCGGCGCCCACGCCCTGATCCAGACGATGATCGACGCGACCGTCGAACGGATCTGGAAGCCGCTGCAGGCCGATCTTTCTGCGTCACAGTGGAGCCTTCATGAGGTGTTGACTATCGCATCGATGATCGAACGGGAAGCGCGGGTTCCGGCCGACCGTCCCCTGATCTCCGCGGTGATCCATAACCGTTTGAAGGCCGGTATGCCTCTGCAGATTGACGCCACCGTGCTCTATGCGCTGGGTGAGCACAAACCGACGGTCCGGTTCAGTGACCTCAAATTGGACTCGCCGTATAACACGTACCGGATAAAAGGGCTGCCGCCCGGACCGATCGCTTCACCGGGCGTTCCGTCGGTGGAAGCCGCGTTGAAACCGGCGCATGTATCGTATCTTTACTACGTGGCGAAACCGGATGGCTCGCATGTGTTCAGTACTACGCTGGAGGAACACAACCGGGCGATCCGGCAGCTCCGGAAGGCGCGCTGATGGCGTCTGACTGGCTGGCCGGGCAGTTGATCCGCTGGCGGCCTGACGCGATTGTGGACCGTGTGGAACTGATCGACACGGAAGCACTGCGTCGAGCCGGCATACAGGCTGTGCTGCTGGATATCGATAACACCATTGCCCGATGGCAATGTGAAGCGGTGGCGGAACCTGTGCGCGCGTGGCTGCAGGCGTTGGAGCAGGCGGGCATATCGGTCTGCTTGGTATCGAACTCCCTCTGGTCACAGCGTCCGGTGCGTATGGCTGCTCAATTGGGAGTGGACTATGTGCCGCATGCGGGCAAACCGCGGCGCAGGGGACTGCGTCAAGCACTACAGCAACTCAACGTGTCGCCCGAAAATGCGGTCATCATCGGGGATCAGCTATTCACTGACATTTGGGGCGGGAAACGAATGCGCATGCGCGCCATTCTGGTGCGCCGAGTGCATCGTCGTGAGTTCATTGGCACCTATCTGCATCGCTTGCTGGAATCCGCGGTTTTGTGGATGCTGAGGCGGCGAAACATGCTTCCGGGAACCGAGGGGATGGCGCGTCCGTCCAACGAACCAGACAGGTGATCCGATGCAATCCAGACGCACCCTGACAGCCGTTATCGGTTATCCCATCAGCCACAGCTTGTCGCCGCTCATGCAGAATGCGGCGTTTGAAGCCTGCGGACTGAAGGATTGGGTATATACAGCATTTCCTGTGGCGCCGGATACCGTGACCGGATTTGTGGATGGATTGCGGCTGTTGCCCTTTCGCGGAATTAACGTCACGGTTCCGCATAAGCAGGCGGTAATTCCATTGGCGGACTGGTTGACGGAGCGTGCCCGTCGGGCTCAGTCGGTGAACACCTTGGTGTTTGAGCCAGATGGAGCCCTTTGGGGGGACAGCACCGACGGTGCGGGATTTTTGCGCTCTCTGGAATGTGCAGGACTTTCGTTGAGTGATCAGACACCGGTGGTCATATTGGGTTCGGGCGGATCCGGCCGGGCGGTACTGTGCGCCGCTCGCGAACGCTCGGCTCCGGTGACATTGGTCAGCCGCCAGGCGGATACGGCGCAGGCTGTGCTGGAATTGCTCGATCAGGATGGACAACCGGCCGCTTACGGCAGTGATGCGCTGCGAAAAAGCCTGAACGATGCCTGCGTGCTGGTGAACTGCACGCCAGTAGGCATGGGTGCATCCGCTGATTCGATGCCACCGGTGAATGTGGATCAGCTTCCCGGGGACGCCTGGGTTGTCGATCTGATCTATCGGCCGGCGCAGACGCGGCTGATGTGTGAAGCTGCGGAGCGCGGCCTGCGGGTGATGAACGGCCTGTCGATGCTGGTGCATCAGGGGGCCGAGTCGTTTGAGATCTGGACCGGATGTTCGGCCCCGATCGGCGTGATGGAGGCTGCGCTGATAAGGGCGCTCGAGGGGGAAGCCCGATGAATGGCGACGATACGCCCAGGACGGGCTTTTAGCGAGTTCGTGATCATTAAATATGATATAATCGGCCTGAATCCCCCGTTCTGGCCGATGTCGGGGATAGCCTCCGTAACAGGGTAAGATCGAAGCAGGAGCGTGCACGATATGGCAGCAGCGCGAAAAAGCCTTGCTGATTACCTCGTGGAAAAGGGGTACGTCACGAGGGAGCATATGGTCGATGCCATCAAGATCCAACGCAACACAGGCGGCGATCTTGGCCGGGTATTGATTGAGAACGCGTGGGCCACATCGGCGCAAGTGGCCGAGGCCAGAGCGCAGGAGTTGGGGATACCATATGTTGATCTGAACACCTATCGCGTGGACCCCAGTGCAGTAAACGTGGTGTCGGAACGCATCGCTCGGCAGCACAAAGTGATGCCATTGCGCCGCGACGGCAATGTTCTGACGGTAGCCATGGCGGACACCAACAATGTACTGGCGTATGATGACCTGCGGCTGGTGACCCGCTGCACCATACGACCGGCATTGGCTGCACCGGAGCAGATCGAAGAAGCCATCAATAAGGCCTATGGCGGTGACGCCGCAGCGCCTGCCGCCAACGCGGGTGCGGCGGTGGCGCAATCCTCTATGGTCGACGCCAGCGGAAACAACGCCACCATGGCCTCCGCGATGGCCTCGATGAAGGCCGACATGGCCACGATCGGGATGGGGGATGAGGATGAGGACGATCCCGAGGCGGCGCGCCGCGGCGCGGAAGAGGCGCCCATCGTCCGTGTGGCGTCGACCATTATCCAGCAGGCCATCCGGGAACGATCTTCGGACATCCACATCGAGCCCCAGGACCGTGGCGTACGCGTCCGGTACCGAATTGACGGTGTGCTGCACGAAGTCATGATGATCCCGCGGCACATCATGGCGCCGCTGATCTCCCGTTACAAGATCATGGCTGACCTGAACATCGCGGAACGCCGTGTACCTCAAGACGGACGCATCGCTATCCGCTCCGATGGCAAGGACTACGACCTGCGTGTGAGTACCGTTCCGGTTCACCTGACCACCGGCACCAGCGAAAAGGTGGTCATGCGTATTCTGGACAAGAACAGCGTCATGATCGGCTTGGACAAGCTGGGTCTGTTGCCCCACATCCAAGTCCAGTTGGAAGAGCTGATTGCCCAGCCTAACGGTATGATTCTGCTCACCGGACCGACAGGTTCCGGCAAGACAACCACTCTTTACTCGATTCTGAACAAACTGAACTCCATCGAAAAGAACATCCTGACGATCGAAGACCCTGTAGAGTACCAGATGAGCGGCATCGCGCAGGTTCAGGTAAACCGTAAGGCCGGTCTGTTGTTCAGCACCGCGTTACGCGCCTTCCTGCGTCAGGACCCTGACATCATCATGGTGGGAGAGATGCGCGACCTGGAAACCGCTTCGATCGCCATTGAATCCTCCCTGACAGGCCACCTCGTGTTGTCCACACTGCACACCAACGATGCGCCCTCGGCCAATATCCGTCTGGTGGATATGGGCGTCGAGCCGTTCCTGATCTCGGCTACGGTCATCGGCATCATGGCCCAGCGGCTTGCGCGGCGTATCTGCAGCGAGTGCAAAGAGTCGTACGAAGTGCCTGCACGCGACCTGCGCCGCTTTGGCTTCAAGGCCGAAGATCCCGATCAGATGGTTACCATTGCCCGAGGCAGAGGCTGTGACGCCTGCCGGCATACCGGATACCGAGGACGAACCGGTATCCATGAGTTTCTGCGGATGAATGATGAGATCGCGGAACTGGTTGTACGCCGTGCGCCCTTGAGCGATATTCGCGATGCGGCAAAAGCCAACGGCATGCTGGAGCTGCGCGAAGACGGCCTGCAAAAAGTCTTGATGGGGATAACCACCCCGCAAGAGGTCATGTCCGTTGTCTTTACGGCCGGCCACTAGTAATACCACACCAGGAGACATCTGTTGAGCAATATGTCCGATACCGCCCAGGCGAACGCGGCCGCAGGCGGTTTGCGCCCGCGCCGTCTCGACGAGACGCACCTCGATGACCTGTTGCGCATCGTCGTCGAGAAGGGCGCATCCGATCTTCACTTATGCGTGGGCGTGCCTCCGATCCTGCGGATCGATGGCAAGTTGACACCGACCAACTTTGACAAGGCGACTCCGCAGGAAACACAGCGCCTTGTGTACGATATTCTGACCGATGAACAGGTGCAGCGGTTCGAGAGCACCTTGGAGTTGGACTTCTCCTATCAGGTCGGAAAATTGGCGCGGTTCCGCGTCAATGTATACCGAGACCGCGGATCCATTGCGGCTGCCTTCCGGTTGATCGCCACCAAGATCCCCACCATCCGCGAGTTGAACCTGCCGTCTGTGCTCGAGGAGCTTACCCGCCTGCCTCGGGGTCTTATTGTGGTCACCGGCCCGACCGGCTCCGGAAAGTCCACCACGCTGGCGGCGATGATCCACCAGATCAACACCGAGCGCAGCACGCACATTGTGACGGTGGAAGACCCGATCGAGTATCTGCATCAGCACCGCTTCAGTATTATCAACCAGCGGGAACTGGGACAGGATACCAAGTCGTTTCAGAATGCATTGCGTGCGGTGCTTCGGGAAGACCCGGATGTCATTCTGGTGGGTGAAATGCGGGATACCGAAACCATTCACTTGGCGATCACCGCAGCGGAAACGGGCCACCTTGTCATGGCCACTCTGCACACCAACAGTGCGGCGCAAACCATCGACCGTATGGTGGATGTATTCCCGCCAGGGCAGCAGGAACAGATCCGTGTGCAGCTGTCCAACTCGGTTCAGGCGGTGATCTGCCAGCAGTTGCTGCCGCGCGCTGGCCAGCCGGGCCGCGTGCCGGCCAACGAGGTGATGGTGGCCACCCCGGCCATCCGGAATCTGATCCGTGAAAACAAGGCCCACCAGATCACCTCGATGATCCAGACCAGTGCGAATGTGGGCATGATCACCATGGACCAGTGCCTGCGTGACCTGTATCAGAAGGGCCAGATCACACTGGAGACGGCCATGAATGTCGCGATGAATCCGGATGAACTCAAGAAGCTGCTCACGCACGGAGGCGTCGCGAACGAAAGCGCATCCGCAACACCGGCTCGCCGCTGAAGACCGTGCGGTTGAGAGCGCGTCTCGAAAGGAGATAAGCGATGGGACATTTTGCATACTCGTTCCGTGACTCCGCGGGCAATGTCCGATCGGGCGTGTCGGAAGCCGAAAGCGCCGACATCCTCCGGCGACGTCTGGAGGAACAGGGGTTCACCGTCACAGAACTCAAGGCGGTACGGGCCCCCATGAAGATCAACTTCGGCCGCGTGGGACTGAATGAGCTGGCTGTGTTCTGCCGGCAGTTCTCCACAATGGTCGATGCAGGCGTGGGACTGGTACGCTGTTTGGATGTTCTGGGACAGCAGTCATCCAATCCCCGTCTGAGACGCACTCTGCAGGATATTCAGGCCGAAGTCGAAGCGGGGCAGTCTTTGAGCCGCGCCATGGGCAAGTTCCCCAATATCTTCAGCAACCTGTTCGTCGGTCTGGTTCGGGCGGGAGAAGTGGGAGGCGTGCTCGAGGAGTCACTGCAGCGTCTGGCCACGTTCCTGGAAGGCGACGTGGAGTTGCGCCGTAAAGTGAAGGCCGCCATGACCTATCCGGTCATCGTGGTGATTGCAGCGGTGGGTATCGTGACCGGACTGGTCACGTTCGTGTTGCCGAAGTTCTTCGACCTGTTCAAGGACTTGGGGATCAAAGACTTCCCGGCGATCACGCAAGCCCTGATGGATGTGAGCAACTTCATGACGTCCCGCTGGTATTTCGCGGTGGCCATCGGTGTGGTGGTGTTTATCGCATTGAAGAGCTTCGGTGCCACACGTGTTGGCCGTCGGCTGTTTGACCGTATTCGATTGCGGGCGCCGGTGTTTGGTCCCTTGAACCACAAGATCGCCGTGGCGCGTTTCGCGCGTACCTTGGGTACATTGCTGTCATCAGGCGTACCCATCCTGAGCGCTCTGGAGACGGTGGCGGGTACGGTATCCAACGTCATCATCTCGGATGCCATCATGGAGGCCCGAAACCGGATCCGTGAAGGCGACCGCATCGGACCGCCGCTGGAGAAAAGCGGCCTCTTCCCGCCGATGGTCGTGCACATGATCTCCATCGGCGAGGAGTCGGGCGCGCTGGACTCGATGCTTCAAAAGGTGGCCGACTTCTATGAGTCGGAAGTGGAGTCGGCTCTGGCCTCGCTGACCTCGGCGATCGAGCCGGTGCTGATCGTTATGTTGGGTGGCATGGTGGGATTCATCGTCATCGCATTGATGCTCCCGATGACCTCGGTAATCAGTAACCTGACATCCGGATCGGAATGATACGGCCGGCGCAGCGGCGTTCGGCGAAGGAGGATGCGCCGGCCGGTTATCCGGTCGGCGCGTATGTTGACCGTGGCACACCATCAGGTGTGCGGATGGCGTGACCAGGAGGCGTGGTACCGGTATTGTTCGCTGAGGCGCTTCAGGCAGTCCCTGACTGGTATCTGGCTACGGTGGTGTTCATACTGGGCGCCGCCGTGGGTTCTTTTTTGAACGTGCTGGTGTACCGCCTGCCTTTGGGACTCTCCATCGCCAGCCCGGGGTCGCACTGCCCGGCGTGCAAGAACCCCCTGTCCGGACGTGACCTCGTGCCGTTGCTGAGCTGGTTGGTTCTGCGTGGTCGATGCCGCCAGTGCGGCGTGCGGATCTCTTCCCGCTATTTTTGGGTGGAACTCATTACCGCATGTCTGTTCCTGGCGCTTTTCTGGCGGTATGGGCGCAGTGTGGAACTGCCATTTATGATGGTCTGGGTCAGCGCGTTACTGGCGGCG
This sequence comes from uncultured bacterium, assembly GCA_964650005.1. Classification (GTDB taxonomy): domain Bacteria; phylum Armatimonadota; class HRBIN16; order HRBIN16; family HRBIN16; genus CAZHSN01. Next base: position 50,626 of record CAZYPZ010000007.1, on the reverse strand, counting down.
ATGTGTATCGATATCGAGCACTTTATCATCCCGGACAGCCTGAACGTCACTCTTTTACTGGTCGGTCTGGTCTTGCCACTGGCCCGTGACGGGGCGTACCACTGGGCCCAGCTGGGTGGGGTCTCCATCCCGGCGCCCATCTGGGGTGCTTTGATCTGTTCAGGACTGTTCGGGGTGATCGCCGTGGGGGGGCGATTGGTCTTCGGGCAGGAAGCGATGGGCCTGGGCGACGTCAAACTGGCCCGGGCCATCGGCGCCACACTTCCGCTGACCCAAGCGATGCTTTCGTTCGCGGTGGCGATCGCATTGGGTGCGCTGGTGGGAGCTGCCGTACTGACGAGAGCACGCAAGGTGAAAGACAAACACACCGATACACCGGAGACTGCCGAGACCGTGAGTACAGCGCGTATCTTGGGCGAGGTGCTGCTGGTGTGGAGTTGGCTCGACTTGGTCTTTGAACTGATAACTGCCATTCGACGGCGCGGGAAGGATCCCATGCGGACCGAGTCTATCGATGATGACTGGAAACCGGGACTGACGACCATTCCGTTTGGCCCTTACATGGCTGTGGGGGCGTTGCTGATGGTATTTGCCGGCTCCTGGTTCGCCGGACTGTGGGCTCTGTACTGGCAATGGGCCACTGGGTCTGCAGGTGCATAGAATGGACGGAACAGAGCGAGGCGAGGCGGTCGTCTTAGCTAAGGACAGGAGGATGAAAGCCATGCAGCGTAAATACTCGGAACGTCACATGGGGTACACGATGATCGAGCTGCTGACGGTCATTGCGATAATCGCCATATTGGCGGCGATCATGTTCCCGGTGGCCGCCACTGTGCGGGAGAGGTCTCGGCGGGCCGCCTGCATGTCGAACCTCCATCAGATCGAAGTGGCGCTCAAGATGTACAAGCTCGATCAGCGCGTGTATCCCGAGGTGCTGCTGGGCTACGCGGAAGATGCGAACGGCAATCTGATCGGTCCCAACACCCCCGATACAAACGGCCGAAAGCTGGCTGATATTCAGGCCGGTTATCTGTACAAGGCGTATGTCAAAGACTATACGTTGTTCAAGTGCCCAAATAACGACGAGACCGACCAGACGGTGCTTCAGCAGCCTGTGGTGGGGTTGCGTCCTGACCCCAATGATCCGAACCGCCGTATTCCCACACAACTTGCCCGCTTTTATCGCTATGACAGTTACGATGTGGGACAGGAGTGCAACGGCGCGTATACTGAGCGGTACAGCCTGTTCCGGCCGTTCAACGGCACGGCGGACAGTGGCGGATATGCGATGGGCGCCGCAGACGATGTATGCCAGCTGCAATATAACAACCCGCCGGAAAGCACGATTGTCACTTGGTGTACCAAACACCGAACCTGCGCCGATGGACAGGTCACACGCGGCAGCAAGGATCTGGTGCTGTTGCTCAGCGGCACCGTAAAGGTTGTCGAGAGCTCTGTGATGATCGAAAAAATGTTGGGAGGCGATCCGAATACCGCCAATCCCAACGGGAATAACCAGCACTGGTGTCTGGACTGACGGCCGCGGATGAACCGGAAGATAGCGAACTGAGGACGCCAAGATGAAACGGGCGGTGCGATATATGGAACACAGACGGCGAGGCGCCACACTGATCGAGATGATCGCTGCCATCGCAGTGCTCACTATCGGTATTCTGGTGCTCCTTAAGGTGTTTCCGGGCGGATTCTTCGTGGTGCGTATGGGCGAAAACCGTACGTTGGCCAATGCGCTCGCCCGTCAGGAATTGGAGCGCTGGAAGAATAACGCCACATCTCTGCCTGCCGGGATCCTGGCGCTTTTTCCGGACGCTACCGGCGCCATCGCCTATGACAGCACCGTCAGCCCGGATCGCCTGACGCTTACCGAAGCTGAGACGGAGCGCCTGCGCCAATTCGGTCTGGATCCGTACTACTTCGACGGAGTGAACCGGTTCCGGCGAATCCTTGCGGAAAAGGTACGTATTCCGGTTCCGTCACCGGCTCAATACGGGTTGGGCGTTACCCAAGGATCCGTCTATGTACTGGGATCCGGGCCGGTATACTACCTGCAATCCGTAGAAGATGGCGAACTGGTGAGTAACATCACCGTGCACGGTGCACCGATGATGCGCCGTCGATGGCGTGCGGAATCCGGTGACCCGTACTTCACCGACCGGCAGGTATACGCCATCGACTATGACGCCAATAACGATGAAGGCACCAATGACACCGTGATCTGGGTCGCCGCTCAGCCCTTCAATCGGCGATTCACGATCACTTTTGACTACTGGTACAACGGTCGGCTCGAGTCAGTACAGAAGAGCATCCCTGTTCCGGCCGGAACACCCGGCGAAATGGTGCGTATCAACCTCTCCTCTTGGCAGGAAGGGCCGGGCAAGCCTCCGATACTGGAGGCGGGTTGGCAGATGCGCTGGGGCAGCGAACAGCTGGCCAGACAGTTCCGGCAACTGGACCTGCAGGACTGGAGCAGCGATCCGTATGAGTTCAGGCTGATTTCGCCCAATATCGCCCCGTTCGCCAACATGGGTGTGTTGATGTTCAACCCGCTAGGGCGTGACTACGTGGAACGCACGGCGCGCGGTACTGTTCCTCTGCAGGCGCACATCAACTACGATGTGCTGGATTGGCATATCATTCGTGATGACCGGCTGGTGCCAACGGCGCCCACTAACGTGAAGCTGACACTGGCGTCGATACTGAGCAAGGGCACGCGCTTGGACGACAATACGGTTTACCAAGGCCTGGTGCACGGGATAAGCCATGCCAGTAACCCGGATTTCGTGGCGATCAATCTGGACAACGGACAGATACTCAATCAGGATCCGGCCAATCCCGATTATCGGGTCGATTACACGGCGGGAGTCGTTCGTGTGCTGAACCCTGAATTGCGTCAGGCGAATCTGCGGTTCTTCTATAAAGCGTCGGGCAGCTGGGCGGCTCAGGTTGTCAAACCCTATGAGCTGTATTCCGCGCGGCTGAAGCCCAACCTGTCATGGAAAGAGTACTACGTGGGTGATACCGATCCGGATCAAGCGGGTGTCGGATCGCCAAAACGCATCTACTTCCCCATCAGCGAAGCGGGCAAAAGCGTGCTTCTTGAAGAGGTGCATATCATTGACGGGAACGGCGATCATCAGACGCTGGACGGTATAACCGCGCGCATCAGCCGCGCCCCCGAAGTGGGAGGATTGAACCTCTGTTACATTGACCTGAGCTCCGCGTCACCGACGGGGCTTCAACGACTGGACTCGAGCGTGTATGGGTATGCTGTGCGCAACGTGCGCGGCGCGTCACTGCGTGCGCGTGTGGTGTGGCGCGAGCAGGGCTCGTTGCGGCGCAGTGAGCTGGAAACCGTACTGATGCGGGAGGCCGAATAGGCGTGAACATGCAGACAATTCGAACGCCTTCCGACCAGGCACAGGCAGCGGGGTGAACAGAGCGATGAATACGACATGGCGCCAATCAGACCGGTTGCGACGCAGCGCGGCTGGATTCACCCTGATCGAACTGCTCGTTGTCATGGGAGTGCTGATTATCCTGCTGGGGCTGCTGCTCTACCCGGTACAGGGAAGCTTCAATTTCACGCGGCGCGTTCAACGGATTGCCGAAGCACAGCAGACCGCACGCTTCCTGATGGAGCGGATCACACGTGAATTGGCCGACGCGGCGTATGTGTTCGATAACTCGATACAGTTCAACCCCGTTCGGGTGAACTCGATCGATGATATTCAGGCAGATGCCACTATCGCTGTTCCGGTGCCGGTCCCCGGAACCAACCGGACGGACTGGTTCTGTGTTCCCTACGCCAAGATCGACCTGATGCCCGCTCAGCGAGGTGACGACCTGCAGCCGGTGAAGGACCCGACAGATGGCAGCGGATACAGGCCGCCGTTGCAGCGTGGCGAAGAGATACCGCAGCTTCCGTTGCTGCCGGGCCGGCGCACAGTGCGCTACTTCATCGGACTGCGCGATCCGATGTTGCCGTATGTGAACTCATACGAAGTGCGGGGCGGTGCGACAGACAACACCTTTGTACTGTATCGGGCCGAGTTCCGATTATACGATGACAACGGTAATCCCAACGATGCGTTGTTCGAGATTATGGACAACCAGCCGGTACTGAACGCCCCCGCGTTCTTTTACAACCGCAAACCCGCTCCAAGAGCGATGCCGGGCGCCCGTGATTTGGATGGCGATAACCAGATCAGCTACATGGAGAACTGGCTGACGGTTGCCCGACCGGTGTCTCCTGTAAACGGGATCGATTTCATATCGGTGTTGCGTGATCCCCGTACAAAGGAGTATGTGCTGGATAACGGACCTGATGGTCCACACATCGCACAGGTTACCTCTGCGTTACAGCTGTCGCCGGCTCTTGTCACCGGTGATCCGGCCACCCCTGTTCGTATGGGTGATCCGGCGAATGAGTCGGGCACAGTGGGCGACGTGCGTATCGCTCCGGCGGTCTACATGGCGCGTCATGGCGCTTGGACGTGGCCTGCGCGTGTGACACTGTATCGGGGTGTGCCCAAGCAGGGCGCCGCAGAAGATATCACATTTTTCATGACCGATGTGCTGATTGGAACGCCGCCGTCGATAACCGGCTGGCGCAGCGGAGATACGGTCGTCCGACGTTACGCGCAACGAGCGGATGGCACCACAACGACACCGGAACTGGTATTCAACATCAGTCTGTATCAGCGGTTGGGTGAAGCCGGATGCCTGGATGCCGCAACGCGCAGTCAGGCGTGCGTGGATATCGGGGATCCCTTCGCCGATGGATCGGTCAGCGGGGCCCGATGGAACCGCAGCACCCGACACCCGGGCGGGGCGATGGTGGCGAATACACGTGCCGGATCGGTAAGCTTTGCCATGCCGTCGATGCTGCTGAGTCCCGACGGTTCGCCGATGCAGGAGTACTCTGGAACAGATATCAAACGGGATGCGTACGGGCGCGCCTACCTGGAACTTACCACGGGGCCGTCGGGAAGTCCGTTCGGCTTGGGCCATCTGGATAATGTCAGCATCGTGCCTGGATCAGAAACAATACTGGGGCCTGACCAGCGCCCGGGGCCGGACAGGGGCCGACCGGTGGTCTACACGCGTGTGCCGTTCAATACTACCGACATTCCTTTGAACCACTACCGGATCCAGTACACGGATGTCCCGCCAGGGGGTGATCCGTCGATGCGGGTCGGCTATATCGAGTTCAATCCGCAGTATCCATTCTCGGCGGATGACCGGGTACGTGTCAGTTTTCAGTTCCAATGCAACAGTGTGGATGATGTGATCAAAGCGGACTACCTGACGCGTGACCTGATGTCCATTGCGCTTACGGTGCGCATGTTCGATCCGACTTCATCGGATGTGCTGCCTGTATCGCTGAGTACCCAGGTGAAACTGCGGAATCTGGTGAGATAGGATGGGCGCCGTCATGAAAGCATACAGTCCTGAATCTGCAGTCAGTCGGCGTCGCCAGGCGGCACAGGCGCTGGTGGTGGCCATCCTGGTGCTGTTTGTCATGGGCGCGGTAACCGCTGTGTTCATCGGCATCATCTCCCGGAACCTGAGCAACGCAGTCCGCTCGACTGAAGTGGTCAGTGCGCAGTATTACGCCGAGGCCGGCATTCGATTTGCCGACCAGCAGCTCATGTACAGCCCTGAAGGGGCGGACTGGCGACCGGAACCGGTGGATCCCGCCACGGTGGATCCCAACGATCCGGATCGACAATGGCTTCTGGATGGATACACTCGCGTGAATTTCGAAAAGGGACGGGCGTTGATCCGTGTGGATTACGATCCACAACCCAACGACCCGCAGTCCCGGTTTATCCGCATCCGTTCCGTCGGCAGGGTCGGGTTGATCAACCCGATGGATCCCACGACCTTCAGCGGGGTGGACCAACAGCGGCGCGAACTGGTGGCCTTCAAGGCGATCGGCATCACTGACTACCTGCGGTTTATCACCAACCGCGAAAACCGCGCCGGTGCGACATTCGAACTGGGTGTCCCTACTTTCTGGAGGGAGGCCAATCCGGTCGAACCGGAAGGCGTTGTCGGCATTACCAAGCCAGAGAGCGGACAGCCGGCGCGTGAGGCTGTCCGGGTGATCCTGGGCGCTTCCGGCCAACAAGGCAACTACACGCGATTCGTGAACGATCCGGTGTTCGATACAGACACCACCGGACAAGTGCGCTGGATGCTGTCCGGAGCACCGATCCGGGTGAACGGAAACCTGAAGCTGTACGGCCCGATGGATATCTTTCTGAACACGGAGCGCGGCGATGCATTGAACGTCGCAGGCGACATCGTGCTGGATCATGGGACCGACGACGGTGCATATACACGCAACAACCAATCCTATTGGCCGCGCTGGGCTCGTATCTGGACGGATCCCAACAATGCGGCGTTCATCTTGCCGTCCGCCTCGCCTGAATTCAGCACGTACACCGGGTTGGTGAACGACGGGCGCCAAGGGTTTGATGCGAACGGTCACCACCGTTCGGTAAGGCGGTTGGATCCGCCCATTATCGATGAGCCCGATCCGGTGAGCGGTGTCAGCCGATATATCACCCTGACCCGGGAATCCGGACGTCAGCTGGGCCGGAACCGAAACACCGGTAACTATGGATATGGGCGTGGCATCTACATCGCCAACTTCTCGGATGCCCAGCGTGATGGCGGGCTTTTCGGAGGCTCATCGCTTCGCAACGAGTGGCTTCAGCCGGGATCCAGTCGTAACTGGCGCGGCCCTTATTATCTGCCGCCCGGCGCCGTAGTGCGGTTCAACCCGATCGATCTGCAGCGCTGGGTGCGGACAATCGAAGAGGGACGTCATGATGACGCGTGGCGTTACGCCCAAGGATTTTCCATCGAGCTGACCGACGGAACCACTTGGCGCTTGCCGGATGGCGCGCGATCCCGCAGTAACCGTATGGTCTGTTACTACCGGTACCCAAGAGACCCGGAAAACAGCGAACTGGTATACAGCCTGCTTGATCAAAACACCGGTCAGCCGGCTGAGGTGACCTCATCGCCTCAATTCGACGGCGTGATCTTTGCGGAAGGCAACCTGCGTGTCTCCGGACAGATCCCCGGCAGTGCGGATGCGCCTGGACGTCAGTTCACGCTGGTCTCCAACGCGAACATTTACATTGACGGCAACCTGACGCGGGGTGATCGGAAATCCGCAGTGGCGCTGCTCGCGGCGCAGAATGTGGTGTTGAACACCACGCTATTTGTGCAGCCGGAACCGGGCCCGGCGTTCCAGTTCCAAAGCGATACACCAGCCGATCCCATAGGCTACCAACTGTTGCAGCAGAACAGCTGGCAGAGCTTCCGGTTTTCCTCTGCCGAACCGCTCGACCGTTACACCGAAGGTTCTAACAACGGGGTGCAGCTGTTGCTGGGGCACGCCATGTCCCACCAGTTCTCCGGGGTGGCGCTGGGCGTTAACGGCGGTATCTATCCAGATGCGATCCTTCCCGCATTGACGCACCCGGCTACGGAGTACAACGCGTTCGGCCTGTTGCTTCAAGTGCCTAATCGCTATCAGCTGAACACCGACGCCATGCAGGACAACCTGTTGACGCTGGCAACGCCCAGCGGACTGACCGGAAGCGGATCTGTGTTCGACTACCACCTGAAACGGCTGGCGGTACAGCCCATGGATATCCGGGTCGACGCCACCCTGTATGCCCAGGACGGCTCGTTTGTGGTGATCCCGGGAGAGTGGATGAACACCAATGCACAGGATACGGTAGCGCGCCTGGTGGAGAGGCTGGGGTCAGGCAATATCTTGAGTGAGCGCGCACAGATCGATCGAATGACGGTGTCGGGTGTGCGATCGCCCCTGATCCCCTTCCATGGTGAACCGCTGGATATCCGCATCCGGATTACCGGTTCCATCGCCGAGGATGCGCCGTTGCGTATCCAGGAGCAAGGTGAATGGTTGCGTAAATGGGGATGGATACCATCCCGGTACGGAAACAGCGACCGTCAGATCCCCGAGTTGCACCGGCCTGCCTGGCCGTGGAACCAGGGACAGGATACTCAGGTGAACGCCAACCTGTTCATGGAGTACTGCTTCCCGCAACTGCCGGGCTCCGCGGGAACCGGGGCGCAGCAGATCAGAACGGATAGATATGGCCGGGGATTGCCTCCAATGCCGCGGTTGCCTGTCTGTCCCGGCTTTGTTTACTACGGTGAACCCGGGTGATCCGGCAGATTCCCCGAAACCGCAGGCTCGGCAGCAAGTGAGGTGACTGGACGATGAACACCTGTAAGCAATGGATCCATCAGGCGCGACGGCTGATGCTGTTGGCCCTCGGTTGCTGTCTGGTCTCCACAATGGTGCAGGCCGACGTGCAACTCAATCAGGTGTTTCCGCAGACCATCCGTGCGGCGGTCGTCGGAGGGCCCGATCCGGTCTGGAACATTCTGAACAACCTGCCGGTAAAGCCCCAAGGCTGGAACTTCGTAAATCCCTTGCCGGGGCTTACGGGTGAGATCCAGAATCCCGGTTATTGGACCATCAATCTGGATGAACTCTCGCAGACCGAGCTGTCTCAGCTGGACGTGATCTACGTGCCACCGGCATTTACCGCCGGCTTGACACCATTGCAGCGCCAAAAACTGCGGCGGTTTGTCGATGCGGGTGGAGTACTATGGGCTCCCGGAGATATCGCTAACGATATTCTGCCTCCGGGGCAGTTCGGCAGTGGATGGACCGGGCCGCGTTTGAACTATATGCCGCAACCTGCCGCTGCGTATGAGATTATCCGTACCTCGTTCACAGCGCGCACGCAGCGGCGCGCCACGGGGTTCACATACGAAACCGTGGGTGCTCCGGTACTGGACAACTGGTCATGCCCTGTGCAGACGCTGGATGCATCATCCGGTCAGCCACTTTTCTGGAACCGCAAGCTGTACATCGTAGGCGTTTATGAGGGAGTTCCTTCGCTGGTGGCGTTCAACGCTGAACCCATGGGCGAACGTCTGAACGGTCCCACTTGGGATTTGGCCTGGGTGCGCCCGTTGCCCAGTTCCTCTGTATCCGCGCCTGTTGCCTACGAGACTTCCAGTGGCGCGCGCATTGCGTTGATGACGCGTAACGGCGCCGTGCTCAGTTGGGACGCCGCGACCGGTAATCCCACGGGAGTGTGGGCCGGTGGAGGTGGCTTCCCTTCGAACAGAGCGGTACCCGCTCCCATCTACTGCCAGGGGATGTTGGCGGTGCCCGGTTCGGTCACCGCAGGCGGACAGACCCGTGCGTCTGTCACATTTGTCGATCCGGTCAGCCTGCAGCCTCTGAAAACCGACGATAAAGTCTGGACCGTGATGCTCAGTGGCGCAATCACCGGTCCGATGTCCTACGGGCTGGTGAACGATGTCTCGGCGATAGGCGGGCAGTCCGCCGATGAGATGCTGTACGTTCCTGTCCAAGACTCTCGGGGGGCGTCCGGTGTAGATGCACTCTGGCTGGGCGCGCAGGCCGAGGTGTTGGGCAATCCATCCGGAGATCGGCGGACATTCGTGCCGCGGGCATCTTCGGTGAGCAAGATCCCCGTACAGTGGACCTCGCTGCACGTGGTCGGCGGCAGTGGTACGCCCAGCCAGGAAGAGCAGAAGGTTGTCTATCCATCCGCCCTACCTGACGAGGCGTTGGTGTATGCCTGGTACCGCGTGGACATTGGGAAAGCAGGTAACGCCGTCAAAAGGAATCAAGTGCTCTTGGTGGACAGTATTGCGACGGGAGTGGGCGCAGGCCCCAGCCGTGCGATGCTGGGAGCCGCCGCTATTGGCCCCAATGATGATCTGGTGCTGGTGGGCGCCAACCGCGCGTCTGCGTCAGCGGGAGCGGACCTCAGCGGCATGATCGGATACCGGGAGCAACTTGGCGCCGGTCGCAGCCAGTTGAAGTGGCGCTGGGAGATGGTGCGAGGCTCCTACAACGAGACCGTCAACGGGGAGGCGAAGCCGGTCACTCCCACGCTGGAGTTCCGTCATCCGTTGACAGGCGTCACCGGGAGGCTCCTGGAGGGAACCGGTCTGCGGTTTACCGCGCCGCCTGCCGTGTATGGCCAGACTGCGTATGGTGTGGCCGAAGCGGTGGTGGACTTTGCCGGAGAGCAGATTCAGGGTTCGGTGGTCATGGCATTTCACACCAGCCCCAACCCGGAGGTACCGTTGGGTGATCCCGCCGATGCGGGAACCGTGGTGACCCTACGCCAATACGAAGCCGGACGTTCCACCACAGGCACTGTCATCAACAACCAGTTGCAGGTGGTGTTGACACAGCGCACCAGCGTGTTGCGTTTGGACAACCTGGCGACACCCGGCAGCGGCACATCCCTCTTGAACCCGTTGAATCTGGCTCAGCCGGTGGTGGTGAAGGTCGGCAGCCGTCCGGAGGTGGGGCCGTTTACCCCTGCCGGATGGAGCAATCTGAAGTGGTATGTGTTCATACCGGGAGTGGCTATCGGCGCTGCACCGGTCGTGTCCGGCGAGGTACTGTATTTGGCCGGGCAGTTTGGCGGATCGGGAGGGCATGCTGCGCTGTTGGCCCTGCGAGCCGATCCGATACGACAGTACGGCGACCAATTGGGCAAGGACATGCCAATCTGCGGTTTCAACGGTCAGCCGGGTGTATTGTTGATGCCGGATTTAGGCCAGGCATCCAAATACAACAATCAGATGTCCGCTTTGCTGAAAGTGATCAATGATCACATGACCAATCTGTCTGTTGGTCGACGTTTTGTTACCGCACCGGCGGTTTCACGTGGTTCTGTTGCCTTGGCGGGTGATGTGGGTGTGCGTGTGTTTACCTACGCGCGTACGCTGATCGGCGACGGCAGTCGGGTGGTGCAACTCGACCCGGGCGGACGTCCGGTCTGGACGCTCAATGCGGCTGATGTAGAACCGACATCGGGTGAGACTGCGTATGTCTCCAGACCGTCATCCGCCGATATGATGCCGGATGGCACGGTTCTGCTGGCTGATACGGGGCAGAATCGGTTGCTCAGGGTGGATACCGGTGGCCGGGCGGTCAACGTGTTCTCCTGGTTTACTGATGCGCCAACCCCCATCCTCCCGGGCGGCCCGTTCGTGTTCCGTCAGCCCACGGATGCCGGCTGGTACATGCGAGCCGACGGAAATGTTCGTTTCATGGTGGCTGACACCGGCAACGCCCGCCTGCTGGAACTGGTGCTGCCGGCCGGCGCGACAGCGCCCCGTCTGGAGTGGAGCAGCAGCTCGGCGGTCAGCGGCAACGATGTGCTGGCTGCATCCGGCCGACTGCGGTACTCGGCGGTTCGGGTACTGCGTGATGCGGCCAACCAACCGGTGGTGATCGCGGGCATCCTATCGGACCAGCAGGGCGATACCGTGGATGATGCGCTGCTTCGGGGCGGCTCCAGTGTGCTGTTGCGCACACCAGGCGGCGTGGGCACCTTCAGCCAAGTGACCGTTCGGGTGAACGGAACAGACCGGGTACTGCCCTTGGGGCGGATAGACGCGTTGAGCATATACGCCACACAATGGGAGAACGGCATCCCGATGAATTGGCGGATTCTGGCCTGCGTGGAGATGCGATTGCCGGCAGAAGAGGTGGGCGCCGTCCCACCCATTGCCCGCATTATCGAACTGGAACCGGATAATCCCGCTCTTCCCACCCGGTTACGCGCGGTATGGCTGTTCACCGACGCGGATTATGCCGCGATGGCCGAGAAGTTGCCGCAGTTCGTACCCTCGCTGCGCCCGTCCAGTGTGGTTCGGCTGCCCAATGGCCGATTATTGATTGCCAACAAGGCACGCGGCAGTTCCGCGGATCGGGTCATCCAGTTCGCGGGCAAGGTATTTGAGCTGAACCGCGATCCGAACCTGGACGGGGTCTACACCGATCAACGGATCGAATGGTGGCTGCCGGAATCAGCGGCCATCGATGCGCCTGAATTCGCAGTTCGGGTGCCTTGAGAACCACAGAGTGGTGCGGTTTCGTCAAATGGAGCAGGCCGTCGGCGGGACGGCCTGCTACTATCGATAGATGGCTGGTGGTGGACGCACGATGAATCAAAAAGAAACCAGAACGGGGCTCGCGATACTGGGGTGTCTGCTGCTGTCGGTGGCCACCCTGGCGCAGCAGGCGCAGGACTGGCCGGCGTTTCGCCGGGATGCCCAGCGCACAGGCGCCGATATCGCCGGTAACGGGCCAGGACAGACCAATCTACGCTGGTGGTGGCCGCGACTGAATGATCGCGGAGCCACGGTGACTGTTGACAACACCAATGTGCCTGACCCCGACCCGCTGGGCCTGTTCACCCTTGTCGGACAAACCACTCCCGCCTATATCTCGCAAGACCCATTGAAGGACGACGGTCTGGCCGCTCCCGACGGGCACTTTCCCCGCAAGGCAAATCCGGAGACAGACGCACGGTACCGATATGCCCGCTGTGTTCCCGTAACCAACACACAGACACCATGGGCGGGGGCCACTGTCATCGGCTCCTGGCAAAATGCAACACCCGAACAGATCGCGACCACCCCTTCCTTGCAGACCCCGGTGCGATATGCAGTGTATGTCTGGTTCCCCAGCAGCGGGACGCGTCTCGCCGACGGCACCAGTTTGCAGAACGTGCGTCAGGCGATGTATCGAATCAAGTTTCCGGTGGAAACCCGGAATGGAGTGGACGCTTGGGCATACGAGACCGTGTATGTGGATCAGACGCACGGCGGTGGATGGGTGCGATTGGGAAATCCCGGATCCCGGTATCCGTATGACGGACGGCGCCCCATCACGGTGACGCTGTACAACAGCGCGATCTCTGAAGAGGATGTCGCCGAGCAGCGGATCGTCTGTTACGATGCGGTGCGCTTTGTCCCCGAGGGTGGTTCCTTCCTCTCCTCGCCGGTGACTATGACTTATGGAACCCGTCAGCGGATGCTTACCGTGCGCAACGAGTTCTTCAGCAAGAAGGACGCCGACGAGGTGGTTGTGTATGACGATGCAGGGCGCGAGCTAGGTCGTGTTCCTGATCCCACCCAGACCACAACGACCGGTGTCACTTATGCGTTCGAGTATGACCCTGCCACGGATACCGTGCAAGCGCCTGTTTGGCGGTATCTGACTGCCTCCGCTGGCGAGCGGACCGTGGTGGACAATAGCGATCCTCTGTTCACATCCGAACCGACCGGTGCGTTCACCCGGGAAACGGCCTATTCACAGTGCTGGCCTGAAGGGGTTGCCGGAGCGGACTGTTCCGTAGCACAGGTGGCTCCGGATGTAACCGCCCGGGGACGCTGGCGGTTGACGGGGGGAATCGGTGATGGGCAATATCGCGTCTGGGTATGGATCCCGGCCGGGCCGGTCACCGAGTTGTCGCGAAATGCGCAGTATGTGGTTCATAGCCAGACCGGCGATGTCGTCGTGACAGTTGATCAGGCAGCCGCCGCAGGCCGTCCTGGCTGGCATTCCTTGGGCACCTTCCTGATGCGCCCGGGTTCGGCGGGATCGAGCGTCGAACTGACGAACAAGGATCCCGACGGGGTCGATGTGCGACAGCAACCGGACGGCACGCTGTCTGCCGGATGGACCATCGTCAACGGAGAACCGGGCAGTTTCAATGACCGGTTCGCGGTCACCCCTGTCACAGGAAACACGGATCCGACAACTTGGCGCGTGTCGAACTGGACGCTGGCCGCCGCTCCGGTGCTGCCTTCCGGTGGTACCCGCGGGACATACCGCGTACAGGTGTGGCTGCCGCCGGCAGTAACCCGTCAGTTCTCATCGGTTGCCCGATATGAAGTGACAGCCGGTGGTGAGACCCGCACCATCGAATTGAACCAGAATCAGGCGCCCCTGTCCGGTGGCTGGTTCACCTTGACAACGGTAACGCTGGCCGCTGGCGAGTCAGTGGTCGTGAACTTGGCGAACTATGACAGGCTTGCAGGAAACAGTGTCCCGGAAACTGTCATTCTGGATGATCTGTCGCCTTCCGGCGTGGTGTTCGCCGGACAATGGACCCGACCCAATGCGCCCGACCCGGATTCATACAACGGCGGGTACATGCAATCCCGCACCACCACCGAAACAGATCCTGCGGCCTGGTCCACAGTGACCTGGACGCCCACGCTAAACCCGGCAAACGGTAACGCCGGCCGCTATCGCGTGCGGGTATGGCTGCCTCGGCAGGTGGGCGGTCCGCGCCGCGCTGTTGCTGCGCTGTACACGGTTCTTGCCGCAGACGGTCAGCATAAAGTGGTGCTGAACCAGACAGGCGACCCGGCTGCCGGCGGATGGGTCACCTTGGGCGTGTTCCCGTTTGCCAAGGGAAGCACCGGAGCGGTGCAACTGGCAAACGTCGCGACGGTGGATGCAGACGCCGGCGCGGTTGTAATCGCCGACGCGATCGAATTTGAGGAACTGCCGGTTGAAGTTGTCTCCAGTGCGATGCAGCTGGAGCAGAAACGGGTGGTTGTGGCCGATGCGGTGGCGTTCGAGGAGTTGCGTGGTCTGGCCGGCGGGGTGAACACGACGCCGGTGGTGGCCAACTTGGGTACCGACGCAGCGCCGAATTGGATTGCCTACCTGGGTGGGCAGGATGGGCGCATGTATGCCCTGGATGCAGCAGGCATTCTGGGAATGGTCAGCACCTATTCCCGATGGATCTACGGCGGTAAGACCGGCGAAGAGATATCAGGAGCGTTCAGTTACAGCTCTCCGATCGTCGACACAAACCGCAAGAATGTGTATGCCGCCACGACGGGTGGACGCGTATATTGTTGGGATGCTGTAGGGAAAGGGGATCACACCGTAGAGCCAAATGGATCCGGCGGGACCACAACCCTGCGTTGGGTGTATCCGCAAGCAGGTGATCCGGCTGTCGTCAACGGGTTCACCAGCTCCCCCGCGCTGTCCGCCGACGGTTCCACGCTCTACATTGGTGGTTTACAGGGACGTCTGTTTGCGCTGGATGCCGATAACGGCGCGCTGAAATGGACCTATCCGTTGATGACGGCGGATCCTCTGGCGCCCATATCCAGTACGCCGGTGGTGTTCAACGGACGGGTGTACTTCGCCACTACAGAAGGCCGAGTCTACGCGGTTTCGGAAGCGGTCGATCCGGCCAATCCCGTTGCTGACTGGATCTACCCGGCGCCAGATAAACCCGTGATGCAACCGGTGGTGTATTGCTCCGCCGCCGTTGGATCGGTGGACTTCAGCGGAACAAATCGCAACGTGCTTTATGTGGGCGACCTGTCCGGTAGAATGCACGCATTGAATGCCGATGGAACAGGCAATGGAACCACTGCGGAGCTTTGGGTCAATAACGCGGTCAGTCCGGCGCCATCACCCTCCGCCCCGCTGGGGGGAGCGATCTATTCGTCCCCGGCGCTGACAGAGGTCCGAAGCAGCAAGGCGGTGGTTGCCGGCACGATGGCAGGCGCCCTGATCGCCCTCGATGCCGTCAACGGCGGTGAGGGGCAGCCCAATGCCTTGGTGTGGGGCTATCAAACCACCGGCGAGTCGGTATTCGCATCCCCGGCCATAGGCGCCGGCTGGATGTATGCCGGCGGCAGTGACGGGCTGATCTATGCGTTCAACAACCGTAACGGTGTGGTGAATGGGTACGAGGGTGAAATCCCGCCGGGTGAAGAGGTGGACCAGATCCCGGGCGATGAGCAGGCCGACCTGGAGAAGTTCCGGGTGGAGGTGTTCTGCCGGGAGCAGTATGAGCAGATCCGTGAGGGTGACCGGTCGGCTCGGCATAAGGACCCGGAAGAGGTCGAGTCGTTACGGCTGCGCCGTCCGGGCTATGAATGGGGCGACACCCTGTATGTCGTCGCCTATGGGATCGACGTCACCCGGTATGACCGCAACCGCTGGCCGCGCAGTATTCAGCTGGGCATCGAAGGCCGCGGAGCGAACTACACGGTGGGCACCACGCTGATACCCTACCTAGATGAGAACGATCCCTATATCGATCCGGATACCGGTGAGTCACGGCCTCGCACCAAACTGCGGGCCTATGCCACCGTGCGCTTGGAACCCCAGCGCAACGGCGTGGTGAACTGGACGCCGGGGTTGAACTACACCGCTTTTGCGACGGTTATGCGTCAGACGGTGCGTTTACAGCCGATAGCGGGAAAGCACACCACGTTCACGGTATACAATCCGCTGGCGTTGCGGGTGACATCGGCCAATGGTTCGCAGCAGTCGATCGGTTGGGTGTCGAACACTCCGGAAGAGATAGGTGCCGACTGTGAGTTCGCGTTGAACGGCAACCGGCTGGGTACGCCCTCGGCGCCCCGCCCGGCCAAAAGCGTAGTGATGAACCTGGATCGCACGCATCACGGCGGATCGGCGACCGCGCAAGTGGAGGTCGCCAACAGGAGCAAGCTGGGCCTGCCCAACGTATCCTCCGTCGTGCTGAACCGGATACGCGCCCGGAGAACGGACCTGCGCTGGCAAGGTGGAGCCGCCGCGGTGACGAACCCGTTGCCATGGGATGAACTGCCGGTGAACAACCCGAACACCAGCCGTGATTATCCGGATATCCCGGATCGCCAAGTGCGTGTATCGGCTGGCGGAACCGATCTGGTCGGTTCAGGTCAGGGGGCCGTATTGGCCTCGCCCACAGGCGGCAGTACAGAAGCCTGCCTGCCTGGTGACACCCGACGGTTAGTGCCCACGCCTGGAGCCGGTTCGGTTACTGTGCCGCGCTTCCAGCCGCCCAGCCGTGACGGATACAGAGGACTGGTCCAGGTGTTCCAGGACGCCAATGCCAATGGATTGCTGGACATCCCCGGCAACCCGGACTCCCTGGCGCAGGCGACTCCGGTGGTGCGCGAGGAGCTCTATCGCGAATTCACGATGCAGGTCTCGGTTCTGCCCGACATCCGCCTGGAGGTATCGAGCGGATCGATCGACCTCGGCAGTGTGCCGCAAGGATTCGGAGACGATGGATCGACGATCGCTCCGGTACCGCCCACACCCAGTTACCCGGCCCAAGCTCCGTTCAATCCGGGCGAGCGGGAGGCGTTCTGGAAACCATTGACGATCCTCAACATGGGCAACGTCAACCTGTTGAACGTGCGCATGGTGGCCTCGTCCAAGAACCCGCCGCTGAATGCCAGTGGTCAGGTGGCGTTTGACGGTCTGTTCCGCAGCAGTCAGGTAGTCGAGCCCGAGTGGTTGCGCATGGTGTTGCAGGGCAACCTGCCTACGCATGTGGCTACCAGTCTGGATCCACGCTATGACGCCGTTTTCAGCCGAACCGGGCCTACACTTCACAAAGCGCGCCCCGGGATGGATCCCACGGTCATGACGGTTCCGGACAAGCCGTACCCCGGCGCTGCAGGCGGAACATATGACAACCTGTCAGTGGCGCCGCCTCAGATAGGACTTCGCATCCCGTTGGGAACGCCCTCGGGTGTCTACTCGGGCTTCCTGTTTGCGTATGAAGCGGCTCCCGGTAACCTGATGCAGACCGTAGCGGTGGCGCCCAGTCCGGTGCGCTACAGCCTGCGCGTTACCGAGACACGGATGACCAACGGCCGAAGCACCGGCAGCGTCTATCATCTGGATACGGGTGAAATCACCAGTCCTTTGGCGACGGCGGCGAACTGGCAGCCGGCGGTCGCCGCAGACAGCAACGGCAATCTGCGCATTGCGTGGAGCAGTAACCGCACCATCGAGAACGGTAACCCGACGGTAGGCACGCGCTGGGGACTGTTCTTCGGATCACTGGCAGCGAGAGGAGACGGACAATGGACTCCGGCTGTTCCCAACCAGAAATGGTGGTCGACTCAGCCGAATGCGCTTCCGTATCCTGATCCAACTGACCTGTGGCCATCGGATGCTTTGCTGGGGACCTCACGCAGTTATGCTCCGACATATGTGCGCAATGGCAATACGGACTATCTGGTCTGGCTTTCCACCGTCAGCCGGCAGGGTGGCGATGGTACCGATGCGAATCGGCCTCAGGACCAGACGGGGTTGTTTGTGGCTGCGTTGAACGCCGCCGGTCAGCCGGGTGCGGCGCGCCGCGTCAAAGTGGCGTTCGGCAGTATGACCAGCGCGCCACGGGCGTTTGCCATCCCCGGAAACGGCGGGATCGTCGTGTGCTGGGCGTCGAACGATGGGGGACAAGGCGGCTTGTTCTACACCTTCACGGATGCCCAACCGGCCAACGATCCGGATGACTGGGTCTGGACCGAGCCGCGGGTGATCCCCACCGCGATGTCCATGTACACCATTGCAGACCCGCAGCCGATGATCTCCCAACCGCGTGACAATGGTGTGGCGGAACTGCACATACTGTACACGGGATACTCCACGGCAACCCGTGACGCACAACTTTACCTGTCTCGATACGTCGTGCGCACCCGGGCGGAAACCCTGCGCACTCCTTCCGGAGCGACGCGAACGGTCAATGTGCCGTTGTTCACAGCGGTATCGTTCGGTGAGATGGTAAATGACCCGGTGCGATACGACGCCGGACAGAGGCGCTGGAGCTTGCGCGATATTGGTCTGGCTCGGGCGGGCTTCTCATTGCGTGTGGGCGGAACCACCGTCACAACCGGTCAGCCGGTCATCGATCCAAACACCAATGAATGGATGGTGAACACCGATCAGTTGGGGCCGATCTTTGTCGACGCCACCTCGGGAAGCATTCGCTTCCCGTACCGCCAGCCCTCCCCGCAGGATGCGGTCACCGCGACCTACACGCCCATGGTGGTGCGTGTGACCGTAAACAGGGATGCGCGCATTCCCGCACTGTACGCCGGTCAGAATCACTCACCCTCTGCAGTGCTGCAGACCGATGCGACGGGACGGGCTACCGGCATCTGGGTGGTTTACCGCAAAGCGGCGCAAGGTACTGCCGCTCAGGCTCTATACGCCAAGCGGCTGTCGATCAGTTCCACCGGGGTGGTTACCGATGCATTTCCGGAAACACTGATCCCGATGGCGCAGACGGCGAGTGAGTCGACTCCCGCGATCCTGATCGATCCGGTTAAGTCCGATAAGCTTTGGCTGTTCTGGACCTCTTCACGTACCGGCACGACAGACCTGTTCAGTCAGGTGTGGGCGCCATCGCAGCCAGCAATCCAACCCTGATCTTACTGGCTGCAGGATGCAAGAGGTCCCGCAGGAATACCATCCTGCGGGACCTCTTGTTTACAGGGGATGTCGCGTTTCAGTCGAGACCGGAGATCATTTCATGGATCGTTTTCCATTCCGGACGGCTCTGCGCGGTATCGAACGTCAGATCGGTTGGGTCGAACCCCAGTTCGTCCTCCAGAACCATGAACAGCATGAGGATTGACCATCCCCAGAACGGATCCAGTCCCTGACCGGCGCCTGAGTCGCATAGATACCACTCCCGAAAGCCCGACCGGTCGATGAGCCTGAGGGACTTTTCGGCCAAGTCTTTGGCTTCCTGCATGAAGCCATATCGGCGCAGTCCATGGAAGCAGTAGTAGTTAGTGGGCGCCCACGTACAGGCGCGCCAACTGCAGCCGAGGTCGCCCGGAAGCATCTCTTCGGAGAATCCCTGTTCGGTGGCCGCCATCGTGGCAACGGGGTACTTCCGCCAGAACTCGTCCGGGTTCATTAGGTGTTCGGTGACAAGCCTTTTGGCCTGCTCTTGCGTGGGAACACCTGCCCAAAGCGGCGCGAAGCCGGCCACAGTCTTCGTCATGTTGTGTGTTCCCGTGCGCAGGTCGAGGTCGTAATAGAACCCGTCGGCTTCATGCCACAGGTGCTTCTGAATGGCCTCCGCTCGCTGTCTGGCGGCCTCTTCCCATTGCTCTGCCTGCGCGGACCGGTCAGTCTTCTGGGCAATGCGCGACAGCGCGATGCACTCACGCACCAGGTAGGCGTTCAAGTCAGCGCCCACATCGAAGTTGTCCATCCAGTACCCGGCACGCTCATGCTGGTTGTCCATTCCCGTGTGCGGACCGCTGTTCCATACGCTCAGACCGATCTTTTCCGGGTCTTTTTCATTCAGCCAATAGAGCAGGTAACGTTCCAGCCCCGCGAAGAAGCCAGGCGTGCACCAGCCCCATTCTCCCACGTAGCTGCCGGTGAGCAATGCTATCTGCGCCAGGAAGGGTTTGACGTGTTCCGACCCTTCCATTTCAGCGACGCGGAGAGGCACGGTTCGTGGAATGAACCCGTTCGGCCGCTGATTGGCCAGAAAGATACGCACTCCGTTCAGGGCGTACACAGGCTCCCACCCCATGTAATACTGGGTGATTGCCTCAAAATACTGGTCCCAGTCGTATAATGAACCGTACTGGTATCCAGTGAAGTAGTTTAGGCCCGTGCCTTTGTCAATCTGGATGCCTTGGCGCATCAATGCTTGCGCCTCAGGTATCCGCATGGCCAAGATTTCAGTGGTCTCCATAACGTCATCATCTCCCATGGTACAGACGGTGATTTCGGATACGCCTTACGCGCCGCCCAAGCTGCTGATGGCAGAGGAACATCGGTACGGCCGGTAACAAAAGTAACCGTAGATAGACTACCATAGAGATGGAGTTTCCTGTACCCTGAAATCCCTCAAGGATCCGGCAATGGATACCCACTCTTCGTGAAGAATAACTCAGTGATCACAACGCGGGAGGTTGACATACCATGAAAGTCGCAGTGGACCGACGGGTGTTGCTCGAAGGGGTGAATACGGTGGCGCACGCCATCAGTGCGCGCAGCTCGCTGCCGATCATGCAGCACATCTGTGTGCGGGTACATGGTGATACCCTGCACCTGCTGGGCAGTGACCTGGAGCAGCGGATTCAATATGTACTGCCCGCACAGGTGATAGAGGCCGGCGATTTTACGCTGCCCGCACGCATGGCCTCTGAGGTACTCGCGGCGCTGCCCGATGGACAGTTGGAACTGAAAGACGACGCGACGCGCTCGATCCATGTCAAGTGTGGGCGGTCCGAGTACCGTCTGCTGGGACTCGACCCGGATGTGTATCCGGATATGGGTGATGTGACCGAGGAGAAGCAGTTCGTCGTTCCGGCCAGCGTGCTGACCGATATGGTGCGTCAGACCGCGTTTGCGGTGAGTACAGATGAAGGTCGGGCGGTTCTAACCGGCATCCTGATGGAGTTCGACGGGGTTACCCTGCGGTTGGTTGCTACCGACACGCATCGGATGGCGTTACGCAGCCAACTCGTGGGTACGGTGGCGTATGACGAATTGGTCCAGGTGGTGGTGCCGGCCCGCGCGTTAAGCGAGCTGATGCGGATTATCGGAAACGACGACCGTGATATCCGTGTGACGATCGGCAACACAATGGTTTCGTTCTGTCCTCTGGACGACCCGCACCAGCTGATGGTGACTACTCGGCTGGTCGACGGCACATTCCCCGACTACAACCGGATCATCCCGCGAAACTGTACCCGCAAGTTCACGGTGCAAACACAGGACATGCTCGCAGCGGTCAAGCGTGTCAACCTGGTGTCTCGCGACACCGCCGGACGGGTGATCGTTTCGACAAACGGAGATGATCTGGTGCTGGAAGCGGAGAGCGCCGCATTGGGACGCGCACATGAAGTGGTCGACGCGATCCGGGTGGGAGATGACATCACCTTGGGGTTCAACGGCAAGTATATGGCGGATGTGCTGAGCGTCCTGGACAGCGAAGGCGCCGTCATGGAGATGACCGAAGCGATGCGCCCGATCGTAGTGCGTCCTGCTGACAGTGACAACTACCTCTACCTGCTGATGCCCATGGCGGTGAGTTGATCGTGCCCAAACCCGCCCGAACCCGCCCCCACCGCGTCGAGGATCGTGGAAATCCCCGGCCGGTCGTTGTGCCCACTGACACGGAGACTCACGTCGACCATGCCCCAGTCGGGTGGACGCTTCAGCGCTATTTGGCGGCGTGCGGCTTCGGTTCGCGCCGAGCCTGTGAGGCCTTGGTCACGTCCGGGCGCGTTCAGGTGAACGGAGAGGTGATCACCCGCCTGGGCGCCCGCGCGAACCCCGAAACGGATACCGTTACAGTGGATGGCGCCGT
Organism: uncultured bacterium; assembly: GCA_964650005.1. Lineage (GTDB taxonomy): Bacteria > Armatimonadota > HRBIN16 > HRBIN16 > HRBIN16 > CAZHSN01. The sequence goes on along the minus strand of CAZYPZ010000007.1, from coordinate 28,577 downwards.
GTGTGAACTACCCAAGCATTTTACCGTGGTGTTGCTGCATAAGCCGGCGGGTTATGCCTGTACATGTTCCGATCCGCATGCGGAACAGACCGTATTGAGTCTGGTGAAGGGCATTCAGGCTGCGTTGAAACCTGTCGGACGATTGGATGTTGATACCACGGGGGCGCTGTTGTTGACAGACGACGGTGAACTGGCCTATCGTTTGACGCATCCACGGTTCGGCGTGGAAAAGGTTTATCTGGCTGAAGTGCGTGGCACAGTGGAAGGCGACCAACTGAAGCGAATGACCAAGGGAGTGGAATTGGCAGACGGGCCGGCCCGGGCGCGACGGGCGCGTGTGGCTGGCGCCGTGGCCAACTCGGGGCGTACACTGGTGCGCGTCTGGATGACCGAAGGACGCAAGCATGAAGTCAAGCGGCTGTTCAAGGCGGTCGGGCTGACGGTTACGCGACTGCACCGGGAGAGTTTCGCAGGCCTCAGCGCTGACAAACTGAAAGAGGGGCGGTACCGCCGGCTGTCGGCGCAAGAGATCGAGGCGTTACGCGCATTGACCCGAAAACCCGACGCACCGCGCGATGCCGCAGATGCATCGCACGGCGCCCAAGGGTCATTCCCTGCGGAGTGAGATGGCCCGTTTGTAGAGACGTTGATAGTGGCCTGCCGCGCGAGGCCATGAGAAATCACTCTCCAACGCGAAACGGGTGATGGTGCGCCAGGTGTCAGGGTCATTGCGGAACAGGGTCACCGCGCGCTCGATGGCTTCGCACAGGGCCTTTGCGTCCGGTTCGTCAAATACAAATCCATTGCCCAAGCGGGCGCCTTCGTTCCAGTTCACAATCGTGTCAGCCAAACCGCCGGTTCGGCGCACCACCGGGATCGTGCCGTAACGCAGCGCCATCAGCTGGCCTAATCCACAGGGTTCAAACCGGGATGGCATCAGGAACAGGTCGCTGCCCGCATAGATCCGTTGGGCCAGTTCCACGTCGAACCGGATGAACGCACGTACCTGTTTGGGATATCGCTTCTGCAGTTCAAGGAATGCCTGCTCCGCTGCGGGATCCCCCACTCCCAACAGCACCAGTCGAACGCCTTGCGCCACTATGGTGTCTGCCGCCTCGACTACCAGATCAGGGGCCTTTTGGTCGGCCAGTCGGCTGACCCAGCCCATCAGCGGCGACTTCGGATCAGCGTCGAAGCCGCACTCCTTTTCCAGAGCAGCCCGGCAGATCTGCTTGCCCGACGGATCCTCTGCGCTAAACGGCGCTGCGATGTGCGGATCCGATGCGGGATCATATGCCTCATAGTCGATGCCGTTGAGTATGCCGAACAGACGTCCTTGTTGGTACAGCCAGCGCATTAACCCATCCAATCCGCATCCATACGCCGGGGTCATGATTTCACGCGCGTATGTCGGGCTGACCGTATTGACGACATCGCTGAACACCGCACCTGTTTTCAGCAGGTTGACGCGGCCATTGGCCTCCATCTGGTCCATGTTGTACAGCCTGTCCGGCAGCCCGGCCTGTTCCAGCAGGGAACGGTCCCAGTCACCCTGATACGCCAGATTGTGAATGGTGAAGACGACGGCGACATCCTCCCAGGCGCTTTTCAGAACGCTGCTTTCGCGTAAATAGGCCGGAATCAGACCTGTGTGCCAGTCATTGGCGTGAATGACATCCGGACGCCAACCCAGTGCACTCAAGGCCTCGGGAACCGCCCGGCAGAAAAACAGGTACGGATCGGCCTCCAAGGCGTACAGCTTTGTGGAGTCTGTCGCTTGAGTGTAGTAAACGGGGTGCCCGATCAGCCAGACAACCACCTGATCGTCAAGACGCATCTCCCAGATCGAACCGATGTGTACCTCTCCGTGCGCCAGGGGTACGGGAAAGGACTCGACAACCAGCCGTGCGTTCCAGCGGGGATCGTTGACGACCATGGCGTATGCCGGCATCATGATGCGCGCATCATGCCCCAGTGCGCACAGCACTTTCGGCAACGCTCCCGCAACATCGGCCAAACCGCCCACTTTGGCCATCGGCGCCACTTCCGCGGCGGTTATCAGAACACGAAGCGAATGACTCATGGCATGCCCCCCACTATCAGACCGGTGGAATTATACCCGCCCGACTCCGTGCGGATGTTTATGGATGCTTGATACGGCAGGGCGCAAGTTACGTGTCATCCTGAACGGATGCCAGCGTATATGTATTGCGTGCGCTGCGGGTCGCCAGCCCGGCAGCCTCGGCTTCACGCAGCCAGCGGCGCGCCTGTGCATTCACCACGCCCAGTTCGGCCGCGATTGATGAGGCGCTGGCGCCCCGGCGCAGCAGCGGTTCAAGTACGGGCCAGACGGCCAATAGCGCCGGACTGGGCGGCAATGGCAACGCCATTTGACGTGGCTCCTCTGGCCGGGGCTCATCGAGAAGGGGGCGATAACCCTTGGCCATTTCGGAAAGCCAAGCGGCGAGATCCGTCCCAAATCCCAGCGTATCACGCGTCATCGGAAGCGCGCCCTGCGCGATCAAAGCGCGGTTTCCTGCTTCCACATTCGGCTCATCACGCACGAACAACGGTGACCAGCCCTCACGCATATTGCTGATCGCGCCGGTCCAGGTACCGCCCATGCCCTCTCGGGCGCTGATCACCAGTGACCAGTCGCCCAGCGCGTACAGTACGCGGTTCCGGCAATGCGCAGCCCGTGCGGTGAAGGCGGCTTCCGGCGGTTCCATGGAGATCAACAGAAGATGATCTGACTCCAGATAGGCGCGCCAAAGGGCGGACTGTGCGGCGCGCGCCAACCCGTCTGGTAAGACGCCAATCGCCATGCCGTCTTCCTGCAGGCAGGCGATCATGGCGGTGCGGTCAGCGCCTTTGGCGGCCCCTGAGATCACCGGGATGGCTTGGTCGGCGCATGTACGCCCAGCCCGTTGTGCGAAAGTCACCGCATCTTCGGTCAGCTCCCGGCTGCCGACAATCGTCAATCCTGATTCATTCAACAGTGCCCGGTTCCCTGTGGTGTACAGCAGGATCGGCGCGGAGCTGCCCAAGCGTTGTGTCAACCTGCGCGGCCAGTCGGGATGGCTGGCTGTTATGACGGTGATGCCACGCCTTGACAGCCTATCTAGCCGTTCACAGGCCATATCCATCAAGAGCGGAACCGCCTCCAGACGGCGCAGTACGGCGTCTGACAGATTGGCTTCGCGAGCGTATGTCACCAGATCATCGACTGCCGCGTGCGCAGGGGCGATGCCGATCAACCGGTACCATTCGGTTGGGTCCAGCGGGGGTATGGATGGATCACCGATGGACGGATGCAGCGTACAGGCCAGTGCGAGTGTTTCATCAAACAGCGGATGCGCTGTCATCGTTAGTGCAGAAGCTCCCGCAATCTTCGCAGGTTTTCCGGGTGCATGGTCTCAGACTCAGGGGTTTCGATGATCACCGGCACGTGACGGATCCGCGGTTCATTGAGAAGCGCTCGAAACACTTCGATCCCCAGTGTTCCGTCGCCGATGTGTGCATGACGGTCAACCCGGCTGCCCAAGGGTTTCAACGCATCGTTCGCATGGAACACCTTGAGGCGGTCGAGCCCGATCAACGCATCGAATGTGTCCAGCAGACCGCTTACACCGCCATCCGCAACGAGATCGTAGCCGGCCGCGAACAGATGACATGTGTCCAGGCAGACCCCCAGGCGCTGGTCGCCGTCACAGCCGTCGAGGATCGTCCGCAGATGCTCCAGACGGTATCCCAGATTGGAGCCTTGGCCTGCGGTGCTTTCCATGGCGATACCGACGGTATATCCGCGGGTTGACTCCAGCATGTATCGGGCGCTGTCAATCAGCCGTTGCAGGCCGGCCTCCTCTCCTTCACCCAAGTGGGATCCCATGTGGGTGACCACCCAGGGAATGCCCAACTGCTCGCATCGGTCCAACTCTTCCCGAAACGCGATGCGGCTCTTTTCCATGACCTCTGCCGACGGGGCGGCCAGGTTAACCAGATAGGAGTCATGGGAGACCACCGCGCCCATGTTTGTCTCACGAACCGCCTGTTGGAACGCCTGGACCGCCTCATCACTGAGAGGAGCGCTGCGCCATTGGCGTGGACTGGCGGTGAACAGTTGAACCGCTGTGCAGCCGATCTCATGGCCGCCTGTGATCGCTTTGTGTAACCCTCCGGTGGTGGGCATATGTGCGCCCAAGAGCCGTGTGTCGTTCATGGGTTGCTCCTCAGGAAAACAGATTCTGGGCCCGATGGATCAATGTGGAGGCCGGAGCGATCGCCCGTATCCCGGGCTCTCTTTGCCGGATGATCGCATGCAGCGCGTGATGGATAGCCATTCGTTCCCGCTGGCAGACCTCGCAGATCCCTGGGCTCTCTACATACAGCACGCCGTCGATCACATCCACGAGGCGCAGATGGGGTGCGAAGCTCTCCCACTCGGCGCGGCTGGTCTCAAAAGCTTGTCTCAGCCGTTCATCCAACGGGAGAGCTTGCATGGTTCAGGCCTTTTCGAGGGTCAGCAGGGTCGAGCGACTGGCCTGTCGCGCCAGTTCACCTGCTATCGTACGAAATGCCGCAGCCGTAGCCGATTCGGGATGTGCGACGATTGCGGGAGTCCCCTGATCACCCGACTGGCTGATCGCCGGGTCCAGCGGAATGCGCCCGAGGAAGGATGTCTTCAGCCGAGCGGCCGCCTGCTCTCCGCCCGAACCGCTGAACACCTGGCTGACTTCGCCGCAATGTGGACAGGCAAAGCCGGACATGTTTTCCACAATACCCAGGATGGGTACTGAGCGCCCCAGGCTCTCTTGCAGCGCGCGGAACAGGCTGACCGATTTGCCGGCTATGCGCAACGCCACATCCTGCGGGGTTGTCACTATCACCACACCGGTCAGCGGTGCGGTCTGCGCCAATGTCATGGGGGCGTCACCGGTTCCCGGCGGTAGATCCACAATCAGGTAGTCGCGCGCACCCCAGTAGACGTCAGTCAGCAACTGTTTGATCGCTCCCGCGACCATAGGGCCACGCCACGCCACCGCCTGGTCGGGGTCCATCAGCAGGCCCAGCGAGACGATATCCACACCATGGACGGGAGTAGGCAGGATCTTGTTGCTGCTGATGCGCATCGGCTCGAACTCCCCCATCATCATCGGGATTGTCGGACCGTAGATGTCCGCATCCAGCAGGCCGACAGTAGCCCCCGTCTGGGCCAACGCTACGGCCAGGTTGACCGACACGGTGCTTTTTCCCACACCGCCCTTGCCGCTGGCCACGGCGATGACGTGTTTGACATCGGGCAACAGCTCTTCATGTGATGGTTGCCGGGCGGAGGCGGTTTTGGCCGTCATCTCGACATTTACCTGATCGACGCCCGGTATCTGCTGCACCAGCCGTTGGGCTTCGCTGCGAAATCGCTCCTTGATGGGGCAGGCGGGTGTTGTCAATTCGATGGTGAACGCAACCGATCCGCCGCATATACGCAGATCCTTGATGAAACCGAGCGACACGATATCTTTCTGAAGGTCCGGATCGACGATCTGTGAGAGCGCCGACAGGACCATCTGTTCGGTGATTTCTGGCATGGTACTGACCTTTCAGTTCATCTGGCGCCACTGAGGTGACGCCAGTCTGATTCTACCGCCCTGCCGGGCGTATCCGTACCCGCCTACCGGATTCCGAGCAGACGCGATGACAACGCAGCGAAGTCGACGGTCACTTTTGACCCCGATCCCAGTGGTCGACCGGTGAGCAGGTCAGTCACCCGGCCGGCACGCGGCAAGTGAATGGTCCGCTTTCCGGGCTCCTTCACCGATACCGCCAGCAGGCCGCGCGTGGCGTGGATCACATCGGGAGTGTCCAGGTATTGATGAACACCGGCGCGTTTCATGATCGCGCGCCAGAACCCCGCCGGCAGCAGCGGAGCGGCCGAGTAAACGAACAGGTGCGCATCGATCCGTTTGGCTACGGTGACAGGCGTGCCGTCAGCCGCGCGCGCCCAGACATCGGCTGAACGGTCGACCGGCAGCAGCAGGCGTGAGTCGGGCATGGCCGGTGGAATGGCCATTCCCGACCACATGGGGTCGGCGTCCGTGAACGTAAAGGGAGCCGGAGGAGGATCTGCCCAGCGCAGATCGATGCCGGTGAACGCCGATGCCGCCGCCGGATCCGGGCCACCCTGTGCCGTGAACGCACCGGCCGCCGACAGGAACACCGACACACCGGGGCGTGTTCTCAGCGCCCGCACAGCGGCATGTTGAGACGCATCCGGGCAGAGGCTGCAGGCGAAGACAAACAGCCGATGACGCTCCAAGGTGTTCAGGTCGGACGCCAGATAATGCCCCACGGGAGCGCCGCCGCGATGCAGCTCGGGCAGCAGGTGGATCAACGGCCAGGCGCCCATCGGATCCGCCACCCGCAGCCACGCGGGGCCAAAAGCATCGACGATCAGCGCCGCCTCGTCCGCAGGCGTGCGGTCATACCGCAGCGCCGCCTCGGCCGCCGATGTCCATTCGCGAATACGCTGCATCAGCCGGGGATCGTCATACCGGTTGCCGCCCACGTCAAACCACCACTGGGCGGCAGCCTGCGCCAGGGCATGCGCCAGCTCCTTGTCCTGCTGCAGCAGGTCGCCTTCGATGCTGGCCGGGCGGCCCCATTCGCCGGGTTGTCCTCCGGATACCGACGTTCGCACGTCGTTCTCGTTGAACCAGAGCTTGCCGTGCTTGGCGACGCTGCCCTGCAGCGACATGAAGTGCGGTGTCCCCTCGCCGCCTATCTGCCGAAACGCGTAACTGGTGGGGCTGCAGAGGCAGTCGATGTGCGGGCATCTCAGCACGCGTTCCAGCCCCATGTGTCCCGCATTCTGCTGTCGCTGCTCACCGCACAACTGCAGCAGGTAACCGTAGAACACGCCGATGATTTTGTGCGGCCCTGCCAGCCGGCGTACCACCTCGGCAAACCAGGTGATCGCCTCGGCGGTGAGATCGCTGAGAAACAGCGCCGTATCCACCGAGGGCTGATCGACCGGCAGTTGACGCAGCCATCCCGCGCCGGCCGTAGCGCGTTGACGGCGGGTGGGCAGTTGAGCCGTGGACAGCGACACCTCGGGCGAACCCCACGCCTGTTGCAGTGCGGCATCGGTTTTGTACCGCTCGGTCAGCCACTCCCGGAAGCGCCGCTGCGCCGCAGGGCTGTAATCCGCCCAGGCATCCTCGTTGGCGCCCCACATCATCCACTCTTCGGTGGTACCGCTGACCAGATGGTAGCCGATCACGCGGTCGCCCCAGGGGCGCGATTGAACATACCTGATGAACTCGCCGAGAGAGCGTTCCACCCCTTGCCGCCAGGCTGGCGACGCCCAAGAGGGCGCACGGCGGCCTCCCGTGACCGCCTGAGCGGTTGGACGGCCATCCCCGGGATCGTAGTGCACCACGTCGTCCGGATGCTGTTCGATCCACCACTCGGGCGCGCCCAAATAGATACGCGGCAGCAGCAGCGCATCGGGACAGGCCGTCAGCACCATCGAGGCCCGCTCATCCATCTGGGTGAAGTTCCATTGTCCTTCGGCGGTCCATGCGGTGCGCGCCAGCCCATAGATGTGGTCCGTCGGCGTGCCGATGAACTCGAACAGGCGCACTCCTGCTTTAGCGAAATCACGAAACACCGACACATTGGGGCCGTATGCGGCGTACGAGACGCCGGTATGTGGCGCGCCGTCGATGAACAGGGTGGGCGCACCGCCCCAGCGGGCGACACGCGCGCGTACGCTGTGCCGTGGACGCGCCGAGACACGCACGCGCGCCAGCACACCGCGTGCGGCGGTTTGCAAGGCCCGTCCCGCGATATGCCCCTCCAAGTAGGCCACACCGCCCGAGGCCCACCAGGGCACGGTTGCTCGCAGCGATCCCATCAGGCGACGGTTTCGTACGGTCAACGATCCCATCGGAAAACGCACGCCTTTGGCGTCCCGCAACGTGAAGTCCGCAGATGCGCCTTCCCAAGTTGCGGGCGCCGACAGCCGGCAATTCACCGTGAGGGCCTCTCCCGCACGTACTCCGGCAGGGGCGTTGACCGTACCGCTGACAGTGACCGGTTCGGGCCAGATCACCTCAACCTGCCGGATCACCAGCTCATACTGCACTGTAGGCTGTACATCGAACAGGATCACAGCCAGATAGCGAAGCGGATAGTCCAACCGGTTGTTGCGATCGCTGGACCATGAAGCGACTCGCCACTCGGAAGCCGGAAAGGTGAACACGCGTTCACCGCCGGGTTCCAGGACCACGGGTACAGGCGTCCATTCGGCCGAGTCTTCGTCGCCAACCTTGAGCGACAGCCGGCAGGGGGTTCCCGTTGTCAGTTGCACGCGGACACGGATCATACCGAACGGGCGCTCGATGGAGCGTCGCAGAAACAGGTCGGCGTATCGGTCGCGACGGGTGGCAAACCGCCAGACCAACCCCTGACCGTTCGCGGCTGTCTCCATAGAGTGCTGCACATATTCATCCCGGATCCGGGCGGGTTCGCGCGATGGGTCCCAGTCGCTGATGCGACCTCCGGAAAACAGCATTTCTGATCCGTTCATCGATTAACTCCTTACTGTTTCAGAAGACCGAGCCTGCCACTCGGGAAGGAGTGACGACCGTCCCAAGCGAAATATCCGCCAGGCGACTCGGATGGAGCCGTGCGAGGGAGGCCTTATGGCATACACAATAAAGATACGCCCCGAAGAACACATACACCTGTCTTATGTCAGCACTTCGGCGCACCATGGATTGACGCGCGCCGACGGAGAGCAGATGGTCGAAACACTGGGCCGCGAGTTATCCGATCTCCAAGACCTGTTATACGCCGCTGCGACGCATTCGTTATTGATCGTACTGCAAGGAAGAGATACCGCCGGGAAAGATGGCATGATCCGCTGTCTGCTTCAGCATGCCAACGCCCAGAGCTGCCGCGTGACGTCGTTCAAGCAGCCATCAGAAGAGGAACTGGCGCACGACTTCCTGTGGCGCGTTCATCATGCTTGTCCCGGTAAAGGGGGGATTGCGATCTTCAACCGGTCGCACTATGAGGACGTGCTGGTGGTGCGTGTGCATGATCTGGTGCCCAAAGCCGTCTGGTCACGGCGCTATGACCAGATCAATGCGTTCGAGTCATTGCTGGCTTCCTCCAATACGATCATTGTCAAATTCTGGCTGCACATCAGTAAAGAAGAGCAGAAGGAGCGGCTGCTGGCGCGGGAACTGGAAACCGATAAGTCATGGAAACTGAGCCTTGGCGACTGGAAAGAGCGTGAATACTGGGACGATTACACGGCCGCTGCGAACGAGATGTTGCGACGGTGCAGCACTGCGCACGCTCCGTGGCACGTGGTGCCGGCAGACCGGAAGTGGTTCCGCAATCTGGCTGTCATGGATGTGATCGTCAATCTGCTGCGCCCTTACAAACAGACCTGGTATGACGCGCTGCATGAGCGCGGTGTGAAGGCGCTTCAGGAGATCAAGGAGTATCGGGCGAAACAGGCCGAGGTGTGATCCCCGGCCTGTGGAAGAAGGGGCGTTTTATCGGATCGGGATCGGGCCGAAGGCGGGAACCGCCAACCCCGCGCCGTCTGTCAGGGACATACACGGGTCCAACCCCGGACCATAGAGCAGACTGGCCTCTTGCGGGATCCGCGGGAAGACGCGCAGGATGACCGCGTTCGGATCGGACGGATCCAGTCGGGCCTGAAATACACAGGGACCCGAAGGCTCGCTACGGATGGTGAATCCCGTGATACGTCCTGCACTGCGCAGGCGTCCGGTCACACCCCGGAAGCGTACCCTCAGCACCTCTGCGCCGCGTTCCGGGTCCAGCCGTTGAACCGAGTCCAGATCGATGGGCCCTTGGCAGCGGCCGCGCTTATACACTTTGGCCAGCGCAATAGTGGCAAGCCGCCGGCCCAGCTGTTGCTGCCCGTCTGTGCTGATGTGGATCATGTCGTCCAGCTCAAGATCCGCCGAGGCGACAACCCACAGGTTGGGTATCAGCGCGGGCATGGTACGCTGCGTTTCACGCATGGTCTCCCAGCCCCGCTGAACCGTTTCCGGTTGAACCGAACACCAACGGCCAATCTGTACAGCGATCACCGGCAGGTCGGGCCTGCCGGTATCGTGGCGAAGCGCCTGAACCCATTCCGCGAACCGGCGCCCGTACTGAGCGGCGTGCAAAGGGTCGTTGGCGTCGTATTCGCCCTGGTACCACAGCAACCCTTTGAGCGAGCCTCCGGCGCGGCGGATCCGGTCCAGCATGGCGCCATAGAGCGATGCGGTGCTCTTGTCGCGGTAGTCCCAACAGGCCAAGTCGGTGGCGCCTAATGCGCACGGGATCAGCCCGATCGGGCGCCGCAGCGCCGCGGCCAGATGTGCCCCGAATGCGCCGCCCGGGCCGACGCCGCCCCATGGCCGTCCGGCCAGACTTTCTGCACGAAACCGCTGGTAGACGGCTTCGTCGATGTCGGGCCATATGCGCAGCATAGTGTCGTGGTAAGCGGGAGCTTCAGCGTCAAACACCCGATGGATCGGTTCCTGCGCATCGGTCCATCGGTTATCCATACCGAACACACGCACCCGCGGATCTGGTCGGAAAGACCGGATCACACCACCGCCGGACATGTTGGACTGACCGGCCAGAACCCAGACATCCAGCGTGTTGGGTGCGGGTGACTCGGGGCTTGCTGCACAAGTCATACTCGCGGCCAGAGTCAGCGCCCACAGCGCTAGCCACGACATCGCCTGGTGTATCGAGAAGTTCAAGCCTCTCATGAGCGGTTACTGTGGCGGGATTGGCACCGGTCCGAACGCCGGTACGGGCATGTCCAGGTCGTCGGTCAAGTTCAAGTACGGATCCAGACCGGGGCCATAGATCAGATGGCAAGGCGCTTCCATACGGGGAAACACGCGCACAATAACCGCATGCGGATCGGTGGGGTCCAGCTTGACCTGAAACACAGTCGGGCCGGGCTTGTCAGTACGGATGGCAAATCCGGTGGGGCGTCCGGCGCTGCGCAACTTGCCGGTGACCCCTTTGAACCGCACACGCAGCACATCGGCGCCTCTCTCCGGTTCAAGCCGTTGGATGGTGTCCAAGTCGATAGGACCTTTGCATGCTCCTTTTCGATATACCTTTGCCAATGCGATCTCGGCGAGCCGTTTGCCCAGGCGTTGCTGACCGTCATATCCGATATGGATCAGATCATCCAGCTCCAAGTCGGCCGCGCTGACCACCCATAGATTCGGCCGCAGCGATGTCATCGTGCGTTGGGTCTCCCGCATCACTTCCCAACCGCGATGCAGCTGTTCGGGCTGTTCCGAGCAGAACCGGCCAATCTGCACGGCAATCACGGGCAGATCCGGAATGCCTGTGTCCCTTCGAATGGCGTCGACCCACTCCGCAAAGCGAGTACCATAGGTGGCGGCCTGTTCAGGACTTCCTGCATCGCCTTCACCCTGATACCACAGGACCCCTCGCAGGGTTCCGCCGGCGCGTCGGATCCGGTCGAGTGTTGCCCCGTACAGTGATCGGGTGCCTTCGTCCTTTTTGCGCCAGTCCCAGTTTGCCAGGCTGGTGGCGCCCAGTGCGCAGGGGATCAGCCCAATAGGCTTATTGAGCACCTTGGCCAAGTGGCGGCCGAATGGCGCACCGGGGCCTACGTCACCCCATGGTTTGACTGTCTTGCTCTCTCGGCGTATCTGTTCATACTGTTCGCGGGTCAGACCTTGCCAGATAAGCAACAGTGTTTCATAGTAGGCCTCGGCTTCTGCCTCGAAAATCCGGTGTATCGGCTCCCGGGCGACATCCCAGCGGTTGTCCATCCCGAAGACTTTCACGCGGGTATCCACGCGGTCTTTGCCGCGCAGAATGCCGGCTCCCTGCATGTTGGACTGACCGGCCAGTACCCACACATCCAGAGACGCCGGAGCGGGCGCGGTTGCCTCCTCGGCCGCATGTGCAGAAGCGGTTACCAGTAACAGAGGACACAACGCCAAAAGACACCATAACGGGAACATCGCGTATCCTTTCTTGCCTGTAGCAGTATCAGTAGGTGTGAACACTTTGTCGAGCGGTGGGCAGTGCGTTGACGCCAAACCACGCTCCGAGTACGATAAGGAAACCGAGCACCGCCATCGTGACAATCGCCGACGGACCGATGCGCCGGTGGACGGTGATGTGGTCTATCAGAAGATACATCACCCATGTACCGAACGCCCAAGTTTCCTTGGGATCCCAACTCCAATAGCGTCCCCAAGCCTGCCAGGCCCAAATGGCGCCGAACACCAGCCCGGCGGTCAGGAACGGGATCGACAGACGCATGAGCCGTTGGATATGATGTGCGGCATCGTCCGCCACGCGCTCACCGCGCGTGACGCGCCGTACAAGCAATGCCGCGCTCCATGCGGCGGCAAGCCCGAGTGCGGCATACGCCACCATGTACACAATGACATGTGGTACGAACCAGAGGCTGCGCAACGCAGGCGGCAGCGGCGTGTCAAACGCCTCGGGACGCGCCAGGCTGGCGCCCAAAAACAGCAGGCCCATCAGCAGACAAGGTACCGTAAGCGAAGGCGTCTGCCACCGCCGCAACGCCAACCCCCCGATGATCGCCAGTATCAGGCAGTACCACAATCTGGTTTGACCCAAAGTGCGCATGGGCGGATGCCCCAACGAGATCCACAGGATTATCAGCAACGCGCCCAGAAAGATGACACCGAGCCAAAGCAGCCGCGCCGGCCATCCGGTGGCCCGTGTATGTTTGGACAGGGTCAACATGGCCGCCACTGCCCAACATCCGGCGGCAGCGGCGGTGAACGCATTCACCCACGTCATCAGGCCGTTCATACGGTGGTCTCCGGTCCGCGCAACCGCGCTGCGTATGCCAGGATCGATCCGACCAATATCATCAACATACCCAGCAGCAGCACCGGCTGGGTTGGGTCCTTCCGGGCCAGGAATGTCACCAGATGATTCCCGGCAAACGTCAGTGTGCCGCCATTTTGAAACAGCGTCCATCCGTTTACTCGCAACGGCTTGTTTACAGCCATTTCCGCTTGAAGGCGCTGGCCGTCACGGGTGATTACCTCCACCTGTGTGCGTACGTCGGCAAACGCCCCTTGCCTCGCCTCGATGCGTGGAGTCATGGCATAGAAGCGTTGTGTTGCCTGCATCTGACGGCGTACCTTCTCGGGCAACGGCGATCCGTCGGGCAAGACCACCCGCCCGAATGGAACGCTGATCATGTGTCCGTCCGGACCACGGGTGACTGTGGATGGGCCGGTGAAGCTGGTTTGTGTGATGGGACCTTTGGGCGCGGGTAACAGATAGGCCGGCAGGTACTCCAGCCGTTCCCCCTGTTTAGCCGATGCGATCTTCACCTGGAAGCATTGCGTGTACTCCAGGAACCGGTCATCGGTCAGCGGTGGCAGGATAGTTCCCGGCCGGCGGACCACCCGGATCGTGAAGGATTGGTCGCCGAGCCGATGAGTGTACACACTGCCTTCCTTCAACGGGCCCAACACCAGCGGTTCATTGCGAAACTGCAACGCCGGTTTGGACAGCGTGAGTATGGGCGGGTGCATACGATTTGTATGCTTGATCACATTTATCGACGCGCCAAGCGGTACACCTGTCTCCATGTCGGTTTGCACCGAATTGACCGGATGACCGGTCAACATCCGGAGCGATCCGGTGATTGCCAGTTGACTGCCGACCAGCGATCCGGCCAGCACGCACAACATACCGAAATGGTTGAGAAAGAACGGCATGTTCAACCGGCGCGACGCGCAACGGCGCCCCAGCAGTGCGGCCAGATTGAACCACAGCAGCGATGCGGCCATAAGAAAAGGAAGCGACTGAAATACACGGCGCAGACCCAGTCGGGTCCAGATATCGTAGGCATCGATATCCTGTATAAACAGCGTGGAGGTCAGGGCGAGCGCACCGGTGAACACCAGTGCAGTCATCCCAAACGGAACACCGGATGCCCATAACAACTCTTCGAATTTACGGAAGCGCCAGCCCAGGCCAAACACCGCCAGTGTGTACACCAGAACCGCCGGGATCAACAGCCCGGCTGGCGGGGCAGGCAGCTCCATACCGTTGAGGCGCCATTGGAACGCGAACGCAATGCCGATAAGGCATACCTGCACCAGAACCGCCTGTGACCATCCCCATGGCAGGTCCCAAAACGCGGTACGTGGCTCCTGTGGCTGGGCTTGAGGTTCTGTCATTCGGGTTGACTGCGCGCCGTGAGCCGTGCCTGATGCGCCAGATCGATGGCGGTGGCGAGGATCCGCGCGCACTCCTGGGGAGAGTGAATTCCCATCCCGCTGTTCTGCGCCACGAAGTCCCAGCGCATCTGAGCCCTGCGCAGCAATCCACGCGCCTTGTCCAGTACGGGTTGCGGCGTCTTGCGCGCCATCGCGGCGGCGATGTCCTCATGGGCCGATACCAGCGCCGACTCGGCAGTGTGCTGCAGCTCCTGGTTGTTATCCTGGATGCTTTCCACCCGTTTGCGGACCTCTTCGGCCGTCCAGCGATGGCAGACCAGGCAGGAGTTTTCGATGTTTTTCAAGGGACTCTGGATGTGATGGTCCGTATACTTGATACCCCCCACGCTCATATAGGGCATGTGGCAGTCCGCGCAAGCCACATCGCGATAGGCGTGCACTCCCGTCAAGTAGATCTCATAGTCCGGATGCTGCATCTTGATCATGGGGGTCTGACTGACCGGATGCACCCAGTCCACATGGGGGACGTCTTCCGTGTAGTACTTCTCGATCTGTTCGATGCGGGTGCCCCGCTTCCACGGAAACGTCAGGTAATATCCCTTCTCTGCATCGGGCCGTTTGGCGAAGTAGTATTCGACATGGCATTGTGCGCAGACCAGTGAGCGCATCTCCTGGTGGCTGACTTTGTCGATGTCCCGGCCCATGGCCTGAAACGCTTCCCGCAAGGCGGGCCGCGATATGCGCAGCTGCATGGTCTGCGAGTCGTGGCAATCTGCACAACCGATGGGATGTGTGATCTTGCCCCGGTAACTGTCGAACGGCCGCTTGTAAAAACCGGCGATGCCGTATTGCTCCATCATTTGGGGTACCTGTGAACTCTTGCAGGTCCAGCAGGTGCCCGGTTGTTTCGCACCTCCCCGGGTCGGGTCTACCCGTCTGGTGTGTGTGACATCCTCGACGGCCATCCGGTGGCCGCGTTCCTCATTGTAGTCGATCGCGAACGGATAACCCTGCCATAACTTGGAGAGCAACGGGTCTCGTTCCAGCCAGCTGAACGGTGTGGGACCGCCGTATTTGGTGGGGGCGCCGCCCTCGGCGGTCGCCAGCCATCCCTGGTATTCCTGAGGGAAGTTCTTTCCCCACAGCGCGCTGTCGGGCGACTGTGTGGGGATCGGTACCGTTATGCGCGGAGGGACCATGGCTTCGCGCCGTCGTTCCATGATCGAAATGGCCAGCAGGCCCAACCCGAACGTGACTCCCAGCGCGGCCAAAAAGACCGCCCAGCCGGTCCATGCCGGCAGCTGACGTGGTGTATTCATCGTATGCGGTCTCCCCGTTGAGGTTCTGTCGTGATGGGTTTCAGCCTGGGAAAGGGCGTTGCCTGGGTGGCCGCCAGGCTGCGTGTCAGTCCATGGGGTACACTGTCGTGGCAGTCTGTACAGCGTCGTTGACTGTTAACCAAAAGCGCGGCGCGTTGCAGCTGGGGTTGATGACACCGCACACAGTTCTGTTGGATGACACTCCGTGCGGCCGGTGTCGCACGCAACACCTGCGGTTCGCGTCTCAGGGTGAAGACTGTGGAATGGCGCGCACCGTCATACGCCTTGAAGCCGTATTTGGCCAACGTCGAGGAGTGTGGTACGTGGCATTCGTTACAGACCACTTCCGCGCGGTGACTGCTGCGCTGCCATGTGACGTATGAGGTGCTCATGATATGGCAGTTAATACAGGTTTCCGCATCGTCAGACAGATAGCTGGCCGCTTCGGAAATCCGGATGACCAGCAGACCCAGCCCTGCGGCGACACCCAGCAGCGCGTACATCGTCAATCTCCATCGCTGAGCGATGAATTGCAGCGTGAGCGCCTCTCTCAGCATCCCCAGCAGGGCATCTCTGTTCATAATAAGAATATAGTCGATGACACCTCGGAACGCCACCTGATTACGGGTCATTGACAGGAGGTTTTCACATGTATCTCATACTCAGCGGCAGTCCCAATACGGACGGGCTGACCGCCGCCTGTGTGGATGCGGCCACTCGGGGCATCCGGCAGGCCGGCGAAGAGACCCACGCATTGAACCTGTGCGCCCATCGCCTGGAACGATGTCGTCAATGTGAGTCAGGCTGGGGCATCTGCCTCATGGAGCACCGCTGTATCATCGAAGACGACCTGGCGGAGATCCAGGGCCTGCTGGCCGAATGTGATGGGCTGGTTTTGGTGACACCGGTGTACTTCGGTGAACCGTCAGAAGCCGCCAAAGCGGCCATGGATCGATTGCGCCGATGCCACTTTCAGGTGGGGCAGGCGGCTGTGCTGCAGGACAAACCGGTTCTGTGCGTGGCGGCGGCAGGCGGGTCTGGCGGAGGGATCACCAGCTGCCTGGCCGCGATGGAGCGCTGGACACAGCACATGCACGCTACTGTGTGGGACCTGGTGGGGATCACCCGGTTCAACCGGGAGGCGCGCCTGAAAGCGATCGACGAATCCGCCCGCAGGATGGCCGAGCGCATCTGACGCCGATGCGTGAGTGATCAACCGGTCTCCTGCAGCGCTTGAAGAACCAGGGTGCTTGCGCGGTCCAGCAGCTCTCGCAGCAACTTGCGCCCCAGGGCCGCCGATGCGTGCTGCCGCGGGTCCTGTCCGTAGATCGCAAACAGCGGATGCGCGGGATCATACACCGCGTCAGAGCCTGCAGGGGAGTCATGGGTGCAATGCTCTTGACGTGTGCGACCGGCTCGCAACGCGTCCATACGGACCCAGGAAGGCTTGAGGGCTAAGGCCAGGCTGGTTTCATACTTCGCTGCGTGATCGCCCGGGAAAACGTCGCCGGGTTCCGGAGTCTGGAGCAATGGCTCGGAGAGCGCCAGAAACCGTATCCCGGGATGCCGGCGCTCCGCGTCTTGTGCGATTTGACGCACCAGGTCCAGCTGCTCCTGCGGGTAGTGTCCAGTCCACAGCACCACCACCTTCACCTGGTGGTCCGCCAACCGGTCCAGTGTGGCATCCAACAGGTCCCGAATGGTCTCCGGAGAGACCATCCAGGTGAAGCGGTAGCCGGTGTGCCCGCCGCCGTGTCCGTAGAACAGCGGCGGTAACACCGCGCCCCCCAAGCGCCTGGCTGCGCGTCGGCAGATCTCCTGCGCCTTCAGGGCATCAAAACAGACCGGCAGATGCCAGCCGTGATGTTCGTAAGTGCCCAAAGGCGCCCAGACGATTGGACGTATCGACAATACGCGTTGCAGCGTGTCGGGATGGCTCTCGGCCCAGTCGCACCAAGGCATGTTCATGTGTGGCCCCTTATCTGTGGCGCGCAGGACGATCCATACAGCGCGCCGTTTATGGGTGTTGCGGGCTGGCCCGAAACACGACGATTTCTGCCAGTCCGGTGTTTTGTGTGCCGGCGCGCGTACCGGTTACGGTGAACCGCACCCACCTCACGCGTTTTGGAGTGAACCGAATGCGCAGACCGTCGCCATTATTCGGCAGCTCGCCGACGGTGATCTGGGAGCCATCGCTGAACTGCAGTATGCCCGAGGTCACTTGGTCGACGCTGTTGATCCGGTCATGCAGCCAGACCGTATCGATCCGCTGTTCGGTCGGCCAATCCAATTGGGCCCAGGCGCCCTCACGTTGTCCACGACTGGACCACTCGAACTGGTGGCTTGTCGGATATCCGCTGACCACTCGATCGGTCAGGCCCGCCGGTGTCGGGTTTACCTCCTGCGAGCTGACGGACACCTGAGCCTGTGGTGCGATATTCCGCTTGCTGTCTGCGGGATTGATCCGGAGCGGCAACTCCAAAGTGACGGGTACGCGTTCGATCGTCAGGTTTACCTGCAATGCGGCTTGTTCGGCGTCCAGATCTTGCGCGGGATCGGGGGACAGGGACGGAACCTGTACCGAACTGGCAGTATCCGTTGATCGAGTCGCCAATGTCTGACCGGTCTCCATCGAATACAGTCGCCAACGTGCCGGACCGCTTCGCAGCGTGCGGGAGACCAGAAGCCCGGGAGTGGGGCTGTCCGTCATGTTCGGCGTACCGTACCGTTCTACCAGCGCCAAACCCAGGCCGGCCAGTAACAGCCGACGCGTCACCGGTTCCTGAACGGTTTTCAGCCACTGCGGCAGCAACGCCGGCCTGATCGAAGAAACGGATGTACTCAAACCCGCCCGACGGGCGGCGTGCGTCATCCGCCAGACCACCGGATCGATCTCGTCTGCGCACAGTCGGATCTCAATGGGTTTTCGGATGTCATGGTTATTCACGGTGACCCGGTTGATGCGCTCGACAGCGTTGAACGTCACATCCGTACGGCGGCCATTTACACTGGCCCAGCGCGCGCGGCGGAGTGCGCCGAACTCGACAGTCAATGTCCGCTGCCGGGGATGACCCTGGTATGAACCCCGCTCAGGCGAGATACAGAGTCGGCTGACGTTGCCTGTTCGGCGAAGCGTGAGCCGGGTGGTTGCGCATTCCCCCTGGCGGTAACGTGTGGTCAGACCGTCGTCTTCATAAAGCGTGGTGCTGCGGGCCGTGGCATCTTCGGCCGGGTAGCAGCGCACGACCAGCGTCCCGATCGGTGAGGCGCCCATTCGCGGCGTGTAGGGCTGCATCGGCAGCGGTACGCCCCCGCGTACATAGACGGGGAACTCATCGATGTCCGCTGTGACCGCACGCTCATCAGGCCCGTCATATCGTTCACCGGTGAAGAGATTGTACCAGCGTCCTTTGGGGAACCAAACCGCCTGCACGCCCGTGCGCCTCGGTCCTGTCCCGGGTTCCGCAATCGGGGCCGCCAGCACATGATCCCCCAACAGAAACTGCTGTGGTTGCCGGTAGGCCGCCGACTCGCTCGGGTACTCCAGGTACATGGGACGGTTCAACGGGAGGGAGTCACGACAGGACTGCCAGACGCTGGAGTAGATATACGGGAATAGTCGACTGCGCAGGTGAAAGCTGATCCGCATGGACCGGGTGGCCCAGTCCGGGTAGGACCAGGGGCGCCGGTCCATCTGTGGATCCCGGGTGGAGTGGGAGCGCAGCGCGGCGGTCAACGCACCGAATTGGCACCAGCGTGCGTATGACTCCTCATTCCGGCCGCCCATGTGCCCGCCGATGTCATGAGACCAGAAGAAGCAGCCCGCATTGCCCGACGCCGCGGTGAAGGGGACCTCGAAAGCCAGCATCCGCCAGCTGGTGGATGCGTCGCCGGAAAAATGAATGGGGTGCCGATGGTCGCCCCAGCCTGCCCAACGGCTGAACGATACCCCGCGCAAACCGTTCTGCGCGGTGTGTTGGTAGAAACACCGATTCAGCCAGGCCAGGTTGGTCAGGCTGGGTATGCTGCGGGTGTTCGGATACTGTTGCCAGTCCAGCCACCAGAAGTCCACTCCGTCGCGTTCCAATGGGGCGATGACCTGCGTGAACAGCGCGTCCATGTACCGTTTGTCGGCCGCGTCGAACGGCAGAGTGCGCCGGGATGCGGGGTCCTCTCCCATCGCCTGCATGAATGCGGGATAGGCGTCTTCATGTGGTCCGACACCGTCCGCCGGGTGCAGGTTGAGTGTGGCGGCCAGTCCCTCACTTCGGACCCATCGCATCAGCTCCTCGGCGTCAGGCAGCAGGGCGCGGTTCCAGCTCCAGCCGGTCCAGCCGTCACGGTGCCAGTCCATATCCAGTACCAGCACATCCAGCGGGAAGCCATGTTGCGTATACTCGCGTACGATCTGGCGATAGTCTTCAGAGCTGTACGGCCAATAGCGGGAGTACCACGCGCCCAACGTGTACCGTCGAG
The DNA here is from genome assembly GCA_964650005.1 of uncultured bacterium. Taxonomy (GTDB): domain Bacteria; phylum Armatimonadota; class HRBIN16; order HRBIN16; family HRBIN16; genus CAZHSN01. Next base: position 8,512 of record CAZYPZ010000007.1, on the reverse strand, counting down.
GGAGCGGTACCGGTCCGCTGATGGTGGTCAGCGCCTTCAGTGCGGCGCGGTAGTCGGAGCCGTAGAGAAACAGGTACCAATCCGTCCCCCGTTCGGCAGGGCGTTCACGAACCCAGTCGGATGTCAGCAGCGGCTTCCCGCTGTCATCGATGAGATGCCAGCCATCGCGGCTCAATACGCCGTCGTCCAGCCGCACCGGTCCATCCACTCCGTCCAGCGTACGGATCGGGCCTCCCAAATTGGCTTTTTGCCTGAGTCCCGGTCTCCATGTCAACGGGCCGCACGTGACGGCTAAATTCCCCGGGTGGAACGGCTTCCCGTCGTTTCGGTACGTCAGCCGCCAGTTCCCCGTATCAATGACCAGTCTCTCTTTGGTGCGCGTACATCGATAGCGGGTATATCGCGCTTGACGGTTTACAGCGAACAGAGTGGGTTCGTCGGTGAACTGGCGTTGCGCTTGATATTCCAGCCGCAACAGGTGCGGTGAAATCACCGTGAACCGAGCTCCGCCCAGTGTTTCCACGCCTGTGGTGTGATCCGGTTGGGCGTATGTATCGATCGTCCGGAAGATGCCCAAGAGCAGAAAAACGGTAAGGCATATTGAGCGAGACCGCATCGGACACCTCACAATCGATGGAATAGTTACATGGTACGCGAATCCGCCTGTCCGCTCCTTCCCCATGTCGCACGCTACGACTTGGGTTTACAGATAAGCTGTACTCCTGTAGACTGGATACCAAGCGGGATGCGTACTGGCCGTATAGACCGTCGGATCGCTATTGACGTACAGTCGAGGCAGATCAGTCTTCATCCGCCAGACATCTGTGATTGGAGTAGTGACATGCCGCAGCAAGATCGCCCATGGACTCAACCCCTGTTGATTGTGTTGGTCCGTCATCGAGCCGAGGAAGCTGTGCTGGCTGTCTGCAAGGTATATTCAAACTCTGGGCCGGGCGGGTCATCGGGTTGCCAGTATGAGAATAGTTGTCCCACGGATACCGCCAGCTGACAAATGTCTGGGGGCGCTACAGCCTATGACTTCGATCCGATACTGGGGTGTTATCCGGCTTATGCCTGACCGCTAGCGTCCGCTTTCGACTGCACAGCGTGGTCTGCCATACAGGTATACACCACCCGAAATTCGATGATGAAACCTGTTTCACAGATTGACGGATATTGACCCTCGCTTGCTATCGGTGCTATCTTAAAATACAAGCCTGTAAGCTCGGCCTCAATCAATGTGCGAATGCACAGGATTGCACAGGATTGCACCTGAAATGTGACCGTCATCGGGTGCTTTCGATAAGGTGAATCCGATCCCAACGGTTCAGATCCCATGGGATACATTCGTATCATTGGTGTTCATTTATATGAAGACTACGAAGGAGATATCCCATGACGGATCCGACCGTAAGTGCACAGAGCGTACTGGTTCCCAGCCCGGACCTGGTGGCGCGTGAGATCGAGGGAGAGCTGATCCTGGTGCCGTTGACAGCCGATGTGGGCGGCGAGGAAGACAGCCTGGACACGCTCTACTCGCTGAACGACACCGGCCAAGCGATCTGGAAGCTGCTGAATGGAAGATCGTTGCAGGATGTGGCTGATGCGCTCGCCGAATCCTACGACGCACCGGCCGATGTGATCCTGACCGATGTGTTGGGTTTGGCCCGTGAACTGGTCAGCCGCCGCATGCTGGTGCCCGGATGATGACGTTACTGTATCGTTTAACCCGCAGCGGCGCCGGTGACGCGACATGAGCCAGTATGCTGTGCGGAAAAACGCAGCAGCGCCCCCCCGGCTGTTGCTGGAGGTGCAGCTCGACCTCACCTATCGCTGCAGCAATCACTGTCGGCACTGCTGGCTGTGGGAACCGTCCAGCCCTGAAGTCCGTGACCGCGAGCTGTCAACCGATGAGATCCGCCGGATCGCCGACGAGGCACGTCAGTTAGGGTGTCAGCGGTGGAGCATCTCGGGTGGAGAACCGATGTTGCGCGATGACTTCGTGGAGGTTTTCGACTACCTGACCACGGTCACCCGCGGATATTCGCTCAACACCAACGGCACGCTGATCACTCCTCAGATTGCACAGCTGATGCGTCGAAAGGGCATGAAGATGGTGGCTCTATATGGAGCCACCGCGCAGACTTACGATGCGGTCACACGCCATCCGGGCGGTTTCGAACAGGCGATGCGCGGAATGGCGCTCTTGCGCGAGGCCGGCGCATCGTTTGTGGTTCAACTGATACCCATGCGCTCGAACTGGCATGAATGGGAACAGATGCTGGCGTTGGCCGACTCACTATCACCTCACAAACGCGTGGGCGCTCCGTGGCTCTACCTCTCGGCGTGTGCCGACCCGAAGGTGAACGCGGAGATCATCAGGCAACGGCTGGATCCTGCAGACGTGATCACTTTGGACGAACCCCGGCCGGCATGCGGGGATGATAAAGATGCACCACATGGGCCTCCTTCCGACTTTCTATTTGCCAAGTGCATCGCCAGTCGGCGCAATATTCACATCGATCCTTACGGTTTGGTGAGTTGGTGCAGCTTCATAAAAGATCCGGAGCTGCGGGTTGATCTCCGGCAGGTATCGTTGCGGGATGCATGGGAGCGAGCCATTCCCTCCATGGCCACCAAGGTGCGCGGCGGCGAGGAGTTTCGAGAGCATTGCGGCAGCTGTGAGCAGTTCTATACCTGCCGGTGGTGTGGTGTCTACGCCAAGTTGGAGACCGGTCGGTACAGTGCGCCGGTGCCTTACCTGTGTGAAGTGGCCCGAGAAGCCGAACGGTTCCAAAGGAACTGGCTCGCTCATCACCGGCGCAGCTTCCAGATCGGCGGTTTTCGGGTGGACGTGGACACGGAAATCCCGTTCACCTCGTTTGAAATGAAACCGGAGTTGCTCCGCTTCCAAACCAGCGCCGACACAACGCCGCCGCATGTCACCCTGCAGCACTTCGAAGGCTTACCGGATATCAAACGGGAAGAACTTGGTCGGCAGGTATACCGCAAACCGCCGTGGGCGATCTACCGGAAGAGCGGCTCCTGGATTTATCTGGGCATCTCGCCCCGTGAAGACGATGAGTCGTTGCATCGCGTGGCGGTATTTTCCGAAGACCATCGACGGGGCCGTATCTATAGTCCACCGGACTTGGTGAGACGCAACCGAGGGCAGTGGTCGTCGCTCAGCCTGTTCCCAACCGATCAGATCTGGCTGGCTCCGGTGTTGGCGGATCTAGATGCGGTGCTGCTGCATGCTGCGGGTGCATTGATCCATGGACAGGGCGTGCTGTTTGTCGGACACTCATCAGCCGGCAAATCCACCACCATGGAGCTGTTGAAAGCGGCAGTCGCGTCACAACAGCCGGTCGGTTTCCAGGCGGAAGTGCTGTGCGATGACCGCAACATCGTGCGGTTGCAGCCGGACGGTTGGCGGTTGTATGGCACTTGGAGTCACGGCACAACGGAGGATGTATCGCCCTCGGACGGGCCACTTCGGGCGATCTGTTTTCTACGTCAGGCTCCGCAGAACGCACTGCTTCCGCTGACGGACAGGCCGACGATCCGTAAGTTACTCTTGGCGACATTGATCCGTGGTGTAGTCAGCCCTGACTGGTGGAACAAGGCGCTGGATGTGGTGATCCGCCTTGCCGAGGAAGCCCCCTGTTATTACATGGACTTCGATCGCACTGGCGGCATTGTACCGCTGCTGGATAGGCTGGCGCGCGAGACCGCGCAACCAGGGGTTTGAGGCACGCAAGTACCGACACGGCGGACTGGGAGGCTTCGATGAGCATCTATACACGGAGGCCTGTCCATGCGGCGCCGCCAGCCGGAATACTGCAGCATCTGGACTGCGAGCTGACCGAGCGCTGCAACAATCGCTGCATCCATTGCTGCATTAATCTGCCGGAAGCGGATGCCGATGCGAGTAGCCGAGAGTTGAGCACGGATCAATGGACGTCTGTATTGAAACAGGCGGCTGATTTGGGGTGTCTGCGCGTGCGGTTCACCGGTGGGGAACCGTTGCTTCGGGCTGATTTTGTGGAACTGTACCAATTGGCGCGCAGATTGGGGATGATGGTCCTGCTGTTCACCAATGCCCGCTTGATCACGCCGGAGATAGCCGATTTGCTGGCGCGTATTCCACCATTGGTGGAGATCGAGATCACCGTGTACGGCATGAGCGCCGAAAGCTACGATGCTGTAGCGGGCGTGCGTGGCGCGTATGAAGAGTTTCATAGCGGATTGATGCGGTTGTGGGAGCGGAATGTGCCGTTCATCGTCAAGGGGGCGCTCCTTCCGCAAAACGCGCATGAGTTGGACGCATTCGATGCCTGGGCGGCGACCATTCCCTGGATGACTCATCGCCCATCCCACAGTCTGCACTTCGATCTGCGGAATCGACGCGGTCCGGAGGAGGAGGCCGCCAACCGGCGTATCCGCTCGCTGCGTGCTGATCCTGAATCCGGCGTGGTCTACCTGACACGGGATGCCGAACAGTACCGCCGGACCAACACCGAGTTCGGCGCCAAGTTCATGTCTATCCGAGGCGATGCATTGTTCCCATGTGGAGCAGGAAATCGGAGCGGCTGCGTGGATGCCTATGGCGTTTGGCAACCCTGTATGGGCGTACGCGCCCCAGAGATGTGTGTGCCGCTGTTCCCCCCGGACGGGCCGGTACCGCTACGCGATGCGCTGCAGCGGGTGGCCCAATTGACTGACAGAAGGGCCACCGATCCGGAGTACCTGCGACGCTGTGCGCGCTGCTTCATTGCCGGTCTCTGTGACCAGTGCCCGGGAAAGAGCTGGACGGAGCACGGCGTGCTCGATCGGCCAGTGGAGTACCTGTGTGATGTAGCACATGCGCAGGCACGCTGGATGGGCTGGCTGCTGCCCGGTGAACGGTCCTGGGAAGTGCCTGATCCGGCAGAGCGGTTGGCGCGTATCAAGGCCGAGTACGCGGAACAATTGGCGCGAGCCCAAAGCCATCCACCGGAGCCCGAGGGTGATGCCACAGGAACGTGAGACACCGGACACGCACCCGGTGGATGAATGTCAGACGGGTTACCTGCGCACCGTCGACCAAAACCACTTCAACGGCCGTGCGCTGGCTCAGCTGATCCGCGCGGCGGTGGAACGCGGGCGCCCGTTTCGATTTCAGGCGCCGGGCCTGAGCATGTATCCGTTCATCAGGCATGGCGATCTGGTAGAGATATCGCCTATCCGAGAGCCGGTGCGCATCGGCCAAGTGGTCGCTGTGGCGATGCCCCCTGATGGCAGACTGGTGGTGCACCGAGTCGTTCGCCGCGAACGGACCTGGGTGCAGACCCAAGGCGACAACTGCGATATGCCCGATGCGCATGTACCTATGGAAGACGTGCTGGGCGTGGTGACGGCTGTGCGGCGCATGGGACGACGGGTGCGTGTACCGCTTGGCCTGACCGGCAGTCTGTTGGCATGGTGTCAGACCCATGGAGTCGGCATTCGGCCGCATCGATGGATTTGGTGGGCGCTCCAGCCCTTGGCGCCGGTTGGCCGCTGGCTGATGCGCACAAGGCTGTTCAGGCGATGGCAACGATGGCGACTGCGTCATGTACCGATACGGAACGCCGATGTGCTGGACTGTTTGCTGTTGGGGATGGATCCCGATGTGATGCATGATCCCGACCAGTCGGTTTGGGTCGCGGGACGGCCACCCCAGGTGCTGGGCGCCGTGACGCTGGTCCGAGGCCGTCATCCGGTGACCGATACGCCGATTTGGTGGCTGTATTCGCTGCGTGTACACCCTCTGTGCCGCGGCGGCGGGTTGGCCGAGAGGCTATGTGATTGCGTACACCGACAGGCCGCCGGAGAAGGCGCAAAAGCAGTGTTTCTGTGGGTTCGCAACGATAACGCCCCGGCGCTGCGGCTATACGAACGCATGGGGTACAAACCATCGGTTGAATACGTGGGGGCAGCTCCCTTTGAGGGGTGCGTGTGCCTGCGAAAGGAGCTGCCATGAACGCTTCGCCTGAACACGCTCGCCAGATAGAAATCCAGCAGTTCGACCTATGGGACAAGGTGAGAACACGGCGCATCCCGCTGTCTTTTGATGCGGAACTCACCCCGCGGTGCAACAACGCGTGCAGGCATTGTTACATCTACGAAGCGCCCGACAACGCGAACGTGAGAGAGCGTGAACTGAGCGCGGAGCAATGGGATTCGATCGCTGCACAGGCCGTCGACCTGGGTGTCCTCTGGTGCCTGCTGACGGCTGGCGAGCCGCTGCTGCGCCCGGATTTTACGCGTATTTATCGCAATATGAAACAACGCGGGCTGCTGGTGTCGGTGTTCACCAACGCCTGTCTGGTAGATGACGAGATTATCGAGCTGTTTCGCCAATATCCGCCGCGCGATATCGAGGTATCGGTGTATGGCGCCACGGAAGAGGTATACGAAGCGGTTACGCAGCGTGCCGGTTCATTTCGCGCCTTCAGGCGAGGGTTGGAGTCCATGTTGGCGGCGGGGATTCGGGTGCGGCTGAAGGCCATGGCGCTGCGCAGCAACCTGCACCAGTTGGCCGACATTCATGCGTTCTGCCGTGAATACACGAAGGACTACTACCGGTTCGATCCGTTTTTGACGTTGCGGTATGACCATGATCCGGTACGCAATGCCACGGTACTGGCTGAACGTCTCAGCGCCGACGAGGTGGTGGCTGTCGAACGGGCGGATCCTTCGCGATTTGGCGCGCTGGAGAAGGGGTGTGATCAGCTGGTGCGCAATACCGAACATATGCCCGACCCGGAGTCTTGCGCAGCATGCGAGAAACAGGCCAGTTGCGATGCCTACGCCGCGTACCACCGGTTGCTGGGCTGCGGCGCAGGCAATGGCAGCTTCTCGGTGAGCTGGGATGGCCGCTTCAAGCTTTGCATGTCGCTGCTGCATCCGGATTGTGTGGCGGACCTGCGGGTGGTCCCGTTGAGACAGGCTTGGGAGGAGCTGGTGCCACGCGTGCGAGCGCGACAAGTGCAGAGTGACTGGCTGCTACATCACTGCAAGCGGTGTCCTTTAGTCAATCTGTGTCAGTGGTGCCCCGCGCACGCCTGGCTGGAGACCGGTGATTTGGAGGGGGAGACACGCTGGTATTGCGAAGTGGCGTGCGCCAGGGCCCGAGCGTTGGGCATCCCTATCCCGGAGTTTCTGCAGGCCGAGTTAACGCCGCACGATGTGACGAGCTGAAAGACAACGGAAAGTCGGACTATTGGCGAGGATAGATGGAGCTATGCATTGTGGTTGGAGAATTCCTATTCCGGAAAGGCACATGCCCATGTTCCGTGTTAGTTCCCATGCAACTTCAGGGAGGAATTGAAGAAAGGAGACTGCACACTGCACGCTCGCGATGATACGGCTGATATCACGGTCCGGAAGCAACTGTCCGGTCTGTTGCGCATGGGCGTGCCGCTTTCTGCCGAGGCGTTGCCGCATGATCCTGCCGGCTGGAGCGCGTTGATCGCGACGGCGCATGATGCGCAGGTCAGTCCGATGCTGTATAGCCGGTTGCACCAAGCCGGGCTGCTGGATCGAGTACCGTCCATGCAGCAATCGTTGCAGCTGCCTGTCTGGCGGCTGACCGCGCGCAATGAGCAGCGTACGCGTGAACTGACTTCGATCGCACGGGCGTTGCACGATGCAGGCATTCCGCTGATCCCCCTGAAGGGCGCCTGTCTGGATTTGTGGGTGTATCCGCGCCCCGGGCTGAGGCCCATGAGCGACCTGGACGTGCTGATTCCGGGAGCAGATACCGCTCGGGCGGCCGCGGTGATGCTGGACATGGGTTACAGATGCGACAAACCGCTCGTGGAGGACGTGACCGTGTTGCAGGAGGTACATCACCTGCCGGCCTTCACCCATCCGACGCGTCATACTCATGTCGAAGTGCATGGAACGCTGGCCTCGGCTCAACGGTCCTTTGTCCAATCGGAGACGATTTGGAAACACGCCCAGCCTGCAGAGATCAATGGCGTACCCGTCCTGAGGTTGTGCCCTGAACATCTGCTCATGCATGTCTGCTGGCATGGAGTGCTGCTGCACCGGCTGCAGGACACAGGATTGCGCATCGTGCTCGATGTGGCCATGATCTTGCAACGATTTGAGCACTCGCTCGATTGGGATCTGTTGCTGGATCAGACGCGGGGCGCTCCATGGGAACGTGCGGTGGCTTTGGGTATCTGGGCTGCTCAGGCGCTGTTGAACGCGCCGGTTCCTGTACACGCGATGCAGCAGCTGGGACTGAACGATCTGCCGGAGCCGGTGACCGATGCGGTGCGTCAGTCGCTATTCACCACGCCCTTTGGCGGTGCCTCTCCCAATGGCGCCACGTGCCTGGCCGCTGTGTTCACTCAGCCATGGCGCAAACGATGGGAGTACCTGAACCGCAGTCTTTGGCGCAGCCCCGAGTTTCTGGCAACCGTCTACCCGGATTATTCATGAATTTGCCAGACTTCGCCGGTTGACATGCGGATTGAGG